>CADEDA010000073.1 GCA_902825965.1 uncultured Gemmatimonadota bacterium | reverse complement strand
GGAGTTCGAACTCGTCTGCGCGATCGACACGAGCTTCGTGGAGCACATGAACCTCGACAAGCTCACCCAGGTGCGGATGCGCAGCGACTCGCCGCGCGCGCCGTACCTGACCTTCGAGCTCCACCTCGTCGTCGAGCGCATCTTCCGCGCCGTGCCGCTCGTCGCCGACTTCGGCCGCATCCCGCAGCACGCGGGCAAGAGCTTGCGCTCGGACGTCTCGACCGAGAGTGCGCGTTCGCCCGCGAAGATCACCGGCGTCCTCTCCATCGAAGGCCCTTTCACCGCGACCGCCGACGCGACGCAGATCGGCGAGGAACCCCTCTGGATCGTCGTCGTCAACGCGCCGCCAGACCTTCCGCTGGGCCCGGTGCGCGGCAAGGTGCGACTCGCGTCCACGGGCGCGGACGGAACCGGCACGGGACCGCCGTTCGACCTCGAAGTCCGCGGCACGGTCGTCGAGGACGTCGTCGCGTCCCCCGGCGTGCTCGCGTTCGGCAGTTATCCGGTCGGCACGCTGCGCACGTGCAAGATCGAGCTCGAAGCGCTCGCGCCGGAGCAGACGTTCCGCGTGGGCCACATCACCGTGCGCGGTGACCACGCGGACAAACTGAGCCTCGAGAAGCGAGCGATCGATCCGCGCGAGAACGGCGCCGCGCGCGTGTGGGAGATCGTGCTCACCGCGCCCACGGACGTGCCGTTCGGGACGTTCGCGGGAGTCGTTGAGTTCGGGACGGACCACGCGCAGGTCGCGAAGGTGCGCGTCCCCTACAGCGGCTCACCGCAATGAGACCGGCGTGCCGGCGCCGCCGATGACGACGATCTGCTCGCCACACGCAGCCAGGCACAGCCCCTCGATCCGCCGCGCGACCTGCGTCCACGCGAGTTCTTTCTCCGCCCGCTCCCGTGCACGCTGGCTCCAGCGTTTGCGCGCGTCCGGTGAGGTCGATGCACGGCGCAGCGCCTCGACCCACGCGGCGAGGTCGCCGGCGCGCGCGATCAGTCCCGTCTCTTCGTGTTCGAGCAGGCTCGCGAGCGCGGGTTTCTCGGAAGCGATGACACACACACCGGACGCCATCGCGCGCGGGATGTGCTGGCCGCGCACGTTGTCGTCGAGCGCGGGCACGGCGAGGAGCGTGGAAGCGCTCATCAGGCCGGGAAGTTCTTCCTCGCGGCGCCGCCCGATCCAGTGCACGCGCGAGCCGATGCCCCGGCCATCCATCTGCGCCCCGGCCCCGCCCCGCCCCCGCCCGCCCGCGGGCCCGCGAGAATCACGCCCGCGCTCGCTTGGCCCCGCGCCGCCCCGCCGAGGGTCGCCCCGCTGCGGCGCCTCGCCCCGCCGCGGCGATTCGCCGGGACGCGACGCATCGCCAGTCTCAGCCGGGCCACCCGACTCCTGGGGCTTGATCTCGTGACCGCCGTTGTCTTCAGGGCCCATAGGCCGGATCGTACGCGCCCCTGCCAGGCGCTGGATTCATCCCGGGCCCTGTGCCGCCCCAGGCACATCCGCGATCCCCTTTTCCACCTCC
>CADEDA010000072.1 GCA_902825965.1 uncultured Gemmatimonadota bacterium | reverse complement strand
CGCGAGGTATCCGCGGCCCGCTTCGGGCGTGCTGCCGCGAGTTCCGGCGGCACCGGCTCCGGCTTCCGCCCTTCCTTCGCCCGTTTCGCCGCGCGCTCGCGGCTCAGCGCCATAACGCGTTTTAGGCTCTCGCTGACCACGGGGGTCGAGGTATCCGTTTCGCGATCCGGTCGATTCGCCATCGGTCTCTCCGTACAGGCCTGCCCGGCGCAGGAGGCGCAGCAGGTCAGGGTTCACGATGTCACGGATCTCGATGGGCGCGTCGATGGTGTCGCGCAGCGCGTTCAGCACGCGGCGACCGATGCGCGCCGACTCAGCGGCGTCGAGGTCCTCGTCCAGGAATATAGCGTAGGCGCGCGTGATCTTCCCGTCGGTGATGCCGAGTTCCAGGGAGCCGACCGCCGCACCGTCGCCGGCCGAGTCGATGATGGTGTACGTGTGCTTGTCGGTGCCGTCCTCGCGGCCGACCGGGAACAGCGCCACCTCGGGGCCATCGAAGGCCGGGCCCAGCGTCGTGTCCTCGGCGACCAGCCGCGCGAACTTCCCGGGCTTCTGCCCCTTGCCGAACGCGCGACCGCCGACGTCCTCGGCCTCCTTCTTGAAGGCGTCGGTCACCAGGCGCTGGCCGAACTTCCGGCGCACCAGGTTGAGCACGTCCTCCAGTTGCTGCCGGCTCACGTCGACCGTCATGACCTGGCCGCTGCTCGTGAAGTCGCCGACGATGGCGCGGATGTCGGCGTCGAGGTAGTAGCGCCCGCCTTCGCTCTTCGCGCGCGAGGTGGCCAACTGGAAGCCGTTCCGGTTGCGCACGAACAGGATGCCGTCGGCGGTCTTGACGATGCCGCGCGGCGCCGCGTTCAGGAAGCGGCCGACGTTCTCGGGGTCCAACTCCACCGGCTGGGTGTCGGCGAACGACTCCAGGTCGAACGAGCGCGGCATGAGGATGCCTTGCTGCACGCGGCCGTCGGCGGTGGTGTAGTTCGTGATCATGCCGCGGCCGACCTTGCTGAAGCCCGCCAGCAGGTTGCCGGTCACGATGATGCGCTTCTCGCGGGACGTGTTCTGACCTTCCTCGAAGAGCAACATCAGTTCCTTGCCGCTCGTGTCGCGGTTCGCCCGACGCAGGAGCGCGGCCGGGGTGCCCTCGAAGTCCACCTTCGACAGCGGGAACGTGATGGTGCGCGCGCCGTCCGCGACCGCGAACTGCACCGACCAGCCGCCCGGGGCCGTCGGGTTCTTGATGCCCTTCTTCCGCTGGATGTTGGTGACCACGCCGTAGAGGGTGGTGTCCTCGTCCAGCGTGATGGCGTACTGCTCGCCGATCATCAGGCGCTGCATGATGCGGGTCCACTTGTCCCGCATGCCGTCGAGCGCGGTCATGCGCCCCTGCACGGCTTCGTCCTTATTGCCGTCCTGCTCCATCTGCTCTTGCTGGGCGAGCCGGTAGGCGGCGGCCTCGGTCAGCGTTGCGCTGATCAGCTTCTCGGTATGCTCGCGGCCGAACTGCGCCAGGCTGTAGATGTTGT
>CADEDA010000071.1 GCA_902825965.1 uncultured Gemmatimonadota bacterium | reverse complement strand
GGGCTCGTGATCCGTGTGGGAGAGTACAGCGACGTACTGCCCGCGCAGCACGGGATCGCGTCCAGGCAACACGGCCACGACGTTGCGGGCCAACGCGGGCGTCTCGCTGAACTGTAAGTCGAAGCTCACCGACTCACCCTCGGCGCCAAGTACAGCGACACCACGGCCGAGCAGTGCCTCGACGAACGCGTCGGTGACCCGCAGGGTCGCCGGGAGCGTCGGCGCGGAAAGGAGTGTGCGCTCGCCGCTCATCGTTGCCGCGCTTCGTTCCGCACGGAGCTGGAGCACGGGCTGCCGAATCTGCTCGCGGAACGACGCCGGGATCTCGTGCCACACCGGAATCACCACCGCCGCCGCGTCCGCGAAGCGTGATCCTACCTCGACCACGAACGCGCGGGGATTGAGCTGCAGTCGGCGCGTGCTCGGGCGCAGCACCACGACGCGGCCTGCCGCTTGGACTGCGCTGATCTGTCCGGTGGTGTCGCCGACCTCACCGCCGAAGATCGCGGTGGCGGTGGACGCGAGTCGAGGGGTGCCACCGCGCGCGACGAGCACACCGAAATCCGTCCCGATGCTGAATCGACGTCCGCTTGCGGTGACCGACGCGTCCGGCCCGAACTGCCGCCGGACCATCGGCAGGTTCTGGAAGTAGGTCCCCGAGTCGCCTGCCGGCTTGAGGCCCACGCGGCGGAGTTCGTCGGCGATGTAGCGTGTTGCGCGTTCGTGCCCGTCGGTGCCGGTGGCGCGACCGTTCATGGAGTCGTGGGCGAACGCGCGCAGGCGGAGCCGCAGGTCACCCGCGGAGATGCTCCCGCGCGTATCCCGTCGGTCGTCCTCGCCCTCGCGGCGGCCGCCACGTTGGGCGTCCGCCGCCGTCGGCCACCCGAGCGCGAGCCCCAGGAGGGCCGCACCGGCGGCGCGCCAGCACACGTGCATGTCACACTCCGAGGTGGGGGTGAGGGGGCGGCACGATCGCCCGCTCGTCGGTAGTTCCTTTACGCATCCCCCCACCCGGTCGCTGGACCTAACGAACCCACGGGGGTCGGCGTTTGTATTACGCCACGGGGAGCGAGCGCTCTCCGGGCAGTCCGTTCACACTTCGGAGGAACGATGCAGGCGATGCGGATCCTGGCGGCAGCAGCCGTGATGCTGGTGGCCTCAACAGCGGCGGCGCAGGGCGGCGGCGGTGGTGGCGGCGGTCAGGGGATGGACCGTGCGGCCATGCAGGCGCGGCAGAACGAGATGCTCTTCAAGGGCATCACGCTCACGGAAGCACAGAAGGCGAAGATCGATACCATCCAGACCAAGATGCGTGCCGATCAGCAGGCGATGATGGCGGGCGGCGGCATGCAGGATCCGACTGCGCGCGAGAAGATGATGGCGATGCGCACGAAGGTGAACGCGGACATCCGCGGCGTGCTCACGCCCGAGCAGCAGACCATCTTCGACAAGAACCTCGACGAGATGCCGCAGGGCGGCGGGCGGCGTCCGCCGCCGGCGCGCTAACGCGACGGCTCGGACACGCACGGACACACGAGGACTACGGACGCGGGTCGGTC
>CADEDA010000070.1 GCA_902825965.1 uncultured Gemmatimonadota bacterium | reverse complement strand
ACGCGACGCCGTCCACATCCTCACTGAGCACCACCGGCCGACCCGCGTCGAGCGCGTCGCGCTGCGCCGCGCTGAGCTGGGCCGGCGTCGACTGAGCTGCCACATCCACCGAGCATAGGCTCAGCGCGAGAAGGGACGCCACGGCGGCGCGGCTACGGCGCATTCAGGTCTCGTCCGGTGAGATCGGCATGCGGTGAAGCATACTCATTTGCGCTACTTTCTCCCACGCTCGCCCTCGCCTCCCGCCCCCACCCGACCGGCCCATGCGTCTGCGCGTCTTCACGCCCGCCCTGCTCTTGCTCGCCCTCGCCTGCTCATCCACCCCGGCCACAGGGGACCGCGAGGCCGTCGACCTCCTCATCACGAACGGCACCGTGATCACCATGGACGCGGGGCGCCGCGTGATCGATTCTGGCGCCGTCGCGATCCGCGCGGACCGCATCGTCGCGGTCGGCACCACCGCGGAACTGACGGCCAAGTACGCCGCGACTGAGACCATCGACGCCACGCGCAAGATCGTCATGCCGGGTCTCATCGACGGCCATGGACACGCCGGCCACGGCCTCGTGAAGACGCTCGGCATGGATACGGAGCAGTGGTACGGCGCGACCGAGCAGGTGTACGCCCGCGGCTCGACCGTCGACTTCTGGCGCGCCGAAGCCCTGCTGACAGGCGTGGAGCGCGTGCGCTTCGGCGTGACGACGGCGCTGTCGTTCTTCGGCGGCGGCGACATGATCATCCGCACCGACGACCCGAAATACGGCGACGCGTATCTGAAGGCCACAGAAGATGTCGGCCTGCGGTTCATCCTCGCCGTCGGGCCGCGGCGGCCGCCCTTCCCGAAGACGTTCACAGACTGGAGCAGCGACAGCGCGCGCGACGTGTCGGTGCCGTTCGAGAAGCAGCTCGAGGTTTCGGAGACACTCATCAATCGCTGGAACGGCGCCGCGGCCGGGCGCATCCACCTCGCGATGATGTTCCCCACACACGATCCCAAAGAACGGCCGATGACCGGTGCCGCGCTCGAGGAGATCAAGACGCAGGCCCAGGCCACGCGCGCCCTCTCGCGCAAGCACAAGCTGCTCTTCACGCAGGACGGACACACCACGGGCACGGTGAAGTTCGCGCACTCGCTCGGTTTGCTCGGCCCCGACGCGCTGCTCTCCCACGCGACCGAGTTCACCGACGAGGAGATCCGCATCCTGAAGGAGACCGATACGCGGATCGTGCACAATCCGAGTGCGAACGCGGCCACGCGGCGACGCTTCCAGCTCGTCGAGCTCCTCGACGCGGGTGTCACAGTGATGCTCGGCTCCGACGGCGTAGCACCGGACCGCAGCTATGACATGTTCCGCCACATGTTCCAAGCGATGCGCTATCACCGCTTCCACTGGCGCGACACCAAGGTGCTGCCCGCAGGCAAGGTGCTAGAGATGGTCACCATCGACGCCGCGAAGGCCCTCGGCATGGAGAAGGAGATCGGTTCGCTGGAGGCCGGCAAGAAGGCGGACGTGATCCTCGTCGATTGGTGGCGGCCGCACATGGTGCCGATGAACATGCCGCTCTACCGCGTCGCGTATTTCGCCAACGGCAATGATGTGTCCACGGTGGTCGTGGACGGGCGCGTGCTCATGCGCGATCGTGTG
>CADEDA010000069.1 GCA_902825965.1 uncultured Gemmatimonadota bacterium | reverse complement strand
CTCGGAGGCGGATCGCGGGGCATGCCCGCGCCGCTGGTAGTTCGTTGTCGGCTTGGCGCCTTTGGGTTTCAGCCTCTCCGGTCCTGGCCGACTCCACTCGTAATCCCCCCCCCCTTCCGCCGTTCGGGTCGACCACTTGTGCAAGGTCGTCCGGCATCGTGATGTGCGAATTGTGGCCCGCCGCCAGTCCCAGGCCCCCCCACCCCGGCTCTTCCCGCGCACGTCGCGCGAACTGCCCGAACACGTCGCCCGGCCCGGCCTTCGTGCAATAGATGTAGGTCCGCGGCAGCGCATCGACCGCGCCCGTGAGGTGGATCGGCTGCTCGAACGTGCCGATCGGTTGCGGCACGCGTCGCGGATTCGCCCAGGCCACGTCCTCGGGCGGGGTGTCGGGCGGCAGCGGGTTGGGCGGCACACGCCAGCCCTCGCCGTCGGTACGCACCGCGGCGACCATGCGCTCGCGACCGTCGGGCACCTGCAGGTCGAAGAGTGACTGGCCATCGCGCGGCACGAAGGCGTCCAGGTACACGAGCTTCGCGATGCGGCCCGACGCACGATCCGCCACGCCGGTCGCGACCATGCCGCCGTAGCTGTGGCCCAGCAGGACGATGTCCGACAGGTCCTCGAATTCGAGCACGCGGATGACATCCTCGATGTGCGTATCGAGCCGCACGTCGCGGCTCGCGAGGTGGACGCGCTCGCCGATGCCGGTGTACGTGGGGGTGAAGATCTCGTGGCCGAGCGCGCGGAGGCGCGGTCGCATCTTGCGCCACGCCCAGCCGGCCGACCACGCGCCGTGGGCGATCACGAACGTCGCCATGGGAGGAACCCCTGTTGTCGTGCGACGGCACCGGATGCGGATGCATGGCCGCCACGCATCGAGTGTAGATCGGTTCGCAAGCCCCGGGATGGGCAGCGGGAAACCCGGCCTACAATGCGCCGGACCGTCGAGGCCGCTCACCCACGAACGAGGATCGCATGACCCCTGCCACGACCCGCGCCGCAGTGCGCCCGCTGTGGTTCGCAACGCTCGCACTGCTGGCGACTGCGCTGACGCCGGCGGCGGCACAGGAGTATCCGGTGCGGCCGGTGAAGATCATTGCCGCGAGCGCTCCCGGCGGCGGCTTCGATCTGGTCGCGCGCGTAATGGCGAACCAGCTCTCCGAGCAGACCGGGCAGCAGTTCGTGGTCGAGAACCGCGCAGGCGCCGGCACTTTGATCGGCACGCGCGCGGCCGCCAAGGCGCCCGCCGACGGCTACACGCTGATGGTCGGCGCGCTGCCCAACGTCGTGCTGAACCTCGCCCTCTACAAGGATCCGGGCTACGACGCGAAGCAGGACTTCGTGCCGCTCGGCCTCGCGGTGAGCTACTCGTACACGGTGATCGCACGGCCGAATTTTCCTCACGCCACCTTCGTGGACATGATTCGCGAGGCTCGCGCCAACCCGTCCAAGCTCGTGCTCGCGTCGGGTGGAATAGGTAGCGGCCAGCACGTGGCGGGCGCCATCGTCGAATCGGAGACCGGTGCCCGATTCCACTGGGTGCAGTACAAGGGGGCGCAGGCGGTCTATCCGGACCTGATCGCTGGCCGCGTCGACCTCTTCTTCGACAACTCCAGCACGGCCCGGCCATACGTCGAGTCCGGACAG
>CADEDA010000068.1 GCA_902825965.1 uncultured Gemmatimonadota bacterium | reverse complement strand
CCGACCCGTGAAACAGAGCGCGACGTTGAGCACATGCGAGCCCAGCACCCAAAGATCGGTGCCCGGACCGCGGTTGTCCTCCTTGCCGCGGCCGCGAATTTCCAACAACCGGCCGATCGCACCCTCCGTCACGAGGCGCTGCACGACGGGCAACGCGGGGTGATAGCGGTTACGGTGCGCCACCGCGACAGGGACGCCCCGCGGCGAACAGGCGGCCATCATCGCATCCGCCTCGCCTAGCGTGCGGCACAGCGGTTTCTCGAGATAGAGGCCCTTCGCCCCGGCCTCGACCGCAGCCAGAGTCATCGCGAGATGTTGGTCGGCGTGCCGCGGAGTGATGAGCACGATGTCGGGCTTCACCTCGCCGAGCATCCGGCGGTAGTCGGTGAAAAAACGCGTCCCGGAAAAACGCTTCTGCGCCTTCGCTGCGCCATCGCGACCCGCATCGGCCACGCCGACGATCTCCGCCTCTGCGGAGCGGCGCCAGGGCGTCTCGAGCCCGTGCCCGAAGTCGCCGCGCCCCGTGTGCCCGATCACCGCAACGCGCCACTTCCGCGCCGGCTCGCCGGCCCAGCCTGCCGACGCGACCGCCAGTGCACCGGCGCCAGCCGCGTGCTTCAGAAACGAACGACGGGAGAGATTCGGCGGCGACGGGACGTTGGGGTTCACGAAACAACAAGAAAACACGCTCGCGCCAGTTCGGCGAGCAGAACGCGATGGCGTCGCCTCTGCGTCTCCGCGCGCGATCAGAGCCCGTCGCCCTATGGCCGCGGAAACCGCTCCGTCAGCGGTGCCGGGCGGATGGGGTCAGGCCAGTGCAGGGTGCAGTATCTGCTATCGCCGGATGTTGAGCGGGAAGACGGTGTCGCAGTGGCGGCTGCGGCGGTGGGGCGCCGTGGCGCGCACGCCCGGATCAGTCTTTGGACGGCGACGGCAGCGGGGAATCGTAGCCGTGGCGCAGGGCCTGGAGGATGTTCAGGGCGTGGTCCCCGACGCGCTCCAGCGTGTTGACGATGTCGATGTAGAGCATCTCGGCCTTCAGCTTGTCCGCGCCATGCTGAATACGCTGGATGGCCTCCCGGCGGAGCTCCTTGCGGAAGGCGTCGATCTGGTTTTGCAGCTGGTAGGCCGGCTCCATGTCGGCGGCGATCACGCCGGTCATCAGGCGCGCATTGCAGAACGCCATGAACTGAAGCACCAGCTGGGTGAAGTCGCGGATCTCCTGGCGGGTCTTGGGCGGGAGCACGCGGCGCTTGCGGTGCTTGCGCTCGGCGAGCACCGCCAGGCGATAGCCGCAGTCGCAGATGTCCTCGAGCTCGGCGACCACGCGCAGGTCGATCGTCGCGCGCACGCGGGTCGCCTCGCTCACGCCGCCAGCGGCGCACGCGAGCAGGTGCTGGGTAGTGGTCACGACGCGACGGTCGCTCTCCTTTTCCAGCAGCTCTAGCTCGGCGAGCCGTTTCTCCAGCGCGGGCAGGTCGGAGCCGTCCGATTCGAAGATCGTGCCGAAACCCTCGAGCAGCTCTCGCCCGAGCGTGCCGACGCGCACGACGTTGCGCTCCGCCTCGGCGAAGTCCAGTTCGCCGGTGTGCGGCACGAGGGGCGACTCGTAGCCGACGTGGTCCCGGCCTTTTTCTCCGAGGGCCGGGGGAG
>CADEDA010000067.1 GCA_902825965.1 uncultured Gemmatimonadota bacterium | reverse complement strand
CGGTCGCGCAGGGTCGTGAGCAGGGTCTCGGTGAGTTCGACGGCGACCGGATGCCGGCGGCCGTTCACCTCGAGTTCGGTGGCGAAGGTCTTATCCACGGAGCGACTCCATCGCCTGCGCCATGGCCTGGGCGAGCAGGCGCGGGACCAGCAGGCGACGGTATTCGGCGCTGCCTCGCACATCGTCGACCGGATCGGCCATCGACTGAAGGAGGGCACCGGCCTGCGCGATGGCGGCGGCATCGGGACGCCCCGAGAGAAGCGCGTCGGCCTCGTCGCTCGCGAGCGGACGCGGGCCGCAGGCACCGACCGCGACCCGGGTCGCGAGGCCGTCTGCCGTGTGCGCGACGGACAGCGCGACTGATGCAGTGGCGTAGTCACCCGACACGCGCGCGTGCTTGAGATAGACGCCCGTGCCTTTCCGTGGCGCCGGGAAGTCCACGGCAGTGACCATCTCGCCGGCGGCCAGCGCGGTGGTGTACCAGTCGACGAAGAAGTCGGCGGCCGGGACAGCGCGCCGCCCGGCGGGTCCGGCGATCTCGATGGTCGCGCCGGCCGCCACGATCGCCGGGGGATAGTCGAGGCCCGGATCGGCGAACGAGATCGAGCCGCCGATGGTCCCCATGTTGCGCACGGTCGGGTTCGCGATCTGGCCGGCCGCTTGCGCGACGACGCCGAGCGATCCCTTCAGGAGTGCGGAGGCCTCCGCGGTTTCGCGATGCCGCGTGAACGCGCCGATGCGCACGGTGCCGTCGCGGCGCCGGCGGATGCCGCGGATCTCGCGGATGCCGGCGAGGCTCACGATCGACGCGGGCTCGGCCAGGCGGGCGTTCAACATCGCCACGAGCGTCGCGCCGCCCGCGAGGAGACGCGCGTCCGGATGGTCGGCCAGCAGGCGCACGGCACGATCGACGGTGGAGGGCCGGAACAGCATGGAAGGGTGTCGCTCCTCTGGTGGGTCGAACCGGGTACGACGAACCGGGTACGACGTCTCGGGCCGCTCAGCGGCCGGCCGGCGGCCCGACACGCGCAGCGAGTTCGCTCCGGAAGCGGAGCGCGAACTCCGCGCCCAGCGCCTCGACCTTCTTCTTCATCACCCCGAGCGCGAACCTGCCCAGCCGCCCGGTGACGCTCACGTCCGAAGTGTATTGCACGCGGGTGAGGTTGTCCGCGAGGACCTGGAGCACGACGATGTTGTCGGCTGCCACCATGCTCGCGCGCCCGCCTTCGTCGCCGCGGGTGCGCGACACGACGCGCAGCGGCGGCTCGGCCTCGATGATCTCGACCATCAGGTCGAAGGTCGCCTGGATCGCACCGACCCCCACGCCCACGCGCGCGCGGTAGCGCACGTCGTCCGCGCGCTCGATCGTGAGGCAGCCGGGAATGCAGCGCGCCATGAGCGCGACGTCATTCAGCTCGCGGTAGACGTCGGCGACCGGCGCGGCGACCTCGAAGTTGCCCTCGACGCGCATGATCAGCGCGCCTCGCGCGCAACGACCATGCGCGGGTCGACCAGCCGGCCGTCCCGGATCACCACGGTGCCGTCGAGCTCGAGCGTGCAGTCGCGCATCGGCACGTCGTAGTGGCCACGCGTGGTGCGCTTGCCGCCCCCTTGCGAATTGGGGCCGGTCGAGAAGAGGAAGTTGCCGGGGAACACGCGCATCGCCGCCCGGTTGCGCTCGGGCGCATCGCCGTGCAATGCCATGCCGTACCAGCGCG
>CADEDA010000066.1 GCA_902825965.1 uncultured Gemmatimonadota bacterium | reverse complement strand
CCGCCCCTGGTGCGCACGCATCGATCGAATCCGTCGCGGCCTGCGAGCGTCCGGCGATCACTCGCGGGTCGCCAGAGCCTGCGCCACGCGATCGTCGCCATGACCGTACTCGGCCCCTGCCGTGCCCTCGAGGACGAGCGTTCGACCACCCCGCCACGCCGACGCGCGTCCGGTCCGCAGGGCGTTTGATCCGCGTCAAAGGGCCGCTCGCATCGATCGGTATAGTGACCTCACACCGTCCTCCTGGTGTTTGGTCGGGGATCGGCAGGGGCCTCAAACCCATGCCTCCCCGATTTCTCTTTTGTGCCTGCCCATCGTACGCGGCACGTTCCACAACATTCCTTGACCGCTCCGCGACCTGCAGCGAGCCCCCCCGCCGCAGGCCGATCACCCGCGCTAGAGCGACGGGCCACCCGACATCCCATGTGCGCGCTCGAACCTTCCCTGGCAGTTGATGCAGCGCGCAGCACTCGGATTCGCCTCCAGCCGGGCCGGTGCAATGACCTCGCCACACGCCACGCACAGCCCGTAGGTGCCGCCATCGATGCGCGCGAGCGCGCCTTCCACCGCGGCCAGTTCCTGTTCGTCGCGCCGCACCGCGGCCCGCTCGTCATCGAGAAGCGCGCTGGCGGCGGCTTCATCTGCCTGGTCACCCACGCCTCCCCCGATCGTGCGCTGCGTCTCGCCGCCGGTGCGTTCGGCCACCTCCCGGATCTCGGCGGCCAGAACCTCGCGCCGCGCACGCAGGCGCGCGGCGATCTCATCGAGTTCACGGCGTTCAAAAGCGACCATGCTTCGTTCCCTTTCTGTCAGACGACACTGGAGTAGGAGGCAACCGCCCCGCGTGTGGCGGATCCGGTCGGGACGGATTGCTGCAAATAGCGGTCGAACACCATGGCCACAGCGCGGACCAGCAGCCGGCCGGCCGGCGTGACCACGATACGTCCGGCATCGTGGCGAACCAGGCCGGCCTCGACCAGATTGCCGAGCGTGCCCATCTCGGCGGCGAAATACCGCTCGAACGCCACGCCGTGGCGCGCGCCCACGCCCGCGGGGTCCAGTTCACCCCGGCACATGATCTCGGCGATCACCTCGCGACGCAGCACGTCGTCGGGCGAGAGCACCAGTCCACGCATCACCGGCAGTCGGCCGGCATCGAGCGCATCGTCGTACTCCGCCGGCGTGCGCACGTTCTGCGCGTAGGTATCGCCGATGCGGCTGATTGCCGACACCCCGAACCCGATCAGGTCGAGTTCCGCGCCGGTCGAGTAGCCCTGGAAGTCGCGTTGCAGGCCACCCTCCCGCAGCGCACGGGCGAGCGGATCCGTAGGCCGTGCGAAGTGATCGAGACCGATGTACACGTAGCCCGCGCGCGTGAGCATCGAAAGCGCGCGAAGGAAGATCGCCACGCGCACGTCGGCATCGGGGCACTCGTTCGGGTCGATCCGGCGTTGCGGCTTGAATCGCGACGGCAGGTGTGCGTAGTTGTAGAGCGCAATGCGGTCCGGATCGGCATCGATCACGCGCTCCAGCGTGTTGGTGAAGCTGGCCAGTGTCTGCCGTGGGAGACCGTAGATGAGATCGAGGTTGATCGACCGGAACCCGTGCTCACGGGCGGCGCCCATCACACCGAGCGTGAGTTCCGCGGGCTGCACCCGGTGCACCGCCTCCTGCACGATCGGGTCGAAATCCTGGACGCCGATGCTCATGCGATTGAAGCC
>CADEDA010000065.1 GCA_902825965.1 uncultured Gemmatimonadota bacterium | reverse complement strand
AGCGGGTCGGGTCGACGCGGGCCGGCTGCCCCACTCAGCGCGAGAGGCGATTCGCGATCTCGTGGTGGAGTTGGTTGAGCTCCGCCCGCAGGTGATCCGGCAGGTGGGTGCCCGCGTCCTGCAGCACCTGCTGGGCGCCCTTGGCGTCGCCTGCGGCCACCAATTCGCGTGCAAGATGGAACTGCGCCTCCGCTGCCGGTGCGCCCGCCAGGCCGCTGAAATTCGAATCGCCCCGTGCATTTCCGATCCGCGGCATGCCCGCCATGCGCAGCGGCCCGAGGGCGGCGGCGCTGCGATAGTGGGCGATCGCCTCCGGCTTCCGGCCGGTTGCGGCGAGCAGCTTGCCGGCGCGGAGATGCGCTTCGGCCACGAGCGTGGCGGCGTTGTCCGGCTGGATCACGATGGCGCCCTTCGCCGGCTTCTGATCCGGCCACAGTGCCGTGAACATCTGTCGCGACTCGAACCCGGGCTTCATGCGGCCGGCGTAGCCGAGCGCGGTCCGATAAAGGGCCAGCGCCTCCGCGGAACCGGCTTTGCGCTCGTGCCAGCGCGCGAGATGGAACGACGCCTGGATCGCCAGACCAAAGTCCAACGCGTCGCGCCCGAGCGGCTTGCTCGCGGCCACGAGCGGCTCGTCGAGGCGAAGCCGGGCCTCTTCCAGCGCGAGCGCCGCCCGGTAGGCCGGCGCGGCCAGGTCCGGTTTGCTCTCGGCCTCATGACAGACGCCGAGCATCGCGAGCGCGCGGGCGTCGAGCGGGTCCAAAGCCCGCGCGCGGTTGAGATAGCCCCGGGCTCCGGCCCACGCTGTCCGGTCCATGCGCCGCCACGCGAGACGCAGCAAGGGCGCCGAGGTGGTGTGATAGAGCTGACTGGCGACGGCCTGATGCTCGTCCGCGGGGTCGGCGCGTCCGTTCCGCACGAGAAAAAGCCCCAGTTGGTCGTGCGCCTCGATGGATTTCGGGTCGAGCTTGAGGGCGCGCTCGAGGGCCGCCTGCGCGGCGTCGAGTTTGCCGTCCCACTGGTGCAGGTCCGCCTCGATCAAGGCGCCTTCGACAGTGCCACGCGTCACCTTGATGGCCGCCTCCATGGCGGCGCGTGCCTGGCGCCGCAATTGCGCGGCCTGGGCTTCGAGTTGGGCGGCCCGGTTGAGTTCGGCCGAGGTCGGCGGATAAGTGGTGGTCGTGGTCACTTCGTAGACGCCGTCGGACCGGTTCTCGGTTCGCGTCGACGACGAGGTGCGTTCCTGACGCAGGCCAAACGCCTCGCCGCTGAGTTGATTGGCCCGCATCGCGCGGAAGCGGCCGTACAGCCGGAGGGCGTCGGGCTGTTTGCCGCCGAGCGCGAGGGCTTGCTCGGCGAATTTCTCGGCTTCGTCGTAACGCTTGAGCGCGGTCAACGTGAGCGCCTTTTGCGCCAGACCCGCCACGTGACGCGGGTTCGCGGCGAGAGCACGTTCCGCTGCGGCCAACGCGCGCCGTCGCTCCTGGTCGGGCGATTCCTGAAAACGATACCGCTGCAGCTCGCGGCGTGGCTCGACTACTTCGCCGCGGTTGTCGGCTTCGTGGAGCAGGAACGCGGACAACCGCACCCAGGCGTCGGGATTTTTCGGCGCCGCGCGCGTCACTTCCTCCAGCACCCGCAGACGATCCTGATAGTATTCGTCGTAACGCAGGCGCCGCGGCGCGGCGGCGAGGTGGAGCTGGCGCGCCAGTTCGATCAGCCGATCCATCGCCA
>CADEDA010000064.1 GCA_902825965.1 uncultured Gemmatimonadota bacterium | reverse complement strand
TCCGTCACGCACCATCGCGCCTGGTTCGTCCGCAATCGCGCGTACCAGGAGGTCGACGCCATCGGCCGGCGACGTGAGGTCAAGGTGGAGCCTCGCGAGATGCTCGGCATGATCGGGTGCGAACGAGGCCTGCAATGCGGGCAATGCCTGCAAGGTCGTGCGGAGCGCGGCGAGGTCGCGCGGACGGGCGGACCGGAGCGCGATGCGGGCAGTGATGCGCTCCACGTCCGCGGCGCGTCGCAGGAGGCTTCGCACGTGCGGATAAGGGCCTGCGCCGCCGTCGGCGGCGAGCACCATCACGGCGACATTGCGGGCCGTGACGGCGGTGCGATCGCGCAGCGGGTGGTGGATCCAGTGCCGGAGCAGCCGGCTGCCCATGTTGGTCGCGCAGCGGTCGAGCAGGCGAAAGAGGGTGGGGCCGTCGGTGCCGCGCAGGGTCTCGGTGAGTTCGAGGTTGCGCCGCGTGGCGGCGTCCATGCGCAGGTACGCGCCCTCCTCGTCGAATCGGATCGACTGCACGTGCGCGAGGCCCCGTCCCTGCGTCTTCTCCGCGTAGCCGAAGAGCGCTCCGGCAGCGGCGAGTGCGAGCCGGTGCGCATCGACACCGAATCCCGCGAGGTCCTGGGTGCCGAAATGGCGCGTGAGCGTGCGCGTCGCGGCGTCGGCCTCGAAGTGCCAGTCGGGGAGGCGTGTGGCGGCGGCGCCCAGGGCTTTCCAGAAGGCGTCTTCGCGGGCGAGCGGACTGCCGTCTGCCACCAGCACTTCGGCCGGGGCGATGCGCTGCAGCGTGGCCGGCAACTGTTGCTGGCCGACTTCGGCAAGCCGGAACTCACCACTCGCGAGATTCAGCCACGCAAGGCCATGCACGCCGCGCTCGACGTGCACGGCGAGCAGGATGTTGTCGGACTTGTCGTCGACCAGGCCAGCATCGGTGAGCGTGCCGGGAGTGACGATGCGCACGACCTTGCGCTCGACCGGTCCCTTGGAGGTGGCCGGGTCGCCGATCTGTTCGCAGATCGCGACCGATTCGCCGAGCTTGACCAGCTTCGCGAGGTACTGGTCCACGGCGTGGAACGGCACGCCCGCCATGGGGATCGGCGCTCCGGCCGATTGACCGCGCGCGGTGAGCGTGATGTCGAGGAGCCGCGCGGCGCGCTCGGCATCGTCGTGGAAGAGTTCGTAGAAGTCTCCCATCCGGTAGAAGAGCAGCACGTCCGGATGCTCCGCCTTCAGGCGAAGGTACTGCTGCATCATCGGCGTGTGGCGGGAGAGGTCGGCGGCTGGGGTCAATTGGCGTTCTGCGCGGGGCCGGCCATGGGAAGCGATGCAGTATATAGACGCACGGGCGGAGCGGCCCCGGCGCACGGCCGGCGTGGAAGCGCAATCGGGGCGTTGGCGTCGCCAACCGCTTCACGGGCGTGCCGTGCCACGGGGCCTCGGACTTCCGACGGATGTTGCAGGGGATCGTCCGTGCGTTAAAGTCAGGCCGAAGACTCCTCCCCCCGACAGCCTCGCTCCGAGCGGACGCGCCATCCCCATGATCCGCATCACCGTAGTCTCCTGCGGCGGGACGCCCCCGGCCGCGCCGCTCGCCGCCCGGTTCACGCGCGCCGGCGGCAGCATCGGGCGTGGCGAAGGATCCACGCTCGTGCTCGACGATCCGGGCCGCCGCATCTCGCGCACACACGCGGAGGTGTTCGAGCGCGGATCACGCTTCCACATCCGTGACCAGGGCGCGGCATTCCCG
>CADEDA010000063.1 GCA_902825965.1 uncultured Gemmatimonadota bacterium | reverse complement strand
TCGTCTCGGTGAGCTACCCCTCGGGCAACCGGATCAACTACCTGTACGACGCCGCCGGCCGGGTGAGCTCGGTCACGCTCAACCCGACCAACACCAACGGCAGCGGCACCAACACCGCGAGCACGGTGAACCTGCTGACCGCGATCGCCTACGAGCCCTTTGGCGCCGCCAAAGGGTGGAGCTGGGGCAACGCCGCGCCCTATAGCCGCAGCTTCGATCTGGACGGGCGGCTGACCGCCTACCCCCTGGGCCACTCGGCCCAAAGCGGCCTGGTGCGCACCGTCGCCTACGATCCGGCCAGCCGGATCACCGGCTACACCCACGTCAACGGCTCGGGCGTCGCCCAGCCCACCTTCAACCAGACCTTCGGCTACGACGACCTGGACCGGCTCACCAGCTGGACGGCCTCGGCCACCAGCCAGGCCTACCAGTACGACCTCACCGGCAACCGCACCCAGCTCACCGTCGGGGCGACCCCCTACACCTACACGGTGGCGGGAACCAGCAACCGGCTAAGCGCCACCGCCGGGCCGGCGCCCGCCCAGAGCAACACCTATGACACCGCCGGCAACCTCACCGCCAACGGCCAGGCCACCTTCACCTACTCGGACCGCGGGCGGATGAAGACGGCGGTGATCGGCGCCAACACGGTCAACTACCTGTACAACGGGCTGGGCCAGCGGGTGAGAAAGTCCGGGCCCACGGCGCTGATCGCCACCGGGGCGAACCTGTACGCCTACGACGAGGCGGGGCGGCTTTTGGCCGAGTACGACAACAACTTGCGGGTGCTGCAGGAGACGGTCTATCTTGGCAGCACGCCGGTGGCGATGCTCACCCAGACGGTGACGGGGACCGCGCCCAACCAGGTGTTCACGACCGTGGTGCACTACGTGTATGCCGACCAGATCGACACCGCCCGGGTGATCACCCGGGCGAGCGACAACAAGATGCGCTGGCGCTGGGACGGGGCCGATCCGTTTGGCACCAGCCCGCCCAACGAGAACCCGGCTGCGCTCGGGGCGTTCGTCTACAACCCTCGCTTCCCCGGGCAGATCTACGACAAAGAGTCCAACCTGCACTACAACTACTTCCGGGACTATGATCCCAGGATCGGGCGGTATGTGCAGAGCGATCCGATCGGGCTGATTGGCGGCATTGACACCTTCCTTTATGCGAAAGGTCAGCCGACAAGCTACATCGATCCTGACGGCAAACTGTGGGTGGGTGTTGGCATTGGCGCCGGGATTGGAGCAGTTGCAGGAGCCGTTCAGGCCGCAAACGCGGGCGGCGGATTGGGCAGCATTGCATGGGGTGCAATCTCCGGAGGCATAGGCGGAGCCGTCGCTGGTCTTATTCCTGCAAACTGGGGCGCATTGGCGGGCTCCGCACTTGGTGCGCTGGCTGGGACAGCTGGGAGTTTGCTGAATCAGCTCGATCTGAGCAAACCCCTCTCGTGCCAAAAGTTCAACGCGAACCAAGCCATGGTTCAAGGAGGAATTGGTGCTATCAGCGGAGTACTTGGGTACGGGATTGGCTTGTCCGTTGCGGTGCGAGAAGTCCAATACGGCAATACTCTCGCGGGTTCGGTTCTGACAGGCGAAGCCGTTGGTGCACTTTATGGAAGCGCTTCGCAGATCATCCTCAACCTAGGAATTGGCACTGGCCTAGGGGGCTTCACCCCGCAGTGAGGACCGTAAATTGAATGAGAACATCGTAATCGCGTGTCTTGGGGTTTTGCAGGCAGTGTTGCTCTATGGTGCAATCCAGTGGCGGAGAATCTTTGTTGACGTTCCCTCACGGGGTAGCGAACGATTGCTGCGTCGAGCGAG
>CADEDA010000062.1 GCA_902825965.1 uncultured Gemmatimonadota bacterium | reverse complement strand
CGGGCAGACCTGGGCCGCGCTCTCGGGTGATCTCACGCGCCACGCGCCGGAGACGCAGGAGAAGTCCGGCGGTCCGATCACCGGTGACATGAACGGTCCCGAGGTGTACGGCACGATCTTCTCGGTGGCACCGGGCAAACGCGACGTGAACGTGATCTGGGCGGGTTCTGACGACGGCCTTGTGCACGTCACGCGCGACGGTGGCAAGACGTGGACGAACATCACACCGAAGGACATGCCGGACTTCGGACGTGTGAGCCAAATCGACGCGTCGGCGTTCGCTTCGGGCACGGCGTACATGTCCGTGCGCAAGCCACTGCTCAACGACTTCTCGCCGTACATCTACAAGACCAACGACTACGGCCGCACCTGGACCAAGATCGTCACCGGTCTGCGCGACGACGACTACGTGCACGCGGTGCGCGAGGATCCGAACCGTCGCGGGCTGCTCTATGCAGCGACGCAGCACGGCGTGTACATCTCGTACACTGATGGTGCGCGCTGGCAGTCGCTCGCGCTCAACATGCCTGACGTGCCGGTGGCCGATCTCATCGTCGAGGCCAACGAGCTGGTGATCGGCACGCACGGTCGCGGCTTCTGGGTGCTCGACAACATCGCGCCGCTGCGGCAGATGACGCCGGAGCGTCTGACCGCTGACGCCACGCTGTTCGCGTCGCCGACGGCCATTCGCTCGGGTCTTCCGGCCTCCATCACGTGGCGTCTGACGAAGGCGCCACAGCGCATGTCGCTCGAGATCGTGGACTCGGTGGGCGGCGTGATGCGGAAGTGGGAGAACGACACCTCGCGCAATGCGGCGGCTGCGGCGCCAACAGGCGGACGTCGTCGCGGCGGTGGTGCCGCGTTCATTCCCGCGACCGCCGGTCTCACGCGTTTCGATTGGGATCTGCGCACGTCGCCGATCGTCGGCTTCCCGGGCATGATCCTCTGGGGCGCGGGCACGGCGGGACCGGCGGTACCGCCGGGTCGCTACACCATTCGCCTCGTGGTGGATGGCAAGCTACACACCGCGCCGCTCACCGTCGCGCGCAATCCGATGCTGCCCGAAGTGACCGACGCGGACCTGCACGCGCAGTACCGCTTCGGCCGCATGGTGCGCGACAAGGTCACCGAGGCCAATCAAGCGGTGATCGAGATCCGTCGGGTGAAGGAGCAGCTCGCCGACCGCGTGGCGAAGAACAGCGACGCCGCGCTCGCCGCCAAGGGCGAGGTGCTCAAGACCAACGCCTCCGCGGTGGAAGAGAACATCTATCAGGTGCGCAACCAGAGCGGACAGGACCCGCTCAACTTCCCGATCAAGGTGAACAACCGCTTGGCCACACTGCTCTCCATGGCTGAGCGCGGTGATGGTCGTCCGACGACGAACATGCCGGAGATCTACGGGATCCTCGAGAAGGAGCTGAAGGGCTACACGACGACGCTGCAGCAGATCTGGCGTCGGGATCTCGCGGCGGTGAATGCAGAATTGGCGCGGTTGCAGTTGCCGCAGATCGATCCGCAGTGTGCGGTCGCGGCTGGGTGTGCGCCGAAGCCGTGATGCTCCTCCTCCCGCTCGCCCTCGCGCTCGCCCTTGCCGACCCGCCCGTCCACCACGGCAGGAGCGGAGCCACCGCTGTGCAGCCCCCACGCTCCGCCGCAACGATTACGGTGGACGGTGTGCTCGACGAACCCGTGTGGCGCGACGCCGCCGTCCTTACCGGCTTCTCGCAGTTCTCGCCGCAGGACGGCGTGGCGTCGGCGGACTCCACCGAAGTCATGGTGTGGTACTCCGCCACGGCGATCCACTTCGGTGTGCGGGCCTACGCGCCGCCGGGCACCGTGCGCGCCACGCTCGCCGAGCG
>CADEDA010000061.1 GCA_902825965.1 uncultured Gemmatimonadota bacterium | reverse complement strand
ACTCCCAACCTTCTGATCCGTAGTCAGATGCTCTATCCAATTGAGCTACGAGCGCGAACCCGTCGGAGGGCCGCACGGGAGGCGGTTCCAAGGGAACCCAAAATATAGGGCTCCCACCCCCCCATTGGAAGAGCCCACAGCCCGCAAAAACGGAACGGCGGGTGGAGCCCGAAGCCCCCACCCGCCATCCACCATCCACCATCCACCCAACTATTTCAGCGCGTCGTACTTGTACGCGACGATCCCCGGCTTGGTCGCCGTGAACTCGAACGTGCCGCGCTCACCGGGCTTCACGCTCGCGACCTCAACGGTCTTGGTCTCCAGCACCGTGCCTGCCGCGTCCAGGAAATGCATGGTCAGCGTGAACGCCTTCGGCAGCTTGCCGAGGTTCTCGATCACGCCGCCGAGCACGCCACCCTCGGCCTTCCGCTCGAAGCGGTTGATCGTGAGCTTGTGCTGCGTCGAGAGCACGGCCTCCTTGCCGGCGAACTCGTCCTGCAGCTTCACCAGGTCGGCCTTCTTCTTGGCGTCCTTCTCCGCGGTCACCATCAGCTGGTACGCGTAGGCGCGCATCAGGTAGTTGTCGCCGTTCGACGGGTCCACCTCCAGCAACTTGTCGGTGAGCGGCATCATCTTGTCCGGCTCCTTCGACTCGTAGTAGAGGTACGCGAGGAAGTAGTTCGCGTCGCGGATGTTCGGGTTCTTCGCGAGCGCGCCGCGGTACATCGCCTTGGCGTCATCGGTGCGGTTGAACATGCGGGCCACGTCCGCGGCCAGCTGCAGCGTCAGGTCGTTGTACGGCGTCGGATCGGCGACCATCGGGGCCAGCAGTTCCTTCGCCGCCACGCTGTCCTGCGTCACCTGGATGATCTCCGCGATCGACGAGAACGCGTATGCGCCGTCCGTCGTGCCCGGGCTGGCGCGCAGCAGCGTCGTGAACGTCTCGATCGCTTCCTTGCGCATCGCCAGCTTGTTCGGGCCGTCCAGCATCGACTGGTCCTTGGTCGTCGAGGCCAGCTGGAACTGCATCTGCTTCATCGTCTCCGCCATCGACGTGTCCTTCGCCGCCTCGGCGATGGCCGAGCGCAGCGCGGCGAGCATCGTGGGGATGTCGCCCCGCTTGAGCGCGATCTGCGCCTGGGCGTTGTAGACGAACGGCGAGGTCGGGTTCAGCAGCGCCGCGCGGCCGGTCCAGTACGACGCCGAGTCGATCGCGTCCGAGCCGAGGAACGTGTAGGCCTTGTTGATGCGGTCGATGAACGGCTTCGCCCCACGCCACTGCGCCGTCTCGGCCGCACAGGCCGGCGAGAGCGCCTCGACCGCCTTGAGCGCGTCCGAGGCCTCCTGCACGAGGTCGATCACCTGGCCCTTGGTGCCCTTGGCGTTGAGCTGCTCGACCGTCATGGTCTCGCCGATCCCCTGCTGGTGCAGCCACAGGATGTAGATCTGCGCCTTCTGGTAGCCCGCGCCGACGAGGTTGGACGCGATCTTCTTCTCGTCCTGCAGGAACTTCATCGCGTCCTTCAGCGGCTTCTGCGCCTCGGCGGTCTCGCCGGCGGCGACCGCGCGGCCGATCATGAGACCGGCCTGGGCGAGCTGGTTGGGAGTGTACACATCGACCGGGCATTCGACGGCACCCTGCGCTGCCGCAGGTGTGACTTTCGCGGCGGCGAGTGCGAGCGTGAGGGCCGGGACCGCGCGGAGGAGACGCATCGTTCGCTGGGGCTGAAGGGGACCGGGATGGCGGTGGAGGTCGTCACCACTGCGTCACCACGGCAGGAAGAAAATACGCCCCACGAGTATGACCCCGTGAGGCGATGGGCGGTACAAGACTCGAACTTGTGACCTCCACGATGTCAACGTGGCGCTCTAA
>CADEDA010000060.1 GCA_902825965.1 uncultured Gemmatimonadota bacterium | reverse complement strand
GGCCGCGACGCTCGCGGCGCGGCCGTTCGAGAAGGTGGGCCGCTACCTCGATGTCTCGCTCATGCAGTCGGCCGGCGCGTTCCTCGCGATGAAGGTCATCGAGGAGCGCTTCGAGGGCGGTGTCGCGCCACGCCTCAACGCGCCTGCGGGCAGTTACCGCACGCAGGACGGCTGGATCGCGGTGACGCTCACACGCGAATCGCACTTCGCGGCCATCCTACAGGCCATGGGACGCGCCGACCTCGCACGGGACGAGCGCTTCTCGAGTTTCGCGTCGCGCGGCAAGCACATCGACGTCCTTGCGCCAATGCTGCAGGAGACACTCGCGACGCGCACGACCGCGGAATGGCTCGCGGCTTTCCGCGCGGTCGACGTCCTGGCCTCGGAGATCCATGGCTTCACGTCGTGGCTCGACGATCCGCAGGTGCGGGCGTCCGGCGTGGTCGAGGAACTCGCGGTGCCCGGCGCACCGGCCGTGCCGTGGGTGCATGTGCCGGGACTGCCGCGCCCGGGCGCGGGCGACGCGCGCTCCCGATTCCCCGACATCGGCGCCGACGGTCCGGCCATCCTCGCCGATGTGCTCGCCATGCCGGCCTCCGACATCGACGCCTTGCATGCAGCAGGTGTCCTGCTGGAACGCGCGGGCTGATCACTCCGCGCGCAACGCGCGGTTCATATCGATGTCATGACCGATTCGTATCGTGTCCTGGACTAGCTGCCGCGTGCGAGATCGCGACGCCGGCGGGTCGACTCACCGTCCACTCTCGAGGGCACGCATGTATTCCAACGACGAATCGAACAATCCGCGCGCGGATCAGGCCGGGCATCCGTCCATGCAGGACGTGATCGAGGCGGCCTCACACGACCGCCGCACCTTCCTCAAGGGATCGCTTGGAGCGGCCACGCTCATGACCTTCACCGGCGTCGGGCTCTCGGGCTGCATGAGCGGCCTCGCGCACGCCACGGACGACCGCCCGAAGATCGACTTCAAGTCGGTGCCGCCGAGCCGAGTGCCGGTCAAGGACGCGGTCACGGTGCCGCAGGGCTACAGCGCGCGCGTCATGGTCGCGTGGGGCGATGCCATCATGGATGGCGCGCATTGGGATCCTTCGGGCGCGATGACCGAGGCGGTGCAACTGCGCACGTTCGGTGCGCATACCGACGGCATGCACTACTTCCCGTTCGGCCGGTCGCAGCGGGGCGGCAGCCGGCGCGGTCTGTTGGTCGCGAACAACGAGTACTCGGATCCGGGCCTGGTCTCGAACACGACGGCGTACGCCACCGAGCCCATGACGCTCGATCGCGCGAAGGCCAGCCAGGCGGCGCACGGCGTGAGCGTGGTCGAAGTCGTGCGGGAGGGGAGCGACGGCCCCTGGAAGGTGCAGCGCCCCTCGCGTTATGGCCGCCGCATCACCGTGAACACGCCCATGAACGTCTCCGGCCCCGCCGCTGGCAACGCCATGTTGCGCACGGCGGCCGACACCACCGGCATGCTGGTGCTGGGCACGCTCAACAACTGTGCGCACGGCTACACGCCCTGGGGCACGTACCTCACCTGCGAAGAGAACTGGAACGGTTATTTCGGCACGGCGGACGCCACGTGGGTGCGCAATGCCCTCGAGGCCCGTTATGGCGTGTCAGCGGCCGGATTCGGCTACAACTGGCACCTGGCCGAACCGCGCTTCGACCTGGCCGTCAACCGCAACGAGCTCAATCACTTCGGCTGGGTGGTCGAAGTCAACCCGTACCTGCCGAACTCGCAGCCGGTCAAGCGCACCGCGCTCGGCCGCATCAAGCATGAAGGCGCCACGTGCACGGAGAGCAACGGCCGCGTGGTGGTCTACACCGGCGACGACGAGAACGGCGATTACCTG
>CADEDA010000059.1:1051-2006 GCA_902825965.1 uncultured Gemmatimonadota bacterium | reverse complement strand
AAGGTGCGTACGGTCTGCCCGCGTGGCGCGAGCATCCAGCTCTCCCCGTAGTGGCGGGAGCTTCCAGCTCCCGATTCGCGCCACGGGAGCAAGATGCTCCCGCCACTCATTCCGCTTTCCGCGCCGCGGCTATTCTGTCTTCAAATCCCCCATGAGCCTGTCGCCCCGCCTTTGCTCCCGCGTCCTGGTTTGCTGCGCTATGCTGATGGCCTTCGCCAGTGCGCCCGCGCCCGCGGCCGAGACGCCTTGGAAAGCCGGTTTTGCCGCCGTGAAGATCACGCCCGCCGAGCCGCTGATGCTGGCCGGCTACGCCAGTCGGACAATTCCGGCGCGCGATGTGGTCGATGATCTCCACCTCAAGGTGCTCGCGCTGGAAGATGCCGCCGGCGGACGCTCCCTCCTGGTTACAGCGGACCTGATCGGTTTCCGGGGCGACTTCACCGAGTCCGTCTGCCCGCGGATCACTGCCGCGACCGGCATCCCGCGCGAGCGCATCCTCTTCAACGCCTCCCACACGCATGCGGGTCCCGCGGTTATGATGACCCTGCAGTCGCATTACACGATCGCGCCGGACCAGGCGGCCAAGCTCGTCGCGTATACCAAGAAGCTGCAAGACCAGTGCGTGAGCGTCGCCACCCAGGCGATCGATCGGCTTCAGCCCGCCCGGATCTCGTGGGGCACGGGCGTGGTAAACTTTCCCATGAATCGCCGCGAATTCACCCGGACCGGCGTGAGTCTCGGCGTCAACCCGCGCGGTCCGGTCGACCGATCCGTGCCCGTGCTGCGGCTCGACTCGGCGGAGGGCAAGCTGGTGGGCGTCGTGTTCGGCGCGGCGTGTCACAACACCACCTACGGCTCCCGCGACAACCAGATCAGCGGCGACTTCGCCAGCGCCGCGCAGGCGTTCGTCGAGCGCGAGTTTCCCGGGGTCCAGGCGATGTTCATGCAGGGCCTG
>CADEDA010000059.1:0-1041 GCA_902825965.1 uncultured Gemmatimonadota bacterium | reverse complement strand
CGAATCCGTACCCGAACCGCCTCAACGATCCTGCTAAACGCCCGGCGGCCGAGATCGCGCGCGAGCACGGTGCCTCGCTCGGCCGCGAGGTCTCCCGCGTGCTGGGCAACGCGCTCAAGCCGGTCGGCGGCCCGCTCCGCGCCGCGCACGCGATGGCGGATCTCCCGTTGCAGAAGGTGCCGTCGCGCGCCGAGCTGGAACGGACCAGCGCCAAGTCCAGCTCCACGTCGAAGTGGGTCGCCGATCAGATGCTCGCGCGCCTGAAGGCCGGGGAGACGCTGCCGACGAGTTACCGGGCCCCCGTGACGGTCTGGCAGTTTGGTTCCGATCTCACTTTTGTCGGCCTGCCCGGAGAGGTCGTCGTCGACTACGTGGGCCTCATCGAGGAGGCGCTCGGTCCGCTGAAACTCTGGCTCTCCGCATACTGCAACGACACCTTCGGCTACCTGCCCTCCGCGCGCGTGCTGCGCGAAGGTGGTTATGAAACGCGCGGACTCTATCACGGCGGCATCGGTTACTTCGCCCCGGAGGTGCAGGGCGTATTGGTCGATAAAGTACGGGAACTCGCGGGGCAGGCGGGACGGGTGAAGTGAGGCGAGGCCGGGTGGGGGCAATCCGTTTTACAGGAGATCGCAGAGAGCGCGGAGGTCTGACGCAGAGGCAATCCCCGGGCAATTCTCCCTCTCTGCGTCAGGCCTCTGCGCTCTCTGCGACCTCCTGTAAAAATCTGCCGCGCTCATTCCGCCGCGCTGCTCCTTGACTCGCCTCGACCAACCCCGTCCGCTTCGCCGCCCCCAATTCCACCCATGAATTCGCCCCTGTTGGCCTTTCTTTCCCGCGCCGTCTTCGCCGCTCTGTTCGTTCTCCTGTCTTCCGCCCACGCCGCCGACACCGGCACGATCAGCGGCCAGGTCAGCAATGCCGCCACGCGCGCCTTCCTCGAGGGCGCCGTCGTCGCCACCGCCGGCACGGCCCAATCGGCGGTCACGGATCGCGAGGGGCGCTTCCAAATCAACGTCCCCGCGGGCGCCGACGTCACGC
>CADEDA010000058.1 GCA_902825965.1 uncultured Gemmatimonadota bacterium | reverse complement strand
TGATGCCTGGCCTGCGGCATCGCCCAGCAAGCTGCTCGTCAACACGGCGGCCGCGAACACACCGCCGTTCGCGAACACCTGCACAGCATTACGCCCGCGAGCGTCGGGCAGCGTCGAGGCTGTGCGCTCGGCTTTGGTCGCGTGACCGAAACGGGTGAGCGCCGACGACGCCACGAAGTATGCGATGAGCAGGAACGACCACTCCCATCCGGCGGCGGTGGCGGCAGTACCCACGACGAATGCCGCCCACTGCCCGCTTCCCGTGAGTGACCCGGCGCGGCGGGCCGCCGCCGCGATCACGCCCGAGAGGAGCGCTCCGGCGAGCGCCCGGACGATCAGCGCGTCCTGGATCCCCGCACTCCGCGCATGGTGGCGAGCACCGTGTCCCGCAGCGATCCCGACGCACGCATGTGGTCCCCGACCCGGCGCATCATCTGCTTGTAGCGCAGCGCCGACGCCATCAACTGACGGCACAGCGGGCAGGCGTCCACATGCGCCTCGGCGCGCGCGCTCGTCACCGCGTCACTCTCGCCATCGAGGATGGCGTCGAGGTGCGTGGCGAACACCGCGCAGTCGAACTGCGGCGAGGGAGGGGAGGTGTGGCCGTGCATGGGGGAACGGGGGAACCTGACGAGCCTCAGGTGAGGATGCAAGAACCGGGCGCAACCGCGAATCGCGTGATGAACGCCCGCGCCGGGCGATTGGTGCCGTGCGCGGCGCCCCACGGCTCGTTAGCTTGCTCCCCCATTCCCACCCGTTGCCACCTAGGTAATGTCCTCGACCGTCGATCCACTCCTGCCGCTCGTCCTCCTCGAGGCCGTCCGCTCCGTCGATATGCCGGATGAGGATCTCGAGGCGGAGTTCGTGGAGGAGCTCCGTACCAAGCGGTTCGGCCTCAGCGATACGGTCCTCGCGCAGATCCGCCGCTACAACGACGCCGTGAAGCGCGGGCAGCGGCTCCCGGTGGACGAAGCCGTCGGGATCGCCAAGCTGATCGGCCGTCGACCGGACGCCGAGGCGGTGTTCCGCGAGGCCGGCCGTGGCCTCGCGCGACTCACCTACGCGCGCATCCCGGTGGTCACGCGGAATCTGGTGCGCGCCCTCCCCACGATGCTCGCGCGCCCCATGGCGCTGCGGCATGTGCGCCACATCGGGACGCGCTTCCTCGGCGGCACGGTGCGCCGCGTCGGCGCGACGATCCTACTCGATGTGCCCGGCGCGGTCACACGCGACGCGGCACCGCGTCAGGCCGGCTGCGCGTTCTATGAGTCGGTGCTGCGTGAACTGATGCAGTTGCTCGTCGGGGGCGTCGGTGCGGTGGAACACGTGCGCTGCGCGAGCCGTGGCGAGAAGACCTGTGAGTGGCGCGCCGAGTGGCGCTCGATCCGCTAGGAGAGATCATGCTGACCCCCGCGACCCTTCCCGCGCTGCAGTCGGCGCTCACTGAAGCGAAGCTCGACGGCTGGTTGTTGTTCGACTTCCGCGGACTCAATCCGGTCGCTGGCTCGCTGCTCGGCATGCAGGGGATGGTCACGCGACGCATCTTCGCGTGGATCCCCGCCAAGGGGAATCCGGTCGCGATCACACATGCGATTGAACAGGCGCCGTGGAGCGAGTGGCCGAGTGCGTGGGAGAAGATCGTGTACAGCTCGTGGCGCGTGTTCGAGGACGCGTTGCCGCCGCTGGTGAAGGGCAAACGGATCGCCATGGAGTATTCACCGGGCGACGCGGTGCCGGTGGTCGATCGCATTCCGGCCGGTGTGCTCGAGCTGGTGCGCGCTGCGGGTGCCGAGGTGGTCACGAGCGCGGAGCTCGTCTCGCGGTTCTTCGCCGTGTGGAGCGCAGCGGAGGTCGCGTCACATCGCAAGAACGCGGAGTCGCTGCGCACGATTGCGCACGAAGCGTTCGCGCGCATCGGCGCGGCGGCGCGCACGAGCACACCGTTGCACGAGCATGAAGTCTGCGACTGGGTGCTCGCGCAGTTCCCCAAGTACGGCATGGAAGCCGATCACGGGCCCATCATCGCGGCCACCGAGAACGCGGCCAATCCGCACTACCATTCGTCGCCGTCCTCACCGCGGGTGTTCCGTGAGGGCGACGTGGCGCTCATCGATCTCTTTGCGACCGGGCCCGGC
>CADEDA010000057.1 GCA_902825965.1 uncultured Gemmatimonadota bacterium | reverse complement strand
CCAAGACCGTGGTCGAGGTCGGTGATGGACCACGGGCGTTCCAGCGTCCGCTCGATCACCCGCTTGAGTTCGTGCTGCTCTCCGATCCATCGGCGCTTCGCATTGGCGACACTCTTCGCGTCAGGCTTGTACTGCTGGGCAAGCCTGCAGTCTCGGCCTCTCTCCATGCGGGCTCCGTACCGAGCGGGCCTGGCGCGCGTACCGACACCGCCGCCGCACGTCGTGCCGCCGCGCGCGACGTGAGGTTGGTGACCGACGCGAGCGGCGTGGCCACCGTCGTGGTCACGCAGTCTGGCCTCTGGAATATTCGCACACTGCAGATTGTGCCCGCCGACAAAGGATCCGGCGCTGACTGGGATGTGCATTGGGCCACCCTGGTGTTTTCCGTCTCACGCCGATAGACCGGCGGATACACCGCCATTGAACGGTCCCGGTAGTTCCCGTCGCCGATGGCTCAAACGAGTAGCAATGGGTACGGGTGCCGTCGCCGTCGGTATCGCCGCGCTGGCCATCGTTGACGCAGACGGCGCTGACACCGGACGCCCCCTGTTCGTGCGGCGTCTCGGCGACAGCGGCCCGTTGCTGGTCTTCCTACCGGGCATCGGTGCGACCACACGTTTCTGGGAACTGGTGGTCGCCCCGCTGGCAGATCGCTATCGGCTAGTGTTGATCGATTTGCTCGGCTTCGGACGCTCACCCAAGCCGTGGACCACCTACTCGGTCGACCGACATCTCGCAGAACTCGAGCGCGTCATCGCTCCGCTCGCTGCCGACGGACCCGTAACGCTGGTGGGACATTCGCTCGGTGCGCGGCTCGCGGTAACGTATGCCGCCCGAAACCCGACGCATGTGCGCGGCCTCGTGCTCGTGAGCTTGCCATACTTCACGGGCGGTGAGGAGGCCAAGCGATTTCTCAGGCAGGGCGACAGTGGATGGGTACGAACGCATTTGGTGCCACTTGCGCTGTGGTGTCTGCTGGGCCGCCGCCTGCTCGGGTGGGCGGCACCGATGATGGCCGGTGATGTCCCGCGCGAAGTGGTGGAAGACATGAATCAGATGACATGGCGCTCGTCGACGTCGACCCTCTGGGAGGCCATCTACCGATACGATCTGTCGGTCGATCTGCGACGATTGCGGGCCAATCTGCCGGTGACGCTCTTGCACGGCGATCAGGACCAAAGCGCTCCGGTCAGTGGCGTTTGGGACATCAGTCGCCAGCGACCGTCCGCTATAGTGCGCGTTCGTGAGGGCGAGGGACATGCACTTCCGTTGAATCAACGAGAGTGGGTCCGCGAGCAGATTGGTGGAGCGGTGCCCGCGTAGTATTTGCGCCGCATTGGTTTCTGTCTTTGGACCTCACGCCCGACGCCGATGGTCGATGTGGTGGACTTACGGAGTCGGTACGCGTAGCGCCCAGCATTGCGCTGCTGAAGCGCAGCAGCGCCGCGGTCCGACCGAAGATTCGGTTCGCACCGCGGTACTGCTCCGACGCGACCGCCACCATACGCTGAGCGACATCCAGCTCAGCGAATGGACTCAGTTGGCGGCTTCTTCACGGGTGGCTTCGGCGTCGGCATCACATGTCCGGCGTGTGGATCCGCGGGCTTGGGCGTGGCCTTGGGTGTCATTTTCGCCGGTGGACGCTTGGCCGCCGGTGTGGCAGGGCTCGACCGGCGGGCAGGCGGCGCCTTGGGCAACGAATCCACTGCTCCCATCGATTCGAGATGTTGCTGATGCGCGCGCAACGCAGGATTAGCCAGTACGCGTGCACGAATTGCCGGGTCCCGTAGCATCGCATCGTGCATCTCGCGCATCATGGCCTGCGCCGCCGTGTTCTCCGACGGTGCAGGCGTCACGCCATGCTGCATCGCATGGTGTGCGGCACTTGTGTCTCGGCGCGCCGAATCGGTGCGCGCACGTGACGTATCGGACGCGGTGTGGTTCATGCCCGCGTGATTCATACCTGCCATGGGTGCCGCACCTGCCGCCGCGGCTGGCGTCGGTGTCATGTTCGTATGGCCCGCATGCTCTCCGCCGGTGGCCTGCCCCGACTTGAAGCCGACCATCGCGCCGGTTCGGTCGTCGTGCGACATCACGGCGCCGTACGTCACCGTCGGCGTCGGAAGTGTCGGTAGGAAGCCCACGGACGGCCCGCCCATGTTCTCGATC
>CADEDA010000056.1 GCA_902825965.1 uncultured Gemmatimonadota bacterium | reverse complement strand
CAGCAACCATGTGGGTAGAAGGCGGCGCGTCATGGATGTCATCCGGCCTCGGCGTCGAACTGCACCTTGCCGGCCGCGCCGCTCACACGGCCGGCTTCCTGGGCGCGTGCGCGCGCCACCTCGTCGGCGAGCAATGTCCAGAGTTCGCGGGTGAGGGCATTGAACTCCGGGGTCCGGCGCAGTTCCATCAAGTCCCGCGGACGTTCGAACGGCACGCGGATGGTCTCCTTGATGCGCCCCGGCGCGGAGGTCATGACCATCACCCGGTCACCAAGCAGCACCGCCTCGTCGAGACTGTGGGTGATGAACACGACGGTGCTCCGGTTCTCCTCCCAGATGCGACCGAGTTCCTGCTGGAGCAGGTGCTTGTTCTGCTCGTCGAGCGCGGCGAAGGGCTCGTCCATCAGCAGCACTTCGGGGTTGGTCACGAACGCGCGCGCCACCGAGAGCCGCTGCTTCATGCCGCCCGACAACTGGTGCGGATAGAACTTCCGGAAGCGCGCCAGCCCGGTCTTGCCGAGGAAGTAGTCGACGCGCGCTTCGCTCTCCTCGCCGCGCCAGGTGTCGGTGACGCGCAGGCCGTACGCGGCGTTGCGCTCGACGGTGAGCCAGGGGAAGACCGATTCCTCCTGGAAGATCATCGCGGTGAGCGGGCGCGCGGGTTGCGCGTGCCGCATCTCGAGGCGCCCGCTGGTGGGGCGGTCCAGACCACCCAGCATGCGAAGCAGGGTCGACTTGCCGCAGCCGCTCGGGCCGACGATGCAGAGGAACTCCTCGTCGGCCACTTCGATGTCGACGCCTTCGAGCGCCGTGAACGGACCGCCCTTGACGTCGAACGTGCGCCCGACGCCCGCGATCGAGATCTTGCTCGTCATTGCCGGACCGGCTACCGGACGGCCTGCGCGAAGCTCGGATCGACCACGTCCTTCATGTCGGGCACCTTGGGGACGAGCCCCGCGCGGGCGTACCAGTCGCGCTGCATCTGGTGACCCGCGGGCCCCTCGACCATCGGCACGAGCGACTCGCGGCCGACGCCGAGCGCGACACGCTCGTAGGCGCTCGCGTCCTCGACCGGGATGTACTTCTGGTACATCCCGGCGATCTCCTTGCGGCTCGCCGCATTCGCGATGTTCGCGCGCAGCCAGGTGTTGGCCTTGTGGAAGCCGGTCATGAAGCGCTCGCCGGTCTTCCGGTCCTTCTGGGCCAGGCGCTCGCCGAACATGACGACACCGATGGTGAGGTCCGGAATGATCTCGGCGACGCTGAGGAAGCGCCGGGCGAAGCCGTTCTGCTCGGCGATCGTCATGAAGGGGTCGATCCACATCGCCACGTCGATGGAACCGCCCTTGAAGGCCGCGAGCATGTCGGGATACGACATCGGCACCATCCGCACGTCCTTCTCGGTGAGGCCGCCGCGCTCGAGGAACTTGCCGGCGAAGAGGTGGGTGATCTGCCCCCGCGCAGTGATGGCGACGGTGCGGCCCTTCGCGTCGGCCGGCGTCTTGAACGTGCCGCCATCGAGGAGGTCTTTCCGGACCACGATCCAGTTGGTGTTGCTCGCCGATTCCTGCGGACGCACCACCTGGTAGTCCGCCACGATCTTCACCTTCACGCCCTGCGCGATGCTGTTGTAGAGCGCGGCGCCCGCCGTGGTGGCGCCGATGTCGATCTGCCCGGTGGAGAGCGCCGGCACGAGCTCGGCGCCGGAGCGGAAGTAGATGATCTCGATGTCGAGGTCCTGCTCGCGAAAGAACCCCTTCTCGATGCCGACGTAGGTGGCGTTGGGCACCCGCAGCATGCCGAACTTCAGCTTGTCGGCCGCCTGGGCGGCACAGGCGGTGGCGAGCGTCGCGCAGGCGAGCGCGAGCCGCAGGATCCTCGTGGGAAGCATCGTCATCTCTCCAGGGCGGGCAGGCGCTGAAAGCGTATCACGCGGTGCGGGTGGGGCCGCCCGCGCGCATGGACCGATCGAGGCGAGAGGTCGATGCTCAATGGCCCGTGACGACGGCGGCGACGCGCGCAGGCTCCGCCGGTGCGCGGTCGCCGCGCCACGCGACGTGCACGTCGGGCCGCAGCAGCAACAAGTCCGCGCCATAGATCTCGCGCAGGCGTGGCTCGTCGAGGTCGAGGAGCGCCACCGGGGCGCCAGTGGCGCGCATCGCGTCCATCAGTCCGGTCGGATCCGCCGCGCGCGATCGGAGACGCAGCACCGTGAATCCGGGACCCAGGCGATCCTGCAGGGCGGTGCCGTCGCGGAGCCACATATGGGGCAGGCGTGCTCCGGGCCGGCTGGTGGGGATGTAGCACTCCCGTACGTCAGGACACCATTCGCCTTCCTCGTGGCAGATGACATCCGAGGTCGTGTAGCGATAGCCGTATTCGGTACCGATCATCTCGTGCGTCTTGCGCTGCTCGCTCGCCGCCGTGCGCTTCACGGCGGCGAGCGTTCCACGGCCTTCGGGCGTGTCGTCGTACATGTATGGACGC
>CADEDA010000055.1 GCA_902825965.1 uncultured Gemmatimonadota bacterium | reverse complement strand
CGCGCAAGGCGGCACGGCTGCGCTACCTGCGTGATGCATGGGTCGGTCCGGCGCGATCAATTGCGGGCGTGGACGTCCTCACGCCGGACGAACCCGGGCTCGCGGGAGCGATCACCGGATTCCGGCTGCATGGCGACGGCTCGCGCGAACGAAATATCGCCATCGCGCGGACGCTGCTCGACGAGTTCGGGATCTTCACCGTGGCGCGCTCCGGTCTGGCGAAGGGAGACTGCGTGCGGGTGACACCGGCGCTCTACTCGTCGCCCGCCGATGCGGCGAAGCTGGTGGCGGCGCTCAAGGTGATGGCCGCACGGCGAGGGTGAGCTCTGCCGGGCGATCTCGCTGAGAAAGCGCGAAGGCGCGGGATGGGATGAAGGGGGGTGCAGCCCCCGTCACGCGTCTTACTTCACCCGCGCCGCCGCGGCACGCTTCCACCGCTCGATCCAGTTTGTGTAGAGCATCAACACCGGTTGCGACCCGCCTGCCGGGCGCACCATCAGGAACGATCGACCGTCCGGCGACGCATCCCACGTGACCTCCATGCCCAGGCTCTGGTACGCCCCCCAAAAAAGCTTTGTAGGCTCGGCGATGCGCGGTGCCTCAGCAGGCGCGGTGCCGAGCGTGACCTGCGAGACGAATACCGAATCGTTGTTGCGGAAGAACACTTCACCTGAGCGCGTCCATCGAGGTTCCACGCCGCCGTTCCGCGACACGGGCCAGCGTGGGGAGTCGGGCGCGAGCCGCCGGATGTACACCTCGTCGCGTCCCGACTCGTTGGACACATAGGCCAGCCAGTCGCCCACCGGACCGACGGCAATTCCGCGTTCGTTGAATCGGGTCGCGAGCACCGGGCGCGCCGCCGACGGCGTGTCGACGGGCGCGGCGAAGATGTCCCGTCCGGTGCCGGTGCCCGGGGTGTCTTGGCGCCACACCAGTGTGCGGCCGTCCGCCGTGAGCGTGACTTCGTAGATGCCCCCGGCTCGCTCGAGGAGCGTGGTGGGAGGCGTCGTGCCATCGGCCGACACGCGGGCCACGACTTGCAATCCCTTGGCATTGCGTTGCGAAAAGACGAACGCCTTGCCGTCCGGCGTCCACGAGGGGCGCGAGCTCAGTCCGTCGGTTGTCACGCGTAACGTTACCCCCGACGCGCTATCGACGGACCAGAGATCCCCCTCGCGCGAATTCATTGTGGAGCTGATCTGCCCAACGACAATGCGTGAGCCGACAGGCGCAAAGCGTGGGATCAGGTAGGCGCGGCGGTCTCCCAACACGCGCCCGCGCCCTGAACGATCCAACAGCATGAGCTCGCCCAGCGCGGCGTCCTGCGTTGAGAATGCAAGAAGCCCGGTGGCTGACAGGTGGTAGCGAGCATCTGCCGAGCTGATGGGCGCCTCCCCTAGCGGCATCGGCTCGCCTGTCGTGCGGAGCGTCCTGGGGTCGAAGGGGACGCCCTGCAGTGTGCCCTCGGGACCGACGTACACCAGCACACCGCGCGCGTACGCCCCTCGTGACGCGGTGATGCCGAGCGGAGTGATCTTCCCACCGTCGACCGCCATGGCCACCAGTTCGGTGGACCCGTGGCGCGTGCGCCCGACCAGCAGCGTGCCGGATGCCTCGATCTCTTGCAAGGATGCGTACGTAGCGCTGGAATCGACGCTGCCCTGTAGGACTTCCGGCTCGCCGCCGCTCGCCCGAACCCGCGACACGCTGCCCTGCCGTGACATCACGATCCAGCCATCTGCCGTCCAGGTCATCCCGGTGAGACCCACCACGTTCGACATCAGTCGCCGCGTCGGTCCCCCGCTCACCGGCGCGATCTGCCACAATCCGCTGCGCTGAAACGCAATGGACTTCGCATCCGGCGACAGAAAGTGTGTGCTCGCGCCTTCGGTACCCGGAATGGCGTGCGCCCCGCCGTCCGCAAGCGTGGAGACAAAGAGCTGCGTGAGATTCTTTGGCTCCGGGCCCAGCCACGACAAGACGGACCCGTCTCGCGACAGCGAGAACGTCCTGAGGCCCGATAGCGATCCGAGAGAAGGGAAGGTCACCACGGGCGCTGCGGCCATGAGCGGCGGCTCGATGGTTTCGCGCCGCGTGCCCCGGGCCATCAACGCCCATGCGGCGACGCCAGTCGCAAGTGCCGCCACCCCCCACGGGATCAGGCGCGACGCGCGCCCGACACCAACGGCACGCGAGGTCGACGGTTGTGCTGCCGTCAGCGCGGCGGTGTCCTCGGCGTGCTGCAACGCATGAGCAAACTCGGCGGCACTGCCGAAGCGATCGGCCGGCAACTTGGCCAGCGCGTGCAGCACCGTGGCTTCGATGTGGCGCGGAATCGTGTCGCGTACCGCGGTTGGACTCGACGGCCGCTCGGTGAGCACCTTAGCGACGATCGCCTGCACTGTCGACCCCGTGAATGGCGGGTCGCCCACGAGCATTTCGTACGTGACGACGCCGAGCGCGTAGATATCGGTGCGCGCATCGATGGTGCGCTCGCCCATGGCTTGCTCGGGACTCATGTAGCTCGGCGTACCAAGCGACAGTCCCGTTTGCGTCATGCGCTGTCCGCCGGCGCTTTGCACCGCGAGGGCGATGCCGAAGTCGGCGACGAGTGCGCTTCCATCGTGCAGCAGGATGTTCTCCGGCTTGATGTCGCGATGGATCACGTTCTGCCGATGCGCGTAGTCGAGTGCACTCGCGACTTCACGGGCAATGCGGACGGCATCAGCGATGGGCAGCTGCTTCTCGCGTTCCAGCCGCGCGCGCAGCGTCTCGCCGGTCACCAGCGGCATCACGTAGTACAGCAGGCCATCCGCCTCCCCGCTGTCGAGCAGTG
>CADEDA010000054.1 GCA_902825965.1 uncultured Gemmatimonadota bacterium | reverse complement strand
GGTAGGGTGCGTGCGCGGCTCCGGCGGGGGTGGCGGGGCGGAAGTGGGGTGGATATCATCCAGATGGTTGCTATAGCAAGTAACACAATCATCCACTCACTGGACCCATGAGCAGTCGTATCCGCGAGGAGATCAAGCAGGGAAAGCCGTTCAAGTCCGCAGGTCAGGAGGCGACGGTGGCGCTGCTTCGCACGGCGTCGGTGATCGGGCGCGGCATCGCGCGCCAGCTCGAGCCCTGGGGACTCAGCACGGCGCAATACAACGCGCTGCGCATCATCCGGGGGGCGGGGACCGCTGGTATCGCGACGCTGGCGATCCGCGAGCGGATGATCGAGGAAGGCACGACGATCACTCGGATCGTCGAGAAACTCGCGACGGCCGGACTCATCCGTCGTGAGCGGCAGGGCGGAGATCGCCGACTGGTGATCTGCGTCGCCACCGCCGCCGGGAAACGCCTGCTCGACGACGCCGATCCCGTCGTGGACCGCGCCGACGAGACGGCGATGGAAGCGCTCTCAGCCAAGCAGGTGGCCGAGTTGATCGCACTGCTCGACCGGATCCGGTCGGCGAACGCGGCGCGCGGCGCTCCGCGAAGCGCGCTCAAACGCTGAATGTCGTGCGCGGTCGAGATCGCGCGCATGCGTCAGTAATAGTTGCTATAGCAAGTAATATCAGCACCGCCCGCAGGTTCCGCTCGACCCATCCAAACACATACCGACACGAGGTGCACTATGCCCAGCACGCGCGCAACACTTCTCGACACCCGCCCTGAACTCGCTCCGGCCATCGCGCGTCTCGCGCTCGGCGCCATCATGCTGCCGCATGGCGCCCAGCACGCGCTCGGGATGTTCGGCGGATACGGATTCTCCGCCACACGCACATGGATGACGGACACACTCGGATTCCCGGCGCCGTTGGCCGCGCTGGCGATCGTCATCGAGTTGATTGCGCCCATCCTGCTCATTGTCGGTCTGGGCGGGCGTGTGGCCGCGGCGGGCATCATCGGGCTGATGCTGGGCGCGGCGAGCACGCACACGCAGCACGGCTTCTTCATGAACTGGTTCGGCACACTCGCGCCGGGCGCCGAGGGGTTCGAGTACCATCTGCTCGCCATCGCGCTGGGCGCGGTGGTGCTGCTCGCAGGCAGCGGGCGATGGTCGATGGATCGACAGTTGACGGCGAACGCAACGTTCGGCGGCGGGCTCGCGTAGCATGACGTCGAGGGGGAAGCGCACCGATTCCCGCCTTCTCCCACCTCGCGACGGCGTGTTGTCGCGTTCTCGGTCCTGAAATCGTATACTCTGCCGAGACTAGAGAACACGCCGTCCTGCGTCACCTTTGCCGTTTCCTGCCGTGGTCCTTACGCCTTCTGAAGCGCTCCCCGCCATTGATGAGCTCCGCCTGATCGGCGGCGACGAACTGGTGCAGGAGATGACCCGGACGTTCCTGAAGTTCGGCCGTACGCAGGTGTCGCGTCTGGACGAGGCGGCGGCGACCGGGGAACTGGAGCAGGGGGCGGTGCTCGCCCACACCTTCAAGTCGAGCGCGCGCCAGCTTGGCGCCGTGACACTCGGCGATGCCTGCTCGCGCGCGGAGCTGGCGGCCCGCGGCGGCGATCCGGCGGGATTCGTGCATGCCGCAAACGACGTGGGGCGCGCTTTCCATGAAGCGCGCCCCTGGCTCGAAGCCCTGTCGAAGTCCTGACCCTGCTTTCCCTTCCGCCCCTACGGCTTGGGCGGAACCGCGGTGCGGAGCTGAGTATCGCCCACCTGCGTCGGAGGCGGTGACACGAGCTGGTTCACGATCGAGCCGAAGCGCATCGCGGTGGCGACATCGCGGCTGCGATCGAGCACCGCGTTGGCTTCTTCCTGCCGCCCCACGCGCATGAGCGCCTCGGCGGTCGCTACGCCGGTGGAGACGATCAAGAACGGGATGCCCTTGGACGGCGCATCGACCCAATCGCCCTTCTTGATGAGCGATTCGGGTGTCTTCATCTCCTTCCAGAGCCCGATGGAGCGCTCCACATCGACGTAACCCTCGCCGGGGATGCGGACGATGTTGGAAGACTCCACCACCGGCGCAGTGACGACCTTCCGCGTGTGGCCCTGCATCACGGAGTACTCGCCCAAACCCAACTGTTCGGCGAGCCCGCCAGATGTGCGGCTGAAGTGAATGGCGCGGTCGTCGTTGTCGAGCAGCATGCGCAGCACGAGGATGTCAGCGCGCGCGAGTACACGCGGCTGGATCACCGTCTGCAACTGGCCCTTCCCGAAGCGCTGCGCTGACGTGAGTTCCTGATACGGCGGCAGGCGATCGGCTTCGTCCATCGTCATCTTGATCGCCGGGCCATCAGGCTTCTTCCACTGTTTGCCGCGGAAGATCGCCGGGCCATTCGCTTCGTCGTACTCGAACACCGGACGCCGGATGATCTGGCGCGTGTACCAATCGGTGTTGAGCAGCGAGGTGTTGGCGACCGTGACATCCTTGCGAATGCCGAGCACTTCCTGCGCGTACCAGAGCGGGAAGGTGTCGTTGTCGCCGACAGTGACGAGGATGCCGTAGGGTTCGACGGAGTTGAGCAGGTCGATCGCGAAGTCGGCGGTGTCGGTCTCACCGGCACGCGAGCTGGCCTGCCAGTTGCCGACCATCGGAACGAAGGCGATGGCGAGCAGCGGCGAGGTGAGCAGCCAGCTGCGCTTGGTGGGCAGGTCGAACGTGTCGGTGCCCACGCGCACCTTCTCGCTGCCGAGCACGACGGCAAGCGATTCCCAGAGATACACGAGGCCGAGCGCCGCCCACACGCTCCACGCCGAGAAACTCCAGAGGTAGAAGTAATCTCGGTCGCGCACTTCGCGATCGACGGTGTCCGCGAGTTCCGGTGACTGTGAGGCGCCGTACTTGAAGTTCAGGTAATAGATGAGGACGATGGTGAGCGTCGCCATGAGCGGCCCGAAGAACGCGAAGCTTCGGGGGTCGCGGCGATAGTGCACCCATCCACCGAGGATACCGAGCACGAGGAAGAGCGCAGCGAGTCCGCCCTGCAGGCCCGGCTTCTCATTGTGTGCATCGCGCAGCCACTGCCACTTGAAGTACAGCCACCACATGCCGACCTGCGCCGAG
>CADEDA010000053.1:379-3255 GCA_902825965.1 uncultured Gemmatimonadota bacterium | reverse complement strand
TACGGATTAGAAGTAGATCAACCAGCAGATCAATATAACGAGCTACTGTTACGCTGGAAACTTCGATATTGGATGCAAGCTTTGAGGCATTAATATTTGTTCCCTGGCTATGCGCCAACATCGTCCAGAATCTTCCTAGCGTTTCTAAGGGAATTCTTGGCCCTAATTGCGGAATATCCCATTCAAGGTAAGTTCTGATGAAATCATAGCGCCAGTTCAAGCTGGTTTCGTCATTACTGGCCAACAGACTGTCAGGAAAACCGCCCTTTAACCAGAGATCATTTACGGCTTCGGAATGTTGAGCACTTTTTGTATATTCTAGGACATTAACCGGAAACATTTCGATATAAGAAATACGCCCGGCCAAAGTTTCGCTGGATTGTTTTAGCAGATCAATTGAGGCTGATCCTAAAAACAGGAACTGTCCTACCCTGTTTCCTTTTCTTCGCTGTTGATCAATTAGTCCACGGATCGGCGCAAAAATATCCGGTAATCGTTGTACTTCGTCTAAAATAATCAGTTTATCGCCGTTTTCTTTGTGAAAGGCTTCAATGTCCTGAACTTTCTGAAGATCAATTCGGTTTTCAAGATCAAGATAAACAGATGGAATAGTATCCGCAATATTAATGGCAAGCGTTGTTTTTCCTACTTGACGCGGCCCCATAAGAGCCACAGATGAATTGGTTGCCAGAGCAGAACGAATTTTATCTTCAAGATGCCTTTTTATCATCTGCGCATATATAACATTAAATATTAAGATTGCATAGTTATTGTTCTGAAGTATAAGGACAGTTAGTGAATAGTTATGCTACTAAAAACAGTATGCTACTGATATTGTTCTAAATCCCCTCCCCTCTTTCCCATGTATACGCGGAATACTCCTTCCGATTTGTATGTATGTCTATGTCTTGAGTTTTAAATAGATTATATTTAAAGTAAGTGTAATACTGGTAATATTCTTACTTTTAAGGAATTTAAATTATGCTCATTACATCAAAAGGTCAAATCACCATACCCAAGAAATATAGAGAAGCATTAGGTTTATTGCCTCATACGCATGTTGAGTTTGAATGTATTGGGGATGAATTACATATCAAGAAAGCAAAACAAATTGTTCGAGGTAAAAGAATGATTGAATCGATGAGCGGGAAAAGTACGGTTTCTATGAGTACCGACGAAATTATGAAATTAACGCGTGGTGAGTAATGCCCGTTTTAGTTGATAGTAATGTCATTCTGGATATCTTTACCAAGGATCCTAAATGGTTGGAATGGTCATCAGAGACGCTCGCAGCTTTAGCCGAGCGAGAACTACTCTATATAAACCCCATTATTTATTCGGAAATCTCAATCAGTTTCGAGCGTATTGAAGAGCTGGAGCAAGCATTACCGAATGATTATATTCATCGGGAAAACTTGCCTTATGAAGCGGCATTTTTAGCAGGAAAATGTTTCCTGAAATACCGTAAGTCTGGTGGAGTTAAACATGCACCGCTTCCAGACTTTTATATTGGCGCACATGCGGCAGTGAGAGGATGGAGCATCCTTACTCGTGATAATGGTCGCTATCAAACTTATTTCCCCACAATACGTGTCATTTCGCCGTCATAGGAGGTCGGATATTTGGTTCACATGTTTCTTAGAATTACGTTATAGTAATCATGCAGTACAGGCAGGGATGCCGATGACTGCAAACGGTGATACACCACCCCGCCGCTTGAAAAAATGGCGGGGTTTTTCTTTGAGTCGCTATATATTATCGAAAACTCAACTAATATAACCTATACACCTATACACCTATACACCTATACACCTATGGATCGACTATAAGTTTCTTCCCTTTTTTTGTAAAAAGTAGATCCAAGGCTTGTTTTAATAAAGCTTGGTTAGTTGTGCCTTCTTCTGCTGCGATTATACGGAGCTGTTTTGATACTTCAGGAGAAAAATGACCACCAATTAGTACTGTATTACCTCGATTTTTTTTTATTGCTTTTTTTACTATGATATTTTTGGTACTTTCAACTGCTTCCTGTTGTTTATTCTCGGTTTTATTCGATTTAGCGCGATTAAGAACTTCTTGTAGAGAATTAGCCATATAGCACTCCATTTATTTGTATAGTTGTATACAAGTATACTTGTATAGCCTTGCTATTTCATCCGCAGCTTTGCCGCTAGGTTCATATTCTTGAACTGTTTTACCCTCAGACTGTGCTCGAAAATAAGCTTTTCTATTTCCAATGTGAACAGGACAAATATTTGCATTCAATTCACTCACAGCTGCTACTGCATCAGCTATCTCTTGGCCTGTTGGTGATACAAATGTTAAAACAATAGAAAATGGCTTGTTTTGTTGTTGAACTATGTCAATAGTATGAATCATTGACATAGTGTCGAAGACAGCAGTTTTAGTTGGGATTAATACATAGTCAGCTACTTGGGATGCTTCAAAAGCTACATCACGTGCAACCGCAGCTCCATCAATAATGGCTAGATCAGTTCCTGCCTCACTTGCAGCTTTTAACATCGATGCGAGACGTATAGATTGAATAGAGATTACAGCAGGATTATCTGCTTTTCTAACATCTAACCAGAATGATGCAGTCGCTTGTGGATCAAGATCAAAAATAGCCACCTTCTTTCCGTCGGCTTCAGCTGCAACTGCAAGGCATGTGGCTAGCGTTGTCTTACCGACACCACCTTTTTGAGAAAGTATCGCTAATGTTTTCATATTGCATAAGTCTACAAAGTTATATAAATATAAAAGTATAATACTATAAGTGTATACAATTGTATAATCTTATACTCCTATAGAAGTATAATCTTATAATCTTATAATCTTATAATCTTATAATCTTATAATCTTATAATCTTATAATC
>CADEDA010000053.1:0-279 GCA_902825965.1 uncultured Gemmatimonadota bacterium | reverse complement strand
TTATAGTCTTATAGTCTTATAGTCTTATAAAGCTATAAAGCTATAAAGCTATAAAGCTATAGGAGTTTAGGATTAAATTAAGATAATTATTTAATTGAAGAAGAAGAGCAAAGGTTAAATTTTTAAATTCAGTTTTTTAATTTGCAAATCTATTTTGGTTAGGCTTAATTTCTCATGATTGTCGTACTGAATAGAAACATTCTTACCAATGGGTGGGGGAGAGGTAAAGGATTCCAGTTTGTGCGCTATAAAGTCTTTTCTTACTTGTTGATAAACAAC
>CADEDA010000052.1 GCA_902825965.1 uncultured Gemmatimonadota bacterium | reverse complement strand
GCGTAGTGCTTGTCGAGCGCATCGCGCACCACGCGAAGATTCATCTTGAGCGCCGCTTCGTTGGCACGCTCGACTGACTGCACGTATCGAGGCGCGACGATCGTCAGAAGCGTCGCGACAATAGCGAGCACGACCAGAAGCTCGATCAGGGTAAAGCCGCGAAGATGACGACTGTCGTGGCGACGCATCGGCTACCATCGCGAGTAGGGAATGCCGTTCAATCCCACGGCGTTCGACCGGGACGCGACGTCGAACACGTCCCGCCCGGGGCGGGGGGCATCCGGCGGGCTCTCGTAGCTTCGAAGTGCCCAGTCATTGGCGGGATTTTCCGCAGCGGTTTCCTCAGCGAACGGGTCTCGTGGAATGTGCCTGAGGAAGTAGCGCCGCCCGCGCGTGGCGTCGCGCTGATTCTCGACACCCGCGACGAGGACCTCGAGATTGGGTGGGTAGCCCGACTCGTCGGCGTTGCGTGCGATTTCGCCGATGTCGGTGGCGTGCTTATAGGCATCGAGGGCGTCTCGCAGCTGACGCAGTGCGGTGCGCAGTTCTTCTTCCTGGGCCCGGCGGCGTCCCAGCTCCGACAGGGGCAATGCCACCGAGGCGAGGATGGCAACGATCACCACCACCACCAGCAGTTCGACGAGCGTGAACCCGCCGGCGGGTCGTAGCGCACCGGTCCTAGACGGCCGGCGATTGCCCCATGAAGGTTCGGCACGCATGAGCGGTTAGCGCAAGGTCGCCGCGGGGGCAGGGACCTGCGCCGTGCCCGTTGTCTCCGAGCGTGGCGCATCCAGCGGAAGCGAGCTTCCCGGAGAACTGGGAATCAGTGGGGGAGGGCTAAACGACGGCCCCGAAGAAGGGCCAGTCGGCTGGGCGGGCGAAGGCCAGGGTGTCGTCGGTTGCGTTACCGTCGAGGCGGGACTGGCGGGCACCATGGGGCCAGGCGGGATCGGTACCCCGGGCGGGTAGACTGTGCTGGGGGCATTCGCCGCGGGCCTCGGGACCGCCCCTTGCACGCCGGCGGCCGGTGCCATGTTCATCGATGAGGCGGCGTTGGATGCGTCCGTTCCCGCGACGATCTCCAAGCGCTCCGGCCCGGGCACCGTCAGGTTTCGGACCACGCGGGGCGTAATCAGCAAGACGATCTCCGTGCGGCTCTGATTGTCGGACGTATTGGAGAACAGTCGGCCGACCACGGGAAGATCACCCAGACCGGGCACGCGCGCCGAGGTTTGCCGTTCGTCTCGCTGGATAAGGCCCGCGAGGATCTGCGTTTCGCCATCGCGCACCCGCAGCGTCGTGTTGGCGTTGCGAGTGCCAAGGCGAAAGGCCTGCAGTCCAGAGGCCCGGGTCACCGTGCCGGTGATGCTGGAAACCTCCAACGCCACCTTCATCGACACCTCGTCGTCCAGCGACACGACCGGCTCCAAGTCGAGCTTGAGCCCGACGTCCAGGTAGTTCACCGACTCCGAGGTGCCGACGTTGGCGGTAGTTGTTGTCGTGATCACGGGCACGCGTTCGCCGATCAACACGCGCGCGTTGTTGCGGTTCTTGATCCGGATGCGGGGATTGGCGAGCACGTTGGTGTCACCCACCGTGCGTCGCAGGTTGGCGGTGATGAGCGGATCGTTAAAGGCGAGATTGACCAAGGAGGAGTTTCGGTTCTGGAACTCAGGCAGTGTCAACTGGCCCGCCCCCAGGGATCCCTGGACACCCGCCGAGATCGAATCCGGAAAGCGAATACCCAGCTCCGTCAGGCGATTGAGCGATACCTCCAGCACCTCGAGCTCGAGCATGACCTCCGGCTCGGCCACATCCGCGTTGGCGATCACGCGCTCGGCCAGGCGGACCACCTCGGGGGTGTCGCGCACCACGAGCAAGTTGAGTTTGTCGTCGACGAAAACGTCGCGTGCCTTCACGACCGTTCGGACCAGGCCGGCAATGCGGGCCGCCTCGGCGTTGCCCAGATAGAAGGTGCGGATCACCAGCTCCTGATAGTCGCGCGTCTTCTCAGGGGTGTTCGGGTACACCAGGATCGTGTCCTCGTCGAGGATTCGGGTCGCCAGACGCTGGCCGGCCAGGATCACCCGCAGCAGGTCTTCCATCGGCTTTCCCTGCACGGCAAGGGTCAGGCGCGTGTCGGTCTTGACGTCCCGATCAAAGATGAAGTTGATTCCGGAGGCGAGCTTGAGTGCCTCGAAGACCTGCAGCAGGGTACTGTCACGAAATGACAGCGACGCCGGCCTACGATACGCGGCCTTGAGCTTCGGCGAGACGCCATCGATCCGGCCGGAGCGATCGCGTTCAGCGACCGCAATCTGTCGTGCAAGGGTGATGGCGCGTCGGTGACCGGGCAACTCCCGAAGCGCCGCGCTTACGAGGTCGGACGCCTCGGCGTAGCGCCCTTCGTTCATCCACTGGGCCGCCCGGGTTAGCGCCGGGAGGTGTCGTTCGAGCGCCTCCATCTTCGCCCGCCCGGCCGCAACGCGCGCACTGGCGGGCTGCAGCGCCGCCGCGCGATCCAGGGGGCCTCGGGCAGCAGCCGGCTGGTCGGCATCGAGCGCATCGAACGCCTGCGCCAGGAGTTGTTGGAGGAGGGCGTCTCGTTGCACCTGGACGTCATGGCGATATCGAAGGTTGTCAGGCTCTTGACGCGAGGCTTCCTCGAGCTTCACAAGCCCCGCCTCATGTTCCCCGCGCGCAACCAGTGCATGGCCGTCGCGGTGCGACTGCCATGCGGCACAGCCGGATATCACCAGGCAAGCCAGCAAGCCGGCAGCGCCCGCAGCGGGCCTCAGGCGTCGAAACGGTCTCATGGCTTGGCATCCGATTGGGCGGTGAGGGCATGCCCCGGCACGGGCGTCCCCGGACGGCCGGCGTCAGTCGCGATGGGGTAGCCCAAATCGACCGCATGCGATTGGCCGGTGGCGGCATGGGTCAGCACCAGCTGGCGGCCTTCGATTCGCGACAACGTCCAGCCGCCGTCAATGGTGTCGCCCAGGCGCCGACCGATGGTCCCGCCGGGGGAGGCGATGAAGACCCAGAACTCCGACCCCGAGGCGTAGTGCCCGAGTAGCGAAGTCGGCGGGGGAGCAGAGACCGGCGTCGCAGGTGCGGCCGCGACGGGAGGCGGCACGCGGGAGCGCTTGCGCCTGGGCACTGGCGAGGCGGGCGGCTCCGGTGCCGGTTCGACCGCGGCCGGCATCTCCGTGACCGGCGAAGAATCGCTGGCAAAGGGATCGCCCGCCACCTCGTCCATCAGCGGGCGAACGCGAATCGTGCGCCAGTTTCCGGGCCGGGCGTGGCGCTCAACATCCTTCGACTCGCCGACAGGGGTGGTTTGTCCGCTCGCCGCGATCAAGGGTGCCGACTGACGAGGTGCAACGGCCGCCACGACGACCTCCTGCGGCCGAGACGTCCAGCCCTCCGATGCTCGCAGCACCAAACTGGCAATCAGCAGGCTCCCCAGTACCGCCCAACGACTCCTGGCGCTCATCACGGCGCATCCTCCCTGAGGAGGAGAGCGAAGCGAATACGCGCGTTGAGCAGTTGCGCATTGGCCGGATCGCGACGCAGTGTGAAGTCGCGAAGGGCCAGCGCCGGCATCGCATTGAGGCAGGCGA
>CADEDA010000051.1 GCA_902825965.1 uncultured Gemmatimonadota bacterium | reverse complement strand
GGCGCCCAGGATCCCATAGCAATGACCACTGAAGTCAAGAAGCGGAAGCGTCGCACGGCCCCGGCGGGCATCGCCCCCAGCGAGCCGGAGCGCGACATCCTCGACCAGTACCTGTACGAGGTCTCCACGTACCCGCTGCTCAAGGGCAACGAGGAGATCGAGGTCGCGCGGAAGATCCGCGCCGGCGACGCCGATGCCCTCCAGGAGCTGGTCAAGCGCAACCTCCGCTTCGTCATCTCGGTCGCCAAGAAGTACCAGAACCGTGGCCTCCCCCTCATCGACCTCATCGGGGAAGGCAACGTCGGCCTGCTCACGGCCGCGCGGAAGTTCGACCCTGACCAGGGCGTGAAGTTCATCTCCTACGCCGTGTGGTGGATCCGCCAGGCCATCCTCTCGTCGCTCGCGCGGCAGGGGCGGACCGTGCGCGTGCCGCTCAACCGCACCGCCGACCTCTCGCGCATCATCAAGGCCTCGGAGATCCTGCGCCAGAAGCTCCGCCGCGAGCCCACGCCGGAAGAGCTCTCGCAGCTCACCGGGCTCTCGGTGGACGTCGTGCAGTCGCTCGCCGCGCTCAACACCGGCGACGTCCGCCTCGACGCACCGATGGACCCGGACGGAGACCGCTCGCTCATCGAGCGCTTCGTCGCTGACGAGATGCCCGACACCGAGGAGGAGGCCATGAACCGCTTCCTCAACGACGAGATCGAGCACGCCCTCGGCACGCTGCCGCCGCGGGACGCCAAGGTGCTGCGCCTCTACTTCGGCCTCGAGGGCGGGCGCGAGCACACGCTCGAGGAGATCGGCTCCATGCTCGGCGTCACCCGCGAGCGCGTCCGGCAGCTGCGCGACCGCGCCCTCAAGCGGCTGCGCGAAGGGGACGTTGGGCGGGCGCTGGGGAGCTTCGCGGCGTAAGGGCATGGGGGAGGTGTGAGCGGTGAGGAGGGCGGCCCGGTCGGGCCGCCCTTTCCTTTGCTCCTCGTCTCGCTGAAGGACGGGTTTGCGGCCATATTCCTCCCACCTCACACCTCCCACCTCACCCCTCCCACCTGAGGTTTCGTGATCCGTTTCGACAACGTCCACAAGGCCTTCGGGACCAACGAGGTCCTGCGCGGCTTCACGCTCGACGTGAACGAAGGGGAGACGATGGTCATCATCGGCTTCTCCGGCACGGGCAAGTCGGTGGCGATCAAGCACATCGTCGGCCTGCTCGAACCCGATGAGGGCACGGTGCACGTGGACGGCGTGGACGTCGGGACGCTCTCGCGACGGGAGCTCTACGCGCTGCGCGCCAAGATCGGCTATGTCTTCCAGTTCGCGGCGCTGTTCGACTCGCTCAACGTGGCCGAGAACGTGGCCATGGGGCTGCGGAAGCAGGGTGGCCTCAGCACCAAGGAGATCGACGAGCGGGTGCGCGAGGCGCTCGAGCTCGTGGACCTCGACCCCAGCGTCGGCGAGAAGCTCCCCTCGGAGCTCTCCGGCGGCATGCGCAAGCGCGTCGGTATCGCGCGCGCCATCGCCCTGCGCCCGAAGTACCTGCTGTACGATGAACCCACCACCGGCCTCGACCCCGTGACGAGTGCCATCATCGACGACCTGATGCTGCGGATGCAGCGCCAGCTCGGTGTGACCGGCATCGTGATCACCCACGACATGCGCAGCGCCTACACCGTGGGCACGCGCATCGCGATGCTCTACGAGGGTCGCGTCCGTCAGGTGGGGACGGTGGACGAGATCAAGCACTCGACCGATCCCATCGTGCGGCAGTTCATCGAGGGACGCGCGGAACCGGCCGAGGTGGGGAGCCTGTCGGCGTGAACCGGCCGCGGCGCGCGCGCGAGGAGGTGTCCGCCGGCGGCGTCGTGTTCCGCCGTGAGGGGTCGGAGACCTACTTCCTCCTCATCCGCGACTCGTACCGCAACTGGGGATTCCCGAAGGGACACCTGGAGCAGGGAGAGGGTCCCGAGCAGGCGGCGCTGCGCGAGGTGGGCGAGGAGACCGGGCTGGAGGGACTGGAGCTGCGTGCGCCGATCGAGGTGATCGACTGGGAGTTCCGCTTCCGGGGGCGTCGCATCCACAAGACCTGTCACTTCTTCCTGATCGAGACGCCCGACCAGAGCTGCCAACCGCTGCGTGCCGAGGGCATCACGGCCTGCCGCTGGGCGCCGTTCACGGAGGCCGTGCGCCTGATCGCCTACGACAACGCGCGGCAGGTGCTGCGGCAGGCGCAGGCGATCCTGGTGGATGACCGTGCCGCCACCACGCCGCAGGCCTCGACATCGGCTTCGACCTCGACCGAGCTCCCGCATTGACGGCGCCGACAGGGGGGGATGCGGGCGGGACGTCCGTCTCGGTGGTCGCCTTCGGGGTGCGCGAACGCGGCCGCGAACTGCTCAAGCGTGCGTTCCCGCGGCGTCGGGGCAAGGTGACGCTGGTGCGCAGCCGCGCCGAACTGCTCGACGCGCTGAAGGAGTCGCTCGCGGATGCCGTGATCGTGGACCTCGTGCAGGCCGGGGACGAGCACTGGAAGGTCGCGTCGTTGGCCCGCGACTTCCCGAGCATCCCGTTCCTCGCGCTCACGCCGCTCCGTCCGGCCGAGCTGACGCCGGCGACGCGCGCCTGCCTGGAGTGTGAGTTCGCGGACCTCATCGTCGAGGGGGCGGAGGACGGGCTGCACCGGGACCTGGTGCTGCCGGTGTCGTTCTCGTCGCGGTTCGCCGCCGCACTCTCGGGCGCGCACCAGACGTTGGGGCTCACCACCGAGCTGCAGCGTGCGGTCTGGGGGCTGATCGTGGCGCAGGGCGGACGGCCCGTGCGGACGGAGTCCCTGGCGTCGTCGGTGCAGCTCACGCGTGAGCACCTGAGCCGGCGCTTCTCGATGGACGGCGCACCAAACCTCAAACGCGTGATCGACCTGGTCCGGCTGCTGGCCGCCGCCGAACTGGCCAAGAACCCGGGCTACGACCTGCCCGACGTGGCACGGGTGCTCGGGTTCGCGTCGGCGACGCACCTGAGCACGTCCTCGTCGCGCGTGATCGGGGTGAAGTCGTCGTCCCTCACGCGCCTGCGGCCGATGGAGCTCATGGACCGCTTCGTGAAGCAGGGGAGAGGCCGGTCGCGCCGCGCCGCGCGCGACTGAGGGCACGACCATCGCGCTTCCCGAGGATTCGGCCCATATTCGGCCGCTCGGGGACCCGCGCTCACCCCCGCACTCGGCGTACGGGAGGGTGTTGCTCCCCTCCGGTTCTTGTGATATTTTTCACAAGCTCTACCCGAATGGCTTGGACCGCGTGCCCGCCCCCTGCGCACGAGTCCCTGCACGCCAGTCCCCTGCATACCACGCTTTTCCCCTAGAACAATGGCTTCCCAGACGTCGCTGCGCCCTGGTGAGATCAAGGACATCCTCCTCCGCGAAATCGAAGCGGCGGACCTGAACGCCCTCGACGTCGAGGAAGTCGGTTCCGTCCTCGAGGTGAAGGACGGCATCGCCCGCATCTACGGCCTCCAGAAGGCCATGGCCGGCGAGATGCTCGAGATCCACTCCTCCGAGACCGGCGAGACCATCACGGCCCTCGCGCTCAACCTCGAAGAGGACAACATCGGCGCCGTCATCCTCGGCGACTACCTCCGCCTGAAGGAAGGCGACGAGGTGCGGCGCACGGCCCGCGTGCTCGAGGTGCCCGTCGGGCCCGCGATGATCGGCCGCGTGGTCGACGCGCTCGGCCGCCCGATCGACGGCCAGGGCCCGATCGCCACGACCATGACCCGCAAGGTGGAGTCGGAGGCCCCCGGCATCATCGTCCGGCAGCCGGTCGGCGAGCCGATGCAGACGGGCATCAAGGCCATCGACGCGATGATCCCGATCGGCCGCGGGCAGCGCGAGCTGATCATCGGCGACCGCGGCACCGGCAAGACGGCGATCGCGATCGACACGATCATCAACCAGAAGGGTCAGGGCGTCATCTGCGTCTACGTCGCGATCGGTCAGAAGGCCTCGACCGTCGCCAGCGTGGTGGAGAAGCTCAAGCAGGCCGGCGCGATGGAGTACACCATCGTCGTCGTCGCCGCGGCCTCCGACCCCGCCCCGATGCAGTACATCGCGCCCTACTCGGGCGTGGCGATGGCCGAGTACTTCATGTACCACGAGGGCAAGCCGACGCTGGCCGTCTACGACGACCTCACCAAGCAGGCGGCGGCCTACCGCCAGCTCTCGCTGGTGCTCCGTCGTCCGCCCGGCCGCGAAGCCTTCCCGGGTGACGTGTTCTACCTCCACTCGCGCCTGCTGGAGCGCGCGGCCAAGCTCTCCACCGACGCCAAGATCGTCGACAACAAGACCATCTTCGCGCCGGGCGGCTCGCTGACCGCGCTGCCGATCATCGAGACGCAGGCCGGCGACGTGTCGGCCTACATCCCGAC
>CADEDA010000050.1 GCA_902825965.1 uncultured Gemmatimonadota bacterium | reverse complement strand
ACCGACTGCCCGAGACTTCACTCCGTGCCGACCCCCCAGCCACCCGAGCCGCGTCCCGCGAGCATCAGCCGTCGCGGCTTCGTGACCGCGCTCGCCCTCTCGGGCACGGGACTGCTCGGCGGCTGCCTGTACGGGTTCGCCGGCGGCGGACTGCCGCCGCACGTGAAGACCGTCGCGGTGCTGCCCTTCGAGAACGAGACCACGTCACCCGAACTCCCGCGGGAACTGCAGGAGGCGCTGCGGATCGGCCTCCAGTCCCGCCTGGGGCTGCGCGACGCGCCGGAGGAGAAGGCCACAGCGCTCGTCCGCGGCAAGATCTCGCGCTTCGAGCCCGACATCCCCGCGGGGTTCAGCGCCAGCTCGGGTCAGGCCACCTCGGCGCGGCGACGCCTGCGTGTCCAACTCGACATCGAGATCGTCGATACCGTGACCGGGAAGACCCTCTGGACGCGGAACGGCATGTCCGCCGAGGGGGAGTATTCCGACCAGGGCGAGGCGCTGGGACGCAAGCAGGCGATCGAACGCATCGTCAACGACGTGATCGAGGGAGCACAATCGCAATGGTGAATCGGCGCAGGGGCGTGGGAGGACTCGGGTGCCTGCTGTCGCTCGTGTTCCTGGCGGCCGTCGGCTGGTTCGGCTACCACATCGGCATGAAGTACTGGGCGTTCTACCAGTATCAGGACCGCATGAAGCAGGAGGCCCGGTTCGCGCAGCATCGCGGGGACCCACTCATCCGGAGTCGCCTCAAGCTCTACGCCGACTCGCTCAAGCTGCCGGAGGGCGCCGGCAAGGTCACCGTGCGGCGGCGGCGCGGCACGATCCACATCTTCGCCGACTACTACGAGATCATCGAGTTCCCCGGCTTCGTGCGCGAGAAGCACTTCCATCCCGAAGCCGTGGGGACCTTCTGACCGGCATCGATCCTCGCCACAAGGTGATGACGTGGCAGGAGGCGGCAGCGTGGCGCGCGGCGCAGGGCGGTCCGGTCGTGTTCACCAACGGGGTCTTCGACCTCCTGCATCCCGGCCACATCGACGTGCTCACGGGTGCCCGCAGCGCGGGGGCGCAACTCATCGTCGGCGTCAACAGTGACGCCTCGGTGCGGCGACTCGGGAAGGGTCCCGAGCGCCCCATCCGCACGGAGGCCGAGCGCGCCTACGTGCTGGCGGGACTCGCCGCCGTCGACGCGGTGGTGGTGTTCGACCAGGACACGCCGCTCGAGCTCGTCCGACTGCTCCAGCCCGACGTCATCGTGAAGGGCGGGGACTACACGCCGGACAGCGTCGTCGGGGCGGACGTCGTACGGGCGCGCGGCGGGCGCGTGCTCATCATCCCACTCACGCCCGGGCAATCGACGACGGGCATCATCGCCAAACTCCGGAGTTCCCGTGTCGAGTAGTCCCGCTGCTGCGCGCCCGGGCGGGCGCGCGGTCGATGCGTTGCGTCCCATCCACCTCGAGCTTGGCGCTGTGGCGAACGCCGAGGGATCCTGCCTCGTGGGATTCGGTGACACACGGGTGCTCGTGGCGGTGAGCGTCGAGGACGGCGTCCCGGGCTGGAAGAAGGGCAAGGGGGAAGGCTGGCTCACCGCGGAGTATGCCATGTTGCCGCGCGCGACGCATACCCGCACGTCGCGCGAGCGCGGGCAGGTAGGCGGGCGCACGCAGGAGATCCAGCGGCTCATCGGACGCAGTGTGCGGGCGATGCTCGACGGATTCGCCTGGGGTGAGTACACACTCAAGGTGGACTGCGATGTGTTGCAGGCCGACGGTGGCACCCGCACCGCGTCCATCACCGGTGCCGCCGTGGCGGTCTGCGATGCGTTCGACTGGATGGTGCGCACCGGGCGGATCCCGACCTCGCCGGTGAAGCGCCGCGTCGCCGCCGTGAGCGTCGGGGTGGTCGGCGGCGTCCCGGTGCTCGACCTCGAGTACGAGGAGGATGTGCGGGCCGATGTCGACGCGAACGTCGTGATGAGCTCCGAGGGTCGCTTCGTCGAGGTGCAGGGGACCGGTGAGCACGGCACGTTCGCCCGCGACGAGCTCGACCGTCTGCTCGACCTGGCCGCTTCCGGCATCGCGGCGCTCGACCTCGCCCAACGCCGCGCCCTCGGGCTCACGTGAGTGTGCCGCCTCCGCGTGTCGTCGTGGCGACGCGCAGCACCGGGAAGGGCAGGGAGCTCACCGCGTTCTTCGGCGCACTCGGCATCGCCGTCGAGGACCTGCGGCAGGTCGGCCTGGGGGTTGAGGACGCCGCAGAGGACGCACTCGAGACCGCGGAGACGTTCGAAGGCAATGCCCGTGCGAAGGCCGAGTACTTCGCCGCGCGACTGCCGGGTCGCGTGGTGATCGCCGATGACTCCGGCCTGGAGGTTGCGGCGCTGCACGGTGCCCCCGGAGTGCACAGCAAGCGCTGGACCGGCAGCGCGCTCGATGGGGACGCGCTCGACGCACACAATCTCGACATGCTGCTCGCGCGGATGACCGGTCTCAGCGATCGGCGCGCACGATACGTGTCGGTGGTCGTGGCGATCGACGGGCGTCCGGGTGCATCGCCGCGCGAGTGGATTGCACGCGGGGAGTGTACGGGACGCATCCTGCCGGCGCGTGAGGGAGACGGCGGATTCGGCTACGATCCGGTGTTCTGGAGCGACGACCTGCAGGCGTCATTCGGTCGCGTGACGCAGGCCGCGAAGGATGAGGTGAGTCATCGTGGGCGCGCGTTCCGTGCGCTCTTCGCGCAATGGCGTGCGGCGCCGCCGCGCGCGACGTGAAGGGTCGCAGTTGACCGCACGCGACGGGGTCGCTACAGTTCGGGACGGTTCACGGGGCGTAGCGTAGCCCGGTATCGCGCCTGCTTTGGGAGCAGGAGGTCGCCGGTTCGAATCCGGCCGCCCCGATGAGACGCGATGCGCGGTTGCAGGAACGACACGGCATGTTGTGAAGCGCCAGTAGCTCAGTTGGATAGAGCAACAGCCTTCTAAGCTGTGGGTCGGGGGTTCGATTCCCTCCTGGCGCGCCTCGCGGACTTGGAGTTGTGCGCGCCGTTAGCTCAATTGGCAGAGCAAGTGACTCTTAATCACTAGGTTGTAGGTTCGATTCCTACACGGCGCATGCGAGGGCCCCGGTCATGAGACCGGGGCCTCTTCGTTTGCATCATGATGGCCGCCGATCGTTGTGCGGCGGCCGGTTGCGGTGCGGTTGCTCGCAGGTGCTGCGTATTCCGTGCGTCCGTGCGTCCGTGCGTCCGTGCGTCCGTGCGATCGATGCACGCGATGCATGCAGTACACGCGTGACGCAGACAAGAGAAAGACACGCGTGGCGTGTCGTTGAGCGCGCGCGGATTGGGTGCGCTGCCGCTCGGGAGGAGTCGTGGTTTTCGGTGTGCGGGTCGAGCGGGTGAGCGCGAAGAAGGAGGGAGCGGAGCGCTGGGTTCGCGCCCCCCTTGCGCGTTGAAAAAGTGGCGACTATTGTTCGCCCTCTTCCCCGGAAACGGGGTTGGAAGTGCGCAGGGGAGTAGGAGTTGGGTCTGCGAAAGCGGACGCGTGGGACGGGGCAAGAAAGTTTGCGAGAGCCCTTGACACACGTAACAACCCTGTGTATTCTTGGAGGCTCCCGGGGAAACCGGGGCTGAGCAAGAATATCGCTGATTGAAAATCGAGATCGAGAGAAATCGCAAAGTGTGCGAGGCGAACTCAATGATCCTGGTGCCGTTCAGGCGCGAGGGGAGAGTTCAGACCTGAACAATATTTTGTGATTCCGAATAACGCTGTCATGCGATGACAGCGTGACAGCGATTCGGAAGAGCCTGTTGAACTTTCATTGGAGAGTTTGATCCTGGCTCAGGACGAACGCTGGCGGCGTGCTTAACACATGCAAGTCTAGGGGGCCCGCAAGGGTCACCGGCGAACGGGTGCGTAACACGTGAGCGACCTACCCTGGAATGGGGGATAGCCGGCCCAACGGCCGGGTAATACCGCATACGCTCTTCGAGCTTCATGGCTTGGAGAGGAAACCTTTTGGGTTCCTGGAGGGGCTCGCGGCCTATCAGCTAGTTGGTGAGGTAACGGCTCACCAAGGCTATGACGGGTAGCTGGTCTGAGAGGATGGCCAGCCACATTGGGACTGAGACACGGCCCAGACTCCTACGGGAGGCAGCAGTGGGGAATATTGCGCAATGGACGAAAGTCTGACGCAGCGACGCCGCGTGTGGGATGAAGCCTTTCGGGGCGTAAACCACTGTTGCCCGGGACGAACCTCTCCTTTCGAGGAGACTGACGGTACCGGGTGAGGAAGCACCGGCTAACTCTGTGCCAGCAGCCGCGGTAATACAGAGGGTGCGAGCGTTGTCCGGAATCACTGGGCGTAAAGGGCGCGTAGGCGGCTTGGTAAGCGTGCGGTGAAAGCTCAGGGCTCAACCCTGAGTCTGCCGTGCGAACTGCCAGGCTAGAGCACGGTAGAGGCACATGGAATTCCGGGTGTAGCGGTGGAATGCGTAGAGATCCGGAAGAACACCGGTGGCGAAGGCGGTGTGCTGGGCCGTAGCTGACGCTGAGGCGCGACAGCGTGGGGAGCAAACAGGATTAGATACCCTGGTAGTCCACGCCGTAAACGATGG
>CADEDA010000049.1 GCA_902825965.1 uncultured Gemmatimonadota bacterium | reverse complement strand
GAAGCATCGCGCTTGCGTCGCGTTTCGGCGATATCCAGCCCCTCCGCACTCACTCGCAGTCCTTTCGGTGCAACGTATCCGCCGACCTCAACCCGAGCGCGACCAGTATCCATTTCAACGCCTCCCCCCGCTTGATCTGCCCCGGCGTCACCCGCACGAGTCGGTGTCCGGCCATGGCGATATGGCTCGCCTTCTCGCAGTCGTTCTCGATCCCTTGGCCGGTCCCGTGACGGCCCGCTACCCATCCACCTCCATCGACCTCAACCCCCAGCCGCGCACCCGCAAACCAGAAGTCCAGTCGCCAGAGGCGCGATTCGTGGAAGCGGTGCTCACGGTCAAACGTCAGCCCTTCAGCGCGTAGCTGCCACGCCAGTAGTTCCTCGGGTTCACTGCGCGGCAATCGCGGTTCCGGCAAGCGCACAACGCGTTTCGCGCGCGATTGCGGGCTGTCCGCCAGTTGCTTCGGCACGAAACGGCGCTTCACGTCCGTTCCTCGCGTGCGATCTGTCGCAACGTGCGCTGGATAAACCGTTCCGATTTCACCGGGCGACGAAGCTGCACCGGATCGGGTATGCGCTTCCACGATACCCCGGTGATCGCCTCCTGAATCGTAGTAACTCCGACCCGAAACCGCTTCGCCAGTGGCGCCAGTTCCATCCCCTCGCGATACAGCCGACGCGCCTTGGCGACTTCCGCCGTCGTGAGATTGAACCGGCCGGACGGCATCAGCCGCTCACCGCCAGCGCAATCAGAATCAGCGCGAGCGAGATGGCGACGAGCAGTGCGCCTACCAGCCACATGCGGGATGACTCGTCCCGCTGGTCCTGATCCCGCTGGCGTTGGGCGAGCAGTTTGTCGTAAGTCTCGTTGACCGAATCGAATCGATGCCGACGCGCCAGACGCGTGCGCGGAATCGACGTGCTCGCCTCGTACTCGGCGTCCTCGATCTCGCGCATGGCGTCTCGTACACGCGGGTCTACGGCGTCGTGATGGGTCACAGTGCCTCTCTGTTCGCATGATCTCGGCAGACTTGACGACAGACTTCCGCGTCCTTGCACGTATGCAAGTGCAGTCCGACCTGCTTGTACCTGATTCGAAATGCGCTGTAGATCACTTCATCCCCCACTTTCGCAGCGGCGACCGTGTAGCCGCCGCAATCGCTTTGCTCGTACCACTTGCCCATCCGGTTGAACTTCATCAGGTTCTGAACTCTCGTGCTCTCTGACCTCTTCTCAATACAGCCCAGGTAGACCCGGACACACCCCCCTTTCCCCCCTCTCAATCGGGAAGAAAGGAAAGTGCGCTAATCAGCCCAAGGTGAGCCCACTAACACCCGGCGCCTTTCGTCTTACGTGCGACACCGTTCAACCCCAACACGCTCAGGTTTAACGAGACAGAGGCTCGATCAATGCGACGGCATCGCCTTCGCAAACAATTCCCTCATCCGTTCAGTGACGACATACACACCCATGGCTTGGTGCAAATCGTTGAAGTCGGTCGCGATCTCGTACGGCATCGTCCAGCGAAGGCCAGTCGACTTCGCAGCGCGCTCGCCCGTTCCGGATCGATCGTTATCGGCGGCGACCACTGCATTGCGTGGCACGAGCTGGCCGACGCGTTCAAGGTTCAATGCCGAGAAGCACACGAGAATCTGGAACGCGCCCGGCAACCGGCGGATGGCCGACGCGATCGACAGCGCGGTCGCATAGCCTTCGCAGAGTACGATCCGCCCGTGACCTTCGGTGCCGATTCGGTAGATGGCTGCGCGGGTGCGCCCGCCCGGTAGAAATCGTTTCTCGCCGTCTGCGGCGATCATTTGTGCGCTCACGACGCGCGGGTAGTTTTCGGCGTCACGCATCGGGATGACCAGACGCTCGTCGTAGATCAACCCGGTCTCTTGCGGAAATCCCTTGCGTTCCAGATACGGATGCGTGCCACGCTCGGCGCGCTTGATGATATCGGCGGCTTTCAGCGCGGCCAGACGTTGACGTTCCTGATCCTTGCGCCGCATGTCCCGTTCACGCGCTCGGGCTTGTGCGAGCATCTGGCGCGTCGCGGCATCGTCTCGGTGTGTGTGATCTTTCCACACCTCGGATAACCCCGTCGACCAATCGCCATAGATAGCGAGCGTCGGGGTCATCATCCGACACCACCCAGAACGATTCGCCCCGCCCTTGCCGTTGCCCGGAAAGCGCATCCAGCGTCCGAGCACGATGTTCTGCGGCGCGGTCATGCCAGCCGAGCGAATAGCGTCGGTGAGCGTCATGCCGCCACCTTCGCGCGGCCCTTGATATAGGCGATGCGCAGCGACTTGATCTTGTTCAGCGTTCCTCGGGTAACCGGCGCGCCTTCGGTGTCATCGAACCGCCAATCACGATGCGGCTTGTGCCCGACGATGTCCTGATACAGATACCAAGCGCGTCCGGCCTGCTTCTCCGGTTTGCTGTACTGGCGGGCGTAGGCGCACAACTGTCGCCATAGGTCGTGCTGATCGCTGGCGATCACCTTCTTGCCGATGCGAATCTCGCGCATCTCGCCCGCGCCTTCGTCCACGAGTGCCAGCGTGGCCTTCTCGTGACCGCACGACATGCAGCGGCGGAAGAACGGTGTGTATCCACACTTTGGGCAGGATGATTTCTCGCCGCTGCCTTCCTCTTTGCGCACCACGCCGTCGAGCTTTTCCGACTGGTCGAGAGAGGTGAAGCCCTCGAAGTAAACGTCGGTGAAGTCCTTCAGGAACCGCTGAATGTTGCCGCTGTGATCGAGCAGCAAGCAGTCCGTCTTCCCGGTGTTCGGCGATGACCTGAGTCCCCTGCCCCACATCTGAATGGCCGTCGACAGCGACTTGCGCAGCGGTCTCGCGTCGATCACGCAGCCGATATCCTCGACATCGAAGCCCTTGGCCAATGCCTCGACGCTGACGAGAATGCGGATTGCAGAATCGTTCTTGCGAAACTCCCGCAGCAGCGACTGTCGTTCGGCGTCCGGTGTCTCCGACGTGAACGTCTCCGCGACGATGCCCGTCTCGTTGAAGCGTTGCGCGAGCTGCGTGCAGTAGGCGATGTCCGCCCCGAACGCGATGGTCTTGCGACCTTGGCCGTGGCGGCTCCACTCCGCGACCACATCGCCGATGATCTTGGCTTCACGCTCCGAGGCCGCACGAGCGGTCCACTCTCCCCCGGCCGTCTCGGCTCCCGCCATATCCGGCGTGACGCACGAGAGGATGCGCATCGGCACGAGCACGCCACTTCGAGTGAGTTCGTCCATGGTCGCAGCGTTGACCATGTTCGTGTACGACAGTCCGAGCCCTTTTGAGCACGGGGTCGCCGTCAGCCCCACAACGGCGGCATCCGTGGATGCGAGCTTTTCCAGCGTGGCCTTGTACTGGGTATGCGCTTCGTCGATGACAATCACGTCGGCAATCGGCCAGTAGCCGCGCGCTTGAATCGTCTGAATGCTGGCGATCTGAAACGGCATCGAGTTATCGCGCCGCCAGTGATCGGCCTGCACCACCCCGTGAGCGTTGAGCCCGTAGGCATCTGCCCGAGAACTGGTCTGGTCGATCAGTGCCGTTCGGTCGCAGACGAAGATCGCGCGCTTGCCTTTCAGGAGCGCCTCGTGGATCACGCGCAGCCCGAGATAGGTCTTGCCCGATCCGGTGGGAGCGACCAAAAGCTGACGCCGATGGCCGTTCTTGACGCCTGCGCGTAACTTCTCGTGCGCGCTGATCTGGAAATCTCGTGGGGCCGGGAATAGCGCCTCGCGATAATCCGGTGCGTCCTCGAACAGCCGGGCGTTCATGCCGCATCCATGATGGCGACGCGCTCGCGTAGTTTGTCTATCTCGTTCTCGGCGGCTTTCAACTGTTTCCGTAGCCGCTCGTTGTGCCCCTGCTCTTTCTTGAGCAGCCGGACCACTTCGTTCTTGCCGTTCTGGTATCCGTCGCGTGACAGCGTGAGCGTGGCCAGCAGGGTCGACTGTTGCTTGATCTGGGCCAGTGCGGCGGCGAGCTTGTCGTCAGCCTTCATGGCCGCGTCGACGCGTTCCTCGTAGTCTCTGACCGCCAGCTCGAGCTGTGCGTCTTCGTCTTCGTCCGGTTCCCACCGCTCCGACAGGACGGCCGGAGGCGGTGAAATAAGGGCGGCAGGCCGGTCGTCGCCGGTTTCCCCTGTAGCATCCGGCCCATCGGCCGTGGCTTTCAGAACAGGGACCGCCCCTCTAGGTGAATCTGGTTCGGGCTTCTTCGCGGCTGGCTTCTTGTCGTAGCCGAGGGCTTGGCGAAGCGAGTCAAAACGGTCACGCGTGACCGTTTTGGTAACGACCTGCATGTAGCGCCGAGCTTGGCGGGATGAAAATTCGCAGTTCTCGTCGACCCATTCTTCGAAGTTGCCGTGCCCGGCCTCTTTCTTCTTGATTTGCAGCATCCGCCCGCAATTCAGAGCGTGCTCGACTGCTTCCTCGGCGCAACTCTTGGCCAGTTGGTGTGCCTCGTTGATGTCCTTGGCCGTGGGAACCGCCGTGACCACTTTCGTACGACTCACGCCGCCACCTCCGCCACCGGCTGACACTCGTGCGGCCGGTACGAGCCGCACCAGAGCTCTACCGCGCCCCAAGAGACGCCGGTGTCGGTCTGGACACGCACGGCTACGACCGGGGCGCCACAGAGCGCACAGCGCGTGGCCACGGACTCTAAGACCGTGCCGGCGGGGAGGTTGAAGGGGGTCATCGGCGCGCGTCCGTCAGACGGCGCTGTGATTCGTTGACCGGCCGCGCGCTGGTTTGACGTACAGCAGCGCGTCGATTGACATGTTCGTGATTTTGCTCAGTTGCCGCAGGTTTTTGATCGACGGGAACATGTGACCGTTGAGCCAGTCGGAGACGACCGGCTGGGATACTCCGACCTTTCTTGCGAGGTCCGCTTGGGTCGTATCGTTGGCGTCAAGCCATTCGCGCAATTTGATCATGCCGCTGAATATAGTATGACGCTAAATTTTGTCAAGCGCTGGCGCGATGTCGTTCACAATCGCACGAACCTATTGACATGCGGTTAGGTGTCGCCTATTGTTTTGCCATGCCCACCACGGAGCACAACATGACCACCACCCGCCACGCCGAACTGCTGGCCCTGCACTACGCGATTCCGCTGGCTGCGGCGCTGCTGCTGGCCGCCTGCGCGACCACTCACGATCCGGCCCTGTGCGACATCGCGCGCAAGGACATTGCTGCGGGTGAGTCGTGTCTGGCCGAGCCGAACTGCGCGGCCAAGTGGGACTCGCCGACATTTCGCCTGACGATCGACAACGCGCGGGACGATGCGCGCCGCTACTGCGGGGGTGCGCAGTGAGCGCCTTCCAGCTCAAGCACCGATTCTCCGGCGCTGTGCTGTTCGAGTGCGCGCTGCCTGAAGATATTGCAGCGAAGTCTACGGGCCGGCAGCTTGGCTACGCGGTGAAAGAGGCGATCAAGGAGTGCGCCAACCTCGCGGGCGCCTACCTTACGGGCGCCAACCTCGCGCGCGCCGACCTCGCGCGCGCCTACCTCGCGGGCGCCGACCTTACGGGCGCCGACCTTACGGGCGCCGACCTCGCGGGCGCCGACCTTACGGGCGCCTACCTTACGGGCGCCTACCTCGCGGACGCCAACCTCGCGCTCGCCGACCTCGCGGGCGCCAACCTCGCGGGCGCCAACCTCGCGGGCGCCAACCTCGCGGGCGCCTACCTTACGGGCGCCTACCTCGCGG
>CADEDA010000048.1 GCA_902825965.1 uncultured Gemmatimonadota bacterium | reverse complement strand
AAAGTGGCACATGAGCTGGGTTCAGAACGTCGTGAGACAGTTCGGTCTGTATCCGCTGTGGGCGTTGGAGAGTTGAGGGGTGCGGACTCTAGTACGAGAGGACCGAGTCGGACGATCCGCTCGTGTCCCGGCTGTCACGCCAGTGGCAACGCCGGGTAGCGATGATCGGTACAGATAACCGCTGAATGCATCTAAGTGGGAAGCTGTCCCCAAGATGAACTCTCCCTGGGACCTTGAGTCCCCTGAAGGGCCGTGGGAGACCACCACGTCGATAGGTGGGGAGTGGAAAGGCAGTAATGCCCTCCGAGCTAACCCATCCTAATCGCCCGTGCGGCTTGACTACTCCCCCTTTCTTCACGGAAAGGGATGGAATAACAACCGCAGAGCAATCGCACGATCTATGCAAATAGATTCGTAAACCAACGAACACTACCATCCCCGTTGTCACCTCCTTGCAGGTGCACACGTTGTCCGATTTTCGCTGGCGACTAGAGCGTAGGGGCCACACTCGTTCCCATCCCGAACACGATCGTTAAGCCCTACAGCGCCGATGGTACTCCGACCGAGAGGTCGCGGGAGAGTAGGCCGTCGCCGGCACCCCTTCGAAGCCCCCAGCCGTTCACTCGGCTGGGGGTTTCGGCGTTCCACCCCCTCGCCCAGCCGCACCCCTGCGCCGCGCACCTGCACTTTCTGCCGCTGCCCGCTGCCCTCACCCCAGCCCCTGGTTAACTTGAGCGCGATGACCCGAGCCGGCTTCGTCACCATCGTCGGGAAGCCGAACGCCGGCAAGTCCACGCTGCTCAATCGGCTGGTCGGCGAGCGCCTCGCGATCGTCTCGCCGAAACCGCAGTCCACGCGCGACCGCGTGGTCGGCATCCTCAGCGAGGCCGATACCCAGATCGTCCTCTTCGACACCCCGGGCCTCCTCGAGCCCCGATACGCGCTCCATCGCGCCATGCAGCACGCCGCGCAGAAGGCGATCGCCGACGCCGACGTACTCGTCTACCTCGTGGATGCGTCGAGTGAACTGCCCGGTGACCTCGCCGAGCTCGCCGGCCTGCCGCAGGCCCCGCGCACCCCGATCCTGCTGGCGCTCAACAAGAGCGACCGGCTCACGCCGTCGCGCCGCGCCGAGCTGGCCGCGCAGTATCCGGACGCGATCTTCCTCGCCGGCGCCAACGGCGCCGGCGTGGACGACCTGCTGGCCGCCATCCGCGCGCGGCTTCCCGAGAGTCCGTTCCTCTATCCCGCCGACGACGTCTCCACGCAGCACCTGCGATTCTTCGTGGCCGAGTTCCTGCGTGAGACGGTGCTCGAGCAGCTGGAGGACGAGGTGCCGTACGGCGTGGCGGTCGAGATCGAGGAGTTCCGCGAAGGCGCCGATCCGGTCTACATCCGCGCCGTGCTGCACGTGGAGCGCGAGAGCCAGAAGCGGATCCTGATCGGGGCGGGTGGCAGCCGCATCAAGGCGCTGGGGCAGGCCGCCCGGGCCAAAATCGAGCCGCTGGTGGGCCGTCCGGTCTTCCTTGACCTGTGGGTGAAGGTGCTGGGCAACTGGAGACGCAACACCGCCTCGCTGGAACGACTCGGCTACGCACTCCCCCCGACAAAGACGCCATGACCCTGCCCACAGCGGTCCGCTCGATCCTGGCCTGCCCGCGCTGCCACGGCGCTCTCCGCGACGAACTGGCGCCTGCGCGCGGTGGTGCACAGGCCGGCACACCCCGTGACGCGCGCAGCGGCGACGCTGCCGTCCCGGTCTCGGCACTGGTTTGCGAACCCTGCGCGCTGTCATTCCCCGTGCGCGCGGGGATCCCCGTCATGCTCGTCGACCAAGCCCAGGCCGTCACCAGTGCGGTTGGGTCATCCCCGCGGGAGCGACCGCGCACGTAGTGCGATGCAGAGTTGCGCAACTGCTTGCTGCATCGTCGTTTGACACTACTATGGCGCGCCGATAATTTGCGCCGATTACCCTCCTGCTGACTCCGTGTCGCAATCGATCGCACTCATTCTCGCGCCGGATGGGCAAGCGCTGCCTGACTACGTCAAGCAGTGGCTCGAGGCGCGTCGCTTGCCGACGCGTGGATTGACGACCGCGGATGAGATCATGTCGGCGTCGTTGCGGTCGCGGCCGCGCCTGGTGATGCTGGATGCGCGGCATCATCCGATCGCCGCGCTCAAGGCGTGCCGCCGGCTCAAGCAGGACTCGTTCACGGGCATCGTTCCCGTGGTGATCACGACGCGTGCGGAGGAGACGGCGTTCGCGTCGGCGTTCGACGCCGGCGCGGACGAAGTGCTCCGCGAGGGGATCTCCGATCACGAGGCGTTCCTGCGACTCGACGCCTTGCTGCGTCGGAGCGATCGCGACACCTTCGTGCACCCGTCGACGCGACTGCCGGGCACGATCGAGATCGAGTCGGAGATCCTGCGCCGGATCGAGGCGCAGAGCAAGTTCGCGGTCTGCTACGCCGACCTCGACCATTTCAAGGAATTCAACGACCGCTACAGCTACTACGATGGCGACCGGGTGATCCGCATCCTGTCCAAGATCCTCCACGACGTCGTGAAGGGCACCTGCGGCGAGGCGGGCTTCGTCGGCCACATCGGTGGCGACGACTTCATCTTCGTGATCCCGATCGACCAGGTGCGCGAGACCTGCGCCGAGATCGTGTCGGTGTTCGACGTGTTGGTGCCGTACCAGTACAGCGAGCAGGATCGCCGCGCCGGCTACTACTTCGGCAAGGACCGTCGGGGACAGCTGCACAAGGTGCCGCTGATGACGGTGTCGATCGGCGTCGTGACGAACGAGCGTCGGCTGTTCACGCACGCGGGGCAGGTGAGTGAGCTGGCGACGGAGATGAAGAGTTACGCCAAGACGCTGCACGGCTCGGTGTTCTCGATCGACCGGCGCGGCGACGGCCCGGCCGGCGAGAACCCGGTCACACCCGTCACGCCCGCCCGGGCCATGGAGGAGCGGTGAACGTTTCGTGTGCCGAGTGCCAATCAGTGTTCCGCGTCGACCCGGCGAAGGTCCCTCCCGGTGGCGTACGCGCGCGCTGTTCGGTCTGCGGAGCGGTGGTGCGGGTGGGCATGGAGCCGGTGCCGGCTGCGGGCCGCGACACCTGGGAGCGCGCGGAGCGGGTCGCCTTGGAGTCGGACGCCGAGGCTGCGCCGGACACACCGACGCCCTCGCGCACGCGTCGGGTGACGCCGGCGCCGGCCTTCACGCCCCCACTCACGCCCCCACTCACGCCGGGATTGGCGTCGGCCGCGACCCCGAGCGCGGAGCCGGCCTTCAATGCCGCGCCGCGCATGCCGACGCCGGTGGCTCCGGCGGCGGTGCGGATTCCGACGCCCGTGGCACCGCCCTCGGCGCCCTCTGCGCCCGTGGCTGCGCCGTCCGTCGCACCGATGCCGCCGCGAATGCCCACGCCGGTCGCACCGGTCGCCGCGCCGCGAGCGACCCCCATGGCGCCGCCGTCGCCCGCGATCGCCGCATCCGCTGAACTGTCGGCGGAGTCCACCAGCAACACGCCGGCCGGCGGCCGGGCGTCGATCCCATATGCGACGCCGCTGAGTCCGGCGATGCCGAGTGCGCGCAAGCCGACGCCGACCTTCACGCCAGGCGTGATCGCGCGCGCGTCGCGCGAAATGCCGGCGGTCACGGCTGAGCCGAGCGCCACGAATCCGCCGGCACCGCTGGTGCGACCCTCGTCTCCCGGGATGCAGGCCGTCGACACGCCGTCGCCGGTCACTCCCGTGGTGAGCACCGCGGCCGCCCCAGCCCCCGTTCCGCCACCGCTCTCGCCGCCGCCGCGGGCTTCGATTCCGAAGCTCAGTCCACCGGTGCCAGGCGCGCCGCGGGCCAACGAGCCGCCGCCGCCGCGGACCACGCAGCCCCGCCCGGTGCTTGCGCCGCCTGCGCGCCCCTCTGGCTCCGTTGGGGCCGTGTCGACGCCGTCCTTCGGGAGTCCCTCCGCCGACGCCCCGGGAGCAGGGGCCGGCCGCCCGCCGGTCGGGCCCGCGGCCGGTCGTCCGCCCGTGGGCCCTGGAGCGCTGCCCCCGCGTCCGGCGATGCCGACGCCCGTGCGAACGCAGGGCAGGCCGCCACTGCCGCCACGTCCTGGTGTGCCTCCGGTGGGCGCTTCGACGCCGACGGCGACGATCCAGCCACCGGCTGTGCCGCCACGAGCGGCCACGCCTGCCGCGGCAGAGGATGCGCAGCGCGGTCCGTCGCTCTCCAGCCAGTATCCGCAGACCCGGCCGACGATGGTCGGTGGGATGACGTCGGTGCCGCCGACGGCCCCGCCAGGTGCCCCGCCAGCCGCCCCGCCAGCGGCCCGGCCATCGGCCGGGGTTCCGGCGCCTGCGGCGTCTCCCAGCGCCACGGCGACGCCCGTAGCGGGGTCGACTCCGGCCTTTGGCCAGGCTCCGGTGAGCCGCGGAACGCCGGCGGCTGGTACGACACCGGCCGGGGGGCGTCGCGCGATCAATCCGTTCCTGAACAACGACCCCAACATGAAGGGGCGGCGGTTGGCCCGCGCGTTGGTGTCGGACATGATCGCGTACCAGCCGGGCAAGCGTGAGGAAGGCCTGCGCGACGGGACGCTCAAGGCGATCTTCCGCGAGGAGATCAAGAAGAGTTATGAGGAGTACGTCGATCAGATCGGCAAGGAGTTCGCCGAGAGCACGACGCACTTCCAGGACGCCCTGAACGACCTGCTGGCGGGTGGGCAGCAGATGTTCTAGTCGCTAGGTTTCGTGGTACGCACGGCGAGCCGGCCCGCACGCGGGACCGGCTCGTTCTGCATCCACCCAGAGACCAGCCCATGGCCGACTCCCCGCACCTGACCTCCCTGAAGCACGACGAGGAACGCCTCGCCGAGCTCCGGAGGTACCTTTGACCTCGATCGCAAGCGCGAACGCCTGAACGCCCTCGAGGGCGACATGGCGGATCCCGGTTTCTGGAACGCCTCGGAGCGGGCGCGCGAGGTGGTGCAGGAGGTGAAGACGCTGAAGAACTGGGTGGAGCCGTACGACAAGCTGGTCGCACGGATCCAGAGTGGCATCGAGCTGCTCGACCTGCTGGCCCTGGAGGCCGACGCCGACATGGAAGCGGACGTCGCGCGCGAGGCGGCGGCGATCCACGACGAGGTCGATGCCTTCCAGCTCAAGTCGCTGCTGCAGGGGCGCGACGACTTCCGTGACGCGCAGGTGGAGATCAGCGCCGGCGCCGGCGGCACCGAGGCGCAGGACTGGGCGCAGATGCTCATGCGCCTGTACACCCGCTGGGCGGAGCGGAAGGGATTCACCGTGGAGATCCTCGACCTCTCGGAGGGTGAGGAGGCCGGCATCAAGGGTGCGGTGCTCGAGGTCACGGGTCCCTACGCGTACGGCTTCCTGCGCCCGGAGACGGGCGTGCACCGGCTGGTGCGGATCTCGCCGTTCGACTCGCAGGCCCGGCGGCACACGTCGTTCGCGTCGGTGTTCGTCTACCCGGTCGTCAACGAGGAGATCAACATCGAGATCCGCGACGAGGACCTGAAGATCGACGTGTACCGGGCCTCGGGCGCGGGCGGGCAGCACGTCAACAAGACCAGCTCGGCGGTGCGCATCACACACTTGCCGACGGGGATCGTGTGTGCGTCGCAGGCCGAACGCTCGCAGTTCAAGAACAAGGCGACCGCGATGAAGCAGCTGAAGAACAAGCTCTATCAGCTGGAGGCCGAGAAGCAGGCGGCGGTGAAGGCCGCGATGGACGCGACCAAGCAGGACGTGTCGTTCGGGTCCCAGATCCGCAGCTATGTCTTCCAGCCGTACACCATGGTCAATGACCACCGGACCGAACTGAAGCTGACGGACGTACACAAGGTGATGGACGGCGCGATCGATCCGTTCATCGAGGCCTATCTCAAGCAGCAGGGTGCCGCCGGAGGGGCGGGATGAGCGACGAACTGAACTTCGTGATGCGGGCGCGACGGGAGAAGCTGGACGCGTTGGTTCGCGCCGGCGTGGCGCCGTTCGCGTACGCCTACGAGCGCTCGCATGGCTGCGGTGTGGCGGCGGCGTCGCTGCCGGTGGGCGTCGAGGAGGGCGCGACGGTGCGCGTGGCCGGCCGCATCGTCGCGTGGCGCGGGCACGGGAAGACCATCTTCGCCCACCTCGCGGACGACACGGGCCGCGTGCAGCTCTACTTCAAGAAGGACCAGCTCGGCGAAGCCATCTTCGACGTGCTCGCGCAGTTCGACCTCGGTGACGTGATCGGCGTGGCGGGCCCGCTGTTCCGGACGCGCACCGGCGAGGTGACGGTGCGGGCGGAGGACGTCGCGCTCCTCGCCAAGGGCCTGCGGCCGCTGCCGTTCGGCAAGGAAGAGCAGGTGGACGGGCGCACCGTGCGCTACTCCGGGTTCGCGGACGGTGAGCAGCGCTCGCGCCAGCGCTACGCCGACCTCGCCGTCCATCCCGAGGTGCGGCGGCACTTCGCGGCCCGGTCCCGGATGACGACGGCCATCCGTCGGGCGCTGGATGGCTTGGGGTACCTCGAGGTGGAGACGCCGGTCCTGCAGCCGCTGTACGGCGGCGCGGCGGCGCGTCCGTTCACCACGCATCACAACGCGCTCGACATGCCGCTGTACCTGCGCATCGCGGACGAGCTGTACCTCAAGCGGCTGATCGTGGGCGGGTTCGATCGCGTGTACGAGATCGGCCACGACTTCCGGAACGAGGGCATCGACCGGACGCACAATCCGGAGTTCACGATGC
>CADEDA010000047.1 GCA_902825965.1 uncultured Gemmatimonadota bacterium | reverse complement strand
GACACGCACCTCGGCGGCGACGACTTCGACCAGAAGGTCATCGACTGGCTCGTCGCGGAGTTCAAGAAGGACCAGACGATCGACCTCTCCAAGGACCCGATGGCGCTCCAGCGCCTCAAGGAAGCCGCCGAGAAGGCCAAGATCGAGCTCTCGGGCACCATGAGCACCGACATCAACCTGCCCTTCATCACGGCGGACCAGTCGGGCCCCAAGCACCTCAACTATCAGCTGACGCGCGCCAAGTTCGAGCAGCTGGTGGACGATCTCGTGAAGCGCACCATCCCGCCGATGGAGAAGGCGCTCAAGGACGCGGGCATGAACCCCAGCGAAGTCGACGAGGTCATCCTCGTGGGCGGCTCCACGCGCATCCCGCGGATCCAGGAGATCGTGAAGGAGTTCTTCAAGAAGGAGCCCAACAAGGGCGTGAACCCGGACGAGGTCGTCGCGGTCGGCGCCGCCATCCAGGGCGCCGTGCTCACCGGCGAGCAGAAGGACGTGCTGCTGCTCGACGTGACCCCGCTCTCGCTCGGCATCGAGACGCTGGGTGGCGTCACCACGGTGCTCATCCCGCGCAATACGACCATCCCGACCAAGAAGTCCGAGACCTTCTCCACGGCCGACGACAACCAGACCACGGTCGAGATCCACGTGCTGCAGGGTGAGCGCGAACTGGCGCTGCACAACAAGACGATCGGCAAGTTCCAGCTGACGGGCATCCCGCCGGCCCCGCGCGGCATGCCGCAGGTCGAGGTGACCTTCGACATCGACGCCAACGGCATCCTGCACGTGACGGCGCGCGACAAGGCGACCGGCAAGGAACAGAAGATCCGCATCGAGGCCTCGAGCGGCCTGTCGGACGCCGAGATCGACCGGATGGTGAAGGACGCCGAGAAGAACTCGGCCGAGGACAAGCGGAAGCGCGAGGAGATCGACACGCGCAACCGCCTGGACACCCTCGCCTACCAGGTCGAGAAGGAGTCGAAGGAGTGGGCGGACAAGGTCCCGGCGGACGTGAAGACCCGGCTGGACTCGGCGGTGGAGCGCGCGCGCAAGGCGCACCGCGGCGAGGACATGAACGAGGTGAAGGCGGCGCTTGAGGAACTGAACGGCGCCTTCCAGGCCGCCGGTCAGGCCGTCTACGCGGCGCAGTCCGCTCCGGCGCCGGAGGCCGCACCGGCGGCCGACGCCGCTGCGGGCGAGGCGAAGAAGGACGACGTCGTCGAGGCCGACTTCGAGATCGTGGACGACAAGAAGGCCTAAGGACACGACGGAAACCTTCCGCGGGGCTCCCGGTACTCATATGAGGGAGTCCCCGGAAGGGGACGGGACGATCCCCGTTCACTGGACCACGTTAGATTGCGGGAAAGGGGCTGCCCCTTTCCCGCGCGGAGCATCCGAGACCATGAGCCTGCCCATCAGCCGTACCAAGATCGCCAGCATCATCGCGGTCGCCTTCGCTGGAGGCATCCTCTTCGCCTCTTCGATGGACTGGACCGACCGCCTCTTCGCCCAGGGCGGCGCGGCGCCGAAGCCGCGCCAGGAAGAGGTGAAGACGCTCGCCGACGCGAGCAACGCCTTCGTCTCCATCTCGGAGCACATCACGCCGGCCGTCGTCTCCATCCAGGCCGAGCGCGACGCCCGGGCGCGGACCAACCGCCGCTCGCCGCAGCAGCAGCAGGTGCCGCCCGGTTTCGAAGAGTTCTTCCGCCAGTTCGAGAACCCGCAACAGCAGCCGCGCACGCAGGAGTCGTCCGGCTCGGGCTTCGTCGTGTCGCGGGACGGCTACATCCTCACGAACAACCACGTCGTCGAGGGCGCGGACCGCGTGAGCGTCGCCATGCAGGACCGCCGCGTGTATGACGCCAAGATCATCGGTCGCGACCCCACCACCGACGTCGCCGTGCTCAAGATCGACGCCAAGAACCTCACCGCGGTGACGTTCGGCGACGACGAGAAGGTGCGCATCGGCGAGTGGGTTCTGGCGATCGGCAACCCGCTCGGACTCGACTTCACCGTGACGGCAGGCATCGTGAGCGCCAAGGGGCGCCCGCTGAACAACCTGCAGCGCACGCAGTACGACATCAGCGACTTCATCCAGACGGACGCCGCCATCAATCCGGGCAACTCCGGCGGCCCGCTCGTGAATGCGCGCGGCGAGGTGGTCGGGATCAACACGGCCATCGCGTCCCAGACCGGTTTCTACGCCGGGTACGGCTTCGCCATCCCCATCACGCTCGCCAAGCAGGTGATGGATGACCTCATCGAGCACGGCGAGGTGCGCCGCGCGGTGATCGGCGTGTCGATCGGCGAGGTGACGCCGGAGGACGCCGCCGTGGCGGGGCTCAAGACGATCGCCGGCGTGAAGGTGCAGGCGTACTCCGGCGATGATTCCCCGGCGCTCAAGGCGGGCATCGAACCGGGCGACGTGCTCACCCGTATCGACGGCAAGGCCGTGGACCGGGTCGGGCAGATGCAGCGCATCGTCCGCGCCCGCAAGCCGGGGGACGTGGTCGAGGTGGAGGCGATGCGGTACGGCACCCGGAAGACCTTCTCGGTGAAGCTCGCCGCGGCGCCCAAGGAAGCGACGGTCGTGGCCGAGGCTCCGGCCGCGCCGGCGTCGACGCTCACGCCGGTCAGTTCCCGCCTGGGCATCAGCGTGGAGCCGGTGTCGGCCGAGATGGTGCAGGCCGTGCGGTTGCCCGAGCAGTACCGCGGCGTGCGCGTGGCCGAGATCGAGCCCGGCAGCCCCGCGGAGGAGCGCCTCTTCGTGGGTGATGTGATCGTGCAGGTGCTGCCGAAGCGCGAGAAGGTCTCCACGCCCGCCGAGCTGCAGGCCGCGCTCCGGAACGTGAAGGCCGGCGACTACGTCAGCCTGCTCGTCTATCGCCCCGTGCGGAACGGGGGTGGCACCACGGCGGTCGTCAACCTCAGGGCTGCGGCCGACCGCTAGGACCGGCACGCAGCGCTGGACGTCGCAAGCGCTGGACGTCGCAGCGCAGCCCCCGCGGGGTTTACGGGAGGTCCTCCGACAGTGGAGGACCTCCCTTCGTATTATTCAGGCGCAGCACGCGGAAGTGGCGGAATTGGTAGACGCGCAGGACTTAGGATCCTGTGCCGCAAGGCGTGTGGGTTCGAGTCCCACCTTTCGCATGGCAGGCAAGCCGGAGCTCGAAAGCCGGACGGCGCACCCCGTTTGTCCAGCTGTCCTGACAGGGGGTGGTGTAAGACGCAGTTTTCACCCACCTTTGCAGCCTAGGGGCACCATTCTCCCGGCTGGAGCGTTGGGCGAGCATGCGGATTGTCGTCATCGGCAGTGGATTCGGGGGACTCGCGGCGGCCATCCGGCTGCGCGCGCAGGGGCACGAGGTCACCGTGGTCGAGCAGCGCGACCAGGCGGGTGGTCGCGCTTACGTCTATCGCCAGGACGGCTTCACCTTCGACGGTGGCCCCACGATCATCACGGCGCCGTGGCTCATTGACGAGCTCTTCACGCTCGCCGGACGCCGCACCAAGGACTACGTCGACATCATCCCCATCGACCCGTTCTACCGGATCCGGTTCGAGGACGGTTCGATGTTCACGTACAACGGCGACCGCGAGTCGCTGCTGCGGCAGATCCGCCAGTTCAATCCCGCGGATGAGGCCGGCTACCTCAAGTTCCTCCAGCAGAGCGAGGCGGTGTTCGAGACGGGCATGGCCCTGATCGACAAGCCGTTCGGGAAGTTCACCGACATGCTGAAGGTCCTGCCGGACCTGGTGCGGCTGCGGGCCGACCGCTCGGTGGCGGGCCTGGCGAATGCCTACATCAAGGACGAGCGCCTCCGGCAGGTGTTCTCCTTCCATCCGCTGCTGGTGGGCGGGAACCCGTTCCAGACCACGAGCATCTACACGCTCATCCACCACCTCGAGCAGAAATGGGGCGTGTGGTTCGCGATGGGCGGCACGGGCAAACTGGTCGAGGCGTTCGTGCGGCTGCTGCAGGACATCGGCGGCAGCCTGCGCCTCTCGACGCCGGTCGCCGAGATCGTGGTGGACGAGCGCAGCGGCCGCGCCAGCGGGGTGCGCCTGGCCTCCGGCGAGCTGCTCGCCGCCGACGCCGTGGTGAGCAACGGCGACGTGGCGTTCACGTACAAGCACCTCGTGGCCCCGCGGTTCCGCCGGAAGTACACGGACCGCAAGGTCGACCGCATGGACTTCTCCATGTCGCTGTTCGTGATCTACTTCGGCACGAACAAGCGCTACGAGGACATCGCGCACCATGAGATCCTGATGGGTCCGCGCTACCAGGGGCTGCTGCAGGAGGTCTTCACCACCAAGACGCTGGCGAAGGACTTCTCGCTCTACCTGCACCGCCCCACCGCCACCGACCCGTCGCTGGCGCCGGCCGGCTGTGACGCCTGGTACGTGCTCTCCCCCGTCCCGCACCTCGGTGGACCGACGGACTGGAAGACGGCCGCCAAGCCGTACCGCGACGCGATCATGGCGTATCTCGAGGAGCGGTACCTGCCCGGACTCTCCAAGCATCTCGTGACCGAGATGCACATCGACCCGCTCCATTTCCGCGACACGCTCTCCAGCCACCTCGGCTCGGCGTTCTCGGTGCAGCCCACGCTCACGCAGTCGGCCTGGTTCCGGCCGCACAACGTGAGCGAGGACGTGCCCAACCTGTACTTCGCCGGAGCGGGCACGCATCCGGGCGCCGGCCTGCCCGGCGTGATCAGCTCGGGGAAGATCGTGGCCGAACTCATCGGGGAGGCCGCCTGATGATGTTCCCCGGCATCATCCGCGAGACGGATGTGGACCTGGCCCGCGCCGATGCGGCGCAGTGCGAGACGATCACGCGTGCGCACGCGCGCACGTTCGCCCTGGCCAGCTCGTTCCTGCCGCCGCGGAAGCGGCGCGGGGCGTTCGCGGTGTACGCGTTCTGCCGCTTGGCGGACGACATCGTGGACCGCGCGGAGGGACGCGACCCGGCGGCGGTGGCCGAGGAGCTGGCGCTGTACCGGCTCGGCGTGGACGAGGCGCTGCACGGGCGCCCGGAAGGGCCGGTGTTCCGCGAGCTGCATCGTGCCGTGTGCGACTTCCACGTCCCGCGCGAGGTGCTGGTGGAACTGCTGGACGGCGTCGCCTGCGACCTGCAGCCGGCATTCTACCGCTCGTGGGGCGACCTCACGGCGTACTGCGAAGGCGTCGCCTCGAGCGTGGGCTCGATGTGCACGTACATCTTCGGCGTGAGTGGCGGCGAGCCGGTGCGCGAGCGCGCCCTCAAGTACGCCCGCACCCTGGGCGTGGCGATGCAGCTCACGAACATCCTGCGCGACGTCGGCGAGGACGCGCGGCGGGGCCGCTGCTACCTGCCGCACGACGACCTCGCCTTCTTCGGCCTCGACGCGGCGCGGGTGCTCGGCGACCCGACGCTGAAGGACGATCCGCGTTGGCATCGGCTGATGAAGCACCAGGTCGCGCGCGCGCGGGCGCTGTACCGTGCGGCCACGCCGGGCATCTCGCTGCTCGCACCGGACGCGCAGCGCTGCGCGCGCGCCTGTGCCGACGGGTACGCGGCGATCCTCGGCGCGATCGAGGGCAACAACTACGACTCGTTCTCCGTCCGCGCCCGCGTCGGCACCTGGAGCCGCGCGAGCCTGCTCTGGCAGGTCTGGCGTTCCGGACCGGCCCACCCGGAGGCGCACTCCGACGGTCCGGTGATCGAGTGGGGGACGCAGCGATTCTCGCGTCCCGAGGACGTGGACCTCTGCGCATGACCGACGCGCCCACGACCTACCCGCTGGACCGCGCCGCGCGCGGCCTGCTCACCGGCCACATCGTGCTGATCGCCTTCGCGACGGTGGCCATGGTGACCATCCTCGTCGGCGACTTCCCGGTGTGGATGACCGGGCCGTACACGCAGGCCGTCTACAACTTCGGCTGGAGGTACTCGGGGCAGGTCTACATCCTGCTGGGGACCTTGGCGGCGCTGCTGCACTCCGCGCCGCGCTTCGGCGCCGGCCGCGCGATCGCCGTCTTCCTCACCGCGTCCGGTGTCGCGCTGCTCTCGGAGCTCGGTGGCACCAACGTCGGCTTGCCGTTCGGGCCGTACCACTACACGCCCATGCTCGGCTACATGATCGCCGGCGACGTGCCGTACGCGATCCCGATCAGCTGGTACTACATGCTGTACGGCTCGCTGGCGATCTGTGCGCGCCTGATGGTCGCGGACGATTCGACACGCGGGCGGTGGAAGTGGGCGCTGGTGGCGGGAGCGTTCCTCACGGCCTGGGACGTACCGATGGAAGTGCAGATGACGAACGTGCAGCCCGCGCACTGGGTCTGGGACCTGCACAAGCTGCCGGCCTGGGTGCCGGACTGGCTCGGCGGACCGCTCTTCTACGGGATGCCGCTCTCCAACTGGCTCGGCTGGTACCTCACCGGCGTGGTCGTCAGCCGGCTGATGCTCTGGCTGGTGCCGCCGAGCACCTGGCAGCGCAGTGTGGCGCCGTTCCTCCTGCCGCTGGTGCTGTACGCGACCAACGCGATCATGCCGATCGCCGTCACCGCGCGGCACGGGTACTGGGGCGCGGTGGTCGGCGGGCTGTTGGCGATGGGGTTGCCGCTCTACTTCGCACTGCGGGCCAAGCGCCGGCCCGCCGCGTCCTCGTACTCACGGATCGAGGCGACGGCCTGAGGCGGCCGTCGCGCCGATCCGCGTGTGCCGATCCGCGTGTGCGCCGCCTCAGCGGCTCCAGGGCGGGGTGACGTTGTTGCTGCGCGCGTAGGCGATCATCTGCCCCAGGTGCTCGTGCAGGTGCGTGACGGTCATGATCATCACGCGCTGCCGGGACCAGGTCTGGCCGAAGAAGTTGATGTTCTCGTTCAGGTTGCTGGCGGTCGTGAGCCCCATGGCCTTGTGCAGGTGCACGAACGAGGCTTCGAGTTCGGTGGCGATCTGCGCGAGGCCGAGCCGCTGCTTCTCGAACGTCACGGCGGTGTTGAAGTCCGAGGTGATCTTGGTGGCTTCGGGCGCCGGTGCTCCCATCATGACCGGGATGAGGTAGTTGTCCGCGGCGACGTGCAGCAGCGTCTCGCGCACCGACCGCGCGGCCGGGCTCGGACGCCAGTCGAGCGAGCTCTCGGGCATGACCTTGGCGAGGTCGATCAACTTCTTCTGCAGTTCACGGACATCGCGATGCATGTCCGCCATGAGGTCCTGGGCACCGGCCGAGGCACCGGCCGAGGCACCGGCCTGGGCGGCGGCCTGGGCATCGGCCGGGGCGGCGAACGGGGCGGTGAGCGCGAGGGCCGCGAGGAAGGCGAAACGGCGACGAAGCATGGGAGGGCGGGTTGAGGTGGCGGGAACGCGGGCGCCGGGGCGGCCTGGGCGACCGGTCGGCCCCTGCCGATAGTTAGGAAGCGGAGCGACCCGATGCCATACCCTGTCAGCCGTCCGGACCGCACCCGCACAGGACCCAAAGCCGCGAGGCGGGCCGCGTCCTGGGCGCTCCGGCGCGACGCCGAGCACCCTTGGACCCCCCGCACCCCCCGGTTAGGTTTCCCTCTATAGTTGCCCCCGCCGCCGGGACCCGGCGGCGGGGGTTCGTGCCCTGACCCGACCCTCCGCATCACTGACGCATATGGACATCCAGATCACTGCCACCAAGACCGAGGGCGCCGAGCGCCGCCTGCAGGTCGCCGTTCCGCCCGCCCGCGTCGCCGAGGCGCGCAACAAGGCCGTGGGACGGGTCGCCAAGCAGGTCCGCATCCCGGGCTTCCGCCCGGGCAAGGCCCCGGCGGCCATGATCCGCAAGCAGTACGCCTCGGTGATCGACCAGGAGGCGGTGGAGGCGCTGCTGCGCGAGGCGTTCGAGGCCGTGCTCGAGAAGGAGAAGCTCCAGCTCGTCACGCAGCCGCACGCGCACGACGTGAAGTTCGGGGAGGACGACGGCCTGAGCTTCGAGCTGCACTGCGAGGTGCGGCCGGAGATCAAGCTCGCGAGGCTCGAGGGCTTCCGCGTGATGCGTCCCAAGGACGTGGTGACGGACGAGCAGGTGCAGGAGCAGCTCGACCAGATGCGGGAGCAGCGCGCGACGTGGACGCCGGTGGAGGGGAAGCCGCTGGAAGGCGACCTCGTGACGGTCATGCTCGCGACGGCGGACGAGGACGGCAGCATCCCGGAGGGCAAGGAGTACCGCTTGGTGATGGGCGCCGGGCAGGCGATCCCGGCGATCGAGGAAGTGGTGATGAGCCTCGGCCAGGGCGAGACGGTGGAGCGGCCGGTGAAGTGGCCGGAGGACTTCCCCGACGAGGCGCAGCGCGGCAAGACGAAGGCCGTGCGCGCGACCCTCACCGAGGTGAAGCGCAAGTCGCTCCCCGCGCTCGATGATGCGTTCGCGCGCGAGATGGGCGACTTCGATTCGCTCGACGCCTTCCTGCAGGTGGTGCGCAAGGACATGACGGAGTCGGCGGTGCGCGAGGCCGACGCGGCGGCGCGCACGCAGCTGCTCGACGAGATCGTCGCGGCGAACCCGTTCGACCTGCCGCCGAGCTGGATCAAGCAGATGATCCAGGCCTACGCCGAGGCGTACCGGATCCCGCAGGAGGAGATCGTGAAGTTCGCCGACGAGATCAAGGGCATGGCGGAGCGCCAGGTGCGCCGCGACGTGATCCTGGACACGCTGGCCGAGGAGCAGAAGCTCGCGGCCACCGAGGCGGACGTGGACGACAAGGTGCAGGAACTCGCGGGCAAGCGGGGCGTGGAGGCGGGACAGCTCTATGCCTCCTTGCAAAAGGCCGGACGCCTCCGCGAGCTTGAACGGAGCATCACCGAGGAGCGGGTGTTCTCCTGGCTGCTCGGCAAGAACCTGGTTGAACAGGCGTAAGTCGACCGACCAACTGGACCAGAGGACCGCATGGCCATCATCCCGAACCCGTACGTGATCGAGCGCTCGAGCCGTGGCGAGCGCAGCTACGACGTGTACAGCCGCCTGCTCATGGACCGCATCATCTTCCTCGGCACGCCGGTGAACGATGACGTCGCGAACATGATCATCGCGCAGCTGCTCTTCCTCGAGGCGGACAACCCGGGGCGCGACATCCACCTGTACATCAACTCGCC
>CADEDA010000046.1 GCA_902825965.1 uncultured Gemmatimonadota bacterium | reverse complement strand
ACCACGGCGGCTCGTGGAAGGTCGCGTACGCCGACTTCGTCACCGCGATGATGGCCTTCTTCCTCGTCATGTGGATCGTGGGTATGGACGACAAGGCGAAGGAGTCCGTGCAGGGCTACTTCTCCAACCCGGTCGGCTTCAAGAAGGGCTTCGGCTCGGGCACGAGCCCGCTGGCCTCGGGCCAGGCGCCCGTGGTCACCGCGCGCTCCACGCCGCTGCCCGCACGACTCGCCGAGGAGGCCGCGATGGAGGCGGTCCAGGCGCGACTCGAGGCCGCGTTCTCCGGCGAGGACCTCGCGGCCCTCAAGGAGCACGTGGACATCACCGTCACGCACGAGGGACTGCGCATCGAGTTCGGCGAAGGCCTCATCGGCGACGCGACCTTCGCGTCCGGGTCGGCCGTGATGACCTCGTCGATGCTGCGCGCCATCGCCATCCTCGGCTCCGAGGTGGCCCCCCTGCCCAACTCCGTGATCATCGAGGGCCACACCGACGCCGTGCCGCTCAGCCGGCCCGGCGGCTACTCCAACTGGGAGCTCTCGTCCGACCGCGCCAACGCCGCGCGGCGCGCGCTGCAGACGCAGGGCGTGGACGCCAAGCGCATCGTCTCGGTGCGCGGGTTCGCCGACCGCAACCCCAAGATCCCCGACTTCCCCGAGGATCCGCGGAACCGACGGGTCTCGATCCTCCTGCCGTTCCGCACCCCCGAGTCCGGCGACACCCGTGACAACATGGAGCCAACGCCCACGCCCACCGCGACGCCGGCGCCCGTGCCCGCCGACCCGGCCGCCCCGCTGCAGACGGCGGGAGGCACCGGCCCACGGTGACCTCGCGCACATCGCAACTCCTTGCCATGGTGTAACTTGTCGGGGTTTGGGGTATCAGCACGCATCCATTGGTGCGTTGCCCGTTAGACTCACGATTCGTCCGCCTAGTGATGCACTCCGTGACTCCTCTCTCGACGCCTCCTGTCGTCAACAGTAGCGCCCGCGCCCGCGTGCTCCTCCTCGTCGAGGACGAGCAGTCGCTGCTGCGTGCCTTCGCGCACGCGTTCGAGCGCAGCGGCTTCGAGGTGCTGCAGGCCATCGACGTGCCCTCGGCCCTCGTGCATTGGCGCCGCGATGCGGAGCGCATCAGCATCGTGGTGTCGGACGTCCAGATGCCCGGCCCACCGATCGAGGAGCTCATCAGCGTCGTGCGCGCGCGCAAGGACGTCGCGCCGCCCATCCTGCTCATGTCGGGTGAGCTGCGCGGCACCGAGAAGCGGATCAGCGAGCTCATGCAGTCGGTGAACGCCTTCCTGCCCAAGCCGCTGCGGATCGACACGCTGCGCGCCGAGGTGGAGCGTCACCTGGCCGTGCTGCCGCCGGGCTGACGCGTCGCCTGCGGTGAACGCCGCGGCCAGGCCGCGAGCATCGACAACAGCAGCACCGCGAGGGCCATCGCCGCGCGACGTGCGTCGCTGACGGCAGCGAGCGGCGCGAGCAGCGCCCCGAGGCCCGCGCCCAGGCCGAGGCCGCCCAGCGCCGCCACCGCCCCCAGCCGCCACCAGACGATCTGGAACAGTGCCAGCACCGGCACCACGCTCCCCCACGGTGTCGGCAACAAGGCGATCAGCAGCAGCGCCGCCACGACGAGGTTCGCGACCAGCAGCCGGACGAGCCGCAGGGGCACGGCCACGCGCCCCACCGGCGTCGAGAGCGGCGTCGAGAGCGGCGTCGAGAGCGGCGTCGAGCGCGGCGTGGTCGAGGGCGTGCGCGAGCGCCCGGCGCCTGGGGCGCGCGGTGGCGCAACGAGCGGGCTGCGCAGGGCGTCCATCCCTTGGAGTATCGGCCGATATCTTCCAGTCCGTGCCGTCCACCCCCGCTGACCTCCGCGGCCTCGCCGCCCTCTTCCTGCGCCTCGGGCTCACCGCATTCGGGGGACCGGCCGCGCACGTCGCGCTGATGGAGGACGAGGTCGTGACCCGGCGCGGCTGGCTGACGCGCGAACGGTTCCTCGACCTCGTCAGCGCGTCCCATCTCATCCCCGGGCCCAACTCCACCGAACTCGCGATCCACATCGGGTACGCGCGCGCGGGCTGGCCAGGCCTGTTGGTGGCCGGCGGCTGCTTCATCCTGCCCGCCATGCTCATCGTATGGGCGATCGCCGTGCTCTACGTACGCTTCGGAGCACTGCCGGCCGCGGCCGGACTGCTCGCCGGCGTGAAGCCGGTGGTGCTGGCGGTCGTGCTCGTCGCGCTCTGGCGCCTCGCGCGCAGCGCCGTCACCTCCGCCGTCACGCTCGCGCTCGCGGTCATGGCGCTCGCCGGTGTGCTGGCGGGCGTGCATGAGCTCATCGTCCTCGCCGCTTGCGCCGCCATCGCCTGGCTCGACGGGCGTGTGACGCGTGGCGGGAATCACTGGGAGCGCACCGCCGCCTCGTGGTCGCCATTGCCGTTGGCTTCCGGCGCGTCACTCGGTGGCGCGGCGCTCGGCGGCGCATCGGCACTGGGCGGCGCCGTCGCCGTGCCTTCGCTCGGCGCCGTGTTCCTCGCGTTCGCCAAGATCGGCAGCCTGCTCTTCGGCAGCGGCTATGTGCTCGTGGCGTTCCTGCGCCGCGACCTGGTCGAGCGGCTTGGATGGCTCACCGAGCCGCAGGTACTCGACGCCATCGCAGTCGGGCAGTTCACGCCGGGTCCGGTGTTCACGAGTGCGACCTTCGTCGGCTATCTCGTCGCGGGCCACGCCGGCGCCATCGCCGCCACCCTCGGCATCTTCCTCCCGGCGTTCGTGTTCGTCGCGATCACCGCACCGGTATTGGCGCGATGGACCGCGAGCCGCGATGTGCGGCGCTGCTTCGACGGGTTGAACGCCGCCTCGCTCGCGATCCTGGCGGCGGTTGCGCTGCAGTTGGCACCGGATGCATTGGGATGGGGAGCCGCCGGTGCCTGGAAGGTCGCGGCGCCGGCACTCTGCCTGAGCACCGTGTGGCTCACGCTGCGCTCGAAGGTCAATGCGGCCTGGTTCGTTGTGCTTGGCGCGGCGGTCGGGCTCCTTGCGTCGCGGCAGCACCTCACCTAGTCTGCATCGCATCGCCATGCGCCTCGCCGCCCAGACCTCCGCCTATCGCTATTACGCGCCCCGACACACGGGACGCGGTGGTGACGCACGCGGGTGAGTTAGCGCCCGACGCGCAGGACCTCCGAGCGGCCCGTGGATCCCCACGGGCCGCTTTTCGTTTTCCCCCTCACTCCCTACCACGCATGCAGACCCACAGCGCCCCTCCCATCGCCGATACCACCCTGCCGCGATTCATCGCCCAGGACCCGGCGCAGTACTCGCCCGAGGAACACGACGTCTGGGCGCTGCTCTACGCGCGCCGCATGGAGACCCTCGCGCAGACGGCGAGTCAGGTCTTTCTGGACGGTGCGGCGCGGATCGGCTTGCGCGCAGACCGTGTGCCTGCGCTCGCGGACGTCAATCGACGCCTCGCCGGCCTCACGGGTTGGAGTGCCGTCGGTGTGGAGGGGTTCATCCCCGCCGCCCAGTTCTTCCGCTGCCTCGCCTCCCGGCGATTCCCCACCACGCTCACCGTGCGTCCGCGCGCGCAGCTCGACTACCTGCCCGAACCCGACATCTTCCACGACGTGTTCGGGCATGTGCCCTTGCACGCGGACACCCGATTCGCGGCCTACCTGCAACGCTTCGGCGCGCTCGCCGCCCGCGCGCAGGACGACGCCCAGGTCACCGCGATGGCGCGCCTCTTCTGGTTCACCGTGGAGTTCGGCCTGGTGCAGGAGGCCGGCGAGACACGCGTCTACGGCAGCGGGCTCATCTCCTCGCACGCCGACGCCGCCAACGCGCTGGGCCCCGCATGCGACCGGCGACCGTTCGACCTCGACGCGGTGCTGGCCACCCCGTTCGAGATCGACCGCGTGCAGCCGCTGCTCTACGTGGTCGAGGACTTCGCGCAGCTGTTCGAGGCCACCGCGCTCATCGCCGCGCGCCTCGACCGGAGCGGGTCGCTCCTCGCGCCGCCGTGAAGAACGCCGTGAACTGCGGCATCTGCGCGAGGAACCCGGCCGGCGGCGCGCCGGCGAAATCGCGGAAGTCGCGCACCAGGTGCGACTGGTCGAAGTACCCGCATTCGAGCGCCACGCGGGACAGGCTCGCGGGATCGTCGCGCCATGCGGCGAACACGCGCTGGAAGCGCACGATGCGCGCGAGCAGCTTGGGCGAGATGCCCACGGCGGGGGCGAAGCGCCGCTGCAGCGTGCGGACGCTCACCCCCAGCCGGCGCGCCAGCGCGTCCACTTCCACCGCACCATGCGACGCGCGGATCGCCGCGACCGCCTCGGCGACCGCCGGATCGAGCCTGGCCTTCGCCGTCGCCGCGTCCATGAGATCGAGTAGTGCGGCGTCGAGCGCCACGCGCTGCGCCCCGGGATCGGCGACGGCAGCATGGAGGGTCGACGCCAGCACCGCGAGCCGCGACGGCAACGCGTCGAGTCCGACCCACCGATCCGTGAGCGCCGCGACGTCATCGGAGAGCAGTGCCGCACCGTGGCCCTCGAAGCGCACCGCCGTGAGCGCGCTCTCACCTGTCGGCCGCACGACCATCGGTCCCGTGATCTGTCCCACGAGGAAGGCGCGCGGCTGGGGCGTGACCCGGCCGTCCGGTGCGACGTGCTGCCACGGATCCGCCTGGTTGAAGATCAGCTCCGGCGACCCGTCCGGCAGTGCCGGGTCCGCGGCTCCGCCGCTGCCCGAGGCGTCGCCGCGCAGCCACCAGTAGGTGCGCACGATCGTCGCCAGCGCTGGGTGGGGCGGGAGTTCCGTGTATTCCATGGCGCTGCAATCTCGCACAGCGGTCGCCGTCCCGCCCTGCGCCCCTCGTCCCGATACGGGCACGGGTCGACGGTGCCGACACTCACGCGGTCCGCACGCAGTGCAGATTCTTGAGGTGCCCCGTCCTCTGGCCCGCATCGGACTCCTCCGCAGCGCGACGTGCTGTGGACCGCTGCGCAGCGCGATTGCCACGGCGGTGGTACTCGTCGCGGCGGGCGCGTGTGCGGGTCCCTCCGATCCCGGCGACGGGAACCCGCCCGCGCCGCGTGGCGCGGTGGTGCCGCAGGGTATCGTGCGGCTCGGCGCAGGTGGCAGCGCGCAGCTGACGTTCCTCCGCGTGGACTCCGCGCTCGGCAGCCGCGACACGATTCGCAACGCGGTGCAGTGGTCGTCCTCGGATCCCGAGGTCGCCACCGTGGACGCCGCGGGGCGCGTGACCGGCGTCGCCGCCGGCTACACGCGGATCGTCGCGCGGCAGGGATCGCTCGTGGATTCCGTGTGGGCACACCTGGCGCTGCCGGCGCCCCCGCCGAGCGTGATCCATCTCGAGTTCGCGGCCGGGGTGAGCGAGGCGCGGCGCCGCAGCGCTCGACGCGCCGCGGCACGCTGGAACGAGATGCTGCAGGACTCGTTGGTTTCCGTGCAACTTGCGCTGCCGCCGTCCCGTTGCGGGCTCGGCGTGGTCTGGCCCGACTCCGTGGGTGGCGAGGAACGCGGACTGCGGGTGCTCGTGATGGCCTCCCCACTCGTCGCACTCGCCGGCACCGGCATCTGCGAACGCCGGGTGGGCGGACTGCCGGCCCTCGCATTCATCCTGGCGAGCACGCACCCGCAGAACGACGCCGTCGACGACGCGTGGTGGGACCGGATCTTCCTGCACGAGATCGGACACGCACTCGGGTTGGTGGCCGACCAATTGATCCCGCCAGGCGCCCCGCTCTCCGGAGCGGCGATGGCAGCCGGCTTCCGGCACGACGTCGGGCGCGATGGGGTGCTGACGTTCAACGTCTCCGCACACTGGGTCGGCCTGCGCGGCGACATCATGGATGGCGAGACCGGCAGCAACGCACCGGTCATCGCACGCACCACGCTCGGGCGACTGCTTGACATGGGCTACGCGGTGCGGCTCAGGCAGAGCGGCCCGCTGGACCTCGCGCGACTCCCCTGACCCGGCGCCCGGAAACACGAAGACCCCGGCCGAAGCCGAGGTCTCGTGGGGACTGCAGAGCGGGCGATGGGACTCGAACCCACGACGTCCAGCTTGGGAAGCTGGCATTCTACCAACTGAATTACGCCCGCGTCCCTTTACTATAGTCCAGTGCGGGGACGCCGACAACGCCCCGTCGCCACCCGCCACCCGCCGCCCCCCATGCCCCGCCCCCTCGACTGGTCCGCCCGCGCCCTCTCCCCCGACGAGGCCGTCCGCGGCATCTCCAGTGGCATGCGCGTCTTCGTGCACGGTTCCGCCGCCACCCCGTTCCCGCTCCTCGAGGCCCTCGCACGGCGCACCGACCTCGAGAACGTCACCCTGTATCACCTGCACCTCGAAGGGCAGGCACCCTGGACGGCGCCGGGCATGGAGGATCGGTTCCGCTCCGTCTCGCTCTTCACGGGAGCCTCCATGCGCGAGCCGGTGAATGCCGGCCGTGCAGACTACGTCCCGGTGTTCCTCTCGGACGTGCCCGCACTCTTCCGCTCCGGCACCATCCGCCTGGACGCGGCACTCGTCCAGCTCTCCCCGCCCGACCGCCACGGCTACTGCTCGCTGGGCACCTCCGTCGATGCCGCCCGGGCGGCCGTCGATTCCGCCCCGATCATCATCGCCGAGGTCAACGAGCGTATGCCGCGCACGCACGGGGACACGAGTGTGCCGGTCGACCAGCTCGAGGCGCTGGTGCACACGGACCGGCCACTCCCCTCGCACGAACCCGAACCGGAGTCACCCGAGATCGCGCGCATCGGTGAGCTCATCGCCGACTTGGTAGAGGACGGCAGCACGCTGCAGATGGGCATCGGTGCGATCCCGGACGCGGTGCTCTCGCGCCTGCACGACCGCCGCGACCTCGGCGTCCACACCGAGATGTTCTCCGACCGGCTGGTGGATCTGGTGGAAGCGGGCGCGGTGAACAACCGGAAGAAGACCTCGTTCACCGGTCGCATCCTCACGAGCTTCGTGCTCGGATCGTCGAAGGTGATGGACTTCGTGCACGACAACTCCGAGGTGGAGTTCGTGGGGGCCGACATCACCAATGACACGGCGCGCATCGGGCGCAACCCGAAGGTGGTCGCCATCAACTCGGCCATCCAGATCGACCTCACCGGACAGGTCTGTGCCGACTCCATCGGCTCGCGCATCTACTCCGGGATCGGTGGGCAGATGGACTTCATCCGCGGCGCCGCACGCTCCGCCGGCGGCAAGCCGATCATCGCCCTCCCGAGCACCGCACAAGGCGGCAAGGTCTCGCGCATCGTCCCGCACCTGAGCCAAGGCGCCGGCGTAGTGACCACCCGCGGCCACGTGCACTGGGTGGTGACGGAGTACGGTGCGGTGAACCTGCACGGGAAGTCGCTCCGCGAGCGGGCCGAGCTGCTCCGTTCGATCTCGCATCCCGACTTCAGGAACGACTAGGAGCGAGGGGGAGGGATCGGGGGCCACCGAGGGAGGGGGGAGAGTCCCGCATCGAGCGTCCCCGCTCGCGTCCCCACGCGCGCCCCGACGCGCGCCCCCACCCGCGCCCCCACCCGCGCCCCCACCCGCGCCCTGCTGCTCGGGTCACCCCGCATCGCCCTATCACATCGTAACCTCCCCTTGACGCCACACCCCGAATAGTCTTAGTGTATGGTCACACCCATACAGTAAGGACGATGTTCGACCACATCGACCCCCGTAGCCCCACCCCGATCTACGCGCAGATCGCCGACCGCGTCCGACTCGCGGTCGCCGCTGGTGACCTGCGTGCCGGGGAAGGCCTCCCCAGCGTCCGCGCCCTCGCCGGACAGCTGCGCGTCAATCCCGCCACCGTCGTGCAGGCGTACCGCGACCTCGAACGCGATGGACTGGTCGAGATGCGGCAGGGCGCCGGCACCTTCGTCGCCGACGTCGCCGTGGAGACCCGCGCCCGCGAGCGCGCCGCCGCCGCGCAACGCTTCGTCCGCCAGATGCTCACCGAGGCCGCACGCCTCGGGCTCTCCCCCACCGACCTGCGCCTCGCCCTCGAGCGCGACCTCCCGGAGTCCAAGTGAGCGACGCCATCAAGATCCGCAATCTCGCCTGGCGGGCCGGGCGGGACTTCGCCATCCGCGACCTCGCCATGACCGTGCCCACCGGCGCGATCTACGGCTTCCTCGGCCCCAACGGCTCCGGCAAGACCACCACCATCCGCCTCATGCTGGGCATGCAGCAGGCCAGCGACGGCAGCATCGAGGTGCTCGGCCACAGCGTCCCACGACAGGCGCACAAGGCGCTCGCCCGCATCGGCTACGTGCCGGAGCGCTTGCATCTGTATCAAGGCCTCACCGTCGAGGAGAGCGTCCGCTACCACCGTGCCTTCTTCCCGACGTTCGACGCGACCGAGGCCGAGCGGCTTCGCAAGCGCTTCGGCCTCCGGGAGGATGCGCTCGTCGCCAAGCTCTCCAAGGGTGAGGCCGGCAAGCTCATGATGCTGCTCGCGCTCTCGCAGCGCGCCGAGTTGCTCGTGCTCGACGAACCCACCGACGGCCTCGACCCGGTGATCCGCCGCGAGGTGCTGTCGGCCTTGGTCGAGTACGTGGACGGCGCCAAGGCGACGGTGTTCATCTCCAGCCATCTGGTGCACGAGCAGGAGCGGATCTGCGACTGGATCGGCGTGATGGACGGCGGGCGCCTGATCGCCGAGCTGCCGATGCAGGAGTTCCGCTCGGGGATCAAGCGGCTGCGCGTGCACAAGGCGCCGGTGAGCCGGGACGCGACGCCGTTCGCCCTGCTCTCGCGCGAGACCCCCACGCAGCACCTCGAGGAGTGGGTGGTGCGCGGCTGGCAGCCCGAGATGCAGGAGTGGTTCGCGCGCGTGGGGGCGGAGGTGCGCGACGTGCAGGATCTCGACCTCGAGGAGTCCTTCGTCGAACTGCTGCGCGGCTCGCGCGTGGCCACCACCACGGAGACCCGCTGATGTTCCGGCAGATCCTCTTCACCCAGTTCCGGTGGACGCGCACGCTGCTGCTCCTCATGGCCGTGTTCACCTTCGTGGTCCCCACGCTCTCGTGGAACCTCGGCGGGAACGTCTTCGCCGCAGGGCTCGCCCCGATCGCGGTCATGAACGGCTTCTCGACCGTGGGGCCCATGCTGGTGCTCGGGGCGTGGACCCTCGGCTTCCTCCTCGTCGCGCTGCCGTGGGGTGCCGACTCGCAATCGCGTCACGTCTACGCCCTCTCGCTGCCCATTCCGTGGTCGCAGTACGTGGCCATGCGGTTCGGCGCCGGTGCCATCACCCTGCTCGTGCCCACCCTCGCGCTCTGGCTCGGGTCCTGGCTCGTCGTTGCCATGATCGACATGCCGCCGACCCTGCGCGCCTATCCGGGGCTCCTCGCGCTGCGCTTCTTCCTTGGCACGCTCCTCGCCTACGCCCTGTCGTTCCTGCTCCAGTACCTCGCGGGGCGTCGCGCGGCGGTGGTGCTGCTCGTCCTGCTGGTCGCCGTCTTCGGCCTCGGCATGGGCCTCTCGCTGGCGAACCAGCACGAGCTCCTGGTGCGCATCACGCTCTGGTTCATCGACTGGCCCGGGCCGTTCTCCGTGTTCGCGAGCGAATGGAGGCTGATCGATGTGTGAGTCCCGAGCCACGCTGCCCCGTCGCGTCGCCGTGGGTGTCCTGTGCATCGGGCTCCTCGGTGGCTCCTCGCGGCTCACGGCGCAGGACAGCCTGCTGCCCGCGCGCGCCAGTGCCGCCGCGCTGCGCGCCGAGCTCGACCGGGCGGAGCGCGAGGCCGATTCGCTCAAGGAGCGCGTCGATGCGCTCGCGAGCGAGAAGGAAGCGCTGTTCACCGGTCGGTTCGAGGCCGGCGGGCGCACCGTGCGATTCATCCCCGGCGACCTCACCGACGCGGATCGGCGCATCATCGAAGAAGGACTCACGCGCGCGGAGGCGTCGCTGCGCGCCCGGTACGGGGACGACCTCGCGCCGTTCCGCGACCCTGTGGTGTGGTCGGCGCGTTCGTTGGGCCCCAACAACCCCCGCGGGACTTTCCTCTCCGCGCACCGGCGCAGCAACGCGTACTGGGGGCCGCGGGACTTCAACATGACGCAGCCCACGGTCGAGCTGGTCGAGGCGATCGCACTCGACCAGGCGGGCCGGAACCTGGTCGACCGCGCACCACGGATCAGCGAGTTCACGCGGTCCACCCTGGTGCTCAATGACGGCCGGCGCCGTTTCGCACGGGCCGGGCGGGAGATGGCGCTGTCGTACGCGAGCGCCGGCCGTGAGTGCGTCGCGGGCTCTCCCGCCGCCTGCCGCGCCGTGCTCACGCTGCCCGGCGCCGACGGGGGGCTCAGCCTCTACTTCTCGCCCGCGGACTACCGCTCCGTGGTCACGAGTGGCGAGCTGCCCCCCACGGCCGACTCGGCACAGTTCGCGGCGCGCCGACGCTGCCTCGCGGGGTCCGACACGGCGTGTGTGACCGCCGTCGCGGCCCTTAGCCGCGTGCCGAACCCTTTCAGCGGCACGCTGCGCTCCACGGCCGTGGAGGTCGCGCTCGAGCTCGGCGGCCGCGACGCGCCGACGCGACTCGTGACCACGCGGGACGGCAGCGCACTGCAGATCCTCGCGACGGTGGCCGGTGTGACCGAAGACTCGCTGGTGCGTGCCTGGCAGCAGCGCGTGCGCACGGCGATGGACGCCGAGTCGCCGGACGCCGGTCGTGACGGCGTGACTGTGGCCGCGTGGTCGTTGCTCATCCTGTTCGGTGCGACGCGGAGGAAGCCGTGAGCCAGTCCCGTATGGGTGTCCTGCTCGCGGTCGCGACCGCCGCAACGCTGACCGTCCTGCTCTCGCCGAAGCTCGGCATGCTCGACCTCAGCAACAGCCTCTGGCGCGGCTACAGGCGCGACACCTCGGCCTTGAGCCGCACGTGGGAAGCGCACTATGCCGCGCGCACCCGGGCATCCGGATTGGCGACCGCGCTCGAGCGTGCCGAGGCACGCGAACTGGCACCGCACACCGCAGCGGCCGGATTGAGCGTTCGAGTGACCGCGGGCGTGCCGGACGCGGTCGTGCAGAAGGTCGCCGATCGGGCGCGCGCCGAGGTGCGGGCGCTCGGAGTCGCGGAGGCGCGGCACCCGGTGGTCGTGATCGCGGTGGCGGAGTCCGACGGGCCGCGCGCGCGTTACTCCCGTGCGATCGTCCTGCCCGATGCCGCCGACGGCCCGTGTACGGTGGTGGTGCGCATCCCGCAGAAGCAGTTCAAGTCGTTCAGCGTGGCGGCGGTCGATCGCCTGCTCGGCACCTGTGCCTTCCACGCCCGCTTCGGCGCGCCGGGCGCGGCGACCAACGCCTGGCTCCGCGAGACGCAGGTGTCGCGTGCGGCGTACCTCACACCGCCCGCCTCGCGCGGCGAGGACACCGCGATGGTCAGCGCGGGTCGCTGGCCACTCGCCTTGGCCCTGCCGCTTCGCGGCTGTCGGGCGGCGCGCCCGGCGCTCTGCGCCGAGGTCCTCAACCCGCGCGAGGCGTTCGACTGGGAGGAGAGCCTCTCGTCGCGCGACCGGGCGGTCCGTGAACGGCGGCGCTCGGCGCACGTGCACGCGGATGTCGCGGTGTTCGGTGCGACCTGGCTCGTCAACGAGCGAGAGGGTGTTATGCACGGCGTCCTCGCCGGCATGGCGAGCAGTCTTGGGCCGGAGCGTTTCGAGCGCATCTGGCGCGGCGCCGGTCCGGTCGCGGGCTTCGAGCAGTCGGAGGGACGTCCGGCGACGGCGTGGGCAGCGGAGTACATCGGCCGTCGCGTCCTGCCCACGGACGTGGGCCCCGGCCTCAACCTGCGGATCGCGTTGGTGACCCTATTGTTGTCGGGCGTGGCGACCGCGCTGGCCGTCCGGCTGACGGCCCGGCGCATGGACTGACCAGCAACGGTTGACAAGACCGACCCCACACCCCCAATTACGGATAATCCAGTACTGCCAAGGGGGTATCGATGGGTGAGGTCTACTTTCCGCCACGGGAGCTGGCTGTGATGGCCGTGCTCTGGAAGACCGGCGGCGCGACGGTCAGCGAGGTCCGCGAGGCGCTCGACGAGGAACTGGCGTACACGTCGGTGCTCTCGGCCCTCCAGACCCTGGAGGACAAGGGGTACGTGCGGCACGAGGCCGAGGGCCGCGCCTACCGCTACTTCGCGACGGTCGAGGCCGAGGTCGCCGGCGGCAGCGCGCTCAAGCGCATCCGCGACGCGATCTTCCAGGGATCCGCCGAGCGGATGGTCGCGCAGTTGCTCAGCGACCGCGACCTGAGTCGTGAGGACCTGCAGCGCCTGCGCGCGCTGCTGGCCACCCGACTGAAGGAGGCCCGCGAATGACGGCCCTCCTGCTGTACGCCTTGGTGATCTCGACCACGCTCGCCGCCGCCGCGTGGCTGGTCGAACGCCTGCTCCGACCGCTGCGCGCGCAGACGCGGTTCGTCTGGCTCGCCGCGATGTCGCTCAGCACCGTGCTCGTCGCCGTCGCGCCCATCCGTGTGGCACAGCGTGAGGCCGCCCGTGCCCGGGCAGAGGCGAGCGCCAGTGCGGGTCGCGACACGGACGGGACCCTGGGGCGGTCGAACTTCGCGATGCGGCTCGCGGCACAGGTCGTCGAGGCGGGTGACCGCCTGCCCTTCGCACTCGACCGCGCGGTCGCGCTGCTCTGGATCGCCGCGTCCGCCGGCGCGCTGCTCTACTTCGTCGGCGGCTATCGGCGGCAGCACCGCCTGCTCGCCGCGTCGCCGCGTGTGGAGGTGAGCCGGGTCCCCGTGCGCCTCAGCGACGCGTTCGGTCCTGCGGTGGTCGGTGTGCGACGCGCCGAGATCGTCGTGCCGCGGTGGTTGCTCGCGCGCCCGCTGGCGGAGCAGCGGCTGGTGCTCGTGCATGAGGTGGAGCACCTGCGCGCGCAGGATCCCGCCGTGTTGACTGTTGCGGCCGCCCTCACGGTGCTGCTCGCGTGGAACCCGGTCGCGTGGTGGAGCTTCGCCCGGTTGCGCCTGGCCGCCGAACTCGATTGTGATGCCCGTGTCCTGCGCGCCGGCACGCCGACCGACGTGTACGGCGCGCTGCTGATCGACCTCACGGCCGCGTCGCAGGGTCTGCGACTCGGCGCCCTCGCCTTCGCTGCCCGTCCTTCCCAACTCGAACGGAGACTCGTCGCCATGACCGATCGTCCTGCCAGCTCGTCCCGCCGCCGTCTCGCGCTCAGCGGCGCGGCGGCCGTCGCCCTCGCCGCGACGCTGTACGCCTGCACCTCCGGCCCGCTGGTCGCCGAGCGTGAGGTGCTCGAGGAGCGTGAGCTTCCGCGCATGATCCCCGACGGCGCGCCGGCTGCGCGTGCGGACGGCGGCGTGGTCGTGGAGCGCGAGCTGCCACGCGACCGCTCGGCGGGCGGCTTCACCGTACGCCCCGACATCTACTTCGACTTCCAGGTGGAGCAGGTGGCGACGCCGCTGCCGGGATCCGGCTCACCACGGTATCCGAGCGACCTGCGCAGCGCGGGCGTGGGCGGCGAGGTGCTGGCGCAGTTCGTGGTGGGGACCGACGGCCGTGTGGATGTCTCCACGCTCAAGGTGATCCGCTCGTCGGACCCGCGATTCACCCAGGCGATCCGCGACGCACTGCCGTCGATGCGGTTCGCGCCGGCGACGGTCGGTGGGTCGAAGGTGAAGCAACTGATCCAGCAGCCGTTCGTGTTCCAGCTGGCGAAGTAACGGGCGGCGGTCCGGCGGCAAAGCACAGCGGGGCGGCGACCGAAGGTCGCCGCCCCGCGCTACATGCCGTCGTGGATCTGCCCTCCAACACCAAGCCACAGGTGGGAATTGAACCCACGACCGCTCGATTACGAATCGAGTGCTCTACCCCTGAGCTACTGTGGCGACATCAGAGGTGAGCGGGAGTCAGAGGCACGTTCCTCCGTTCTCACATCTCCCATCTCCCATCTGCCCTACAATGCCCTGGCGCGGACTCGAACCGCGACGCCTTACGGCACCACCCCCTCAAGATGGCGTGTCTACCAATTTCACCACCAGGGCGTACCACCTGCTTACCACGTACACGCTTCGAGGAGCGTCCTGCCGTGCTACGGTACTCCGCCTACGAACTACGGGAGCGACGGGGCTCGAACCCGCGACCTCTCGAGTGACAGTCGAGTGCTCTAACCAAACTGAGCTACGCCCCCAAACCCAT
>CADEDA010000045.1 GCA_902825965.1 uncultured Gemmatimonadota bacterium | reverse complement strand
GCGCCGAAGCGGCGGAGCGGGAGCTCGCGCGCGCCCGCGCCGAGGAAGCCGAGAGCCAGCGCGCCGCGGCCGAGGCGGCACGCGCCGCTGACGCAGAGAAGAACGGCGGCGCCGCCGCCTCCGCGCCCGCCGCCAGCGCGCCGAGCGCGCCGCAGGCGCCCTCGCGTCCGCGTCCGCAGCCGATCGTTCCGGGCGCACCGCGCCCGCGGCCGGTCACCTCGGGCATGCCGATGCCGCCGCGTCCCATCGCCTCGGCCACGCCGGGCGGCGGGCTGGGTGGCGGTCGGCGTGAGGAACGTCGCCCGGGTGGGTCCGGCGGTGGCTTCGGCGGCTCCCAGGGGGCACCGGGTGGTGGCGCCGGGTCGTCGCCGTCGTCCGGACCGCGTCGCGGCAAGAAGGGCAAGCGCGTCGACCAGGAAGCCGTGAGTGCGAACATCTCGCGCACCATGCGCCAGATGGGCTCGGCGCCGGGGCGCCGTCGCGACCGCGTCGATACGAGTGCGCGTGAGGAGCTCGAGGCGATCCGCGCCGAGATGGCGGAGCGCGAGAAGAAGACCGTGCGCGTGAACGAGTTCATCACCGTGTCCGAGCTCGCCGACATCCTCAAGGTGCCGGCGACGCAGATCGTGTCGTTCGCGTTCAAGCACCTCGGGTTGATGGTCACCATCAACCAGCGCATGGACTTCGACCAGATCGAGCTCATCGCGAGCGAGTTCGGGCACATCGCCGTGCGTGAGGAGGACTACGCGGCGGCACCCGAGGAAGCGGTGAAGGACGCCGAGGAGGACCTCAAGCCGCGTCCGCCGGTCGTGACCATCATGGGCCACGTCGACCACGGCAAGACCTCGCTGCTCGACTACATCCGCAAGGCGACCGTCGTGGCGGGTGAGGCCGGCGGCATCACGCAGCACATCGGTGCGTACCACGTGTCGCTGCCGGACGGCCGCGCGATCACGTTCCTCGACACGCCGGGCCACGAGGCCTTCACCGCCATGCGCGCCCGCGGCGCGCAGGTGACAGACATCGTCGTGCTGGTGGTGGCGGCGGACGACGCCGTCATGCCGCAGACCATCGAGGCCATCTCGCACGCCAAGAACGCCGGCGTGCCGATGATCGTCGCGATCAACAAGATCGATCTCCCGACCGCCAACGCCATGAAGGTCCGTCAGGACCTGCTCCAGCACGGGGTCGTGCTCGAGGACTTCGGCGGCACGACGCTCGCCTCCGAGATCTCGGCGAAGAAGGGCACCGGGGTACCGGCCCTGCTCGAACAGATCCTGCTGCAGGCCGAGATCCTCGACCTGAAGGCGAATCCCGACCGCCGGGCCACCGGCTCCGTGGTGGAAGCGCAGCTCGACGCCGGCAAGGGCGCCGTCGCGACGATCCTGGTGCAGAACGGCACGCTCCGCGTCGGGGATGACTTCATCTGCGGCCTGTTCTCGGGCCGCGTGCGTGCGCTGCTCGACGAGCGCGGCAAGACGGTCAAGGAAGCCGGGCCGGCCACACCGGTGCAGGTGCTCGGCCTCACCGGCGTGCCGATGGCCGGCGACCAGTTCATCGCCGTGGCCGACGCCGCCGAGGCGCGCGAGATCGCCCAGCGGCGCGAGCGGCTCGACCGCGAGGCCAAGAGCCGTCGCACCGCCAAGGGGGCCGTCTCGCTCGAGGACTTCATGGCCTCGTCGGGGACCGACGGCAAGCGGCAGCTCAAGCTGCTCATCAAGGCCGACCAGGGTGGTCCGTCGGAAGCTCTCGCGGACGCCCTGCAGCAACTCAGCAACGAGGAAGTGCAGGTCGAGGTGGTGGCCCGCGCGGTCGGTGCGGTCACCGAGAGCGACATCCTGCTCGCCAAGGCGTCCGGCGCGATCATCATCGGCTTCCATGTCCGTCCCGACACCAAGGCGCGTGCTGCCGCGGACCGCGAGGGCGTGGAGATCAAGCTGTACCGCATCATCTACGAGGCCGTCGCCGATGTGCGCGCCGCCCTCGAGGGCATGCTGCGGCCGGAGCAGAAGGAAGTCGTGTTCGGCGAGGCCGAGGTGCGCGAGACGTTCAAGGTGCCGAAGATCGGCGTCATCGCCGGCTGCTTCGTCAAGTCGGGCAGCATCACGCGGCAGGGACGGGCGCGCGTGGTCCGCGACGGCATCGAGGTCTACGACGGCACCCTCGGCTCGCTCCGCCGCTTCAAGGACGACGTCAAGGAAGTGAAGGAAGGCTACGAGTGCGGTATCGGCATCGAGAACTTCAATGACCTCAAGGTCGGCGACGTCATCGAGGTCTACCGCACGGAGTCGGTCGCGCGCACGCTCGAGCCGGCGAAGGCCGGCTGAGCGGGCACGGGACGGGAGCCGCCTGTGCCGCCACGTGATCCGCGCCGCGCCGACCGCGTCGGCGAAGCCGTGCGCGAGACCGTCGCGGCGTTCCTCGCGCGCGACGCCAAGGACCCGCGCATCACCGGGTTCGTGACCGTCACCGCGGTCGAGATGACCCGCGACCTGCGGCACGCGAACGTCTACGTGAGTGTCATGGGCAGCGAGAGCGAGAAGACCGCGACGATGGAGGGCGTGAAGTCGCTCGCGCACCATCTGCGGGCCCATGTCGGCCGCGCCCTGCGCCTGCAGTTCGCGCCCGAGATCGCGTTCAAGCTCGACGAGTCGGTGGCGCGCGCCGCCCGCATCGAGACCTTGCTCAACAGCATCAAGCCCGCGCCGACCCCCGATGCCGTCAACGACGCGGACGGATCGCACGACTGACGGGCTGCTGCTCGTCGACAAACCCGCCGGTGTCACCTCGCATGACATGGTGAGTGCCGCGCGGCGCGCATGGGGAGAGAGACGCATCGGCCACGCCGGCACGCTCGACCCCTTCGCCACGGGGCTGCTCGTGCTGCTGCTGGGGCGCGCGACCCGACTCTTGCCGCACCTCCCCGGCGAACCCAAGGTCTACGACGCGACCCTGCGCTTCGGCCAGGAGACCGATACCGAGGACCTGCACGGCACGGTCACACGCGAGGCGCCGTTGCCCGATCGCGCGGCGCTGCTCGCCGCGCTGCCGGCGCTGACCGGCGAGGTCGACCAGGTGCCTCCGGCCTACTCGGCCAAGCGCGTCGACGGACGGCGCGCGTACGACCTTGCCAGGGCCGGCGCGACGGTCGCGCTCAAGCCCGTCCGCATCCGCGTCGACCGATGGGAGATCCTCGACGTCCGGCTGCACGCGTCGGGGCAGGTGGCCGAGCTCGACGCGCGCATCACCTGCGGAGGCGGTACCTACATCCGGTCGCTGGCGCGCGACCTCGCCCGCGCCGTCGGCAGCGCGGCGCACCTCGCCGCCCTGCGCCGACTGCGCAGTGGACCGTTCTCGGTGGAGTCGGCATGCAGCCTCGAAGCGTTGCGCGACGGGCAGGCGACCCTTCGCCCCGCCGTGGATGCGCTGCCCGGATTCCCGCAGCAGGTGCTCAGCGACGACGAGGTACGCCGGATCGCGCGGGGCATCGACGTACCGGCGGCCGTGGACGGCGCGTGGGCGGCCCTCATCAATCCCGGGAACGGCGTGCTGGTGGCGCTGGCGGAGCGGCGGCTCGACCGCTGGCAGCCGCGGGTGGTGATGCGTGAGGCCTAGCGTCGCGTTCGGGCTCCCACCGGAGACCAAGGGCACGGTTTGTACGGTCGGCACGTTCGACGGCGTGCATCGCGGACACCGGCTCGTCCTGGAGCGACTGGGCGCCATCGCCCGGGAGCGCGCGATGCCCGCCGTGCTCGTGACCTTCGATCCGCATCCGCTCGAGGTCGTGAATCCGGTGGCCGCCCCGCCGCTGCTGACCGTGGGGGTGGAGAAGACCGAGGTACTGGCCGAGGCGCCGGTGGACTACGTAGTGGTACTGCCGTTCACCCCCACGCTGGCGACCTATAGCGCCAGTGACTTCGTCGACCGGGTCCTGCGCGAGCGGCTTGGCCTGCAGCACCTGCTGATCGGGTACGACCACGGGTTCGGACGTGCCCGGTCTGGCGACGCGACCATGCTTCGCGAGCTGGGGGCCGCGCGCGGATTCGGCGTCGAGGTGGTACCACCGGTCGAAGGGCGCGACGGGCGGCCGATCTCCTCGACCACCATCCGCCGAGCGATCGCCGGAGGCGACTTGGCGCGCGCCGCCGACGGACTCGGACGTGCCTACAGCGCCAGCGGCACCGTCGAGACCGGGGCCGGTCGGGGACGGACCATCGGGTTCCGGACACTCAACGTCGCGCTGCCCCCGGCCCGTAAGCTGTTGCCGCCGCAGGGGGTATACGCGGTGCGCGTACAGACGCCCCGCGGCGCGTTCGGCGGGATGATGAACCTCGGGCCGCGCCCCACCTTCGACGAGGCGGACACCAAGCTCGAGGTCCACCTGCTCGACACGGACGGCGACTTCTACGGGATGCGGGTCCGGGTCGATTTCGTGGCGCGGCTGCGGGAGACCCGGAAGTTCGCCTCCGGGGACGAGTTGCGGGCGCAACTCGCCCGTGATCGAATCGCGGCTCAGCAGGTATTGGGATAGGTCCAACCCGTTGTATTCGATTGACTTGCCTTTCCTCCGTCGATATGGTTCAAGGCTCTGGTTCGACGGAATTTCCCCCTTTCCAGCGTTTGCATGTCCAACCTGAAGACACGCCTGATCTCGATCGCGGTGATGATCGGCGTCTCGCTCTTCGCGCTGTTCCCGCGCACGGTGACGGAGCGCGTGAAGCGTGCTGATGGCACCTTCGTCGACACCCTGGTGCGCCGCGTCCCCCTGAAGCGTGGGCTCGACCTGCAGGGCGGCATGCACCTCACGCTCGAGATCGACGACACCAAGCAGAAGGTCGACAACGTCAGTGATGCGCTGGAGCGTGCGCTGGTGGTCGTCCGCAGCCGCATCGACGAGTTCGGCGTGGCCGAGCCGCTGGTGCAGAAGGTCGGCGAGGATCGGATCATCGTCGAACTGCCGGGGATCGAGGATCCGGCGCGCGCCACGGCCGTGGTGCAGCGCTCGGCCTTCCTTCAGTTCCAGATCACGGACGAGACCCAGGCGTTCGAACGCGCGATCCCGCGGCTCGACGGCATCGTGCGGGAGAAGGGGCTGAGCGTCGCCACCGGCCCGTCCGTGGGCGGGGATACCGCCAAGAGCGCCAACGCGCTCTCGAACCTCTTCCAGAATGCCGACTCGGCCGCCGGCGACACCGCCGGGACGGCCGTCGACGGCCCGTTCCGGCGCAGCATCTCGCCGGGGCAGATGCCCGGCCAGTACGTCGTGGCGGACAAGGACTTCACGTTGATCGACGGCCTGCTGCGGGCGCCGGAGATCGTGGCCGCGCTGCCGCCGGGCAAGGACATCCACTGGGGCCGTGACTCCGTCGTGCTCGGCCAGCAGGTCTACCGGACGCTCTACGTCCTCGATTCGCGCGCGATCATCGACGGCACGTTCCTCACGAACGCCACGCCCAACCAGGATCCGCTCGAGGGCGCGAAGGTCGACTTCGTGTTCAATACCGAGGGCGGGCAGCGGTTCCGCCGCGAGACCGGCAAGCACATCGGCGACAACATGGCGATCGTGCTCGACGACCGCGTCATGAGCGCCCCCGTGATCCAGAGCGCGATCGGCTCGCGCGGGCAGATCACCATGGGGAACAACGACCTCCAGGCGGCGCAGGACCTGTCCCTCGTCTTGCGCGCCGGCGCGCTGCCGGTTCCGCTCCGCGTCGAGGAGACGCAGACCATCGGTGCGAGCATGGGCACCGACGCCATCCGCCAGGGGCTCTTCTCCGGCGCGCTCGGCATCGTGCTGGTGATCCTGATCATGGTGGTCTACTACCGCTTCTCGGGCTTCCTGGCGGTGTGTGGACTGGCCTTCTACGTCCTCGTGACGCTGGCGATCCTCGCCGGCTTCGATGCGACGCTCACGCTGCCCGGCATCGCCGGCTTCGTGCTCTCCATCGGCATGGCGGTCGACGCCAACTTCCTGATCTTCGAGCGCATCCGCGAGGAGATGGACGCCGGCCGCACCACCCGCCTGGCGATCGATGAGGGCTTCAACCACGCCTGGTCGGCCATCATCGACACACACGTCACCACGGCGCTCACCGCCGCGATCCTCTATCAGTTCGGCACGGGCCCCGTGCGAGGCTTCGCCGTCACGCTCCTCGCCGGCCTCGCGGCTTCGCTCGTGAGCGCGATCTTCGTCGTGCGCACGCTCTTCTACGTGTGGCTGCACCGCACGAAGGCCACCCAGACGCTGAGCATCTGATGTTCCGCATCCTCCAGAACACCACGTGGGACTTCATCAAGCAGTGGAAGGTCGCACTGATCGCGCTGGTGGTCTTCATCCTCCCGGCGCTCGTGCTCATCCCGCTGCAGGGCTTCAACTACTCGGTCGAGTTCACCGGCGGCACGCTCATGCGCGTGCGCTTCGCGCCGGTGCAGGAGACCGCCGCCGTGCGCGCGGCGCTGGCCACCGCGGGCTTCGCCGACGCGGAGATCTCGACCCTCGGGTCTGAGGGCGAGTTCATCATCCGGGCGCAGGGGCGCGAGCAGGTCGAGCGGCAGTCGGCCGGGGCGGGGAACGTCGCCGCCGAGATCGAGACGGCCCTCACGAGCGCCTTCGGGGCGAACTCGTTCACGGTCGCACGGCGCGAGGCCGTCGGGCCGCGGGTCGGCAGCGAACTGCGGCAGAAGGCCGCGATCGCGATGCTCATCGCCTTCGGCCTCACGCTGATCTATCTCGCCTGGCGCTTCGAATGGCGCTTCTCGGTGGCGGCGGTGCTAGCCACGGTGCACGACATCATCGCCACGCTGGCCTTCATGAAGTACCTCGACATCGAGATCTCGCTCTTCGTGGTCGGCGGCATCCTCACCGTCGTCGGTTACTCGATGAACGACAAGGTCGTGGTGTTCGACCGCGTGCGCGAGAACCTCACGCTGCACCGCAAGCTCTCGCTCTACGACCTGCTCAACCGCTCGGTGAACGAGACCTTGCCGCGTACCGTGATGACGGGTTCCACCACGCTGGCCTGTCTGCTGGCGCTGCTGATCTTCGGTGGCTCGGTGATCCGTCCGTTCGCGTGGATCCTCACCTTCGGCATCATCATCGGCACCTTCAGCTCGATCTTCGTGGCGTCGCCGCTGCTGCTGTGGATCGAGCGGAAGTATCCGCGCACGACCGACGCCGCGCCGCACGCGCGGCAGGCGGCCGCCCAGCGCGCCTGAGGGCGTCCGTGGCATCGTCCGACCCGGGGCCCCGCCGCGCGCTGCGCGACGGGGCCCCGTCGTCTCCGGCGACGTTCATCGACTCGCACGCGCACCTCGCGTCGGATGCGTTCGCTGCGGACGCGGACGCCGTGCTCGCCAGGCTCCGCGAGGCCGGCGGCCTGGGGGCCGTGTGCATCGGGGAGTCGATCGCGGCGGCCGAGCGCGCCCGCGCGCTGGCCTCCGGCCACCGGGACCTCTGGTGGACGGCCGGCGTGCATCCACACGATGCGGCGGCCTACGATCCGCCGCGCGACGGGGCCGCGATCCGCGACGCGCTGGCGCAGGGCGCCGTCGCCGTCGGGGAGTGCGGCCTGGACTACCACTACGACCACTCGCCGCGGGCGCAGCAGCGACGCGCCTTCGCGGACCAGCTGCGCATCGCGGGCGAACACCGGCGGCCGGTCGTCGTGCACACCCGCGAGGCCGAGGACGACACGGCGGCGATGATCCGCGAGGCGGGTGCTGCCGGCATCGTCGGCATCCTGCACTGCTACACCGGCTCCCACGACCTCGCCGAGACCGGACTCGCCGCCGGATGGTACGTCTCCTTCAGCGGCATCATCACATTCAAGAAATGGGACGACCTCGCGCTGCTGCGCCTCGTCCCCGACGACCGGCTGCTCGTGGAGTCGGACAGCCCGTATCTCGCCCCGGTCCCCAACCGCAGCAAGCGCAACGAGCCGGCCTGGTGCGCGTATACCTTGCACCGACTGGCCGAGGTCCGCGGCATCGACGCCGGCACGCTCGGTCGGATCACCGTCCGCAACACCCGTCGGGTCTTCGCGCTGCCCACCGGTGGCGCCGACGTCGCGGCGGAGTAGCTTCGAGGTTCGCTGGTCCCCCATTTCCCCCGAGAGGCTCCTTCCGGTATGAGCGTACCGTCCGATATCGAGATCGCCCAAGCAGCGAAGCTCCGCCCGATCACCGACGTCGCCGCCGACATCGGCCTTGGCCCCGACGACCTCGACCTGTACGGCAAGTACAAGGCGAAGGTCTCGCTCGAGCTCACCACCCGGAAGCCGAAGGGCAAGCTCGTGCTCGTGACCGCCATCAATCCGACGGCGGCCGGTGAAGGTAAGACCACCACGTCGGTGGGGCTCACCCAGGCGCTGCGCCGCATCGGGAGCAACGCGGTGCTCTGCATCCGCGAGCCCTCACTCGGACCGGTGTTCGGCGTCAAGGGAGGGGCGGCCGGCGGCGGCTACGCGCAGGTCCTCCCGATGGACGACATCAACCTGCATTTCACGGGTGACTTCCACGCGATCTCGTCCGCCCACGCGCTGCTGAGTGCGATGCTCGACAACCACCTGCAGCAGGGGAATGCGCTCAACATCGATCCGCGGCGCATCACTTGGCCGCGCACCATCGACATGAACGACCGCGCGCTGCGCAAGGTGATCATCGGCCTGGGCGGTCCCGCGGAAGGGGTCGTGCGCGAGGAACGCTTCGTCATCATCCCCGCGTCGGAGGTGATGGCGATCGTCGCGCTCGCCACGAGTGCGGCGGACCTCGAGGAGCGGCTCGGCAACATCATCGTGGGATCCACCGCCGGCGCCGAGCGCAGGCCGGTGTACGCCCGTGACCTCAAGGCGCACGGGGCCATGGCGATGCTGCTCAAGGACGCGATCCGACCCAACCTCGTGCAGACGCTCGAAGGCGGCCCGGCGTTCGTGCACGCGGGACCGTTCGGCAACATCGCCCACGGCTGCAACTCCATCCTCGCGACGCGCGCGGCGCTCGCCGTGGGGGACGTGGTCGTCACGGAGGCGGGGTTCGGCTCCGACCTCGGCGCGGAGAAGTTCTTCGACATCAAGTGCCGCTTCGGGGGGATCAAGCCCGAGGCCGCCGTGCTCGTGGCGACGATCCGCGCACTCAAGATGAACGGCGGGGCGAAGAAGACCGACTTGGCGACCGAGGACCTCGCGGCCCTGCGCAAGGGCGTGGTGAACCTCGAGCACCACATCAAGAACGTGCGGCAGTTCGGCATGGAACTGGTGGTCGCCATCAACCGCTTCGGCACCGACACCGACGCCGAGCTGGCGATCGTGCGCGAGGCCGCGGAGAAGGCCGGCGCCCGCGTCTCGCTCTGCGAGGTCTTCGCCAAGGGCGGCGCCGGAGGTGAGGCGCTCGCGCGGGAGGTGCTCGACATCCTCAAGGGCGGCAAGTCGAACTACCAGCCGCTCTACGATGCCAAGCGGCCGATCAAGGAGAAGATCGACACCATCGTCAGGAAGGTCTACGGTGGCGATGGCGCGGAGTACAGCGCCAAGGCCGACCGTGCGATCGCGTATCTTGAGAGCATCGGGCTCACCGAGACGCCGATCTGCATGGCCAAGACCCAGTACTCGCTCTCGGACGACGCGACCAAGCTCGGGCGCCCGACCGGCTTCAAGGTGACGGTGAACGACGTGTATCCCGTCGCCGGTGCAGGATTCCTCGTCGCACAGTGCGGCGAGATCATGACCATGCCCGGGCTGCCCAAGGCACCCGCGGCGGAGAAGATGGCCATCCATCCGGATGGATCCATCTCCGGACTCTTCTAGGAGATTGCGTGAGCGTTCAGACCGTGAGCACGGACACGGCCCCGGCCGCCATCGGGCCGTACTCGCAGGCCACCGTCGCCGGCGGCTTCCTCTTCACCGCCGGGCAGATCCCCCTCGATCCCGCGACGATGGAGATCGTCGCAGGCGACATCGAACCGCAGACCCGTCAGGTGATGGCGAACCTGCGTGAGGTGCTGGCCAAGGCCGGAGTGTCGTGGAAGGACGTCGTCAAGACGACCGTCTTCCTCCAGGACATGGCGGACTTCCCGCGCTTCAATGAGGTCTACAGCGCGGCGCTGGACGGGGCGCGCCCGGCACGATCGACGGTCCAGGTGGCCGCACTACCCCGCGGGGTCAGCGTCGAGGTGGAACTGATCGCCAAGCTCCCCTAACGCCTCATCCCTGTCGTTCTTGCGGGGGGGACGCCGCATCCACAAGTTGGATGCCGTCCCCCTCGCGGTGGTTCAGATGATGCACCGGGTCGCCGTTGTCTCTGCGCGGGCCGCGTTGCGCGTGGCCTGCGTCCTGTCGTGCCTCATGGTGGGCACGCTGGGCGCCCAGCAACTGCGAGGCCGTGTCGTCCTGCCGGACTCGGTGTCGCCGGCGAGCGGGATCCTGCTCACGGCGACCGACCTGCGCGGCGCCGTCGTCGGCCGCGCCCTGACGGATGCGCGTGGGGAGTTCCGCCTGCGCGTGCCGCAGCCCATGTCGGTCATCGTGCGCGCGCTGCGCGTCGGCTACCGGCCGAGCCACCATGGCACCTTCGATCTCGCGCTGGGCGAGTCCGCCCCGGTGCGCCTGGTGCTGTCGGCCGAGGCCGTTCAGCTCGCGGCCATCACCGTGCGGCGCTCCGACTCCTGCCGCTCCCGCGACGACAGCCGGACGCGCGTGGCCGAGGTCTGGGAGGAGGCGCGCAAGGCGCTGCTCGTGGCGCAGACGCGGGGCGACGGGGCGGAACTGGTCGCCGAGTGGACGCGCTACGACCGTCAGCTCGACACCAGCGGCTACCGCGTGCTGGATCAGGCGGTGCACCTCACGCGCAGTCCCAGCGACCAGCCGTTCCGCAGCCAGACCGCGGAGCAGCTGGCCAAGGACGGCTACGTGGTGGAGGAGGACGGCGAGATCATCTACTACGCGCCGGATGCCGATGTGCTGCTTTCGGATTCCTTCGCGGCCACGCACTGCTTCCAGCTCGAAGCGCCGCCCGAGGACATGCCCTGGCTCATCGGCCTGCGCTTCCGCCCGATCGACGCGGCGCGCACGCGGCGCGACATCGAGGGCACCTTCTGGGTCGACCGCCGCTCGGCGGAGCTCCGGGCGCTCGACTTCGCGTTCACCAACCTGCCGTCCGTCGCCGATCGCGCGGAGCCGGGCGGGCGCGTGGAGTTCACACGGCTGCCCGACGGCGCTTGGCTCGTGAGTCGCTGGCAGATCCGGATGCCGGAACTCCAGCGGATCGCACCCGCGACCCGTGCGAGTGCCCGGATGAACGTCGTCGGCTCGACGATCCGCTGGCGCGGCACCAAGATCGTCGGTGGCGAGATCACCAGCGTGGAGCGGGGCGGGGAACTCGTCTTCCGTGCCCGCGGCAGCTCGCTCTTCGTCCGATTGCGGCCGCCGCCCAACGACCCGGCGGCGACCCTCCGCGACGCCGAGGTGCGGCTGGACGGCACCGACTACGTCGCGCGGACCGACAGCACCGGACTCGCCCGCTTTCCCATCGTCCTCCCCGGTCGCTACCGCGTCTCGGCGCAGACAGCGGACATGCAGGTGTCGCGCACGCCGCCGGCGCAGCAGGAGATCGATATCGACGGCGACACCGTCACGGCGCTCACGCTCCGCTTGCCCACACTCGTCACCCGACCTGCCACCGTGATCGCGGCCGCACCCACGCCGGCACGGCCACGCACCGAGGTGGAGTTCACGGTCACCGATTCCACCGGACGTCCGCTCGCGGATGTGTCGCTCACGGCCACGGACGCCGCACGCACCGTGTACCGCCTGCGCTCCGACTCGCTGGGGCGCGCGGTCCTCGTCGACCTACCGCTCGGCGACATGCGTGTGGAGGCCCGATACCCGGGGTACTATCTGGCGGTGGGCACGGTCCGGGTTGCGAGCGGTCGGACGCCCGCCACTGTGCTGCTGGAGAAGACGTCCGGGGTGGTGCTGGACGCCGTGCGCGTGGAGGCCGAAGCGGACAAGCGCGAGCGGCACAACGCCTTCGAGACGCGTCGCCGGAGCGGCCTCGCCACGGCCTCGATCACGCGCGCCGACATCGAGCGGCGCGGGGTGATCAGCGCCTGGCAGATGCTGTCCAACGTGAGTGCCGTCGACTTGATCGTGGGACCGGAGGGTGTCGTGCCCGTCTCGCGCCGCACGACCACCACCGACCTCATCGCGAGCCAGCGCTGCTACATGCGCTTGGCCATCGACGGCGTGGTGCTGCACGATGTGCCGATCAACCTGGGGCAGCACCTGCCGCCCCCCTCCGAGATCCACGGCATCGAGGTGTTCGGGGGACCGGCGTCGATCCCGCCGGAGTACGCGGGTGACATGCGCAACATGGCCTGCGGGCTGATCGCCGTCTGGACGCGGTAGCCGCATCGAGGGGTGTATCTTCCCTGGGGCGCGCCCTCGCGCCGCCGGGAACCTCCACGCCTCTCGCGGGTCGCACGTCGCACGTATGCACCTGAGTCGGACCTTCGCAGCCGCCGCCCTCGCTCTCGCGGCGAACACCTTCGGCATCGCCGCCCAGCAGCGCGACAGTCTGCGATCCGGTGTCGCACGCCCCGTGACGACGCCGGTGGACTCCGCCGGCGCTCCGCGGCGCACCGTGTTGCGTGATTCCGCCGGTCCGCCGATCACGCCGCGCCGGGCCTTCCTCTACTCGCTCATGGTCCCGGGCGCGGGACAGGCGAAGCTCGACCGCGGGTACGCGGGTGGCATGTTCTTCCTCATCGAGATCGGCGCCCTCGCCATGGTGCACCGCTCGGCGGAGGACCTGCGCATCGCGCGGGCGTCTGCCGGCGACTCGGTGCCGCTGCGATACGTGACCGATGCCGTCACGGGGCTCCCCGCCGTGGATGCCAACGGACGCCCGCAGGTGGCCGAGTGGCGCGCCTCTCGGTTTGACGACGCCTACGTGCGCACGCGGCGCCTGCACTACGAGGACTGGATCGCCGTCCTGCTGTTCAACCACCTGTTCGCGGGTGCGGATGCGTTCGTGGCGGCACAGCTGTGGGACCTGCCCGGAACCCTCGCGGTCAAGCAGACCCCGTTCGGACCGCTCATCCAGGCGAGCTTCCCGTTCCGCTGACGACGCGCGGGAAGCTGCGTTCGACGTCGTAGCCCGCCGCCGTCATCCGACAGAAATCGATGCGGTCGGGGACGAGACGCAGGAAGGTCGGGCCATCGAGCCACGCACCGGGATTCGCGAAGACCCGCCCGTGCATCCGCTCCAACGTCGCGACGTGCGAGTGTCCGAACACCAACAGCTCCGGTGCGTCGCCGCTCGCCAGGCGCTGGTTGGCCACCGCGCGCAGGCCCTCGCCGCCGTCCCGTGGCCGCATGTTGCGGCTCGTGTGCGAGCTCTTGAGCGCGATCCAGCTGCCCAGGTCGGGATGGAGCAGCCGGAACAGCCGGACGCTCAGCGGATGGCGGATCACGGCGCGCAGACGGCGATACGGCGCATCCTCGTTCGCGCGGAGCCCATCGCCATGCTCCACCGTCGTGTCCCACCCCCCGGCGCTCCCGCGCCAAGGCCCGAACCGATAGTCGAGTCCGAGGTCCTTCGTGAGGATCTCGCCCCCCCAGCAGTCGTGGTTGCCGGCGATCCACAACACCGGGATCCCGCGGTCGCGCAGCCGCGCCAGCGCACCGAGCACACGCACACCGGCCCGCGGGAGCGTGTGGCCCCATTCGAACCAGAAGTCGAACAGGTCACCGTTGATCACCAGCGACTGCGCATCGGCGGGCAGTCGCTCGAGGAACGTGAGCAGGTCGCGCTCCGACTCGGCCGGTGCTGCACCCAGGTGCGCGTCCGAGATCACGTAGCAGGGGGCGGGCAGCATCGCAGAATGGTACCGCGTCCTCGGGCCCTTTACAAAGGGCGCCGAGTCCCGGTAGACTCGCGCCTATGCTCTCCGTCTCCGAAGTGCGCGTGCGGTATGCCGAAACCGACCAGATGGGGGTCGCGTACCACGCCAACTATCTCATCTGGTGCGAGGTCGGGCGCACCGATTTCATCCGCTCGCTCGGCATGACCTACGCGGAGATGGAGGCCAAGGGCGTGCGTCTGGCGGTCTCCGAGGCGCAGCTGCGCTTCCACGCGAGTGCGCGCTACGACGACGTGGTCCGGATCGAGACGCGGCGGACCGGGGTACGATCGAGGATGGTGACCTTCCAGTACGAGATCGTCCGCGTGACCACGCCCGGCGACACCGTCGGTGACCGCCTCGTCTCG
>CADEDA010000044.1 GCA_902825965.1 uncultured Gemmatimonadota bacterium | reverse complement strand
CCTGCAGATCGGCTGCGATCCCAAGCACGACTCGACGTTCACGCTCACCAAGAAGATGGTGCCGACCGTGATCGACGTGCTCGAGGGTGTGGATTTCCACTCCGAGGAACTGCGCGTCGAGGACTTCGTCTACACCGGCTACAACGGCGTGCAGTGCGTCGAGGCCGGCGGTCCGCCGGCGGGGACCGGCTGCGGTGGCTACGTGGTGGGCCAGACGGTGAAGCTGCTCAAGGAGCACCACCTGCTCGAGGACACCGACGTGGTGATCTTCGACGTGCTCGGTGACGTGGTGTGCGGCGGCTTCGCCGCCCCGCTGCAGCACGCGCAGCGCGCGCTGATCGTCACCGCCAACGACTTCGACTCGATCTTCGCGATGAACCGCATCATGGCGGCCATCCTCGCCAAGTCGAAGAACTACGCGGTGCGCCTGGGCGGCGTGATCGCCAACCGCAGTGCCGACACGGACCAGATCGACAAGTTCAACACGCAGACGGGGCTCTCCCTGACGGGGCGTTTCCCCGACCTCGACGCGATCCGCCGGAGCCGTCTCAAGAAGTGCACGATCTTCGAGATGGAGGATTCACCCGAGGTGCGTGCGGTGCAGCAGGAGTACCTGCGCATCGCGGCGGCGTTGGCGGCGGGCGTACCGGCGCTGGCCGGCACGCCGCTGCGGGATCGCGAGATCTTCGACCTGCTCGGGTACGACTGATGGCGCACCTGAGTCCCCGTGCCTCGGTGCCTGCCACCGTGCCGTCCGCGCCGCAGGGCGCGGGCGAGGGGTACCTGCGCACGCGGCGGTGGCTGCACGAGTACTTCGACCGCACGGCAGCCGAGACCTGGGCGACGTTGACGTCGGATCGTCCGGTGAGCGGCATCCGGGCGACCGTGCGCGCGGGCCGCGACGCGATGCGACACCTGTTGCTCTCCTGGTTGCCGACCAACCTCGTCGGGGCGCGGGTGCTCGATGCGGGCTGCGGCACCGGTGCACTGGCGGTCGAGCTCGCACGGCGCGGCGCCGACGTGCTGGCGATCGATCTCTCACCCACGCTGGTCGGGATCGCACGCGAGCGCGCGATCGAGTCGTCGGTGCGCGGGAGCGTGGAGTTCCGGTCGGGCGACATGCTGGACCCCGCGCTCGGCCGCTTCGACTACTGCGTCGCCATGGACTCCCTCATCCACTACGACGCCCCCGATGTGCGGACGGCGCTCGATGCGCTCGCGCCCCGCCTGGCGCAGGGCATGGTCTGGACGTTCGCGCCGCGCACTCCCTTGCTGGCGACGATGCATGCCGTCGGCCGCTTCTTCCCGCGCGGTGACCGCGCACCCCGCATCGTGCCGCTCGCCGAGTCCGCGGTGCGGACGACCGTCGCCACCGCCCTCGGGGGCGCCGGCTGGACCGTGGGCCGCACGCAGGTGGTGTCCCGCGGGTTCTACACCTCGCAGGCGATGGAGCTGACCCTCACCCCCCGGAGGAGCTGATGAACGGCTGGACCTGGATCCTTGGCGCGGCCTTGGTCGTCGCGGCCTGGGCGCTGTATCGGCGCACGCGGCAGGTCGCGTGCACGCTCGACCTCGAGTCGACGCCGCAGGAGTTCCACGCACACGTCGAACTCGACGGCGTCACCGTCAACGAGGGGGACGAAGTGCTCGTGCATGGCGCGCCGTCGCGCATCGGCCTGGGCGAGAAGCGCACCCTGGCCGCTCGCGCAACCGTACATCACGCGAGTTGGCCGCGCCGGATCCTGACGCGGGTGCTCGGGACCAGCGGCATCACCGAGCTGTACGAAGTCGGGTTCGAGGGCTGAGTGATGTATGACGCCACGATGTCCCCGCCGACGCGGGCCGTGAACGAGACCACCAAGGCGGCGACCGAAGACGCCGTCCTGAATCCGCGCTTCTACACCACCGACTTCGCCGAGCTGGACCGCTTGGACGTCTCGGCGCTGCGCAGTCAGTGGGACGAGCTGGTCGCGGAGTTCCGCCGCGACCCCAACAAGGACCACTTCAAGCGCACACCCGAGTTCACCGAGCTGGATTGGACCGGCTGGTCGCCGGAACTGCAACGGGCCTTCATCGAGTTCCTGGTCAGCTCGGTGACCGCGGAGTTCTCCGGCTGCATCCTGTATGCCGAGATCAAGAAGCGGGTGAAGAACCCGGACATCCGCGACCTGTTCGGCTTCATGAGCCGCGACGAGGGTCGCCACGCGGGGTTCATCAACCACACGCTGGCGGACTTCAACGTGGCGGTGGACCTCTCGTTCCTCACCAAGGCCAAGAAGTACACGTACTTCAAGCCCAAGTACATCTACTACGCGACCTACCTCTCCGAGAAGATCGGCTACGCACGCTACATCACCATCTTCCGGCAGCTCGAGCAGCACCCCGAGTACCGCTTCCATCCGATCTTCAAGTGGTTCCAGGAGTGGTGCAACGACGAGTTCCGCCACGGGGAGGCCTTCGCCGTCCTCATGCGTGCGAACCCGCACACGCTCGAGGGGATCAACAAGGTCTGGATCCGCTTCTTCCTGCTGGCGGTGTTCGCGACGATGTACGTGCGGGACCACGCCCGCCTCGACTTCTTCAAGGCCCTTGGCTTCGACGTCGACGAGTTCGACCGCAAGGTCATCCGCCTGACCAACGAGATCAGCCGTCAGGTCTTCCCGGTGACCATCGACACCGACAACCCACGGTTCTGGGCGCTGCTGGAGCGCATGCATCGCAACATGGGTGCGATCGCGGACGGGGAGCGGGCGGGCGGCCTCGGCGGCTGGGTCACGCGCACCGCGGCCAAGCTGGACAACGGCGTCACGTTCCTGCGCCTGATGCTGCTGCCGGCGAAGCACGCCGCATTGCCGGCGAACGTCCGCCTCGAACCGGTCTGGTGACGCGATGAGTGCCCGGGGCGGCTCGATCATCACGCGAACCATCCAGCAGATGGGACCGCAGTGGATGCCGTTCGCGGACATCGCGACGACGGACGTGCCGCTGTCGCGCTTCCTGCGCCTGAGCCTGTTCCAGCTCACGGTGGGCATGTCGACCACCCTGTTCTACGGCACGCTCAACCGGGTGATGATCGTCGAGCTGCAGGTGCCGGCGACCGTGGTGGCGATCATGATCGCGATCCCGCTGCTGGTCGCGCCGTTCCGCGCGCTCATCGGCTTCAAGTCCGACACGCACCGCAGTGTACTGGGCTGGAAGCGTGTGCCGTTCATCTGGGGCGGGACGCTGATGCAGTTCGGCGGTCTGGCCATGATGCCGTTCGCGCTCATCCTCCTCTCCGGTGACCAGGCGCTCGGCGAGCGCTGGATGGCGTTCGTGGGCAGTGCGATCGCGTTCTTCCTGGTGGGGGCGGGCGCGCACACGGTACAGACCAGCGGTCTCGCCCTCGCGACCGACCTCGCCGCCGAGGACAAGCGGCCGCGGGTGGTCGCGCTGATGTACGTCATGATGCTGCTCGGCGCGACCATCAGCGCCTTCGTGCTCGGAGCCCTGCTGCGGGACTACCAGCCGATCCGGCTCATCCAGGTGATCCAGGGGGCCGCGGTCTTCACCGTGGCGTGCAACACCATCGCGCTGTGGAAGCAGGAGGCCCGCGTGCGCGGCGTCACGCCGTACGCCAAGGGCGAACGGCGGCCGGCGTTCCGAGATGCCTGGCGGACCTTCATCGGCGGGGGACAGGCGGTGCGACTGTTGGTCGCCACCGGCATGGGCTTCTTCGCGTTCAACATGCAGGACGTGCTGCTGGAGCCCTACGGCGGCGAGATCCTCGGCTGGAGCGTGGCGCAGACCACGTCCCTGACGGGCATCGCCGCGCTCGGGGCCATCGCCGCGTTCGTGCTGGCGGCGCGCATGCTCGAGCGCGGCCGCGATGCCGTGCGGGTGGCAGCGCTCGGCACCATGATCGGCGTCGTGAGCTTCGTCTGCGTGATCTTCGCGTCGCCGCTGCAACTGAGCGGGCTGTTCGTCGCCGGCAGCTTCCTGATGGGCCTGGGCGAGGGGATGTTCGCGATCGGCACCCTGAGCGCCGCGATGGGGCTGCGCGACGCGACGCAGCACGGGATCGCCCTCGGCGCCTGGGGGGCCGTGTTCGCCTCCTGTGAGGGTGTGTCGATGGCGGTCGCCGGCATGATCCGCGACACGCTCGCGCAGGCCGTCCAGGCCGGCCAGCTGATCGGGGGGCTCAACGACCCCAGCGTGCCGTACAGCGTGGTCTATCACCTCGAGACGTTGTTGTTGTTCGCCACGCTGGTGGCCCTCGGGCCGCTGGTGCGGATGGTACGCGCAGGCGCGATCCAGCGCCCTGCGGAATCGGAGTTCGGACTCGCCGACTTACCGGCGTGATCACTGCAGGACCGGTCGACCTTCACGGAGGAACGGAGCAATGGAGTACATCGATGGCGCACAGATCGCCCTGTACGTGTTCTGGGCGTTCTTCATCGGCTTGGTGATCTACCTGCGACGCGAGGACAAGCGGGAGGGATATCCGCTGGATTCGCCGCAGGGTCCGCGTGAAGGCTGGCCCACGGTCCCGCCCAAGAAGGACTACCTGCATGCGACGCACCACACCGATGGAGGAGCGCACTGATGTCCGAGCTCAAGGCAGTGCCCGTGGACCCGTACAACGGCTCGCCGTTGGTCCCCACCGGCAATCCCATGAAGGACGGCGTGGGTCCCGCGGCTTGGGCGAACCGGGCCGACGTGCCCGACCTGACCGCGCGCGGTGAGGCGAAGATCATCCCGATGCGCGTGGCACCGGGCTACTCCATCGCGCAGGGTGATCCCGATCCGCGCGGCCTGCCGGTGAAGGCGGCCGACGGCAGGATCGCCGGCACGATCGTGGACGTGTGGGTGGACCGCTCGGAGCCGCAGGTGCGCTACTACGAGGTCGCACTCGAAGGCTCCGGTGCGCACCGGCTGCTGCCGATCGGCTACGTGCAATGGCCCAACTTCGGCTTCTGGGGCAACGACCACGTGCTCGTGAAGGCGATCACCGCGGCGCAGTTCGCGGACGTACCCACCACCAAGCGGGACGATCGGATCACGCTGCTCGAGGAGGACAAGGTCATGGCGTACTACGCCGGCGGGCATCTCTACGCCGATGCGTCGCGCGCCGAGCCGTGGATCTGACCGTGGCCACCTCCCTGGCGGACGTCAGTCCCGGGGCGCGCCTGCGCGTCCATGGGGTGAACGAGCCGCTCCCTCCCGGGGAGCAGCTGCTGTGGCAGGGTGAACCCCAGCCGGCGGCGCTCGCGCGGCACCTGTTGTTCGTCCGGCCGCTCGCGGGCTACTTCGGCCTCATGATGCTCTGGTGGGCGCTGGCCAACCGCGGTGCCGCCGGCACGGGGCTCTTCTGGGTGACGATCGGCCTGCAGGGCGCACTCGCGGTGACGGTGCTCGCCGGTGCGCTGGGGTTGGCGCGATGGATCGCGGGCAGCACCACGTACGCGATCACCGACAAGCGGATCGTGGTGCGGCTCGGGATCATCTTCCCGATCACCGTGAACATCCCGCTGCGCTTCGTCGTGTCCGCGCAGTCGCGGGTGTTCCGCGATGGCAGCGGGGAGATCGCCCTGCAACTCGACCCGCGCGAGAAGCTCGCCTGGATCGTGTTGTTCCCGCATCTCCGGCCGTTCCGCTTCGCGCAACCGGAGCCGCTGCTGCGCGGCCTGCGTGAGCCCGAGCGCGTGGGGCGGATCCTCACCGCCGCGGCACTGGAGCACTCCGCATGAGCACCGAGATCCACTTCGAGGCGGAGCCCGGCGCCCGCTCCGCGATGCCGCAGATCACGCCGCCCAAGCCGGTCCTGCGGATGGCGGTGGCGATCGCGGGCCTCACCCTCACGCTCGCGGTGCTGGCGTCGCAGTTCGGCATCGGGAAGAGTGCCGATCGCTACGGCACCCCGGTCGCCCAACGCGCGTTGCGGTTCGCCGATGCGCCGGACGGCGGCATCCTCGTCTACGACGGGTCGAGCCGGGAGGTCGCGATGACGCTGCCGCAGGGCACCAACGGCTTCCTGCGCGGGGCGCTGCGTGGACTGGCCGACCGTCGTCGCCGCGGCCACCTCTCCAGCGACGCGCCGTTCCTGCTCACCGCCTGGGACGACGGGCGCGTCACGATCGAAGACCCGCTCACCCAGCAGCGCATCGCCGTCAGTTCGTTCGGTCCGACGCAGGTGAAGCACTTCGTCGCGCTGCTGGATCGCACAGGCACCGTGCTGCCGTAGCACTCGCATCGCCGCCGGAACGGAAAGAGGACGGGCGCCACGGTCAGACCGTGGCGCCCGTTCCGCATCGTCGATCCGCGGCGATCAGCGCCCGCCGGGTCCCGGCACCACGGGTGCGGCGACCGCCGGTGCCGCACTCGACTCCGGCGCCACGACCGCCACCGGTGTGGTGTAGGCGGGCGGAAGCGGGCTCGACCAATCCGTCCGTCCGCCCCAGAGCGCCGGGTAGTGCTTCGCCATCTGGAAGCCGTAGAGCGGCTTGTAGACACCGTTGTGGCAGGTGAGGCACTGCGCCTTCGGGGCATCCCCCTTCGGGCCCAGCCGCGACGGGTGGTACACCGAGGCGAGCGGTGCGAGGTAGTTGGTGTTGATGTCGCGGAGCATCTGGATGCCGGCGAACGCCGTGACGCGTTGCGGCGGCGCCTGCTCCCAGCTCGCGAACTGCCGCGAGTTGTGGCAGAACGTGCAGTTCACGCCGAGCGAGTTGGACTGGCTGATCATCAGCGCGTAGGTCCATTCCGTCTGCTTGACGCTCGTGCGGTTGGCATTGCTCGGGGCGATCTGCCGCGTGGTCACCCGTGCACCGGCGCCATCGAGGTAGTGCCGCAGGATCTGGTTCTCGTCCGTGTAGAACCACAGGCCGCTGGGGAGCGGCTTGCCCATGTGGCAGGTGTAGCAGGTGACACCGGTGTTGCCGATGTGCTCCGTCCACTCGCTGTTGATCTTGCGGGTCATCGCGATCATGCGGCGCGCGACGGCCTTGGTGTAGATCTCCTTCCCGTCCGGATACGTGTCGGCGGCGAAGTTCGCGATGTTGTGGCAGTAGGCGCAGTTGCCGGCGCCGCCCGCGACCCAGGTAGCCATGGACGTCATGGTGCGGTTGAACTCCGCCACCGAGACGTCGTTGAGCACCTGGAGGTTCTGGTACGGCGACGGCCCCGGCGGCATCTCCGGCGCGGGCGGCAGGATGGCGGGCAGCTTGCGCGCCATGTCCTCGAGGCCGGCTTGCTGCGCGGCGGCGACGTAGTTGATCTCCATCGCGGTGCCGCGCTGTCCCTTCTGGACGACCACGCGGTCCTTGCTGCCGAAGAACTGGCAGCCGGTGGCGAGGAGCGAGAGGACGGCGAGCGCCGTCAGGCGAGCCGAGCGCATCTCAGTTCCCTCCCGTCGGCGGGACCGCCGGCGCGGACGTGGTGGGCGCGGCCGTTGCGCCGGTCGAATCCATCGTGGCCGGGGCCGGCAGGGTGTAGACCGGGAAGCCGTTCTGCAGGCGGCCCGGGTACTGGCCCCGCAGCGCCTCGAGCTGCTCCGGCGTGAGCACGTTCTGCGCGGGGTACGCCGGCGCGACGCCGTGTTTCACCGCCCAGAGGTACCAGTTGTCGACCACGGTGCCGGTGAGCAGGATGCCGATGCCGCCGGTGAACGTGACGAGCACCGCGAACCACCAGGCCCAGCGGTGGATCGATTCCATCGTGGCGTTCCAGCCCATGGTCCAGCGCCAGAAGATCGCCGAGCGCTCGGCCGCGGTGCCGCGGTCGGTGATCTGCTCGATCTCCCGCTCGCCGCCCAGCCGACTCACCGCGAGGATCGTCGCACCGTGCATCGCGAAGAGCACCGCGGAGCCATAGAGGAACGCGATCGACAGCGCGTGGAACGGGTTGTAGTACAGGTTGCCGTAGCGGATCGAGAAGGCCGAGGTCCAGTCGAGGTGCGCGAAGATCCCGAACGGCACCATCTCGCTCCAGCTGCCGACCAGCAGCGGCTGGAAGAAGAACGAGAGGTAGAGGAAGATCGCCGAGGCGAAGGCCCACGCGAGGTGGGTGCCCATGCCGAGGGCGCGCGCGCGGGTGTAGGTGCGCACCCACCAGAGCAGGATGCTCATGGTGAGGAAGAACCCGGCGATGAGGTACCATCCGCCCTTGGCGAGCGGCGGGAAGCGCAGGCCGTACTCCGGCGACGGCGGCTCGAGGGCGAGCCAGGGCAGCTGCCGGACGAACTCGATCGGGCTCCAGCCCACCGACTTCATCATGTTGAGGCCGATGATCTCGATGGCGATGAAGCCGCACATCAACGAGGTCAGGCCCCAGAAGCCGAGGTAGATCGGGCCGATCTGCGCATCGCCGATCTTCCCCATCCAGTAGCTGAAGACGCCGGTGCCGTAGCGCTGGCCGAAGGTCTCGTCGATCGGCAGGCCGGCGTCCGGGGCGTGCCGGATCTGGACGCGCGAGAAGAGGTTCTGATATTCGAGCATCGGTGTGGGCTCCTAGCGCCAGATGGGAAGATTGAGCCACCAGCCCCACCATTCCGGCCAGCCCTTGGTCCAGAACGGCCCGGAGATCACGATGCAGACCGCGCTCCAGAACGCCGCGCTGAGCGCGAGGAAGAGGCCGAGGCGATGGATGCCGATCGCGCCGATGGAGTACCCGAGGAAATCGCGGAAGAAGACGTTCTCGTGCTCACTCGTCTTCACCGGCTCGCCCTTTTTCGGATTGGTGACCGAGAGGATGAGCGACCCGTGCATCGCGAGGGCGAGCGCGGTCGTGAAGAAGAACGTGATCGCGATCATGTGCGCCGGATTGTAGTGGAAGTGCAGGTACTGGTACCCGACGTTCGACACCCAATCGAGGTGCGAGAAGATCCCGTAGGGGAAGCCGTGGCCCCAGGCGCCGAGCAGCAGCGGCCGGATCACGACGAGCGTCACGTACGCCAGCACGGCGACGCCGTATGCCCATGGGATGTGCATCCCCATGCCGAGCTTGCGCGAGATCTCGGCCTGGCGCAGCGCCCAGGAGACGAACGCGCCGACCGCGCACATGGTGATGAGTTGCCACAGCCCGCCTTCCGCGAGCGGCGCGAAGCCGAGGCCGTACTTGAGATCAGGGGGCGCGATGTTGATCTGCCAGATGTTCCACGTCGGGCCGGTGGCCGCGCCGTAGAGGATCAACAACGTGCCGAGGGCCGTGAAGAACACGGTGGTCACGCCGAAGAAGCCCACATAGAACGGGCCGAACCAGAAGTCGAACAGGTCACCGCCGAGCAGTGTCCCGCCGCGCACCCGGTATTTCTTCTCGAAACTGAGCATCGCCATCGCGGAAGTCTCCGATAGGGGCGTCTGGGCATTTCACGCCGGCAGACGCGACCGGCGTCCCGACGGGAGGTGGTGGGGGGGACGAGACGGTGTACCGTCCCGACCCCGCGCCACCATTCCCGGGACCTGCTTTACCGACCCGCCGGAAGCGGCGCCATCTCGGCGGCGGCGACGGGGGACGAGGTGCCCACCGGCGCCGAAGCGGCCGGCAAGGTCCCGTTCTCGATCCACGAGAAGCGGTTCGAGCTCAGCAGGATGAAGTGGATCAACAGCGCCAGGACGGCGAGGAAGCCCGTGAGGGCCACCATGGCACGTCGAGGATCGAACATCAACCAAATGCGGTGCATACCGTGTTCCTCGAAGGAAAGGGAATCGGAACCTCTGCGCCGGGGACGGATGCGACGGTGCACAACGCACCGACGCATCCAATCCCACGCGCGTCAGTCCTTCTGCCGAGCGACTTCAGCGAAGCGCCGAAGCCACTGACGGCGGGTTGTACTTCGCCTTCGTCGTCTTCGGATAGCCGAGGACGTTGAACGCGAAGACGTGGATCACCAGCGCCAGCGCCCCGAGGAAGAACCCCAGGCCCGCGAGGACATCCTTCGGGTTGGATCCTTGCCAGATCTTGTACATCGTCTCTCCTCAGGTTGAGTGGCTTACAGCCACGGACGCCACATGTAGGCCATCACGTGCGCGCCGATCGCGACGGCGGTGAAGCCCATGAAGCTCGTCACGAAGTAGCTGTGAAAAGCACGGGCTTCGTCGTCCGTCATCCCCTTGTTGTCACTCATACGCCACCTCCAAGTGGGTATTTGTGTGTTCCGCGTGTACCCGCGCGGTCCGGGTGCCCGGGCTCGTTCGAGACTCTTTTTCTTCCCGCCCTAGACGGCATCCGAGATGCCATCTTTCCTTCCATGACCACTTCGTCGCAGGCGGGCTCCACCGTCGACGCCGCCGGACTCCGCTGGCGGGTCGTCGTCTCCGGCCAGGGTCCCGCGCTGCTGCTGCTGCACGGCACCGGCGCGAGTGCCCACTCCTGGGCGCCGATGCGGGAGGCGCTCGCCGCGTCGCACACGGTGATCGCGCCCGACCTGCCGGGCCACGGTGCGACCAGCCCGATGCCCGAACCGGCCACACTCCCCGCGATGGCGCGTGCCGTCGCCGCGCTCTGCGCAGAGCTGCGCGTGGCGCCCGTGCTCCTCGTCGGACACTCGGCCGGCGTCGCGATCGCGCTCGAGATGGTCGTACGCGGACTGGCCGCACCCCGCGCCATCGTCGGGTTCGGCGCCGCCCTGGTGCCGCCCGACCGCACGTACCGCGACTGGCTCGCGCCCATCGTGGCTCCCATCGCTGTCTCGCCGATCGTCGCGCGGGTCGCCGCCGCACTCGGCGCCCAGTCCGTGCTGAGCGACATCGTGCTGCGCGCGGCGACCTCGACCGCGCTGCCCGTCGCCCAGCGCGATGTATACCGCCGACTCTTCGGCGAGTCGCAGCATGTGGCCGGTGCCTTGGCGATGATGGCGGCCTGGGACATCCCGGCGCTGCTCGCGCAGCTGCCCGGTGCCACGCTGCCGCCGGTCACGCTGGTGCACGGCAGCGACGATGCCTTCGTCCCATTCGCCGCGCTGCGCGCGCAGGTCGCCGCGCTTCCGTCCGTGACCGTCGTGCCCTGGGAGGGCGCGGGCCACTTGCTCCACGAGGAGCGGCCCGAGGCGGCGGTGCAGGTGGTCAGGGACGCGCTCATGGCCTCAGACCCCCGCCCCGTGCAGTGAGCGGCGCGAGGCCAGCACATGGTCGCGCGTGACGACCGTGTCGCCGAGCCCGCGCGCATCGTGCTCGGACGCGTCCCGCAACCGCTTGGCCGCCGAGATGCGGATGAGGATCGGCTGCGCCTCAAGGAGCTCGTCGAACAGGGCCTTGGCCTCGTCGCTCCACTCCATCTCCTCGTGCAGCCGCGACGGTGTCGCCTCCACCTTGTCGAGGTCCGTCCCCAGCGGGAGGATGTGGAACAGCGCGTCGAAGAGCGCGTTGCAGACTTCCTGGATCAGGTACGTCGCACCGGCGTAGCCCATGAACGGCGTGCCCGTGTGGCGACGGATGATCGCCCCGGGGAAGGACGCGGGGATGTACATCGCCCGCGCGCCGATCTCCGCCAGGTACATGCGCTCGTTGTAGCTGCCGAACATGAGGAGCGGCGTCTTCTCCTTCACCAGCTGCCGCACCTCATCGTTCCTGGTCTTCTTGCCCGCGAGCCGCGACACCGAGAAGGTGCAGGGCAGCCCCATCTCGTCTTCGAGGAAGTGGCGCACGCCGCGGGCGTAGGTCTCGTTCGCCACGATCGCGAAGCTCGCGGTGCCGAAGAAGTCCTGCGTCACCGAGCGCCAGAGGTCCCAGATCGGCTTGATCGTCGTGTGCTTCTCGCGCTCGATGAACGGCTCCGGGTCGAGTCCGAGCATCTCGCCCAGGCTGCGGAGGAACTTGGTCGTCGAGTGCAGGCCGATCGGCGCCTGGAGATACGGCGTCTCGAGCGCCTCGCAGAGCATGCGGCCGAACTCGCGGTACATGCAGACGTTCACGTCCGCATCCACCAGCCGCGGAACCTCCTGCAGGTGGCTCCCCAGCGGGAACACCATGTTGATATCGGCCCCGATGCCTTCCACCAGGCGGCGGATCTCGTGGAGGTCGCTCGCCGTGTTGAACGTGCCGTAGATGGGGCCGATGAGGTTCACCCGCGGCTTGGCACCGGGTGCACGCTCGGTCCTCTTGGGGCGCGTGCCCTTCTTGAGACCGTACTCGGTCCAGAGCCAGTAGAGCGCGCGGTTGGCGCACTGCCACTGGTCTTCGTCGATGGTGCGCGGCAGGAAGCGCTGGATGCCGGTGCCCTCAGGCGTCACACCACCGCCGATCATCTCGGCGATCGACCCGGTGACCACCACCGACGGCAACTCGGGGTCGAGCACCTTGTGGGCGCGCTTCATGGAGCCTTCGGTGCCTTCGCGGCCCAGTTGCTCCTCGCCGAGTCCCGTGACGACGATCGGCAACTCATGCGGCGGCAGGCCGTCGGTGTAGTGCAGCACCGAGGTCACCGGCAGGTTCTCGCAGCCCACCGGGCCGTCGATGACCACCTGCAGACCCTTGATCGCCGTGAACACGTACACGGCGCCCCAGTAGCCACCCGCGCGGTCGTGGTCGAGGATGAGTGTCATACCATCTCCTCGGCCTTGCGCTGCTTCGCCAGCTTGGCGAGATGGCGCTTGTAGTGCTCGCGGAACTCCGGCTTGTCCTCGGGCGTCTTCTCCCACACGCCGGCCGCGTGGCCTTCGCCCACCCCGGCGAAGAACTCCTTCATGGTGTCGAAGCGCGCCTTGTTGCCCAGCGCGGCGTTCACCACCTGCGCGAGCGAGCCGGCACCGGCAGGGCCCATGAGCGGACGCGCCGAGATGAGGTTCGTGAAGTAGAGCGCCGGGATCGTGAGCTCCTTCGCCTTCTGCACCACCGGCGTCGTGCCGATCGCGAGGTCCGGCTGGAACTCGTGCATCGCGGCCAGGTCCTGCTCGAGCGACGCACGGAACTGCACGTGCACGCCCTTCGCTTCCAGCCACTCGCGGTCGGCGTCGCTCCACTTGGTGCGCGGGCAGGCCGAGCCCACGTAGCGCACGTCGGCGCCGCTCTCCACGAGCAGCCGTGCGACGAGCAGTTCCGAGCCCTCGTAGCCGCTCATCGTGATGCGGCCCTTGATCGGCATCTTGGCGAGTGCGCCCTTGATGGCCGGCAGGATGCGCGCCTTCGCGGCATCGATCCGATCGGCACTCACGTTGGCGGCGGCACCGATCCGCTCCAGCCAGCCCGCGGTGCCGTCGAGGCCCACGGGTGCCGAACCGACGATCGTGCGACCGGCGGCGTCGAACTCGCGGATGCTGGCGGTATAGAACGGGTGGATCGCCGCGACCACCGCGCAATCGAGCGCCGCGTACAACTCTCGCCACTCACGGGTCGGCACCACCGGTCCCGCGGCCAAGCCAAGGGGTTCCAGCATCATGCCGATACCGACCGGGTCCGCCGGGAACATCTCGCCGAGCAGCGTGACCGTCGGCTTGTCGCCCTTGCCGCCGCGCGGGGCGGCCACCGGCCCCAGCTCGGCTTCGGTGCGCGCGTACTTGAGCATCGCGCCGGCGAGGACGTCCTTGGCTTCAGCGTGGGTGGGGACGCCGAAGCCAGGAACGTCGATGCCGATGATCCGGACGCCGTTGATCTCCTTGGGCAGGAGCTGCAGCGGGACACCGGAGGCCGTCGGGACGCAGAGGTTGGTGATGACGATCGCGTCGTAGAGGGCCGGGTCGGCCATCTGATAGACCGCGTCGCGGATGTCCTCGAAGAGCTGTCCGGTGACGAGCGTCTCCGAGTTGAACGGGACGTAGCCCACCGTGCGGCGTGCGCCGTAGAAGTGCGAGGTGAACGTGAGCCCGTACACGCAGCAGGCCGAGCCCGAGAGGATCGTCGCGGTGCGGCGCATGCGCAGCCCCACGCGCAACGACCCGAACGCGGGGCACATCGACTGCGGCTGGTCGTGCGGGCCCTTGGGATAGTCCTGCGCGTATCGGTCGAGGGTATCCGACTTCCCCGCGGCGCGCGCGGCTGCGGTGAGTTGCTCCTTTCCGGAATGGCAGCCGAGTCCGTCGCCCGCGAGGGCGGCCGGGTTCTCGAAGACGGGAAGGGAGGTGGCCATCGGCTCAGACCGTGTCGTAGATGACTTCGAGCGACGGCTTCGACACATCGTCGCGCCCCACCATGTCGAACACGGTCGCCGGCTCGAGCACCACGTTGCGTCCCACCACGTCGCCGGCGAAGAGTCCGAGCAGCTCGTCCTGCGTGAGCGGCTTGGGCCGCACCGGCGGTGCGGCGCCCACGTTGGTGGCGAGCGTCTCGAACATCGGTCCCCACTGCGTGCCGGGGATCCCGACGATCTCGTAGTTAGCGCTCTTGCGGCGGATGTCCTCGTGCGCGGGGATGGCGGAGAGGATCGGGATGCCTGCCTTCGCGGCGAAGGCCGCCGCTTCGCCGGTGCCGTCGTCCTTGTTCACGACCATGCCCGCCACGCCCACGTTGCCGCCGAGCTTGCGGAAGTACTCCACTGCCGAGCAGACGTTGTTGGCGACGTAGAGCGACTGCAGGTCGTTCGATCCGACCACGATGACCTTCTGGCACATGTCGCGTGCGATCGGCAGACCGAAGCCGCCGCAGACCACGTCGCCCAGGAAGTCGAGCAGCACGTAGTCGAAGCCCCAGTCATGGAAGCCGAGCTTCTCGAGCAGTTCGAAGCCGTGGATGATCCCGCGGCCGCCGCAGCCGCGGCCGACCTCGGGGCCACCGAGCTCCATGGCGAAGACGCCGTCGCGCTTGAAGCAGACGTCGGAGATCGAGACCTCCTCGCCGGCGAGCTTCTTCCTGGACGAGGTCTCGATGATGGTCGGGCAGGCGCGGCCGCCGAACAGCAGCGACGTCGTGTCGCTCTTGGGGTCGCAGCCGATGAGCAGCACCTTCTTGCCCTGCTGCGCCATCATGTACGAGAGGTTGGAGAGCGTGAAGCTCTTGCCGATGCCGCCCTTGCCGTAGATCGCGATGATCT
>CADEDA010000043.1 GCA_902825965.1 uncultured Gemmatimonadota bacterium | reverse complement strand
GCGCGATTGATTGCCCTGGAAGAGAAGTACGAGCGACTACTCCGGACGCTCCCGGAGCCGCGCGACCATCCACGCACTCATCTCGGCATGCCCGAAGAAAGCAGCCCAATCCAACGGCGTTGAGTGATGCTCGCCGTCGCGTTCGGTCAGCGAAGCGCCGGCGGCGAACAGCGCTTCGGCGGTGGCTTGGCTGCCGCCCTTCGCGGCGAGATGCATCGGCAGGTGGCCCTGCGCCGTTCGGGCGCGAATGTTTGCCCCCCAGCGAATCAGCGCTGACACGGCTCGTGCGTTGCCAAGCGCGGCGGCGATGTGGAGTGCGGTGGCACCGGCGGCGTGCGTCGCACCGTCCGTGCGTTCAGCAACCCTTTCGAGCGCGGTTGCATCGTTCGCGAGCATGGCATCGATTGCCTCGTCGTCATCGAGAGCCGCCGCGAGTGCGAGCGAGAGTCCGCCGAATCGGTTGAGGAGCCAGCGTGCCGCCTGCCGCCGGCGCGGGCCGGCGAACGCTGCGGATTCAAGCGGTGTCCAACCACCTTCGCCGCGTGCCGCGTGATCGGCGCCGCGCTCGACGAGCAGTGCCGCCACTTCGGCCGTCGCCGCGAAGTGCAGCGGAGTGGCGCCCGCAGGCCCGCGTGCGCGACTAAGCGAGGCGTCGAAATCGAGTGCGGTGCGAACCCGTGCGGCGTCGCCAAGCAGCGCTGCGCTCCAGATGTCCACGGTGGCCCCACGGACGATCAACAGTTCAGACGTCGCGCGATGTCCCTTGTGGAGCGCGAGCTGCAGGGCGCTCCACTCGTGGTATCCGCCATTCGATGGCCTGGTGTCCGGATCAACGCCGGCATCGAGAAGCAGGCGCACGGTCTCAGTCCGACCCCATTCCGCCGCAACCTGCAGCGGCTGCGGCGTGCCCCCCCAGAACGGATGCGGTCCTTCCGCGTTTGCCACCGATGCGTCCGTCGCGAGCAACTCGACGAGGACGGCGCGCTCGCCGTCGGCGGCCGCCAAGAGGGCGCGGCGCACGCGATTCTCGAACCCGCGATCACGCGACGGACACAGGTCGCTCATTGTCTCCTCAGCCATCCTTTGGATAGTGTTGCGCAGTGCACCGCGCGCGCTCGACAGCCGGCTCTTGACGGTACCGACGGGCACTTCGAGGAAGTCCGCGATGTGCGTGACCGACCGTTGACCGAAATAGTACAGCGTGACCGCCGTGCGCAGGTGTTCCGGCAGTGCGCCGACGGCCGCGCGGACCATGCGCTCGCGCTCCTCGGTCAAGATCGCCTCAAGCGGGCTGGGTGCCGTCGCCGGGAGCTCCGCCAGCCCGTCCATCGCTTCATCGGTCGGATGTAGCCGTTCATACACCCAGCCCGGACGCCGCGTGATGCGATCGCAGTGCTTGAGCAGGATGCGGCGAAACCACGCGAGGAACGCGGCGGGTTCGCGCAGCGACGGCAGCAAGCGGTGGACATCGATGAACGCCTCCTGCGCCGCATCCTCGGCCAGCTGCCGGTCGCCAAGTCGCGCGTATGTATAGCCAACGGCCAAGCCCTGCAGGCCGCGCACGAGTTGCGTGAATGCTGCCGCGCTGCCTCGCTGTGCCTGCCGCACCGCCTCGACCACATCCCACTCGCGCTCTGGATTCACGGTTCGCGACCTCGTCATCAGGGAATGACCCGACTCACGACCGAACGGTTCGACCGGCCGTTCACTGAACCTGACGCTCAGGCATTGGGTCCAAGTTACATGAGAGTCCTCCTGCTTTTCGTGCTGGCCGCGGCGACTGCGGCATCGTGCGGGCGCATACCGCTGGTGTCCGCTGATGACCGCGCCCTCCGGGTCGTGCTGGGTCGATATCTCCGGGTCGTGGGCGGCAACGCGGCGTGGGACACCGTCCGCACACGCGTGACCCACGGCAGGGCCGAGCTTGCGCCTCCCGGGGCGACGGCCCAGTTCATGCTCGTCGAGGCGCCGGAGCGGCGCCTCTTCACGCTGCAGTTGCCGAATGGTGCCGTGCAGCGCGAAGGTTTCGATGGTCGCGGCGGCTGGGTGCAAAGCCCTCGAGGCGAGGTCCGTGATGAGCCTGCGGGACTGACTGCGTCCGCCGGCCGGGAGCGGAGGCTGGCGCGCGACCCGAGGCTTGGTGCGTATCGATCGTTCACGATGTTGCCGCGTGAGGACCACTTCCACGCCCGTCTCGCAGCCCGGACGGTGGATGGGGTGATCGATACGCTGCACTTCGAGCATTCAAGCGGCCTGCTCGTGCGCCGCGACATCGGGATGGCCACGTTGCAGGGCCGTGTGCGCGTGCAGATCCACTACGAGGACTATCGTCGGGTAGGCGGTGTGCGCGTACCATTCCGCATCCGGCAAGTGCGACCCGACCGGACCTTCACGATGCAGGTGGATTCGGTCCGCTTCAACGTGCCGCTCGCACCCAGCGCGTTCGAACGGCCCCAGAGCGCGCAACCGGAATCGTTTGGCGACAGGGCTATCGATGGTCCGCATCAAGTCGGGTTCACCGTGATGCACCTCCGCGACCGCGCACTACCTTGGGAGACAGCGGGAGACTCCGCCGCGCCGGTCCGAGAGCTTCTCCCGCTGGTGGTCTACTCGCAGGGCCTCAACAGCAGCCTGCAGCACGACAACTTGGTGCACGCTGAGGTCGTGGCCAGCCACGGATTCCTGGTGGTGCAAGTGCCGCCGGTCGGACGTTCCGCCGACGACTTTCGAAGTGAATGCGCATGACGCGCATCGCGATGGCGCTTGCGTTGACGCTGGCCGCGCCTGTCCTGCTGTGGGCCCAACACGCTGGTTGCCCGTTGCCCAATCCCAATGACCGATGGCAGCAGGTCGGACGGGCGTGGAAGAACGAGATTGGCTTGCGATGGAGCAACGATTCCCTGCGGGGCGTGCTGTTGGGCTTGCGTGCACGCGACCAATCGGCACGTGCCGACTTCGCCGCGCGGATGACGGATTCGTCCTACGTACGCGACCTGATGGCGCTTGATTCGGCGATTGGGGCACGGGTCCACACGATCCTTGATCGGTTTGGATTCCCGACGCGCGCGATGGTCGGTGCGGCGGGTGTTGACGCGATGATGCTCGTTGTGCAGCACAGTGAAGCGCTGCAGGACCGCGTGTTCGAGGCCGTCCGGAACCTGCCCGAAGAGCAGGTTGCGCCGGATGCGCGGGCGATGCTTGAGGACCGCGTACGCGCACGTCGCGGAGAGCCGCAGCGATTCGGCTCGCATTTGAATATCGGGCGCGACTCGGTCCTGCGGTTTGCTCCCACCGCGGACGTGGACGGGCTCGAGGTCCGACGTGCCGGGGCGGGGCTGCCACCGATCAGCCTCTATGTTTGCTGGTTACAATCGAATGGCTACCGGATCGACAGCGCATCGGTTCCGCGCGCGTCCCTCGCAGACAGATCCTGAGGCTATCGTTGGCACCCCAAGCTCGTCAGCGCGGACCGATCCCGGGCACCGTACTCAGGGCCGGATGCGATGCCGTCCACGTCGGCCCTTGCACCTTCCCAAGGCAACATTTGATTGACAAAAGCCATCCCTGCAACTCACCTGAGCGCGGGGGCGATGCTGCAACGGCTGTGTGGACTCTGAACAGCCGGGGAGATAGGCAACACTTCAAGCCGGGACATGGGTAGCACTCGGTGAACGTGCCCAGTGCGCTCAGACCTCCGGAAGCGAAAGGCCCAGGTGCTCGTGGAGGATCTTCGACGCACGATCGACGCGTTCAAACTCGATCGTGAGTGCCCCGCGCATCCGCACCGGACCGCCCTCCGTCTCGACGCGGATTGCCAATCTCGTCACGGCGGAATCTCGTCGGCCGGCCGGCAGCCATTGGGTGTCGCCGGCGGGTGCCGCGGTGAGCAGAACCGCGGCGAGAAGAACGGTTCGTCGCATGACGAATCTCGCGTGAAGGAATGCCGAGGTCGGATGCTCCGGCCGGGCGAAGGGTGCTCGCCGTACACGAACCCCGCCGCGCCCAAGGGGCGCCAACGGAAGCCTGGGCGCACGCGCCGACGGCTTCGACCCCGCTGCGCTGCTGATTCTTCTCCCAACGCGTCCCAACTTGCGTGCGCCTGTGCACGGCTGCACTGTGTTGGCCAGCGCCACGCAGTCGCGCGCGGGTCGGTTGGTCCGACCCCGGGCCCGTGCGGCCGAGAGGTGAACCGATGCAGAGGTCGACGATGCTCGAGTTGTTCGTGTCGGGACTCGCGGGGGCGATCCTCGGGTCGTTCCTCACCATGTGGGCGCAGGCGCGCGAGAACCGCCGCGCCGCGGCGCTTCAGGTGATGCAGGTGGTCGAGCAGAAGCTCAGCGTGCTGCGGGGCAAGGACCTCAAGACCGCGCGGACTGAGGTGCTGGAGTACTACGGGAGTTCCGGCGGCTCGCTCTCAGTCGATGCGTGCGCGTACCTCGACTACGTCTCCACGCTCGACTTCTACCTCTACGCGGCTCAGGCGAAGCTGCTCGACGGTGGGGCGGCCACACCGTGGCTGCGCGACCTCGTCAAGAACGATGACGACACCCGAACGTTCGTGAAGAAGCTCAGGGCGACGCGCGGTGAAGCATTCGCTGACCTTGAACACCTGCACGCGGCACTGTCCAAGTGAACGGCCCCGAACCGACCCCCTCTCGGAGGTACCAATGGTCCCGCAACAGACTGACGGACGCACCCTACGGATCCCGAAGCCGCCGTCTCCGCCGCTTCCGGGTCCCGTGCGGCCAAAATAGGGCTCGGTCGCCTACGGCGTTCGGCCGCCTAGGGCTCCGCGCGCCCCTCCGCCGCCACCACCTCAAGCTTCACCCGCTCCGCGACCTCCGGCCCGGCCCCCGCAGCAAGTCGCAGCCGGATCCCGAACCCGATCGGGCTCGCCGGCTGACGCCGCTTCACGACCTGGATCGCCTGACCCTCCCGCGGCGCCACCCAAGTGCCGTCGGCGGCCTGCACGGCCAACAGCTCGCCCTCCTCCTTGCCCTCGGCGCCCGTCACAGACAGTGACCACGGCACGTTCGCGGTCGCGCGGACCGGGAGCTCCACTTCGATGTAGCCCGGGCCGCGCCCCACCTGCTTGGCCGGGCCGACCGGCTCCACATGCAGCCGCACCCCCACGTTCAAGCGGCTCGGAAGTGTCAGGGCGGCGCGCTCGATCCGCACCAGCGCCTGCGCGCCAACAGGGCCCGCCACCAACAGGAATCCAGCGGCGGTGGCGGCCCGCAGGCCGACCATACGATTGGGGTGCTGCCGGTAGGGGTTCTTCATAGACTCTGGTATCGGCCGGAGTCGCAGAACCCTGAGCGGAGGCGGTATGGAACTGTCACGAAGGGCGACAGTTCGAGTCCGAAGAGCTCCGTCTGCGGAGCCCTACCGATGCCTTTCGAGCCAGTCCACCATGGCCTCGCCAAACGCCGGAAGGTCCTTCGGCACCAGGCTCGACACGATGTTGCGGTCCACCACCACCGCCTCATCCACCCACTCGGCGCCCGCGTTGCCCCCCGCGGAATCGACCGAACGCACGAGGTCGAGCACACGATTGTCGCGTCGCAGCTTGTCCGGAGCCCACCCACCAGGAGCAAGCACACCAGCCAAACTGGCGGCATCAATCTCGTCACTGGAATGGTCCGCCAGGGCAGGGTAGCCCCACTTGCCAGCGTACTTCGTCTTTTCCACACCGACCAGAGGCGCGTCGAATCCAGAAGCCTCCAAGCGCAGCTTTGGGTACCAAACTTCCAGATCTTCATACTCGGCTGCGGCCAATATGGCGATCTTTCTCACTGAGACCCCTGAGGATTGTGGAAAATCGAAGACGAGGAGCGAATCAGGAATAAATCGAGCGAAGAAGAATCAAACAAGACTTTACAGAATGCCAATTTAGGCACCTGCTCTAAAGTAGAAAATCGGCTGCATACCGTAAGCCTGGTATGCAACCGACAATGCATATCGTTCTCATCGCTGGATCCTGAGTCAAAATATCACAAAACTCTCAATTCACACCACTTTCCATTGGGGACAACCATGACGCAATCGTAGTCCGATCGACATCCAAGTTATCCACACCAATCCGCAATCAACCAGGCCGTTCCGCGCGCGAGCAGCCCCCATCAACATCCAAGATCCACGGTCGACCTTCCGAACCCTACAGCGTCGATCCGCTACCCAGACTGCCAAGTCGGCGCGCTGGTCACGAACCCTTCTTCGCCGCCTGGAACCCCATCGCCTTGAGCCGCGCGACGCGGATGGCCATGGGCGGATGGGTCGAGAACAGCTCCCCGGTGATCCCGGGGTTCCGGGTCGCCTTCCAGCCCAACGGGTCCGCAATGCAGAGGTGCGCCACCCCATGCTTGATCGCCTTGGTGGGCAGCGGCTGCTTCTCGATCTTGTCCAGCGCGCTGGCCAGAGCGAGGGGGTTTCTGGTGAACTGGGCCGCCATGGCGTCCGCCAGGTACTCGCGCTTCCGGCTGATGGCGAGTGCCAACATTCTGGTCACCAGCGTGGCCAGCAGCCACGAGATAAGCCAGAGGACCAGTACGATCACGATCAAGCCGCCACCCTTCTTGCCGCCTCTCCCGCCCCCGCCTCCGCCGAGCCGGACGCCATGGCGGCTGCCGCGGAAGAGGATCCGGCCGGTGCCGTCGGCCAGCAGCGCGATCGCACCCGCGAGGCCGGCAACGAGGGTCATGAGCTGCATGTCCTCGTTCTTCACGTGACCCATCTCGTGGGCGATCACGCCCTGGAGCTCGTCCCGGTCGAGGAGGTCGAGGAGGCCCTGGGTCACCGCGAGGTGACTTCGCGCGGGGTCCTGGCCCGTCACGAAGGCGTTGGGGTCCGGGTCGTCGATGATATAGAGGGTGGGGGCGGGCAGGCCCGACGCCACCGACATCTCTTCCACCACGTTCACCAGCTGCCGCTCGGCTGGGGACTCCGGGGTCTCCAGCGCCCAGGCGCCGGCCGAACTCAGGACCTTGTCGGCACCCGTCCGGCGGATGTTCCAGACCATCAGCATGGCGATGCCGGCCATGACGATGCCGCCCCACGGCACGACGTGCCGGTAGCCGCCCGGCTCCCCGCTCACGACGGTCGCTTGGTAGAGCAGCCAGTCACCACCCAGCCCGAGCCAGGCGAAGAACAGGAAGAAGCCGGCGATCAACAGCCGGGATTTGCGGCGATTGGCGGCCTGCTGCTCGAAGAGGTTCACGGGGAGGTGGCAGGTGGGAGGTGGGAGGTGTGAGAGGAGCGGGGGGCGGAGGAACTCCCAGCCCTCACCGCTCCCTTCTCACCTCGGCCGTTCCTACGCTCCCCGGCGGAACTCGACGTTGGGCACCGCCTTCTCGGCCTGGTCCTCGATCTCCCACAGCTCCGCGATGGCGGCGTTGGCCATGCCGGCCACCAGGTTGGTCGGGAACTGCTGCTGCTTGGTGTTGTAGCTGGTCGCCGTGTCGTTGTAGAGCTGCCGGGCGAACGCGACCTTGTTCTCCGTGCTGGTCAGCTCCTCCTGGAACTGCTTCATGTTCGCGTTGGCGGTGAGCTGCGGGTACGCCTCGGCGAGTGCGAACAGCTTGCCCAGCGAGGCGGTGAGCGCGGCCTCGGCCTTTGCGGTGGCCGCGACGTGCTGCGTGTCGAGGCCCGCGGCGGCATTCACGGCGGTGTTGCGCGCCGCGATGACGGCCTGGAGGGTGTCCTTCTCGAAGTCCATCGCGGCCTGCACCGACTTCACGAGGTTCGGGATGAGGTCGTGCCGGCGCTTGAGCTGCACGTCGATCTGCTTGAGCGCGTTGACGGTCTGGTTCTTGGCCGCGATGAGGCCGTTGTAGGCTCCGATGACCCAGACCGCGATACCGACGAGGACGACGAGGAGGAGGATCGACATGGTGGGCTCGCGAAGGAGGGGGACCGCTCCTTGGAATCTACGGAAAAACGGGAGGCAACGCGCGCGGCGTGCCTCCCGTGTGCGACTGCGGCGCGGCGGGCGCGTTAGCCCTGCTGGGCCTTCTTCTTGGCCATGGCGTCCTGCACCCACGTGGCCGGGATGATGAAGAAGGGCGTCAGCACCAGACCGAGCAGCATGTTGATCCAGGTGAGCCCGATGTAGTACGCACCCATGCCGAGGCCAGCGATGAGGGTGCCGAGGGGGCCGCCGAAGTTCGATTCCATGAGCTGTCGTCGAAGTGGTCTGAGGGTTCGACCGTTAAGATAGAAAGATGGTCGGGAAATGGGAATGGGAACGGACGGCGGAAGGCGGTCGACGGCCAGCCGGCGGCTGGCTGCTGGCGGTCTCGGGAGGGCGGGACTCCATGGTCCTGCTTGACTGGGCGGCGCAGACCCGCGCGGCAGACGTCGCGGGCGTGGCGTGCTTCGACCATGCGACCGGGCCGGTAGCCGCGCAGGCCGTCGAGCTCGTGCGCCAGGAAGCCGCTCGGCGCGGGCTACGGTTCTTCACCGCGCGCGCCGGAGCCGAGGCAACGCACAGCGAAGCCGGTTGGCGGGCGGCCCGCTACACGTTCCTCAGGTCGGTCGCGCGTGGCCTCGGCGCCGGCGTCGTCACAGCGCACACGCGGGACGACCAGATCGAGACGGTCCTGCTGCGCCTGCTGCGCGGGGCGGGTGCGCGGGGGTTGGCTGGCATGGCCGCGGCAACGCGCGGGGTGTCGCGACCGCTGCTTCAGGTGGCGCGCGCCGAAGTCGCGCACTACGCCGTGGAGCAGGGACTGGTGTGGGTGGAGGACCCCAGCAACGCGCGGCTCGACTTCGCGCGCAATCGCATCCGACTGGAGATCCTTCCGGCGCTCGAGCGCGTGCGGCCGGGATTCGGCGAGTGGCTGCACGCCGTCGGCACACGCGCGGCGGCGTTGCGCATCTCGGTGGAGCAGCTGCTGGACCCTTGGGCCGAGACGGCGCCCGACGCCGTGGTGGTGCAGAGCGAGCCCCTGGCCGGGATCGGCCCTGAGGGGTGGTCGCTGCTCTGGCCGGCGATCGCGGCGCGCGCGGATGTGGTGATGGAGCGGCGGGGGATCGCGCGGGCGGCCGCCTGGGCGCCGGGGTCGCGCACCGGTCAACGGATCCAGCTTTCGGGCGGCGCGTCGATCGAGCGGACTCGTGGGACCTTCGTCCTGCGCCGAAACTCAGGTGCATGAATCCACGTCCGGGAACGCCTGAGTCCGCTCCCGGCTATATATTGTATCAATGACCGCTCCCGTCGCCGACCCGCGCCTCAAAGGCCGCGCCGTCAAGCGCATCGCCCTCGACGAGCAACAGATCCGCCGTCGCGTCCGGGAACTCGGCCGCGAGATCTCGGCGGCCTATCCCGAGGGTGAACTCCTGGTACTCGGGCTCCTCAAGGGGAGCTTCATCTTCCTGGCCGACCTGGTCCGCGAGATCGAGCGGCCCTTGCACGTCGATTTCCTCGTGGCGTCCAGCTACGGCGACGCCATGGTGTCGTCCGGGAACGTTCGACTGGTGTATGACCCGGAAACAACCCTCGAGGGGAAACACATTCTTCTCGTGGAAGACATCGTCGACTCGGGGCGGACGCTGCAGAAGCTCGTGACCCTCCTGGGGGAGCGGAAGCCGAAGTCGCTCGAGATCTGCGCGTTGCTCGACAAGAAGATCGCCACTGAACTGCATCACCCGGTGAAGTTCATCGGGTTCGACGCCCCGCACGAATTCCTCGTCGGCTACGGACTGGACCATGCGGAGGATTTCCGCCACGTCCCGTACGTCGCCAGCCTGCAGTAGGGAGTCCCATGGCCGCCAACACCCCGCAGAAGCCCGGTGGATTCGGGCGTTTCTCCCGGAACCTCTCGTTCTGGCTGATCGCGTTCCTCGTGCCCGTCGTCCTCATCCAATTCGCGATGCGGAACAACGAGCAGTCGGTCGAGGTGGACGTCTCCATCTATGATGCGCAGCTCGAGGCGGACAACATCGCCCGGGTGACGATCATCGCCGGCAAGCGCGTGAACGGCGAATTCAAGAGCCGGATCCTCATCAAGGGGCGCGAGGTCAAGAACTTCTGGACGCTGCTCGCCATCGCCGACAGCCCGGAGGAGATCAAGCGCCTGCGCGACAAGCAGGTGGCGATCCGCGCCGAGGAGGCGAGCCCGAGTGTGCTCAGTGTGCTCGTGGGGCTGCTGCCCTGGGTGCTGATCCTGGGCATCTGGATCTTCCTCTTCCGGCAGATGCAGGCCGGCGGGAACAAGGCGTTCTCGTTCGGCAAGTCGAAGGCGAAGCTGCTCTCGGGCGACACGCCCAAGGTCACGTTCGCTGACGTGGCGGGCGCGGACGAGGCCAAGGTGGAGCTGCGCGAGATCATCGAGTTCCTCAAGGACCCGCAGAAGTTCACCAAGCTCGGTGGGCGGCTGCCCAAGGGTGCCTTGCTCGTCGGGCCTCCGGGCACGGGCAAGACGCTGCTGGCGCGCGCGGTGGCGGGCGAGGCGGGACGTCCGTTCTTCTCGATGTCGGGCTCCGACTTCGTGGAGATGTTCGTGGGCGTCGGCGCGTCGCGCGTGCGCGACCTGTTCGAGCAGGGCAAGGCGAATGCGCCCTGCATCATCTTCATCGATGAGATCGACGCCGTGGGGCGTCACCGCGGCGCCGGGCTGGGCGGCGGGCACGACGAGCGCGAGCAGACGCTCAACCAGCTCCTCGTGGAGATGGACGGCTTCGAGTCGAACGACGGCGTGATCCTGATCGCCGCGACGAACCGACCGGACGTGCTCGACCCGGCCCTGCTGCGTCCGGGGCGATTCGACCGGCAGATCGTGGTGGATGCACCCGACCTGCGCGGGCGCGAGGGCATCCTCAAGGTGCACGTGCGCAACAAGCCGCTGGCGGAGGATGTGGACATCCATCGGTTGGCACGCGGGACGCCCGGCATGGCGGGGGCGGACCTCGCGAACCTCGTGAACGAGGCGGCGTTGCTGGCCGCGCGCCGCAACCATGACAAGATCTACCAGGTGGACTTCGAGGATGCGAAGGACCGCGTGATGCTGGGCGCCGAGCGCAAGTCGCTCGTGATGAAGGAGGAGGAGCGCCGGCTCACCGCGTTCCATGAGGCGGGGCATGCCGTCTGCGCGATCCGCGTGAAGGGGAACGATCCGCTGCACAAGGTGACGATCGTGCCGCGCGGTCGCGCACTCGGCCTTGCCTTCACCCTGCCCGAGGACGACCGGGTGAGCGTGACGCGTGAGCAGCTGGAGGCGCGCCTGGTGATGGCGTACGGCGGCCGCGTGGCCGAGGAGATCGTGTTCGGCCGCGAGCGGGTGACGACGGGGGCGGCGAGCGACATCCAGCAGGCCACGGGGATCGCGCGGCGCTACGTGAGCCAGTGGGGTCTCTCGGACGCGATCGGTCCGATCCTCGTGGGCGACAACGAGCAGGAGGTCTTCCTGGGCCGCGAGCTCACGAGCCGCCGGCAGGTGTCGGAGCGCACGGCGCAGCAGGTGGACGACGAGGTCGCGCGTGTGATCAACACGGCGTACAACCGCGCGACGGACACGCTGACGACGCACCGCGACCTGCTGGATCGCATCGCGGCCGCGTTGCTCGAGCGCGAGACGCTGTCGCGGGAGGACATCGCGGTGCTCGAGAAGGGCGAGACCCTGCCGCCGCGCCAGGACCCGCCGTCGGCGCTGCCGGCGGAGAAGTCGGCCGCGCCGAGCGCGGAGACGCGCCGGGTTCTGCCGCCGATCATCGGTGGGCCGGAGCCGTCGCCTGCGTGACTTGGGAGGTGTGAGGTGTGAGGTGGGAGGTGTGAGGTGATGCGGGGGGCCGCATGACCAACACCTTCTTCTCCTTCGGCTGGCGCGATCTCTTCGAGATCGCGCTTGTTGCTTTCATCTTCTATCGCGGCCTGCTGTTGATCTCGGGCACGCGCGCGCTGCAGATGCTGGCGGGCATCCTCGTGTTGAGCGTCGCGTATGCGACCGCGTGGCTGCTCAAGCTGACGATGCTGACCTGGCTGCTGGGGTTGGCGTTCACGTACGGCGTGTTCGCGGCAGTGGTGGTGTTTCAGCCGGAGCTGCGTGCGGCGCTGGCCAATCTTGGGCGCCGGCGCATGGGGTGGCTCACGCGGCGCGAGGAGGGGACCGAAGCGGCGAGTGCCTTGGCCGACACCGCGTTCCGGCTGGCGCGGCGGAGCTTTGGGGCGATCATCGCCGTGGAGCGCGACGTGTCGTTGTCGGGGCTCGTCGCCAGCGGCACGCCGATGGACGCCGCCGTGCAACCGGAGCTGCTCACGGCGATGTTCGCGCCGGCCTCCCCGCTGCACGATGGCGCCGCGGTCGTGCGGGACGACCGGTTGATCGGCGCGGGCTGCATCCTGCCGCTGTCGTCGGCGTCGCTGGACAAGCAACTGGGGACGCGCCACCGCGCCGCGATCGGCTTGAGCGAGGAGAGCGACGCGGTGGTGATCGTGGTGTCGGAGGAGCGCGAGGTGGTGTCGGTGGCCTGGAACGGGACGCTGCGGCGGATGATGTCCGAGCGGGAGTTGCGGACGTTCCTGCTGGCGCGGGGGCGGCGGAGCGGGGAGGCCTGAGCGCGCAGACGGCCCGTCCCCGCCGCACAACGCAGCGCGCGCTCGCGCTGTCTGACGGTGGACCCCCTTGATGAGGAGCTGCCGCCGATGATGCACCGTCTCGCGACCCTGCTGGGCACGATCGTGATCCTTGGGTGTGCCGGCGATCCCGCGCCCGACGTGCCACGTGCCGGGCTGGCGACCGTGTTCGACAGCACACGCGCGGACAGTCTCGTGGCGCGGACGGCCGGCACGGTCCCGGACTCGATGGTCCGGCAGGTGGTCGAGGAGCTCCGCATCCAGCCCTCGGCGGACGACACGTCGAGCTTCACGGAGGTCTTCGGCTTCGAGGTGGGCGACGACGGACGGGTGTACGTGTTCGACGCCCCGTCGCGAAGGATCTTCGTCTTCGCGCCCGATGGGGCGCTGCAGCGGGTGGTGGGTCGCAAGGGCGCCGGGCCGGGCGAGTACAACAGCGACAACGGCATGGTGCAGCTGAAGGACGGCCGCCTTGCGCTGCTCGATGCGCAGAACGCGCGGCTCTCCTTCCTCTCTCGCGACGGCGACTTCCTCACGAGCTGGATCGTGCCGGCGGGATTCAGCACGAACGACGGGGTGCGCACCGACAGCACCGGCGCGGTCTACCTGGTGCGGCCGGTGAGCGCGCCGCGCGAGGGTGAGATCCTCGGGCGGATGGGGCTGGTCCGGCTCGCGGACGGCGGCAAGTGGCTCGACTCGCTCGTGGGGCCGGACCTGCCGGTGGAGCGGATCCTGTACGTCGCACGCAAGGACGGCAACATGTCGGCGACCGGCCCCACACATGCCGCGCGATTCCTCTGGAACTGGCACCACGAGGGCTACTTCGTGTCGTCCAACACGGCGAAGTACGAGATCGAGGTGAGCAGACCCGGCCGCGGGTTGCGGATCGTGCGGGACGCCGCACCGGTGCCGGTGCCGGCAGCGGAGCGTGCGTGGGATCAGGAGCGCATCACGCAGAGCCTGCGCCGCAACGTGCCGGATTGGGTCTGGACGGGTCCCGACATCCCTGCGGTGAAGCCGCCCATCCGCGCGTTGCATCTCACCCGGGACGGCCGCATCTGGGTGCGGGTCTCGACCCCCTCGGAGCCGATACCCGAAGCAGAGCGCGAGCCTGCGCGGCCCGGGCGTTCGCTGCCGCCGATCTTCCGCGACGCGCACGAGTACGAGGTGTTCGCGGCGACGGGCCAGTTCTTGGGCCGCGTGCGGTTCCCCGAGTCCGCAAGTCTGATGGACGCGGACGGGGACCTGCTTTGGGTGCTCGTGCGCGACGCCGACGGGCTGCCGGGCGTCGCGCGCTGGCGGGTGTCGCCGGGGTTCTGAACGCCTCTCCTCAAGATGTCAGGTCGCGGGCACGGTGCGCACGGACACGACGCCGCCGCGGCGCAGGTGCGGGCAGTCGCGCGCGAGCATGACGGCATCGTCGAAACTCGCCGCGCGAACGAGGAAGAAGCCGGTAGGCTCGGATGGAGGCGCCGTACCTCCGAGGACGCGGGCCTCGCCGAGGGCTTCGCCGCTGACGAACCGGGCGCCGAGGGCACGGGCCCAGGCCGAGTACTCGCGCGCCAGCGCTTCGTGGGGTCCGCCATTGAACGACGCGGGTTCGTAGAGCAGCAGCACGTACTGTGCATCCGCGTGCGCGGCGGCCGCCGCCGGAGAGTGCGCGGTCTCTGCGCGTCCGGTCGCCCGACCCAGCGCTGCGCCGGCGGCAAGCAGCAGCATCGCCGCCGCCACGCGCCACCAGCCGGCGTGGGCGGGCGGCAACTCGCGACGGATCAAGCCTCGCTCGTGCAGCGCCCGCGTGACACGCCCGCGCAGTGCGGCCGACGGCTCGAGTTCGCGCGGCAACGCCGCCAGCGGGTCATCGTGGTGCATCGGGTCCTCCGGAGGTGAGTGCGCGGCGGAGCGCCTGACGCGCCCGCGCGAGTTGGCTCTTTGATGTGCCCGCGACGATGCCGAGCGTGGCGGCGATTTCGTCGTGCGTATAACCCTCGACGTCGTGCAGCAACAGCACCGCGCGGAAGCCCGGCGGCAACGCGGCGATCGCTCGCTCGAGATCGACGCGCTCGAAGACGCCGCGAAGGCGTTCGTCGCCGAACGCCGCCCCGTCCGTGAGTGCCGCCCCGTCCGTCTGCGGTGCGGGCGACGCGGCCGCGCGCCGCTGAAGCTCCCAAGCGACGCGTACCACGAATCCGCACAGCCACGTGCGGCGCGCAGACTGGCCTCGGAACTCCGTCCAGCGCTCCGCAGCCCGCATCCACGCCTCTTGTACGACGTCCTCCGCAGCGTCATGCTCGCCGGCGAGCTGACGGATCGCCAGCGCGAACATCGCGGGTGTGTGGCGATCGTACTCGGCGAGGAACTCCCGCTCGTCGACCGGAGTCAGTGGTGCGTTCCTCGGTCCGGTGCGGGCGCCGCGCTGTCGCTGGGTTTCACCGCGCGCGGCACGACCACGGTGAGGTTGGCGGTCGGCTTGCCGGCATCTACAACCATGCCGGCGGAGGGATCCTGATTGCTGCCGGTGCCCGCCATCTGGGCGGTGAGGTAGGGGATGTAGATCATAATATGCGGTTGCCACGCGCCGGCCCGCTGTCCGGTGTCGCTGTAGAGCACCTGCGCCGCCGACATCATCCAACTCATGGCCGGGCGCGCCGGCAGCGGATACTGTCCCGACGCGATGCCCGCCGCCAGTTCGCGCGCGGCGGAGTCCTTGCTGATGCCGGCGTGTGCCAGTTCGACTCCGCGTCGATGCAGGCGCATGATGGTGCGCGCGCCCTCGGCGTCGAAGCAGTGCGGCTCGAGCGCGAGGGGCCAGCTGCGACTCACGTGGCACTCGACGCCGGAACTCCCGGAGTCCGCGACGACGTACCTGCCACGATCGAAGTACCACACGCGCGCAGTGCCGCTGATGCCCGCGGGGGCTGCACTGCGGGCCAATCGGATCTCCTCGGCGCGGTCCAGCAGCAGGCGCGGGCCCGGTGGGCCGCTTACCTCCTGCGCACCGACGGCAGGCAGTGGGGCGCCCAATGCGAGCAGGAAGGCCAGTCGCGGGACGAGGACCGGGGTGCTGCGAAAGACTCTCGGCATTCCTGACTCCTGGTAGGAAGACCAATTGAGTGCGCTCCGGGGGCCCAGGGGTTGCACGCACCTCAGGTCGTAGAGCGCAGGATTCGGCTCGTCACATGTTCCGAACGCAGGCGGTGCCGGCCGTTGTCCCACGTTCAACCTCTTTCCCAGCCTCCCGGACATGCACTTGCGGATTCCACTCCTCATCGCCGCGACGATCTGCGGCGGTTGCTCGGCAGAATCGGCCGCCGTTGTCTCCCGTGCCGGAATTGTCACGGCGTTCGACAGCAGTCGCGCGGATAGCCTCGTGGCGCGAACGGTCGGCGTGCTGCCGGACTCGTTCGTGCGCCACGTGCTCGAGGAGCTGCGCATCCAGCCCTCGGCGGAGGACACGTCGCTATTCACGGAGGTGGTCGAGTTCGAGGTCGGCGGCGATGGGCGGCTCTACGTGTTCGACAGCCCCTCGTCGCGGCTGGTCATCTTTGGGCCGGACGGCGAGCGACAGCGGTCCGTGGGCCGACGCGGCGCGGGGCCGGGTGAGTTCGGCGGCAACAACGGCATGACGATGCTGGTCGACGGTCGATTGGCGGTGCTGGACCTCCGCAACGGGCGCGTGAGCTTCTTCAGCGCCGACGGCGACTACCAGACCTCGTGGAACACGCCGCAGGGTTACGTCGCGCCCGAGGGGCTCCGCAGCGATCGCTCGGGCACCTTGTTCCTCGTGCGACCGGTGACCGAGCCACGGGAGGGGGACCCGATCGGCCGCATCGGGCTCGTGAAGCTCGGAGATCGCGGCGAGGTGCGCGACACCATGGTGCCACCCGATCTGCCGACGCCGCGAATCAACTACATCGCACGCACGCCCGGCGGCATGACCGCCATGCCGCCGACACACTCGGCGCGGTTCCTCTGGTCGTGGCATCGCGACGGGCACTTCGTCAGCGCCAACTCCGGGCGCTACGCCATCGAACTGAGCCGCGCCTCGCGCCCGTTGCGGATCGTGCGGGACGCCGCACCGGTGCCGGTGCCGGCAGCGGAGCGTGCG
>CADEDA010000042.1 GCA_902825965.1 uncultured Gemmatimonadota bacterium | reverse complement strand
GTCGTGAATCCTCGCAGCCACGTGAGCCGGAAGCATGAGTACAAGCGCACGCTAGTACGCCGAGGCGCGAGCATCGGGGCCAACGCCACGGTGGTCTGCGGGGCGACACTCGGCGAGTACGCCTTCATCGGTGCGGGGGCCGTGGTAACGAAGGACGTGCCGGCCTACGCGTTGATGACCGGCGTGCCGGCGCGGCGCACGGGGTGGATGTGCGCCTGCGGCGCGAAGCTGCCGTCCGGGACCGCGGAGCCGGTCTGCGGCGACTGCGGTGCGGCGTATCGGGAGACCAGCGGTGCACTCGCACCGAGTGCCGGGGGGAAGACCAGATGAGCGGACGCGAGTTCAGCGTGGCATTGGTCGGGTGCGGGCGCATCAGTGCCAACCACTTCGAGGCGGTGTCGCGCATCGAGGGACTGCGCCTCGCGGCGGTCTGTGACGTGGTGGAGGAGCGTGCACGCGCGGCAGGCGAGAAATGGGGCGTCCCGTGGTACACGTCGTATGAGCAGTTGCTGGAGCGCGCGGAGTGCGACGTCGTGACCATCGCCACGCCTTCGGGGTTGCACCCGGCGCATGGGGTCCTGGCGGCCCGCGCCGGCAAGCACGTCGTGTCCGAGAAGCCGATGGCCATCTCGCTGTCGGCGGCGGATGAGCTCGTGAAGGCCTGCGACGACGCCGGGGTACAGCTGTTCGTGGTCAAGCAAAACCGCTTGAACGCCACCATCCAGCTCCTGCGCAACGCGATCGACAAAGGGCGGTTCGGGCGCATCTTCTCCGCCAATGCGACGGTCCGCTGGGCCCGTCCACAGGAGTACTACGACCAGGCCAAGTGGCGCGGGACCTGGGAGTTCGACGGCGGGGCGTTCATGAATCAGGCCTCGCACTACGTCGATTTGATCCAGTGGCTGGTGGGTCCCGTGGAGAGCGTGATGGCGAAGACGGCGACCCAGGCGCGGCGCATCGAGGCCGAGGACAGTGGGGCCGCGATACTCAAGTTCCGGAATGGCGCGATCGGCGTGCTCGAGGTGACCATGCTCACGTTCCCGCGCAACCTCGAGGGGTCGATCACGATCCTCGGCGAGAAGGGCTCCGTGAAGATCGGCGGGACGGCGGTCAACAAGATCGAAACGTGGCAGTTCGCCGAGTACGATGACGACGATCGGCTGGTGGAGTCGGCGAACACGAGTCCGCCTTCCGTCTACGGGTTCGGGCACGAGCCGTACTACCGGAACGTGCTGAAGGTGCTGCGCGGCGAGGCGGCTCCCGACACGGACGGCCGCGGGGGACGAAAGTCGCTGGAGTTGATCCTGGGCATCTATGAGTCGGCCAAGACCGGCCGCGAAGTCCCTCTGCCGCTGCGTCCGCGCATTTAGGGTCGGGAGGCGGACGTTCTCGTTGACTCCGCGACGCTTCCCGGCGAACTTTAACTGCTTGCGGCATCATCACTTCCGACTTCCGTCCATCCAAGAGGCCCGTCGAGTCATGGCCGTACCCCTTCTAGATCTCAAGGCGCAGCACGCGACCATCCGCGACGGCGTCGTGCAGGCGATGCTCAAGGTCGTGGACGATCAGGCGTTCATCCTCGGCGCGCCGGTCAGCGCGCTCGAGAGCGAGGTCGCCGGCCTCTCGAAGACCAAGTTCGCGATCGGCTGCGCCAACGGGACGGATGCGATCCTGCTGGCGATGCGGGCGCTGGACATCGGGCGCGGCGACGAGGTCGTCACCACGCCGTTCACGTTCTTCGCCACGGCCGGCACGATCCACAACGTCGGCGCGACGCCCGTGTTCGTGGACATCGACCCCAAGACGTACAACATCCGCCCCGACCTCGCAGCCGCGGCGGTGAACGGGAAGACCAAGGCGGTTATCCCGGTGGACCTGTTCGGCCAGATGGCGGCCATCGAGCAGGTGCGCGCGCTCCTGCCGACGCTGCCGATCATCGAGGACGCGGCGCAGTCGATCGGCGCGCGCCGGAAGATCGCGGGCACGTGGCGGATGGCCGGCGAGGCCGCGACCATCGGCACCTTCTCGTTCTTCCCGTCCAAGAACCTCGGTGGCTACGGCGACGGCGGCATGATCGTCACGCAGGACGAGTCGATCGCCAAGCGGCTCATGCGCCTGCGCGTGCACGGTGGATTGACCACGTACCTCCACGAGGAAGTGGGGTACAACTCCCGCCTCGACGCGCTGCAGGCGGTGGTGCTCTCGGCCAAGCTGCCGCACCTCGCGGGCTGGAGCGCCACGCGTCGCGAGAACGCCGCGTACTACGACGCCGCGTTCGCCGACCTGGCCGACGTGACCACACCCTTCATCGACCCGGCCAACGAGTCGATCTTCAACCAGTACACCCTGCGGGTCGCCAAGCGCGACGCGCTCAAGGAGCACCTGAAGGCGAAGGGCATCGGGCACTCCGTGTACTATCCGCTGCCCTTGCACCTCCAGCCCTGCTTCGCCTACCTGGGCTATCAGAAGGGCGCGTGCCCCGAGGCCGAACGCGCCGCAGAGGAAGTCGTCTCGCTCCCGGTGTTCCCCGAACTGACCCGCGCCCAGCTCGACGAAGTCATCGCGGCCGTCCGTTCGTTCTACGGCAAGTGATCCCCACTCGTACCTGACCAGGTCTCGATGCATCAGCAACTGCTCGCCAAGATCAAGGACCGCAGCGCCGTCACCTCCGTGATCGGCCTCGGCTACGTCGGCCTCCCCCTGGCCATGGAACTGTGCGAGGCGGGCTTCCGCTGCGTCGGGTACGACGTGAGTGAACGCGTCGTCGCGCTGCTGATGCGCGGCGAATCGCACATCCAGGACGTGCCGGCCGCCCAGGTGGCCAAACACGTGAAGAGCGGCAAGTTCGTCGCGACCACCGACGCCAGCGCGCTCAAGACGGTGGACACCGTCTCGATCGCCGTGCCGACGCCGCTGGCCAAGACGCGTGACCCGGACATGTCCTACGTGCTCTCGGCCGCGGAGACGGTCGCGGCCCACGCGCACCCGGGGATGCTGGTCGTGCTCGAGAGCACCACGTACCCCGGGACCACCCGCGAGCTGCTGCAGCCGCGGCTCGAGGAGAAGGGACTGGTGATCGGCGAGACCGCGTTCCTGGCGTTCAGCCCGGAACGCGTGGATCCCGGCAACCCGACCTTCCACACGAAGAACACGCCCAAGGTCGTCGGCGGCATCACGCCGGCCTGCAACGCGGTGGCGATCGCGTTCTACCAGAGCACCATCGATACGGTGGTCCCGGTGTCGTCGCCCGAGGCGGCCGAACTGGTCAAGCTGCTCGAGAACACCTTCCGGTCGGTGAACATCGGTCTGGTCAACGAGATGGCGCTGGTCTGCGACCGTCTCGGCGTCGACGTGTGGGAAGTGATCGACGCGGCGGCGACGAAGCCCTTCGGGTTCATGAAGTTCACGCCGGGCCCGGGCATCGGCGGGCACTGCATCCCGCTCGACCCGCACTACCTCGCGTGGAAGATGCGCGCGCTCAACTACAAGACGCGCTTCATCGACCTGGCCAGCGAAGTGAACTCGGCGATGCCCGATTTCGTGGTCGAGAAGACCGCGTGGGCGCTCAACGACGACCGCAAGGCGGTGAAGGGCAGCAAGGTGCTGGTGCTGGGGGTCGCCTACAAGCGGGACATCGACGACATGCGCGAGAGTCCCGCGCTCGACGTCATGCGGCTGCTCGAGGCGCGCGGGGCACACGTCGTGTACCACGATCCGCACATCGCGTCGTTCCGCGAGGACGGCCATGAGATGCATGGCGTGGCCTTCACGGACGAGCTGCTGCGCTCGGTGGACGCCGTCGTGGTGATCACCGACCACAAGGCCGTGGACTACCAGCGGGTGGTCGATCAGGCGAGCCTGGTGATCGACACGCGCAACGTGACCGCGAGGCTCAAGCCGTCCAAGGCGCGGCTCGTCACGCTGACGTCCTCGCGGGTGATCGCGGGCGCCGGGGCGCACTGATGCGGATCACGGTGATCGGCACCGGTTACGTGGGTCTGGTCGTCGGTGCCTGTCTCGCGGAGACGGGCAACGACGTCACCTGCGCGGACGTGGATGCGGGGAAGATCACCGGACTCAAGCAGAACGTGCTGCCGATCTACGAACCGGGACTCGAGGAGTACGTCGCCCGGAACCAGGCGGCGGGACGCCTGAACTTCACGACGGATGTCGCGGCCGCGATCGCCACGGCCGAGGTGATCTTCATCGCCGTCGGCACACCGCCTGACGAGGACGGATCGGCCGACCTGAAACACGTGCTCGCGGTCGCCGAGCAGATCGGCCGCCACGCGACGCAGGAAGTCGTGGTGGTGACGAAGTCCACGGTACCGGTGGGCACGGCGGAGAAGGTGGCCGAGGCCATCCGGCCGCACGCCAGGGTGCCGTTCCACATGTGCTCCAATCCGGAGTTCCTCAAGGAAGGGGCGGCGCTCGACGACTTCATGAAGCCGGACCGCGTGGTGGTCGGCGTGTCGACGCCGTTCGCCCGCCAGCGGATGGAGGAGCTGTACGCGCCGTTCGTGCGGACGGGCAAGCCGATCATCTTCATGGACATCCCGTCGGCGGAGATGACGAAGTACGCGGCCAACGCGATGCTCGCCACGCGGATCTCGTTCATGAACGAGATCGCGAACCTCTGCGAGCGGGTCGGTGCCAACGTCGACTTGGTGCGCAAGGGCATCGGCAGCGACAGCCGCATCGGCCCCGCGTTCCTGTTCCCGGGCCCGGGCTACGGCGGCTCCTGCTTCCCGAAGGACGTGAAGGCGCTGCTCAAGACCTCCGAGGAACGCGGCGCGCCGATGCGCGTGCTGCGGGCCGTGGAGGAGGCGAACGAGCGGCAGAAGCAGCGGCTGTTCGAGAAGGTGCAGGCGCTGCTGGGCCCCGGCCTGCGGGGCGCGACCGTCGCGATGTGGGGCCTCGCCTTCAAGGCGAACACCGACGACATGCGGGAATCGCCGTCGTTGACGTTGATCGACGCCCTGCTCGCCGCGGGCGCCAAGGTCGTCGCGCACGACCCGGCGGCCATGCACGAAGCCGAGCGGCGCCTGGGCAACCGGATCACCTTCGCACGCTCGAGCTACGAGGCCGCGGCCGGTGCCGACGTGCTCGTGATCGTGACCGACTGGAATGAGTACCGGTTCCCGGACTTCGCGCGCCTCAAGTCGGTGCTGCGGCATCCGCGCGTGGTCGACGGGCGCAACCTGTACGATGCGGAGAAGCTGGCCGGGATGGGCTTCACGTACCGCTCGGTGGGCCGGGGCCGCGAGTGAGGGTCCTCATCACGGGAGCGGCGGGCTTCCTCGGCTCGCATCTCGCGGATCGGTTCCTGCGCGAGGGGCACTCGGTGGTGGGACTCGACAACTTCCTCACCGGGCATCCGGACAACATCGCGCACCTGATGGGGCATGAACGCTTCTCGTTCCTGCGCCACAACATCTCCGAGTACACGTACGTCGCGGGACCGCTGGACGGCGTGCTGCACTTCGCCTCGCCCGCGAGCCCGGTGGACTACCTCGAGATGCCGATCCAGACGCTCAAGGTCGGATCGCTCGGCACGCACAACGCGCTCGGCATCGCGCTGGCCAAGCGCGCGCGCTTCCTGCTCGCCTCCACGTCCGAGGTGTACGGGGATCCGTTGGTGCATCCACAACCGGAGTCGTACTGGGGGAACGTGAACCCCATCGGCCCCCGGGGCTGCTACGACGAGGCGAAGCGCTTCGCGGAGGCCATCACCATGGCCTACCAGCGCGCGCAGGGGGTGGACACCCGGATCGTGCGCATCTTCAACACCTACGGTCCGCGGATGCGCCCCGGGGACGGCCGCGTGGTGTCGAACTTCATCGTGCAGGCCCTGCGCGGCGAGCCGCTCACGTTGTACGGCGACGGCGGCCAGACCCGCTCGTTCTGCTACGTGGACGACGAGATCGATGGCATCTATCGGCTGTTCCAGAGTGACCAACAGGAGCCGGTGAACATCGGCAACCCGGTGGAGTTCACCGTCCGGCAGCTGGCCGAACTCGTCTTGGAACTCACCGGCTCGACGTCCACTATCACTTCCCATCCGCTACCCGCCGACGATCCGAAGGTCCGGCAGCCCGACATCACGCGGGCGCGGACGCTGCTCGGCTGGGAACCCCGGATCCCGCTCCGTGAGGGGCTGGTCCGCACCATCGAATACTTTCGCGGGCTCTCGGGTTCCGCGCGGATGCAACCACCGACCTGATGCGACGCCTCCTCCTGCTGGTCTCCCTGTTGGCCCTCGGACCGACCGGATGTTTCGGGTCGTTCAACCCGCGCGACTACTCGACGTCGTCCGCGCTGTACCAGGCGGGCAAGAAGAAGTACGACAAGCGCAAGTGGGGTGACGCGGCGACGGCGTTCGAGCGGCTCACGCTCGACCTGCCCAGCCGCGACACGCTGCTGCCGTTGGCGCACTGGTACCTGGGCCAGGCTCGGCTCAAGCGCGGGGAGCGGTTGTTGGCTGCCCAGTCGTTCATCCGGCTGGCGGAACAACTGCCGGACGACACGCTGGCTGATGACGCCCTGCTGATGTCGGGGCGGGCCTACCTCGGGCTCTGGCGTCGCCCGACGCTCGACCCCCAGTACGGGCTGCTCGCCCAGACCCAGTTCCGCCTGCTGGCCGGGGTGTACCCGGACTCGCCGATGGCGGACACGGCGCGCGCGGCGCTGGCGAAGATCGACGGCCAGTTCGCCAAGAAGGACCTCGAGATCGCGCGACACTACGTGCGCCGCAAGGCCTACGACAGTGCGATCATCTACCTGAAGGACGTGGTCAAGAACTGGCCCGAGAGCGTGCAGGCCAAGGAAGCGATGATCACGCTCGTCGAGGTGTATCGCCATCCGACCCTGAACTACGTGTCCGACGCGCGTGAGGTCTGCGACGCGCTCCGGGCGGCGTATCCCACCGACGCGGCTGTCCTGCGCACCTGCAAGCCGACCGCAGGCGACAGCACGGCGACGCGTCCCGCGAAGCCGTAGGCCGAGGTGGCCGAGCGCCTCGGGCTCCTCGGCGGGACCTTCGATCCGCCGCACGTGGGGCATCTGTTCATGGCCTACACGGCGCTCGAGGAGCTGGGCCTCGAACACGTGGTCCTGATCCCGGCGCGGGAACAGCCCCTCAAGGCCGGGCGCACGACGGCCGGTGCCGAGCACCGCCTCGCGATGACCCGCCTGCTGGCGGGTGCGGACCGGCGCCTCTCGGTGGACCCCATCGAGTTGGAACGCGGCGGGTTATCTTACAGCATCGACACGGTCCGGGCCTACCGGGCCGCGCGGCCGACGGCGCAGCTGGTGTTCCTGATGGGCGAGGACACCGCGGCGACGTTGCCGAAGTGGCGCGAGCCGGGGGCGTTGGCCTCCCTCGCGCGGCTGGTCGTGCTCACGCGCGGCGAGGCCAGTGGGGGAGCTCCCGCCTGGCCGGCCGACGTGACCGTGGAGCGGGTCGCCACGCGCCGGATCGACGTCTCCGCCACGGAAGTCCGCGCGCGAGTCCGCGCGGGCCTGCCGTTGCGGGGCTTCGTACCCGACGCCGTGGCGGACTACATCGCGGCGCACGACCTGTATCGCACCACCACCGAGTGAAGAACGGATGCTCAAGAAGCTGATCGGAGCGGTATTCGGCACACGCCACGAGCGCGAGCAGCGCCGCGTGCAACCGATCCTGGACGAGGTGAACGCCGAAGGCGCCCGGCTCAAGGGCCTCTCGGACGCCGAGCTGCAGGCGCAGACGGCGAAGTTCCGCGCGACGATCACCGAGCGCACCCGCGAGCTGCAGGCGCGGATCGAGACGCTCAAGGCGCAGAAGCACGACGCGGCCGAGGTCGCGGCGCGCGAGGCGATCGACCAGGAACTCGGCGGTGCGGACGGCCAGGGCGGGCTGGAGAAGGAGTACCGCGAGGCGATCGCCGAGACCCTCGACGAGATCCTGCCCGAGGCGTTCGCGACGGTGCGGGAGGCGGCCCGACGGCTCGTCGGCACGAAGGTCATGGTCACCGGGCACGAGATGTCCTGGGACATGGTGCACTACGACGTGCAGATCATCGGCGGCATCCAGCTGCACCTGGGGCGGATCGCCGAGATGGCGACCGGCGAAGGCAAGACGCTGGTGGCGACGCTGCCGCTCTACCTGAACGCGCTGCCGGGCCGCGGGGCACACCTCGTGACGGTGAACTCCTACCTCGCGCGGCGCGACTCGCAGTGGATGGGCCATCTCTTCAGCTGGCTGGGCCTGAGCGTCGGCTGCCTCGATGACACGGAGCCGGGCAGCCCGCAGCGACGCGCGGCCTATGCCTGCGACATCACGTACGGCACCAACAACGAGTTCGGCTTCGACTACCTGCGCGACAACATGGTGGTCGCACTCGAGCAGCGCGTGCAGCGGCCCCACGTCTACGCGATCGTGGACGAAGTCGACTCCGTACTGATCGACGAGGCCCGCACGCCGCTGATCATCTCGGGGCCGGTGGGCAACGAGGGCGACCTCGCGTACGCGCAGCACAACGCCGCGGTCGCGCGCCTGGTACGGCGCCAGACCGAGATGGCGAACGACCTCGTGGCGCGCGGCGAGAAGGCGCTGGCCGAGGGCAAGACGGATGACGCCGGCCTCGCGTTCTACAAGGCGCGCATGGGCAATCCCAAGAACAAGCGCCTGCTGAAGGCCATGCAGGAGACGGGCGTCAAGCAGCTGATCCAGCAGAAGGAACTCTCCCACCTGGCCGACCGGAAGCTCCAGGGCGCCAAGCAGGAGTTCGCGGACATCGAGGACGACCTCCTGTTCGTCCTCGACGAGAAGGGGCACTCGGTGCACCTCACCGACAAGGGCGTGGACTTCCTGTCGCCGAACCACCCGGACGAGTTCGTCCTGCCGGACATCTCCACGGAGGTGGGCCGGATCGAGCGCGATGCGTCGCTGGACGCGGCGGCACGACTCGAGGCGCGCCGCCGGATCGAGGTCGAGTACGCGACCAAGTCCGAGCAGCTGAACATCGTGCACCAGTTGCTGCGCGCCCATGCGCTGTTCGAGAAGGACGTGAACTACGTCGTGCAGGAAGGCCAGGTCCTCATCGTCGATGAGTTCACCGGCCGTACCATGCCCGGCCGGCGCTGGAGCGAGGGGCTGCACCAGGCGGTCGAGGCGAAGGAAGGCGTGCAGGTGAAGGGCGAGACCCAGACGCTCGCCACCATCACCTTCCAGAACTACTTCCGCCTGTACGAGAAGCTCTCGGGCATGACCGGCACGGCCGAGACCGAGGAGACGGAGTTCTTCCAGATCTACGGACTGGAGGTGGCCGTCATCCCCACGAACAAGCCGGTGGTCCGCCAGGACCGGCAGGACCTCGTCTACAAGACGCGGCGCGAGAAGTTCAACGGCATCGTCGAGGAGACGCGCCGCCTGCACGCGCTGGGCTATCCCGTGCTCGTGGGCACCACCAGCGTCGAGGCGTCGGAGACGCTGGCTCGGCTGTTCCAGCGGGCGGGGCTGCCGCACAACGTGCTCAACGCGAAGTACCACCAGCGTGAAGCCGAGATCGTCGCGCTGGCCGGCCAGCGGGGCGCCATCACCATCGCCACCAACATGGCCGGTCGCGGCACCGACATCAAACTCGGTGAGGGCGTGCGTGAGTCGCAGCCGTCGATGGTCAAGGACGCCGACGGCAAGGACGTGAACATCACCGAGCCGGGCGGCCTGCACATCATCGGCTCGGAGCGGCACGAGTCCCGCCGCATCGACCGGCAGCTGCGTGGTCGTGCCGGGCGGCAGGGCGACCCCGGCACCTCGCAGTTCTTCCTCTCGCTCGAAGACGACCTCATGCGGCTCTTCGGGTCGGACCGCATCGCCAAGCTGATGGACTCGCTCGGCGCGCAGGAAGGGGAGGTCCTCACCCACTCGCTCATCACGCGGTCGATCGAAGGCGCGCAGAAACGCGTCGAGCTCCAGAACTTCCAGGCCCGCAAGCGCCTGCTGGACTACGACGACGTGATGAACCAGCAGCGCGAGGTGATCTACAGCCTCCGCGCGTTCGCGCTGGAAGGCGGCGAGGAGTTGAAGGGCGAGTCCGAGAAGATGATCGTCGCCGCCATCGAGCGCCGTGTCGAGACGTCGTTGGCCGAGTTCGACGGCCCGGAGGACTGGGACCTCGGCCTGCTGCGGCAGGACCTCCTGCAGCACTACCTGCTGGCGGTGCCGTCGTTCGAGCCCGAGGCGCTGCGGCCACCGAACCTCGGCGAGGCCAAGGCCGACGCGGTGAAGGCGGCCATGGAGGCGTTCCAGCGGAAGTTCGAGACGCTGGGGGAGTTCGCGCACCGGTTGCTGTCGCTGGTGATGCTCAACGTGCTCGACGAGAAGTGGAAGGACCACCTGTACGACCTCGACCAGCTCCGCGCCGCCATCCACTATCGCTCGTGGGGGCAGAAGGATCCGCTGGTGGAGTACAAGCAGGAAGCCTTCGCGATGTTCGAGGAGCTGATGCGCGACGTCCAGCACACGCTGACCGAGCGCTTCCTGAAGGTGCAGCTGGTGTTCGACGATGCGCCGCCGGCACCGAAGGCGCCGCCGACCAATGTCCTGCCGCCCATCCAGAAGCGGTTCAATGCCTTGGGCGTGGCGGAGGATGTGGAGCCCGCCCAACCGGCCGCCGACGAGCCGCCCAAGACGCCGGAGCCCAAGGTGGTAGGCGCCGGACGCGGGGTGACCTCGCTCGACCTCACGGCGACGAACGGTCCGGTGGACTTCACCAACGTCGGACGCAACGACCCGTGCCCCTGCGGCAGCGGGAAGAAGTTCAAGAAGTGCCACGGCGCCTGAGCCGCGCGCGACGACGGCAGCGGAGCGCCGCGGGATAGGGTGATGCGCTCCGCAGGCTTCGGATACCGAGGGCACGCGACGAGGGGATATCCTCGACGCGTGCCCTCTGTCCTTGACCTCCCGCCCGCCGACCGTCCGCGGGAGCGCCTCCGCAGCTTGGGGGCGCAGGCCCTCACGACCAGCGAGCTGTTCGGGCTGCTCTTCGGCGCGGCCACCGGAGGGCGGGGCAGTGCCGAAGTGGCCACCGCGATGCTGGCCCGATGCGGTGGATCGCTCCGGCGTCTGGGGCAGACGCCGGTGGCGGCACTGACGGCGGTGCCCGGACTGGGCGAGGTCCGCGCCATCGCCGTGCACGCGGCCATCGAGCTCGGCCGGCGGCTCGCGGCGGAGGGCAGCGACGAAGGCGAGCCCCTGCGCGGGCCACGGGACGTCTGGCGCTTCTATGCCCCCCGCCTCGAAGGACTCACCGTCGAGGAGTTCCACGTGGCCATCCTCGACGCACAGCACCGCCTCGAGCGCGACGTGCTCGTCAGCCGTGGCATCCTGAACAGCTCGCTCGTGCATCCCCGGGAGGTGTTCCGGGAAGCGATCGCGGAACGAGCGGCCAGTTTGGTTCTGGTGCACAACCACCCGTCCGGCGACCCGACCCCCAGTGCGGACGACCGGGCCATCACCGCCCAGCTCGTCGCGGCCGGGCGCCTGCTGGACATCCCCATCCAGGACCACGTCGTGGTCGGGCGTGGGCGGTACATCTCGTTCGCGGAGGCCGGCCTGCTGTGAGAAAGTGCGCGGGGGCCACGGCCCCCGGCTTGACCCACCCGCGGAGGGCGGCCATATACCGTTAGAGCGGGCGATGTCCGTCCGCCGCCCTCCGCCCCATGACCGCAACGGTACTCGCCGACATCATCCCCGGTTGGGATCTCTCGGACGATTCGCTCACGGAGCGACTCGACACCGAGCTGCTGGCGCGCGCCTACCGGTTCAGTGAGAAGGCGCACGCCGGCCAGACGCGGCGCAACGGCGATCCGTACGTGACCCACTGTGTGGAGGTCGCGAAGATCCTCGCCGACCTGCACCTCGACAGCGTCACCGTCGCCAGCGGGCTCATCCACGATGTCGTCGAGGACACGGCGTTCTCCGTCGAGGACGTGGAACGCGAGTTCGGCCGCGAGATCGCGCAGATCGTCGACGGCCTCACCAAGATCGGGCACCTGCCGCTGGCCTCGCGCGAAGAGCGCCAGGTGGAGAGCTACCGCAAGCTCCTGCTCTCGGTCGCCAAGGACGTGCGCGTCATCCTGGTGAAGCTCGCCGACCGCCTGCACAACATGCGGACGCTGGAATGGATGCCGGAGGACAAGCGGGCGCGCATCGCGCTCGAGACCCGCGACCTCTACGCCCCGATGGCACACCGCTTCGGGTTGGCGTCGGTGAAGGCGGAGCTGGAGGACCTCGCGTTCAAGTGGCTGGAGCCCGAGGAGTACCGCGCGCTCGCCAAGCTCATCGCGAACAAGCGGGCGGACCGGGACCAACTGATCGGGGAGATGATCGCGCCGCTGGAGGCGAAGCTGCGCGAGGCCGGTGTCGTCGTGCACGAGGTCGGCGGGCGCCCCAAGCACCTGTGGTCCATCCACAAGAAGATGGAGCGGCGCGACAAGCCCTACGACGAGATCTACGACCTGTACGCGATCCGGGTGCTCGTGGAGAACATCCCGGAGTGCTACCACGCGCTCGGGGTGATCCACGGGGCGTGGACGCCGCTGCAGGAGCGCATCAAGGACTACATCGCCTCACCCAAGTCGAACGGCTACCAGTCGCTGCACACGACGGTGTTCGGGCCGCGCGGCACGCTGTTCGAGATCCAGATCCGCACCCGCGAGATGCACCGCACCGCGGAGTACGGCATCGCGGCGCATTGGCTGTACAAGGAAGGCGAGAAGGGGCGGCGCGGGGACCTCGACCGGCATCTCTCCTGGTTCCGGCAGGTGCTGGAGCTGCAGCTCGATGCCGAGACGCCGGACCAGTTCCTCGAGTTCCTCAAGCTCGACCTGTACCAGGACGAGATCTTCGTATTCACGCCCAACGGCGACGTGATCCAGCTGCCCAAGGGCGCGACGCCGATCGACTTCGCGTTCGCCGTGCACACCGAGGTGGGGCTGCACACGCACGGTGCCAAGGTGAACGGACGCATCGTGCCGCTCTCGCGCGAGCTTCGCAACTCCGAGACCGTCGAGATCATCCGGTCGGCGACGGCGCGGCCCAGTCGCGACTGGCTGGCCCACGTGCACACGGGGCGCGCGCGCCATCGCATCCGCCAATGGCTCCGGAACGAGGAGCAGCGGACCTTCATCGCGGTGGGGCAGGAGATCCTGGACCGCGAGCTGCGCCGCCGCCGCCGCGCCAAGCTGACGGACGCCGAGCTGCAGAAGGGCGCCGTGGCGCTCGCGCTCAACGGCATCGACCACGTGCACGCGAGCATCGGCCAGGGCGACATCACGGTCACGCAGCTGCTCAAGGCGATCCATCCGGAGCTCGACGAGACGCAGGAGGCGACGCTCAAGCCGAGCGCGCTGGAGCGGCTCATCGACCGCATGCGACGGCCCGGCACCTCGCGCGGCATCCGCATCCAGGGTGCCGACGGCCTGATGGTGCGCTACGCCCAGTGCTGCCAACCCGTGCCGGGCGACAAGGTGGTCGGCTACGTGACGCGCGGGCGCGGCGTGAGCATCCACCGGCATGACTGCCCCAACCTGCTGCACCTGGTGCACGAACCCGAGCGCCGGCTCGAGATCGACTGGCAGGAGAGCGCCGGCGAACGCTTCGTGATCCGCCTCTCGATCGAGGGCAACGACCGTCGCGGGCTCTACGCCGACCTCGCCGCCGCAGTCAGCGGCACGGGCACGGACATCCGCTCACTCGAGCTGAAGACCACGGATGGGCGCGTCTCGGGCTCGGCGCTGGTGGAGGTCGAGAACCTCGTCCACCTCGAGAAGATCATCCGGGCCGCCCGTCGGGTGAAGGGTGTCAGCGAGGTGGCCCGCCGGGAGCGCCTGACCGCGGACGCCGAGTAGATTGCAGGGCGGGCCCGTGGCGCCCCTGTCCCACCTCCCCGATCCCCCCAGACGATGCATCCCGCTCTGCTGCACACGCACAACCTCCTGCGCTGGGTCGTCCTGCTCGCCGGCGTCGTGACGCTGGTCCAGGCGCTCCGCGGGCTCGATGGCACGCGGCCGTACGCCGGCACGCGGAAGGTCGGTCTGCTGTTCATGTCCGGATTGCACCTGCAACTCGTCATCGGCCTCACCCTCTTCGTCGTCTCGCCCTTCGTCCTGGGGGCGATGGCGAACATGGAGGTGACGATGGCGGATCGCGCGCTGCGCTTCTTCATCGCCGAACACCCGACGATGATGGTCGCCGCGGTGGTCATCGCGACCGTCGGGAGCATCGTGGCGAAGAACGCCGCGGACGACCGCGCCCGACACCGCAAGGCACTGGTCTTCACCGCCGTGACGCTGCTCTTGATCCTCGCCGGGATCCCGTGGCAGCGCCCGCTGATGCCGGGGATGGGCGGCTGACCACCGCCGCCTCGCTGTTCCGCGTCGAAGCGCCGTTCACCCCCGGCGGGGACCAGCCGCGCGCGATCGCCGAGTTGACCGCGGGGCTCGCACGCGGGGACCGCTTCCAGACGCTGCTCGGCGTCACGGGGTCCGGCAAGACGATGACGATGGCCAACGTCATCGCCGCCTACGGGCGGCCGGCGCTGGTGCTGTCGCACAACAAGACGCTGGCCGCGCAGCTCTACGGCGAACTCAAGGGATTCTTCCCGCACAACGCGGTCGAGTACTTCATCTCGTACTACGACTACTACCAGCCGGAAGCCTACGTCCCGTCGTCCGACACGTACATCGAGAAGGACGCCTCGATCAACGAGGACATCGACCGCCTGCGGCTCCGGGCGACCTCGTCGCTCATGGAGCGCGAGGACGTCATCATCGTCGCCACGGTGTCGGCCATCTACGGCCTCGGCGACCCCGAGACGTACAAGGCGTCGATGGTGATGCTCGACGTGGGCCAGCGGATCGCGCGCGACGAGATCCTCAAGGCGCTGGTGCGGATCCAGTACGGCCGCAACGACGTGGCCTTCGAGCGCGGCACCTTCCGGGTCCGCGGCGACACGGTGGAGATCTTCCCCGCGTACGAGGAGCAGGCGGTGCGCGTGGAGATGTTCGGCGACGAGATCGAGCGGATCACGAAGATCGACCCGCTCACCGGCAAGGCGATCGCGACGCTGCCGCGCACCGCGGTGTACCCCGCCAAGCACTTCGTCACCACGCGGCCCTCGCTCGAGCGGGCGGTGAAGGAGATCCGCGTGGAGCTCGCCGAGCGGCTCGCGGTGCTCAAGGCCGCGAACAAGCTGCTCGAGGCGCAGCGGCTGGAGTCGCGCACCAACTTCGACATCGAGATGATGCTCGAGATCGGCACCTGCCCGGGCATCGAGAACTACTCGCGTATCCTCGCCGGGCGGCCCACCGGGGCGCGGCCGGCCTGTCTCTTCGACTACTTCCCGTCGGACTTCCTGGTGGTGGTGGACGAGTCGCACGTGACGCTGCCGCAGATCGGCGGGATGTTCAACGGCGACCGCGCACGCAAGACCACCCTGGTGGAGTACGGCTTCCGGCTGCCGAGCGCACTCGACAACCGGCCGCTCATGTTCGACGAGTTCCTCGCGCTCACGCCGCGCGCCGTGATGGTCTCGGCCACCCCCGGCGACCTCGAGTTGAAGCTCTCCGAGGGTGTCGTCGTCGAGCAGGTGATCCGCCCGACCGGGCTCCTCGACCCGGTGATCGAGATCCGCCCGGTGAAGGGACAGGTGGACGACCTGTTGCACGAGATCCGGCTGCGCGAACGCCGCGGCGAGCGCGTGCTGGTCACCACGCTCACCAAGCGCATGGCCGAGGACCTCACGGACTACCTGGCGCAGGTGGGCGTGCGGGTGCGGTACATGCACGCCGACATCGACGCGATCGAGCGCATGGAGATCGTGCGCGGACTGCGGCTGGGCGAGTTCGACGTGCTGATCGGCATCAACCTGCTGCGCGAGGGCCTGGACCTGCCCGAGGTCTCGCTGGTCGCGATCCTCGATGCCGACCAGGAGGGCTTCCTGCGGTCGGACCGCTCGTTGATCCAGACGGTCGGCCGCGCGGCACGGCATGTGGAGGGCCGGGCGATCTTCTACGCCGACCGCATCACCGGGTCCATGCAGCGTTGCCTGGACGAGACCGCGCGCCGCCGCACGATCCAGGAATCGCACAACCGGGCACACGGCATCGTGCCCGCCGGCGTCGTGAAGAGCGTGGACCAGATCCGCATCGTCACGCGCGTGGCGGACTCGCGCGACGGCACCGAGCTGCGGGAGGCGGAGCGCGGGCGCGGCAAGAAGCAGCGGAAGGTCGCCGAGGCGCAACGGGCCTACGGCACCGACGACCTCCCGGGCCTGGTGGCGCGGCTCGAGGAGGAGATGAAGGCGGCGGCCAAGAACCTCGACTTCGAGACGGCCGCGCGCCTGCGCGATGAACTGTTCGACCTGAAGGCCGCGATGGGCGAGGGCGCCGCGCGGGGACCGCGTGCCCGTCGCTGAGCTGGACGAGGCTGAACTCTCGCTGTGGGGCGAGCGCTTCGGGCGTGCGCTGCCCCTGCCCGCGTTCGTGGTGCTGCGCGGGGACCTCGGTGCGGGCAAGACGACGTTGGTGCGCGCCATCGCCCGCGCGCAGGGGACCTTGGAGCCCGTCTCGAGTCCCACCTACGGCATCGTCCGCGAGTACGTCTCGCCGCGCGGCGCGGTGGTGCACATCGACCTGTATCGGCTGAACTCCGTGGACGAACTGCACCAGATCGGCTGGGAGGACATTCTGCGCGCCCGCGGCCTCGTCCTCATCGAATGGCCGGAACGCGCCGAGGACGCGCTGCCGCCGGAGCACATCACGCTGCACCTCGAGCACGTGCCCGGACGGCCCGACGTGCGGCGGCTCACGTGGTGAGGGCGGCGCCGGATCCCTCGCGCGGGCTGGTGCTCGCGCTCGATGCCGCGGCGTCCGTGGGCACCATCGCCGTGTTGCGGGACGGGCGGCTCGTGGCGGAGCACCGCGTGGAGATGAAGAGCAGCGCCGAGGAGCGGTATCTGCCGGCGATCCTCGAGACGCTGGCGCAGGTCGCGAAGACGGCGCAGGAACTCGACGCGCTCATCTGCGGTGCGGGCCCCGGCAGCTTCACGTCGCTGCGGGTCGTCGGTGCGATCGCGAAGGGCCTCGCCGTGGGCGGTGGCTTGCCGCTGTTCCAGGTGCCGTCCCTTGCGCTCACCGTCGCGGCATCGGGCGACACAGGCCGCGCCGGGCGCTGGGTGTCCACGCTGGATGCCATGCGCGGCGACCGATACCTCGCGCTGGTGGAGACCGATGCGACGGGTGGTGTGGTCCGCGTGGAGACGCTCGGGCTGGCGGCCGGCGCGGCGGTGGCCGCGCGGGCGAAGGCCTTGGACGCGGTGGCGATCGGGCCCGACGAACCCCTCGTGGGCTGGCCGCACGCACGCGGCTGCGCACGGGCGCTCGCACTCATCGCCGCGGCGGGACCGGTGGACGTCGGGCCGTGGGAGCCGGTCTATGGGCGGCTCGCGGAGGCGCAGGTGAAGTGGGAGGCGACGCACGGACGCGCGCTGGTGGCAGAGCGGTTCGCGACGTGACCTGCGCGTGAGCACGCGAGGCGACGTCCAGGTGCGCGCCGCGACGGCGGCCGACCTCGCGGCGATCCAGGCCATCGAGGTCGCGAGCTTCTCGGATCCGTGGTCCACCGAGTCCTTCGCGCAGATGCTCGCCCAGCCGCGCGTGCGCGCGCTGGCCGCCACGCGTGCGGGACAGCTCGTCGGCTATTGCATCGCCTGGCAGATCGCGGACGAAGCCGAGGTCGCGAACATCGCGGTGCGCGAGGCCGACCGCGGGTTGGGGATCGGCGGCGTGTTGCTCGACGCGCTCATCGCCGACGTGGACGCCGCCGGGGGCGCGACGATCTACCTGGAGGTGCGCGCGAGCAACGCGGCCGCCCAGCGCCTGTACGCGAGTCGTGGTTTCGCCGTCGTCGGCCGTCGCGCGGGATACTACCAGCGCCCCGACGAGGACGCCCTCGTGCTGCGCCGCGCGCAGGCGGAGTCGTCCGGGGGCGATTAGCTTACGCGTAGAACGTTCCGATGCGATCTGCTCCGACCGGCTCCGGTATGGTGTGCGCGCGGACTGACCCATTCCAGGAGGATTTGTGAGCCGCAGCTTGAACAAGGTGACGCTGATCGGGAACCTCGGGGCCGATCCCGAGATCCGGACGACGTCCAACGGCAGCAAGGTCGCGCAGTTCTCGGTCGCCACGGGGCGGCAGTGGACCTCGGCGTCCGGCGAGAAGCAGGAGAAGACCGAGTGGCACAAGTGCGTGGCCTGGAACCAGGGGACCAAGGGGTCGGGCCTGGCGGACATCGTCGAGCGCTACGTGAAGAAGGGCGACAAGATCTACGTCGAAGGGCGCATCGAGTACCGCCAGTACGAGGACAAGGACAAGCAGACGCGCTACGTCACGGAGATCAACGTGCGCGACATCCTGCTGCTCGGCGGCGGTCGCGGTGGTGAGGGCGGCTTCGACGGCGGCTCGCGCCCGCCGCGCGCGGCCGGCGGGGCCAAGGCGTCGGGTGGCAACGACGGGTTCGAGGAGTTCCCGGCGGCCATGGACGGCGACGACGACCTGCCGTTCTGAGCCTGCCGGACCCGAGGGACCCTGGCGGGGCCACCCAAGGTGGCCCCGCTTCGTTTCCCCGTTACGGGGTCGGTCGTCACTTTCCGAGACCCCAACCCGGCGATCCCGCCGGCAAGGGGTATTCCCCGCGTCCGCAGCCCAATCTGCCATGCGTCCCTACCGTCGCTCCGTCCTCGCCTCCTTGGTCCTCGCTGGCTTCTCCGTCGCGCCCGCCATCGCGCTGGCGCAGGGGACTCCGCAGCAGACTCACACGGTCAAGAAGGGCGATACGCTGTGGGATATCGCTCAGACCTACCTCGGCGACCCGTTCCGGTGGCCGGAGATCTACCGTCGCAACACCGAGACCGTGAAGGATCCGCATTGGATCTATCCGGATCAGGTCCTGATCAT
>CADEDA010000041.1 GCA_902825965.1 uncultured Gemmatimonadota bacterium | reverse complement strand
GTGTCACCCATGTTGCCGGACATAAGTGTTACCCATGTACCCGGGCTGTACCGGGTGTCCGGCTAACGTCAGGTTGTGCCGTGGCCGATAAAATAGAATTCGGGTTGGCGGCCACGCCGGTCCTTTAGGAACGATTAAGCGTGGCCGCCAACCCGCTACCCTACCCACGGCCATCGGTCACCAACCGCCGTTAGGCTGATTGCGAACTAGACTGACCTACTTTCGCGACCTCGCTGGACGCTCAGGACGAGCCTCACGAAGTTCGAGTTGATCCCCAAGCGGCTTATCCTCAAACTCCGGGCGCCCGAGTTGTCGGCGAGCCGCGTTCGCGTCTCTGAATGCCGCAGTATTCTGAGGGACCACGTTTCGAAGCATGTGCTCCCGTTCCGGCCCCTTCAGCCGACCTGCGAGCTTTTCGCCGAGGTCGGCGAAGGCCGTCGCTGCCACGAGCGCATGAACCACGTCTTCAGGCGGGATCTCAAGCAAGTCCGTACACCACTGCACAAAGCGGTTCGCAAGCAACTTTGACTGGCGCAGCGCTTCCTCAAGGCGGGCAGTCTCGTCCGACACGAGCTTAGAACCCTGCGCCGGCGCCACCTTCTGGACCACTTCCTCGAGATACACACGCAGGGTGTTTGCCACTTCAGCGACCCCCGAGACCTGTGACTGCAACGTGGCGATCTGCTTGCTGGCCGTGGCGCGATGCAGGAGCTCACGAAATAGTCCCGCCCACTGTTCCCGCAGCCAAATCTCGATGTCCTCGTAGCGATCGAACTCCCGAACGGGGTTGTTACGCGGTTGCGCGAGAATCTCCTCGATCAATACGAAGACGTTTGCCGAGTCGACGTGTGCATATGTGATGTCGGTACGCCCCTTGTTTCTCAGGTATGTCTGGTACTCGGCGTAGACTTGGCGCTCGACGAACACATAGATCGGGATGTCTTGTGCCACGGCGCTCTTGTACTCAAGCTTCGTAACACTCTCATAACGCTCGAAGAATGACTTCGGGGGCACCTTTCCAGCCGTGCTTCTCTCACTACCGTAGCGACCACCCACAACAAGCACCAGAATGTCGGCGTTCTTCACTTCCCGGTAGCACGATTCGTCGAGCGGGACTTCGGGGGTGAAAGCGATGTCTCCCTTTTCAGATAAGATCGGCTCGTAGCCAAGCGACTCAATGAAGCTTTCAAGGGCAGATCGGACATGCTTGAGATCGTAGTAAGTCGAACTGACGAATACTCGCGGCCGCGCCATCTGTCCGACTCCTCTAGTGTGTTGGATTCAGCCTAACGTCAGGTTGTGCAGCGGCCGCTTCCACAAAATGCGGTTGGGCGGCCGTGCGGTACCGTCAGGTACGATAAAGCACGGCCGCCCAACCGCTACCCCAGCGCGGCCGTCTGCACCAACTGCCGTTATGCCGCCCGGGACGACACTCGCTGCTTACGGACTACGCGACACGAGGAATCGATTGCTTTCGAAGCCGCCTTGCTCGCTGGCCATGTGCAGCGACATGAGGCCGTCCGCCACGCCGCGCGGCTCACCTGTCACGCCACTGAAGGCATTCGGACCCTCAACGAATAGCGTGTCGATTCGGGTAGCGCCGGGGCGAATCGTCAGCGGGGGTACGCCGCCCACGCACCCCCACACGGGATCGAAGGCTGAGTAGGCGCTCGCCGAATCCGAGTGAAGCCGCACACCGAATGTCGGCGTGCGGCTACCGGGGTAGCAGCGGCTCAGGCCGATCGAGCGCAACGAACGATTTGTGGTGCGCACGATGACTCTGAACGAGTAGCGCGTATAGGGGGCACTGCCCGGAATTGGCTGCGCAACGTAATTGGTGGCGTCGGTGGTGACTTCAATGTCAGACAGCGCGCTCGTCGGCTCTGAGCCGGCGCAGGCGACGCACCCGAGCGCTATGAGCGCAGACGCACAATGGCGAAGCAGACGCACTGTATTTCCTCGACGAGTAGGTCGGCCACTCGTACTACTCAGTCAAGACCTCCACCGTCACGAACGCGTGGTGGTCGGCATAACGTTTGCTTCTGCTGCAGACACTCCATAAAATGCGCCCGCGCAGCGGGCGCTACAATAGCGTGGCTGTCAGCCAGCAAGCTTCGTTATGCCGCGTGCAAAACAGGTTGCTGCGCGTTCGAGTCCTACAAGCGCCCGCCGAATGCGATGACGATCGTTCCCCAATGCGTGTCCCAGTCTGCTCCTGACCCGCTGGTCGCTTGCGTCACATGAATCGTGCGGATGCTCCACATTCCGCGCCGAGTCATTGGGACGCGGACGATTCCCTGAGCATCCGGCGCAAAGGTGCCAACCGTAGCAGCGATTTCGTGGTTGGCGTGCATTGCACTGCGCGGCGCATCTCGATCGGCATCGAGATCAACGACGTCTGCGTGCACAGGAATGCCTGAGAGTGGGGAGCCGCGAAAGAGCAGCCGCAACTGCAACGTATCGCCTACTTGCAGTGACCGTGGGTCGCGGAGCGGCACGAACTCGATGACGTGGCCCGCGGGTCGCGCGAAGGCGCTTGCGCCACCGGTACCGACCTGCACCAACGTCTTCGCGTACTTGGCGTAGCGTCGCGTCACACTATCCTTCCCGGCCAGCAGGCCTTCGCGTTCGACGCGTTGCCGCGCGGCCGTTGCTCCCTCAGCGTCGAGGTACGCGCGGAATCCATCTGCCGACTCACGGACGCTGCGCGGATGCAGCGAGACGGCGACCACGTACTGGCCAGCTTGCGCGGGCCGGTCTCGGATGAACAATGAACGTTCTTGAACTGAAAGTTCGGCGATTGCGACTTCGCCAGTCTCGCTGATGCGCTTGGCGGTGGCGACTCGCTCGACTGCGACTGCAGAACGACTCGTTGGAAAGCGACTGCTCGTCTGACCGCGCAGCACGACTTCGTCGCCCACGTTAACGCGGAACGCGTTGGGGACAATCCAGAAGTCGTCAGCGCTGGCAACGGTTGCGCCAATGAATAGCGCGGCCAGAATGAATCCCGTCCTGCGTCGCATACGATACCTCAGCGGTGGATTTGGAGCGCGATGCTACCCGTCAGGCATCGGCGTGGCGACGAGCACGGCGGTCGCAACTATCACCAGTACCGCTGCTCCAAGTTCAATCAACGACGAACGGCGCAGTCGCACGCCTGCATGGGGTTGGTCCAACACCGGCAACACGCGACGCCAATTGTACGCGCCGGTGGCCGCGGCGATTGAGAGAAACCCCAACTTGATGACGAGTGTGCGTCCGTACGTACTCTGCCACAGTGGGGCGATTCCGCCGAGATTCTCCCACGCGGTGTAGAGGCCCGTGAGTCCGAGCAGCGCTGAGAACACGAGGGCTGTTGGGCTAAAAGCACGAACGAGCCCCGCGACGCGCGCAGCCGAGTCTGTCGAGTCGCCAGCGATATGTCGCGCCGCCGGGATCGCCAAAAGCGTCAACATCGCCAGGCTCCCCACCCACCCGCCGGCACCAATCACATGAAGCAGCTGCAAAGCGACGGCGAGGTTCGGCATCTGGGCCGCAGCGGGATGCCCGGACAGCGGTTGCGACGCAGCAAAGAGGAGAATCGCTACCGCCGCGATCAGCCACCCAGCACTCGTTGCGCGCCGCAGTCGCGGTGCCACCCACGTGACGACGATGGTGGCGGTGACGGCCAGCCACCACGTGCGGCCCCAGTTCGAGCGAAAAAGTAGCGTCGCGAGAGTATCGCGCGACAACGCTTCCTGCGTGCCGAACACCGCAGCGTGTTGCGCAACGAGACGCGCGAGGGTGGCGGCGACCGCAACGAGTCCGAATCCGTCAATCCATCGCGGCAGCCGCTCAGCGACGGTCGTGCGAAGTTGCGCCGCGTCGGGCCCCACGTAGCGAGCGAGGACGACCCAACGAAGCGCGAGTGAGCCGAGCAGTCCGATGGTGCACAACGACAGCACCGCGCGGATGGCAACGAATGCGGGCGACTCAACGCCGAATTCGGTACCCATGGAAGTCAGCGAATCACGTCGAACGAGAACTCACCGCGCACGGGATGGCCGTCGTCGCCGGAAACCTGCCAGCGAACCGCGTAGCGGCCCGGAGCGAGCGCGGTACCGAAGGTCGCAACAACCGTCTTGGTATCACCCACGACCAACTGTACGGAGTCTGGACGCACCTGCATGTCGCCGTGTAGCACCGTGATGCGGGTGAGCGCGAGGTCGAGTTCCTCGTTAAACGAAAGCGCGATCTGACGCGGCGCTTCGGTGCGGCTGTCCGCAGCGGGCGTTGCTTTCAGGAGCCGAGGATGGGCCTGCGCGGCACTGAGCGGTACGGCGAGACTCAGCGCGACGAACAGGGACAAGGCTCGGATTGAAGATTGCATGATGTGGAAACAGGTGGTGAGTGTTTACGCTGTGTAAAGACTAGTGCGCAGGGATGTGTCGAGCAAGGGCACAGGAGGAGCTCCCGCTGACCACCCGGTGGCGTTCAGCGAGGGCTTTCGGTATCAGCGTGCGGGCACGGTAGCTCGGCGCCAGAAAATCCCAAGGTCCACCCGCGGCAAAACAGGTGAGTAATCGGGAGGCGATGCGCGTGGTCGCAGTGTGCCGGAGCGTGAGAGTTGTGGTCCGCAGGATCGCTCAGCGGATGCAAGACCATCACGCCCGAACTCCAGGTCAACAGCAGAGCAGCGGTGGCTGCCACAAGCGATCGCGTGGACGTGTGCGATGTCGCGACGGCATCCTCACCGGCGAGGCGGCGAATGCGTCGCGGAAGGAGGTCAGCGCGTTGGAAGCCCACAGTGGCGGCGAACGGATCGCGACCGTTGCCTCCGAGTTTGAGGATGGCCGAGGCGAGCGGCAGCGCGAGGTCCTGGGCAACCTCATCGTCGGCGGTAATCTCCACTTCGTCTTCCCAGTCGGCGGCCAAGCGCCGAAGGACAGGAAGCCAAAATAGTAGCGAGGCGAGCGCGCGCAGGGACGCAAGGCGCAGCGGGTCCCGCCGGCGCAAATGCACAGCCTCGTGTGCAAGCACCGCCTCGAGTTCGTCCGGTGTCAACCGCTCGTGCAAATCGGCTGCGACAATCACGCGTGGTGAAATCCAACCGGTGGTGAACGCCGGCATCGGGAGGCCACGAACGGCTCGCACGCGGGCGATACTCAATCCGGCCTTCATTGCGGCGCGTGCAATCGGCGAATCGCGATGCACGCGCGCCTGCGGCAGGGCTCGCATCACCTTCCAATGTCGCCACAAGACGGCCCCGCGCTCAAACAGTGCGTACCCAACGCCCGCGTAGAGCAACCAGTGCGCGACTTCGTGGACTGGTTCTAGCAGCTGATGCAGTGCGACAAGACAGAGCAGCGCGAGGTGCTGTTGCTCTGCGCGTAGCCAAGGGACGGCGCCGAGCACGTGATGACCCACGACGGGCGTGATCGCGAGGAGGAGCGCCGCGACGATAGTAAAGAGCAATACCCGGCGCCGCCGCTCTTCGCGGCGAATGACCGGCGGTCGGACGCCAGCCCTCTGCGCCGACGCGTCGGTCATCCTTCCTGTTCTCTGAGCTTGCGGCGAATCAGGCGCGCGAGTTCTGCGAGTTGTTCGGGATCGCGCTCGGCAAGCACGTCGACGATGGACGCTGTGACCGCCTCCGTGCCGAGGGAAAGAATTCCCTCCACGGCTCGTCGCGACGCTTGGGAGACGAAGTCCGCCTCTCTAATGCGTGCGCTGAAATGCAGTCGCCCGCTGACGCGCGCGCGCGCGAGGAACCCCTTGCGGACCAAACGATTCAGCACCGTCGTGCTGGTCAGCGGTGATACCGGATGGTCTTCACGTAGCAGCTCGTGAATCTCACGCGCTGTGAGCGGGGCTGCAGCGTCCCAACACAGACGCATCAAGCGGGACTCGAGCTCCCCGAGGAGTGTGCTGGTTCCGCTTCCCGAGAGCTTCATGGTCTCAGGAAGGCGAGGAGTTCTGGGGGAAAAGATGTGGCGCTTTCGCTTCACGGCATTGCCGGATCGCTGGGTCGACGAGCGCGGCTGGCGGTTTGCGTGAGCCGCACTATCCATCGATTGCCATGGCGCTCGAGAACTGCTGTGCCGCGTCCGACCACGTCCGCCTTTCCGTTGTTCGGGAGGTCCGCCGAGAGTGCGTAGCGAAAGGTTGCCCACGCGAGGTTGCCGGACACCCGCGCTTCAATCTCAAAGGGACGATAGCGGAAGTTCGAGAACTCTTTCAGTTCGGGCGCGAGATGGTTGTCGCGGTAGTCTGTCCAGCCCCGATTGATTCCTGCGCCTTCGATGATCAGCAAGCTGTCGCCCGCATAGATGGAGTCGAGTGCTACAAGGTCGCCGCGCTCCGCGGCGGCAAAGAGCGCCTGGATGGCTTGGACGACTGACGCCACTTGGGCACTTGGTGCGGCGGCGGAAGCCGGGTGCTGATGTGCCTGGGCGGTACCACGCTCTGGGAGCGCAATGGTCAGGAACACGAGCGCGAAGAGGCGACGGGTCGTGAAGATCATGGTGGTTGAGTCGGCAAGAGGTTGAACACCGCTGTGCTTGGCGCCAAACGCAAATTTACGGTAGGTAAAGGTCCAATTGCAAGCGGGACGCCAGTCCAGTACTTTACAATAAGTAAAGCGCCAACCGGACTCTCGTGCACGTGGCTGCGACGAGCACGGTTGGAAATGCATCCCCAAACCCGCTTGCCCGTGCCTGACCTGAGCCCCCTCCAGCCTGTCTCCCGCCGGGGCTTTCTCGGCGCCGCTGCCGTCGTGGGTGCCGCTGCCCTGCCGAATCCGCTGCGTGCGGTATCGTTGGAACCGAATCCCTTGCATCCGGGGCTCGCCCCGTTGCCGCCCGTTCCGAACAATCGTCGCGAGTACGACCTCACCATCGCGGAGACAACGCTACGCATCGATGGACGCAACGCGCGAGCCACTACGATCAACGGGACCGTTCCGGGGCCCGTGCTTCGGTTCCGCGAAGGGGAAGAGGCCGTCATCCGCGTGCGGAACACGCTCAACGAGGATACCTCCATTCACTGGCACGGTATCCTGCTGCCTCCCGCGATGGATGGCGTTCCTGGCTTGAGCTTCGCGGGCATCGGCCCAGGCGAGACCTTCGAGTATCGCTTTCCCGTGAAGCAAGCCGGTACCTATTGGTACCACAGCCATTCCGGTCTGCAGGAGCAACTCGGCCATTACGGTGCGCTCATCATCGAGCCGGCTGACCGTATCGGCCCTGCATACGATCGCGAGCACGTCGTGATGCTCTCCGATTGGACCTTTGAGAACCCCTACCGCCTGCTGTCGCGCCTCAAGAAGCAACCCGACGCGTACAACTACCAGCGTCGCACCGTGGCGGATTTCTTCCGCGACGTCGCGCGCGACGGGTTGTCCGCGACCGTGAGCGACCGCTGGATGTGGGCCGGAATGCGGATGAATCCGACTGACATCGCGGACGTCACCGGAGCGACGTATAGCTACCTGCTCAACGGCCAGGTGGCCGAGGCGCCGTGGACGGCGCAGTTCGCGCCGGGCGAGCGTGTGCTGCTGCGCGTCATCAACGCGGCGGCAGGTTCGTACTTCGACCTGCGCATCCCCGGCGTCCCGTTGACGGTCGTCCAGGTGAGCGGGCAGCCGGTTGAGCCCGTCGAGACGGACGAGTTCCGCATCGCCATCGCCGAGACGTACGACGTCATTGTGCAGCTCCCCGAGGATCGGGCCTACACGCTCTACGCCGAAGCGATGGATCGCAGCGGGTTCACGGCAGCGTCGCTGGCTCCGCGTGGGGGACTGCAGGCGGCGTTGCCGCCGCGTCGCCGCCGGCCGCTCCTGACGATGGCCGATATGGGGATGGACCATTCCGCGATGGGGGGAATGGACCACGGCGCAAGCGATCATGCGGCGATGGGCCACGAAATGCCTGAGACCGCGCCGGCCACTGCAGCCACCGCAGCCACCGCAGTCGCGGACGACGAACACGCCGGGCACGATATGGGGGCGATGACCTCTGCGACGGCACTGCGCGCACCCGGAACGCTGCCCGCGGAGACTGCGCACGGCGCGGACACGCACGGGGTCGGCAACGCGATGATCCCGATGAGCACCAAGAGCCGTCTGGCCGAGCCCGGCGCCGGACTCGGTGCTGATGGGCGACGCGTCTTGCTCTACTCGCAGCTACGATCAGCGGCGCCGTATCCCGAGTTCCGCGCACCGACGCGCGAGATTGAGATCCACCTCACTGGCAATATGGAACGCTTCACGTGGGGCATTGACGGCGTGCCGTACGACGAGGCGGCGCCGATCGAGTTCACCTACGGGGAGCGGCTCCGACTCACGATGGTGAACGACACGATGATGAATCACCCGATGCATCTGCACGGGATGTGGATGGAACTCGAAAACGGCCAGGGGGAGCGAAGCCCTCGCGTTCACACGGTGAACGTCAAGCCCGCCGAGCGTGTCTCGCTGCTAGTGACGGCGGACGCGCCCGGGCGCTGGGCGTTCCACTGCCACGTGCTCTACCATATGGAGGTCGGGATGTTTCGCGAGGTGCGCGTGAGTGCACCGACGGGGCACGAGGGACATCACAATGCTGCGTAAGCGTCCCCTGCAGGCTGTTGTCGCATCGGTCGGTGTGCTCGTGGCCAGCTGCCTGCTTGCCGCGCCTGCCGAGGCGCAGGCTCCTGCGCGCGCGCCGCACGATGCGCCGCACGGAATGGGTTGGGGGCGGGAGACGTTCATTCTCACAGAAGTGCTCGAGTACGACCCTGCCGGCGCGGAACGTCCGCTGCTGTTCGATGTGATCGCGTGGACGGGCGGGGCCAGCCGTCGGCTCTGGTTCAAGGCGGACGGCAGTGTGGCGACGGTCGAACGCGCGTCGCACGGCGAGTACCAACTGCTCTACGGATGGATGCTCAGTCCGTTCTGGGACGTGCAGGTTGGCGCGCGTGCCGACCTCCGCGCGGCGTCGAGCGATCGCGCGGCGCGCGCGGGCGCGGTGCTCGGACTGCAGGGGCTCGCGCCGGGATGGTTCGAGCTCGAGCCGTCGCTCTTCGTGACGAGCAGTGGCAACCTCTCGTTCGACCTCACGGCCTCCTACGATCTGTTCCTCACGCAGCGGCTGGTGTTGCAGCCGCGTCTCGAGTCTAGCGTGTCGCTGAAGGACGACGCGGAGTTCGGCGTCGGCCGCGGGTTGAGCAGCACGTCGTTTGGGATGCGGACGCGCTACGAGATCCGCCGGGAGTTCGGGCCCTACGTCGGTGTCGTGTGGGAGCGGGGCTACGGCCGGAGCGCCGAGTTGGCGCGCTTGGCCGGCGAGTCGGCGGGGGAAACACTGATCGTGGCGGGACTGCGTTTGTGGAGGTAACCCGGGAGGAGTGATGGGCGAGAGCCAGAGTTCGAGTCACGATTCGCACGCCGGTCACGGCGCGCCCGCGAATCACGGTTCGCACGCAGGGCACGGTGCGCACGCCGGCCACGACGCGCACGATCGGCACGCCGGGCACAGCCCCGAGATGTTCCGCCAGAAGTTCTGGCTCTCGCTCGCACTGACGATTCCTGTCGTCGTGTGGTCGCAGCACATCCAAGACCTGCTTGGCTACACCGCGCCGTCGTTTGCCGGTTCGGCGCGCATTCCGGCGCTGCTCGGAATGGTCGGTTTCCTCTACGGCGGGCTGGTCTTCCTGCGCGGCGCGTGGGATGAGCTCCGCAGCCGCTTGCCCGGGATGATGACCCTCATCTCGCTGGCGATTAGCGTGGCCATCGTGTTCTCGGCGGTGGTGGAACTGGGGATCGTCGAGGCGGAGTCGCTGTGGTGGGAATCAGCGACGCTCATCACGATCATGCTGCTGGGGCATTGGATCGAGATGCGGTCGATCTCCGAGGCTAGCGGCGCGCTGCAGGCCTTGGCGAAGCTGATTCCCGATATGGCGCACCGTGTCGTCGATGGCGGTGAGGAGGATGTCACCGTCGCGCAGCTGCGCACGGGTGACACCCTGCTGGTGCGGCCGGGCGAGAACATTCCCGCGGATGGTATCGTCCGCAAGGGACGCAGCAGCGTCAACGAGGCGATGATCACGGGCGAGTCGCGTCCGGTGACGAAGGAGGAGGGTGCCGAGGTGATTGCCGGCACCATCAATGGCACGGGCTCGCTGCGCATCGAAGTGACGGGCACGGGTGACACGACGAAGCTCTCGGGCATCATGCGGCTGGTCTCGCAGGCCCAGCAGTCGAAGTCGCGGGTGCAGCATCTCGCGGACCGGGCCGCGCAGATCCTGACGATTGTCGCGATCCTCGCGGGGGTGGTGACCTTCGCGGTGTGGCAGTTCCTCGGTGCGCCGATTGACTTCGCGCTCACGCGCGTGGTGACCGTGCTGGTCATCTCGTGTCCGCACGCGCTCGGCCTCGCGGTCCCGCTCGTGGTCGCGATCTCCACGACGCTGGGCGTGCACGGCGGGCTGCTCGTGCGTGACCGCCGTGGGCTGGAAGAGGCGCGGTTGCTCGACACGGTCGTGTTCGACAAGACCGGCACGCTCACGCTTGGCGAATTCCGCGTGGTGGACATGGGCGTGCGCGCGGGCGCCACGGAGGACGAGGTGCTGGCGATTGCGGCGGCCATCGAGACCGAATCGGAGCATCCGATTGCGCGCGGCATCGTGCGGACGGCTGGGGACCGCGGGTTGCCGCTCCCGGCGGTGGAGGGATTCAACGCCATCCCCGGCCGCGGCGTCGAGGCCACGGTGGGTGGCGCGCGGTATCGGATTGGCGGACCGGCGTTGCTGGAGCAACTTGCGGCGGATGTGCCCGACGAATTGCGACGCGTCGCGGATCTCGCGTCGTCGCGCGGCCAGGCGGCGATCTACCTGTTGGCGGATCGCGCCGCCGTCGCGGTGTTCGTCGTGGCTGACGCGATTCGCGAGGAGAGTCGCGAGGCGATTGCCGCGCTCCACGCGGCGGGCATCGAGGTGGCGATGCTCACCGGTGACGCCGAGCCGGTGGCGAAGGCGGTCGCCGCCGAGTTGGGGATCGATACGGTGTTCGCACGCGTGCTGCCGGAGGACAAGGCGCGGCACGTTCAGGCGCTGCAGCGCCTGGGCAAGAAAGTCGCGATGGTGGGGGACGGCGTGAATGATGCGCCGGCCCTCGCGACGGCCGACATCGGCATCGCGATCGGCGCGGGCACCGACGTGGCGGTGGAGGCTGGGCACATCGTGCTCGTGCGGTCGGACCCGCGGGATGTCCCGCGGATCGTATCGCTCTCACGCGCGACGTATCGCAAGATGGTCCAGAATCTCTGGTGGGCTGCGGGCTACAACATCGTGGCGATTCCCCTGGCCGCTGGCGCGCTCTCGGCGTGGGGCATTCTGTTGACGCCGGCGTTGGGGGCGGTCTTGATGTCCTTGAGCACAATCGTCGTGGCGCTCAACGCGCAGTTGCTGCGGCGCGCGCGGCTGTGAGCGGTTGTCGTGCGGCGGGGCGCGCCATCAGATTTTACCCTACGTAAAATCAGGGCATTCTCGACGGGCGTCCGCGCCGGGCGGTGACAGCTTTCGGCCACTGCTCACGCACGGCTCACGACGGGCTGTGGCGAGGGGGCCGAAACACCCTGCTGCCGGAGGACTCGATGGTCCACAGTGATGTTCGCGTTCGAGTCGCCGCTCGCCTCGGCGCTGGAGTCGCTCGGCTCGTCCTCGTCACGGCGTTGGCCGCGGCGCCTAGCGCGGCGCAATCCGCGATGCTGCAACTCGGGTCGCTGTACGACACCGCGCGCCTGACGAGTCCGCGCATCCAGGCGGCGGAGGCACAGGCGCGGGCCCGTGCCGCGCAGGCGCTCACCGTGACGCGTCCGCCAGACCCTCGCGTCCAGCTCGGGTTGATGAACCGGGAACTCCCGGGATTCGCGCCGATGGATCCGTTGGGGATGTCGCAGCTGCAGGTGATGCAGATGCTGCCCACCGCCGGGAAACTTGGGCTGGCCGCAGAGGTGGCGCGCGTGCGCGCCACCGGCGTGGCGTTCCAGGCCGCTGAGGTCGCGTGGGAAGTCCGCGCCGGAGTCGCGGCAGCGTTCTACGAGCTCTACCGCGTCGAGCGCGCTGTCGGCATCGCCTTCGAGACGCGGCGGCTGATGGAGAATGTCGCCGGCGTCGCGGAGGCGATGTATCGGGTCGGTGAGGCGCCGCAGGCCGACGTACTGAAGGCGCGGGTCGAAGTCGCGCGGATGAGTGAGGAGATCGTGGTGATGCAGGCGATGCGTCAGGTCGCGCTTGCGCGACTGGGCGGGTTACTCGACCGCGCGTTCGGAGACTCGACACCGCCCGCGGTCCTGCCGGCGTTTCCGGCGCAACTGCCGTCGCAGCCCGAGCTCGAGGCGATGGCCCTGCAGGGTCGTCCGATGCTGCGCGCGGGCGATGCGGAGGTGGCGGCGGCCGACGCGGCACGCACGCTCGCGAACCGTGAACTCATTCCCGATGTGGAACTGGGGTTTCAGTACGGCCAACGCGGTGGCGCGATGGGCACCGAGCGCATGGGCAGCCTGATGGTCGGGGCGTCGGTGCCAGTATTCGCCCGACGCCGACAGCTGCCGATGCGTGCGGAGGCGGAGGCGATGCGCGCGATGGCGGTGGCCGATCTCACGGCGATGCGCGCCGAGACCCGCGCACGCGTGGGCGCGGCCTACGCGGAATGGCAACGCGCGCGGAACCTGCAGGCGCTCTATCGCTCGACGGTGTTGCCGCAGGCCCGCGCTGCCGTGGATGCGGCGCTGGCGTCGTACCGCGTCGGCGGCGTGAACCTGATGACGCTGCTCGACAACCAAGCGACGGTGAATCGCTATGCACAGGAGTTGGCGGGGCTGGAAGCGATGGAAGGCATCGCGTTGGCGGAGCTCGAGATGCTGATGGGGCGTGAACTCTTTGACGCGCGACGCGGCGCCGATGGACCGGAGAATCGATGACATTCGAGACTGTGGCGCGTGTGCGCTGGCGTGGCGTCGCCTTGGGCGCCGTGGTGCTGGCGGTGGCGGCTGGCGTGGCGTGGTGGGCAACGCGGAACACGTCTGACCCCGCCGCAGCGGCGGGGCACGCGCACGGCGCGGGGGCCGCGGGCGGTACCTCGGGCCCGGTGATGCTCGATTCCGCACAGGCCGCACGGATCGGCGTGTCGTACGCGCAGGCCGAGCGTGGGGTGATCGAGCAGGAGATTCGCAGCGTCGGGCAAGTGACGTACGACGAGACGCTGGTGCGCACCGTGAGCCTCAAGTTCGACGGCTGGGTCGAGCGGCTCTTCGTGGACTTCACCGGTCGCGAGGTCCGCGCCGGTGAGCCACTGCTGACGACTTACTCGCCGATGCTGGCGAGTGCGGAGGAAGAGCTGGTGCTGGCCCAGCGGCTCTTGCGCGATGTGGAGCACGCCGACAGCGCGACGCACGACGGCGCCGAACGCCTGTTGGCGGGCGCGCGCGCGCGACTCCGCAACTGGGATGTGCCGGCGGAGGAGATTGCACGTGCGGAGGCCTCGGGCGAGAGCCGCCGTGCGCTGGACATCCGCGCGCCGTACGACGGCGTGGTGGTCGAGAAGCTGGTGTTCGAAGGGCAGCGCGTGATGGCGGGCGATCCCTTGCTGCGCCTGGTGGACCTGCGCCGCGTGTGGGTGGAGGCGGAGGTCTTCGAGCAGGATCTCGCGCTCGTGCGACTCGGCCAGCGCGTGACGGTCGAGCTCGAGGCATTCCCGGGGCGTCCGCGCAGCGGTCCGATCGTCTTCCTGCAGCCGGCGGTGGACCCGCGCACGCGCACGATGCGCGTGCGCATTGCGCTCGACAATAGCGACCGCCAACTGCGTCCCGGGATGTACGCCACGATCCGTCTGCGTGCCGCCGCGACGGGCGCCGTGGTGCTCGTGCCGCGGTCGGCGGTGCTCTCGACCGGCCGTCGCGATCTCGTCTTCGTGCGGACCGCCGACGGGATACTGGAACCGCGTGAGGTGGTGCGCGGGCTCGCCTCAGATGATCGAGTCGAGATCCGGTCCGGCCTTGCCGCAGGCGAGTGGGTCGTCGCGTCGGCGACGTTCCTTGTGGATGCGGAATCCAACCTCGGCTCTGCGCTCGGCGGGATGGCTGGGATGCCAGGGATGGATATGCCCGCGCCGCCGAAGGCAGCGCCCCCGGCGCCCCCGCCGGCCACGCACGACCACTGAGGTCGCGACCCATGCTGAAGCGAATCATCGAGTGGTCGGTGCGGAACGTCTTCCTCGTGACGTTGATGACGGTCGCCGCTGTCGGTGGCGGCATCATCGCCCTCCAGCGGACGCCGCTCGAGGCCTTGCCCGACCTGAGTGACGTGCAGGTCATCATCCAGACCGAGTACAACGAGCAGGCGCCGCAGATCGTCGAGGACCAGATCACGTATCCGATCGCGGCCGAGATGCTGAAGGTGCCGGGTGCGGAGGTCGTGCGCGGGTACTCGTTCTTCGGCGTCTCGTTCGTGTATATCATCTTCGACGACGACACCGATCTCTACTGGGCGCGCAGTCGCGTGCTCGAGTATCTGAACGGGTTGAAGGGCCGCCTGCCGGCGTCGGTGTCGCCGACTCTCGGGCCCGATGCCACCGGACTCGGCTGGGTGTATCAGTACGCGCTCGAGGACACGACCGGGAAGCTCGACCTCGCGGAGCTGCGTGCGCTGCAGGACTGGTACCTGCGCTACGAGCTGACGGCCGTGCCGGGCGTCTCCGAGGTGGCGACCGTCGGCGGCTACGAGAAGCAGTATCAGGTGGATCTCGATCCCGCGAAGCTCTTGGCGTACCGCATCCCGGTCACGCGCGTGATGCAGGCCATCCAGGCATCGAATGCCGATATCGGGGCGATGGTCGTCGAGCTATCCGAGCGCGAGTATATGGTGCGGGGCTTGGGGTACCTCAAGTCGCTGCGTGATATCGAGAACGTCGTCGTCGGAGCGACGGATCGCGGGACGCCGATTCGTGTGGCGGAAGTCGGCCGCGTCTCGGTCGGTCCGGCCGTGCGTCGCGGCATCGCGGAGCTCGACGGCCGTGGAGACGCGGTCGGCGCCATCGTCGTGATGCGCTTTGGCGAGAATGCGCTCGCGACGATCGCACGCGTCAAGGAGCGCATTGCGCAGGTGGCACCGGGGTTGCCGCCCGGCGTCGTCCTGCGGCCGGTGTACGACCGCAGCGACCTCATCGAGCGGGCAATCTCCAATCTGCGTGTCAAGCTGATCGAGGAGAGCCTCGTCGTCGCGCTGGTCTGCATTGTCTTCCTCCTGCACGCCCGCTCGGCGCTCGTGGCGATCATCACGCTGCCTGTCGGCATCCTGATGGCGTTCATCGCGATGCGGTACGTGGGCGTCGGGGCGGACATCATGTCGCTGGGCGGCATCGCCATCGCGATCGGTGCAATGATTGACGCCGCGATCGTGATGATCGAGAACCTGCACAAGCATCTTGAGCGCGCCGTGCTGGCCAAAGAAGAACCCGGTGCACCGCCGTCCCGATGGTTGGACACCGGGCGGCTCACGCGCGCTGAGCGTTGGCAGGTGGTGATTGACTCGGCCAAGGAAGTCGGACCGGCGCTCTTCTTCTCCCTGCTGATCATCACCGTTTCGTTCTTGCCAGTCTTCACGCTCGAAGGGCAAGAGGGACGCCTGTTCCGGCCGCTCGCCTACACGAAGACCTTTGCGATGGCCGCCGCCAGTCTCTTGTCGGTGACCTTGGTGCCGGTGGCGATGGGCGTCTTCGTGCGCGGGCGCATCTATCGGGAATCCGCGAATCCCGTCAATCGCTGGCTGATGCGCGCGTACCATCCGTTCATCACCTTCGTGCTTCGGCACCGCTGGCCGGTAGTTGTCGCATCGGCGGCGGCGGTGATCTTGACCTGGATTCCGTGGTCGCGGATCGGCAGTGAGTTCATGCCGACGCTCGAGGAAGGCACGGTGCTCTATATGCCGACGACGCTTCCCGGAGTGTCCGTGGCCCGCGCGCGCGAACTACTGCGCGTGCAGGCCGAGATCTTGCGCGGGTTTCCAGAAGTCCAACACGTCTGGGGCAAGGCCGGCCGCGCCAACACCGCCACCGACCCTGCGGGTTTCGACATGATCGAGACCACCATCACGCTGCGACCCCGCGACGAATGGCGTGCAGGGATGACCTATGACGGTCTCGTCGCAGAGATGGACTCGGCGGTGCGGGTTCCCGGCGTGACAAATGCGTGGACGATGCCCATCCAAGGGCGCAACGATATGCTCGCGACCGGAATCCGCACGCCCGTGGGGATCAAGGTGTTCGGTCCCGATCTCGCGGAGCTGGAGCGTCTCGGACGCGAGATCGAGCAGACGGTGAGGATGGTGCCGGGCACGCGCAGTGCCTTCGCCGAGCGCGCGGTCAGCGGTTACTACCTGGACATTGACATCGATCGTGAGGCGGCGGCTCGGCACGGTCTCAACGTCGGCGACGTCCAGGCCGCTATTGCGACGGCCATCGGCGGGATGACCGTCACGCAGACCGTGGAGGGGCGGCAGCGCTTCGGTGTCCGCGTGCGATATCCACAGGAGCTGCGCGACTCGCCGGAACGCTTGGCCGACGTGCTCGTGCCGGTCGCGCACGGGGCGGCGACTGCGTCGGCTTCGGGCGGGATGGCGGGCATGGGGGCAGGCGCCGCTGCTGCGGAGTCGGACGGCCCCGCGCAGGTGCCTCTGGGCCAGCTGGCCCGCATCACCACGGTGGCGGGGCCGATGGTGGTCCGCACGGAAGGCGCGGTGCCGACGGCGTGGGTCTATGTGGACGTCGTGGGGCGCGACATCGGGAGCTACGTCGCGGAGGCGCAGCGCACCGTCGCGCAGCAGGTCGCGCTCCCCACCGGCTACTCAATCACGTGGAGCGGGCAATACGAGTACATGGAGCGCGCAAAGGCCCGTATGAAACTGGTGATCCCGGCGACGCTGGCGCTGATCTTCCTGCTGCTGTACCTGAACTTCGGCAACGTCGGCGAGTCGTTGATTGTGATGCTCTCGCTGCCGTTTGCGTTGGTCGGCGGACTCTGGTTCCTCTGGCTGCTCGGCTACAACTGGTCGGTGGCCGTGGCGATCGGCTTCATTGCGCTCGCAGGCGTCGCCGCCGAGACGGGCGTTGTGATGCTGATTTACCTCGACCACGCGTGGCAGGCACGGACGGCGGCGGGGCAGCGTGCGACTCTCGCCGATCTCTACGACGCCGTGATTGAGGGCGCGGTCGAGCGTGTGCGCCCCAAGATGATGACGGTGACCGCAATCATGGGCGGGCTCTTGCCCTTGCTCTGGGGCACGGGAGCGGGCGGCACGGTGATGCGGCGAATCGCGGCGCCGATGATCGGCGGGATGGTCTCGAGCACGGTGCTGACGCTGCTCGTGATTCCTGCGGTCTATTCGCTGTGGAAGGAGCGGGAAGTGCTCCGCGGCGCCGGAGAGCTCGCGTCACAGGAGGTGACATGAATCCACCGCCACACGACGTAGCGAGCCAGCGACATGACTGACGGCAATCAAGCATACACACAATGGGGAGGAAGGACGATGAACTCGAACACCAGGATGATCTGCAGCGCGATCGCAGCGGTGATGCTGACGCTGCCATCGCTTTCGGCGGCCCAGGCCGTTGACACTGCGCAGACGCGGTTTCAACCGCAGAACGTGATTCAGTACCTGAGGCCGCAGGACAAGCGCGGCCTGAACCTGTTCGAAACCTCGAAGGAGGCCGGGGCGGAGTATCGGGGCTTCGCGCTGCAGTGGGGTGCAGCGTTCACGCAGCAGTTCCAGGCGCTCTCGCACTCGAACACCGCCGATTCGGTGGCAGTGCCTGCCGTGGCGCCGTCGCCGGGCAACGCCGGCAGCGCTGCGATCGCGAACCGCAATCGGTTGATGGAAGTCGGTAATGGTTTCAACAATGCTACGGCCAATATGTATCTCCACGCGCAGCTTGCGCCGGGGGTGCGCGTGCAGCTGACCAGCTACCTCTCCGCGCGGCGTCACAACGAGACGTGGGTGAAGGACGGATTCTTGCAGATCGACGAGTCCCCGATTGACCTGCCGCTCTTCAATGACATCATGAAGTACACGACCCTGAAGATCGGTCACTTCGAGATCAACTATGGCGACTTTCATTTCCGGCGAACGGACAACGGGCAGGCCTTGTACAATCCGTTCGTCGGGAACCTGATTCTCGATGCGTTCACCACAGAAGTAGGCACAGAGGCAATTGTCCAGAAGGGAGATCTCTTCGGCGTCATCGCCCTCACCAATGGCGAGATTCGCGGCAATATCCAGCGTCCGAACAGTCGTGAACCAGCGCTGATGTTCAAGGCGGGATTCGATCGCCAGATGAGCGAGGATCTGCGCGTCCGCCTCTCAGGCTCCTATCGCACACAGAAGGGAGCCATCAACAACACATTCTACACCGGTGATCGCGCGGGGTCTCGCTACTACTACGTCCTGGAGAACTACGTGGCGACCGAAACGGCGAACGCGTCGTCTGGGATGATCAACCCGGGCTTCAGCGATGCGGTCACGGCGTACATGATCAACCCGTTCGTCAAGTTCCGCGGGCTCGAGTTCTTCGGCGTCTATGAGAACGCGTCCGGGCGTGGGCAGGAAGGGACGGGTGGTGCACCGGCTGGAGTCGCGCCGCCAGAGCGCGATGTGACGCAGCTGATGGCCGAGCTCGTGTATCGGTTCTTGCCGGGTGAACGGCTCTTTGTGGGTGGCCGCTGGAACACCGTGACCGGAAACCTCGGTGGCGCCAATAGCGATGTCGATGTGACCCGCACCAACTTCGGCGGCGGCTGGTGGATTACGCCGAGTCTGCTCCTCAAAGCCGAGTATGTGAACCAGACCTACGATGGCTTCAGTAGCACGGACATTCGCAACGGCGGTCGCTTCAAGGGATTTGTGCTCGAGGCCGTGACGGCTTTCTAAGCGGCCGACGCGCGGGGCTCGGGAGAGACGCTTGTTCGAGGCCTCTCCTGATCCTTTCGCGAGAATGGGCCCGGTCGCCGCC
>CADEDA010000040.1 GCA_902825965.1 uncultured Gemmatimonadota bacterium | reverse complement strand
CGACCGCGCACGTGTGGACCAGTTCAAGCAGCAGGTCGCCGACGAGATCGAGCGGCTGATGCGCTCGAACATGGAACTCGAGGACAAGGCGCGCAGCTTCCACGAGCAGCTCCGGGCGTTCCGCGAGCGTGACCGCGCGCTCAACGAGGCGCTCATCTCGGCGCAGGAACTGCGCAACGAGGTGAAGTCGCAGGCGAAGCGCGAGGCGGAGCTGCACCTGGCGGAAGCGCAGGCGCAGGGGGCCCGGCTGCGCGCGGCCGCGCAGGAGGAGATCGCCTCGCTGTTGCAGGAGATCGAGCAGCTCGACCGCACGCGGCGCGCCTACCTCGCGCAGCTCAAGATGTTCGCCGAGCGGCATCTCGCCGAAGTCGCCGCGTCGGAGGCGGAGCGGCCGTTCAAGGATGCGGCGGCGGCCGTGGAACGTCGGCTCTCGGCGAATGCCGCCGCTGCCGCACAGGCGGCGCAGGTGGTGAAGCAGCAGGCGGCGGCGCAAGCCGCCGCCCAGGCCGCTGCCCAGGCCGCGACCCACGTTGCCGCTGCACCTTCGGTGCAGTCCGCCCCACCACTGCCGCCCATGGGCGCGCCGCTCTTTGCGCCGGAGCCTGCGCGTTCGGCTGATCAACTGCCCTTGGTGATCGCTGAGCCGCCGAGCGACCTGGACAACGAACCGTATCGATGAGCGGGGTTCGGTGAGCGCGGTCCTCGTCCCTGGAAGCGAACTGCACACGCCGACGGCGATCGCGCGTGCGGTGGACGCCGTGCGTGCGCAGTCGGCGCTGGTCCCGGAGGTCGCGGTCATCCTGGGCACCGGCCTGGGCGGGCTCGCCACCGCGATGCAGGTGGAATGCCGCATCGAATACGACGCGATCCCCGGTTTCCCGATCTCGACGGTGGAGTCGCACCGCGGGCGGCTGCTGCTCGGCAGCCTCGGTGGCAAGCGTGTAGTGGCGATGCAGGGCCGCTTCCACCGCTACGAGGGGTATTCGCTGCAGCAGGTGACGTTCCCGGTGCGCGTGATGCGTGCCTTGGGCGCGCGGACGCTGGTGGTGTCCAACGCCTGCGGCGGGATGCACCCGCTCTGGGCCCCGGGCGATCTCATGCTGATCGCCGACCACATCAATCTCCTCGGCGACAACCCGTTGATCGGGCCGCACGATGCGCCGTTGGGCGCGCGGTTCCCCGACATGAGTGCGGTGTACACACCGGCGCTGCGCGAGTTGGCGCGTGCCGTGGCGACGGCAGAGCGCATCACGCTGCGCGAGGGGGTCTACGTCGCGGTGGCGGGTCCCAACCTGGAGACCCGGGCGGAGTACCGGATGCTGCGGGCCTTGGGAGCCGACGTCGTCGGCATGTCCACGGTGCCCGAGGTGATCGTGGCCGCGCAGGCCGGCATGGCGGTGCTCGGCTGCTCGATCATCACCGACCAGTGCCTGCCGGATGCGCTCGAGGAGGCGTCGTTGGAACGGATCCTGGCCGTGGCCGCCGAGGCGGAGCCGCGGTTGACCGCGCTGGTGCGCGGTGTGCTGGAGCGGATGCCATGAGCGGCGACGCGACGCGCGCGCGCACGTTCCGGCCGATCCCGGCCGAGTGGAGCGCCGACGACCTGGAACAGGACGTGATGGCGCGGTGGACGCGCGACGGCGTGTTCGCAGCGTCTCAGGCGTTGCACGCCGGGGCCGAGCCCTGGGTGTTCTACGAAGGACCGCCGACCGCCAACGGCAAGCCGGGCATCCACCATGTGTTCGCCCGGACGGTGAAGGACCTGTTCTGCCGGCACCGCGCGATGCTGGGGTACCACGTGCCGCGCAAGGCCGGTTGGGACACCCACGGCCTGCCGGTGGAGATCGAGGTCGAGAAGCAGCTCGGCATCTCCGGCAAGCAGGACATCGAACGCATCGGCGTGGCGGAGTTCAATCGCCGCTGCCGTGAGAGCGTGTGGACCTACAAGGGCGACTGGGAGGGCGTGAGCGAGCGCATGGGGTACTGGCTCGACTACGCGGATCCCTACATCACGTATTCGAACGCGTACGTGGAGAGCGTGTGGTGGGCGTTGAAGACGCTCTACGACAAGAAGCTGCTCTACAAGGGACACAAGATCCTGCCGTACTGCGCGCGCTGCGGCACCGCGCTGTCGTCGCATGAGGTCGCGCAGGGCTACGAGGATGTCGAGGACCCGTCGGTGTACGTGGGGCTCGATCTTGAGAAGGAAGCTGTGAGGAGTGAGGTGGGAGGAGCGACGCCGCAGTCCCTCACTCCTCACACCGCACACCTCACACCTGGTGTTCGTCGTCGCATCATCGTCTGGACGACAACGCCCTGGACCCTGGTGTCCAACGTCGCCCTCGCGGTGAACCCCACGCTCACGTACGTGGAGCTCCGCAAGAAGAACGTGCACGACTGGACGATCATCCTCGCGGAGGCACGCGCGGGCGCGGTGCTGGGCGCGGACTACACGGAGCGCTGGGACCTCGTCGGCACGTTCGCGGGCAGTGCGCTGGTGGGCATGAAGTACCGCCGGCCGCTCGATTGGGTCGCGTACCCCGACGCCGGGCAGCGCGAGGTGATCGTGGGCGAGGACTTCGTCTCCGCCGACGATGGCTCGGGTGTGGTGCACATGGCGCCGGCGTTCGGAGCCGATGACTACGCCGCGGGCCAGCGGCACGGGCTCGCGTTCGTGAACCCGGTGGACGGGCGGGGCGAGTTCCCCGCGACGATGCCGCTGGTGGGCGGGAAGTTCGTGAAGGACGCCGACCCGTTGATCATCGAGGAGTTGCAGCGCCGCGACCAGCTGTGGAAGGCGCAGCGGTTCGTGCACAGCTATCCGCACTGCTGGCGCTGCGGCACGCCGCTGCTGTACTACGCGCGCTCGAGCTGGTTCGTGCGCACCACCGCGTTCCGCGACGAGATGATCGCGCGCAACGCGGCCGTGAACTGGAACCCGCCCGAGGTGGGATCGGGGCGGTTCGGCGGATGGCTCGAGAACAACATCGACTGGGCGATCTCGCGCGATCGGTATTGGGGCACGCCGTTGCCGGTGTGGGTGAACGATGCGGACCCGAACGAGATCGAGGTGATCGGGTCGTACGCGGAGCTCGCCGCCAAGGTGGGGCGCACGCTCGGCGGCGACTTCGATCCGCACAAGCCGCACGTGGACACGTACACCTGGCCGGCGGCGAGCGGCACGGGCACCATGCGGCGCGTGCACGAGGTGATCGACACCTGGTTCGACTCGGGGTCGATGCCGTTCGCGCAGTGGGGGTATCCGCATCAGCCGGGCAGCCGCGACAAGGTCGCGCGGTACTTCCCCGCGGAGTTCATCGCCGAGGGCGTGGACCAGACACGCGGGTGGTTCTACTCGCTGCTCGCGATCGCGACGGGGCTGGGGGATGCGCTGCCGAAGAACCCGAGTGGCCAGGCGGCGCCGTACCGCGCGGTGGTGGTGAACGACCTCGTGCTCGACGCGAACGGGCAGAAGATGTCGAAGTCGAAGGGCAACACCGTGGAGCCGCGCGCCGTGATGACGCGGCATGGTGCGGATGCGGTGCGGCTCTTCCTGATGGCGAGTTCGCAGGTGTGGGTGCCGCGGCGGTTCGACGAGGCGGTGATCCGCGAGACGGCGGGGCGGTTCCTGGTGACGCTGCGGAACGTGTACTCGGGGATCTTCGCGCAGTACGCGAACTTCGGGTGGGGGCCGAGTGCGGCGGATCCGGCGGTGCCGGACCGGCCGGTGCTGGATCGCTGGGTGCTCTCGCGGCTCGCGTCGGTGGAAGCCGAGGTGAACGCGACCCTGCTGCGGTTCGACGCGACGGCGGCCGCGCGCCTGCTGATGGACTTCGTGAGCGAGGACGTGGCCAATTGGTACGTACGCCTCTCGCGGTCGCGCTTCTACGAGGTGGACTCGGCAGACAGCCGCGCGGCGTTCGCGACGTTGCACGAGGTGCTCGTGGTGACGACGCGCCTGCTGGCGCCGTTCGCGCCGTTCGTGTCGGACTGGATGCACGTGGAGTTGACCGGTGCGTCGGTGCATCTGGCGCCGTACCGGCGCGGGACGGCGGATGGCGCGACGGCAGCCGGAGGACCGACGGCCGACGCGGGGCTCGAGGACGCGATGCGCGCCGCGCGGACCTTGGCCACGCTGGGGCGCGCAGCGCGTGAATCGGCCGGCATCAAGGTCCGGCAGCCGTTGGCTGCGCTCACCTGCGTGGTGCCGGGCCTCGACGCCGCCTGGCACGCGACGATCGCGCCACTCGTCGCGGCGGAACTCAACGTCAAGCAGGTCGCGTTCGCCGATTCCGCTGCCGACTGGGTGAAGCTCGAGGGCAAGGCCAACTTCCCGGTGCTCGGCAAGGTGCTCGGCCCCGCGATGAAGACGGCGAAGCCGATCGTCGAGGGGCTGGGCCAGGCGGAACTGCGGACCATCGAGCAGGGTGGAACGGTGACCGTGGAGGTCCCGGGCCACGGGCCGCTGGCGCTCGACGCGACGCGCGTGACGATCACGGCGCGCGCGTCCACGTCGCTGGTGGTGCAGCAGGGCGACGGCATGTCCGTCGCGTTGGACCCGGCGGTGACGCCGGCGTTGCGCGCCGAGGGCATGGCGCGCGAGGTGGTCTCGCGCGTGCAGCGGCTCCGCAAGGAGTCCGGGCTCGCGGTGAGCGACCGCATCCGGCTCGCGATCGCGGCGCCGGCGGCGGTGCAGGAGGCGTTGCGTCCGCACGCAACGTGGATCGCAGGAGAGACACTCGCACGGGACGTCGTCATCGCCGACGGGTTCCCCGTGTCACTCGCGTGGCAGGCTCAGGCCGAGGTGGAGCTGGACGGTCCGACCGCGCGCATCGCCCTTTCAAAGGACAGCTGACGATGGCGACCCCGAACAACGGTGGCGAGAAGAAGTTCAAGCCGCTCCAGAAGAAGCAGATCGCGTACTTCGAGAAGCGCCTGATGGACGAGCGCAAGCGCGTGCTCAAGGAGCTCGGCCACTACGACGAGACGTTCGGGAACACGCCGCAGGGCGCCGACGGCGACCTGAGCGCGTACTCGTTCCACATGGCGGATCAGGGCACCGACGCCATGGAGCGCGAGAAGGCGTTCCTGTTCGCGTCCAAGGAAGGGCGCTTCCTGTGGCACGTGGACCAGGCGCTGCGCCGGCTCTACCGCCAGCCGGAGGAGTTCGGCAAGTGCCACAACTGCGGGGGCGAGGTCGGCTTCGACCGTCTCGACGCGCTGCCGCACGCGCGATACTGCATCGAATGCAAGCAGCGTGAGGAAGATGGAAAGAAGTGAGGCGGACCTCGCGGCGCCGATGTCCACGCGCCGCTACCTCGCGATCGTGCTCGCGGTGGTGCTCGTGGATGCCTTCACCAAGCTGCTCGCCGTCGACCGGCTGTCGCCGGCGTACGTGCCGCACCCGGTGTTCGGCGAGTGGTTCCGCCTGACGCTGGTCTACAATCCGGGGGCGGCGTTCGGCCTGCACCTGGGGCCGTGGTCGCGCTGGATCTTCATGGCGCTCACGGTGGTGGCGGTGGTGGTGATGTGGCGCCTGTACACGTCGAGCCCGCCGGGCGCGCGCTGGCGCGTGTGGGCACTGGCGCTGGTCACCGGCGGTGCGCTGGGGAACCTGATCGACCGCATCCGCTCGGCGCGCGGCGTGGTGGACTTCCTCGACGTCGGGGTGGAGGCGTGGCGCTGGCCGACCTTCAACGTGGCCGACATCGCGGTGAGCACGGGTGCGGTGCTGCTCACCATCGTCTTCTGGAACGAGCCCGAGCCGACGAAGGACGCCGAACCGGTCACCGGGAAGGACCCCTGAAGGCCGCGGACCGGTGACGGAACCGCTGGCGCCCGGTGCCTACACGTTCGCCACGGACGAGGTCGCGGGTGAACGCCTGGACCTCGCGGTCGCACGGCTCACCGGGCACTCACGTACCCAGGCAGCGACGCTGATCGCCACCGGGAAGGTGACCGTGGACGGCAGCGGCGAGCGCGCGAGCCTGCGCCTCGAACCCGGCGGCACGATCGCGGTGACGATCCCCACGCCGCCGGGCCGCGAGGTGCTGCCGGAGCAGATCCCGCTGCGCGTCGTGTTCGAGGACGACGAGCTGGTGGTGGTGGACAAGCCGGCGGGCATGGTGGTGCACCCGGCACCCGGGAACTGGTCGGGCACGTTGGTCAACGCGCTGATGGGGCGGGGGCAGGGACTGGCCGAGGGGGCGGCGCCCGAGCGTGCCGGGCTGGTGCACCGGCTCGACAAGGAGACCTCCGGGCTGCTGCTCGTGGCCAAGACCGACCGGGCGCTGCGGGTGCTGAGCGGAGCCCTGGCGGCGCGCGAGATCACCCGCCGCTACGCCGCGCTCTGCTGGGGGCACCTCGACGGCGACCGCGTGACCGTGGACAAGCCATTGGCCCGCGACCCGAACGACCGCACGCGGGTGGCGGTGCGGGAGGGCGGACGGGCGGCGCGGACGGACTTCGTGCGGCTGGCGCGGTTCGCGTCCTGCGACCTGCTGCGCGCCCACCTGCACACCGGGCGCACGCACCAGATCCGGGTGCACCTGGCATCGATCGGGCATCCGGTGGTGGGGGACGACACTTACGGGGGCGGGGGCGGGCGGCGCCTGGTGGGGCTCCCGCCCAAGCGGCATTTCCTTCATGCCGCTTGGCTCGTCTTTAAGCATCCGGTGTCGGGCGCCCAGATCGACCTGCGCTCCCCGCTGCCGGCGGAACTCCGGCATTCGCTCACCACGGCGGCGGAGCTCCCGGAGTTGTTTGCCCACCCTGATCCGCTGGACTACCTTGGCTTCTATAGAGCAAACGGATGAATCCAGGGCCCCGCGCTACCTCGTGGTCGAGGTGGGCGGGCAGGCGGTGGCGTGGGAGTTGGTGCAGATCCGAGAGATCGTCTCCGCGCGCAACGTGACGCGGCTGCCGGGCGCGCCCAGCTGGGTGCTCGGGCTGCTGAACCTGCGGGGCAGCGTGCTGACCGTCGTCGACCTCGCCCAGCGTCTCGGCCTCACCCGGACGGAGGATGGTGGCTCCGTGGTGGTGGTGGAGAGCGAGGGGCGGGTGATGGGCGTGCGGGTCGATCTCGTGTACGCGGTGGCGGCGAGTGCGGATGCCGCCGTCGAGCCGGTGGAGGCCGCGCGCGCGGCCGACGGGCTGGTGGCCGGGATGGTCCGACTCGTGGAGGGGCCGGCGCTGCTGATGGACGTCGACGCCCTGTGCAAGTCGGTGTTGGTGACGATCTGATCGCGAACAGACCCCACATCATCAAGACGAGGAACGCGTGGCCCCGACGGTACTGATCTGTGATGACGCCATCTTCATGCGGACGATGGTCGGAGACATCCTGCAGCAGGCAGGCTTCGAGATCGTCGGCGAGGCGGAGACCGGCACGCAGGCGGTGGAGAAGTACAAGCAGCTGCGGCCCGACCTCGTGACGATGGACATCGTGATGCCCGACATGGGCGGCATCGACGCGGTCCGCGAGATCACCAAGTTCGACCCGGCGGCGAAGGTGCTGATGTGCAGCGCCATGGGCCAGCAGTCGCTGGTGGTGGAGGCGATCCAGGCCGGCGCCAAGGACTTCGTGGTGAAGCCGTTCCAGCCGAGTCGCGTGCTCGAGGCGGTGCAGCGCGTGCTCGGCTGAGCCCGACGCTCCCCCGCCGTCACCCGCACGCGAGCCGCCTCCGTGGATCCCGCCCGCTACGCCGACCTCTTCCGCACCGAAAGCCGAGACCAGCTCTCGGCGATCAATCGCGCGCTGCTCGCCCTCGAGCAGGGCGAGACGTCGCGTGAGCCGGTGGACGCGATCTTCCGCGGCGTGCACACGATCAAGGGCATGAGCGCGACGATGGGCTACACCGCCGTCGCCGAGTTCTCGCACGAACTCGAGTCGCTGCTCGACAAGGTACGCTCGGGCGAGCAGATGGTCTCGGCCGACCTCATGGACGCGCTGTTCGCGGCCGCGGACGCGCTTGAGGACGGCGTGGAGCAGGCGGCGGAGAACACGCCGATGAACAGCGCGATGCAGCGTGTGCTGGAGAAGCTGCACGACATCGCGGGCGGGCGCTCCACCTCGGAGTTCCGCGTGGTGCGGCCGAGCGACACGTTCCGCGTGACGTCGGAGTTCGCGGTGCCGGCGGCGGATGCCCCGACGCCGTCCGCTGCGCCCGCGTCGCCGGCGGCGGCCCTGTCGGCGCCGAGCACGCCGGCGCCGAGCGGTCCCGGCGCGACGGTGACCATCACGCAGTCGCCGACGACGCTGCTCCCCGGCGTGCGCGCCTTCATGGCGATCCAGCGCCTCCGCGAACTGGGCGAGGTGGAGCACTGCGAGCCGTCGGTGGAGCGGCTGCAGGCGGCGACCACGCCGCAGCGGTTCGTGGTGCGCGTGGCGTCGACGGCCGGGGTGGCCGAACTGGAACGCGCCGTGCGCAGTGCGGGTGACATCGCCGACGTGAGCGTGCAGCTGGTGGAGGCGGCGGCGCACAACCGGCGGGCCTCGGACCGCGGCGAGGCGTTCGGCCGCCGCGCGACGGATGAGGCGCTGAGCGCCACGGCGGAGCGGGCGATCCCGACGCGCACACGGCACGTGCGCATCGAGCTGTCGCGCCTCGACGCCCTGCTCAACCTGATCGGCGAGCTGGTGATCGTACGCGGACGCCTGCAGGCGCTCACCGCGGGCCTCGCGAACGCGCCGCTGCAGGAGGCGATGGAGGACGCGACGCGTCTCATCTCCGACCTGCAGACCGAGATCATGACCAGCCGCCTGGTGCCGGTGGGCCAGGTGTTCGACCGCTTCCCGCGACTCGTGCGCGACGTGGCGCGGCAACTGGGCAAGGACGTGCTGTTCGCCATCGAGGGCAAGGACATCGAACTCGACCGGTCGGTGCTCGACGAGATCGGCGAGCCGGTGGTGCACCTGCTGCGCAACGCGGTCGACCACGGCCTCGAGCGACCGGAGGTGCGCGAGGCCAACGGCAAGCCGCGCGCCGGACGGCTGGTGCTCAGCGCGCAGCGCGACCGCTCGGCCGTGATGATCGTGGTGCGCGACGACGGGCGCGGGATCGACCGGGCACGGGTGCTGCGCCGTGCCCTCGAGCTCGGCATGGTGGAGCCGGGCACGAGCAAGCTCGACGACGACACCATGCTGCAGTGCATCGCGCACCCCGGGTTCTCGACCGCGGAGCAGGTGACCGACGTGTCGGGCCGCGGCGTGGGGATCGATGCGGTGCAGTCGAAGGTGCGCGGCCTGGGCGGCACCCTGCAGGTGGTGACGGAGGAGGGCAAGGGCACGACCGTGACGATCCGCCTGCCGATGACGCTGGCGATCGTGCGCGCGTTGCTCGCCCGCGTGGGGAACGAGCGCTACGCGCTGCCACTGACGCACGTGCGCGAGACGCTGGAGCGGTCGGCGTCCTCGATCCGCCAGGTGCAGGGGCGCGACGTGCTGGTGCTGCGGGATGAGTTGTTGCCGGTTCTGCGGTTGCGGGACGTGGTCAGTCTCCCGGGCACGGCGACGGGCCTGGAGGAGATCGTGGTGATCGAGCGCGGCGACCGCCGCGCCGGACTCGTGGTGGATGAGCTCACCGGACAGGAGGATATCGTGGTGAAGTCGTTCGATGCGGTGCGGGACGCGGCCGCGCTTTTCAGCGGGGCCACCATCCTGGCCGATGGCGCGCCGGCGCTCATCGTGGACGTGGGGAACCTCCTGTGAGCGCAGCCTACTCGCCGGACGACCTCCGGACCCTCTCGGCCGCCCAGCTCGACGCGCTGCGCGAGGTCGCGAACATCGGCGCGGGCCATGCCGCGACGGCGCTCTCGCAGATGACCGAACAGCGGATCATGATCAGCGTGCCCGAGCTCACTGTCTCGGCGCTGGACGACGTGCCCAACCAGATCGCGCCGCCGGAGGAGCCGGTGGCGGCGGTGCTCATGAAGATGGAGGGCGACCTAACGGGCCTCACGCTGCTGGTGTTCCCGCATCCGATCGCACTCAAGGTCGCGGGCCTGATGATGCGCCGCAACGTGACCGAACTCGGCCGCATCGAGGAGTCGGCGATCAAGGAGGCGGGCAACATCCTGAGCGCCGCGTACCTCAATGCACTCGCCGACTTCTTCAAGATGACGCTGCTGCCCTCGCCGCCGAGCCTGGCGGTGGACATGAGCGACGCCGTGCTGACCTCGACCTACGTGGCCAGTGCACAGGGGGCGAGTCACGTGGTCTGCGTGGAGAGCGAGTTCCACCTGCAGGACCGTGACGAACGGCTGCGCGGCTTCTTCCTGCTGCTGCCGGACCCGCCGAGCCTCCGCACCATGCTCAAGGCGATCCGCGTCGGGTGACGACGCCGTCCACCGCCCACATCTCCGAACGGGACCGCGAGGTCCTGCGCGGTTTCGCGCGCCGTATCGACCCCTCGGACGCCGGTGCGCACAACAACCTCGGCGTGCTGTACTTCAACAAGGGGTTGTACCAGGAGGCGGTGGCCGCGTTCACGCAGGCGCTTGAGCTCGACCCGAAGATGCAGGTGGCGCAGCGCAACCTCGAGGTCGCGTACTTCAACACGGGCTACTACGACCAGCGGGTGCACGAACTGCGCGAGCGCATCCGGCTCCGGCCGGATGACCGCGACGCGCGCTGGGACCTGGGGCGGGCCTTCGCGCTGCTCGGCCAGCACGACGACGCGATCCCGGAGTTCCGCGCCCTGCTCGCCGCGCGGCCGCAGGACGTGGCGGCGATGATCCAGCTCGGGCTGTCGGAGAAGGCGATCGGTCGGCTGGGGGATGCGCTGCACTGGTTCCGTGCGGCGCTGGCGCTCGACCCCGAGAGCTCGCTGCTGCACTTCTACGTCGGCGAGGTGCTGTACAACCAGGGCGCGGCCGAGGAAGCGCTGGGCGAGTTGCGGCGCGCCATCCAGCTCAATCCCGACAACCCGGACGCGCACTTCCTGCTCTCGTTCGTGCTCGGCGACCTCGGGCAGCACGCCGAGGCCTCGGCGGCCTCGAAGCGTGCGGTGCAGCTCAACCCGTCGCTCTCGCGCGCGCAGGCGAATCTCTCGCTCGACCAGTACGATCCCCGCAAGTACGAGGAGCTGCTGCCCGGTCGCCAGGCGCGGCGCTCGCAGGCGCAGATGGCGATCGCCCACGGCGAATCGCTCGCGCAGTACACGCTGGGCCTCGCCTACCGGCAGCAGGGCTACATCGCCGAGGCGATGCGGGCGTACCAGAGCGCGCTCGAGAAGGGCGAGGACCGCGCGCTGGTGATGCAGGCGATGGCCGAACTGCACCTGATCCAGAAGGACCCCAAGCCGGCGATCGAGCTGTACGACACGCTGCTGGCGGAGCGGCACGACAGCCCCAAGCTGTGGAACGAACGCGGCGTGGCCCTGCACCAGACGGGGCAGCACGCGGCGGCGATGGAGAGCTACGAGCAGGCGCTCGCGATCGACGACCGGTACGCACTCGCGCGGAACAACCTCGGCGTCGCCCTCTTCCATGCCGGCCGCGCCGACGACGCCGTCGATGCGTTCCGCGACGCACTGCAGGTGGATCCGCACTTCGTGAAGGCGCGGCTCAACCTCGCCCTGCTGCTCACCCGGGGACGGCGCTACCAGCTCGCGCTCGAGGCCTACCGGCAGGTGCTCGAGTCGGCGATGGACAACGCGGTCGCCTGGAACGGCGTGGGCATGGTGCTGGCCGAGCTGCGCAAGTTCGAGGATGCCCGCACGGCGTTCGCACGGGCCATCCAGGCCAAGCCGGAGTTCGCCGAGGCGCATTACAACCTCAGCTTCACGCTCTCCAACCTCGGCGACTTCGACGGGGCGCTGCGCGAGACCAAGCTCGCGCTGGAACTCGACCCGTACTACGTGGCGCAGAAGTTCGCGCTGGCGATCGACCTCGAGTACGAGGATCCCGACCTGTCGGTGGTCCCCGACCTCGGCGGCGAACATCGCATGTCGGGCGAGGTGGACACCTTCACGTTCGACCCGACGCTGCTCGACTCGCTGTTCACCGAGCTGGCGCCGCCGGTGATGGAGCCGGCGCCGCCGCTGGAGTCCGATCCGTACCGGCTGGCGACGGATTTCCTGTCCAAGGGCCTCACCGACCGCGCGATGGCGGAGACGCGGCGGGTGCTCGCCCGCGGTGCGGACCCGGTGGTGGGCAACGTCCTGCTCGGCGAGGCGCTGGGGCGGCAGGGTGCCTGGGGCGATGCGCTGGAGCGGTTCGAGGACGCACGCGAGCGCGACCCGGACCATGTGGACGCGTTGCGCGGGCAGACGCAGTCGCTGCTGATGCTGCGTCGCGGCGAGGAGGCGGGGGCGATCGCCGAGCAGCTGGTGGCGCGGGCACCCCACGACCCCGACGCGCTGATGCTGGCCGCGACCGCGCGGTTCGAGGCCGGTGACGCCGACCGGGCGCTCGAGGCGCTCGACCATGCGCGGTCCGTGGCCCCGCACCGGGCCGACGTGCTGCGCGGCATCGGCAACATCACGCGTACGCTCGGCAACCTCGATGCGGCGATCGCCGCGTACCGTCACGCCCTCACGCTGGACGCCGACTTCGCCGCCGTGCGCTACGACCTCGCGCGGCTGCTGATGCAGCGCGGCGTGTTCGACGAGGCCGAGAAGGAGTTGCTGGCGGCGCTGGAGTCCGTGCCCACCTACGCCGACGCCACGCTCGCGCTGGCCGGCGTGTACCGGCTGGGCCATCGCACGCGCGACGCGCTGATGCTGCTCGTGGAGTTCCTCGAACGCGACCCGTACAACTTCGACGGCCTGCTCGCCCTGGGCGAGCTCCTGTTCGAGGAGGAGCGCTACGTGGATGCCGCGGTGGCGTTCCAGCGCATCCTGCGCTTCGACGAGACGCACGTGGGCGCGATCTTCTACGTGGGCATGTTGCTGGTGCAGCACGAGCGGTTCCGCGAGGCGCTCGCGAGCTGGCGCAAGGTGGCGACGCTGGCCCCGGACAGTGAATGGTCGCGTCGGGCGTTTCGGGAGTCGCGCAAGGTGCAGCACCGGCTGGACGGCGGCGACGCCCCCGACGGCGCAGGGGAGGGCTGATGGCGATCGAAGGTCCGCTCCAGGAACTCGGCATCCACGACGTCTTCCAGCTGCTCGACCTGAGCCGGAAGACCGGCTCGCTGCGTGTCGTCTCCGAGCTGCGCGACAACGAGGGCGTGGTGCTGTTCGAGAACGGCAAGGTGGTGAGCGCGTCGATCCGCTCCAACCCGCATCGCCTGGGCGACCTGCTCGTGCGGTCGGGCCGGCTCACGGATGCGGACATGGCGCGTGCGCAGGCCGAGCAGCAGAAGGGCGACGCGCGCCGGCTCGGAGAGATCCTGGTGGCGCTGGGCCTGGTGACGCGCAAGGAGATCGAGCGGCAGGTGCGCCTGCAGATCGAGGCGGTGGTGTTCGAGCTGATGTCGTGGCGCGAGGGCTTCTTCCGGTTCGAGGAAGGGCTCGACGGCGAGGACCTGCGCGACGCGACGGTGCCGATCTCCACCGAGTCGCTGCTCATGGAAGGCGCCCGCCGAATCGACGAGTGGTCGCGGATCGCCGACCGCGTGCCCAACCTGTCCGTGATCCCGTACCTCACGCCGCCGGACGAGGACCATCCGGCGCAGCTGGACCTGCTGCCGCAGGAGTGGCAGGTGCTGGCCTTGATCGATGGCGAGCACGATCTGCGGAACATCGCGACCACGGTGGCGATGAGCGAGTTCGACGTCGCGCGCATCACGTACGGCCTCGTGAGCACGGGCGTGATCCGGCTCAAGAAGCCGGAACGCGTCTCGCGGATCGCGGCGCTGCCGCGGGACGCCTCGCCGGCGGACAAGTTGACGCCGGTGGACCTCACGGCCGAGCCGGTGCGGCGGGCCGCTGCGGCCTTCCGCCGTGGCGACCTCGACGAGGGCATCGCCATCTTCACGGAGTTCGTGCAGTCCACGCCGGCGTACCCGGGCATCGCGGCCATCCGCGACGGCCTGCAGGCGGCGATCGTGCTGCGCGACGTGCTCTCGCGGGAGGCGCCGAGTGGCCGCTGACGAGATCCGAGCCATGAGCGAGACGCTCGCTGCGGACCCGGCGAGCCTCGTGTTCCTGCCGCTGGGCGAGGCGTTGCTCGCACGCGGGGAGCTGGCGAACGCGGCGCGTGTGGCGCAGCGCGGGGCGCTCAGGCATCCGTCGCGTCTGGAGGCACACGACCTCGTGGCGCGGGTGGCACTCGCCATGGGCGACGAGACACGCGCCGAGGCGTCGTGGCGCGCCGTGCTGCGGCTGGACGCCCACTTCGGCACCGCACATCGTGGGCTGGGGCTGGTGTGTTATCGGCAGGGCCGGCTGGAGGAGGCGCGTGACCATCTCACGCGCGCCGCCGCCCAGGACCCGCACGACCTCACCGTGCGCTCCGCGCTGGAGGCCGTCCGCGGGGTGATCGCGCAGGTGGAGGCGAACCCGGCGCGTGCGACGGCATCGATCGCCGCGCGGGTGTCGGGCTCGATCCCGACCGTGCCGCGCCCCTCCACGGGCGTGCCGCCCCAGGCGCCGAGCGCGCCGGCGAACGTGTCGCCTGCGGGGTTGCCTGCGGGGTTGCCTGCGGGGTTGCCTGCGGGGTCGTCTCCGGGGACGCCTGCCGTCGCGCCTCCAATGCCGGCCGCGCCGGCACCGACACCGGTGGCGCCGCCCGATGCCGACCTGTGGGACGATCAGGCGGCGCCCGCCTACGACCCCACGCAGGACCTCGCGGGCGAGTCGGCGGCGCGACTCTTCGACGTGGTGCTCGAGGACTCCAAGCAGGTCGCGCTGCTGCTCGACGCCGACGGCCTCATCGCGGCGGGTGAGTACTTCACCGCCGACGGGCACAACCTCGGTGCCGAGATCGGGGCGCATCTCTCGGGCGTGAGCGACGAGGCCGAGCGGGCGATGCGGCACTTCAAGCTGGGGCGGTGGACGCGCATGGTGCTCGAGACCGAGGCCGCGACCATCACCATGGCGCCACTGGGCGAGAACGCGGTGCTGGTGGCGGCGCCGCAGGACGTGCCGCTGGGTTTCGTGCGGCGCACGCTGGAGCGCTGCCTGGGTGTGGCCCGCGACTGGCTCGGGGGGCGCGCATGAGCGCCTTCGCCGGGATCATCGCGGCCGTGACGCGGCATCGTGGCGTGGCCGCCTGTCTCGTGGTCGCCGAGGAGGACGGCATCGTGGTGGACGGCACGGCGCAGATCGGCGTGAACACCAACGCGTTCGCGGCGCTGACGGCCTCGCTGTACCGCAAGGCGGGACGTGCGGGCAATGCGGCAGGGTTCGGTGGCGTGACGTTCTTCGAGCTCGAGGCGGAGGAAGGGCGGGTGTTCGCCGCGGGCAAGGGCGGGTTGCTGCTGGTGGCGGTGGCCGAGCCGCGCGTGAACGTGGGGCTGCTCCGCGTGGAGCTGCTCCGCGGCGCGGGGGCGATGTGATCCGACACACCATGACCGTGGGCTGGGCCGACGCGCCGCTGAAGCGGTTCGTGGACGACGCGCGGCTGCAACTCGCGGTGCTGATGCATACGAGCGGGCAGGTGCTCTCGCAGGTGGGCTTCCAGCGGTCGTTGGACGTGCAGACCGCCTGTGCCCTCTCGGCCGGCATCAACGCGTCGGCCGACCTGCTGGGCAAGATGGTGGACGGCGCGCCGTTCCGCGGCCTCCACTACGCAGGGAAGGCCCGACAGGTCTACCTTGCTCAGGTGACGTTGGGCGACGGCGCGATCCTGCTGCTGCTCGCCGTCTTCGATGAGGAGAGTTCCCTGGGTATCGTGCAGCTGTATCTCGATGAACTGCGCGCGACGCTGCAGTCGGTCGCGCCGGAGCCGTCGGATGTGCCGCCGGCGCTCGCGGAGGATTTCGAGCGCGAGTTGAATCGCAACCTGGCCGCACTGTTCGGGAGGGGCTGACCATGGCGCCCTCCTTCGCCCCTCGTCACCGGTCCGTCCCGTGAGCCTCGTCAACTACGCGACGCGCGAGATCACCTGCAAGATCGTCTACTACGGCCCGGGTCGGTCGGGGAAGACGACCAACCTGCACTACATCTATGGACAGGTGCCGGGCGAGCGGAAGGGCCAGATGGTGTCGCTCGCGACGCAGACCGACCGCACGCTGTTCTTCGACTTCCTGCCGATCGACCTCGGCAGCATCTCGGGCTTCACCACGCGGTTCCAGCTCTACACGGTGCCGGGGCAGGTGTACTACCAGACCACGCGCAAGCTGGTGCTGCAGGGGGCGGACGGCGTGGTGTTCGTGGCGGACAGCCAGGCGCGGCAGCTCGAAGAGAACATCGAGTCGATGCAGGACCTGCATGCGAACCTCGCCGAGCAGGGCGTGGACGCCCGCACGCTGCCGCTGGTGATCCAGTACAACAAGCAGGACCTGCCGGCGGACATCATCACGCCGGTGGCCGAGCTCGACGAAGCCCTCAACTTCCGCAACGTGCCCTCGTTCTCCGCCGACGCCCTGCATGGGCCGGGCGTCTTCGAGACGCTGCGCGGCATCTCCGAACTCGTGCTCCGCAAGCTGAGCACGGGCACCCCGGGACGCTGATGCGCCTCGATCCACGACTCACGTTCGACCGCCTGGTGGTCGGGGCCGGCAACCGGCTCGCGGCGGCGGCCGCGCGCGCGGTGGCCGAGGCGCCGGGCACGGCGTACAACCCGCTGTTCATCTACGGGCCGAGCGGCCTGGGCAAGACGCACCTGCTCACCGCCACCGGACACCGCCTCTCGGAGCTGCAGCCGCAGGGCGAGGTGCTCGCGCTCACGCTGGACGAGTTCTCCGAGCAGTTCCACGCGGCGGTGTCGGCCGGGGAGTCGCAGGCCTTCGGCGGGCGGCTGTCGCACGTGGACCTGCTGCTGCTCGACGACATCCAGTTCCTCGCCGGGCGTCGCGAGATGCAGGCGGAGCTGCTGCGGCTGTTCAGCGCGATGCAGGACGCGGGACGCCAAATCGTGTGCACCAGCGACCGGCCGCCGTCGGAGATCTCCGACGTGGACGAACGGCTGATCTCGCGGCTCTCGGGCGGCCTGGTGGTGGACGTGAGCCCGCCGGAGTTCGAGGCGCGCGTGGCGATCCTGCGGGCCTCCTGCGCGGAACGTGGTGTGGTGGTGCCGGACCGCACGCTCGACACGCTGGCACAGCGCGGCGTGCAGTCGGTGCGCGAGCTGCAGGGCGCGCTCAACCAATGGATCGCCCGGCAGACGCTGGGTGGGGAGCGCAACTCGGGCGCGCAGAAGGCGAGCCCCGAGGGCGGCATCGCGGGCGTGTCGTCGGGGGAGTTCCTGAGTTTCCTCAGCGACGTGACGCAGGTGGTGCAGCAGCACGTGGAGTCCTGGCAGGTACGGCTGCGCGAGACCATCGCGTACTGGCAGGGCGAGGGCTACAAGACGAGCGTGCTCGAGCGCGCGCTCGCGTTGCCCAGCGATCCCGACGTGCCGGCGCTGGTGGCGGTGTACGTGGAGGCCGTGGAGCACCTGCGGGCCCTCGAGGCGCAGGCGACGGCGGTGGACGAGGCGCTGGGCGGCCATGAACTCTTCCGCGATCCCGAGCGGCTGGCCGAGGCCGAGGACTTCGTGGAGAAGGCGCTGGCCGGCGAGATGCCGCCGGGCGGCCCCAACCGCGCCTTCTCGCGCGAGGGCTTCGAGGTGGGCGCGGCCAACCAGTTGGCCGTGCACGCGGCCGATGCGGTGATCGCCGCGCCGGGCGCCCGGTACAACCCGCTGCTGATCACCGGCTCCAGCGGCGTCGGCAAGACGCACCTGGTGCACGCGATCGGTAACGCGATCGCGGATGCCTCCAACGGCACAATCCCCGTGGCCTGCGTGCACGCGCAGACGTTGGTGGACGAGCTCATCACGGCGATCCAGGAAGGCACGGTGGAGCGCTGGCGCAACCGCTACCGGGCGGCAGGCGCGCTGATCGTGGACGACGTGCAGTTCCTCGCCGGCAAGGAGCGCACGCAGGACGAGTTCTTCTTCGTCTTCAACGCGCTGGCCGAGGCGGGGAAGCAGATCGTGCTGTCGAGCGATCGCTCGCCGGCCGAGATCCCGGATCTCGCGGACCGGCTGCGGTCGCGGTTCGAGGGCGGCCTCACGGCGCAGATCCTCCCGCCGGACCGTCCGCTGCGCGAGAAGCTGGTGGCGCGGTTCCTCGCGGCCCTCGGGCGTCCGGCGATGCCGGACCTGCTCGACGTGGTGAGCGACCCGCCGGTGCAGAGCGTGCGGGAGCTGATCGGCGTGGTGAACCGGCTCGCGGCCGCGGCCGATGCACGCGGCGGCGGGCTCGACGCCGCCCTCGCGCGCGAGGAGCTGGGCTTCGGCGCCAATGCCGCGACGACCATGGCGCCGGCGGCCGCAGCCGACGCCGCCGGCGATCGCACCTTCCTCGACCGCGAGCGCGTGGTCTGGGAGTGGCCGGACATCGGTGGACGCCTCGTCGAGGAGATGCACTGATGGCCATCCGCGGATCGCTCAAGGAAGCGTCGCTGCCGGACGTGCTGCAGCTGCTCTCGATGGGCAAGAAGAGCGGCTGCCTGTCGGTCACGCACCGCAACAACTTCGGCTCGATCTTCTTCGACAAGGGCCGCATCTCGTACGCCTCCATCGTCAACCGCCGCGACCGGCTGGGCGACATCCTCGTGAAGAGCCAGCTGCTCACGCAGGCGCAGCTGGACGAGGCGATCGACCTGCAGTCCAAGAGCCGCACCAAGCGGCTCGGCGAACTGCTCGTGGAGCGCGCGATGATCACGCGCGAGGACCTGCACGCGCAGATCCGCATCCAGATCGAGGAAGCCGTCTACTACCTGTTCACCTGGGCCGAGGGCACGTTCAACTTCGAGTCGGACATCCGGCCCGAGGAGCAGGACTTCCTCGTCTCGATCAACCCCGAGTCGCTGCTGCTCGAGGGCGCGCGGCGCGTGGACGAGTGGAGCCTGATCGAGAAGAAGGTGCCGTCGTTCGACATCGTGTTCGAGGTGGACCGGCGCCGGCTCGCGGAGACGGGCGCGCAGCTCACGATCGAGCAGCAGTCGTTGCTGCCGCTCATCGACGGGCGCCGCGACGTGAGCGCGCTGGTGGACGAGTCGGGCCTGGTGGAGTTCGAGGTGGGCAAGGCGCTGTTCGGCCTCGCGACGGCGGGCTTCCTGCACCGCGTGGGCAAGACCAAGCCGGCGGAGGAGGTCGCGGCGGAGGTCAAGGTGGAGGAGCACCGGAACCTCGGCGTGGCGTTCTACAAGACGGGCATGCTGGACGAGGCCGTACGGGAGTTCCGGCGCGTGGCGGAGTTGCGGCCCGACGACCTCGGTGCCCGGTTCTACCTGGGGCTCGCGCACCTGCGGCTGGGCAAGTGGAGCGAGGCACTCACGCACCTCGAGGCGGCGGCGCGGCAGCGCGGCGCCAAGGCGGCGGTGTTCCACAACCTCGCGCTCGCGTTCGAGCGGCTCGGCCGCCTGGCCGAGGCGCGGCAGGCGCTCGAGGACGCGCTGGTGCGGGGCGGCGAGGAAGAGCCGCGCGTGCACACGTCGCTCGGCATCCTCGCGCTGCGCGAGGGGCGGTTCGACGACGCCGATGCCCACTTCATGCACGCCCGCCCACTCTTCGGCCAGCGCCCGCCCTCGGCCGTGTGGTTCCACTCGGCGGCGCTCGCAGCGGGGCTCTCGGGCCAGCGCGACAAGGCGATCGCCCTGCTGAGCGAGGGCACCGCGGCCCACGTGCACTCGGCGGCACTGCACAACAACCTCGCGGTGGCCCTCACCGCGGCCGGGCGCGAGGACGAGGCGCTGGCCGCACTCGACAAGGGGCTCACCGAGGATCCGGGGCTGGCGCCGCTGCATCGCAACCGCGGCGACCTGCTCCTGCTGCGGTCGCAGCCCGACCAGGCGCTGGAGGAGTACGTGCGCGCGGTGAAGCACCACGAGACACTCGGGCCCGAGGTGTGGGCGCGGATCGGGGCGCTGCGGGCGTCCTTCGGGGACCTCACCGAGGCCATGAACGCGTGGGAGCGGGCGCTGGTGCTCGACCCCTACCATCGCGAGGCGCGCGAACAGCTGACGGCGGCGCGCGGCGGCCGATGACCGCGGGCCCGGTGGACGAGGCCGGATTCCGCGCGCTCACGCAGAAGATCGCGGCGGAGCGGGGGTTCTCGTGCGCCAACTACAAGGATGGCTGCCTGCGGCGCCGCATCGCGGTGCGCATGCGCGCCCGCGACGCCGCCGACTTCGCCGCGTATTCGTTGCTGCTCGACCGTGACCCGGCGGAGTTCGACGCGCTGATCGACACGCTGACCATCAACGTCACCAAGCTGTACCGCGATGCCAGCGTGTGGGACATGGTCGGCAGCACCGTGGTGCCGGCGCTCTGGCAGCAGGGCCAGCGCCAGCTCACCGTGTGGAGCGCCGGCTGCTCGTCGGGCGAGGAACTCTACACGTTGGCGGCGCTGTTCCACGCCCACGCGATGCGCACGCTCACCGAGCCGCAGCTGCAGACGCTGCGCATCATCGGGAGCGACATCGACCGCGCGTCGCTGGAGGCGGCGCGGCGCGGCGCCTACGCACCCGAGGCATTCAGCGAGATGCCGGCGCCGCTCAAGGCGCGCTACTTCTCGGCCGAGGCGCCGCACGTGGCGGCGCCGGAACTGAAGGCCCTCGTGGACGTGGAGCGCCGCGACCTGCTGCGCGATCCGGCGCCGGCCGGCGGACTCAACCTCATCACCTGCCGCAACGTGGTGATCTACTTCGGACGCGAGAGTCAGGAGCCGCTGATGCGGAAGTTCCATGACGCCCTCGCGCCCGGCGGCTACCTGGTGCTCGGCAAGGTGGAGACCCTGCTCGGACCCCTGCGGTCGCTGTTCGAGGCGGTGGATGCGCGCCAGCGCATCTTCCGGCGGGCCGCGTGACCGACCAACACGTGCGCATCGCGCACTACGCCGTGGCGCCCGGCAGCGGCCGCCTCGTGGCCATCGGCCTGGGGAGCTGCGTCGCGACCGCGCTGCACGATCCCCGGTTCCGCGTGGCCCGCCCCGCGCCCC
>CADEDA010000039.1 GCA_902825965.1 uncultured Gemmatimonadota bacterium | reverse complement strand
GCGGACGTGATGGTGATGCCGCGCTCCTGCTCCTGCTCCATCCAGTCCATCGTGGCCGCACCGTCGTGCACCTCGCCGATCTTGTGCGACTTCCCCGTGTAGTAGAGGACGCGCTCCGTCGTCGTGGTCTTGCCGGCATCGATGTGGGCCATGATGCCGATATTGCGATAGAACTTCAGGTCGGTCGTGCGTGCCATCGTCGGATATCGCTCAGGGTCGCTATTGGGATCGTCTCAAGTGCCGCGCACCACACCTACAGGGAACAAAAACGCGGCTGGACCAGGCGTTCCCCCCTCTCGCATCCGGGGAACCGGTATCCATCCGCTCTCGCCGGGTACAATCGCCACTGCAGCGCGACTGGGGACCCACGGCGCATCGGGTGTCAGCGCACCGCCGGACCGCAGCGGCACCACCCGACGTCAAGTTGTCCTGCGTGCTTTTTCGGGAACCTCGGCGCCCTGCTCCAGGAGCAATGGCGGGATCGGTCGGGCTGTCCACTCCCCCCGCGCGTCTGCACTTCCGACGTTGGCGGGCCCATCTGTCCGGGGCGCAGTTCCCCGGGGATGTCGTGACCAGCACATCCTTGCCACTCCGGCGAGCCACTTCTGGCCAATCGGTGTAGCCCGTAAAAGGTAGTCGCACAACAGCCTATGTCAATAGGGCCGACACCGCTCTGCCGGCTCCCCCGGGCTCCCCCGGGGCCGCCGCTCGAGGTGGCAACCGCCCTGACAGCGGCATGCCCCGGCACTAGTGTTTGGTCACCCTCACCAGCCCCCCAATGCCACGTCGTACCTCCTTCGGCCTGCCCGTCACCCCCGCCCTGGCCCTAGCCCTGGCCCTGGCCGCCGCAACCGCCTGCACCTCCACGCCGGAGGGAGCCAACCCACCCACCCTCCCACCGACCGACACCAGCACCTTCCAAGGAGTCCTGGCCGGCCAGGTGAGTGGCCTCCAGGGCCGACCGTTCGGTCTGGGGGTCTCGAGCAGCGGCGCGGCACTTGTGCTCCAACTCGACCGCCTGAACGCCACCCGCGTGAACACGGCGAGCGCGGTCACGGCCGGGAGCGTCGTGCTCGGCTTCAACGCCATCGACGCCACCTTCACCGCGGACGGGTCCGTGGCCTACGTGACGCTGCTCGATGGCGCCCGCGTGTACCAGGTGGACATGACCAGCGGCGCGGTGGTCGATTCGGTCGCCGCCGGGGCGCGGCATCACCGCATCCTCATGGAACCGGGGGACAGCTCGTACCTGCTGCTCTCCTTCGACGGCATGGTGCGGCGCATCCGGCGCGGCACCACGGTCGTCCGCGACAGCGCCACGGTGGGAAGCGTGATGCGCGGCATCTCCCGCCGCACGAGCGACGGCAGCTACATCGTCACCGGGGGCCAGGCTGTCGCCCGGCTCGACGGCAACACCCTGGCCGTGACGGCGGTGCGCTCGCTCAACGGTCACGTGCAGGAGGCGGTGCACTCCGCCGACGGCTCGCGCGTCTTCGTCGCGATCGAGTTCCCCGAGAAGGTGCTGGCCCTCGACGCGAACACGCTCGCCCCGCTGGATTCCCTCCAGCTGGGCAACGGCCAGGCCATGACGCCGTTCGGCATGCGGCTCACGCCCGATGCCTCGACGCTGCTGATGACCTCGCCGGGCACGGGACGCGTCTTCGCGATCGACCCGGCGACGCTCGATGTGCGGCAGTCGGTGTTCGTGGGCGGGATCCCGCGCCGCATCGGCTTCAGCGCCGACGGCCGCCGCGCGTTCGTCACCAACGAGGGCGGCTACCTCACGGTGCTGCGCTGAGGGCAGATCGGAACGACAGCGGGGGCGGCCACCGGCCGCCCCCGCTGTCACGACACCCCGCGCACGGCGGACGTCCTACCAGCGATAGTGCGCGAACGCCTTGTTGGCCTCGGCCATCTTGTGCGTGTCCTCGCGCTTCTTGATGGCATTGCCCTCACCCTTGGCCGCGGCGAGCGTCTCGGCGGCGAGCTTCTCCGCCATCGACTTCTCGTTGCGGTCACGCGAGTAGCTGATCAGCCAGCGCATGGCGAGCGCGGTGCGGCGCTCCGGACGCACCTCGACGGGCACCTGGTACGTGGCACCGCCGACGCGGCGGGACTTGACCTCGACGACCGGCTTGAGGTTGGTGAGCGCCTGCTTGAAGACGTTCACGCCCGGCTGCGCGGCCTTGGCCTCGACGATGTCCATGGCCGAGTAGAAGATGCGCTCGGCGGTGGACTTCTTGCCCTGGTACATCAGGACGTTGATGAACTTGCTGACGGTCTGGCTGTCGTAGCGGGCATCGGGGAGGATGCTGCGCTTCACGGCACTCTTGCGGCGGCTCATTACTTCTTACCTCCAGCCGGGGCACCCGCCTTCGGCTTCTTGGTCCCGTACTTGGAGCGGCTGCGATTGCGCCCATTGACGCCGGAGGCGTCGAGCTTGCCGCGCACGATGTGGTAGCGCACACCCGGAAGGTCCTTCACACGGCCACCGCGGATGAGCACGATGGAGTGCTCCTGCAGGTTGTGGCCCTCACCCGGGATGTAGGCGGTGACTTCGAAGCCGTTGACGAGGCGGACACGCGCGACCTTGCGGAGCGCGGAGTTCGGCTTCTTGGGGGTGGTGGTGTAGACACGCGTGCACACCCCACGCTTGAACGGATTCTGCTTCAGAGCCGGCGCCTTGTCCTTCTTGACGACTTCGCGACGGCTCTGCCTGACGAGCTGATTGATCGTCGGCATTGCACCCTTGGAGTTGTTCGACCATCTGCCACTACGTGGATCGCCCGGACGGGCGGCACGGAACAGAGCCTTCTAAGCTAGTCCAGCTTCTTGGGAGGGTCAACTGGTCGGGTGAACGGCGACGCGGGCTGGCCGCTACGCGCCCACCAAGGCGTCCGCGGGCAGGGCATCCCGGGATCGGACTTCGGCCTCGAAGCCGCCGCACAGGTGGGCGATGCCGTTGGCGTAGTAGCTGATCAGCTCCCTGCCGCGGGGAAGGATCACGTACGCGTCGCCCTGCTTCGTCAGCACGCGGCGCATCGCGAGCATACGGTAGGCGCGCTCGAAGGTCTCGGCGACCTCGCGGGCGGGCTCCACCACCTCCGCGCCCTGATGCACCAGGGCGTCGCGGAGTTCCTCGATCCGCGCGAAGAGCCGCGGCTCGGGCACGTACTCCGCATCGAACGTCTGCAGGGCCGCGCAGACCAGCGGCACGGCGGTCACAGGAATGATCGCACCGATGCGCTGCATCATCGAATCCGTGAAGCGCTGCACCTCGGCGAGCCGGTCCGGGCGTGGGCGGTCGAACAGGGACACGCCCTCGCGCGCAACGTCCGCCAACCACGGCGCCACCGGCACCGGTTCGCCCACCACCACGGCCGCCCGGCCGTAGCGCTTCCAGCGGCGCGTGGAGAGGCGACCGAAGTTGGAGACCGCGTAGTTCAGCACCTCGCGGAACTGCGTCCAGCGGCCGGGGGTGGGGCCACCGGCGGTCGCGCGGAGTTCCCGCAGCAGGCTGCGGTCCTCCAACACCCGGTCGTAGTTGATCGCGACCGGCACCACGTACATGCGCTCGGCGAAGCCGGGCTCGCGTGCGACGCCGAGCATGTAGTCGAGCAGGCCGATCTTCGCGGCTCGCAGGTGACCGTCGCGCGAGAGGCCGCCCTCGGGGAAGAGCCCCTGCGTGACCCCGTTCCGCGTGATGAGCTGCACGTAGCGCTCCAACACGGTGTGGTACAGCGGCTCGCGGTAGCGGCGACGGATGAAGTACGACCCGAACGACTTGAACAGGTACTCGAGCGGGAACACACGCGCCCATTCCCCGACCGCGTATGAGATCGCCACCTGCCCGGCGAGGGCGTAGCCGGCGAGGACGTAGTCCGCGTTGGAGCGGTGGTTCATCAGGTAGATGACGATGCTCTCGCGCGGCAGGCGTTCGAAGGCCTGCGGGTCACGCACCTTCACCGACGTCTTGTAGAACAGCTCCAGCGAGGCCTTGGACGCGGCGTATCCGAACTGGTAGTACATCAAGAGGTTGAACGCGGGCACGATCTCATCGATGTACCCGCGCACGCGCGCCCACGTCCTGTCGTAGGAGAGTCCATGCTCCGCCGCATGCGCGCGCACGGCGGCGGCGATGGCGTCGTCGGCGAGCAGCGCCTCGCTGATGTAGCGCTTGCCGGTGAGCTTGAAGCGGTCCACGCGCGCACGGAAGCGCAGCATCGCGCGGAGGGCCGCCGCGCGGGTCCAGCGGCGCCAGACGAAGCGTGCGAGCAAGCCAGCGACGAGGGCGGCGATGACCGCGCCGATCCACCATGAGGAGGCTGGCATCGGCGCGAACATCCCGGTTTCCGACGGCGGCGTCAAGACCGCCCGGCATCACCGGTCGTCGTCGGGATCCGCGGTGCGCGCGGGGCCCTCGGCGGCGAGGCCGGCCGTGCCCGAGGTGTACGCGCTGGCCGCCCCATGGGTGTAGACGAGCGCACCACCCGAGTGCCCTACGCGATAGCCGCCGACGACGAGCGCCAGCGTGCCGACCGTCGCGACGACACGGGCCGCGCTGCCGGCGCGATTGCGCAGCAGGCCGACGGACGCGACGCCGAGCACCGCGACGCTGAGGAGGAGGAACGCCTCGGCGGCTTCTTCGTGCGACTCGAACGCGCGCTCCGGGACGACCGCCTCGACCACGTCCTCCTGCTGCTCGCCCGTCTCGAGCGAGACCCAGGCACTCCCGGCCAGCGCCGAGAGCAATGCGGTGGTGATGCCCCAGGCGACGAGTGGGCGAGCGCCGCGCCGGATCGCGACCAGTGCGCCGACGGCGAAGAGCGGAACGAGGATGGTGAGTGCGATCGGCAGGTGCACGATGGCCGGGTGCAGCGGCGACGGGAGTAGATTGCTGAGCATGGCAGGTCTCCGGTGTGTGATCGGCCGGCGGTGGACCCGCGGCCTCGAGCGGGATGATTCGACCAGCCACGTCACCCGCACCATCCGACGTTTGACCCGGTAGCACGATCAGCGTCCGCCGGGGCATCTCCGGCGGATGCCGGAACCCCGTGACAAGCCACTGCGCGGCAAGGAGTTGGCATGGACAGGCCCGACGACGACGCATCCCCGCTCGCGGACGATCGCCTGGTGCAGGCGCTGGTCGCGGCGGTGCTGTCGCTGGTGGCGATCGGCGGGGCGATCGACCTCTACCTCGACGCCCCCGAGCGCTGGCTCTCCCCGCACGTGCTCGTCGAACTCGCCCTCATGTCGGTCAGCGCCGGCCTCGCGCTGTTCCTGTGGGGCCGCTGGCGCGGTGCGGCGGCCGGCCTGATGCGCTCACGCGCCGAGACGGCCGCGCGCGCGGCGGAGCGAGATGCCTGGCAGGCGCGGGCCGAGTCGGCGCTCAGCGGCCTGGGCGACGCGATCGATGAGCAGTTCACGCGCTGGGGGCTGACGCCCGCCGAGCGCGAGGTGGCGTTCGCGCTGCTGCGTGGCGCGGGCCACAAACAGATCGCGGGCTCGACCGGGCGCAGCGAACGCACGGTCCGGCAGCACGCCGTCGCGGTCTACCACAAGTCGGGCCTGGGTGGGCGCGCAGAACTCGCGGCGTTCTTCCTGGAGGGGCTGATGCGGCCCGCCGCGGGGAGGGGTTCAGTCGAACCAGAGGCGCGCGAGCGCGGGGACTGAGGCGAGCAACCCGAAGCGCAGCAAGCGACCGGCGAAGCAGATCAGCAGGAACTGGCGCAGCGGCATGCGCAGGATGCCGGCCGCGATGGCGGTGAGGTGGAACGGCGGCAGGCTCGCGACGGCGCCCGCCGCGAGTGTCGCGGGGCCGTAACCGGGTCGCGCGTCGAGGAACACGCGCGTGCGGTCGATCATGCGGCGCGGCAGCGGATGCGAGATCCGCCCCGCGGCGGTGCCGACCCAGTACCAGACCCACTTGGACGCCACGTGCGCGAGCGTGAAGCAGAGGAGCATCGCGACCGCGAGCGACCGCGGCACCACCGCACCGATGGCGATGGCGAAGACCTCGGCCACACCGACCGGGACGATGCCCACCGCGAAACCGGCGAGTGCTGCGGACCCCAGCGCGAGCGGCGTGGACCCCAGGTCGAGTTCAGGGAGCACCGGTCTCCCCTCGCCCACGACAGCGCGCGCGGGAAGCCATCAGTCGGTGCGCTCGTACCAGCGTCCGTCGGGACCCTCGCGGTGCGGGCGATAGCGGCGCGCGAGGAGGTCCTGCATGCGCGGGGCGCGCGCGGCGATGAGCCGCTCGTACTCGTGCGACACATAGATGTACGCGGAGCCGGTGACCTCGAGGTCGCGGACCACGCGCTCCCACATCGCCTGCGGTTGCAGCTCCCAGGCCCATCCATGGATGGGCGACGCGGCCGGTCGCTCCGCGTGGAGGTGCCGCAGCGGGTCGCCGAAGACGTACACGGGTCCCGGGCGCGACGCCGGATCGCGGAGGAAGGCCGTCTCGGACCAGAGCCGTGCGTAGCGCTCGTCGTGCGTCAACCGGTACTCGTGTGCATCCGCGCGGCTCAGCGGCACGAACCGCGCGAGCGTGTGCGCCCGCTCGACGAGTGCCTCACCACCCAAGGCGACGAGTGCGACCGTGACGGCGCCGATGGTGGCCAGCGTCAGGCGGCGGCCGCTGGGGTAACCGCGGGCCAGCCACCACGCATGCAGTCCGTGCAGTCCGCGCGCCGCGAGCAGCGCGACGGGCACCTTGAGGGCGAGGAAATCGAACTCCCAGGCCGCGAAGGGCTCGATGCTCGTGACGACCAGGGCGGCACCGAGCCAGACGGCAGCGAGCACGAACAGCCGCTCCGCCTGCACCCCACGCCAACCCATGCGGGCCGCCGGGAGCAGCACCAGCCATGGACCGAAGTTGCCGACAAACGTCTGCACGGCCCAGACGGCGCGCATCACCGGGAAGTCGCCGCGGACCTGCGTGGCCAGTGTCCGCCACTCGCTGTGTGTCCACAGGAAGTCCGCGAGCCCGCCGACGGCCCGCAGGTGCAGCAGCGTGAGCACGACCAGCACCGCAGCCGCACCGACGAAGGGCGCGAGCCGTCGCCGGAGCCAGACCGTGGGTGGCTCGCGGTCGAGCCGCAGCCGCAGCATCGCGGACGCGACGAGCAGGGCGAGGACGATGCCGGCGGAGTACGGTTTGAGCAGGAACGCGACGGCCGCGGCCGCCCCGGCACCCGCCCAGCGCCATGCGGTGGCACGATCGGCGGCGAGCACCGCCAGCACCGCGAACAGCGGCGCACTCAAGAGCACCGCCGGTTGCGTGAGGTGCCACTCGGAGGCGACGGCGTAGTAGGTACCGACGCCGGCGAGCGGTGCCACGGCCGCGAGCCAGCGCGGGGTCAGGCGCGGTGCGAGCAACCGCACCTGCGCCACGCAGAGCGCGAGCAGCAGCAACAACTCGAAGAGATGCACACCCTCCTCGCCGAACCCGAAGAGTGTGCCCGCCGCCCAATGCACCATATAGATGCCGGGCGACTTGAGGTCCCAGTGGTCGCGGTACAGTGCCCCGCCCTCGTCGAGCGTACGCGCACCGGTCTGGTAGAGTGCGGCATCGCCACTGAACGCCGTGGGCAGGTGGAGCACGCCCAGCAGCGCCACGATCATGAGGGCGACCACGACCGCCCAGCGGAGGACGAGGTCACTTGCGACGCCGGGCGCACCTTCAGGTGCGCCCGGCGTGTGGTTCGCAGTCAACCGCATTCAGCTCACGGGCCGAAGCCCGGGGGTGCCTTCTCCTCGGCCGGGGTCTCGAGGACCTTCTTGAAGCACCAGAAGCTGCCACCCCACACCATCACGAGCGAGCAGGTCATAAAGATCCAACCCAAGGTGGTCATGACTCAGTCCTCCGGCTTGTTGTCGTCGATGTCCACGCCGGCGGCGCGGAGGCGCTTCTCGGCCACCCGGGTGACCACCACGAGGTAGACCAGGATCGCGAGCACCGTCAGCACACCCGCTCGGGCTCCGGTGCTGGCCCAGGACTTCACGATCTCGTCCTTCAGACTCTGCACGGTGAAGCCGACGAACACGATGATGAGATATGCCGGCGCCACGTACTTCATGATGAACTTGAAGATCGGCGGCACCTGGATGGAGGCACCCTGGTGCAGCTCCTTCCAGCCGCGATCGATGCCGAACACCCAGCCGAAGTAGATGATCTGCACCATGGCCAGGAGGAAGATCAGGTACGTGCCGACCCAGAAGTCCACCGTGCTCCAGAACGCACCACCCGCCGTGTACCAGAGCGTGAGCACCGCACCGATGGTTCCGATCACCGCGATGACGCTGGTCGACTTCGCGTGTGACCAGTTGGTCGCCTCCTTGAGGTGCGCCACCGCCGGCGAGTACATCGAGAGCGAGCTGGTGATGGCCGCCAGCCAGAGCATGAAGAACCACAGCGCGCCGATGACGTTCTCGAAGGCGCCCATCTGCGCGAACACCACCGGCAGGGTGTTGAAGCCCAGACCGAAGGATCCGGTCGCCACGGCGCCGGCCGTGCCACTCAGGCCGAGGAACACGAAGGCCGCGGTGAGCGTGATCATGCCGCCGAAGCCGACCTCGAAGAGCTCGTTGGTCGCGCTGGCGGTGAGCCCGGAGAGCGCCACGTCATCCTTCTTCTTCATGTAGGAGGCGTAGTTGATGATCACGCCGAACCCGACGGAGAGCGAGAAGAAGATCTGACCGGCGGCCGCGAGCCAGGTCTTGAAGTTGCCGAGGGCCGAGAAATCCGGGTTCCACATGTAGCCGAGCCCGTTGATGACGTTCTGGTCGGGCTTGGACGCGTCGGGCGTGCCGAGGGTCAGCACGCGGATGAGTACGATCAGCGCGCAGACTGCCATCACCGGCATGGCGTACGACACGAACTTCTCGATGCCCTTCGAGAGGCCGCGAAACACGAAGTAGATGTTGACCGCGAAGACGGCCACCCAGCTCAGCACCGTGAACTTGGAGTCACCTGTGAAGAGCGACCCGTCGCCGTCCGCGCCGGTGATCATCGCGTAGAACGTGCCCGACTGCGCCGTCTGCTCCACGATGCTGGCGCTCGCGTCGATTCCAATCCCGCCCGTCAGGTACTTGAGGAAGTACGCGAAGGTCCAGGTCTCGAGGAAGACATAGTACGTCGAGACGCCGAGCGGGATGAGGACGCCGAGCACGCCGAGGTAGCGCGCGAGGCTGCCCTTGCCGATCGCCCCCATGACCATCGGTGCGCCGTGCAGGCCCTTCTTGCCGCCGTAGCGGCCCATGGTCCATTCGGCCCACCCGATCGGGATGCCGAGCAGGAAGAGGGCGCAGAAGTACGGGATCAGGAAGGCACCACCACCGTTCGCGGCCGCCTGGCCCGGGAAGCGGAGGAAGTTACCCAACCCGACCGCAGAGCCCGCCACGGCGAGGATCACGCCGAGTTTTGAGCCCCATTCGTCTTTGTGTTCTGCCATTCGGGGGGAACCTGAGGGTTAGGGGGAGGAGGAGCAATCCGCCCAATATACCCCGCAATGAAGGCGCCGCTACCACACCCCGCGCCGGCATCGGCGCGCCCGTGACCGACCGTGCGTCAGGGTGTGACGGTCACCGTCCGCGAGCCGGTGGGCAGGGTGAGCGCGTTGGGTGCGCTCACACTGATGGTCGCTGCGCCTGCCGACAGGCCGCGCAGCGAGATCGTCGTCGGAGTCGCGGCGCTGGACGCGGCGGCCAGCGTCACGGTCGGCGACGCGTTCTGCCCGCCGGGCGCGTCGAACACCAGTCGAGTCGCATCGCTGGTGGCGAAGGTGATGACCAGCGGCGGCGCTCCCTGCCGAGTGGCCGCCGTGTACTCCATCGCCGTCCCCGCGGCGATGGGCGTGCCGATGAATGCCTGAATGACGGACCCGCCGCCGACGCTCGTGGTGGCCGGGACCGCGCCGAGCTGGATGGCCATCGGGCGCACCGTGACCGTGTAGCTCGCGGACTGGTAGCCCACGGCCGAGATGGTGACGGTCGCCGTGCCCGTCACGCCTTCAAGGGCACTGATCTGGTGGCCCAGTCCGGTACCGGCGGTCCCGAACTGATGGCTCCCGGCCCCGTTCACGCGGATCAGGGTACTGTCGGACACGGTGATGGTCACTGTGGTCGTCGGTGACGGCGCCACGGAGAGCGCGGCCGTGGTGTTGGCGACCTCGTGGCCCGCTCCGATGGGGATCGCGGAGACGTTGATGGGCGGGAGGTCCACGGTGACGGTCTGCGTGGCCGACGGCGCCGAGAGCACACCGGGCGCCGAGACGCTGAGAGTCGTGCTGCCCCCACTCAGCGGGTCGAACTCCACGGCACCGCTCGCGAGGCTCGTGGGGATGCGCGAGGACCCGGCGGACACGCTGGTGCTGGCGGATTGCGTTGCGCCGCCGGACGTGATGAGGCGCGCCACGGCGCTGGCCGAGTTGGTGATGGTCACCGGGATGGGCGTAGCGCCGAAGCGCAGCGGGTATTCGCCCTCCACCGTGGTCCCGGCCGCATTGAGGTAGCCCACGCGGGCCTGCAGCAGGTAGTTGCCCGCGGTCGAAAGGATGGTGCTCGGCCACGAGATCAGTTCGATCCCCAGTCCACGCACGACCACCGAGTAGGTGGCGCTGGTGAAGCCCGGCGCCGAGACGGTCACGGTCGCGGTGCCCGTGACCCCCTCGAGGGCCGCCACGTAGAACGGCACGAAGGTGCTTGGTGCGGTCATCGGCACGTCGATGGCGGCCGTGGCGAGTGTGTTCGCGTCCGGGGCGACGCGCACGAGCGCCGGGTCGGAGCTCTCGACGCGGACGGTGACCGTGCCGTAGTTCGACGCACCCAATGTGGCACCGGTCGAGACGTGCATGCCGGAGCCGAGGACCGAGCTCCCGGCCGCGATCGTCGGCGAGGTGACCGTGACGGGCCACGTGGCGCCGGGAAGCGCCGTCATGCCCGGCGCCGAGACGACCAGGGACGTCGCGCCGCTGGAGAGCGGATCGAACTCGATGCCACCGGTGGCGATGCTCGTCGGGATACGCGAGCTGCCGACCGGGATGACGGCGGTGACGGCCTGGCCGGTGAGCGTCGACGTCACCAGTTGCCCGACGGTCGCGTTGCTGTTGCTGACGGTGGCCGTGATGGGCGTGCCGTTGAAGCGCAGCGGATACTCGCCCTCGATGCTGGTGCCCGCGGCCGTGAGGAACCCCACGCGCAGTTGCACGAGCGCGTTGGGCGAGAGTGTCGTGATGGAGCTGGGCGCGGAGATGATCTCGACGCCCAGCCCACGGACGACGAAGGTCGCGGTCGCGGAGTTGAAGCCGGGGGCGGTGATGGTGACGGTGGCAGAGCCGGTGACCGCCTCCGGCGCCACTACATAGAAGGGCACGCTGGTCTGGCCGTTCGCCATCGGCACATCGATGAAGGCTGTCGCCGCCGTCGTCGCGTTGGGTGCCAGGAGCAGCGTGGCCGGATCGCTGCTCTCCACCCGAACGGTCACGCCGCCGTGCTCGGAGGCACCGAGCGATCCGTTCCAGGACGCCTGCATGCCCGCGCCGAGCGTGCCGCCACTGAGCGATGCGTTGGGCGCGGTGACGGTGCTCGTCCACGTGGCGTTCGGCAGACTGGTGATGCCGGGCGAGGTGAGGGTGAGCGTGGTGGTGCCGGCTCCGATGGGATCGAACTCGACCGCGCCGCTCCCGAGCGAGGTCGGGGCGCGGCTCGACCCGACCGGGATGGTCACCACGGCGCTCTGGGAGTCGCCCGAGCTGCGATGGAGCTGCGCGACCGCGGCGTTGCTGTTGGTGAGTGTGGCCGTGATGGGCGTGCCGCCGAAGCGCAGCGGGTACTCCGCCTCGATGAACGTGCCGGCCTCGTTCATCCCGCCGACGCGGAATTGGATCAGCGTGTTGGGGGAGAACGAGGTCGTGGTCGTCGGCGCCGAGATGATCTCGATGCCCAGCGGGCGCACCGTGATGGTGGACGTGTCCGGCGCGAAACCCGGCGCGCTGACGATGAGCGTCGTGGTGCCGCTCACCCCCTCGCGGGCCGCGATGAAGAAGCCCATGCTGGTGCTGCCGTTCGGGATCGCGATGTCGAGTGCACCCGTCGCGGTGGTGGTCGCATCGGGCGCGACGAGCGCGAGCGACGAGTCGCCGACCTCCACCCGTGCGGTCACGCCGCCGTGCTCCGGCGCGCCGAGGGTGGCCGAGAAGGAGAGCTGGGTGCCGGCGCCGAGCGTGGCGTTGCCGACGCTGCTACCGGGCGCCGTGACGGTCACCGCCCGGGTCGCGCCGCTGAGGCTGGTGATGCCCGGTGCGGTGAGCGTCAGTGTGGTCGTACCGGCCCCGAGCGGGTCGAACTCGATGCTGCCGGCCGGCAACGAAGTCGGCGTGCGCGCGCTCCCCACTGGGATCACCGCCGTCACCGACTGCGCGGTGACGCTGTTGGTGACGAGCCGGCCGACCGCGCTCGCGCTGTTGGTGACCGTGACCGTGATGGGGCTGCCGCCGGCCCGGATCGCATACTCGGCGTCGATCGCCGTGCCGGCCTCATTGAGCCCGCCGATCCGCAGCTGCAGGAGGAAGTTCGACGAGAACGACGTCAGCGTGCTCGGCGCGGAGATGAATTCGATGCCGAGCGCGCGCACGCTGACGAACGCGGTGTCGGGCCGGAACCCGGGCGCCGTGACGAGGACTCGCGCTGTGCCGGTGACGTTCTCGAGCGCCGCCACGTGGAACGAGATGGAGGACGACGGCGCCGTGATGGGGATGTCGATGAACTCGGTCCCCACGGTGCCGGCGTTGGGCGCGACGACCGCGACCGCGGGATCGAGCGACTGCACACGCACCGTCACGCTGCCGAACGTGGTGGAGCTCAGGCCGGCGCTGGAACTCACCTGCGTGCCACTCCCGAGCACCAGGTTGCCGGTGGTGATGAACGGTGCGACGGCGACGTTCACCACCACCGAGTCGCTCGCGGCGTTCGGTGCTGTCGCCACGACCCAGCTCGAGCAGGGGGTGGCGGTGGCACCGCCGTAGCTGACGCCGAAGGCGACCTGCGTCGCACCCGCCGTGACGGTGGCAGTCGCCGGCACGGCGACGCAGCCGGGGTTCCGCGCGAGCAAGCCGACACTGACGCCGCCGGTCGGCGCCGCGATCGGCGAGCCACCGCTCCGCAGCGCGACCGTCGCGCTGCTGCCGAAGGACGCATCGATGGCGACGCTGCCCTCGACGACGTCGAGCGCGAGCGTGGTGGTCGCGTGTGTGGTGTCACTCACCCAGCCCGGCGCGGTCGCCGTGATGGTCGCGCTGCCCGGCGACACGCCGCTCACCGTACCGCTCGCGAGGGTCTGCCCCGCCGCGACGCTCACCGTGGCGGTGTTCACGCCCACCCGCGTGGGATCGCTGCTGGTCAACGTCACGAGCAGCCCGCCTGGCGGCGCGGGAGTCGCCAGCTGGATGGGCAGGCTCGTCGTGAGGCCGTACGGCACGTTCAACGTGCTCGACAACGAGAGGATGCGGTTGGTGACCTCGACGGCGAGGGTGTCGGGCGTGAGGCCGTCGGCGCTGAGGACCACCGACGCGACACCAGGGCTGACGCCGCGGAGGATGAACTCGCCCTGGGTCGCACCCGCGGCGACGAGGATGGAGTCCGGTGCGTCGATGCTGAGGATGCCGGTGGCAAGACTCGCGAGCCGCAGCACGCGCCCGCCGACGGGCGCCGGCGCACCCAGCGTGGCGCGGACCGGCAGGCTGAGGCTCACGCCGAGGAGCGAGTCGCCGACGAAGGCAAGCGTGAGCCCCGGTGCGGGTGGCGCGGTGAAGGTGAGCGAGAAGCCGCCGAACGGCGCGCTCCATCCGATGGGAAGGCCGAGTGCGATCGTGACGCTGCCGCCGGCACCCTGCGGGACGGCGTAGAGGCTGGCGGGGACACCGACGGTGGAGCCGTCCGGCGTGCGCGAGGCGCCGGGCGCGACACCGAAGGTCACGGCCGTCGCCGGACCCGCACTCGCACCCAGGGTGGCCGGACTCGCCTGATGCCGCAGCAGCGCGATCGCCGGCGACCCGGAGGTGAGGGTGAAACTGGGCGCGGTGCCCGGGCGCACCGGGAGCGCGCGGTACTGCTCGGCGTCGTTGAACGCGCCCGTCTCGAGCTGGAACGCCACCTCGGGGCCGTTCGCGGCGTACGGACCCACGCCGGTCGCGAGCAAGCGTGCGACCGGATCGTTGATGGCGATCGCGAGTGTGTCCGTCGCGTAGCCGGGGACCTCGGCCACGAGCGTGACCGAGTCGGCCGCCGTCTGCTCGAGTGCGTTGAGGACGAACCGCACGTCCACGTCGCCGGCCGCGAACGCGAGTGCGGCCTGATCCGCCCCGAGGTCCGTGCGGTTGGCGGCGATGAGCACGCGACCCGTCTCGAGCACGCGGAGCGTGGCGACCGCACCCGAGGGCGCAGGGTCCACGAACTCGATGTCGATGGTCGACTGCAGGCCTCGCGCGACGACGCGAGGCCGGATGAGCGAGAGTGGCTGGAGCGGTACGAGGTCGAAGTACGCGGGATCACCGAAGACGGCCCAGCCGGCGGGCGCGACGACGGCGACCTCGGCCTCATCACTCACCCCGGTGCGCACGGCGCGCAGCGCGCCGATGATGCCCAGCGCGGAGTCGCTGACCGGCGTTGCGGCGAAGCCCGGGCGCAGTCCGAACACCACCGTGTCGGCCGGACCGGCCGCCGGTCCCTCTGTGGCTTCGGTGGGTGTGTGCACCGGCCGGATCGCCAGCGCATTGAGCGTGACGACCTGGAACTGCGGTGCCGTCGCGCCGACGCGCACGGGCATCGGGAGGAGCGAGTCGATGGTCGCGAGACCGACGCGCACACGCAGCTCCGGCTCGGGACCACCGGATACCGGCAGCTCGAACGGTCCGACGTTGACGATCTGCACGGAGGGCACCGCGAGGTGCACCACGAGGGTATCGGTCACGAGGCCGGGCCCGCTGGCCACGATCATCACCGACGTGTCGGAGCGATCGGCGACCGCGTGCGCCCACCACACGAACGTGCTCGCGCCCGCCCCGACCGTGATCGCCACCGAGTCCGCGCCGGCCGTGGCCGCGTCCGCGGAGACGCGCACCAGCGAGGGCGCGAGCGAGCGGAGCGTGACGGTGGACGTGCCGCTGCGCGGCGTCGCGAAGCTCGCCGTGTCCGCGCGCATGAGGTGCATCGGGACCGTGAGGTCGGGGCCGAGGGTGATCGGCTCCGGCACCGCAGGCGGAAGGACCTCGAGCGTCGGGTCGGCACCGAGTTGCGTCCAGCCGGCCGGACCCGTGCTGCCGAAGGCGACGACACCGGGCGTGCCGGTGCGCGCCACTTCGAGCGTCGCGGGAGTCGCCGCGAGGGTGTCGGGCCGCGTGGTCTCGGTGAACGTCGCCCGCAGCGTGAACGTGACGCTATCCGCGCCCAGTTGGTCCGCGCCGGTGGTCGCAGCGCTGCCGACGAAGCGTAGCTGCGCGACGGACGGCGACAGCGAGCGCACCGTGAACGTGGCGCCCGGCCCGCCGGCGCGGAGCGCCATCGGCACCAGGTTGCCTCCATCGTCGAATCCGACGCGCAGCTGCAGCGCCGGCCGCGGACCACCGCTGTCGGGCACCTGGGCAGCGCCGAGCAGGCGGAGTTGCATCGCGGGTGTGGCGAACTCGATGCGCAACGTGTCGGGTGCGTAGCCCGGTGCGCTCGCGATGAGCGTGCCGGTGCCGGTCGCGGCTTCCATGGCCTGGAGCACGAAGCGCAGCGCCGTGTCGCCCGCGACGGCGTGCACGGTCAGTGTGTCGCGTCCCGCCGTGACGGTGTCGGGCGCGAGCCGCAACTGCATGGAGTCGAGCACCCGCAGGGTGATCGGCAGCGCAGACCCGAACGCGGCGTCGGCGCGGACGGCGAGCGTGCGCTGCAGCGCGGCGGGATGGAAGATGTCGTCGCCCAGTCGCAAGCGTGGCAGCGCGAGCCCCGAGGGCCAGCCGTTGATGATCGCCGCGCCCTGTGCCTCGGCCGCGCCACCGTGCGTCGCGGGCGTGACGTTCGAGACGTTCACGGTGAACGCCCCGTCGCCCGTCCCGGTCGGGTCGTTCACGCGCAAATACCGCCCCGCAGCGCTGGGCGTGGTGGAGAAGGTCGCGAAATCGAGCGCCACCGTGCCGCTGTTGCGCTGCAGGTCCAGCTGGATGGCCGCGGGATCGAAGTCCCGGAACGTCGGGCCGCCGGTCAGGTCGATCGGGAGTCCGTCGATGATGCGAAACGCGACGTTGCGCATGGTGGCGACGCCACCGAGGTCGAGTCCGCTGGCGACGATGCGGCGTGTGCCACCGGCGCCGAGCTGGTCGGACTGGAGGACCACGTCGTTGAGGTCCACCGTGAAGCCACCGTGCGCCGTGAGGTCGGAGCGCAGGGTACGCGTCAGCCCGCCCCAATGCGAGACCTGGCCGAGCCACGACGAATCCGGTGCCGCGAAGTCCGTGACACCGCTGCCGATGAAGACGACGCCGAAGCCCGGCGCCATGCGCAGGCTGTTGATCGAGGTCGTCGCGCGCTGCACGAGGTCCCCGCGCAGCTCGAGGTCGCCCGACGCGAGTTCGTCGGTCATGGCGCGGCCATCGAACAGCGCGTTGCCCTGCACGCGGAGCGACGAATAGCTGCCCCCGAGGCGCAGCAGCCCGGCCCCGGTCACCCGCAGCGCTCCGTCCACCTGCATGGCGGCCGCGAACGGCTCGGCGATCCCGAAGTCGCCCTCGATGAGCAAGTCGCCGGCGATCGCGCGGCGTTGGCCGGCGGACACGCGCGCGGTGGCGCTCGCACCGGCGGCGATGCGCACCGAACGCAGGCCCGCCACCGTGCCGTCGAGCGGCAGCCGCTGCGCCGTCCCGATGAGCACCAACGTGTCGGGCGCGAAGGAGGGCGCCGTGAGCGCACCGCCGAGCTCGACGGCCGAGAGGCTCGTGGTCGCCCCGGCCTCGGCCGTGAAGTCGCCGCCGACCCGGAGGCGTTCCGGCAGTCCGAAGAGCGACAGGCGCCCGCCGAGGACGGCGGCGGCGCTGCGCAGCGTCAGGTTCCCATTGAGGGCGAAGCTGCCGTTGATCGCGACGGGCTGGCGGAACTCCGCATGCTGCAGCCGCACGTTCGCGGCGGTGATGATCTCGGCGAACGCCAACACGGACGGACCGGAGAAGACCACGCGGTGATCGCCACCCGCGATGAAGTCGCTGGTGCCCGGCGCGACCACGAGGCGGTCGCGCAGTTCCAGCACTCCGTCGGCGAACATGCTGCCCTGCCCGTTGGCCTCGATCGAGATCCACGGCGCGTACACACGATCCGTGGGCAGGGCCATCTCCAGGCGTGCCGACTGCTGCACGATGATCTGCTGGTCCGGGACACGCACCGCGTGGCCGCCGGGGATGAGGCGTGCGTCCCCCGAGAGGATGAGCGCGTGGTCGCTCACCACCAGCGAGTCCGTGAGTGCGTGCCCACCGCTCTCGAGGAACAGCGAACAGGCCATGCGCCCGGCCAGCACCTGCGTGCCGGGCACGGCGGGACCGCGCACCATGAATCCGCCGCCGGCGCAGCTCGCACCGAGCACGTCGCTGCGCAGCAGCAGCACGCCGCCGACGTACAACGTGACATCGTCGAGGCGCAGGGCGCCGACATTGTCGTTCACCAGCGCGCGGACGCTGTCGCTCGCCGCGAGGCGCGGGAGGTTCGTGACACCGACTGCAGGGATGTGCACGGAGTCCGTCGCCGACGGGACACTGCCCTCCTCCCAATTGGCCGCCGCGAACCAGTCGTCGCTGACGCGGCCGGTCCAGCGCTTGGAGCCCGTGGCAGGGACGGGCTGCACCAGCATGACCACCGAGTCCGTGAACGCTCCGCTCGTCGCGCGGATCGTCGTCGTGCCGTAGGCGCGTGCGCTCACGAAGCCCGCCGGCGAGACCGTGGCGACGGCGGTGTCGCCGCTGCTGAAGCTGAACGCGGCTCCCGGAATGATGGAGTCGACCACGTTGAAGGCGCGCGCCAGCAACTGCACGCCGTCGGCGAGTCCGACGAGGGTGGTGCGCGGCGCCGAGAGCTGCACGCGGAACACCCGCGTGCCGGCGGTCGCCGTGGCCGCGAAGACGACGGTGTCCTCATCGACCAGCCGGGCCCGCAACAGCTGCGCACCGAGCGCGGTGCCGAGCCGCCAGCGCGTGCTGGCGCGACCGAGCGAATCGGTCGTGCGGGAGGCGGGATCGGCGCTGCCGCCGCCGGTGAGCGGTTCGAACACGACCGGGGCGCCCGCCACGGGGCGGTCGGCGCCATCGCGCGCCTCCACCACCAGCGGCGCGCCGAGGGAGTCGCCCTGCTGCGCCGTCTGGCCGTCGCCGGACACGACGACGAGCCGCAGCCGGTCCTGCACGGTGACGGTGACGCCGAGGGCGAGCGCGCCATACGCGCTGCGCACCGTCGCGGTGCCGCCGGCGACCCCGGTCACGAGCCCCGTGGCGTCCACTCGCGCGACGGTGGAATCGCTCGACGCATACGTCAGGCTGGTCCCGGCGCTGGGGCTGGTGATCGCACCACTCGCGTCGAACAGCGAGGCGGTGAGCCGCGCCGTGTCGCCGACCCCGATGGCGAGCGCGGTCGGAGTGACCCGCATGCTGCGGGCGCTGGTGTCCGGCGCGTCGGGCCCCGTGATGATGCCGCTGCAAGCCACCGCGGCCACCACCATGGCTGCGGCCGCGAGCCGCGGCCGCCAGGGACGCATCCCCGTCACCGGGCGCCGGGTCATCAGAAGCTCCTCGCGAGCGTGGTGGTGAGGAAGCGTTCGCTGAAGCCCGGACGCAGGCCGAGCGCGCCGAAGCGCATGTACCGACCCTGCAGCGAGAACTGGATGTCGCCTGGGAGCTCCCAGCCCCACTGCACGCCGGCACTCGTCACGGCTCGCGCCGACACGAACGTCTGCGAGGCATTGGCCGAGGCGGTCATCGCCCGCAGGCCATTCACCGTGAGCCGGAGGCTGCCGAGCACGTTCTCGCCGTCCACGCCGTCGCTGGGCAGCACGGCCGAGACCGCCGGCGCGACCGACAGCCACGACGCGAGCGGCAGCGCCAGCGCGAGGTTCGCGGTCTGCACCTGCACTGCCGGCGTGAGGCGGATGGGGTTCTTGTCCTCCGTGGACTGCAGCGACCAGGCCAGCGAAGCGTTCGCGCTGCGCCCCCCGAGCGTCCACGCACGCGCGAGCGTCGCGCTGAGCGTGGAGGTCGCGTTGTCCACCAGCAGCGTGTCGTTGGTCTCCCGATTGCCCGCGGTGGCGAGCAGCGCGACGAACGACGCACTGAAGTCGGCCGGCAGCCGGAACGTGGCGTTGCCCGTGAGCACCTCGCGCGTGGTGGTGCTGCTGCGTTGGCCGGAGACGTTGTTGAGCTGGCGTTGCACGCGTCCCTGCAGCACCGCGCGCCCGCCACCGAGTCGCAGGTCCCCGCCCGCGTGCCAGCTGCGGCGGTCGTTGATGAGGTATGCGAGCCCGAGCGAGGTGAATCCGGCGCCGATGGACTCCACGCCGCCGCGGAGTGCGAAGCTCCGGCCCTGCCACTGCGCGTCGAGGTTCCACGCCGCGTCACCGCTGCTCGAGGTCCGCAGCGTCGTGAGGCCACCGGCGTCACTGCTGTCGGCATCGACGGCCGGGCTGGTGAGGTCCCGCGTGAGCAGCGCCCCCGCGACCTCGCCGCGCAGCGAGAGCCGACGCTGGAGCAGGCGCCACGTGCTCGCGACGGACGCCACCACGTTCTCCTGCGGCCGCGAGCGCTGCTGCGGGCGCAGGTCGGCGGGGAGGGTGTCGAGACCGAGCGTGTCGAGCAGGAACACATCGTCGGCGACGAGCGCGTCCTGCGCCCGCACGACACGCAGGTCGATGGACCGCTCCCCTTCACGGCCCACCCCGAACGCGCCGGCGATCACCTGCCGACGGAACTGCGGACCGTCGGGGGTCGTGACCAGGGCGGCGCTGCGGCCGCCTTGCAGCGAACCCCGGATGCCCCAACGGGAGATGTCGAGGCCGGCCCCGCGGATGCGCAGGCCCTGCATGGTGTAGGGCGAGTAGTCACGGGCGAAGCCGCCGAGGTGCAGCTGACCCCAGCCCCAGTCGGGCTCGAACGCGACCTGGTTGATGTTCTGCCGTGCGGAGTTCCCCTCCGACGAGAGCAGCAGATCGAGGCCGACCTCGGTGCCACCGAGGAGCCGGACGCGCGGCGAGGCCATGAACCGCCAGGTGCCGCCCGGGCGGCGGCGGGGTGCACCGGAGATGCCGTAGGCCTCCGAGAACACCTGCGCCTGTCCGTTGAGCCGCCGCGCCAGCCAGGACTCGCCGCCGAGACTGTCGGCACCGACCCGCGGCGCCGTCTGGGCCGCGAGGGCCGTCGTCGTCGCGAGCCAGACGCAGCCCACGAGGATCCCGCCGCGCACCTTCGTCACGGTGTGCCTCCGGTGGTGTCCGCCGCGATGCGTGCGGCCTCGTCGTTGCGACCCAGGCGATGCAGCACCTCGATCTCGTACTCGCGCACGGCGCGGCTCTCGGGATACAGCAGCCGCAGCCGCGACAGCGACTCCCGCAGCCGCGACAGTGTCCCGGCGAGTTCGTGCCCGCGCAGCAGCGCGCGCCAGCCCTCGGGATCGCTCGGGGCGAGCTCGAACCGCGCCTGCCGCGCCCGCAGGGCCTCGGCGGGCCGTCCCAGCGAGTCGAGCGCGTCCGCACGCCAGCGCAGGAACTGCGTGTCGCGCGGCGCGGCGGTGGCCAGCGGCACGACGAGTTGCAGCACCTCGTTCGCATCGTTCGCGAGCACCGCCGCACGCACCTCGGTCCGACGCACGAGATCGGTGTTGGGCCAGTCGGTCGCGAGCGCCTTGAGCATCGCGCGGCCACGTGCGCCGCCGGCCAGCAGCGAGTCCAGACCGGCCATCGCGCGGGCACGCGCGCGCGCACGGCGGGCGAAGACCGCGTCGTCGGCCGCGCGCAGGGTCGACACACCCTCCGCGGGCATGAGCTCGCGATCCGCCTGCGCCATCGCGCCGAGCGCGTCCTGGATGCGTGCGACGAGCACGCGGTACGTGGGATCGGCTGCGAGCGCCCGATCGACCGCCGAGGTCGGTCCACCGCCTTGTGCCTGCGCGGTCGCGGCCGTGACGACGCCGGGTGCGACCAAGCCTGCCCCCATCACGAGTGCGGCGAGCAGCCGCCGCCGGATGCGCTGGTTCGGATGGCTCATCGCGGACGCTCCACGGTCACCGCCGCCGGACTCTCGTCGGATTCGTTGCCGGCCGCAGCCACCGCGCGC
>CADEDA010000038.1 GCA_902825965.1 uncultured Gemmatimonadota bacterium | reverse complement strand
CGCCCGCAGTTGCTGGTCGAGGCGGGCCAGATGATCGACGAGGAGACGGCGACGGCGATCGAGGAGGCGGGGATCGAGACGGTGAAGATCCGCTCGGTGCTCACCTGCGAGGCCAAGCGTGGCCTCTGCCGGATGTGCTACGGCCGCAACCTGGCCACCATGCAGATGGTGGACCTGGGCGAGGCGGTCGGCATCATCGCCGCGCAGTCGATCGGTGAACCGGGCACGCAGCTCACGCTGCGCACGTTCCACATCGGCGGCACGGCGGCGCGCATCGCCGAGCAGACGGCGCGCAAGTCGAAGGTGACGGGCGTCATCGAGTTCGGCGACCGCCTCGTGAACGTGACCAACCCCGAGGGCCAGGAGGTCGTGACGTCGTACGAGGGCGAGCTGTTCGTCCGTGCGACGGCCGACAAGAACGCGCCGATCATGGCGCGCCTCCAGGTGCCGCTGGGTGCGGTGCTGGCCGTGAAGGACGGCGACACGGTGAAGAAGGAGCAGGTGATCTTCACCTGGGACCCGTACACCAACCCGATCATCGCCGACGTGGCGGGCGAAGTCCGCTTCGTGGACCTCGTGGAGGACGAGACGGTGTCCGAGGAGCTCGACGAGCTCACCGGCCTGCGGCAGCGCGTGGTCATCGAGGACCGCGAGAAGAAGCTCCACCCGCACATCGAGATCTGGCAGGTGAAGGGCGGGAAGGAGAAGAAGGTCCGCGACTTCGTGATCCCGGTGGGCGCGCAGCTCATCATCGACGACCGCAGCGAGGTGGCGGCCGGCCAGACGATCGCGAAGATCTCGCGCGAGGCGTACAAGACCCGCGACATCACGGGCGGCCTGCCGCGCGTCGCCGAGCTCTTCGAGGCGCGCAAGCCGAAGGATCCGGCGACGATCTCCGAGATCGACGGCGTGGTGCGCTTCGGCGACATCAAGCGCGGCAAGCGCGAGATCTTCGTGCAGCCGATCGACGGCGCGGGCTCGCTCGACGAGACGCAGCAGCCGCAGCTGTACGAGGTGCAGTCGGGCAAGCACCTCCGCGTGCACGAGGGTGACCGCGTGCGCGCCGGCGACCGCCTGTCGGAGGGTCCGGTGAATCCGCACGACATCCTGCGGATCAAGGGCCCGCGCGCGGTGCAGGAGTACCTGCTCAACGAAGTGCAGGAGGTGTACCGCCTGCAGGGCGTGAAGATCAACGACAAGCACATCGGCGTGATCGTGCGCCAGATGCTGCAGAAGGTGCGCGTGGCCGAGGCGGGGGACACGGAGTTCCTCGAGGGCGAGAACGTCGACAAGTCGGTGTTCCGCGAGGCGAACGACAAGGCCAAGAAGAAGAAGGAGAAGGCGGCCCAGTCGGAACCCTTGCTGCTCGGCATCACGAAGGCCTCGCTCACCACGCAGTCGTTCATCTCGGCCGCGTCGTTCCAGGAGACCACGCGCGTGCTCACCGATGCCGCGATCCGCGGAGCCAAGGACAACCTCCTCGGCCTCAAGGAGAACATCATCATCGGGCACCTCATCCCGGCAGGCACGGGCATGTACCGCTACTCGGATGTCGACATGGACATCGAGCCGCCGCCGGCGCCGGTGCAGGAGTTCGGGTTCGGCGAGCTGCCGGCCTCGTTCCTGGCGCCGCCGAGCGAGGCGGATGCCACCCTGCTCGCGTCGCCGATCGACGACGACTGAGCCGGTGGTCCGGTTGGGCAAGCGGGGGTCCGGCGATGCCGGACCCCCGCTCGCATTCCCGGGTACGAGCACCATCCCCGGCCGACGACATTGCCCGTGGCCGGTTCCCCAGGTACCGTAGGGCGCCATGACCACTCGGATGACGCGATTCTGGACGACCAGCTTGGCGCTCGCCGTCGCTGCGGCCGTGCCGCTGGCTGCGCAAGGACGCGTGGCGGGGGTCGTGTACGACTCGCTGCGCACGCGCGCACCGCTGGCCGGCGCGCGCGTGGTGCTCGACGGCACCGCACTGGAGGCCGTCACCGACCAACGCGGGCGCTTCAGCATCGTGGATGTGCCGGCCGGCACGCACCTGATCACGTTCTTCCATCCGCTGCTGGACTCGCTGCAGTTCAGCGCGCCGGCGTACCGTATCCCCGTGGGGCCGAGCGGGATGTCGGACGTGCGACTCGCGGTGCCGTCCTTCGGGACGCTGAGTCGCTACCTCTGCGGCTCGGCGCTGGACAGTACCCGGACCATCCTGTTCGGCACCGTGCGCTCCGCGGAGGACCGGCAGCCGATCGCGGGCGCAACGTCCGAGGTGCGTTGGTTCGAGTTCGGGCTCGGCGGCGGGGCGCGGCTTCAGCGTGTGGACCGGATGGTGAGCGACACCTCGGATGCGAGCGGGTCGTTCCTGCTCTGCGGCGTCCCCAACGACATCGAGATCTCGTTCCGATTCGTGTCCGGCGGTCAGGCGACCGGCCCGCTGGATCTGGACCTGGGGTCGACGCCGGTCGCGTTCCTCGAGCCGCTCATCAGCCTCCGCGACTCGGCTGCGGCCCTGCGCACCGATTCGGAGGAGAGCCTGCAGCTGATCGCCGACACGGTCGACGCGAGTGTTCCGGTGCTGCCAGGCTCCGCCGACCTGTTGGTGCAGGTGCAGGACCGGAGCGGGCGACCGGTGCGTGGCGCGACCGTGGGGCTGCGCGGCACGCCGTACTTCGCGACCACCGACACGTCAGGACTTGCGCGGCTTCGCGGGATCGCGGCGGGCAGCCATACGGTGGCCGTGCGGGCGATCGGCAAGGCGCCGCTCTCGGAGGTCGTGCACCTGGTGCCATCGCAGGAGAACCGCGCGACGCTGCGGATGCCGACCGTGGAGGCCTTGCTGCCGGAGGTACGGGTCAGCGGCCTCAAACCCGATGCCTTGATGGAGTCGATCGAACGCCGCAAACGCGCCGGGAACGGCCTGGTGTTGGACGCGAAGAAGATCGAGGCGAGCGGTGGTGGGTCGAACGCCCTGTATGCCGTGCCCTCGCTGGTCATGCAGCGGAACACCTTCCTCGGCGGCAAGGGCCTGCCGTTCTTCCGCAGCGGGAACGGGATGCCGTGCACACCCGTCATCCTGGTCGACGGCATCCCCCGCGCGCGCATCGACGCGTGGGAGCTGGACAACCTTATGAAGCAGGCGCACCACGTGGAGATCTACTCCCGCAGTATGCTCATCCCCGCCGAGCTCGTCGCGATGAACGCCTGCGGTGCGATCGCCATCTGGATCCAGTGACGTGATGCGGTGCGTGTGACCCCGGTCACGCCCGGGTGGTGACGGAAAGGGTATATTTGCGACGCTGTCCAATGCTGACGGCCGTCGGCTGGGCTCCGCCCCCGGAACCCCACAGACCACTTTCCGGAGAACCACATGAAGTCGTTCTACCTGCTGGGCACCGCGTTGGTGCTGGGCGTCGCCACGCCCGCAATCGCGCAACAGGAGGGTGCCGTCGATCTCGGTGCCTACGTGCGTGCCACGATGGCCGATGATCAGATCACGGATGCGATGCCTCGCGGCGTCGGGGGTCGGCTCGGGATCTTCCTCAAGCGCAACTTCGCGCTCGAGTTCGAGCTCTCCAACAACGAAGCACCCAAGGAACCGTACGCCACGATGCGGCCGTTCTCGGCGCGCCTGGCCTACCACCACAACCTGACCGAGCGCTGGTCGGTGATCGGCGCCGCGGGATGGACGCGGCTCTGGATCGATCCCGCGGGGCCCGACGATCTGTGGGCCGATGACGGATCGAGTTTCCTGCTCGGTGTGCAGCGCCGGTTGACCGACCGCATGTCGCTGCGCGTGGACGGGGTCTACGAGCACTTCCGCTCGCCGATCTTCGAGACGCTGACGAGCAACCTCGTCATGAACCACTATGCCGTGCAGGCGGGCCTGACCTGGCGCTTCAAGGAGACCCGTGCGCCCAGGGACAGCGACCGGGACGGGGTGCCGGATACCATGGACGCCTGCGCCGCCACGGCGGCCGGTGAGACGGTGGACGCCCGCGGCTGCGTGCCGCCGAAGGACGCCGACGGCGATGGTGTGATCGATGCGAACGACGCATGTGCGAACACGCCGGCCGGCACGCGCGTGGACGCGCGTGGCTGCGCGGTGCCGGTGGACTCGGACCGCGACGGCGTGATGGACAACGCGGACCGCTGCGCGAACACGCCGGCCGGGACCCGGGTGGATGCCAATGGCTGCCCGGTGCCGGTGGACAGTGACGGCGACGGCGTCATGGACAACGCCGACCGCTGCGCGGGCACGCCGGCGGGCACGCGGGTGGATGCGAACGGCTGCCCGGTGCCGGTGGACTCCGACAGCGACGGCGTGATGGACAATGCCGATGCCTGTCCCAACACGGCGGCCGGCACGGCCGTGGATGCGCGCGGCTGCGCGCGGATCTTCGAGGAGGGCAAGGCGAACATCGTCCTCGAAGGCGTGACGTTCGCGACCGGCAGCGCGGTGCTGACGGACGAGGCGAAGGTCGTGCTCGACAAGATGGCCGGCCTGCTGAACGGCGCGCCGGACGTGAACGTCGAGGTGCAGGGACACACCGACAACACCGGCTCGGCTGCCGCGAACACGCGGCTCTCGGGTGCACGCGCCGAGGCGGTGCGGGCCTACCTGGAGTCGAAGGGTGTGGCCGCGGCGCGCCTGAGCGCCAAGGGGTATGGCCCGACGTCGCCGATCGCGGAGAACACCACCGCGGCGGGGCGCGCGCAGAACCGCCGTGTGGAACTGAAGCGGACCAACTGACGACACGGGCCGTCGGCGTCGGACGCTGACGGTCGGTCCGGCACGAAACGAAGGGGCGTCCCGCGTGCGGGACGCCCCTTCGTCGCACCCGCCGGTTCGGCGTCGCGGTGCGGCGTCAGGAGCCGCCGGGCGGCGGCTTGCGGGTCTCGAGCCGCCGCAGACGTTCGCGCGACTCGCGCATGATCATCGGCTCCACGAGCCCCGGACGCGACGGGTAGCGCGCGACCAGCCCGCGCAGCACGGAGACGGCGGAATCCGCGCGCCCCAGGCGCTCGAGCAGGCGCGCGCGTTCGGCCTGCGCGAACTGCCAGTCGAACTGTCCCTCGAGGCCGAACGTGAACGATTGCTCGATCCCCTGCCAGGTCTCGAGTGCCGCGGAATCGCGTCCGATGCCCTCGAGCGCACGCGCGAGCAGCAGTCGGGCATGCAGGTTCCGCGGATCGCGGCGGAGACTGGACTCGATCTGCTCGAGGGCCTGGTCGGCACGCCCGGACTCGATGGCGATCGCACCGTCGACGAGCGAGAGCATGGACTGCTCCTCGTCGTGCTCGGGACGCGCGATGGCGCGCATGCGCTCCCGGACGCGGCGGGCGGTCGCCACCTCGCCGGCGCGGACCTGCGACAGCGCCACCAGGGCGAGCATGCGCGCCTCGATCGGCTCCCGCATCGCGATCGCGGCCGCACGATCGAGGGCGCGGACCGCGTTCCGCCGGTCCCCGAGCGCGAGATACGCTTCGCCGAGCAGCGCGTCGTTGCGGATCGCGGTGGTCCACTGCTTCTGGCTGACGCCGATGGTGGAGGCAGCCGAGAACCGATCGGCGACCGCGGACCAATCGCCGACGTAGGCATCGAGGTACGCCATGGACCGCAGCGCCCGCGCCCGGTCGAGCGCGCTGCGCGTACCCATGCGCGCGAAACTCGCCCGTGCGGAGTCGGGCAGGCCGGCCCCGAGCAGGATGGTGCCGTACTGGTGGTTGAAGAACGCGTCGTACTCGAGCACGGAGTCATTGCGGAACGCGCGCTCGTAGAGGGCCCGCGCCGAGTCGAAGTCGGCACGGGCGAGCGTGCGCCGTGCGATGGCCAACCACACGGTTCCCCAGTTGAGGATGGAGCCGTTGGAGAGCGGCGCGAGCGAATCGGCCCGCGTGTAGGCCGCCCTGGCCTCCTCGTACCGTTCGGACGAGAACAGGTTGAACGCGAGCCGCGTCCAGGCGGAGACATCGCGTGGGCGCAGGTCGACGTAGAGGCGGCCGAAGTGCGCCATCGCTTCGCGATCCCCCCGCGACCAGGCGACGGACATCTTGATCCGCAACGCCTCGGGCACCGGGAGGGAGTCGGCACGCGCGAGTGCACGGTCGCCGTGCCACATCGACTTCGGGATGTCATTGTGCTGCGCGTAGTTCTCCGCGGCCTTCGCATGGGCGGCGGCGAAATCGGAATCGGCGGCGATGGCCCGATGGAGGAAGTCGTGGTACGCGGCCGGCCGGCCGCGGCGCTCGGCGTCGATGGCCGCACCGTAGGCGTAGAGCGCCGCGAGCGACGGCGTCGTCACCTCCGGCAGCCTCCGCGTGGCCGCGACGGTGCGACGCGCCTCTCCGAGGTCACGCCGCAGGCGGCGCGAGGCGTCGTCGATCGCATCGAGGATGGTGGTGCCCTCCCGCACGGGGAAGCTGCGCGCGCTGACCACGCGTCCACTGCCCGACTCGATGATGCGCGTGACCAGTTGCTGCTGTGCTCCCACCTGCAGCACCTCGCCGGCGATCACGAGGCGCACGCCCTCGCGCACGGCGACCTCACGCGCGAGGTCGAGCGGCAGGGACTCGGTGGTGTCGGGCCGCCGCATGCGCTGCAGGGAAGCCGAGATCTGACCTCGCGGCAACGGCACCACGAAGGCGGACTGCTGCAAGGCGGTCGAGAACGCGATGGGCAGTGCGGTGCTGAGCAGCGTGTCGGTGGTGCGGTTCTCGAAGCGTGACACGAGGACGAACTCGTCGTCGCTCAACCGCGCCGGCGTACGCTGCGACCAGGCGACGAGGGCGATCACTGCCACGGCGAGCGCGGCGACGGCGAGCCCGGCGCGATTCGCGCGTGTGCGTGTGGTCGCCGGCGGTGCGCTCGGCGCATCACCAGGCGGTGTGGAGGCGGTCGTGGCGATTGCGGCGGCTACCGCGGGTGTCGGAGGCGTCGCAGGCGTTGCAGGCGTCGAGGCCTGTGCCGTCGCCGGTCGTTCAGTCGGTGCGGCATGTCGGATCTCGGCCGCCTTGGCCCGGACCTGCGGGTCCGCGTCGCTGTCGAGCTCGGCGCGCGCGAGAGAGGCGTGCTGATCGGCCACCCGGAGGGCACCGGCGCGGTCGCCAGCGCCGGCGAGGGCGTCCATGAGGCGCAGTGTGACGCTGGCGTTGAGCGGATCGAGCGAGAGCGCCTTGCGCCAGTGTGTGGCCGCGTCGGGGGCGTGCTGGGTCGCCTCCGCGATCCGCAGTGCGGCTGCGCGCACCTGCGTGAGCCGGCGGTCGCGCTCGACGTCCGCCCAGTGGGAGAACTCGCTGCTCTCGGCCAAATGCAGGCCGTCGAGGAAGTCGCCCGTGTAGGTCCGGACCGCCGTCGCATCATCCCGCGCGGCGACCGCCTGGTCGAACTCGAGCACATCGGCGGTGCAGACCGCGGGATCGATGCGCAGGCTTCCGGTACCGTCCACGAGGTCGGCGCCGAGCTCGGTGCGCATCGCATACAACAATTGAGAGAGGTTCCGGCGGGCCCGGTCGGCGTCGTTGTCCGGCCAGAGGCGGGCGATGAGCTTGTCGCGGGTCAGCCCGGCCGGACCGGCCGCAGCGAGCGAGGCGAGGAGCGCGATCCGCCTGGGGCCTTGGGCGATGACGCCGGTTCGCCCTTCGAGGTGCGGCGTGCCGAGTAGTCGGAGGCGAAACACGGCCTAATAGTAGCGTGGCCAACGGCCGGACGAGAAGCGGAACGAGGCGCCGAACAAGCGGTCGAGCGCCTGCGCGAACGGTCGATGTGCGGCCGTTGCGTCGCGTAAATCGTTGCCGGGCAATCGCCTAGCAAGATGATACTGAAATGACCGCCGGCTGAGGTGGGGGGACTAGGTTCGCCGCCGTCTCGGGAGCGACCCGGGACGACGTCGTCTGGCCCCCACCCCAGGTACACGTGCTTCGAGTTCGCCTGTCTCGTGCGGTCCGCGCGCTGACCATCGCCCTGTCGTCCGGCTGCCTGGCCGTGGTGGCGCAGGGCCAGTCGGCGGAGTGGAGCACGTCGTTGGTGATCGCACCGAACCCGAGTCCGTACCTCACGGATTGGGAGCGGGTGCCCTCGACCGCACTGTTGTCCGTCACGTACACGGGGACATCCGCGGTGGACTTCCGGGTCCGGGTGACCCTGACCTCCACGCAGCGCGGGCTGATCGGCAGCACGGAGAGCCCGGCGGTCACGGTGCCGGGAGGGCCGACCTCCTTCCTGTACAACTCGCGCGACGCCGTGTTCGAGTGGACGACCGTCTCGCGCAACTCGACGGTGACCGAATCGGCGATCCGGACCGGACAGATCCCGGAGGGCGACTACCGCGCCTGTGCACGCGTGCTCGTGGGGAGTGCGCTGACACCGGTCGCGGAGTCGTGCTCCGACTTCTCGATCCTGCAACCGGACCCGCCGCAGTTGCTCATGCCGCAGAACGGTGGCAGCGTGGTCTCCACGCAGCCGATGTTCCAGTGGACGCCGGTGCTTGCGCCGCCCTCGGTGCCGCTGCGCTACGAGATCCTCGTCGTGGAGCTGCTCAGCGCGAGCCAGCAGCCGCGGGCGGCGCTGGAATCGAACATCCCGGTGCTGCGGACGACGTCGCCGACGCCGTTCCTCGTCTACCCCGTGGACGCGTTGCCGTTGGAGCGCAGCAAGCGCTACGCGTGGCGCATCCGCGCGGTGGACGACGCCGGCCGCGTGCTGTTCCGCGACGGCGCCGCGAGCGAGATCTGGTCGTTCGAGATGTCGGATGAACTGCTGCGGCCCGTCGGCACGGTCGCCGACCTGCCGGACGAGGTGGTGTTGATGCCGGGGGTCGCGCGGCTGCGCGGGCTGCGGGCCGCGCGTCTGACGCGCACGGACACGGACGTGACCGTGAACGGGGAGGTGACGCTGGAGTTCCTCGGCGCCGGCATGGGCGCCGCGCAGCGCGTCGAGGCGCGGGACCTGCGTCTTGGCTTCCGTGGGGCCGAGTTGAGCGCCCTCGATGGGCGGCTGACCGCGACGTTACCGACGACGTATCTCCGCGCCGACCTGCGGGCAATGATCCGCTTCGGACCACTCGAGTACACGCCGGCCACCGGCTTCCAGGCGACGGCGACGTTGTCGCTGCCCGGCAATGCACCGGTGCCCTTGGCCGGCCAGGTACAGCTGACGGCGAACGGACTGACGGGCCGCCTCGAAAGCGGCGGCAGCGGCGCGGCGACGCTCGCCTCGGTGGGACGAGCGCCCGTGCAGTACGCGGCCACCGCCGTGCGCCTCTTCATGCCCGAGGGCCGCTTGGAGTTCACGGGCGACGTGCGCCTCTTCGAGCAGGCGGTGGGCTGCCCTGCGACCGGCACGCTCGAGGAGGGTGTGATCCGGATGCCCGTGTACTGCGAGCCGAACCGCGGCTATCGCCCCGACACCAGCGTCGCGGGATCGATGCTCTCCTTCGGGACGCTGGCGGGTTCGCTCGCCGCCGATTTCCTCACGGACACGCTGGGCAGCGACCTGCGCACCACCGCGACGTTCAGCGTGTTCGGGTCGACGCGCAGCGCCTGCGTGATGCGCTTCACCATGATCCTGCGGCGGGAAGCGGTGGACCGTGAGCAGGAGCAGGTGGATTGCGCCGACGGCGCGGCCGCCGACTACGGCTGGCTGCGCCTGCTCGTCTCCAACCTGCGCATCGAGCGGCTGGGGTACACGCCGGGTGGCATGCTCGGCTGGCGCGCGCTGGTGGACCTCAACCCCGAGCTGCGCGGCGCGCCGTCGATGCAGCTCGCGATGCTGCGCGACGTGGTGCTCGATGAGCAGGGCGTGCACCTCCCGACGACGAACAGTGCGGCCCCCGGCAGTTCCACGCCCGGCTACGGCGAACTCGACGGGTACGGGGTGCTCCTGCGCACGATCGGCGTGAAGGGCGGGCTGCGCCGGTATCGCGACTGGCTCCGCGACGACGATCCCGGGCTGGAGTGGGGGTCGCGCGACAGCTGGATCCGCCTGCCGTTGATCACGCCGCAGGTGAGCAACTGCCTGAACGCGATGCCGTACGCGGTGGACACGCTCATCATCGGCGCGGGGCGCATCACCGCGGCCCTGCGCGACACGGTGATCGACGGCGGCTGCAAGGTCTTCACGGCGCCCACGCTCGCCGTGCTCATCAAGGAGGTGGGCGGGCGCGTGGTGCTCGCGCTCGACAGCGTGCCGCGCGCGACGGAGCACCCGACGGTGGTCGCCGAGGCCACGGACCATCGTGGGGATTGCGGCGTGCCCATCCTGGGCTGCGTGGGCGGGGCGCCCACCGAGCCGCTGCAGGGCGACTTCCGGCTCCTGCCCACCGGCCGACTCCGCGGCACCGCCACCAACTTCAAGGCCAGCTGGGTCACGCTCAACCTGCGGGTGGCGAAGCTCACCCCGACGAACGGGCGGTTCACGCTCGGCGTGGATGCGGCTGGTGCGCAGACCGCCGTCTATGACGGCGAAGTGAAGGTGGACTTCACGAAGGTGGAGCAGAAGGCCGAGTCCGCGGACACCGGTGCGGCAGCGACGGCTGCGGGCGGGGCGTCGAGCGCGGCCGGCCTGCTCGGCGCCCGCGACGAGGGGGCGCGCGCGCAGGCGCAGCTGAATTGGATCCGCCAGCGATTCATCGGTGGGCGCATCACCATCCGCGGCCCGCTCAAGATGGAGGTCGGCTTCGTGAAGTTCATCCTCACGGAGACGACACTCGACACGCTGGGCTTCCACGTGGACGGGCGCCATCGCGTGCTCGTGCAGCACACGACGGAGCAGGAGGCCCCGGCCTCCACCTCCGGCACGACGCCGCCGCGCGCGCCGAGCTACACCACGCGCACGGACACCACGGGCGTGACGTTCGCCGGCGTGCGCGTCGATCCCGAGGCCGGGGACATCGTCGCGGGCACGGTCACGTTCGACGGGCGCCTGGCGCTCGAGTCGTCGCCGTTCTCCGCCGCGCTGGAACTCGGGGGCGCCGCCCTTGGCGGCGCCGTGGACTCGGGCGGCACCGGAGCGCTCAACCGGCTCGGCAGCGCGGCGTCGGGGACGAACGTTTTCGGCTTCGAGCTGGTGGACGCCTCGGGTGCGTTCGACAAGTCGCGTGGGATGATCGGCAACATCCGCCTGCAGCTGCCGTCGTCGCCGACCATGGACGCGCAGGGGATGCGCATCAGCGGCATCGCACCGGCGCGGGCGGCGTTCGCCAGCGCCACGTTCGACAGCGCCTCGGTGTCGTTCGAGAACGGGTTCGCCATGCGGCCGGCGCAGGGCCGCGTGACGGCGGGGCGCGCGGTCGTCCGCGTGCGCGACTATCCCATCGCCTACCTCGAGTCCGGCGGTTGGCGGCTCGCCCTGGCGGAGCTGGCCCAGACGATCATCCCGGACACGCTGTTCCTGCGTGACCGCTGGACGGCGTTCGTCGTACTGCGCGACTCCGCGCGCGGGCTGCTCGTGGAGGTGACGGACACGGCGGGCGGGAAGCGCATCCGCACGCGGCCCGGCACCGCGGTGCGCGTGGTGATGCCGGCGCTGCGCGGGTCGCGGCCGCGTGCCCCGTCGGCTGCGGTGGCGATGGACCTCGTGCTGGAGCAGGGCTCCTGGCGTCCGATCGCGGGCTCCGTCACGGCATCCACCGACTTCGCCGACCTGGATGGCCCCGCCCCGAACTTCCCGTTCTCGCTCGATTCCGTGCGGTTCCGCGCGAGTGAGTCGGCGGCGCCGTCGTTCGGTGCGTTCGGGCGGCTCGCGGTGTTCCCCGGGGCGCGGGAGCCGATGCGCGTGGGCCTCGAGTTCCTGGGTGGCGGGGAGCTGCGCGCCGCGGTCGAGCAGCCGTTCACCGACTCGATCCCGCTCGTGCCCGGATCCTCGCTCGTGCGCTTCGGCATCGACACGTTGCGCTTCACGGCGCAGGGCAAGCTCGCGGAGGTCTTCCACTGGGCGATCGAGTTGCCCGGTTCGATCACCTACCAGGAAGCGGGCCGGCCGACGGAACGGCTCGCCCGGGGCACGTTCCGCATCACCGAGAACGATGCGTCGCTGCAGGACTTCGAATCGCCGGACTCGCTGATGACCGTGCCGCTGCCCGGCGTGGATCTGCGTCTGGGGCACGTCCGGGTGCCGACACTGCGCTGGGACTTCGCCACGCAGCGCTTCGACTTCGAACTCCTGTTCGACGTGGGCCTGCGCATCCCGGCGCTGGACTCGCTGGCGCTGCCGGAGATCCGCGACATCCGCCTCACGCCGCAGGGCATCAGCATCCCGTCGTTCGAGATGGCGTCCATGCCGAGCCTGCCGGACGCCGGTGACCCGTTCGCCCGTGACCGCAACCGCGAGCTGCGGATCGGGGGCTTCGCCGTGCGCGCCCTGGCGTATCGGGTGAGCGAGTTCCGGTGGAACTGGTTCTCGGGGGCGCCGCCGCCGACGTTCGATTTCGGGGTCGACCTGGAGTTCTCCGTGAACGACGTGCCGACGCCGCTGGAGGGGTATTCGTCGCGGCTCGCCCTGCGCGCACTCGACGTCGGGTTCCAGAACGGGCGCTTCAACGCGCGCTTCGAACCGCTGGAGATCCCGCGTCCGATCCGCACGCCGGTGGCCGACATCCGCGGCGCGTTCGGCTCGTTCAGCGTGGCGCAGGGCCAGCCGTCCGACGTGCGCATCGGCGTCATCGCCGACCTGCGCCTGCCCGACGTGCTCGCCTGCCCGGACGAGGCGGCGCGGATGCTGCCGCTCAGCTCGGCCACGGATACCATCTTCGTCGCGAGCAACGGCACGTTGCGCGGCTCGGTGCGCAACGTCATCCCGCGCTGCCCCATGGCACTCGGGCCGTTCAACCTCGCATTCGGCCAGAGCCAGGTGCGGTTCGACTACGACGCCACGCGGCAGCGTGTGGACGTCGCACTCGACATGGCGGCGACGCTCAGTGTGACGGGGGATGCGCCGGGCGAGACCGTGTCGGCGACCGGCCGCGTGGTGCTCGACATCGATGAAGGGCGCCTGCTCGACGCGTCGCTCGCGATCCCGGAGCCGTTCTTCTGGGCGCCGGACCCCGCGAATCCGTTCCTCCGGCTCGTCGTGGACACCGCGGCGCTGACGCGCGACGAGCTGCGCTTCGGCGCGACGGGGGAGCTGCGCACGCCCGAGGGCGCCGGCGTGGACGTTGCCTTCGAGAACGTGCGCTTCGACCTGAACACCATGCGCCTGCGTGACGGGCGGATCCGGCTCACCGCGGACGCCGCCGTCGGATTCGAGATCGGGGATGCGGGCGAGATGCTGTTCGGCGTGTACCCGGTGACGTCGCCGCGCGGCAGCACCGCCTCGGCGCGGCTCGTGCTGCCGCAGGGCGCGCTGCTCGACACGGCGGGCTTCCACGTGTCCGGCACGGCGACGGGCTCGCTGGCCTTCGGCGGCAACGAGTACGCGGCGTTGGCCGCGGAGTTCGCGAACGACTTCACCATCCGGACCAACGGCCAGGTGGCGATCCGCCGCGGCCGCATCAACCTGCGGGACACGCGCGGGGAGATGATCGCCTACGCGGACTCCTCCGGCTTCTGGCCCGGCAACGTGTTCGCCGTGCTGCCGATCCCGGCACGGCTGGGGGTGCCCAGCGAGGACGTGGCGTACCTCGAGCTGCGGGACCCGGCCGACACCTCGCGGCTGCTCGTCGCGACGGAGTTCAGCGGGCAGACGCTCCGCCTGCACACGCGCGACACCTCGCGCGTGCGGCTCGTGATGCCGGGCCTCGCGCGCAACGGACCGATCCCGGAGATCCGTGCGGCGTTCGACCTCGTGCTGAACGCCCGGACGCTGGCGCCGATCTCGGGCGGGTTCCTCCTCGAAGCACCCGACGGGCAGTCGCTGGTGCCGCTGGAGGGCCTGCCGATCGCGCTCACGCGGCTCGGGTTCGCGGCCGACTCCAGCGGGTGGAAGCTCAAGGCCGGTGCACTCGCCAAGCTGCCGGGACCGCTCGGCGACGTCGATCTCGCGTTCCACGACATCGAGGTCGCGCGGGACGGCCTGACGGGCGTGATCGAACTCGGGCAGTACTCCGAGGTCCATCTCCCCAACGCGCCGTCGATCGCGGAGGCGGACCTGCTGGGCGACACACTGACCATCGCGTTCACGGGGGCGCGGTTGCGGATCGGGGCCGACGGCAACGACCTCAAGCTCTCGGGCGGGATCCGCTCGGCCCTCCTCGGCACCGTGAACGGGGCGCCGCGCGTGTTCCACCTCGCGGCGACGATCGACCAGAACGGATTCCGCGGCGCGGCCGACCTGAGCGATCGCGAGGTGCCGCTGGCGATCGGTGAGGCGGAGCTGACGCTCGAGAACGGGCCTGACACCCCGGCGCTGCTCGTGCGCGCCGACGCGCAGCAGTTCACGCTGGTGATGGGCGGCACGCTGCGCTTGCCGGAGATCGCCCCCGGCTTCTCGCTCGGGGTGCGCGACTTCGCGGTGGGGAGCGGCGGCGTGTCGATCCCCAACGTCTCGGTCACCGGGCCGCAGGAGACGGCGGAGTTCGAGCTGTTCGGCGCGCGGTTCGCCCTGCGCGACTCGACCGTGGGCAGCACCCAGGTCGCCCCGGCGATCGGCATCGGATACAACCGCGGCGTGGTGCGCTTCACGCTGTCGGGCTACGTGACGCTGCTGGAGAACACCACGCGCTTCATCGGCCTGCAGTTCGGCACCGACGGGTCGTTCGGACTGCAGGGTGCCGACTTCATCTCGCGGCCGATCGTGCTCATCGACTCCGTGGCGGCGCTCACGCGCGTGGCGATCGTGGACAGCCGGCTCGAGCTGCGCGGCGAGGTGACGCTGCCCGAGCCCTTTGCGCAGGCGCCGCAGGAGCTGTTCGTGCGCATCGCGCCGGACGGCACGGTGAGTGGCGGCGGCAAGGTGGTGATCCTGAACGAGAGCGCGGGGCTCGGGGCGGACAAGACGGTGCTCGAGGCGGGCATCGCCGCGTTCCACCTGCGGTACCTCGCGCTCGAGATCGACCTGGAGTCCGCGGCCAACAGCGGGATCTCCACCGTCGCGGACATCTACATCCAGGAGGATCCCGACCAGCTGATCCAGTTCGGCCGCATCACCGGCGGCACCGTGACGCCGGGCCTGCGCGTGGGCTTCGACGGGGACGTCACATTCGGCGGACTCTTCATGCCACGGCCGGTGACCGTGAAGATGGACCCCGTGTCGCTCACCTTCACCGAGGTGACCTCCGAGACCGATCCGGACGGCGGATTCTCGGTGTCGATCAGCGGCGGCCTGTCGTTGATGCTGGAGGGCAGTGGCGGCTCACTCAACTTCCGCGACGTCGGCTTCAACTCCAAGGGCGAGATCAAGCTCGGTGCCGCGCGGATCGACGGTGGCACCTTCGTCATCCAGGACGTCGTGAAGATCGTCGTCGGCAACCTCGCCTGGGGCACCTCCGACACCACGATCTGGGTGCCGGTCGCGGCACCGCCCGGTGCGAACGGCGAGCTCACGTTCGACAGCACCTTCACCCAGGTGTCGAGCTTCCTCGACCTCGGGGCGACGATCGACATCGCGGACGTGTTCGCCGGCGGCGTCAAGCGCCTGATGTTCTACGTGCGCTCCGATGACCGGACGACGCACTTCCTGCTGCAGGAGCTGAATGTCGAGATCGAGGGCGTCATCGACTTCACCGCGACGATGACCTTCGACGAGTACACCGACGGTTTCGACCTCTCGTTGATCGCGGAGGGCGAGATCCTCTCTGCCTACCGCATAGGAATGGTCGGGGTGATCGGGCAGCGGGCCAACGTCTTCCGCGCCGGACTGTTCCTGCGCACGAGCGTCACGGTCACGATCATCCCCGGCATCGTCACGCTCACCGAGGTGGGCGGCGGGCTGTTCATCAACCCGACCGCGCGCGACCTCGCGCTCGTGAAGGCGATCGCGGGCATGAACGGCCCCTCGTCGGACCGGGTGGGCATGCCTCCGGCCGGCGCGTTCGCCGTCATGCTGTACGCGGCATTCGAGTTCGGCGGGTCCAACGGCGCGTCGGTGGCGGCGGGCCGCGCGCTGGTCACGATCACCGACCAGGCGTTCCAGATCAACGCGCAGGCGACGTTCTTCCAGATGGACCGGCAGCTCTCCGGCGACCTCGCACTCCAGGTGGGCTGGACCCCCTCGGTGTACGTGCGCGGCGACGTCTCGCTCCTGCTCGAGATCCCCAAGACGGTGCGGGGCGAGGCGAGCGTGCAGTTCTTCGCCGGGAACAACCTCTTCGCGATCAAGGGCGAGGTGGACCTCCGCATCATCGAGGTGATCGAGGCCGGCGCGGAGGTGATCATCGTGCCGAGCGGCTTCACCGCGAACCTCACGACGCGCATGGGCGTGTCCACCGACGTGGTCACCCTCGGCTTCGCCGCGAACCTGCGGATCTGGTACCGCCCCTCGACGAACGATCTCGGGGCCTACATGAGGATGACGGGTTCGGTGGCCGCGTTCGGGGTCACGGGCCAGATCGTCCTGGTCGGCGCCCTGGTGATCCAGCCCGAGCTGGCGATCTACGCGCAGGGCTCGGCGCAGATCGTCGGGGTGGACGCGCTCAAGTTCGACGTCTGGGTCCAGTACGCGAACGGGAACGTCACCGCCGGCATCGGCCACAACGAGGAACTCGCGGCGGCGCTCGCGCGTGCGGAGCAGGTGGCGGCGGAACTGGAGGCAGAGGCGGACCGGATCCTCGCGGGGATCAGCGACGCGGAACTCGCCCGGGCGCGCATCCCGATCGCGGTGCCGGATTCGAGCCTGGCGGCGGCGTACCGGAACTTCCAGCGTTGGAACGTCTGGGAGCTGTGGACGCTCTGGGGCGGGTTCCGTGCCACCGAGGCGGACCTCGCAGGCGGGTTGCTGGCGCTGAGTGCGACCGACGCGTACGTGTCGTTCTACGAGCGTGTCCTCACCAACCGCGAGGCCGCTGCGGACACGGCGATCGTCCGGCAGTTGCGCGAGGAAGCCGACCGCCGGTTGCAGGTGATCGCCGGGCGCCGGGCGGAGGTCGAGCAGCAGATCCAGGCGCTGCGGTTCGAGCTCGACGCGGCCGAGGCGGCCGCGGCATTCGTGCCGCCGGCGGATCCGGTCCTGCGCTGGGACGCCGGCTCGCCGACCCTGGTGGCGGGTGCGGACGGCCGCATGATGCTCGCGAACGCGCCGCAGTTCGAGCTCGACGATGCGCTGGCCGGCGCTGCGCGGTCGACGATGACCGATGCGGCCGAGTCCACCCGTGGACAGGCCGAGCGCATGCGCGCGCAGCTGCAGGCGGTGGAGGCGGGACTGGCGACGGTGATCGCGGCGACCTCGGCCTCGGCGCCGGGCTCGTTCTCGAGCTACGCCCGCCTGCACAGCGAACTCGTCGACGCGATCGAGCACCAGCATGCGGCCAACGTCGACTTCCGCATGCGCCGCACGGCCTGGATCGCCGGCAAGCTCGACACGCTGGCGACCCGACGCGCGGGGCTCGTGCAGCGCGTGAACGACCGCGTGGCCGGCATCCGCACACAGGTGGAGGCCATGAACCTCTCGGCCGTGCAGAAGCGCTGGGCCGTGCTGTTCCGCATGGACACGCTCGCGTACCAACGGGCGCGCTACCTGGCCGCGTTCGCGCTCGACCCGAGCATCCTGCAGACCTACGAGACGCAGTCCGCCACGCGGCGGACGCAGGCGAAGGCCGCCTATGATGCGCTCCGCAGCGACGCCTCCAACGGCCCGGCCTCCGGCACGCTCGAGACCCACACCACCTGGTTCACGGAGCAGGCCGTGAACTACGGCGTGCTGATCTGGTGGGGCGTGGCGAACGCCGGACTCTCCCAGGCACAGGTCGGTGCGCGCGCACTCGTGACGAGCGCGGACTCGGTGGCGCGGCCGGTGATCCGGGACATGCGCGACATGCACGCGCGGTTCACGAGCCAGCTGGCGTCGTTGAACACGCGGCAGGCCGAGCTCTACGGGGTGCTCTACGACCTGTACGACAACTACCTCCGCACGTTCGGAACCGAGGACGCGATGGCGACGGCCTACCGCACGCGCCGCTCTGAGCTCGGCGAACTGCTGCAGGCGCCCCGGGTGACCGGCCCACGCGTCACGGTGACCGACTACGGCTACCTCTCCTCGGTCCAGAGCACCTGGAGCGGCACACACCCCCGCGGCGTGTACGAGTACCTGATCCAGGAGAACGACGACTCGCTGTTCACCATCGGCAGCCAGGGCTCGGTGCGACGCTGGCAGTACACCACGGAACCGGCCGGTGGCAGCGTCGCGCAGAACGAACGGCTCATGGTCCGCGGTGGCGCCGGATTCACCGCCATGCAGCTGACGCCGTTCACCGTCACCTTCGCGCGCGGCTCGGCGGGGACGCCGGTCACCAACGTCGCGACGCCGCCGGCGGACTTCACGGCACCGTCGCCGCCGAGCGTGAGCTTCACCGCCGCACGGCTGATCACGGCGATCCACGGCGACGAGTGGTGGACCGGCGACTCGACGCAGGTGGCGGTGCGCTGGAGCGCCAGCGATCCGGAGAGCGGCATCGCGGAGTACGAGTACCGCGTGGTCACCTTGCCGCTGCCCACGGGGACCGGGCCGGCGCAGCTGGGGGTGGGCGCCCTCGGTGGGCCGGTGACGCAGCAGCAGCTTGCGGCGATGACGCCGGTGGAGATCCTGCCCTGGACCAGCGCGGGCGGACGCAGCAGCGCGATCATCTCCGGCCTGCGCCTGCCGGCTACGCGCGGCGTGTTCGTCGAGGTGCGCGCGCGGAACGGCGCGGGCATCCTCGGTTCGTCCGGTTCGAGCGGACGGCTGCGGCTGGACGTCTCGCGTCCGGCGTTCGCCAGCGGCACCACGCTCACGCCTGCCCTGGTCGCGTACACGCCGTTCGTGAGCATGGGCACGTACACGGTGCCCGGGTACACCGTGCCGCTGCTGAGCACCTGCGGCTCGGTGGCCACGCTCGGGCGCGTGTCCATGAAGGTCTGGGACGGCCGGCTGGTGACGGTCAACGGCGACACCAATGTGGTCGGCGGCGGCGCGAGCTACACGCTGCGCTACAACCGTCCCACGGCGACGGACGGCGAGACGGGCATCGCCGCCTATCAGTTCCGCGTCGACACGGTCGCGCCTTCGGGCGCCGTGCCGCTCGACGGCTGGACCGACCTGCCCGGCACCGATGCCACGTTCGTCGCGACGTCGCCGCTGCTCGTGTACGGACGCCCGCGTTGGGTGTCGCTCGCGGCGCGCAACGGTGCCGGCTCCATCTCCGCGCCGCTGACCCATGGCCCGCAGACCGTGAACGACGGCACCGGGCCGAATGCACCCGTCTTCTGCGCGGACTACTCGAGCGGGGGGTTCATCGCCTACATGGCGACGCCGTCCGCCGACGCGGAGACCGGTGTGCGCGGCTACCAGATGCGGGTGCGCGGGCCCACGGGCGCCATCGTGCGCGACTTCCCGTCGGGCCGCAGCGTGGACTGGCCGGCGACGCAGGCGGCGGCCGGCATGGGGGTGCGCGTGCCGGTGGGTCTCGCGTCCGGTGGTGCCCACACGGTCGATCTGCGCGCGGTGAACGGTGCCGGCGTGGTGGGGGACATCGCCTCGAGCGGCACGTTGATGGTGGACGTCTCGCCGCCGCCCGTCGCCGGGGTCTCCGGCACGGCGTCCATCGCCGGGGTGCGACTCAACCTGACGATCGCGACGGATCCGGAGAGCGGTCTCTCGGGTGTCGAGATCGCCTTCGGCACCGGAGTCGTCGATCTCTGGTCGCTCCGTGCGCCGCCGCCGCAACTGCTCGTCCCGTACACGACGTATGCCGCCCGCGCCGGGACCTCGACGCTGAGCATCCCGCTGCCGGAGTCGGTGTCCCGCACGCCGGGCCTCACGGTCTACGTGCGCGTGCGCAACGGCGTCGGACTCCTGAGCGCGGTGTCCACCGCGGTGGTGGGACGATGAGCGTATCCCGGAGGTCCCGCCGCATGTACGCACGGCTGCTCAGCCGGTGCCTCGGCGTCGGTCTCGCGTGGCTGACCACCGCGGCTGCGCTCGCGGCGCAGTCGACCGAGGCGCGCCTCGCCGTGGTGGTCGCCGACCGGCGCGTGCACCTGTACCCGAGCCGCATCCCCGGCGACGGGGAAGGGTGGATCGTGCTGCGCGACGGTGTCGTCCTGACGCCCGCGCCGATGACGGGTGCGCGCGGTCCGGCGGAGTTCTCCGCGGCGGTGGGTCCCGACCTCCCGCTGATCGAGCGCATCACGGCCACCGAGAGCGCCCTCGCTGCCTACCGTCGGCTCCGCGCCGGGGGCGCGGCGGCGGGGATCGCGCAGATCCTGTCGCCGCGGACTGCCGCGGCGCTGGGGGCGCTGTTCGTCGACTCCAGCGTGGCGGCGAATGCGCTCCACACGTACGAGGCACGGTTGGTGCGCCTCTCCCGTCCCGACTCGGTGCTGCGCCGGGCGCGTGCGGCGGTCCGCGTCGTGACGACGCCGATCCCGACGCCGTCCACGCCGTCGGCGCGCATCACCGACGGGCTGGTCACCATCACCTGGGCGGTGCCGCGCTTCACCGCCGCGGCGGACGATCCGGTCGTGGCCTACGCGGTCGAGCGCGCCGACAGCGTCGGTGAGTTCACGCGCGTCAGCGCGTTGCCAGTGATGCGGCTGGCGGACAGACCCAGCGCGTTCATCGATGAGTCCGCGGAGCCGGGGCGGCTGTATCGGTACCGTGTGCGGGCGGCGGACCTGCTCGGTCGCCTCTCGGCGCCGACGGCTGCCGCCAGCGTGCGTGCGCCCGGGGAACGTGGGCCCTTGCCACCCACGCGTGTGGCGGCGGACGTCAGCGATGGTCGCATCCGCGTCGTCTGGGAGACCTCGCCGGAGCCGGGCACCCGGGGCTACCACGTCGAACGTTCGGTGGCCGGCGATTCGAGCTTCGTGCGCGTCACCCGCGCCGTGGTGCCCGCCGAGGCGCCCGAGTGGACGGACACGCTCGTGCGCGGCCGCGAAGTCTACGCGTACCGCGTGCGCAGCGTCGACGCGCGCGGTCGCGTGGGTTCGCCGTCGAATCCCACGACCACCCGCGCCCTCGACCACAAGGCGCCGACCACTCCCACCGGACTCGTGGCCACGCCGATGCCCGGTCCGCGGGTGCGGCTCACCTGGCGCGCCGTGGGTGACCGCGACCTGCGCGGCTACGAGATCCACCGCGCCGAGCCGGGTGATACGATCTTCGCACGCATCACGGCGAATCCCATCGCCGCCGCAGTCTACGTGGACACGGGCTACGACGGTGCGCGCCTCGAGCCCGGCCGCACCTACACCTGGCGCGTGAGTGCGATCGACAGCTCGGCCAACCGGTCGTCGTTCGCCGAGTTGCGCTTCGCAGTGCCCGACGACGAGGGACCCGAGGCGGCACGTTCACTGCACCTCAGCAACCACCTCGGCCGCTGGGTCGAGCTGACGTGGACGCCGAGTCCTTCGGGTGACATCGCGCGCTACGACGTCGAGCGCAGCGTCGCGGGCAGTGCGCCGGTGCGGGTGGCCAGCGTCCCGGCGGGCCGCCCACTCGTGGCGCGCGACACCACGCCGCCGCGCGGGCGTGCGGCGCGCTGGGCCATCGTGCCTGTCGATACGGCGGGCAACCGCGGCGAGGCGCTCGCCGACACCCTCACGTTCCGCGACCTCACCAAGCCGCCCGCGCCGCGTCGCGTCACCGCCGTCCGCGTGGCCGGTGCGACCACGGTGCATTGGGAACGTGTCGTGAGCAGCGACCTCCGTGGTTACGTCGTCTACCGCGCCGAGCGTACGAACGGGCCCCGCACGCGACTCACGCCCACACCACTGACGGGACTCGAGTTCATCGATCGCGCGGGCACGGC
>CADEDA010000037.1 GCA_902825965.1 uncultured Gemmatimonadota bacterium | reverse complement strand
CGTCGGCGTTGGCCTTCTCGCTGAACCAGAAGCCGATGAGCAGGTAGGAGCAGAGCCCCACGCCTTCCCAACCGACAAACATGAGCGGGTAGTTCGCGCCCATCACGAGCAGGAGCATGAAGAAGACGAACAGGTTGAGATACGCGAAGTAGCGCGGGTATCCCGGGTCGTCCTGCATGTAGCCGACGCTGAACAGATGGATCAGCGTGCCGATGCCGGTGATGATGAGGATCATCACCATGGAGAGCTGGTCGAGCTGGAACGCGATGTCGATCGCGAGCTTGCCGGTCGGCATCCACTCGAAGAGCGTGAGCACGTACGGCGCGTGCATTTCGCCCGCGGCGCGCATGGCGTTGAAGACCAGCAGGGCGACGACGAACGAGAGCGCGAGGACGCCTGGCCCGATCAGCGAGACCAGCGCCGCGGCCGGGTGCCGCTTCGCGTGCCCGTGGTCGTCGTGCCCATGCGCGTCGTGCCCGTGCGCGTCGTGCCCGTGCGCGCCGTCAGGGCCATGTCCGTGGCCATGGCCGTCAGCCGAGGGGTCGGCCGGTCCCGGGTGGCCGGCCGCGCGCAGCGAGAGGATCCCGTTGAGCAGGAACCCCAGCAGCGGCAGCAGCGGGATCAGCCAGGCGAGCCGCGCGATGGTGTCGGCCAGCGGATGGCCGGTGGTGGCGTGTTCGGTGGGAAGCTGCATCAGCCCTTCAGCAGGTTGATGTCCTCGAGATTCACCGACTGCCGGTGCCGGAAGATCGCGATGATGATCGCGAGTCCGACCGCGGCTTCCGCTGCGGCGACCGTCATCACGAAGACGACGAACACCTGACCGGTGGCCCCGTACAGCTGCGAGAGGGCGACGAAGGACAGATTCACGGCGTTGAGCATGAGCTCGACGCACATGAAGATGATGATCGCGTTGCGCCGGGTGAGCACCCCGACGACGCCGATCGTGAAGAGGAGCGCCGAGAGCGCCAGCGACTCAGCGAGCATCGGGAGTCCGCTTCTTGCCGATGACCACCGCCCCGACGATCGCCGTGAGCAGGAGCATCGAGGTGAGCTCGAATGCGAGCAGGTGCTGCTTGAACATCGGGGCGGCGATCGGGCCGATCACGCCGCCCGGGCCGTCGATCCGCTGCGCGGCCTTGAGCGACTCGGCCGCGGCCATGGTGAGCTGTGCCGGGAACTCCGCCCGCCCCAGCACCATCACCTCGGCCAGCAGCGCGAGCCCCACCAGCCCCGCGGTGAGCCGCCCGGCGTTGCCCCGGATGTCGGAGAGCTCGCTGGGATGGCCGAGATTCAGCAGCATGACCACGAAGAGGAACACCACCATGATCGCGCCGGCGTAGACCAGCACCTGGATCGCCCCGATGAACTGGGCGTCGAGGAGCACGTAGAGCGCGGCCAGGCAGAACATGACGTTCACCAGCCACATGGCTGCGGCCACCGGACTCTTGCGGGTCACGAACAGCAGCGCCGACGCGACGGCGATGAGGCCGAAGAGATAGAAGTGGAACGAATAGAAGAGCGGATAGAACTCGTTGCCCATCGTCATTCCCCCCGCGGGTGCGCGGGATCCCAGAGCTCGCTCACGGGATGCGTCTGCGCGGTGAGCCGCTCCAGGTCGTACACGAAGCGCGCCCGGTTGAACTCGGCGTTCTCGTAGTGGCGGCCGAGGTGGATGGCCTCCTCCGGGCAGACCTCCTGGCAGTACCCGCAGAAGATGCAGCGGAACTCGTCGATCTCGAAGACGAGCGGATAGCGATTGCCCTCCTCGTCCTCGCCGGGCACGAGCTTGATGCAGTTCGCCGGGCAGACGGTCGGGCAGAGGCCGCAGGCCACGCACTTCGCCTTGCCGTCCTCGGTGGTCAGCATGCGATGCGTGCCGCGCCAGCGCGGCGAGAGGTCCCACTTCTCGTCAGGGTACTGGATGGTCACGCGATGCGGGTCCACCAGGTGCTTGAGCGTGAGCGCCAAGCCCTTGAGCGTCGCGCGCACGTAGCTGACCTCGCCGACCGGGCGCTCCATCACCTTCACGTTGATCGTCATGAGCGGATCTCCCCGGGTGCCAGCGTCGCCCGGCGCTGCGCCACGCTGCGGAGGCGCGCGACACGCTCCCGCTCGAGGCGCGAGTACGCGGGGCTGATGAGCCGGCCGCGGTCGAGGATGAAGAACAGGACACCCACCAGCACCAGGTTGAGCGCCATCAGCGCCCCCTTGAAGGCCCAGCCCGTGCGGGCGAGCCCGGCGGCATCGAGCGCCAGCAGTGCGCTGGCCACGATGACGATGTACGCCAGCGCCACCGGCAGCATCAGCTTCCAGCCGAGCGACATGAGCTGGTCGTAGCGGAAGCGCGGGAGCGTCCAGCGCACCCAGATGTAGAAGAACACGAAGAACAGCACCTTGGCCGCGAAGAAGAGCGACGTCAGCGCCGCCTTCGCCACCGTGGCCGGACCGCTGTTGTCCCACAGCGTGAACGGGATGTCCCAGCCGCCGAGGAACAGCGTCACGAACATCGCACTCGCGGTGATCATGTTCGCGTACTCGGAGATCGGGAACATCGAGAACTTCATCGCACTGTACTCGCTGTGGTAGCCGGCGATGAGCTCCGACTCCGCCTCGGGCAGGTCGAACGGCACGCGGTTGGTCTCGGCGAAGGCCGCCACCAGGAACAGGAAGGCGGCGATCGAGAGCAGCAGCGCGTTCCAGCCCATGGTCGCCTGCTGCATCACGATCTCGCTGAGCGAGACGTTGCCGGCCACGAGCAGCACGCAGACCGTGCTCATGCCCATGGCGATCTCGTAACTGACCATCTGCGCCGACGACCGGAGGCCGCCCAGCAGCGCGTACTTGTTGTTGGAGGCCCAGCCGGCGAGCACGATGCCGTACACGCCGATGGACGTGATCGCGAGCGTGAACAGGAAGCCGATGGGCAGGTCGGCGACGACGAGGTCGATGCGGCCCCAGGGCGTCGGCAGCGGCGCGCCGAAGGGGATGACCGCCCAGGCGATGAGGGCCGGGATGAACGCGAGCGCCGGCGCCACGATGAACAGCGCCTTGTTCACGTCGCCCGGCATGGTCTCTTCCTTCGTGAAGTTCTTCACGCCGTCCGCGATCACCTGGAGCAGGCCCCAGGGGCCCACGCGGTTCGGGCCGTGCCGGTCCTGGATCCACGCGGAGATCTTGCGTTCGGCCAGCGTCGTGTAGGCCACGCCCACCATATAGATGGTGAAGATCGCCAGCATCTTCAGCACCGTGAAGATGATGAACACCCACGTCGACGGTTCGAGCTGCATCGGATCGAGTGCCGGCATCAGGCCACCCCCGCCGTGGCGCCGGCGACCATACCGCCCCGGAGCCCGATGCTGTCGTAGGAGAGCGCGGCGAAGGCGGGTTCGTGCTTCGCGAGCGCCGCGAACGCCGCCGACGGCAGCACGCAGTCGTTGGAGTCCGCACCGAGCGCGGTCGCGAGGTCCGCCAGCGCGTACCAGCTCGGGCGCGCGAGCCCCGGTGCGGCCTTCGCCTGGAGGAACTTCTGCACCCGGCCGCGGAGATTCGTGAACGTGCCTTCCTCCTCCGCGACGTTCGCGATCGGCAGCACCACCGCCGGCGTCGGGATCCCGACCACGTGTGCCGTGCCGATCACGATGATCGCACTCGCCTTGCGGGCCGCCGAGACGTCCAGGCCGGCGAGCCCCTCGTCCGCGAGGATGAGCACGTCACCGTCCTTGAGTCCGGCCAGGGGAGCACTGTCCTGGCGTCGATAGCCGAGCAGCTCGGCGCCACGGACGTTCGGGGCGCGATCCGCGCGCAGCGAGAGGTCCTTCACGCCCGGCAGCGCCGCCTCGGGACCGGTCGCGCAGCGGAACACGCCTTCACCGCCCGTCTTGGTGATGATGCGCTTGAGCAGGAACAGCGCCTCGTTGGACAACCGCGGCGAGGCGACCACGTACGCGCGCTTGCCCTGGAGCACCTTCGTGGCCTCCGCGTACGCGATCTCCCAGTCCACGGGCGAGAGCACGTCGTGCAGGCGGATCTTCGGCGCCTGCAGGCGATCGGGCGTGTTCATCCAGTTGTAGTTCAGGCGCCCTTCGTCGCAGAGATAGAAGTGGTTCACCTGCTCGTTGGAGCGCGGCTTCTGGCGCACGACGACGTTGTCGCGCGTCTCGAGGATGGTGTTGCAGCCCTGCGAGCAGCCGGTGCACACGGAGGCCGTGCGGTCGAGCTCCCAGGCGCGGGCCTTGTTGAGGAAGTCCTTGGAGACCAGCGCGCCCACCGGGCAGAGGTCGATCACGTTCGCGGCCCAGGGCTGCGTGAGGTCCGCGTCGGCGGCCTTGCCGATCGTCGCGCGGTCCCCTCGCTCGGAGACGCAGAGCACCGGCTCCTGGTGCACGTCGTCCATGAAGCGCACGCAGCGCGTGCAGAGGATGCAGCGGTTGGTGACGTACAGGACGTCGCCGCCGAAGTCCTCCACCGGATTGAAGCGCTTGGGCTCGCGGTAGCGCGAGTCGGCGCGCCCTTCCTGGAAGGTGTAGTCCTGGAGCTCGCACTCACCGGCCTGGTCGCAGATCGGGCAGTCGAGCGGATGGTTGATGAGCAGCAGCTCGAGCACGCCCTTGCGGGCCTCGAGCGCCTTCTCGGAGTAGACGTGCACCACCTGCCCCTCGCCCACCGCCGTCGCGCAGCTGGGCGCGAGCTTGGGCATCTTCTCCACTTCCACGAGGCACATGCGGCAGACACCCGCCACCGGCAGCCCGGGGTGGTAGCAGTAGTGCGGGACGAGCACTCCGGCGACCTTGGCCGCCTCGAGGATCGTCGTGCCATCCGGGACGCTGACGGCGCGGCCCTCGATGGTGAGGTTGATCATCTTCACGTCGGACACTTTAGGCCCCCACCGCGACGGTCGAGGAACGCTTGCCCTTGATGAGCGCTTCGAACTCCCCGCGGAACTTCTTGATGCCGCTCACCACCGGGGCGCCGCAGGAGTCGCTGAGCACGCAGATCGTCTTGCCGGTCATGGACTCCGAGAGCTCGAAGATGGTGTCGAGGTCCTCGAAGGTGCCCTGCCCGGCCACGATGCGCTCGAGGATCTTGGTCATCCAGGCGGTGCCTTCGCGGCACTGCGTGCACTGCGCGCAGCTCTCGTGTGCGTAGAAGCGGGCGAGGCGCGCCAGCTGCCGCGGCATCGACTGCGCGTCGTCGAAGATGATCACGCCACCGGAGCCGAGCATGGTGCCGAACTCGAGGAAGCCCTCGTAGTCCATCTTCACCTGCTCCGCTTCCTCGATGGTGATGGTCGGCACCGACGATCCGCCCGGGATGAGCGCCTTGAACTTGCGCCCCGGGAGCGGGCCACCGCAGAGGTCGTACAGGAACTCCTTGAAGGAGAAGCCCATCACGACCTCGTAGTTGCCCGGACGCTGCACGTTGCCGCAGACCGAGAAGAGCTTGCTGCCGGTGCTCTTCGGAGAGGACAGGCACATCGCCTTGTACCACTCGGCGCCGTTGTTCAGGATGTGCGGCACCGCGGCCAGCGTCTCGACGTTGTTGATGGTCGTCGGCTTGCCGAAGAGGCCCGAGACCGCCGGGAACGGCGGCTTGATGCGCGGGTTGCCGCGCTTGCCCTCGAGCGAGTTCATCAGGGCGGTCTCCTCGCCGCAGATGTACGCGCCCGCACCCTTGTGCACCCAGACGTCCACCTTCTTGCCCGACCCCATCGCGTTGTTGCCGATGATGCCGGCCGCCCGCGCCTCCGCCAACGCCTGCTCCATCACGCGGATGGGCTCCGTGAACTCGCCGCGGATGTAGATGTAGGCCGTGTCGGCGCCGATCGCGTGTGCGCCCACCGCCACGCCCTCGATGAGCGCGTGCGGCGTCCAGCGCATGATCTCGCGATCCTTGAACGTGCCCGGCTCGGACTCGTCGGCGTTGCAGCAGAGGTAGTGCTGCTTGCCGTCGCCGAGCTTCATGAACGACCACTTGAGCCCCGTCGGGAAGCCGGCGCCGCCGCGGCCGCGCAGGCCGGAGGCCTTCAGGATGTCCTGGATCGCCGTGGGCTCCATGTGCAGCGCCTGCTGGAGCGCCTTGTAGCCGCCACGCGCCTTCCAGCCCTCGAGCGTCCGGGCGTCCGGGTCGCCGAAGTGCTTGGACAGGATCGGGGTCTCGCGGGGATGACTCTTGTGGGGATATCCCATTCGATAACTGCAGGTGGGAGGTGTGCGGTGGGAGGGGTGAGGGCACTGCGCTCACCGCCCCGCAGCCTTCTACGACTTCACTTCAATGAAGACAGGATCTCGGGGACCTTCTCGGGCGTCACGTTCTCGACGTAGTCCTCGTTGATCTGCACCGGCGTCGCGAACCCGCAGGCCCCGAGGCATTCCACTTCGATCACGGTGTACTTGCCGTCCGGCGAGGTCAGGCCGAGTTCCTTGCAGCCGGTGTGCTCCAGGAACGCGTCCACCACCTTGTCGGCGCCCGCGCAGAGGCAGGGCGACGTGGTGCAGACCTGGATGAAGTGTTTCCCCACCGGATGCTGGTGGTACATGGTGTAGAACGTCACCACGCCCTTCACATAGGCGGCCGTGAGGCCCAGCTGGGCCGCGACCTCGGTCATCGCCTCGGGGCTGATCCAGCCGCGCTCCTGCTGCACCATCCAGAGGGCGGGCAGCAGCGCGGCCATCTTCTCCGGATACCGCGCGATGACGTCCTGCAACTCCTTGAGCCGCGCCGAACCGGGGGTGAACACCGGTTCGTAGGCCTCATGATGCCCATGGGTGTGGCCATGTCCCTGCGCGGGGGCCGAGGGTCCGTGGCTCACCGGTCGATCTCTCCCATCACGATGTCGATTGAGGCGTTGATCGCGATGACGTCGGAGAGCAGATGCCCTTCGACCATCTTCGGGATCGCCGAGAGGTTCACATAGCTGGGCGGCCGGATGCGCCAGCGCACCGGCTTGGCCGTGCCGTCGGAGACGAAGTAGTAGCCCTTCTCGCCCTTGGGGCTCTCGATCGGCACGTACGTCTCGCCGATCGGCGGCCGCGGGCCTTCCATCACCAGCTTGAAGTGATGGATCATCGATTCCATCTCGCTCGTCGCCTTGTGCTTGGGCGGGAGGATGATGCGCGGGTCATCGACGTTCACCGGGCCATCCGGCAGACGCTTGAGCGCCTGCTCGAGGATGCGCACCGACTGCCGCAGTTCCTCCTGCCGCACGAGGAAGCGGTCGTACACGTCGCCGTTGGTGCCCACCGGCACGTCGAAGTCGTAGGTCTCGTAGTCGAGGTACGGGAAGTCCTTGCGGACGTCGTACGCCACACCCGAGGCCCGGAGCATCGGACCCGAGAGCCCGTAGTTGAGCGCCTCCTCCGGCGACATCACGCCCAGACCCACCGTGCGACCGACCCAGATCGCGTTCTTGGTGAGCATGCGGTCGACCTGGTCGAGCGTCTTGGGGAAGCGGTCGAGGAAGCCGCGCAGACCCTCCACCCAGCCGTCGGGCACATCGGCGATCATGCCGCCCACGCGCGTGCCGCTCGTGGTGAGGCGCGCGCCGGTCCAGCCCTCGAGCAGCTTGTACACGTTCTCACGCTCCTGGAAGCTCCACAGGAACGGCGTGAACGCGCCGATGTCGATGCAGGTGGTGCCGAGCCACACCAGGTGCGAGATGATGCGCGAGAGTTCCATGGCGATCACGCGCAGCACCTTGCAGCGCTCGGTGATCTCGATCCCGAAGAGACGCTCCGCACCCAGCACGTAGGCGCAGTTGTTGCCCATCGAGTTCAGGTAATCCTCGCGGTCCGTCCACGGGATGATCTGGTTGTACTGGCGGTACTCGCCGATCTTCTCGAACCCGCAGTGCAGGTAGCCGACGTGCGGGATGCAGCGCACGACGGTCTCGCCGTCGAGCTCGAGCACCAGGCGCAACACGCCGTGCGTGGCGGGGTGCTGCGGGCCGATGTTGATGAGCATGTGCTCACCCTGCAGCTCGGGCTCGATGCCGGGCGGGGCGGACATCAGGCCCTCGGCGCCGAGCGGGACACGCATCGGCTTGCCATCGGCCGTCAGGCCGGTGGTGGACAGGGCGACTTCGATGGTCTTGGTGGCAGCCACTGGGTTACTCCCCCGTCCGTTCGCCGCCGCCGATGCGCTTGCGCATGTCGTGCGGCAGATCTTCGAAGGCGTCCGCGATGGAGAGTTCCTCCATCGAATAGCGCGCCTCGGGGTTGGCCGAGAGCGCGTTCTTGAGCTGCTCCGACCGGGAGAAGCGCCCGCGCATGGGGAAATCCTTCCGCAGCGGGAACCCTTCCTTGTATTGCTCCCACATCAGGATGCGGCGCAGGTCCGGGTGGCCGGTGAACTTGATGCCGAACATGTCGTAGCACTCGCGCTCCAACCAATCGGCACCCTTCCACACCCCCCACACACTCGGCACCTCGAGCGGCGTCTTGCCGGCCTTCGGCAGCTCCGTCTTGAGCCGCAGGAACCGGCGGAACTTGATCGAGCGGAGGTGCCAGACGACCTCGATGGGCCGCACGGCATCGCGGTACTCCACCGCCGTCACGTCCGAGAGGTACTCGTAGCTCTGCGCGGGATCGGACTGCAGCCAGGCGCAGACCTCCGCCACCTTGTCGCGCTGCACGAAGACCGTGGTCTCGTTCCACACCACGTCGTGCCGGCCGATCACCGGGCCGAACTTGGCGCGCAGCGCCGCCACCGACGGGTTTACCGCCCCACCCTTGTGCGGCACCTGCTTGGGCGTCGCCGGCGCGTCGCCGGGCTGGCCCGGATAGACGATGGCGAACGCCGGCGCCGCGTGGTCCTGCGTCAGGTGCTCGCTCACGGCGCCGACCGGGTCTGATGCACCGAGTTGCCGAACGGTTCGGAGAGCTCGTCGATCCGGCTCGGCGGGATATAGAGCTGCGAGGACGGATCCGGGGCGAGCTCCTCACGGAGTTCACCGCGCTCCATGCGCTCCTCGCGGATCTTCTTCTGCAGCATCATGATGCCGTAGATGAGGCCCTCGGGACGCGGCGGGCAGCCCGGCACGTAGACGTCCACCGGGATGATGGTGTCGATGCCCTGCACCACGGCGTACGAGTCGAACATGCCGCCCGAGGACGCGCAGGCGCCCATCGAGATCACCCACTTGGGCTGGTGCATCTGTTGGTAGATGCGGCGCAGCACCGGCGCGAGCTTGAACGGCACGCGCCCCGCGCAGATGAGCACGTCGGACTGGCGCGGCGAGAAGCTCATGCGCTCCATGCCGAAGCGCGCCAGGTCATAGTGGGACGCCGCCGAGGCCATGAACTCGATCGCGCAGCAGGCGGTGCCGAACGGCATCGGCCACAGGGAGTTGGCCCGGCCCCAGTTGACGAGGAAGTCCAACGAGGTGGTGACCCACGGCTGCTCGCCGGACGAATCGTAGTCGTAGACGATCTTGGAGTCGCTGCCGCTCCCCTTGCGCATCGCCTCGATCAATCCCATTGCAAGGCTCCCTTCTTCCAGACGTAGATGTAGCCGGCGAGCAGGATGACCATGAAGACGATCATCTCACCGAGGCCGAAGAACGAGACCTGCCCGGCGGGGCACGCGCCGTTGACGAGCGGCACGGCACAGGACAGCTGACGGTAGTACGCCCCCCAGGGGATCATGAACACGGTTTCGATGTCGAACACGATGAAGAGCATCGCCACCATGTAGAACTTCACCGAGAAGCGCTCCCGGGCGTCGCCGAGCACGGGCATGCCCGACTCGTACGGCTGCTGCTTGACGGGGGTCGGCCGGGCGCGCGTGATGAGATGCGACAGCGCCAGGATCGCGATCGCATTGACCGCGACGAAGCCGAGGAGGAGCAGGACTGGGAGGTACGTCCGTTCCATGTGGGGGGAGAGCGGGCGTGGGTTCGTGAATTATTTCACGAGCATCATTCGGTCGGGTGGGAAAGTAGCCGCGGTGAGAGGGCGAAGCAACCGCAAGGTGATGCGCGTGAAGGAGATGACTCCCCAATCCCGACTTGGGCTTTCGGGAATCGCGGCGCACCACGACATTGTGCTTCTCCGCTCGCTCACCCACCCCAGCTCCCCGAACGATGCCATCGATCCTCACGACCGCCGCGAACGCCCTCGCCGCGACGCATCCGTTCTTCACCACTTACTGGACCGCGGCAGGCGGCCTCAACGCCAAGCGGCTGGCGGCGAAGAAGCTGTTGCTCTACGAAGTCCGCGGGCGACCATGGAACAGCCTCGCCGCGGATCTCAAGGAGCTGGACGACGAGGTGACCAAGTGGAACCCGCGACCGGCGTTCGGGGCCGCCGAGGCGCGCGTGGTCGCGGCGCTGAACGCGTTCGCGGCCGCCCCGTGGACGCCCGGCGAGGCCGTGCTCAAGCGCGGGAGCACCTTCCTCGCGGTGTACTGGGCGTTCGGGTTCTCCAGCGGGGTCCAGCGGCCGCATACGCGACAGGCCATCCTGGCGCTCGAGAAGCTGCCCAGTACGCTTGCCGTCTCGGTCGCGGACCGGAACCGCTACACCGCGCTCAAGAAGGACCGAGACAGCTGCTACGCCAACCTGAAGCGGGCGCAACTCATCATGAAGTACAACGCCCCTGACCTGCCCATCTCATTGCCGGGCGAGGCGTTGGTGCAGCCCCCGCGCTTCTAGCAGCCCCGCGCTCAGCGCATCGGCAGCACGAGCGCCAGGCGCGTCCCCTGCACCGTGAGCCGGACTTCGGGCGTCGCCGGTTTCGGCGGCGCCCGCTTGCTCGCGGACTTCGCCGCCGTCGCGGAGGGCCGCGGCGCAGGTGTCCAGAGCACCCGCGCCCGGCCCAGGCTGTCCGTCCGCACGTTGGCCTCCGCCACGGTTCCGGCGGTCGTCGTGATGGTGAGCGACACGTCCGCCACGGGGTTGCCGTGTGCGTCGAGGACGCGCGCGCTCACCAGGCGATCGCCCTTCACGCCGCTCTTCGCGCTGCTCCCGGTGATCCGCTCGGGGGCGGCCGCGCGGGCCACGGCCCGGATCGTCGTCGCGGGGAAATGCCGCGGGTCCCCCACCTGCAGCCGGAGGCGCTGCGGCCCGGCCTTGGGGCCCAGGGTCCAGCGGGCTTCGATATTGCCGCTCACGTCCGTGGCCGCCATGCCCTGCGCCGTGCCGCCATCGAGGGCGGTCCAGGTCACGCGCACACCCTCGAGCGCCACACCGGAAGTATCACGCACCTGCACGAGGACCGGCATCGTGGTCGGTTCACCCACGACCCCGCGCAGTTCGGTCGCCATCAGTTCCACGCGCGTCGCCTGCGCGTTCGGGTCCGCCTCGGCCGCCACGAGCAGCGTCGTGTCGAGGGTCGCCACGCGGGCGACGGCCCGCTGCACCCCCGCGCGCCGACCCAGCGTCCACTGGATGCGCGCACGCCCCTGAGCATCGGTGGTCGCCACGGCGGGTGTGAAACTGGCGTCGCGGTCCTCCGACTCCACACGCACTTCGATGCCGGGCACCGCCTCGCCATGGCGCGTCCGCACCTGCAGGATGAGTGGCGAACCGAGCGGGCGCCCCGCCAGCGCACGTTGTGCGGCGCCGTCGACCACGACGAGCTCGGCCGGCGTCAGCACCACCTCGACGAACGCACTCGCGCGATGCTCCCCGAGGGTCGCCACGACCTCGGCGCGCCCCGCGCGGCGCGCGAGGATCGCGCCCGCGGAATCCACCGAGACGATCGCAGTGTCGGCCGTCGCCCAACGCGCGGCGAGGCCACGCACGCGATGCCCACGGGCGTCCACCGCGACGACGGCCACGCGGGCGCTGTCGCCGGTGGAGAGTCGCAGCGCCGAGTCACCGGCGATGCGCAGCGCGGCCGCGGTGGGCCGCACGACGATCGATGCCGACGCGGTGACCTCCCGCACGCGCACCTCGACCGTGGCCCGGCCGGCAGCACGTGCGACGATGTTGCCGCCGGAGTCGACGGACGCGACCGTGGAGTCGCTGCTCCGCCAGCGCAACGAGGCACCGGCGAGTGTGGCGCCGCGGGCATCCGTCACCGTTGCCACGATGGCCGCCGTGTCCCCGATGGCCCGCAGCGTGTCGCTCCGCGGGGTGAGCACGATGCGGCGCGCCGCGTGGTCGGCGAGGTTGGGTTCCAGCACGCCGAGCCACGAGGAGACCCCGAGGGCCTTCGCGTTGAGCAGCAGGGTCATCAGCGCGGCCGCCGTGGTGATGGTGCCGAGCATGAGCTTGTGGGCTCCGCTGAGCAGGCCGGGCTTGGGCGGGTGCAGGGCTTGGCGCTTCATAATTGGGCGGACGAGCGTGCCGGTCCGGCTCTTCCGCTGCCCTCACATCGTGACACGACGCCGGGTAGATTCCTCCCGGTCGATCGACCTCTCCCTCCCTTCCTCCCCTCTGCGACCCGTGTCAATCAAGAACGACCGCTGGATCATCGAGATGGCGACCAAGCACGGCATGATCGAGCCGTTCGAGAGCTCACAGCAGCGCGCGGGCGTGGTGTCGTACGGCGTCAGCGCCTACGGCTACGACATGCGCGTGGCGCCGGAGTACCGGATCTTCACCAATGTGCTGAGCTCGATCGTCGACCCCAAGCACTTCGATCCCAAGTCGTTCGTGGAGTACGAGGGCGATGTCTGCGTGGTGCCGCCCAACTCGTTCGCGCTCGCGCGGTCGGTGGAGTACTTCCGGATCCCGCGCAACGTCATGACGATCACGGTGGGCAAGTCCACCTACGCGCGCTGCGGCATCATCACCAACGTGACGCCGTTCGAGCCCGAGTGGGAGGGCTATGTGACGCTCGAGATCTCCAACACCACGCCGCTGCCCGCCAAGATCTACTCCAATGAAGGGATCGCGCAGGTCCTGTTCTTCGAGGGCGACGAGGGGCCGCTCGTCTCGTACAAGGACAAGAAGGGCAAGTATCAGGGGCAGGTCGGGGTGACGCTGCCGAAGATCTAGGGTTGGCCCGGATCGACTCCGAATCGCAACCGCCACTCGCTGAGGATCCGCCCGTGCGCCACCGCGCCGTCATCTCGCTCCCGCTCCTCGCGGCCCTCGCGACCCTGCCCCACGCGTCGGCGCTCCACGCGCAGCGCCCCACGAGCATGGCGGGACGTTCCACCGTGTACGCGCCCAGCGGCATGGTGGCGACCAGTCAGCCCCTCGCGACCGCCGCCGGCATGGAGGTCCTCCGCACCGGCGGCAACGCCGTCGACGCCGCCATCGCCGCGTCGGCCGTACTCACGGTCACCGAACCGCACATGACCGGCATCGGCGGCGACATGTTCGCCATCGTGTGGCTGGCCAAGGCACAGAGACTCGTCGCGATCAATGCCAGCGGCCGCGCCGGCAGCCGCATGCTGCGCGATACGCTGGTCGCACGCGGATTCCGCAGCGGCTCGCAGCGGGGAGCCATGTCGGTGACCGTACCCGGCGCGCTCGCCGGCTGGGACCTGCTGCTGCGCACGCATGGCACGCGCTCGCTCGCGCAGGTGCTCCAGCCGGCCATCCACTACGCGCGCGACGGGTTCCCGGTCACCCCGATCATCGCCGCCCAGTGGACCGCCGAGACTGACTTCCTCAAGCGCGACAGCGCGGCCGCCGCGACCTATCTGATGAACGGGACTGCACCGCGCGCCGGCGACTGGTTCCGCAACAGCGACTACGCCCGCACGCTGCAGACCATCGCCGACAGCGGCGTCGGCGTGTTCTACGGCGGATCGCTCGGCCGGCGGCTCGTCGACCACGTGCAGAAGCTCGGCGGGTTCCTCACGCTCGAGGACCTGCGCAAGAACGCGCCGACGTGGGTCACGCCCATCTCGGTGGAGTTCCGTGGGCACCGTGTGTGGGAGTTGCCGCCCAGCAACCAGGGCATCGCGGTGCTCGAGATGCTGCGCATCCTCGAGCCCTACGACCTCAAGGCGATGGGGCACAACTCGCCCGCGTACCTGCATCATCTCATCGAGGCCAAGAAGCTCGCCTACGCCGACCTCACCCGCTTCGTCGGCGATGCGGACCATCTCGACATGCCCCCGTCGCAGATGCTCAGCGACGAGTTCATCGCCGCGCGTCGCCGGCTGCTGAACAGCTCGCGTGCGCAGGAGCAGGTCGATCCGGGACCGCTGCGGACCAGGAGCGAGACCGTGTACCTCACCGTGGCCGACGCGGACGGGAACATGGTGAGCTTCATCAACTCCATCTACGACTACTTCGGGTCGGGCGTGGTGGTGCCCGGCACCGGCTTCGCGCTGCACAACCGCGGGGCGGGCTTCACGCTCACGCCGGGCCTGCCCAACACCGTGGCGCCCGGCAAGCGGCCGTTCCACACGCTCATCCCCGGCTTCGTCACGCGCACCGTGAACGGACGCGAGGAGGCGTACATGAGCTTCGGTCTCATGGGCGGCGGCGTGCAGGCCCAGGGGCATGTGCAGTTGCTGCTCAACCACTTCGTGTTCGGCATGGACCCGCAGGCCGCCATCGATGCGCCGCGATTCCGGCACTACGACGGGTACCGTGTGGCACTCGAAGCGCCGTTCAGCGATGGGGTGCGCGCGGCGCTCCAGGGCATGGGGCATGTGTTGATCGAGCAGCCGACGGTGGCGTTCGGCGGGGCGCAGGTGATCATCCGGCTTCCGCGCGGGTATGGTGCAGGGAGTGATCCGCGGAAGGACGGGATGGCGGTGGGGTACTGACTCAAAGAGGGTCAGCTCGAAGTAGAGCGGTGTGGCGCGGCGCCCGCGGTCGGCTGCAAGAATCGTCTGGCAGCCTCCAGGCGAGACCTGCATCTTGCGCTCGCCACCCGCACCGAGGACCCGGATGCCCAGCACCACTCCCCCGCACCGCCCCCACTGGCCGCGCATTCTCGCCGCGATCGTGATCGCACAGGTCACGCTCATCGCCGGGGCCGTCGGCTGGGTGGCCATCTACAGCTATCTGATCGCGCCCGGTCAGCCCATCGCCGCCTACCAGGCGCACGCGCAGGTCTCAGGGCCGTGGGTGTCGCTCATCCTCGGTGTTCCGGTCTTCTTTGTGCTGGGCCGTTGGCTTGCGCGCCACCGGCCGACCGCCGCGCGCGCGAGCGCGATCGCGCTGGGAGCCGGGTATGTCATCATCGACCTGGCCATCCTGTTGGCTGCGGCGCAGGGCGCGATCCCGTGGGGCATGGTCGCCGCGAACTACATCGTGAAGCTCGGCGCCGCCTGGTTCGGTGCCGTCTCCAGCACTGCGCGGGCGAGCGCGGCTCCATGACCGATGCCTGGCGTACGCTGGCGACGGTGTTACACGTCATCCATGCGCGCCTCGAGGACCGGCTCGACCTGCGGACGCTGGCCGCGACCGTCGACATCTCGCCGTTCCGGATGCACCGGCTCTTCCGCTCGTTGCTCGGCGAAACGCCGCGCGCCTACGTGGAACGACAGCGACTCGAGCGTGCGCGCTTCCGGATGCTGGTGCAGGACGCGTCGCTCACCCGGATCGCGCTCGACTGCGGGTTCGAGAGTCCGGACACGTTCTCACGGGCGTTCCGCAGGCGCTATGGCGAGTCCCCCGCCACCTGGAGGACCACCACCCTGCGCGCGCGCCGTGAGCCCGACCCCGCACCCGCATTGGATGCGGCGGGCGAGATGACCCTCTCCGCGACGCGACCTGTGCGACTGCAGACCCTGAACCTCGCCACCGTGCGCCACGTGGGACCCTACGAGGCGGTGCCGGAGTCGTTGTTCGATCGCCTCGCCGCGTGGGCAACGGCGCGTGCCGTGCCGGGTCCGCGCGTGTGGATGGGCATCGGGCACGATGCCCCGTCGATCACGCCGCCGGAGGCGCTGCGATTCGACGCCGCACTGGTGGTGGCGGTACCCTTCGAGGCGGACGGGGATGTGGTACACCGCGTATTGCCGGGCGGCGACTTCGCGCTGACCACACACGTCGGGCCGTACGCGACGCTGCCGGCGGCGTATGGCGTGATCATGGGACGCCTGCTCAACAACGCGCGCTGGACGCCGCGGGGGCTCCCCGCGGTGGAGATCTACCACACGGCACAGGTGGCGGTGGGGGCGGCGATCAATCACACCGATGTGTGCTTGCCGATCGCCGTGCGCGCGTGATCCCGGCTTGCCCTGCGAGCGCCCGCGTGTACACTTGCCCCGATGAACGCCGTCATCCGTGCGCGACTCGCGGTGCAGCACATCGCGCGACCCATCCGGGCGACCCCGCTCGACATCGTCCGTCATCTACTGGCCGTACAGGCGCAGGACTACATCGGCGCCAAGTGGGGCATCGGCCTGCGGATCAAGGGCGCGACTGACGCGGCCGTCGACCGCGCCGTCAACGAGGCCAGCATCGTGCGGACGCACGTGCTCAGGCCGACCTGGCATTTCGTGGCTGCGGAGGACATCCGTTGGTTGTTGGCGATCACGGGCCCTCGCGTGCTCGCGCTCAACGCGGCGATGTCGCGCAAGCTGGGCATCGATCCGCGCAAACAGACCAAGGCGCTCGACGCCATGGCGCGCACGCTTGAGGGCGGCGCGTTCCGCACGCGCGAGGAACTCCGCGACGCGGTGGTGGCGGCGGGCGTCACGGTGCCGACCGGGCAGCACCTCGCGTACTACGTGATGCATGCGGAGCAGGTCGCGCTACTCTGCAACGGCCCGCGCCGCGGCAAGCAGTTCACGTATGCGCTCATGGACGAACGCATCCCCCCCACGCCGGCGATCGACGACGACGCAGCGCTCGGCCGGCTCGCGGCGCGGTTCATCCAAGGGCACGGGCCGGCCACGGTGCGTGATCTGGCGCGCTGGGCGTCACTCTCGCAGGCGATGGCCAAGCGCGCGGTCGAGGTCGCGGGCGCGGCGATCGCCGCGCGCACGTTCGACGGGACGACGCTGCTCGTGGCGCCCGACGCGCGGCCACCGGTGCGCGGCGCGCTCGGGGCGCAGTTGCTCTGCATCTATGACGAGTACTTCGCGGGCTACAAGGACCGCGGCGCGATCATCACGCCGGCGGACGAGCGTGCCATCTCAGGTCAGGGGGCCGCCGTGCGCGAGGGGTTCCTTATTGACGGGCGGGTGCGCGGCACGTGGGCGCGGGAGTTCGATGCGAAGACGGTGTCGATCGCGTTGCGCCCATTCGGGAGGATCTCGGCGGCGGAGCGCAGTGCGCTGCGGACGGCGGCGGAGCCGTATGCGCGGTTCTTCGGGGTTGAGGCGGAGGTGAGGTTCGAGGGCTGATCGGGCCCACCGCGTGGGCAAACTATGCTCAGGTTCACGTGCACGCTCCGGACTGCCATGAGCCATCCATCGCCATCGTCATCGGGATGCGGATCACCGGCCTGTCCGGCAGGTCCGTGGTCAGTTCGATCACGACCGATCCGGCCATCAGCGCTCGTCGGAGCTCCCTCGTGGCTGCATCCGACTCGACGCGTTCCTGCACGATGGTGATGATCATGTCGGGGAAGCGTCCGTAGTCCGTCGCGCTGTACGTGCGAATGACCGTATCCGCGAGGCCGAGCAGGCGGGCGCTCAGGACGCGACCGGCCAGCGGGCCGCCATCAGGCGGGACGGGGCCGCGCACCTGCACGTGCAGGCGGCGGCTCGACGGATCACCACGAGTCTCGCTGAATGTCACTGATGCCGACCCGAGCGGCGTTCCGGGGTCCGCGGGGATCACGCCCTCGAACATCAGGTTGCGCCAGTCGGGAGCGCCGCAGTAGCAGCCGCTGGCTGCCGTTGACGCGACGACGGCGATGATCAAAGGGAGCGCTAGGCGAAGCGCGGTTCGCAGGGGTCGCAACGGATCGGATCCTCCACTTCATGGAAGAAGGTGCACAACTGCTTCCGGGTGAATCTTTCCTTCGCGCGACACTGACCGCTCTCAGCGTAACGCCAAGTTGTGCTGCGGCCGCTTGCATAAGATGCGGTTGCGCGGCCGTGCGGTACCTTCAGGTACAATAAGCCACGGCCGCCCAACCGCTACCCGAGCGCGGCCGCCATAAGTTGATCCGGTGGGCGGAGGCGGCGGGGTTAGGCTGGCTCCCCCATTGCCCCGGCGGTTCGCAGGCCCTGCTCTCCGCGCTCGTCGATGCTCGCCAAGAGACCGACACCGCGCGACTCTCGCTGCTGGCTCGCCAGCTCGGCGACCTCCAGACCGGTGAGGTGTTCTCACGTTCGCTCGAAGTTCTCGGGGACAAGACGGCCTCGAGCGGCGTGCGGATCACCGCGATGCTGATCGTCTCGGCACTCATAGGCGGAGACCAAGCCGTCGCTGGCACCACCACTGCCGACATGTTCACCGCGACGCTGCCTGAGGGACGCTGCCAGCTCGGGCGGCGCCCTTCCGGCGGCTTCGCTCGTGAGGTCGAGTTTCCGGATGCGGCCGATCTCATGGCGGCGCGTGCACTCGAACGTGTGCGGGATGACCAGACGGAGTCGGTGCAGATGAGGCGGCTCGCGGCGTGCGTTCGCACGAATGTGCCGTGGGTGCCGGCCGTGGTCGACCCGAGCGTGTTCGACCTGCGCTACAAGTGCGGTCGCGAGTTCGAGGTGCGGAATCGCGGGAGTGAGGACCGGGTGCTGACGTACGTGGTGCGGGATGCCGCGGGGCGTGTGATCGACGAGGCGCGCGTGCGCGCGCGGGCTGGTGGGGGGTGGCAGGGGTTTCGTACGGATCTTGATATCACCACTGGGCAGCTTGAGTTGCTGCTGAATGGCACGCGGGTGGCTGCGGTGGATATGACGGGGGTGGAGTGCGCTGGAGGGGCTCCCTCTCCGGCTTGACGCCCGCCGAGTTCGCGGCTCGATTCACCGAATGGGTAGCGGCCGAAGTCATCTTGTCGTCCGCAATAGACCCGTCCTAGCACCGGGGGGAACCCCGCAGGCTCCTCGCGCCGCGGCGGGTGTGTCCCAAGAAGCTACCGCGCACTAGTTCGGATTCCCGTCGCTTTCTGTTGGAACGTCAGGGAACTTCTAGAACGCGAAGTAAACGAAAGTTCGCTCACCGAACCCGCCAAATAGGATGAGTCCGATTGCAAGTAGATTGCAAACTCCTACCTCGATTGCTAGCAATCTGCCGGCAGGCCTCGCTGGACCGAGATACCATCGCGAGACGACACGATCCAACGCGAGACCGCTCACGGCAATTGCGATCGCCCACGAATACTTCAGACCGAGCGCGAATACAACATAGCTTGACGCGACCGGGGAGAACGCCGCTTCAGAAAGTCGGCCCACTAGCGGTACGATGTCGTAAGTGGGTCCGGAAAGGAATGGAAGCCAGAGAATGGTTACCACCGTCCAAGTGAGAAGCGATCCGACAGCGGCCCTCGCTCGCGCCACCGAAGATCTCACACTGACTTCAGGTTGCGCCCCGGGGTTCCAAATACGTTCGCTCAGCAACAGGACCCCATGTGCAACGCCCCACAGTAGAAAGCCTCCGCTCGCCCCGTGCCAGAGCCCGCTAATCACAAACACCACCAGCGTGGCGAGTATCATTCTCGGCGTTCCGTATCGACTGCCGCCCAATGGCCGGTAGATGTAGTCTCGCAGCCAGTTGGAGAGGGACACATGCCAGCGTCGCCAGAAGTCCCGGAGGCTAGCCGCGCCATAGGGATGGCGGAAGTTCATCGTCAGTCGAATGCCGTGCAACTGCCCGAACGCCACGGCGATGCACGAGTATCCGTAAAAGTCGAAATAGATCCGGCACGAGAAGAGTGCCAAGCTGAGTAGCAGCGCAGCGGCTGAGACTTCCGCTGCCTCGCCGAGCAACGCGTCCGACGCAAAGCCAAGAGGATCAGCGCACAATAGTTTCAGGGCATAGCCCCAGAGCGCAAGCTTAAGCGCCACATATGCCGTCGCTCCGCGAACCTTTCGTGGACTATCGAGCTGAGGTCGCAAATCCTCTGCGCGCTCAATCGGCCCTGCGACGAGTTGAGGGAAGAACGCGAGAAACAGCGCGTGTCTCGCCAAACCTGCGGTCGGCTCAATCCGACGTCTCGCGACGTCGACAACGTACGCGATCGCTTGCAGAGTTGCGAAGGAGAGGCCTGGAGGAACGCGCCGAGCCTGAAGTGCCTCCCCTGTCCACCAGGAACCGCCGCGAAGGATGCCATCCAGCCACGGCAGATACTTCGCGACAACCAGCGGAACCAAGAGGGCTCCAATCACTAACGCGATTCTGCGGCGCCCGCTTCCACCATGAATCCACCAACCTCCTGCCCAACTCAGTGCAACAACAGACACCAAAGCGAGCAATCCGGTGATCGTTGCGGCCCCGTAGACCACCAAGCTCGTACCGAGCATCAGTGTCGTCCGAGCCCCTCCTGACAGTCTCTGTGCACCGAGCGCTGAAGCAGCAACGGCCGGAAGGACCCACCAATCGACAAAGTCCGTAGTTCCGCCCTACCGCCTGAGAGGCAGCAGATAGATTCCGCGCATCAGGCCGTACTCGCCACCGAAAGCCACCGTAGCTCCGTCCGGCGAGACTTGCGGATCCCACTCATCACCCGACGTGCGCGTCAACTGCAGCAACGCACCACCTTCGCGCCTCATCGCAAAAAGGTCCCAGTTTCCCTCCGCTTGCGCGGCGAACACGATTCGCCCACCATCTGGAGTGTATGCGGGATCCCACTCGTCCCACGAAGTTGTTGTGAGACGGGTCGTCTGACCTGAGGAAAGATCAAGTTCGAACAGGTCCAACTGTCCATCGACACGTGCGATGTACGCGATGAACTGCCCATTCGGTGCAACTGCTGGACGCCACACCCCATCACCAGTGTGTGGGAGTTTCTCCATTCGTCCGCCGTTAAGATGCATCACGGTCAGACTAGGCGGATCATCCGGTCGCGGTCCCCAAGTCGGCAATACAACGCGCTCGCCGCCCGGGAAAACCGCAGGAATCGCTCCATATCGAAGCGATGGAGTCAACGGGACCGCTCCTCGTCCATCACGCTGAGCCCTCCACACGCGGGTGGTTCCTGAATCCGGGTCACCCACAACGAACAGCATCCCGAGTCCTCCAGGAAGCAGGACGGCGTGAGTCTCCGAAACGTCATCTATCGTGAGCCAAGACTCAGTCCACGTGGCAATATCCGCCTGAAGAATTTCCCAGTTTCCGTTCCTAGGTGACTGAAACACAATACTGTCACCGCCCGGGGTGAACTGGGGATAGCGATCTCCCGCGTACGTCGTGCTCAGAATGCGCGGCAGCCCCTCCATTCGTATCTCAGAAAGTTGCCCCGCGATTGCATCAGCGAGCATTTCGTGGCCGCGGGCATTCAGGTGCTCGTCAAACTCAAAGAAGGGGAACCAACTACTCTCTCTCCACTCCGCGATTGGATCGACCACCGTAAGACCCAAGCTGTCTGCCAAGTGTTTCACAATACGGTTCGGTCGCTCTAGGTCAATCAGGCGTGGGTCGATACCCAATCCTGTGACGGCCTCCTCGAGGAAACGAAGCGAGACTTGCTCCTTTGTCGGGATCTGCACGAGAACGAGGCGCGCGCCGATTTCGCGCGTGAGAGCCTCAATGTCTCCAAGAACGGACACGAAAGACTCGATGTCGCGCTCCTTCTCAGGCGAAGTAGGACCGTATAGGACATTGAAACGCCGATTCTCTGCTTCGGTGGGATAGAACGGCTCGACCCAACGACCGAGCGGAAGCTCCGTAGGGTTTCTGTACTTCATGTCTTGCAAAAGCAGCCTAACAAACTCAGACTCCTGCATGAGGTAGTCAGAGAATCCCGCCCGGCGCTCGACGACATTCATAAAGTCGTTGAAGTTGGCGATCTGAAGAAAGACCACTTTCGGTCGCAACTCTTCACCACGCGCTGAGAGAAAGGCGCGGGCCTCGGGCAGCCCCCATCCGCTCACACCCGCATTGAGAATGATCCTATCGGGAAAGCGTCGATAGAGCAGTGTGGTGTAGAGCTCCTCGAAGCTCACCTGCGCGCCTTGCGTGTACGAGTCGCCGAGAAACAACCAGTCGACTGAGTCGACTGACCGCTCCGAATCTTGCGACGCGCCTATTCGGTATCCGTCGCGATTGGTGATATAGTCAACGGTGTACTCTTTGTCTCTTAGAATCGTTCGCAAGCCTGGGCGATTGTGATAGTAGTTACCGTGGCGCAAGTACAGGTCTTCCATCACATAGTCGTGATAGCGGATGCGCACCACGACTTCCGCGTGGAGAGATATTCCGCCCAGTGCGACGATGTTGATCGCGTACACAGTCGGTAGACGGTACTGCCATCGCCTCCACACTAGCTGAAGGAGCAGCACACACAGAGTCGGAAGTGCCGCAATGACCCAAGTCGGCGCCCCGACTAGTAGCAGGAGAACCGGGTTGATCGCGAGAACAGAGCCGATCAGAAGGGTTGCGCTGATGCGAGGGGCTGACCTCGTCATACCTTATCGGCCTTCTGCGCGCTCACAAAGCGTGCAGCAGGGAGCTTGTCCTGCTCGACGTCGCGAACAGCCCACCGCACTCCGCCTGCTCGCGACATGAAGCACACGGGCCCGTGAATGCACGCTTCCAATCTGAGATCGACCGACAAAGATGCGGCCACAGGGTGACCGGCACTAGGCAGCGCGGCAGATTGTAAAGGGACACAGGATGTCCCAGACTCGTGAGATGCTCGACCGCTTCGCCAAGTGTGTCCATGTACTCCGGAGGCTCTATCCACAACAACTCTTCGTTTGCACGTGCCAGTCCGGTGACTTCCAGCCCCATGAAAACGACTCGCTCGACAAACGGTAAGTTCTTCTGCACGAATTGAGCCAGCTGTCTCAAGCGAACGAGTGTTTGCGCGTGAAGCACAGCGCGGATCTCCACACGTACACCTGCGGCCGCGAGGTGGAAAAGGCCGTCGAGGCTCTCCTGGAAAGCTCCCTCGGACTGAACGATATAGTCATGATGGAGCGCGTTATCCGAATAGAGTGGGATCGTAAACAGCACCCCCTCATCTGCAGCGTCCGCGATCGCTCGCACGAGT
>CADEDA010000036.1 GCA_902825965.1 uncultured Gemmatimonadota bacterium | reverse complement strand
AGCCGGATGTTCTCCTCGCTCATGAGGAAGAGCAGCTCGCCGAGCCCGAGATTCTCCTCGACGTTCAGGTCGATGATGACCTCCGCCCAGTCCTTGCCGAGCGCCTCGGCGATCTCGCTGAGCCGCTTGCCCTCGAAGCGCAGCAACTCGGGCTTAGTGAAGCCGACGACCATCACGTTCGCCGGGGTCGCGATCTCGCAGAGGTTCTCGTAGCCGGCGTCCATCGCGTGCATCTCGGCCACCATCGTCGCGCGCAGGGCCGGGTTCCGCAGGTTCTCGAGCAGCTTGCCGCCCGCGGCGTACTTGGGCGGGATGCAGGACGCGAAGGAGTTCCCGCCGGCCGGGTAGAGGTACATGTTGGCCTGCACGTCCTGCCCGGCGGCCCGCGCCGAGTCGATCTTGGCGATCGCGAGCGGCATCTTGGGCCAGTTGCGCGGACCGCTGGCCTTGAGGTGATAGATCTCCACCGGTACACCGCCCTCGCGCCCGATGCGGATGGCTTCGTCCATGGCCTCGAGGAACCGGTCCCCTTCGGAGCGCATGTGCGTGATGTAGATGCCGCCGTAGGGCGCCATGGCCTTCGCGGCCTCGACGAGTTCCTCGGTGCTGGCGTAGGTGTTGGGCGGATAGATGAGGGCGCTCGCGATGCCGAAGGCACCGTCCTCCATCGCCCGGGCGACCATCGCCCGCATGGTGTCGCGCTCGGCCACGCTCAGCGCGCCGGCGTCCTCCCCCTTCACGTACACGCGCACCGTGCCGTCGCCGAGGAAGCTGCCGACGTTCTGCGCGGTGCCCCGCGCGACCATGTACTCCAGCCAGGCTCCGAAGCCGCGCGGGCCGACGAAGCGGCGCAGCACCGCGCGGGCGGCCGAGTCGGTCTCGGTGGCGAGCAGCTTGTCGTTCATCGGGCCGAGTGAGGATCCCTCGCCGTGGATCGCGGTGGTGATCCCCTGGGTCACCATGGAGATGGCGAGGCCGTCGCCGGCCATGTAGTGCCCGATGGAGTGCGCCTGGATGTCGATGAAGCCCGGCGAGACCACGAGGCCACGGGCGTCGACACGGGACGTCGCGCGGGCGTCGCGGAACGCGCCGCGTGGGCCCATCGCGGCGATCCGTTCGCCGCGGATGGCGACGTCGCCGTAGTACCAGGCCGCCCCGGTGCCATCGACGACGCGACCGTTCTCGATCACGACGTCGAAGGGCCCGCTGGCGGTGGAAGGTCCGAGGCTGCCCGCGCGGGCGCAGCCGGCGAGGACGAGCACAAGGGCGAGGAGGAGCGAAGGGCGGCGCATGGAGGTGTTCCGAAGGGTGGGAGTGCGGCGCGGAGAACATAGCGCGCGCGGCCCGTCGCTGTGTACTCCCGACACGTCCGGCCGAGACTAGACGACACGGGGTGTGTCCGGAGCGGCTGGGAATCCGGCACCGGCGTGCGGTGGAGTGCTGTCACGACGTGACGTGCATCACCGGTCGCCGTTTCCTCGGTCGGAATGAATCGTGCTTCTATAGAGCCCGTGCTCCGCTCCACGTCCTGACCTTCAACCCGAGACCCATGTTCTCCAGTTCCCCGCGGCGCGTGCGGCGCGCCGCCCTGATGTTCCCCTTGGCGTTGGCTGCGGCCTGCGACCTGCCCACCGATCCGCCCATCCTCGAGCAGACGTGGATGGTGCCGGCCGACTCGGTGACGGTGGGTGTGTCCAACCTGCTGCCCGCGGGCGTAGCGCTCAACGGCGGGGGCACGGCGTTCGTCGTGACCACGCCGAACGCGAACATCAGCACCACTCTCGGGGCGGTCTGCGGACAACCGGCCTGCCAGTCGGGCGTGACCGTCAACGCGCCGGTGCCGGCGTTCACGTCGTCGGCCGGTGCGCTCTCGTCCACCATCTCGTTCCCCTCCGGCGTGAATGGCGCGACGGTGAGCGGCGGATCGCTCGCGTTCAGCGTGACCAACAACCTCGGCTTCGACCCGCTGCGGCCCAACGGCGCGGTGGCGCCGTTCGGTCGCCTGATCATCACGGTCACCAGCGGCACCGTGACCCGCACGGACACCATCACCGGCACAGCGGTCTCGGGTCTGGCGAACGGGGCGACGAGCAATCTCTCGGTGACGCTGCCGACCGGCACGTACACCAACGCGGTCACCATCGGCCTGTCGCTGGTCGTGCCGGCCGGCGGCAACGCGAACCTCAACGCCAACAACCAGATCAGCGTGGCCGCGACGCTGTCGAACCTCGCCGTGACGCAGGCGACCGTGGCGGTGACCAACCGCCCCTTCACCACCGCGCCGTCGTCGTTCGACCTCGATGACATCGATTTCGCCGACGAGGTGCAGTCGGGTGGCATCCTCCTCGACATCGCCAACCCCTTCACCGCGGCCGGCACCATGAACGTGGTGCTCGCCGCGCCTGCGCAGGGTGGCCAGCCGGCCGTGAACCTGGTGAAGGCCGTGAACGTGCTGGCGCAACCCACGTCCACGTCCACGATCACGCTCACGCAGGCCGAGGCGCGGTCGCTGGTGGGCAAGACCGGTGTCACCGTGAGCACCAACGGCACGGTGAACGGGACCGGCGCCGGCAACACGGTGTCGGTGTCGCCGACGGCACGGATCACCGTGCGGTCGCAGTTGCAGCTCGTCCTCCACGTGGGGGGCTGAGCCATGACCATCCACTACGCACACATGCGCCGCGCGCTCCTCGTCCTGCTCCTCACGCCGACCCTCGCCCAGGCGCAGGGCAATGCCTCGGCCGCCGCGGCGGGCATGGGCGGCAACTACACGGCCATCGCACGGAACTTCAACGCCCCGGCCTGGAATCCCGCGAACCTCGGGCTCGACGGCAACTCACGCTTCTCCATCGCGCTGTCGCCGCAGGTCGGGCTCGGCACCGGACCCGTGACGTTCAAGGATCTCAAGGACTACGGCGGTATCGTCGTGCCGGCGAACGTGCGCGAGGCCTGGTTGCAGAAGATCGCCGACAACGGTGGGCAGTCCATCGGCGGCGACGTGGACATGACGCCGCTGGCGTTCTCGATCGGCAGCCTCGCGTTCAGCGCGACGACCACCGTGCGCGCGAACGGCGACGTGCCGGAGGCGGTGGCCGAGCTGCTGCTGTTCGGCAATGCCGGTCGCACGGGCTCCGCCGCGAACTACACCCTCGGCGACGCGGCGCTCGACGCGAACGTGACGTCGACGTTCGCGCTGTCGTACGGCAAGCGCCTCGCGATCGTCCCGGTGGGCGACTTCGCGATCGGGGTCACCGGCAAGTACATCCTCGGCCACGGCATGGCGTCGATGCGGGACAACGGCTCGACCGTGGCGTCGAACCCGCTGGCGATCGACCTCGACCTGCCCATCGTGCTCACGGACACCGGCAGCTACAACGCCGGATCCGGCTACGGCCTCGACCTCGGCGCGACCTGGCGGGTGGGTCGCCTGACCACCTCGGCGACGCTCAAGGACATCGTCAATACGTTCGCCTGGCATACGGACAACCTCTACTACATGCCCGTGCGGTTGACGTACGATGACAACGGCAGCGACGAGCAGATCGACTCGATCCTGCCGATCGCGGCCGCGCCGACGCAGCTGCAGGACGTGCTGCGTCAGCGGATCGAGGATGCGACGGTGAAGCCGTCCGTCGCCCTCGGCGTGGCATGGAAGGGGTCGGACCGGCTCACGCTGGCCGCCGACCTCCGGCAGCGCTTCGGCACGGGCATCCAGCTCGGCCCCGAGACGCAGATCGGTGTGGGCGCAGAGCTCAAGCTGATCCCGTTCGTGCCGTTGCGCGCGGGTGTCACGTCGCTGTCCGGCGGCATGCGGTACAGCGGTGGCCTTGGCCTCGAGTTCGGCGTGTTCAACCTGCAGGCGGCGGCATCGTTGCTCGAGATCGATGGCCGCAACGACACGACGTTCGGTCTCACGATGAGCTTCGGCGGGCGTTGATCGGCTGCGGCGCCATCGGCGACTTCGGTCGCCGAGGCGCAGAGGATCGGGACGCGGGGTGGCAGCGCTGGTGCGCTGCCACCCCGCGTCGCGTCGAGCCCGACCGCGGCCCACGGGGCCGGTGGGTTGACATTCGGTGGAACACATCTCAAAGTTAGGACAAGCTAACTTTGAGAAATCCCATGCCGCTCCCCCTGATCATCGCGCCGGACCGCCGCGGCCGGCTGCTCCGGTTCCTCCTCCCGATCCTCATCGCGACGCTGGTCGGTTGCGACACGCTGCTCACCGCCACGCCGGCCGAGGACGAGGAGCTGGCGGGGCTGGTTCCTGGACTCTCGGCGCCGCAGCGTGCCCTGCACCTGCGCGGGGACGCGGAGTTCGCCCGGCCCTTCGGCATGGCCGACGGGCTCGGACCCGTGTTCGTCTCGTCGTCGTGCGAATCCTGTCATGTGGGTGACGGCAAGGGGCATCCGCTCTTCGCCATCACGCGGTTCGGCCGGGCGGTGCCAGGCGGGTTCGACCCCATGCCGAGCGACGGCGGCCCGCAGCTGCAGGATCGTGCGATCCTCGGCTACCTCGCGGAACGCCTGCCCACTGCCGCGACCGGCGTCACGCGATTGCTGGCACCGGCCGTCAGCGGACTCGGCTTCCTCGACGCGGTCGATGACTCCACGCTGCAGCGCCTCGCCGATCCCACCGATGTCGATGGCGACGGCATTTCCGGGCGCCTGCAGCTGCTCGACCCCACGCCGCTGCACGCGAGCGTGTTCGGGCTGGAGCAGTCCGGCTCCGGCGCCACCGACACGCGTGGCACGCTGGTCGGCGGCCGACACATCGGGCGCTTCGGCAAGAAGGCGCAGGCCGTGAACCTGCTGCAGCAGGTCGCGACGGCGTATCACGAGGACATGGGCATCACCAGCGAGTTGCTGCCGCTCGACGTGGTGAACCCTGCGGTGGGTGAAGCCGGTGGCGACGGCGTGCCCGAGCCGGAGGTCCCGATGAGCGTGGTGCATGCCGTGACGTTCTACATGAAGACGTTGAAGGTCCCGCCGCGGCGACGGGCCGACGCGGCGGATGTGCGTGCGGGTGAGGCGCTGTTCGCGGCGAGCGCCTGCGCGCGTTGCCACGTGCCCGTCCTCCGGACCGGGCGCTCGGCGATCGCCGCGCTCGATCGGCAGACGTTCGCGCCCTTCACGGACCTGCTGCTGCACGACATGGGTCCCGAGCTCGACGATGGCTACACGGAGGGCAGTGCGCTCACGTCCGAGTGGCGGACGGCGCCGCTCTGGGGCCTGGGCCTCGCCGCGTCCGCACAGGGCGGCACCATGCGCCTGCTGCACGACGGACGCGCGGCGAGCGTCGAAGCCGCGATCGGCTTCCACGGTGGCGAGGCGGCAGCGAGCCGTGCCTGGTTCAACGGGCTCGACGCGACCCAGCGTCGGCAGCTGCTGGCCTACCTCCACTCGCTCTGAGGGCACCATGGACCGACGACAGTTCATCGCCGCCTGTGCGGTGGCCGGCCTCACGACCGCCTGTGTCCGGATCCCGTACGTCACGGGGCGGCTCGAGCACGGGCGCCTGGTGATCGCGCGTGCCGAGTTCGCCGAGCGCAGCGGCGTGCTGGTGGAGCACGCCGGCTTCACGTTCCCGCTCTACGTGCGGCACGTGGAGGGTGACGCGTTCACTGCGGTGCTCACACGTTGCACGCATCGCGGGTGCGCGGTGGAGCCCGAGGACGACGGACTGGTCTGTCCCTGCCACGGCAGCGCCTTCACGTTCGCCGGTGCGGTGCGGAACGGGCCGGCCGAACAGCCGCTCACGCGCTTCGACGTCACGGCGGACGCCCTGCAGGTGATGATCAGCCTGGGAGGTGCGGCATGAGGTCGTGCGCACGATCGGCCGTGTACGGGCTCGCCACTTCCATCGCGGTCGCCGTCGCGGCGCCGGTCGCGGCACCGATCGCCGCACAGGCTGCGCCGCCCGCGGACACGGTGCCGCGCGCCGTGCAGAACGGCATCTTCGACCGTCCGTTCATCGCGACCATGGGCCGCACGGCGGTGGGTGGCTATGTCGAGGCGAACGCCAACGTCGCCCGCGAAGCCGGCGTCGGCGACGGACTGTCGATGGAACTCCGACGGTTCAACATCTTCCTCTTCTCGGCGATCAGCGCGCGGGTGCGTTTCCTCTCCGAGCTCGAGTTCGAGCACGGGACCGCGGAGATCGCGCTCGAGACCGCGCTGCTGGACGTACGGGTGACGCCGTCCTTCGTGCTGCGCGGTGGCATCATCCTGCCCCCGCTCGGCGCGTTCAACGTGAACCATGACAGTCCGCGCTGGAACTTCGTCGACCGGCCGATGGTCTCCACACGCGTCATCCCCGCGACGTTGTCGGAGGTCGGCTTCGGCGCGCACGGGCGTCTGGCCCCGCGCGGGTTCTCGCTCACCTACGACGCCTACCTCACGAACGGGCTTGGCGAGGGGGTGCTGCTCAACGCCGAGGGGAGGACCAGCCTCGCCGGCGGCAAGGCGGAGGAGCGGTTCGCTGAGGACAACAACGGTTCACCGGCGTTCACGGGTCGCGTGGCGGCGCAACACGGCCGGCTCGGCGAACTCGGCGTGTCGTGGTACGCCGGCGTCTACAATCGGCCGTTCATCGAGGGAGAACGCGTGGATGCCACCCGTCGCGTGGCGCTCACGGCCGTGGACGTGAACACGCGGCTGGGGCCGGTGGAGTTGCGCGGCGAGGCCGCGCGGGTACGCGTGGATGTGCCCGCCGACCTGCAGGATCTGTTCGCCACGGCGCAGTGGGGCTACCATCTCGATGCGTCGCTGCCGGTGGCCGTGCCGCGTCCGCGCGGCTTCCCGGACTTCGCCGTGTCACTCGATGCGCGCGTCGAGCAAGTCGACCTCAACGTCGGGCGCTTCGCGAGCACGGCCGCGCGGATCGGCGACGAGACCGACGCGCTCAGCCTTGGCGTCAGCGTGCGGCCGGTGAGCGGCACCGTGCTGAAGGTGAACTACCGTCGGGCGCGACACGTGGACCTGGTGGGCAACGCGGCCGTGCCGAGCGGCGCATTCCAGGTGGGCTTCGCGACATATTTCTGAGGTCGTCGTCGCTCGCCCCCGTCCCCGGAGTCCTCACGATGGTCCCGTCGGTCCTGCTCTCGGTCGCGCCGCAGCGCGCGCTCCAGCTGCTCACGGTGCTGTGCACGCTGCCATTGGCGTTGACGTTGTCGTTGCCGCGGGTGCTCGCGGCGCAGGCCAGCACGTGGCCGCAGCATTCGCTCGAGCGTCCCAAGCCACCGATGCAGGTCGCGCCGGTGCAGATGCTGCCCGTGGCGGCGCCGTCGGGCGCGATCGTGCTGTTCGACGGACGGGACCTCGCGTGGTGGGAGGCGGCCGACGGGTCGGCGGCGCGTTGGCGGCTGGTCGACGGGGCGATGGAGGTGGTGAGCGGTGCGGGCGGCATCCGCACGCGCGTCGGGTTCGGCGACGTCCGTCTGCACATCGAGTGGATGTCACCCAATCCCCCCAAGGGCAGCGGACAGGACCGCGGCAACAGCGGCGTGTTCTTCCAGGGGCGCTATGAGGTGCAGGTGCTCGATTCCTACGGCAACGACACCTACGCCGACGGGCAGGCGGCCTCGATCTACGGACAGTTCCCGCCGCGCGTGAACGTCTCGCGCCCGCCGGGCGAGTGGCAGGCGTATGACATCGAGTTCCGCCGTCCGCGCTTCGATGCAGCGGGCGCGCTGCTCGCGCCGGCCCGGTTGACGGTGCGCCACAACGGCGTGCTCGTGCAGGACGACGTCGCGCTGCTGGGGCCGACCTCGCATCGCGTGCGCGCGCCGTACGCGGCGCATGCCGATGAGCTGCCGATCTCCCTCCAGGACCATGGGCACCCGGTACGCTTCCGGAACATCTGGGTGCAACCGCTGGCGCCCTAACGCGAGAGGACCACGGCGGAGAGCGCGAGCAGTGCCGGCAGCGCCTGCACGTAGAGGATGCTGCGCTTCACGGACGCCGCGCCGTAGAGGCCGGCGATGACCACGCAGCTGAGGAAGAAGACGAGCACGTCATCCCGCGCCGCGACGGCTCCCCACGCGAGGCCCGCGGCGAGGAATCCGTTGTAGAGGCCCTGGTTGGCGGCCAGGGTCTTGGAGCGCGCCGAGAACTCGGGGTCGAGGCCGAACACCTTGCGCCCGACACGATGGTCCCAGAAGAACATCTCGAGGACCAGGAACCAGAGATGCAGCAGGGCGACGAGCCCGACGAGGGCGAGAGCGACGAGACGCAGCATCATCCGGGGGTTGGGGGTGCGCCCACGATAGCACTCGGGGCCCGGCGCTGCCATCTTCTCCGGCGTCCGCCTCCCACCCCTGCCGATGACCACCCCGCCACGTCCCAGCACGCCGACCGACGAGAAGGAACTCAAGCGCCGCGAGAAGGAGCTGCGCCGGCTCGAGTCGGAGAACGGACCGCTGGAGCCGTCCTTCCGCTATCGCGCGCTGGTGAACGCCGTGGAGGCGGGGCAGGACCTCATCGAGCTCGCGGACCGCAAGGCGCGCTTCGCGCTGGTGATCATCAGCGTACTCAATGCGGTGGCGTTGGTGCTGGTGGTGCGCGGCGGCGACGCGGTCATCCCGCGGACGGGTCCCTGGTCCCGGGTGATCCTCGCCGAGATGGTCGTCTACGTCGGGGTGACGATCTACTACCTCTTCCAGGCGATCGAGGCACTGCGCCCGCGCGGCACCACGGCGGCGGCCGAACCGCTTCCGGCGCGCGTGACCCCGGGCGAGTCGGCGCGGGTGCTGTTCCACAACGACGTGGTGCAGCGTGACCCGGCGACCTACCGCGGGCTCTGGGCCGAGCTGCGGATGGACAACCTGAACGTCGAACTCGCGGACCAGCTGCACACGGTCTCGCGGATCAACCACACCAAGTATGCCGCGCTCGCGCGGCTCTATGCCGGCGTGCGGGTGATGACGGCGCTGCTCACGCTCACCCTCATCACCCTCGCGGCCTTCCACCTCACGTCGTAGGCGGGCGTGGCGCCAGGTGGAGCGCCGGGAGCCCGGCCGCCTGCAAGAGCGCGTTGAAGCGCGCGAGTTCCTCGCCTTCGATGCGCTCGAGTGTCCGGAGCTGGCGGGCCAGCTGGCTGGCCAGCGTGTCATAGATGGCCCCGTGCTGCTGCGTGGGTGCGTACGCGCCCACCTGCACCTGCATGTTGAGCGTGATGAACTTGTTGTAGAGCTTGGTCGGCATGTCGAGTGTGCATTGGTCCACGTGGCAGCCGACCTCGTAGAGTTCCGCGCGCACGACCTCGAGCCGGGCGCGCAGGGCCTTCGCGGAGTCGCGCAGGGCGACGGCCTCCTCCCCGCTGCGCTTGACGCGATCGTCGAGCTGGGCCTGCAGGTCCTCCACCCGCTTCACCTCGCGCGCGACTTCGTCGATCCGGGCGATCACGCGACGCGCCATGCCGTACTGCGCCACGAGGTCGGCGCTGCGCGCGCTGACGCGCGGGTCCGGGCGCACCTCCAGCGGCTGGCTCATGGTATCGCGCCCGATGATGAGCCGCACCGCGTACCGACCCGGCGGGACCCAGGCGCCGCGCAGCGTGCCGTAGTCGATCACGGTGTTGGGCAGCTTGGTGGCGGACGCCGTGCGCAGGTTCCACACGAAGCGGTTGCTGCCGCGGCGCAGGGGGAGCAACGAGTCCGCCGGGGTGAACGCCAGGGAGTCGGCCGTGCCCGCGCTGTCGGCCGGGGTGAACCGACGCAGCAGGACGCCGTTCCCGTCGACGAACTCCAGGCGCACGGTCGCGCGTTGTGCGGTGGGCAGCGTGTCCCGCAGCCAATAGTCGATCACCGCGCCGCGCGGCGGGTTCTCGCCTTCGCTGCCACCCCCCGCGCCGCCGTCCCACAGGAGTGCCGCCGTCGGTGCGAAGAGATGGACGGGCTTCCGTCGGACCTCGTCCGTCAACTGCCGCAGCGGGGAGAGGTCGTCGAGCACCCAGAACGCGCGTCCATGGGTCGCGGCGATGAGGTCGTGCTCGTGCACCTTCAGGTCGCGGACGCTGACCCGCGGGAGGTTGAGCTGGAGCGGCTGCCAGCCGGCGCCGTCGTCGAACGAGACGAACACGCCGTACTCGGTGCCGGCGTACAGCAGTCCCTTGCGCACCGGGTCCTCGCGGACCACGCGGGTGTAGGCGCTGCGCGGGATCCCACGCGTGATCCGCGTCCAGGTCCGGCCGTAGTCCGTGCTCTTCCAGAGGTACGGCGCGAAGTCGTCCTGCTGGTAGCGGTTGGCCGCGACGTACACCGTGCCTGCATCGTGCGGTGACGGATCGATGTGGGCGGTCCGTGTCCACTTCCCGTATCCGGGCGGCGTGACGTTCTGCCACGTGGCACCGCCGTCCCGCGAGACGTGGATGCGTCCGTCGTCCGACCCGGCCCACAGCACACCCGCCGTCACCGGCGATTCGGCGAACGCATAGATGGTCCCGTACCACTCCGCGCCGGTCATCTCGCCGTGGATCGGGCCGCCGGTGCGTCCGAGGGTCTCGGGGTCGTTGGCCGTGAGGTCGCCGGAGATCCGTTCCCAGCTCGCGCCCTCGGTCCGCGACCGCCACACATGCTGTGAGGTCACGTAGAGCGTGCGCGGATCGTGCCGCGACACGAGCACCGGGAACGTCCATTGGAACCGCTCGGGCACGTCCTTGGCCGCGTAGCCGTCCCAGTTGATCTCGGTCACGGAGATGTCGCGCTCCTGCCGTGACTTGCGGTCGTAGCGGGACAGCTGCCCGAGGTAGCATCCGCCGTAGGTGACATCCGGATTGGTGGGGTCGACGGCGATGGTCGCGTTCTCGCAGCCCGCCACGGAGAAGTAGTCGCGGACGCCGATGCCGCCCTCGTCGCCGCGCGAGGCGATGGAGATGGCCGAGTTGTCCTGCTGCGCGCCGTAGATGCGATAGGGGAACTGTTGGTCCGTGTTGACGTGGTAGAACTGCGCGGTGGGCTGGTTGTGCTGCGAGCTCCACGTGGTGCCGCCGTCGAAGCTCACGGTGGCACCGCCATCGTCGCCGAGGATCATGCGGCGCGGGTCCTGCGGGTCGATCCACAGGATGTGCGTGTCGCCATGCTGGACGTCCATCTCGTGGAACGTCTTGCCCCCATCGATCGACTTGAGGATGGTGAGGTTCATGACGTAGACGGTGTTCTCGTCCTTGGGGTCGGCGGTGACGGCCGAGTAGTACCAGTTCCGCACCCACATGCGTGGGTCGTCGTTCATGCGTTGCCAGCTCGCGCCGGCGTCGTCGGAGCGGAAGAAGCCGCCGGTGGAGTCGGGGGCTTCGATGCTGGCGTAGACGCGGCGCGGGTCGGCGCGCGAGACGTCGAGGCCGATCTTGCCCAACGGACTGCGCGGGATGCCGGGCGCACGCGTGAGTTCGGTCCAGGTGTCACCGCCGTCGGTCGACTTCCAGAGGCCGCTGCGGCCGCCCCCGGCGATCATCGCGTACGGGGTGCGCTGGAACTTGTACATCGATGCGTACAGGATCCGCGGATTGGACGGATCGATGGCGAGGTCGTTGGCGCCCGTGGAGTCGTCCACGAAGAGCACCTTGGTCCAGTGCTTGCCGCCGTCGACGCTGCGGAAGACGCCACGGTCGGGGTTGGGGCCGAAGGCATGGCCGATCGCGGCGACGTACACGCGGTCGGCGTCGCGCGGGTCCACGACGATGTCGGTGACCTGGTGCGTCTCGCTCAGCCCCAGGTGCTGCCAGGTGGCGCCGGCGTCCGTGGACCGATACACGCCGGTGCCGAAGGTGAGGTCCTCGCGCAGCTGCGATTCGCCGCTGCCCACGTAGATGACGTTCGCGTCACTGGGTGCGATGGTGATCGCGCCGACCGATGAGAGGTCGGACTTGCCGTCGGTGATGTTCTCCCAGGAGGCACCGCCGTTGGTGCTGCGCCACACGCCGCCGTTCACGGACCCCATATAGAAGCGGAACGGATCCTTGAGGTCGCCCACGACGGCATCGACGCGGCCGCCGCGCATGGGCCCGATGGAGCGCCAGCGGAGCGCCTTGAGTGCGTGGTGCGTGGCGGTCGGCGAGGTGAAGAGCGTCGGATCGTAGGCCGGTGCGGTGGGTCCCGTGTGTCCCGTGGGTGACGCTGATGCCGCGGGCGCCGCCGGCGCGGCGGCGGCCGGGCGTGTCCGGCCCTGTGCGCCCAGGGTGCCGGGACCTGCGGCGTGGCAAAGTGTGGCCGCGAGGAAGCAGCACAATGTGACGGTCCGGTCCGTGACGAAGGACGCGGCGAGGAGTCGTTGGATAGGCATGGTCGCCAATATTGGCGCCGATCGGGTCCGCTGACCACCGGTTGTCCGGCGGTGGTGTGGAGGCACCCTCCCCTTGTCCCTTCGAGCCATGAGCGAACCTCTCGCGAGCGGGTCCTCCTCCCTCGAGTTCGACCGCGCGATCCCGGCGGCGCCGAGCGCTGCTGCGGCACCGCAGGCGGTGACGTGCTCATCGTGCGCGCGTGCGATGACGACCACCTACCACACGGCCAACGGCGCGCCGGTCTGCGGCGGCTGTCGGCTCAAGATGCAGAGTTCGTCCGCGTCGGTGAAGGAGCCGACCGTGATCCTCAAGTCGCTGGTGTTCGGCTTCGGGGCGGCGGTGGTGGGCGCGGTGATCTACTGGGCGGTCATGGAGTTCCTGGAGCTCGAGATCGGCATCGTGGCCATCCTCACGGGATACTTGGTGGGCCGCGCGATGAGCGCCGGCGCGACCGGTCGTGGCGGCCTCGTGCTGCAACTCGGCGGCGCTGCCCTGGTCTACGTGTCGGTGGCGATGGCGTACTTCCCGTTCGCGGTGCGCGCCGCGATGGAGGGCGCCGGTCCGGCCGGCGCCGAGGCTGCGGGCGCCGGGCTGTCGATCGGTGCGGTGATCGTGATCGCCATCTTCGGCCTCGCCCTCCCGGTCGTCTCCGTGCTGGGTTCGATGCCGGGTGGCTTGATCAGTGCCCTGATCATCGGCTTCGGCATGGCGCAGGCGTGGAAGATGCTGGTGCCCACGCCGATGGTCGTGGAAGGACCCTTCAAGGTGGGTGGGACCACGCCCTGATCGCCTGCATCACCTGCGGCACGGAACTCCCGTCCCGCGCGCTCGTCTGCCCCGCCTGTCACACCCTGGTCCACGCCGACCGCCTGCGCGGCCTCGCCGCGCGGGCGGAGGCGTTCGTGGCGCAGGAGAAGTTGGCCGAGGCGCGCGACGCCTGGCAGGCCGCACTCGCGCTGCTGCCGTCGGGGTCGCAGCAGCATTCCGCGATCACGGAGAAGCTCACGGCCATCACCGCGCAGCTCGCCGATCGCGCCGAGGCACAGCCGGTCCTCGCGATGCCACAGGACGGTCCATGGTGGAAGCGCTGGGGCGGCGGCATCGCGGCCCTCGGGCTGTTGCTGCTCACCAAGGGGAAGTTCCTGCTGCTGGGCCTCACCAAGCTCAAGACCTTCGGCTCGATGTTCGCGTTCTTCGGCGTGTACTGGGCCGCCTTCGGGTGGCCGCTCGCGCTGGGGCTGGTGCTCTCGATCTACGTGCACGAGATGGGGCACGTGTACGCGATCGCCCGTCGCGGCGGCAAGCCGAGTGCGCCGATGTTCATCCCCGGCGTCGGGGCCTTCGTCTCCTACTCGAAGGGCATCAGCGATCCGCGTGAGGATGCCTACATCGGGCTCGCGGGTCCCATCTGGGGTGCCGGCGCGGGACTCGTCGCCTACCTGGGCGCGCGCTACACCGGCAGCGCGGCGTGGCTCGCCGCCGCACAGCTCACCGGACTGCTCAACCTGCTCAACCTGATCCCGGTGCTCGGGATGGACGGCGAGCACGGCATCAAGGCGCTCGATCGACTGCAGCGCTGGGTGGTGATCGGTGCGGCCGCCGTGGTGTTCTGGCTCACCGGCGTGAAGATGCTGTTGGCGGTCGGTGCGGTGGCCGCGTGGCGGGCGCTGCAGCCGGAGCAGGGGCCGGGTGATGCGGGTGCCCTGGCCAACTTCATCGGCTTGTTCGCCGTGTTGGCCTGGCTCGCCGCCCTCAAGCCGATCTAGGGCGACGGCATCACGGGCAGGATCAATCGCGAGCGGTGGGTCGCGTCGTGGCGCAGTGTGATGCGCGCGGGCTGGAGCGCCGCCGACGTGCGCTCGGATTCGCCCGTCTGCGGGTTGAGCGAGAAATGCGGCTGGAACGCGCCCATCACATGCACGCGCAGGCGATGGCCGCGCGCGAAGCGGTTGGCCGTGAGCAGGTCGGCGAGGCGCAGCGTGAACGGCTGGCCGGGGTCGAGCAACCGGCGTCCGGCCGCGGGATCGCGATACGAAGCCCGCTGCAGCTCCAGGCCCGGTGACATCAGGTTGAATGCGGTGCCGTCGGGCGCGACGTCCAGGACCCGCACGTAGATGTCCACGTCCCGGGCGTCGGTCTCGAGGGTGAGCTCGGCCACCATGGCACCGATCACCTCCACGTCGTGCGCGAACGGCGCAGTCTCGAACGTGAGCAGGTCGCGGCGCGCGGCGAGGGCACGGAAATCGTGGGCACCGTACGCGGCGTCGAAGGGATCACGGACGGGATCGCGCGGATCGGAGACGAACGTGCTCGCGCCTGTGGACGCGGCGGGCGTGAGGGCACCGTGGGCGGCGAAGTGGAGCGTGTCGGCGCGCAGGCCGGCGAGCGGCCAGGTGTCCGCACGGCGCCATTCGTTCGCGCCCATCACGAACACGCGCACGGGGGGCTCGCCGTCCACGCCGTTCGCGATCCCGCGCACGTGGTGGTCGAGGAACCGCAGGACGACCTCGTCGTAGTCGATGCCCGCCGAGGCGCCGAACTCGCGCTCGCCGCTCCGCGTGCGCGAGGTCGCGTCCACACCGTGTACCCAAGGCCCGATGAGCAGCGCCGTGCGCGCCGCGTCGCGGCCACGTGCACGCGTGAGCCCGACGAAGTTGGTCGTCGCGCCGTGCGGCCCGTACGCCTCGTCGTGCCAACCGGAGAGATTGAGCACCGCGGCGTCGATGCGATCGTACCGCGTCGTCAGGTCGGCCCAGTCCCACCACGGGTCGGTGGGGTCGCGCCGCATCCACTCATAGAACCACGGCGCGATCTCCCGGAAGTCCGGCAGGTCGAGCAATGGCCGTTGCCGCAGCACGCGATCGGCCTCTCGTCGCCAGCTCACGCGCGCGGCCGCATCGCTGTGGTCGCCGGCGAGTCCCGCCCGGCGCCGGAGGTCCGGCGCGATGTTGAGCCAGGTCCAGCCGGCCCAGCTCAGGTCCCAGGCGCCACCGGAGTAGAAGAACTGCCGCGGCGAGGCGAAGCTCATCGCCGGCACGATGGCCTTGAGGTGCGGCGGCCGCGCGGCGGCGGCGAGCCACTGCACGGCGCCCGGATACGAGAGCCCGAACATGCCGACCGCCCCGGTGGACCAGCGTTGCGCGGCCGCCCACTCGATGGTGTCGTAGCCGTCGGCGCCTTCCTGCCGATACGCGTCGAACGTCCCGGCGGAGCGGAAGCGGCCGCGGACGTCCTGCACCAGCACGGCGTAGCCGCGCGCGACCGCGCGCTGGACGGTGGTGTACTCGCGGACGACGTCGTCCTTGCCGTACGGCGTGCGATACACGAGGGTCGGGAAGGGACCGCCGGTGGCCGGACGGAACACATCCGCCGCGAGCGACACGCCGTCGCGCATGGGGACCATCACGTCCACGTCGTGGCGCCAGCCGAGGGTGTCGGCGCCGGCCTGCAGAAGACCGAGGAGGAGCAGTGAGGTGATCAACGGGGCGTGCGGGTGGACGTCGTCCGGTCTGGAGTCGTACGTTTGCGAACCTACGTACGGTTCCCGCGCTTCGTTAGCCACCCGAGGCCTCGATGATCGTCCCGCCGGTCGCGCCGTGCCGTCGTCTGCCGCCCGCCGCGGTCCCGGGCATGCTGCTCTGCCTCGCCCTCGCCGCGTGCACGACAGAGCCGCTGCGGGGGTTCTCCGCCGGACCCGCAGCCGACGAACGGGCGCTGGAGGCTGCGCTGGCGAGCCGATTGAGCCGCGATTCCACCGCTGCCTTCTTCCGGTACCTCACGGCCGAGCCGCACCCGGCGGGGTCGGAGCGCAACAAGGTGCTGGCCGACTTCCTCGCCGAGCGGTTCCGCGCGTACGGGCTCGAGGAGGTACGGCTGCACCGCTACGACGTGTTGCTGCCACTCCCCCGCGAGGTCCGCGTCGAGCTGCTCGCGCCGACCCGCTTCGTGCCCACGCTGCGCGAGGATCCGGTGCCGGAGGATCCGCAGACCGCGCTGGATGTCGGCCCCACATACCTCGGCATGTCGGCCTCGGGCGACGTGACCGGCGAGCTGGTGTACGCGGCGAGCGGCAACCCCGCCGACTACGACTCACTCGAGGCGCGCGGGATCGACCTCCGGGGGAAGATCGCGCTCGTCCGCTACTCGGTGCCGTACAGCTATCGCGGCTTCAAGGCACTCACGGCCGAACGGCGCGGGTTGAAGGCGATGCTGATCTACTCGGACCCGGCCGAGGACGGAGCGCCGAAGGGGGCGACGTTCCCGCAGGGTCCGTGGGGACCGCCCAGCCACATCCAGCGCGGCGCCCTGTCCTACGACTTCATGTATGCCGGTGACCCGCTCACGCCGGGCTATGCCTCGCTGCCCGGAGCGCCGCGCATCCGTCCGGACCAGTCGGAGCAGATCCCGCGGATCATCGCGGTGCCGCTCTCCGCCCGTGACGCGGAACCCTTGCTGCGCGCCCTCGGCGGGTCGGACGCGCCTGCGTCGTGGCAGGGCGCCCTGCCGCTCACGTATCGCACGGGGCCGGGGCCCGCGCTCGTGCGCGTGAAGGTGGACATGGACGACGCGACCCGGCCGATCTGGGTCGTGGAAGGACGGATCCGTGGCAGTGAGTCGCCGGACGAGTACGTGGTGCTCGGCAACCATCGCGACGCCTGGGTGTTCGGCGCCGCGGACCCGTCCTCCGGCACGGCCACGCAGCTCGAGCTCGCGCGGGTGCTCGGCGGCCTGGCCAAGGAAGGGAGGCGACCCAAGCGTTCGATCGTCTTCGCGAGCTGGGACGCCGAGGAGTGGCATCTCACCGGATCGACCGAGTGGGGCGAGCAGTTCGCGCGCGAGCTGCAGCAGCACGCGATCGCGTACCTGAACGTGGATGGCTCGGCCAGCGGCCCCAGCTTCGAAGCGGGGGCCGTTGCCTCGATGAACGCCATGGTGGCCGAGGTGCTGCGCGACGTGCGCGATCCCGGCGCGGGACACTCCGTGCTGCGGTCGTGGCAGCTGGCCGTACAGGGTGAGGCGCGCGAGGCGATGATCGGTGGTGGCGCGCAGCGCACGAGCGCCGTGCGGCAGCCCATCGATCTCCCGGGGAACGCGCTCGGCTCGGGCTCCGACTACACCGTGTTCCTCAACTTCCTCGGCCTGCCGGTGGTCGAGATGACGTTCAAGGGCCCGTACGGCGTGTACCACTCGATGTACGACAACGCGTACTGGACGGAACACTTCGGCGACCCCGGCTATCGCTACATGACGGCGATGGGTGACGTGTGGGGCCGGATGGCGCTGCGGCTCGCGAACGCGGAGCATCATCCGCATGACTTCGGGTTGTACGCGGCGCGCGTGGCGGGCTTCGTCGATACGCTCGCGGCGCAGCCCGCGGCGCGTGGTCTTGCGCTGGACACGCTGCGGGCTGCGGTGGCGCAGTGGCGTGCCGCCGCGGACTCACTCGAGTCCGCGCTCGGCCGACTCCTCGCCGCGGCGCCGACGGCGGGGCGCCGCGCCACGCTCGACGCGGTGAACCGCGGCATGCGCCGGGTGGAGCAGCGCCTGCTCGCACCCGAGGGCATCCCGGGTCGTCCCTGGTTCAAGCACGTGCTGTACGCGCCGCGCTACACGTATGCCGCGATGACGCTGCCCGGCATCCAGGAGGCGATCGATCGTGGGGACCGTGCCCTCGCCCAGCGCCAAGTGCAGGTGGTGGCCGAGCGCATCGCCGCAGCGGCGGAGGAGACGGCTGCCGCCGCGGCCCTGGCCCGGGGCCGCACGGGAGCACCGGACTGAAACCGCTGGCGCGCGACGGGGCGTAGGCCGGGTAACCCCAGCCCCCCGTCATGGCAGCCCTCAGCGACTTCCGACTCGGCCTGCGCACGCTGCGCAAGAGCCCTGGCCTCACGATCGTCGCGACGATCGCGCTCACGTTCGGGATCGGCCTCACGACGATGATGTTCAGCATCATCTACGGCGCCATCCTCAAGGGCCTGCCGTACGCGGACGGCGACCGCATCGTCGCGATCGTGCGCGCGAACCCGGAGCGCGACATCGAGAAGGACGACTATCCCTTCGCCGACTACGTGGACCTCGCGGCGCAGGCGAGGAGTTTCTCGCACCTCGGCGCGTACACGTCGGGCACGATGAACGTGAGTGGCACGGAGCGGGCCGAGCGGTACTCCGGCACCTGGGTCACGGCGCAGATGATCCCGATGACCGGTGTGCAGCCGATCCTCGGCCGCGACTTCCGGCCGGGTGAGGACACACCGAACGGTGCGCGGGTGGCCGTGCTCGGCTACGACATGTGGCAGACGCGGTTCGGCGGCGCCGCCACGGTGCTGGGGACGAGCATCCGCGTGAACGGCCTGCCGTACGAGGTGATCGGCGTGATGCCGCAGGGCTACTCTTGGCCGGAAGGTGGGCAGCTGTGGTTGCCGATGCAGCGCGATCCGCTGGTGGGCCCCCGCGACGACGGCAGCAGCGTGAACGTGGTCGGCCGGCTGGCGGAGGGTGTGCCACTGGAGCAGGCCTCGGCCGAGGTGGCGGCCATCCTGCAGCGGCTGGCCGCGGCGTATCCGGAGACCAACACGGGTTGGGTGGGCCGGGCGATGGGCTTCATCGAGGACGCCCTCGGACCGGAGCCGCCGCAGCTGCTGTACACGATGCTCGGAGCGGTGTTCTTCGTACTGCTCATCGCCTGCGCGAACGTCGCGAACCTGCTGCTCGATCGTGCCGTGCATCGGACCAAGGAGGTGGGGGTGCGTGCGGCGCTGGGCGCGTCCCGCGGTGCGATCGTGCGCATCTTCCTCACCGAGGCTTTCGTGCTCGCGGCGGCCGGCACCGTCCTCGGCATCGCGTTGGCGTACGTCGGGATGACGGCCTTCAACCGCGCGCTCGCCGACTCGCAGCCGCCGTCCTTCATCGACATCGACCTGTATCCGCCGGTGCTGCTGTTCGCGATCGGGGTCGCCGTGCTGGCGACGCTGTTCTCCGGGCTGATCCCCGCCCTGCAGGCGTCGCGTCCGGATATCGCCGAGGTGCTGAAGGACGAGTCGCGTGGCGCCTCGAGCCTGAAGATCGGCAAGATCTCCAAGGGACTGATCGTGTTCGAGGTGGCGCTGTCCTGCGGCCTGCTGGTTGCGGCCGGGCTGACCATCAAGAGTGTCACGAAGGCGCAGACCATGGACACCGGGTTCGCCACCGCGAGCGTGTTCACCACCCGCGTGGGATTCCCGTCGGTGTACACCGACACGGTGGCGCAGCGTGCGTTCTTCGAGCAGCTCGACGCGCGCGTGAACGGTTTGCCCACTGTCGCGGCCGCCGCGATCGCATCCGGACTGCCGGGCGCGGAGCAGGGGCTGAACCGTGACCGGTTCGCGCTGGAGGGTGTGACGTACGCCCGCGACCAGGACCGGCCCTTCACGCGATTCGCATCCGTCACGCCGGGGTTCTTCGACGCGTTGCAGATCCCGCTGCGCCAGGGACGGTTGTTCGAGTCGAGCGATCGGCTGGGCGGACTCGACGTCGCCGTCGTCACGGAGCGGTTCGTGGAGCAGCATCTCGAGGGGCGCAGCGCCCTCGGCGCGCGGGTACGCCTCGGTGGCGAGGCGAGCACCGGGCCCTGGATCACCATCGTCGGGGTCGTGCCGAACGTGTTCGCGGGGGACCCGGACGATCCGTTCCCGTCCGTGCTGTTCCGGCCGTTCGCACAGGCCTACACCAACTTCGCGTACGTGGCTGCGCGGAGCGACGGTGCGCCCCTGACGCTCGCGGAACCCATCCGCAGCGTCGTCGGGCAACTCAATGCCGACATCCCGACCTACTGGCCGATGACCCTCGACACGGCGATCGCGCGGCAGCTGTGGTTCGTGCGGGTCTTCGGCACGATGTTCATGCTGTTCGGGTTCGTCGCGTTGTTCCTCGCGAGCATCGGCCTGTACGCGGTGATGTCGTTCTCGGTGGGGCGGCGCACGCGCGAGGTGGGCATCCGCATGGCGTTGGGTGCGACGTCGCGCGACGTGCTGCGACTGATCATGTCGCAGGGGTTCCTGCAGCTGGCCATCGGCCTGGTGATCGGGCTGCTCTTCGCCGGCATGGTCGCGCGGGTGATGTCGGTGATCCTCTTCGACGTGAAGCCGCTGGACCCGGCGGTGTTCGGCGCGGTCGCACTGACGCTCGCGGGCACGGGCACGCTGGCCTGCCTGCTGCCGGCGCGTCGCGCGACACGCATCGACCCGTCAGAGGCGATGCGCGCCGAGTAGCGCTCAGCGGTACCCGGCCGCCTGCAGCTCGAAGAGCCGCGCGTAGGTCCCGCGCGCGGCGAGCAGTTCCTCGTGGGTGCCGAGTTCGGCGATCCGGCCGTCCCCGATGACGGCGATGCGGTCGGCGATGCGCACGGTGGAGAAGCGGTGCGAGATCACCAGGCCCATCCGGCCCTTGAGGTTCGCCTTGAGCTCGGCGAACACCGCGGCCTCGGCCTCGGGGTCGAGCGCCGAGGTGGGTTCGTCGAGGATCCAGATGTCGGCGTCGCGGTAGAGCAGCCGCGCGATCGCGAGCCGCTGCCACTCGCCGCCCGAGAGGTCGTGACCGCCCTCGAACAGGCGGCCCGTGCGCGAGTCGAGCCCGGCCGGCAGCTTCTTGATGAGGCCCTCGGCGCGTGCATCGCGGAGGGCGCGCCACACCCGATCGTCGTCGACCGCTGCGTTCGGCCGTCCCATCGTCACGTTCTCGCGGACCGTGAGTTCGTACATCGTGTAGTCCTGGAACAGCACGCCGATCCGTTCGCGGAGCGCGGTCGGATCGGCGTCGCGCAGGTCCACCCCGCCGACGCGGACCTCGCCCGCGCTCGGGTCGTAGAAGCGCAGCAGGAGCTTCACCAGCGTGCTCTTGCCCGCGCCGTTCTCCCCGACGATGGCGACAAGCTCGCCCGGCTGGATGTGCAGCGAGAGGCCGGTGACTGCCGCTCCCTCGCCGCGCGGGTAGCGGAAGCTCACGTCGCGGAACTCGATGCCTTGGCTGAGCACCGCAGGGAAGGGCACCGGATGCGCCGGCGTGCGGACCATCGGTTCGATGGTCAGGAACGAGAAGTAGTCGTCGAGGAACGTGGTGTGCTGGTCGACGGCGACGAAGGTGGCGGAGATGGTGCCGAGCGTGCCGGCGACCGAGGAGAATGCGCCGATGACGAGCACGACGCCCCCGGCGTCGAGCAGTCCCTGCACGCCGCGCCAGGCGACGAAGGCGTAGGCGAGGGCGAGACTGGTGCCGGTGACGAGCCCGGTGAGGAACGAGGTGTTGGCGCCCGATTTGAACAGCTCGATCCGCTGCTGCAGCAGGTACTCGGAGAGGCGCTTGTGTCGGCCGAGCAGGTAGTCGGCGAGCACGAAGGCGCGGATCTCCTTGGTGCCCTTGGATTCGACGAGCAGGTTCCCCAGGTACTCGCGCTCCCGCTCCTCGGGAGTCTCCTTGTAGAAGAACTCGTAGCGCTTGATCGTGTTGCGCCGGTCGAGCAGCAGCGACACCAGGGAGGCGACGATCGCGATCGCGACGAGGGCCCAGTGCAGGCTGGCGAGCAGGCCCGCCATGAGCACGATGGTGACGATGTTTCCGGTCAGGCCCAGCAGCGACCAGATGAGGTCGCCGGGCCGCCAGGAGACGTCGCGCTTGGCGCGGGCGAGCCGGTCGTGCCAGTCGGAGGAGTCGAAGTGCCCGAGGTCCACGCGCGCTGCCTGCGCGAGGAGCTGGCGTTCCGCCTCGAGTTGTACGCGGCGGACGAAGACCTCGCGTCCGTAGCCGACGTAGGCGCCGATCGCGCGCTGCACCGCCGAGACGGCCCAGAGCGCGGCGATGAGTGGCACCATGTCGCCGAAGGCGAGTCCGTCCTCCGCCGCGCGTGCGACGCGTCCCACGAGCACCGCCCCCAGCCAGACGGTGAGCGGGGGCATCGCGGCACTGAACATCCCGAGCGCCCCGTAGCGGAGCAGGGCGCTGGGGCTCGCGGCCCACGCGAGTCCCAGGCCCTGGCGCAGGTTGCGCGCGACACGTCGGGCGCGCGCCTTGGTGGAGGCGGGGAGCATGGCGGAAATAACACCCGCCGTGCCGCCGTCGGGAAGCGTGTGGACCGCTCCCCGACGGGAATCGACCGCTTACGGCACCGGCTGCGGGCGGGCGGGCTTGGTGCCGTTGAGCCGCGGGCGCGGACCGTTCCCGACCTCGACCGTCAGGTCCTTGAGGAAGTTCGTGATCCGGGCGTAGTGCGGGTAGTCGATGAACTCGGCCTCGTCCGAGCGCTGGTGGTAGTCACCGTGCAGTCCGGTGAAGAAGAACGCGATCGGCACGCCGGCACGGGCGTAGTTGATGTGGTCCGAGCGGCCGTAGAGGTTGTTGTAGCCGCCCCAGCTGATGGGATCGTCGAACTTGTAGTCGAGGGCCAGCGGGCGACCCTGCTTCCGGTTCACCGACTGCACGGTCTCGCCCAGGTCCTTGGAGTCGAAGAACGACCCGATCACGCCGACGAAGTCGTCGCCGCCACCGGGCAGGTCCTCTGCGCGCCCGCGGCCGATCATGTCCACGTTGAGCGTCGCGACGACGGAGTCGAGCGGCACCGTGGGATTGCGCACGAAGAAGCCGGAGCCGACGAGCCCGCCTTCCTCGCCGGTGTGCCAGATGAACAGCGTCGACCGCTTCGGCTTCACGGGCATCGCCGCGATCGCCTCGGCGATCTCCAACACGCCCATCGAGCCCGAGCCGTCGTCGTCGGCCCCGTTGTTGATCGAGTCGAGGCGCGGCGTGGGATGGATCCGCCGGATGCTGTCCATGTTCACCTTGAACTGCGTCAGCACCTCGATGGTCGGGCTCTGCATGTTGTTCGCGATCTGCCACCGGATGCGCTGGTCGTTGAACGCCTTGATGGAGTCCTTGTCGACCGGTGTCGTGAAGCCCACGTGGTCGTTGTGCGCACCGATGGCGACGTACTGGTGCTTGAGCACCGGGTCCGAGCCGGGGATGATGCCGATGACGTTGCGGCCGAACTCGGTGGGCAGCTCCACGAAGTCGAGCGAGGCGTTCACCGTGCCGCCCTTGGTGCCGGGCGCGAGCGTCTCGAAGCGCGAGCGCGAGAAGAGCTGTGCCGCGGCGTCGCGTGTGATGCGGAAGATGGGCTGTGGCTGCAGCTGAGCGAGTTGCGCCTTGAGCAGGGCCACGGAATCCACCGGTCCACCGGCATTGGCCGCCGGCCCGAACCCGGGACGCCCGGCGGCGAGCTGGGTGGCGACCGTGGGCTCGTTGAGCGCGACGCGCTGCGCCGGCGTGAGGTCATCGAGGTCGATGGTCGCCACCGCCGCGGCGTCGGCGAACCGATTCACCGCCGGGGTGGTGGGCCGTCCGCCGCCGAAGGCCTGCGGTCCCTGCGGGCCGCCAGCCCCGCGGCGACCGGGCTGCGGCAGCAGCACCACGAACTTGCCGGCCGCGTCCGCCGCGGAGATCTGCGTGGTGGTGTCGCCCGCCGTGCCGCCGAAGA
>CADEDA010000035.1 GCA_902825965.1 uncultured Gemmatimonadota bacterium | reverse complement strand
AGAATCTCGGGCTCGGCGAGCTGCTCTTCCTCATGAGCGAGGAGAACATCCGGCTGCAGCTGCGACAGCCCTGGATGAAGTTCGGCACCGACGCGAGCTCGCAGGACCCGGCGACGGCGCGCGGCATGACCCATCCGCGCGCGTACGGGAACTTCCCGCGGCTGTTCGGGCGCTACGTGCGCGAGCAGGGCGTGCTCCCGCTCGAGGACGCGGTGCGCAAGGCGAGTTCGGCCGTCGCGACGCGGCTCGCGCTCACCGACCGCGGCGTGCTCAAGGTCGGGCTCAAGGCCGACATCATCGTGTTCGACGCCGCGACGATCATCGACCACGCGACGTTCGAGCAGCCGCACCGGCTGTCCACCGGCGTGCGCGACATGTGGGTGAACGGCACGGCGGTCCTGCGCGACGGCCGCCACACCGGCGCGAAGCCGGGCCAGGTGGTCCGCGGCCCGGGCTACCGCGGGGGTCGGTGATGGCGCAGGCGCTGCCGCCGCACGCGGGCCAGCCACGCCTCACCGCCGGGGCGCCACTGCACGAGGCGCGGGCGGCCGTCATCCTGCTGCACGGACGCGGGGCCTGGGCGCAGGGCATCATCGGTCTCGCCGATGCCATCGCGGTGGATGCGGTGCACTTCGTCGCACCGAACGCCGTCGGCGGCACCTGGTATCCGACCTCGTTCCTCTCGCCGCTCGCGCTCAACGAACCCGGCATCACCTCCGGCATCAGCGTCGTGCACGCACTCATCGACGAGATCGTCGCCACCGGGATCGGCGCCGAGCGCGTCGTGCTCTGCGGGTTCTCGCAGGGCGCCTGCCTCGCCTCCACGGCGGCGCAGCGGCGGCCGCAACGCTACGGCGGGGTGCTCGCCTTCTCCGGTGGCCTGATCGGCCCGCCGGGCGTCTCCTGGCGCGAGGAGCGGAGCTTCGCCGGCATGCCGGCCTTCTTCGGCTGCAGCGACGTGGACCCGCACATCCCGGAGAGCCGCGTGCGCGAGAGTGCGGCGCTGTTCGAGCGACTGGGCGCGCAGGTGACCACACGCATCTACCCGGGCATGGCGCACACCGTGAACGACGATGAGGTCGCCTTCGCCCGCGACCTGCTCTCGGCTATCGCGACCGGCTAGCGCCCGCCGGGCGGGCAGGCAGCGGCGGGGTCGTGCGCGGCGGCCGACGATGCTTGGTGGCCTGCTCGTACGCGAACCCGAAGCCGAGCAGCTGCGACTCCGCGAACGGGCGGCCCAGGAACTCGAGGCCCACGGGGAGCGTGTCGCTCGTGAACCCGGCCGGCACCGTGAGCGCAGGCCAGCCGAGCGAGGGGCTGAGGCCGCGGTTGTCGCCGCGTCCGTAGTCATCGTCGGGGCGCGGATTGGTGAGTACGTCGTCCGCGATCAGCGTGGTGCCCGCGTCGTAGGTCATGTACACGAGGGCGTCGAGCTTGTGGTCGGCCATCAGCTTGAGCATCGCGACCCGCAGCGCCTCACGGTAGGTGAGCACGAACAGGTAGTCGGGGTCGCTGGTGCTGCGTCCCACGTACTCCATCAGTCCGCGAGCGCGCCACGGATTCACCGGTCCGGTGAGCAGGATCTCCTGCAGGGTCTTCACCGGTGCGTTCGGATGCTGGGCGAGGTACTGGTCGGTGGCTTGCTCGGTCTCGAAGCTGTTCCCGACACGGCGGCCCGGCACATTGGGGGTCTGCAGGGAATCGACGAGCACCGCGCCCTGCGCGCGCAGGTCGGCGAGTGCCTGCTCGAACAACGGCCGCACCTTCGCGTACTCCGCGTTCGTCTCGCGGGCGATCGAATCACGCCGGGCCAGCGCGGGATCGGCGCGCACGGCGCTGTCGCTCGCGAGGACGGCGTCGCGCCGGTTGCGCAGCACGCCGATGCGGGCACCCTTGAGGGCGGTGGTCTTGAGCGCCGCCGTATAGGTCGCCGGCACCTCGCCCACGGCGTAGGCCGTCACGGGATCGTTCGGGTCGTACCCCGCGATCACGTCGAGCACGCGCGCGGCATCCGTGACGGTGCGTGTCATCGGCCCCATGGTGTCCTGCGTGGGGTTCGCCGGCATCATGCCGAAGCGGCTCACCAGCGGCAGCGTCGGGCGCAGGCCGACGAGACTGCTCACGGCGGCCGGACCGCGGATCGATCCGCTGGTGTCCTCGCCGATGCCGACGAGCCCGAAGTTCGCCGCGACCGCGGAGGCCGAGCCGCCGGAGGAGCCGCTGGGATTCCGTCGCGGATCGTACGCGTTGCGGATGATGCCGGGCCCCGAACCCACGTAGCGCGAGGCGAACTCCCCCATGGTCGTCTTCGCGATGATGATCGCACCGGCCCCTTCGAGCCTGCGCACGATGGTCGCATCGCGCTGCGGCACGAAGTCCTCGAAGATCGCCGACCCGTAGCTGGTCGGCATGTCCTTGGTCTCCACCTGGTCCTTGAGCAGTACCGGCACGCAGTGCAGCGGCCCGCGCACCGCCTTGCTGCCCCACACCGCGTCGAGGGAATCGGCTTCCTGCAGGGCGCGCGGATTGACGTACTGGATGGCGTTGAGCGCCGGCCCCGCCTTGTCGTACTCGACGATGCGATCGAGGTACGCCTGCACCAGCTGCCGGCAGCTGACACGCTTGTTCTCCATCGCCGCGTGGACGCTGGCGATGGTCGTCTCCAGCACATCGAACTGCTGTGCCGCCGCGCGCAGCGGGGCGGCGAGGCACAGGACGGCGGACACGACGGGGAACAGGATGGGGAACAGGACGCGCGCGGCCACGGTGGGGGTCGGTCGCATGGCGGGATCCGATGGAAGGAGGGTCAGGGCGCCGGGCTGATCGGTTCGAACACACCCGCCTGGCGGTTCTTGCGCACGTTGTCCCAGCTGAAGCAGCGTCCGTTCATCGCGACGTAGACGCCGGGCGGCAGCACCTGCACGAACGAGAGGGCACTGCCCAGGTTGAACAGGCCGTCGGAGGACCCGAACGCGAAGGGCACCATCGCACCGGTGAGCACGATGGTCTTGCCCGGCACGGCCGAGGCGAGCGTGCGCGCGGTCTCCACCATGGTATCGGTGCCGTGCGTGATGACGACCTGCGCCTCGGGACAGGCACGGCAGGCGGTGGCGACCGTCTCGCGATGTGCGGGCGTCATGTCGAGGCTGTCGATCATCATGAGGACGTCCACCGCGACCGCGAGCTTGCAGCGCCCGCGCTCCAGCATGTCGGCGAGATGTGTCTCGCGGAACGAGAGCGTGCCGTCCAGTTCGTTGTACTGCTTGTCGAAGGTCCCGCCGGTGACGAGGATGCGGATGGCCATGACGGTCAGGGCACGCGGGTGAGCACCGCCGTGAAGCGCGGCTTCGCGTCCCGGTCGAGATGATAGGTGAGGCGACGGCCGTCGCTGCTCAGCGAGACCGTCCAGACGTTCGTGCGGGCCGCCGGGATCAACCGCGCCGTGAACGCGTCCGCCTCGAAGTGCTGCTCGAGGGGAGAGCCGTCGAGGTTCGCCATGCCGCCGTACATCGAGACCGAGTCCGGGGTGCCGTCGGGATGGCGATGGTCGTGCTTGAGCTCGAGCGTGCTGTCGCGTGTGGTGAACACCCAGGTCCGCGAGCTGTCCTCCCCGACGACGAACGGCACGCGCACCGCGGAATCGTTGCACTCGCGGATCGTCGCCACGAGGCGCTTGCCGTGGAAGGCGTCCGTGCTGTCGACGGGGAAGGTCTTCTCGCCCTCGAACCGGGCACCGCAGGACGCCCGCAACGCGTTGAAAAACACCACGCGTGCGTCCGGCGACTGCCGGACGCACGCGCTGAGGACCATCACCGTGCCGACGATGACGACCGGGACTCGCCCGGCCCTCACTGCGGCATCCCGGCGGTCGCCTTGGGCGGCGTGTACGCCCAGGGCGTCGCCGGGAGCTTCCGCTGCCGCGGGTACACCTCGTCGAGCGTGTTGCCGTCGTAGAGCCGGCCGTTCACCATCACCATGCCGATCGAGTTGGTGTTGCGGATGTCCACCAACGGGTCGCGGTCGAGCACCAGCAGGTCCGCCATCTTGCCCACCTCGAGCGAACCCAGGTCGGTCGCGAGCCCGATCGCCTCGGCGCCGACGATCGTCGCCGAACGCAGCGCCTCGTGCGTGGAGAGGCCGCCGCTCTGGATCATCCAGATCTCCCAGTGCATGCCGAGCCCCTGCAGCTGGCCATGCGAGCCGACGCCGATCTTCCCGCCCGCCGCGACCGTCTTCGCGACGTCCTCGGCGTGCTGCCACATCGCGTACTCCTCCTTGAGCGCGAAGCCGGCGGGTCCGGGGGCATTGCCCGCCCCGCGCCGGCGGATCTTGCCCGCGAGGTCGATCGGGTGCGTGAACGTGCGCAGCTTGCGGTCGTTCGCGAGGTCCTCGGTCTGGTAGTAGTAGCCCTCGCCGAAGGGACCGCCGTACTCGACGATGAGCGTCGGCGAGTTGTAGGTGCCGGTCGCCTTGTACCACTCGAACACGTCGGCGAACTTGGGCGTGATCGGCAGCGTGTGCTCGATGCCGGGGTAGCCGTCGATGCCGTGCGTGAGGTTGAGCTTCTGGTCGAGTCCGCCCTCGGTCGTCGGCATGATGCCGAGTTCCTTGGCGGCCTGGATGATCCACTGCCGCTGCTGGCGGTTGCCGCTCATGTACATCTTGAGCGTCTTCGTGTCGTAGTACTTGGCGTAGCGCGCCATCACCTGTCGCGCATGCTCGAGGTCCCGGACCGCCTCGCCCGCGAACACGCCGGGCCCCGTCGTGTAGACGCGCGGGCCGACCATCTCCCCCATCGCGACGCGGTCGCCGTAGGTGAGGAAGTCCGTCGTCGCCGTCTGCGGGTCGCGCGTCGTGGTGGTGCCGTACGCCAGCGTGGCGAGGTACTGCCAGGTCTGGGTGTTGTGGATGTCGGGCGTGAGCCACTGCGGGTGGTAGTGCGTGTCGACGAAGCCCGGCGTGATCACCTTCCCGCTCACGTCGATGATGCGCGCACCGCTGGGCAGCTGCACCTGGCCCCGCGGTCCGATCGCGACGATGCGCTCGTCGCGCACCACGATGTCGGCGTTCTCGATGATCTCCGTGCCCTTCATCGTGATCGCCTTGCCGCCGCGCAGCACCACCACGCCCTGCGGCTTGTCGCGGGTCGCCTGCACCGCGATCCGCGTCTCGGCCGGCTTGTATCCCGGCCTCTCCTTCTTGGTCGTGTCCGCCTTCGCGATCGAGTCGGCACGGGCGAGGCTGTCCTTCTTGGTGCTGTCGGCGCGCAGCAGCGCCACGCGCTTGGCGTCGGCCTTGAGCGAATCCTCGACCACCTTGGCGCGTGCGAGGTCGTAGGTCCACACGGCGTTGCCCAAGCCCCACATCACCTTGGAGCCGTCCCCCGACCAGGCCGGGAACTCGCCGCCGATCTCGTTGAGCTTGCGCACCGGCACACTCGCCGCCGCCGGCGCGGCCACCGACACCGACGGTGCCGTGGCGCCGGTGAGCGGCACGTCGATCACGTAGAAGTCCATCGACGTCACGGCCAGCGCACGGTCCCCCTTGGGGGACATGAGGATCAGGTTCGCCGACGGCGGTGTCGGGTTGTTCTCCAGATGGTCCTCGTCGTCGCCCCAGTGCGTGGCGATGCCGGTGCCGGCCGCGATGTCGTACGCCTTGGGCTGCGTGAGGTGCATCGGCCGCGCGGCGCGGCCCCCCACCATACGCGCGGTCTGGGCATCCAGGCCCGCGTCCAGCGTCATCGACCCGCCCGCCCCCGGCGGCATCGGGCCGGTCACGCGGAGGTGCGTCTTGAGATCGGTGCCATCCCAGCGGAACGACGCGAGGCCGTCGCGCACGCCGTAGGCGTAGATGCGGTCCCGCTCGGCCGTCGTGAAGTGCGGGTTGCCCATGCCACCCGTGGGCATGATCACCGTGAGCGCACCGCCGGCGGCCGGCAGCCAGACGAACTCGGCCGCCGCCGGACCGAAGTAGGCGCCACCCGCCTCCTGCGCCTCGCGGTTCGCGGCGCGCGTCGCGACGATGCGGTCACCGGCCGGCGACCACGCGAGCTCCGCGTAGCGTGCGCCACTGGCCAGTGCCTGCGTCACCCAGCCTCGACGCGGATCCAGCGTCGCGCTCTCGATCGTCCCACCCTGCGCGTCGTCCCAGGTCACCCACGCGAGCGACTTGGAGTCCGGCGACCAGGCCGGGCCGAACTCCCCCACCGTGGCCGAGCTCACGCGGCGCGGCGTGCCGTTGGGCAGGTCCTGCACGTAGATCTTGCCCAGCGAGGAGAACGCGAGCTTCGTGCCGTCGGGCGACGGCGCGAGGTCACGCACCTGACGTGCCGTGAACGTGGTGCTGGTGTCCACGCGGTACGCGAACTTCACCTCGGGTCCCATCTCGAGCTTCACCTCGGCCTCGAACGGGATCTTGCTGGGTGCGCTGCGGTCCACCGGCACACGCCAGATCTCGCCGCCGTAGGAGACCACCACCGCACGCGAGTCCGGCGTGAACGAGTAGCCGGGATACGCATCCATCGGCGCGCGCGACTCCGTCTCGTCGCGCTGCACGGGGAACGCGAGCCACTCCTCGGTCTGCGCCGCGAGGTCGCGGAGGCGGAGCCCCGTCTTGGTCTCGAAGCGCGTGGCGTACACCAGGTACTTGCCGTCCGGCGAGAGCGCGGGGCGGAACGCCGAGCCGAAGCGCGTCGACATCTGCGAGGTGCGGCCGTTCTCGCGGTCCCACACGTAGAGCTGGAACTGCGGCCCGAGCGCGTTGTACTGCCAGTCACCGTTGCGCGCCGCGAACCAGAGGTAGCGCGGGTCCTTGCCGTACGCCGCGCCGAGCATCTTGAGCGTCGCCGGCGGCGCGGGCTGCGCGGTGAGCGGCACGCCACCGCCGCCTTCGACGTTGTACATCCAGAGCTTGGCCGCGCCGCCGAGGCCGCCGGAGCGCGAGGCGACGACGTAGCCGCCGTCCGGCGTCCACTCGGGCGAGACGTAGAGGCTTGTGTTGCCCTTGGTGAGTTGCAGCGTGTCCTTGCCGTCGAGCGACATCACCCAGAGGTTGTCGCCGCCGCTGCGGTCGGAGACGAACACCACGCGCTTGCCGTCCGGCGAGAAGCGCGGCTGCACGTCGAACGCCATCCCGCTGGTGAGGCGCGTCGCCTTGCCGCCCGCGATGGGCAGCGTGTACAGGTCGCCGAGCAGGTCGAACACGATGGTCTGTCCGTCCGGCGACACGTCCAGCGAGAGCCAGGTGCCCTGGCGCGCGGTGAAGGTGTGGGTCCGGGCCGACTTGAGCGGCAGGCTCGCCGCTGCCGGTGTCGCCGGCGGGCCCTGGGCCGGGAGCGCGGCAGGGGCAATGAGCGCGAGCAGGAGCGCAGCAAGGGGACGTTTCATCGGAGTCGCCGGGAGGACGTGGGGACGCGGGATGGGACCTGCGAACCATCCTACGTTAGGGACCGGAGGCGCGGCTCGGTAGGTCGACTGGGACCCGCAAGCGGCCCGGAGCTAGGTTTCCGTATATGACAAGGACCGTGGCGTCCGCGTTGGCTTCCGCGCCGGCTTCCGCGGACGTGAGGACCCGGTGAGGATCGTCGGGGGAAAGTTCGCCGGACGCGACCTCACCTCGCCGGCCGACTTCCGCGTGCGGCCCACGGCCGAGCACGTGCGCGCAGCGCTGCTCGACCTGCTCGCCCCGGAACTCAAGGACGCGAGCGTACTCGACCTGTTCGCCGGCACCGGCGCGCTGGGGCTCGAAGCGATTTCCCGCGGCGCGCGGCGCTGCGACTTCGTCGAGACCCGCCCGGCCAGCCTGCATGCCCTCAAGGCGAACATCATCGCCCTGCGGCTGAAGGAACGCACCCGCGTCTTCAAGAAGGACGCCCTGCCCTTCGCCGCACAGCTCGGCCCCGCTGCCTACGACCTGGTGTTCGCCGACCCGCCGTACGGGTCGCGGATGCTCGATCGCGTGATCGCCTCGTGGCAGGAACGGCACTTCGCGCCGGTGCTCGCCGTGGAACACGCGCGCACGCACCCGCTGCCGCCGGGCGCAGCGACGCACCGCTTCGAGGACACACTGGTGACCATCTACCGCGCCCCTCGCCCCGAGGCCAGCGCGACGTAGATTTTCGACGTGGCGTCGATCCCCCTCACCCTGATCTTCGGAGCCGGCCGCGCCGGCCTGGCGTTCGCGAGTGCGATCGGCCTCGCGGGGGGACAGGCCCGGGTCGTCGCGCGGTCACCAGCAGGAGAAGCCCGGATCCGCGCGCGCGGCCTCGATCACGGCACCGCGTCCGACGCCGCCGCGCTGTGGATCCTCGCGGTGCCCGACGACGTGCTCCCGCGCCTCGCCAAGGTGCTCGCCACCGAGCTGCGCTCGCCGCTCCCGGCGGTGGCACTGCACCTGAGTGGCGGCGCAGCGGTCGATGCCCTGGCACCACTCTCGAGCCTTGGCGTGAGCACCGGATGGTTGCATCCGCTGCAGACCCTCACGTTCGCCTCGCCGGCGGACGCCCTGCAGGGCGTGCCGGCGGCCGTGGGCGGCAGTGGTGCCGCCGCGGCGGCGGCCTACGCACTCTCCACGCAGGTCGGCATGCAGCCCTTCGCCGTGAGCGACGCGGACCGTCCGCGCTATCACGCCGCGGCGATCTTCGCCTCGAGCTTCGCGGTCGCCCTGCTCGACGTGGCCATCGCGACGGCCACGGAGGCCGGCGTGCCGCCGGTGCTCGCCCGGAACGGCATCGCCCGACTCGCCGCCTCGGCTGCCGAGCGGGTATCGGCCGAGGGCACGGTGGAGGCCCTCACGGGTCCCATCCGTCGGGGGGACCTGCGCACGGTGGAGCGCCATCTGCAGGCACTCGACTCCACGGCGCCGGCGCACGGCCTGATGTACCGCGTGCTCGCCGCCCGCACACTCTCGCTCGCCCAGAAGGGCGGGCTCCCGGCCGAGACCGTGGCGGCGATCCACGCCGCGCTGGCGCCCCGCGCGCGCTAGGCACCGCAGTCGCCAGGCATCGCGCCGCCGCGACTCAGCCCTCGATCCGGCTGCGCAGCAGGTCGAGCAATGCGCGGAGCTGCGCCATGTTCGCTTCCCCGATACGCGCCGCCCACTCGCGCTCGATGGCGCGGAAGGCGGTCGCCGCGGCGCGGCGCACCGCACGCCCCTGGGCCGTGAAGCGGATGAGCCGCGCCCGCGCATCCGCCGGATCGGGCACGCGCTCCACGTAGCCGAGCCGCTCGAGGTCGTCGACGAGGTACTGGACGGTCTGCTTGGTGAGCTGCGCGGCGGCCGCGATCTCGGTGATCCGCGTGCCCTCGGCCGAGACATACGCGATGACGTTGCCGTGGGCCGGCCGGATGTCGGCGTAGCCGGCGGCCGCCAGCCGCTCGTGCAGCCGCTCGACGAGGAGGAGATACGGCCCGTGGAGGGCGGAGACGAGGTCGTCGTACGGCCGGACGACCGGCAGGGCGCGGCTGCGGGGAGTTGACATTGGTCAGGTCGTCTGACTAAATGCATTTCATCAGATCCTCTGACTAATTCTGCCGCCCCCCGGGACCCGCCGCAAGCCGGTCGCCGTGGCGGCCCACCTCTCCCCCCGTCCCGTTGCTTCCCATGCCGCTGTCCCGCCGTTCCCTGTGCACCGCCAGCCTCCTCATCGCAGGCCTGGCGGCCATCCTCTCCACCTCCTGCAGCCATCGCCGCGAGGCCGCGGACGCCGAGGCGCCGCCGACCGCGGTCATCGAGGAGCTCGAGATCCGCGCCGGCGATTTCTCCTTCGCCGCCCGGCGCACCACGCCGGCCGGCCTCACGCGGGTGCGACTCCGCAGCGAGGGGCCGTCGTTCCACCACATCCAGTTGGTCCGGCTCGACCCCGGCCACTCGGCCGACGAATACGTCGCGCGCCTCGCCGCCGGCGACTTCGCGCCCACCTGGGCACACGTCGTGGGCGGCCCCGAACCCGCTGGCCGCCGCAGCGAGTCCTCCGCCACGATGCTCCTGACCGAGGGCGAGTACGCGATCGTCTGCCTGATCTCCGAAGGACACGGTGCGCCCCACGTACTCAAGGGCATGCATCTCCCGCTCACGGTCACGGCGCCACGGGGCGTCGCCCACGACGTCGCCATGGTGCTGCGCGAGTACGACTTCGTCCTCTCGGCACCGCTGCGCGCCGGCCCGCAGACCATCCGGGTCGAGAACCGCGGTGCACAGGCCCATCACGTGACGGTCGTGCGCCTCGGACCCGGGCGGCGCGCGCAGGATGCGCTCGAGTGGTTCCGCGAGATGCGCGGCGACGCACCTGACCAACCCGTCGGCGGCACCACGGGACTCGAACCGGGCGCCGTCAACTACATCACCGCGGAGTTCACACCGGGGGAGTACGCGCTGATCTGCTTCATCCCCGACCCGAGCGACGGGAAGTCGCACGCCCACCACGGCATGCTCAAGACCGTCCGCGTCGAGTGAGGAGACGACACGGGCGGGCACCCGAGGGGTGCCCGCCCGTCGCCTGCCGCCCGACCGCCCCTACGCCTGGACTTCCGGCGCCGCCGGGGGTTTGGCGGGAACGTTCCGCTTGCCCCAGTGCGAGCCGCGCTGGCTCGGCTGGGTGAGCTGGAAGAGCCGGTTGGTATAGAACTGCACCACGCGCTCCTGCACCGAGCCCCGCGTGTCGTCCTTGGCGGCACGGAACGGCGCGTACCGCTGGCCGTCGCCGCTCACCGCGAACCACCACCAGGCGTCATCGGCGGTGCCGCTGCGCATCTCCACGGTGCAGCTGTAGCTGCGCCCGGCGTCCACGAACTCGAAGCCCTTGATCATCTGCCGCCCGATTGAGTGTCCAGCAATCTAACCCCGTCTGCCCCCGGGCGCCCGATCCGTTACTCTTGAGCCATGGCGCTCACGGCGACCCTCTACCACTTCGACGTCGCCCTGAGCCACGTCGACCGCGGCGTCTATGAGCAGCTGGCCATCAAGGCCGCCTGCCATCCCTCGGAGAGCCAGGAGTTCCTGCTCACACGGGTCCTCGCCTACTGCCTCGAGTACGAGGAGGGCATCGCCTTCTCCAAAGGCGGCATCTCGGACGCCGAGGAGCCGGCGATCACGTTGCGCGACCTCACGGGCGCGTGGCGCAGCTGGATCGAGGTCGGCGCCCCGGATGCCGCGCGCCTGCACCTCGCCAGCAAGGCCAGCCCCCGCGTCGCCGTGTACACGCACAAGGAGCCACGCCTGCTGCTGCGGGCGTACGAGGGCCAACGCATCCACAAGGCCGACCGGATCGCGTTGCACGCCTTCGACCGCGAGTTCCTCGCGTCGCTGGGCGAGCGGCTCGACCGCCGGAACACCTGGACACTCTCCGTCACCGACGGAACCATCTATCTGGACGTCGCGGGCGAGACGCTGAACTCCACTCCGGTGCGCTTTCGGATCCCCTGAGTTCCGCAGGCTGGCCGCCTCCCGGGAGCCGCGTCAGATTGATGGGCGCAACGCCCCGTGCGGGGCGCGCGTAGCCGTCTCGACCTTCACCCCGTCAGAGGTTCCCTCGATGCGCCGCTCGTTCGTCGTCGCTCCGCTCCTCGTCACCCTCGCGTTCGCCGCCTGCAGCAAGGCGACAGGCTCCGACGCGGGTGCGGCCCCGCAGCCCAAGGGTCCGACCCTCCCCGCCGGCGTGACGCCCGCGATGATCGCGCTCGGCGACTCACTCTACAACGCCGGATCCTGCCAGCGCTGCCACGGCCAGAAGGGCATCGGCGCGAACAACGGGCCGGCACTCGTTTCGAGCCCGTGGCTGCATTCCACGGGCAAGTACGAGGAGATCGTCGCCATCATCACCACGGGGGTGCCACGCACGTCCATCAAGGACAGCGCGCGACGCTTCCCGATGAATCCGCGCGGCGGCCCGATGAACCTCAACGACGACCAGGTGAAGGCCATCGCCGCCTACGTCTGGTCCATCTCGCGCGACAAGAAGTAGCGGCTGTTCACCCGCGGGACGGGCGCGTGACCATTGCGACCGCGCCCGTCACCGCGAGGTTCACCACGAGCGCCACCACGCCGACGTTCAGGTCGAGCACCGCCCCCGGTGCCGCGGGCAGCAAGTCCGCGAGGGTGAGGCCACTCAACGTCTGAGCGGCCACCGTGCCCACACCAGCGCCGATCCCGGCGCCGGCCGCGACGGCGGACACCCGCCAGCCCGGCACCAGCGCCAGCACCAGAGACGGGAAGAGCTGCGTCACGAACGCGTAGCCCATCAGGAGCAGCGCCACGATCGTGCTGCCGCCCCGGAGCGTGAACCACAGGGCGATGGCGGCCACCACCGGCACCGCCCATTTCGCCGCCCGCGCGACCTGCGCCTCGTCCGCCGCGGGCGCCAGTGCCCGATATCCGGTGTTCGCCACCGTGGTCGCGGCGGCCATGAGGATCATCGACCCGGGCACCAGCGCCGTGAGCACGCCGGCCGCGCCCACCGTGCCCACCGCCCACGATGGCAACTCGGCGCGGACCAGTCGCAGCAACGCGAGATCCACGTCGCCGCCCTCGAGCCCCGGCGCGGCGAGCAACGCCGCGAACCCGGTGAAGAACACGAACAGCAGCACGAGCTGGTACAGCGGCATCAGGCTGGAGTTGCGACGCAGCGCGTCAGCGCTCTTCGCCGTGAACACCGAGGCGAAGTTCTGCGGCCAGAGGTACAGGCCCAGCGCGGAGAGCAGCACGGTGCTCGCGAACCAGCTGGGGCTGTTGCCGCGCGAGGGCAGGAGCAGGAATCCCGGATGCTCCGCATCGAGGCGCGCGAACATCGCGTCGACGCCGCCATGGAGCTTCCACGGGAGATAGAGTCCGAGCGCGACGACGACCACGAGGATCAGGATGTCCTTCGCGAGGGCCGTGAGCGCGCTCCCATGGATCCCGCTCACGCTCACGTAGGCCACCAGCGCGCCGGTACCGAGCCAGATCGCCGCCGTCGGCGGGATGGCGCCCGCCGACGCCTCACTGACGATGAGCCCCAGTCCCTTGAGTTGCAGCACGAGGTACGGGATGAGCGCCACCACGCCGACCACCGCAACCAGCAGCCCGAGCCCACGGCTCTCGTACTTGCGCGCCCAGAAGTCCGCCTGCGAGAGCAGGCGATGCTCCGTCGCATACGCCCAGATGGGCGGCAGCACCCAGTAGGCGAGCACGTACGCCACCGCGCCGTAGCAGATGATGTAGAACGCCGGCGCACCCTTGCCGTACGCCCAGCCGCTGCCGCCCAGCAGCGTGAAGGTGGTGTAGATCTCGGTGGCCATCGGCACAAAAACGAAAAGCGTGCCGAAGCGCCGCCCGCCCACCGACCACTCCTCGAGGCGCATCCGCTTGCCGCGCTTGGCGTACAGGCCGAGGCCGATGGCGAGGCCGAATGCCGCGAGGATGAGGACCAACGCCACGTTCATCGCGGGCGCCGGTCGAGCCAGTGCAGCAGGGCCATCGTGGCAGAGGCGAGCAGGACGGCGCCCACGCACCAGGCGAGCAGGAACGGCAGCCCGAGGATCCGGGGCTCGACGCGGTTGGCGAAGAACGGCGCGCCGAGCAGCGCCGCGAGCGGGAGCAGCGCGAGGGCGTGGTGCGGTCGCATCTCAGTCGCCGGTGCGCACGGTGGTCGCCGGCTCGAACAGCAGCACCTCCACTTCGTCGGCGGCGACGGGCCGGTGCTCGGTGCCGCGCGGCACCACCAGGAACTCACCGGCCTGCAGCAGCACCGACCGGTCGCGGAACTCCATGGTGAATCGGCCCCGATGCACGAGGAAGAGCTCGTCCTCGTGGGTGTGCTGGTGCCAGTGGAACTCCCCTTGGAACTTCACGGCCTTTACTTGCTGGCCGTTGAGTTCGGCGATGACCACCGGCGACCAGTGGGTGTGGATGCGCGCGAAGCACGCGTCGAGGTTCGTCAGCATCCCCCAAGCTACGGCGCCGCCGGGGGCGGTGGAATCACCGCGCGGCGGATCGCAGCTCGTGCAGCAGCATCGCCACCGACACCGCGTAGATCGCCGCGGCCAGCAGCGGCACCGTCGTCACGAGCGGATCGCGCGTCCACCACGCCGCGAGACTCGGCAGCAGCACCATCCCGCCTCCCAGCACCGCGTAGGCGCGGCTGCGGTAGAGCCAGGCATAGCCGAGGAAGTGCGATCCGAACAGCACGGCCATGGTGAACCAGGTCCACGGTGCCGCGACGAAGTACACGAGCACCACGACCGGCCAGAACGCGAACTGCATCGCGTTGAACAGCATCCCGAGTGCACCGAAGCGCTCGGCCTTCGCGAAGAGGTCGCCGCCAAACCACTTGTTCACCACCACGCCGATGGGGAACACCGCACCCGTCGCGATGAAGCTCAGCGTGCCGGCCTTCCCGACCGGGAACTCCCGCACCAGCCAGGCAACCGCGAGCCAGTAGAGCGTTCCGGCGATGGGCATCCCGATGCCGCGCGCGGTGAGGCGGGCCATACGATCGCGCTCGACGTCGAGCATGGTCGCGAGGCTGGGATGCTGCAGGTCCGCATCGACGGACGCTGCGATGCCCTGCGGGACGGCGGGGGTGATCGGCATGCTCATGGGAGGCTCCGGGTTGCCGGACCGTACGACGCCCCCCATGGGCCGGGTTTCGCGCGCTACAACTCGGCCAGCGCCACGGTGCCCGCCACACCGGACTCGGGGGCGACCAGGCGACGGTGGTAGTCGATCTGCCCGAGGTGGTAGGTCAGGTGGGTGGCGAGGTGCAGCAACACGCGCGACGTGACGATGCGCCGGCCGGCGAGTTCGACCGGGAACTCGTCGCCCAGCCGCGCCTCGCTCAGCGCGTCGAAGGTGCGCTCCACCGCGCGCTGGGCACGCTCGAGCTCTGCGACCACCTCGGACCGCGCGCGGCCGCGCGTGGCGAACTCCGCTTCGCGATCGCGCACGTAGCCGCTCCCGCCGAGCACACCGCCGACGAAGTGCTGCAGGTTGCCTGCGAGATGCAACGCGAGCGTCCCACCCGAGTTCGCGAGGCCGGGCATCGTCGCCCACAGCGCGTCGTCGGACGGATAGAGGGAAACCTCGCGTGCGACCGCGCGTAGATCCCGTAGCATCACAACGCGGAAATCGTCCTTGTGCATCCGTGCTCCCGTGGTGTCCCTCCGAAGATAGACCGCGTCCCCGATGCTCACCACACCCCGCCCCGTCAGCGTCGTCAAGCACCTGCGCACCCACGCGACCGTCCTCGGGTCGAGCGTGGCGACGCTGTGGCTCGTGTTCGGCGTCGATGCCGTACTCGGCGGCGCGCTGCTGCAGTTCGGCATCGTGCCGCGCAGTGTCGATGGACTGCGCGGCATCGTGTTCGCGCCGTTCCTGCACCGCGACCTCGCCCATCTCACCGCCAACACGGCGTCCCTGCTGCTGCTCGGCTGGCTCGTGATGCTCCGGGATCCGCGGCATTTCGCCCTGGTGGGACTCAGCGCCGCCGTCGGCGCGGGTGTGCTCTGCTGGCTGCTCGGAGCGCCCAACTCCATCCATATCGGTGCGAGCGGCGTGATCTTCGGGTTCCTCGGCTTCCTGATCTTCGCCGGATGGTATGCCCGCAGCCTCGCAAGCGTGGCGCTGAGCATCCTCGTGATCGCACTCTGGGGCGGTCTCGTGTTCGGGGTGCTGCCCGGCGCGCCTGGGATCAGCTGGCAGGCGCATCTCGGGGGATTCCTTGGCGGCGCACTCGCGGCGCGACGCTTCGCGCGCTGAGGCACGGCCGCGCCGCCGGGCGCCCCGCCGGCGACCCTAGGGTCACTGATCTTCTCCGGTGAATTGTTGCGCCCGGGTGATATTGACTCCGGCAATTGACCCGGCTAATATCACCTGACGTTTCGTCCGGGTGATTATCGCTGTTCGTTTTCTCCGGGTCTTTCTCGCAATCCTCAGCGGCACTCCGTACCAATGACCACATCCGATCCGTCAACCTCGTCCACGCGCGCGGTGGTCGCCTTCGAGGGCATGCGCCGCATCGCGCAGGGTCCGCTCACGGATGTTGCGCGCGCCGTGAAGGTCGCCGAGCTGCGCGGCTTCATCGGCGCACTCTTCATCTTCGACGCGCACACCTCACATCCGATCGAGCTCGACCTGCGCGGCTCCATCGCCGACGTGCTCGAGCGCCTCAGGCAGTCCGATGCCGCCGCACAGCTCATCGCCGAGTCGGCGCTGGTGGCGGACGAGGGCAACCGCGGCCCGGGTCGACCGCGACTCGGCGTGATCGGTCGCGAAGTCACACTGTTGCCACGGCATTGGGAGTGGCTCGCGTCGCAGCCCGGCGGCGCCTCGGCGGCGATCCGCCGGCTCGTCGATCAGGCGCGCGTCCAGTTCGCGGACCGCGATCGCGCGCGCGCGGCGCAGGAGTCGGCGTACCGCTTCCTCTCCGCGATGCTCTCGGGCCACGCCGATTTCGACGAGGCGGCGCGGGCGTTCTTCGCCAACGATCGTGAGCGTTTCCGCGCGCTCACGCGCGAGTGGCCGGGCGACGCCCGCGACCATGCCTGGGCGCTCGCGGACGCCGCGTTCGACGCCAACACCCCTGCCTGATCCCTTCGACCCCGGACGAACGCCCCTCGTGCACGACCTCACGCAAGGCTCCATCCCGCGGCACATCATCCGCATGGCGACGCCGATCGCCATCGGCATGCTGTTCCAGACCGCGTACTACCTCATCGATCTCTACTTCGTCGCGCGCCTCGGAGGTGCGGCGATCGCGGGCGTGAGTGCGGCCGGCAACCTGCAGTTCATCGTCATGGGGGTCACGCAGGTGCTCGGCATCGGCACCATGGTCCTCATCTCGCACGCGGCGGGGCGGAAGGACCAGGCCGACGCCAACCTGGTGTTCAACCAGAGCCTGCTCCTGGCGGCCGTCGCCGGAGCGGGTGTCCTCGCGGGCGGCTACCTGCTCGGGCCGGCGTATCTCCGCACACTCGCGCCGGACCCGGAGACCCTCGCGGCCGGCAGGGACTACCTGTTCTGGTTCCTGCCCGCGCTCGGCCTGCAGTTCGCGCTCATCTCGATGGGATCCGCGCTGCGCGGCACCGGTATCGCCAAGCCCACGATGGTCGTGCAGGTCATCACGGTCGTGATGAACGCGCTGCTCGCGCCGGTGCTCATCGCCGGCTGGGGCACCGGCGTGCCGCTGGGCGTGGCCGGTGCGGGACTCGCGAGCAGCATCGCGGTGCTCGTCGCGGTGATCGCGATGATCCTCTACTTCGTGCGGCTCGAGCACTACGTCGGGTTCGATGCGGCGCAGTTCCGCGCGCACCTCCCGACCTGGCAGCGCATCTTCCGGATCGGCGTGCCGGCAGGCGGCGAGTTCGGCCTGATGTTCCTGTCGATGGGCCTCATCTACTGGATCATCCGCGACTTCGGGTCGGCGGCGCAGGCAGGATTCGGCGTGGGCTCCCGCATGATGCAGTCGATCTTCCTCGCCGCGATGGCCGTGGCGTTCGCGGCGGCCCCGATCGCCGGCCAGAACTTCGCCGCCGGCCGGCTCGACCGGGCACGCGAGACCTTCTGGGCGGCCGCCAAGATCGGCAGCGGGATCATGGTCCTCATGACGCTGCTCGTGCATTGGCAACCGGAGTTCTTCGTGCGGGTCTTCGCCGCGGACGAGACCACGGTCTCGGTGGCCGTGGACTTCCTGCGCACGATCTCGTGGAACTTCCTGGCCTCGGGGCTGATCTTCACCTGCTCGGGCATCTTCCAGGCGCTCGGCAACACGGTACCGTCGATCATCAGCAGTGCCGCCCGGCTCGCCGTGTTCGGCGCCATCGCGTACGCGGCGTCGCGACTTCCCGGCTTCACGCTCCAGCACATCTGGTACATCTCGGTCTTCTCGACGACACTCCAGATGTGCTTCTCGCTGTGGCTGCTCAAGCGGGTGGCGGACCGGGCCTTCGCGCGTGCCGCGACGACGCCGGGCGCTGCGGTCCCGGCCGCCGCCGGGGGGTAAACCTTTCGGGCCGATCGTGCGTCTCACGGGCATGCATCCACGCACGGTCGTCCTCGCCTCGGTCCTCGCGCTCTCCGCGCATGCCTCGCCCACGACGGCCGTCGACGCGCTGCTCGAGGCCGACCGCGCCGCCGCCATCGCGGCGGAACGCACCGGCCTCGTCGCGGCGGTGTCCACCATGCTCGCGCCCGATGCGACGATGCCGGTCCCCGGTCGCGGCTTCGCGGAGGGCCGCGAAGCCATCATCGCCGAACTGCGGCGCGACACACTCAACGTCACATCCAAGGCGCGGTGGGCACCCCTGCGCGGTGGCGTCTCCGCCGACGGCGAGCATGGCTTCACGTTCGGCTACCTCGACGTGCTCCGGGCCGACGGGAGCGTGGTGGCCGGGAAGTACCTGGCGTATTGGGTGAAACGACCCGAGGGCTGGCGCATCGCCGCGTACCGCCGCACACGCCGTCCCGATGGTGTTGTGGATACCGCTGCGTTGCCGCCGGCGCTGCCGCCCGCGCTCACCGCGCGTGACACATCCGCGGCCCGGCTAGCGCAGCACCGTGCGTCGGTGATGCAGGTCGAGCGGGACTTCGCGGCGGAGGCACAGCGGATCGGCTTGCGCGCGGCGTTCCTCAAGTACGGCAGCGCGGACGCCGTGAACCTCGGCGGTGCGGCCAGCGCCGCCTTCGTGCTCGGCAACGAGGCGATCGCCGCCGCCGTCTCGCAGGGCGTGCCCGAAGGCACGAGTCCCGTGAACTGGGGGCCCGAGCGCGCGTTGGTCGCGTCGAGCGGCGACCTCGGCATCACGTTCGGCCGGATCGTGCCCAACGCGCCCGCTCCGGACGGACGCGCCGCGCCCGGCATCCCGTTCTTCACGATCTGGCGCCGCGCGAACGCGCAGGCGCCGTGGCGCTACGTCGCGGAGTGAGCGGCGCGCCGGGAACCCGGCGCCCCCACCACCCATTGACCGCGGATGGGTGAACGTCTCCGCCATCTGGTCCTCGTCCTCGGCGACCAGCTCGATCCCGACAGTGCCGCGTTCGACGGGTTCGATCCCGCGCAGGATGCGATCTGGATGGCGGAGGTGCTCGAGGAATCCACACACGTCTGGTCGAGCAAGCCGCGGATCGCGCTCTTCCTCTCGGCCATGCGCCACTACCGCGACGCGCAGCGGGCGCGCGGACGGACGGTGCACTACACGGCGCTCGACGACGCGGTCCCCTCGCTCGCGGCTGCCCTCGCGGCGACGATCGCGCGCGGCACGCCGCAGCGACTGCTGATGGTGGAGGCCGGCGACCTCCGCGTGCTCGAGGCACTCGAGGCCGCCGCGCAGCAGCATGGCCTGCCGCTCGAGGTACGCCCCGACCGCCACTTCTTCTCGACGGTGCCGGAGTTCGTCGAACACGCCGAGGGGCGCAAGCAGCTGCGCCTCGAGTTCTGGTATCGGGAGCTCCGTCGCCGCCACGGCGTGCTGCTCGACCGCGACGGCGGACCCGAGGGCGGCGCATGGAACTTCGACGCCGAGAACCGCGGCGCGTTCCCGAAGTCCGGTCCCGGAAGACTGCCGGCGCCGCGTGCCTTCACACCCGACCGGATCACACGCGAGGTGCTCGCGCTCGTGGCGGACCGCTTTGCGGCACACCCGGGCGCCCTCGACCGATTCGACTGGCCGGTGACGGCAGCCGACGCGCGGCTCGCCCTCGATGACTTCCTCGCCCATCGCCTGCCGTCGTTCGGCACCTATCAGGACGCGATGTGGGACGGCGAACCCTGGCTCTATCACTCGCGCCTGTCGGCCGCGATGAACCTCAAGCTCCTCGACCCGCACGTGGTCGTGGCGGAGACCGAGCGTGCCTATCGCGCGGGCCGGGTACCGCTGGCGAGCGCCGAGGGCTTCATCCGGCAGATCCTCGGCTGGCGCGAGTACGTGCGCGGTGTGTACTGGTGCTTCATGCCGGAGTACCGCGCACGCAACGCCCTCGATGCCCGCGAGCCCCTGCCCGACTTCTACTGGTCGGGCGACACCGAGATGGCCTGCCTGCGGGACGCGATCGGGCAGACGCTCGCGCTGGGCTACGCGCATCACATCCAGCGCCTGATGGTCACCGGGCTCTACGCGCTCCTGCTCGGCGTCGAACCCACCCGCGTCCACGAGTGGTACCTCGCCGTGTACGTGGATGCCGTCGAATGGGTGGAACTGCCGAACACGCTCGGCATGTCGCAGTACGGCGACGGCGGCACGATGGCATCCAAGCCCTACGTCGCCACCGGCAAGTACATCCAGCGCATGAGCGACCACTGCCGCGGCTGCCGCTTCGATCCCGCCCGCAGCACCGGCGACGATGCCTGTCCCTTCACGACGCTCTACTGGGACTTCCTGCTGCGGCACGAGGCGCTGCTCGCCGCGAACCAGCGCATGGCCCTGCAGGTGCGGAACCTCGCGCGGCTCGACGCGGCGGAGCGCGACGCGATCCGCGCACGCGCGGCGGCGATCCGCGCCACCGGTGGCGCGCCGCCGCGTGCGCTCACACTCCTCTGACCGCCCGCGACCTCACAGGAACCGATTGGGGAAGATCACGAACTGGATGAAGTTGAACTCCAGCTGGTCGAACGCCACCGAGCGCCCGCCGGTGACGGGCACCCGCAGGCCCGGGGTGTACCGCAGGTTGGTGCGCAACACCAGCGTCTGCAGGCGGTTGGGGCGGATGTCCCAACCGAACGTGACCCCCGGCGCCAGGCGATCGGTCGCCCCTCGCTGCGTCCCGCTCACGCGCAGCTGCTCCCAGCTCAGGTGCGGCCCCACGAACGGCACGAAGCCGTGGTAGTCGAACAGGAACCGGTATGCCTCGGCGGTCACGGCGCGCCGTGACGCGACCTGCGAGAATCCGTAGGCCGAGAGCGCACTGCGGGTGTGCCGGTACGCCATGCCCAGCTGAAGGTCGGGCGAAGGGAAGTGATAGCCGACGCCGAGGTCCACGAAACTCCGCGCATGCCGGTGCTGCCCGGCGTAGCCGAGCGCGCGCAAGGCCGGCGAGGTGCGCGTGAAGAACGCGGTCGACGGCCCGAGGCCGACGGTCCAGCCGCCGATCGACCCATCCGCCAGTCGCGCCGCCACGCTATCGGCGGTCGCGCCGCTCAGCCACTCGCGCTCCGCGCCGAGTGTGAGGTCCATGCTCCGCGTGTAGGCCAGCGAGAACACGCGCGGGTGCATCGCGATCGGCACGCGGGCCGTGGGCGACGTCGGATACTGCGCCCGGTAGCCGAGCACGCCGGCGCCCGCCGTGAGGAGCTGCGCCCCGCGCTGGTACGTGAGTCCGGCGCTGACAGGCCACCGGAGGCGCCCCTCGCGTGGACCCGCGCCGCGCTCGTACTCGACCGCCATGAGCGAGGCACCGATCCACGGCCGGACGCGGTCGCGCGTGATGCGCCAGGGATAGAGCCGTGCCCCCGTCTCGGTGCGCGTGCGGAACGCCGACCCGCCGACGCGCCGCACCGGGAACGCGACGTAGAAGTCCGCGTGTCCCCAGAAGTGCGTCCCGCCCACGAGCAGGCGGAGCTCGTGGAGCGGATCGCCCTCACTCGACGCCGCTGCGGGGAACACCCGCGTGTCGAGTCCGAGGGTCAGCTGCGCGAAGCGATGACGCGTGGATCCGCCGTCCACGTACGGCTGCGCGGGCAGCGAGCCGGACGCGAGGACGAGGCCCGCCCCCACCAGCCAGCGGCGCGTGGGTCGCGTCACACGCGTCACACGCGTCGCCCGCGTCCGGGTCCCGCGCAGGCTCAGGGCGCGCCGCACCAACGTTCGGCGGCGGCCACGAAGATCCGCACGCCAGTCTCCAGCGCGCGTTCGTCGATGTCGAACTTGGGATGGTGATGCGGGTGCACCGCACCATCGATCGGCCGTGCCGCACCCACGAAGACGAACGTCCCCGGGGCTTTCTGCTGGAACGCGGAGAAGTCCTCGCCGACCATCACCGGCCGCATGGGCGCGAGCGCGTCCGGGCCGCAGACCTGCGCGACCAGCTCGGCCATCTCGGCCGTCACCGACGCGTCGTTCACCACCGGACGGTAGCCGCGCTCGTAGATGAACTCGTACTCGGCGCCGTGGGCCTCGGTGATGCCGCGGATCACGCGCTCCATGCGGGCCGCGAGGGCCGTGCGCACGACCGGGTCGAGCGTGCGCACCGTGCCGTTCAGCTCCGCCACCTCGGGGATCACGTTGTGCGTGGTGCCGGCGTGGAACTGCGTGATGCTGAGCACGGCGCTGTCGAGGGGGTCGACGCCGCGCGAGACCAGGTGCTGCAGGTTGGTGACCACCTGCGCGCCGATCGCGATGGGGTCGACCGTCTGCTGCGGGATGGCGGCGTGCCCGCCCTTCCCGCGGATGGTGATCCAGAAGGTGTCCGGCGCCGCCGTGACCGCGCCGCTCGGCACACCGACCTTGCCCACCTCGAGCTGCGCCCAGAGATGGGTCCCGATCACGCGCGTCACGCCGTCCATCACCCCGCGCTGGACCATCTCCTCCGCGCCGCCGGGCGAGACCTCCTCGGCGTGCTGGAAGAGGAAACGGATCTCGCCGCCGAGTGCCTCGCGCCGCGCGACGAGCTCCCGCACCGCGCCGAGCAGCATGGCGGTGTGCCCGTCATGGCCGCAGGCGTGCATGACGCCCGGGTTGGTCGAGGCGAACGGCAGGCGCGTGTCCTCGGTGATGGGCAGCGCATCGATGTCGGCCCGCATGGCGATGGTCGGACCCGGGCGCCCGGTCCGCAGCCGCGCGACGACGCTGTTGCCGGCCGGTCGCGAGAGTTCGAGTCCGCCCAGCGACTCGAGTGTCGCGAAGATGAAGTCGGCGGTCTCGCGTTCGTGGAACGAGAGCTCGGGGTGGGCGTGCAGGTGGCGGCGCCACCCGATCACCTGATCGATGGTGCCCGCCGCCAGGACGGGTGCGACGGAGGGTGCGGAGGCCATACCTGCAGGTTAGGCGGTGCAGGCGGCTTCGTCCATCCTTGCGCCGCCGCGGGGGGCACGGGGTGCCGCGCCGGCGGCGTGGGCGCGGCGGGCGAATGTGCGCGAACCGTCACAATCACGCGATCCGGAAACGGACGGCGGTCCCGCGGGGTATATCAGGTCAACCCGAACGCGGAGGGTCTCATGCCGGAGAATGCCTACGTAGTTCGCACCTTCCCCAACTCGGTGGAAGCGGAGTTCGCCCGATCGATCCTTGATGCCAACGGGATCGCCTCGATGGTCCTGAAGGACGACGCCGGCGGGATGCTCCCGTTCCTCGGCGTCCTGCACCCCGCGCGCGTGGTGGTGCGGCAGAAGGACGTGGATTCGGCAGTGCGGCTGTTGGATGCCGTGGCGGCGACGGACCCGAAGTCGCCACCGCCGTTGCTCAACTAGCGGCAGCGGTCAACGCGAGAAGCTCGCGAGCGTCACACCCATCGCGTCGATCGCGGCGCGGGCGCGCCAGAGTTCCCGACCGTTGTACAGGAACGAGAACGCGAGTTCCTCGCCGTTGCGGGCGGTGACGTAGCCGCCCAGCGAGGTCACTTCGTTGGTGGTGCCGGTCTTCGCCCGCAGGTTCCCCTGCGCGGCGGTGCCGCGCATGCGCCCGCGCAGCGTCTCCGTGCGGCCCGCCACCGGCAGCGACTGCTGCAGCACTTGGCCCCAGGGGGCGCTGATGCCGTAGCCGAGGAGTTGCACCATCGACCGCGGCGTCACGCGATCGAGCGTGGAGAGTCCGCTGCCGTCGGCGGCGTACACCGCGCCCTTCGCCGCGCCGACGCGATCGGAGAGGAAGGTGGTGAGCGACTGGTTCGCCACCTGCGCCGACCCGATCGCGCTGTCGCTGCGCGCCGCGTTGCGGAACAGCAGCTCAGCGAAGTGGTTGTTGCTCTCGCCGTTCATGGTGGCGACGAGCTGGGCGAGCGGCGGCGACGACCAGGTGGTGACCCGCTGCGCCGAGCTCGGCGCCTCGCCGTCACGGACCACGCCGTCGACCTGGATGCCCCGCGCCTCGAGGGCGGCGCGGAAGGCCGCGGCCACGAACCGCTCGGGCTGCTCCACCACGACCTGGTAGGTGCGCGTGCGGCTACGCGCGCCGATCCAGCCGCTCACCCGGAACGACTGCGTGAGCGTGTCCTGCCAGACGCGCACCGACGCGCCGGCCGTGTTGGGCCGCACCGTGACGGTGGACTTGAGCGAGAGTCCGCTCAGCGCCTGCCCGAACGCGACCACGGCGCCGCGTGCGGAGGGACGCACCGTGATGTGCGCGAGGTTCTCGTTGAACGACAGCGCGGAGACACGCGCGGCGTAGCTCGCCTGCAGGTAGCGCGTGCGCCAGCCGTCCGGCACCCGTTGCGTCTCGAAGGCGCTGGCGTCGCCGATGATGTCGCCCTTCACGCGCGTGATCCCGGCGCGCACGACCTGTTCGGCGAGGGCGTCCATCGGGCGGACGCCCTGGGTCCAGGCCGCGAAGCGCGGGGCCAGCGAGGGATCGCCCGCACCCTTGAGGATCAGGTTGCCCTGCACCGTGCCGTCGACGAGCACGGCGCCGTCGCGGAGGACCTCGGTGCGGAACTGGTGCGCCGGCCCGAAGCGCTCGAGCGCGATGGCCGACGTGTAGAGCTTCATCGTGGACGCGGGGAGCAGCATCGCGTCCGCATTGTGGCCGAAGAGCGTGTCGCCGCGCGTGAGCGACACGACCATCACGCCCCAGCGACCGGAGCGGGTGGACGCACTCACGAGGCCGAGCAGGTGGTCGCGCAGGCCGTGCGCCGTGGTCGGCGCAGCGGAGCGGATGGGGGAGGACTTGGGCGCCGGGCGCTTCGCGGCGCCGGCCACGACCGGCTTGGCCACGCGCGGCTTGCTGGCGTTGCTGGTCTTCTTGGATGCGGCGGGCTTGGTGCTGGCGCGCGCTGCCGGCGCCGGACGGCCGGACGATGCCGACGAACCCTGCGCCACGCCGGCCACGGGGGCCAGGAGTGCGAGCAGGATCAGGGAAGCAGTGAGGCGTCGGCGCATCGTGACCAGGGGCTCGTGAGGCGGGAGTGCCGCGGGACCCGGACGGGCGCTCCGCGTCGTACCGTACCGTGGGAGTATCGGCCCGGCCGGA
>CADEDA010000034.1 GCA_902825965.1 uncultured Gemmatimonadota bacterium | reverse complement strand
CAGGAAGCCGACGAACTCCTTGAGGCCGCCCTTGGCGTGGAAGGTCTCCTCGCGCGGCGTCTCGGGACGCTCGTCGCGCAGCGTGATCGTCACGCCCTTGTTGAGGAACGACAGCTCGCGCAGGCGGGTGGACAGCGTGGCGTAGTCGTACTCGAGTTCGGTGAAGATCTGGTCGTCGGGCTTGAACCAGACCTTGGTGCCGGTGTCCTTGGGCTTCACCGTGCCGAGCACCTTGAGCTTCGTGATCGTGTCGCCACGATTGAAGTCCATGTAGTGCTCCTTGCCGTCGCGCTTCACCCAGACCTTGAGGTGCTCCGAGAGGGCGTTCACCACGGAGACGCCCACGCCGTGCAGGCCGCCCGACACCTTGTAGGTGTTCTTGTCGAACTTGCCGCCGGCGTGCAGCACCGTCAGGGCGAGTTCCACGCCCGGCAGCTTCTCCACCGGATGGATGTCCACCGGGATGCCGCGGCCGTTGTCGGCGACGGTGATCGAGTTGTCCTGGTGGATCGTCACGTCGACGCTGTCGCAGAACCCGGCGAGCGCCTCGTCGATGGAGTTGTCGACGACCTCGTAGACCAGGTGGTGCAGGCCGCGGTGCGAGGTCGAACCGATGTACATGCCGGGGCGCTTCCGCACCGCCTCCAGACCCTTGAGGACTTGGATCCCTGAAGCGTCGTACGAGGACTCGGAGGCGTCGTTGGTCTTGGCCATGGGCTCGCGAAAGAGGGCGGATGGTCCTGGGCGTGGTGGCCCGCGCCCCATCCGGGACCGGGCCGCGCACGACCCCGAAAAATACCCGGCACTCAGAGTGAAAGCAACGCGCGCGTGCGCGATTTTCCCTCTAGGGATGCGTCCGCAGGAGCTCCCAGCGGATGCGCCGGACGGCGACCCGCGGCGCCGTCGCGTTGAGCTTGGCGAGCAACGTCCGCTCCATCATCGACAACTCGGTCATCCAACCGTGCGTGCGCACGCCGACCACGAGCGTGCCGTCCTCGGTCATCATCCGCGGGTGCGTCACGCCGGCGATCTGCGGGCCCACCACCCGCGGCCACTGTTCCAGCACCGCCGCCCGCGCGACGTCGGCCTCGAGACCCGTGCGCTGCAGCACCTCCGCCAGCGCCTCGGCGATCGCCCGCGGACGTCCGCTGCCGCTGCCGTCCTCGCGCCTCATGCGCCCACCCGGCGCGTGAAGGCGCCGTCCTGCACCTGCCAGCGCGCGAGCCGCGTGAACTGCGGCGGGATCTCGTCCTCGCGGGGCACGCAGAGCACCACCTGGCCCGCGCCCATCCGCTCGAGCAGCGCGAGGATCCGCTGCGTGCGTCGCCGGTCGAGCTCCGCGAACGGGTCGTCGAGCAGCAGCACGGGCACCACGGCGGTCGCGTCGCGATGCGTCGCCGCCTCGAGCAGGCGCAGGACGATCGCCGCCGTGCGCTGCTGGCCGGCCGAGCCCACGCCGCGGAGCTCGTGCCCGTCGAGCGTGAGCGCGAGGTCGTCGCGGTGCGGGCCCGGCTGGGTGAGGCCGCGGCGCAGGTCGTGCTCCCGTTGCTTCTCCAACTGCGCCGCGATCGCGGCCCGCGCGTCCGCGACGCTGCTGCCCTCCGCGAACGCACTCGCGTAGCCCAGCCGAGGGGTGCCGCGCTCGCCGATCGCGAGGCACTGCGCCGCGAACGTATCGGCGTGCGCTCGCACCCAGTGGCGTCGCGACTCCACCAGCACCGCGCCGTGCTCGGCCAGTGCCGGTTCCCACGCCGCCATCGCGCTGGCGGCCTCGCGACCGCGACGTCCCGATTTGAGGGCCTCGCGGATGGCGGCGTTGCGGCGCGCGAGCGCCCCGCGGTAGATCCGCAGGGCGTGCAGGTAGGGCGGCGAGCTCAGCGCCAGCGTGATGTCGAGGTAGCGCCGCCGCTCGGCCGGCGCGCCGGAGACGAGGTCCACGTCGCGCGGCGAGAACGCCACCGACGGCAGTGCATCGAGGGCATCGGTGAGGCGCTCCGGCTCGGCGCCGTCGAGCGTGATCTTCTTGCGGCCGGGCCGGTCCACCGCGGCGGTGACGCGATGGGCCGGCGTGCCCTCGAGCCGCGCGGCCAAGTGGAACGCCGCGGCCCCGAAGCGGATCAAGTCGCGGTCCCGCGCCGCGCGCGCCGAGCGCAGGAGCCGGAGGTAGGCGATGGCCTCGATGAGGTTCGACTTGCCGTGGCCGTTCTCGCCGACCACCACGATCCCCTCGGCCGCACAGGCGAGCTCGCCGTGCGCGATGTTGCGGAAGTCCCGCACCACCAGCTCGGCCAGGCGCGCGGCCGTGGTCGCCGGGGTTGACACCTGGGCGGTGCCTGACGCGACGACCGACGGCTCAGTCGGCACCGACGCCGCCACTCACGCGCCGCGGAAGTTCGCGGCGCGCTTCTCGAGGAAGGCCGAGGTGCCCTCGCGCATGTCGGCGGTGCGGCCCACCGCGCCGAAGTGCTTGGCTTCGAGCGCCAGCGCCGCGTCGAGCGGCAGCCCGGCGCCCGCCGTCACGGCGGTGATGGCGTGGGCCAGCGCCAACGGGCCGTTCTTGCTCGCGCTGAGCGCGACCGAGCGTGCGGCGTCGAGCAGCGCATCCGGCGCCACGACCCTGTTGGCCAGCCCCATCGCCACGGCGGCGTCGGCATCGACCATCTCGCCCGTGAGGATCATCTCCAGCGCACGCCCCTGCCCGACGAGCCGCGGCAGGCGCTGCGTGCCGCCGTAGCCGGGAATGAGGCCGAGCTTGGTCTCCGGCAGCCCGAACTTGGCGTGGGTGCTGGCGAGGCGCAGATGACAGGCCAGCGCGAGCTCGCAGCCGCCGCCGAGCGCGAAGCCGTTGACGGCGGCGATCACGGGCTTGCCGAGGCGTTCGATGCGCGTGAAGACTCCGGTCCCGAAGGCCGAGACCTCCTCGAGCCCGCTGCCCTGCGCCGCGGTCGCGATCTCCGCGATGTCGGCACCCGCCACGAAGGCGCGGCCGGCGCCGGTGAGGATGATCGCCGCGACCTCGGGGTCGGCGCCGAGCGCGGTGAACATGCGGTCGAGCTCGCCGATGACCCTGGCGTTGAGCGCGTTCAGCTTGTCCGGACGGTTGATGGTCACCGTCGCGATGCGATCGGTGCAGTCGAGGAGCAGGAACTCGTAGGGAGCGGACATGGGCGTCGGCTGGAGGGGGACGCTTCCAATCTATACGTTTGCAGGATGGAATCACTCGCGCCTCCCGTGCAGGTGGTCGGTTGGTCGGCGACGGGCACTTTGCGCGTGCTCGACCAACGACGGCTCCCGGCGGCGGTGGAGCATCTCGAGCTGCACACGGTGGAGGCGATCGCCGAGGCGATCCGTTCGTTGGCCGTGCGCGGTGCGCCGGCGATCGGCGTGGCGGCCGCGATCGGCCTTGCCGTGATCGCGGCGGGTCCGCCGGAGACCTGGCGGGCCGCGCAGCACGGGCGCTCGTTGGCGGAGATCGAGTCGGCCGCGGCGGCGCTCAGGGCCACGCGCCCCACGGCGGTGAACCTCGCGTGGGCGCTGGACCGCATGCTCGGCGTCGCACGCGCGTACGCCAGTCAGGGACCGGCCGACCGCGCGGCCGCCCTGCGTGCCGAGGCGGAGGCGATCCGCGCCGAGGATGCGGCGATGTGCGCCGCGATCGGTCGGCACGGGGCCGCGCTGCTGCCCGACGGGACCCGCGTGCTCACGCACTGCAACGCCGGCGCCTTGGCGACCGCCGGCATCGGCACGGCGCTGGCGCCGGTGTACGCGGCCCACGCCGCAGGCCGGCGCGTTGCCGTGTTCGCCGACGAGACGCGGCCGCTCTTGCAGGGTGCGCGGCTCACGGCGTGGGAACTGCAGCGCGCGGGCATCCCCGTCACCGTGTGCACGGACAGCATGGCGGCGAGCCTCATGGGCAGCGGGGCCGTGGACCTCGTGCTCGTGGGTGCGGATCGCATCGCGGCGAACGGCGACGTGGCCAACAAGATCGGCACCTACGGCCTGGCCGTGCTCGCGCGGCACCACGGCCTGCCGTTCGTTGTGGCCGCGCCGTGGAGCACCATCGACCCGCAGGCGGCCACCGGCGACGCGATCCCGATCGAGATGCGCGATGCGCAGGAGGTGCGGACGATCGGCGCGACGACGGTGGTGGCGGACGGGATCGCCGTCCACAACCCGGCGTTCGACGTGACACCGCACACACTCGTCTCGCGCATCGTCACTGACCGCGGGATGTTCACGCCGCCGTACGTGTTCGCCCCCGACGCACAGCTCCTCCCTCCACCGGCCTGACCTCCGTGCGACACGTCCTCGCTCTCGATCAAGGCACGACCAGTTCGCGCGCGCTCGTGGTGGCGGCGGACGGACGCGTGGTGGGCCGCGGCCAGCGCGAGCTCACGCAGCACTTCCCGCACCCCGGGTGGGTGGAGCACGACGCCGACGAGATCTGGCAGACCACACGCGACTCGGCGCGCGAGGCGATCGCACAGGCCGGCGTGACGCCGGATGCCATCGGCATCACCAACCAGCGCGAGACGGTGGTGGTCTGGGACCGCGAGACGGGGCGGCCGATCGATCGGGCGCTGGTGTGGCAGGACCGGCGGACGGCCGCGCGCTGCGCCGCGCTGCGGGCCGCGGGTCAGGCGGAGCGCCTCTACCAGGTCACCGGCTTGGTGCCCGACCCCTACTTCAGTGCAACCAAGCTCGAGTGGCTGCTCCAGCACACCGCGCGCACGGCGCAGCTGCCGGTGGAGCGACTCGCCGCGGGCACCATCGACACCTGGTTGATCTGGAAGCTCACCGCAGGCGCGGTGCACGCGACGGATCCCACCAATGCCTCGCGCACGATGCTGTTCGACATCAACTCGCGGGCCTGGAGCAGCCAGCTGCTCACGCTCTTCGGCATCCCGGCCGGCCTGCTGCCCGAGGTGCGTCCCTCGTCGGGGGACTTCGGGACCTCCGCGCCCGAGCACTTCGGCGCGGCGATCCCCATCCGCGGCGTCGCCGGCGACCAGCAGGCGGCGTTGTTCGGTCAGGGGTGCTGGAGCGCCGGCGAGAGCAAGAACACCTACGGCACCGGCGCCTTCCTGCTGCTGCACACCGGTGCGGCGCGTCCGGTGGGCGGGCAGGGCATCCTCACCACGATCGCCTGCGACGCCGAAGGCCGCGCGGCGTACGCACTCGAGGCCGGGATCTTCGTGGCGGGTGCGGCGGTGCAATGGCTGCGCGACGGCCTCGGGCTCCTGGCGAAGGCGCCGGAGAGCGAGCAGATGGCGCGTGGTCTCGCGTCCAACGACGGCGTGTACTTCGTGCCGGCGCTCACCGGACTCGGCGCGCCGGCGTGGGAGCCCGAGGCGCGCGGGACGATCGTCGGCCTCACGCGCGGCACCACGCGCGAGCACCTGGTGCGGGCCGCCCTCGAGGCGATGGCGTACGGCACCGCCGACGTGCTCGAGGCGATGCGCGGTGCGAGTGGGGCGCCGCTCGACGTGCTGCGCGTGGACGGCGGCGCGACGTTCAACGACTGGTTGATGCAGTTCCAGGCCGACGTGCTCGGGGTGCCGGTCGAACGCCCTGACGTGATCGAGACCACGGCGATGGGCGCCGCGGGCCTGGCGGGCATCGCCGCCGGGGTCTGGGCCGACGCCGCGACGTTCTTCGCCGCACGCCGCTACCAGCGATTCGCGCCCGCGACGGGACCGGCGGGTGCGAGCAATGCGGCGCGCTCGGGGCTCGGGGGGTGGCGTCGCGCCGTGCGCGCCGCCGTCTCGTGGGCACGCGACCGCGACTGATCCGCCGAGGAGGCGCCGATGCCTGCACTGCCCATCCTGATCCTCGCCGGCAGCATCTCGTTCGGCGGCCCGGCGCGTCCGCAGCCCGCCGCCGACCGCTGGTTCGCGCGCGACAAGGCCTACCACTTCGTCGCGTCCGCCGTGATCCAGAGTGTGGGGCACTCGGTACTGCGGGCGAACGGCCACCGATATCGCGACGCCGCTTGGACCGCCGGCGCCCTGACGCTCAGCGCGGGTGTGGGAAAGGAGCTGTGGGACCGCAGCCAAGGCCGGGTGTTCTCGGTGAAGGACCTGACCGTCGATGTGCTCGGGGGCGGCGCCGGTGCGGTGTTGGCGAGGCAGGTCGCGCCCTGAATGCTCGGCGGTCCGCGCCGTGGCGGCGCGCCGTGGCGGCGCGCCAGCCGCGGGAGCAGCGACTCCGGACGTCACGGTGGTATATTGAAGGGGTCCAGTCGCCCTTGGAGTCCCCATGCAGCCCCGCGTCAAGTTCATCCTCGGTGGCCTCGTCGTGCTCGGCACGGCCGGCGTCCTCATGGCCGGCAGCTTCGCCGACACCGCCGTGTACTTCCTCACGCCCGAGGAGCTCGAGGCGAAGGTGCTCGCGGATCCGAGCATCCGGTCCACCGGCGTGAAGGTCGGCGCCAAGGTGGTGCCCGGCACCGTGGTGCGCGCCGAGAGCGGGCGCCAGGTCAACTTCGACATGACCGACGGCAAGGCGACCTACAAGGTGGAGTACAAGGGGATCATCCCCGACACGTTCAGCGATTCGGTGGACGTGGTGGTGGAGGGTCGCCTCGGTGAGGACGGTGTGTTCCACGCGACCACGCTGCTCGCGAAGTGTGCGTCGCGCTACGAGGCCGCACCCGAGGGCATGAAGCCCGAGGGACGCGAGGCCTACGAAGCCGCCATGAAGCCGGCAGCGGCACACCCGGCGGACGTGCCCAAGTCCACGCCCACGACGCAGCCGCCGAAGTAACGCGCGATGATCCTCGTAGGCGAACTCTCGTTGTGGATCGCGCTGCTGATGTGTGCGTGGTCCGTCACCCTCTCGTTCGCCGGCGGGGCGATGCGTCGTGCGGACCTCGTCGCGTCGGGGGAGCGGGGCCTCTATGCCGGCGTGGGGTTCGTGGTGCTGGCGTCGCTCGGGCTCTGGACGGCACTCATCGGCAGCGACTTCTCGCTCCGCTATGTCGCGTCGTTCACCAGCCAGAACCTCCCGGTCGTCTACAAGTTCTCGGCGTTCTGGGGCGGCCAGGCCGGCTCGATGCTGTTCTGGTGCCTGGTGCTCGGCACGTACGCCGCCCTCGCCACCTGGGTGAACCGCCGCAAGAACCGCGAGCTGATGCCCTGGGTGACGGGCACCAACGCCGCGGTGCTGCTGTTCTTCGTCGCGACCACGGTGATCGCGACCAATCCGTTCGAGCGGCTCGATTGGCCGCCGGCCGACGGACGTGGGCTCAACCCGCAGCTGCAGAACCCGGCGATGGCGATCCACCCGCCGATGCTCTACTTCGGCTACGTGGCGACGGCGATCCCGTTCGGCTTCGCGATCGCGGCACTGGTGACGCGCCGCCTCGACGCCGAGTGGCTCGGCGCGGTGCGCCGCTGGGCGTTGGTGAGCTGGTTCTTCCTCACGATCGGCATCGTGCTCGGGATGTGGTGGGCGTACGTCGAGCTCGGCTGGGGCGGCTACTGGATGTGGGACCCGGTGGAGAACGCGTCGCTGCTCCCGTGGCTCACGGGCACCGCGTTCCTGCACTCGATCATGATCCAGGAGAAGCGCGGCATGCTGCGGAAGTGGAACGTCACGCTGGTGGTGGCGACGTTCCTGCTGAGCATCCTCGGCACCTTCATCACGCGCTCGGGCGTGATCAACTCGGTGCACTCGTTCGCGCAGAGTCCGGTGGGCAACTGGTTCGTCGCCTTCATGCTGCTCGCGACGGTCGCCTCGGTGTGGCTGGTCACCATCCGGCTCAAGGACCTCGAGGCCAAGGCGCAGCTCGAGGCGATGATCAGCCGCGAGGCGGCGTTCCTGTACAACAACCTGGTGCTGGTCGGGATCGCGTTCAGCGTGCTCTGGGGCACGCTCTTCCCCATCCTCTCGGAGTGGGCGCAGGGCACGAAGATCACGGTCGGGGAGTCGTTCTTCAACGCCGTGAACGTGCCGCTGGGCCTGCTGCTGCTCCTGCTGACCGGCATCGGCCCGCTCATCGCGTGGCGCAAGGCCTCGGTGGCGAACATCCAGCGGCAGTTCCTCGGGCCGGCGCTCTTCGGCCTGGTGGTGGGTGCGGCGCTCTGGGTGCTGGGCGCACGCGCGATGTCACCGCTGGTCGCCTGGACGCTCGCGGCGTTCGTGGCCGGCACCATCGTGCAGGAGTTCTACAAGGGCGTCGGGGCGCGTCAGCAGATGTACGGCGAGTCGCTGGTCCTCGCGTTCGGCCGGCTCGTGGCGCGCAATCGGCGGCGGTACGGCGGGTACGTGGTGCACGCGGGCATCGTGATGCTCTTCGCGGCGTTCGCCGGCATGGCGTTCCGCATGGAATACGACGTCACGCTCACCGAAGGCCAGACGTTCTCGGCCAAGGACCCGTTCGGGCGCCAATGGACCTTCACCAGCGACGGCATCTCCTACGCCAAGGTGCTCAATCGCGAGGTGTGGACGTTGTCGCTGAGTCCCACGATGGATGGCCGTCCGATGCCGTTGATCACGAGCGAGAAGCGGCAGCACTTCGACTCCCGCGGCAATCCGACGTTCCAGCCGTCCACGGAAGTCGGCATCCATGAGATGCAGTCGCAGGACGTCTACCTCGTGCTCGCCGGCGTGAACAACGGCCGCGCCGAGGTGCGCATCAATTTCAATCCGCTCGTGGTCTGGGTCTGGCATGGTGGCGCGCTCATGGCGCTCGGCGGGCTGCTCGTGATGTGGCCGCAGTCGGAGCGGCGTCGTCGCCAGAGCGGCTACGTGACGGCGCTCGCACCGGGCGAGGTCGCCACGGTCTGATGCTCGCGCTGCTCGTCGGTTCCGTGCTGGCCATCGCCGGTCTCGCGTATGTGTTGATGCCGCTGCTGCGGCCCGACCTCACGGCAGCGTCGGCGCGAACGCTGGGCGGCAACGAGGTGGAGCCGACGGCAATCGATGCGCTCCGCGAGATCGAGTTCGACCAGGCGACCGGGAAGCTCTCGGCCGAGGACTACGCGGCGCTGCGTGCGGAGTACACGCCGCTGGCGCTCGCCGAACTCGAGGCCGCCGCCGGGACGCCCGAGGTGTCGACGGCGGACCCGGCCGAGCAGTTGATCGCGCGGGCGAAGTCGCGTGCGACCTCCTGTCCCAGCTGCGGACCGCGTCCGGAATCCGATGCGCTCTATTGCTCGGACTGCGGGCGCAACCTCGCGAGCCGCTGCCTGAAGTGCGGCGCGACCGTGGAGCACTCGCAGGCGCGGTTCTGCGGGGAGTGCGGCGCGGCGATCGCTGCCTGACGGCGCACGGCGCCTCGGACCACGGCGCCTCGGACCACGGCGCCTCGGACCACGGCGTCGCGCCTCCGTGCGCTACTTCGTCGCCAGATAATCCACCGCCAGCGACGCCAACGTGCGGACGCCCACCGGCAGCGCCGACTCATCCGCGAAGAAGTACGGCGAGTGGTTCTTCGCCGCCTTCGACGCATCCTGATCGCGCGGCGTGACGCCGAGGAACACGAACATCCCCGGCACGCGCTCCTGGAAGTACGAGAAGTCCTCGGCGCCGGTCACCAACGCGCCCTCGCGCACGCGGTAGGGGGCCGTGGCGCGCTTGAGCGAGGGCCGCATGCGCTGGGTCAGCGGCACGTCATTGCGCGTCACCGGATACCCCGAGTCGATCCGCACCTCGGCCGTGCCGCCACCGGCGATCGCCGTCTGCTTCGCGGTGATCGCGATCCGGTCGAAGATCTGCTGTCGCTGCGCGCGATCGAAGGTGCGGATGGTGCCCTCGAGCACCACGGTGTCGGGGATGATGTTCGACCGCACACCGCCGTTGAACATCGCGACCGTGACGATCGCCGGGTTCGCGGTGATGTCGACCTGCCGGCTCACGATCGTCTGGAGGCCGAGCACGATCTGCGAGCCGAGCACGATGGGGTCGACGCCGCCCCAGGGCGCGGAGCCGTGCGTCTGGCGCCCGCGCACCGTGATCGTGAAGCTGTTCGACGCCGCCATCGACGGGCCTTCGCGCACGGTGATGTCGCCCGCCGGCTCCGGCCAGACGTGCAGGCCGAAGATGGCGTCCACCTTCGGGTTGTCGAGCACGCCGTCGCGGATCATCGGCAACGCGCCACCGGGTCCCTCCTCGGCGGGCTGGAAGATGAACACCACCGTGCCCTCGAGTTGGGCCCGCATGCCCGCGAGCACCTCGGCCGCCCCCATCAGGATGGCGACATGGTTGTCGTGACCGCAGGCGTGCATCACGCCGACCTCCTGCCCGCGGACGGTCGTCCGGACGGTGGACTTGAAGGGGAGGTCCACGAGCTCGGTCACGGGCAGCGCGTCCATGTCGGCGCGCAGCGCCACGGTCCTGCCCGGCTTGCCGCCGCGCAGGATCCCGACGACGCCGGTGCGCGCGACGCCGGTGCGCACCTCGAGGCCCAGGCCCTGGAGGTGCGCGGCCACCAGCGCCGCGGTGCGTGTCTCCTGGAAGCCGAGTTCCGGGTGCCGGTGGATGTCGCGGCGCCACGCGATCACCTTCGCGTTCACCTCGGTGACGCGGCGATCGAGTTCCGCGTGCAACCGGCTGGACTGCGCGGCGGCGGGATGCGAGGTGAGCCCGCCGGCGACGATGGCGGCGAGCAGGAGCGGACGGCGCAGTGGGGCGGGGCGGCGGAGCGAGCTGGGCATCGGGCTGGGCATCGGGCTGGGCATCGGGCAGGGGCCGGAGGCTGGGGACCCACAACGCTGCGACAGTTGTCGCCGCGGCGGAAGGGAGACGATCTTTCCGGTCGCCTCTCTCGGAGCCGATCGTGCACCCGCAGTTGCAGACCATCCTCGACGACCTCGCGGCGGCGCGTGAGCGCTGGCAGCGGCTGGTGCGCAACACGCCCGACGCGCGCTGGCACGAGCGGCGCGATCCGGCGCAGTGGTCCGTCGCCGAGAACATCGCGCACCTCAACCTGTCCGCCCGCGCGATGCAGCCGTTGCTCGACGACGCGGCGTTCCGCGCGAAGGCGCTGGGCAGCATCGGGGCCGCGCGCATGAAGCCCGCCGTGTTCGGACGGATGCTGGCCAAGCTGGTCGGGCCGGTCCCGCGCGTGCTGGGCTTCGCGATGGGGAAGGTGAAGACGGCGGCGGCGTTCGTGCCCGAAGGCGCACAGCCACGCCTCGAGGTCTCGGCCGAGTTCGAGCGGCACCTCGCCGCGCACCAGAAGGCGATCCGCGCCGCGGACGGACTCCCGCTCGATCAGGTGCGCATCGAATCGCCGTTCGTGAAGGGGGCGACGTACGACGGGTTGAGCGGCTGGGCGATCGTCGTCCGCCACATCCACCGCCACCTGGATCAGGCCGAACGCATCTGGGGCTGAGCGCCGGCCTCGGCGTCGATGGCGCGCGCCACCGTGGCGGCGGTCGCCGCGGCGCTTTCGAGCAGCGGGATGCCGGGGCCGAGGTACGATCCGCAGAACCACAGCCGCCGGCCGTGCTGCGCGTGCAGGAGGTCGACCTCCCGCGCGCCGACGAGCGAGGCCGCGTTCACCACGGGGCGCTCGAACTTCGCCTGCGCACGGAGGTGTTCGGCGGCGGGTTCGATGATGGGATTCCAGGTCTGGAACACCGGCGAGAGCCCGCGGAGCGCGGGCTGGACGCGGTTCATCCAGATGGTCGCCATGGGTTTGTCGTGCTCGCGGCTCACCACGAGGTTGACCGGTGCCCAGTGCCGGCGTTCGCGCGGGGCGAGGCGCACATCGGTGTGCACGGCCACGCGGCTCGATTCATACGCGAAGCGATCGAGTGCCTCGCGCTCCCGGCGGAAGGCCGGGTCGAGCATCGGCGCCGCCTGGTTCGCCTGCGTGGCGACGACGACATGGTCGAACCGCTGCGCACCGCCGGACCAGCAGACCTCGACCCCGTCTGCCACCGGCCGGATGGCGGAGACCTGGACGCCGCAGCGCAGCGCCGCCAGCGGTTCGGTGAGGCGCCTCACGACCTCGCGGGTGCCCATGACCACGCGTCGCACGCCGCCGAAGGTCAGGCCGCGGGTGAGGTATTCGAGGATGACGCGCGCCGGATACGACCGCACCGCCGCCGACGAGCAGGTGCAGACCGTGGCGAAGGTCGGGATGAGGAAGCCTTCGGTGAAGTCCACCCCCAGTCCGACCCGGTCGAGCCAGGCGCCGAGGGGTTCCTCGCTGCCGCCCAATGTCCGGAGTGCGTCAGGAGCCATGCGGTAGAACCGCAGGAGGTCCCGGTTGATGCGTAGAGCCTTGGTGCCGATCGGCAGCGCGGGCAGCGGGACGGAGCGTCCGCCGATCATCACGTTCGCGTAGCGGTAGTAGACGTCCCCATCCAGCTCGCTGAACGACCCGGCGTAGTTGGTGCGCTCCAGTTCGACACCGAGTTCACGGTAGAGCGCGATTAACGTCGGGTAGTACCCTTCGTAGATCACGCGCAGTGGGACGTCGATCCGCCACTGGCCTCCGTCGTGCGGCAGGTCGAGCGAGTGGGCGTCCATGCCGGCGACCGCATGCTTCTCCAGGAGGGTGACGCGATGGCGCGCGCTGAGTCGCCAGGCGGCCGACAGCCCGGCGATCCCGCCGCCCACCACCGCGATCTCCATTCCGATCCGCACGTCGGCAACGCTCCTTGATGCCCCGGGTACCTAAGGAAGATGCCGTTCCGTCACTCCCGGCGGTACCCACGCCCCGGCGCTACATTCGCTCGCCCAGCGCACACCACCGCGCCAGCGTAACCCCGACCGCCCCCGTAATCCCATCCATGGACGCGTTCCTCTCCCTGCTGTTCAAGTATCCGACTCGGGTCTGGGAGCGGGGGGAACTCGTGTGGAGTCCGGTGGCGCCGGCCTGGCTGATCGTCACGGTGCTGCTCCTCGCGCTCGGGCTCGCGGTGTGGTCGTACCAGCGGGTGCAAGGCCTGTCCGGCGTGCACCGCGCCGTGCTCACGGCGCTGCGCGCCGCCACGCTGCTCCTGGTGGTGGGCGCGCTGCTCCGTCCCACGCTGGTGGTCGCCAGCGCGGTGCCGCAACGCAACGTGCTGGCGATCCTGCTCGACGACTCGCGGTCGATGGCGCTCAAGGATGGCGGCGAACAGACACGCGCCGAGCTGGTGGCGCGCAGCTTCGCCGACTCGGCCGCCCTCGTCCAGGCACTCGGGGAGCGGTTTGCGCTGCGGTTCTATCGGTTCGCGGCGGACGTCCGCCCGGCGGCCTCGGCGGCCGGTTACCAGACCGCCGGCACCCGCACCGACCTCGCGAGCGCACTCGACGGCGCGCGGCAGGAACTGGCGGGCCTCCCGCTCTCCGGCATCATCGTCGTCTCCGACGGTGCGGACAACGGTGGCCGCGAGCTCGACCCCGCGTTGATCGCGCTGCGCGCCCGCAAGGTGCCCGTCTACACCGTCGGCGCGGGACTCGAACGTTTCCCGCGCGATGTCGCGATCGAGCGCGTGCTGCTGCCGGCGCGGCCGCTGGTGGGCGCGAACCTGCTGGTGGATGTCACGCTGCGCCTGCGCGGTGTCGCCAACGAGTCGATCGTGCTGACCGCGGAGTCGGATGGGCGCGTGGTGGCGACGGAGACCGTGAAGCTCCCGGCGCGCGAGGAGACCATGCGGGCGCGCCTCCGCCTGGAGGAACTCGAGGCCGGCACGCATCGCATCACGGTGCGGGCCACGCCGCTCGACCGCGAGACGGTGGCGGAGAACAACGAGGCACACGGCCTCGTGCAGGTGCGGGCAGGTCCGGATCGCATCCTGTACGTGGAAGGCGAGCCGCGCCCCGAACTCGGATTCCTGCGTCGGGCCATCGCGGTGGACTCGGCGCTGAACCTCGTCGCGCTGCTGCGGAGCGCCGAGCAGAAGTACCTGCGTCTGGGGGTGCGCGATTCCCTTGAGCTCGTGAGCGGCTTCCCGGCGAGCCGCGAGGAGTTGTTCGGGTTCCGTGGCGTGATCCTCGGCAGCATCGAAGCCTCGTTCTTCACGCCGGACCAGTTGCGCATGCTCGGGGAGTTCGTGAGCCAGCGTGGCGGCGGCCTGATGGTGATCGGCGGCCGCGCGGCGCTGGCCGAGGGCGGGTATCGCGGGACGCCCGTGGCCGAGGTGCTCCCGGTGGCGCTGGACCGTTCACCGCGCGACGTGGACGCGGCGCCGATGGAACTGCGCATCCGTCCGACCGTGGCCGGCCTCGCGTCGTCGGCACTGCAGCTCGGTGGCTCCGACAGCGCGTCCGCGCACAAATGGGACTCGCTGCCGCCGCTGACGGTGGTGAACGCCATCGGCTCGCTGCGGCCCGGCGCGACGGCGCTGCTCACCGGCCGCATCGAGGGCCAGACCAGCGACCAGACCGTGCTGGCGTCGCAGCGCTTCGGACGCGGGACGGCGTTCGTCTTCTCGCCGCAGGACAGTTGGTTGTGGAAGATGCACGCGGACATCGCGGTGGACGATCGCACGCACTCCACGCTGTGGCGGCAGCTCGCGCGCTCGTTGACGGAGGAGAGCCCCGAGCGGGTGGAGATCGCGGCGGTGCCGGCACGCGTCGCGCCGGGTGAGGCGGTGGAGCTGCGGGCGCGTGTCGCCGACGAACAGTTCCTCGACATCAACGATGCCGTGGTGGTCGCGCGGGTCACCACGCCGTCGGGACGCGAGACGGAGGTGCCGCTCGAGTGGTCGCTGGCGGAGAACGGCGTGTACAGCGGGCGGTTCGTCGCCGAGGAGGCGGGCGTGTACACGCTCGGCGCGGAATCGCGTCGTGGGCGCGACACCGTTGCGGCGAGCCCCGGCGTGCTGCTCGCGGACGACCAGGGAGCGGACGTCGAGCAGGCGGAGCTTCGCGCACCGCTCATGCGCCGCATCGCCGAGGAGACGGGTGGCCGGTACTATCCGCTCGCCGAGTCCGAGCGGTTGGCCGAGGACGTGCTCTACACCGAGAGCGGGGTGACGGTGCGCGAGGCGCTCGACCTCTGGGACATGCCGGTGGTGTTCCTGCTGCTGGCCGTGCTCCTGGGGGCGGAGTGGCAGCTCCGTCGCTCGCGGGGGATGGCATGATGCGCCGGGGTCTGGCGGCCCTCCTCCTGAGCGTGGTCACCGCGTCGGTGCTGTCGGCGCAGCGCACGCACGCCGTGATCATCACCGGGCTCGGCGGCGAGCCACAGTACTCGACCGCGTTCGCCGCACAGGGGGCGGCGCTGCGCACCATCGCACGGACGCAGTGGCGTGCGGCGGACTCGTCGGTCATCTGGCTGGCGGAGGATGCGGCGAAGGACCCGGAACAGCGTGCCATGCGCGCGACCAAGGACGCGGTGGCACAGGCCTTCCTGCGCCTGTCGCAGCGCGTCGGTCCCGGTGACATGGTCGTCGTGGTGCTCATCGGCCATGGCAGCGGCGAGGGTGCGGGCTCGCGCGTCAATCTCCCGGGCGTGGATCCCACCGCCGGCGACTTCGCCGCATGGCTCTCGGGCTTCGCCCGGCAGACGGTGGTGTTCGTGGCGGCGGCCAGTGCGAGCGGGGACTTCGTGACGACCCTCAAGGGTCCGAACCGGATCGTGCTCGCCGCCACGCGGACCCCGTTCGAGCGCAACGAATCACGGTTCTCCGAGCACTTCGTGCGCGGGTTCCAGAACGCCGAGGCGGACACCGACAAGGATGGCCGGCTCACGGTGCTGGAATCGTTCGCGTACGCGACGCGCGAGACCGCCAAGGTTTACGAGACGGCGCGGCAGATGCTCACCGAGCACGCCGTGGTCAGCGACTCCGTGCTCGCGGCGCGCGTGGTGTATGCGGCCGCCGTCTCGAGCGGGGATCCCCGTGTCGTGGCCCTGGTCGCGGAGCGCAAGGCCTTGGAGGAGCAGCTCGAGGCGCTGCGGAAGCGGAAGGAGACCCTGCCGCCGGCGGAGTACGAGGCGGAACTCGAACGACTCCTGCTCGCGATCGCGGAGAAGACCGCCGCGATCCGGGCCGCCGGAGGCACACCGTGAGTCCGCACGGCGCACCCGAGTGCGGTGGCGGCCGCACGGTCCGGCGTCGCGCGGTGCGGTCGCTGCGGGTGGCGATCCTGCTCGCGGCAGTCGGCGCGTCGCTGCACGCACAGCCAGCCGAGTCGCGGACGGCGCGGGTCGAGCGCGCCGAGGCGGCCGCGCGGCGCGGTGATCGCGCAGCTGCGACGCGGGACGCGAACGCGTTGCTGGCGGAATACCGACGCGGCGGCAGCGGCTGGAGCGCGCGCGACCACGTCGCGGCCGGGCGGGCGTACCTGCTCGTCTCCAGCAGCGACGCGAGCGCGGTGCGCTCGGCGCTCCGGGCGTTCGACGCGGGCACGGCGGCGGATTCGACGTTCGTGGAGGCGGCGCTGCGCGCCTCCGACCTCCTGCTCGACAAGTACAACGGTCCGGACGCGCAGGTGGGCTATCAGGCGGTGCTCCGGCGCAGCCCCAAGCATCCGTGGGCGACGCTGGGGTTGGCACGCGTGATGGAGTTCTCGGGGCAGGGTGATGCACTCGCCAAGGCCCGTGAGGCGGTGGAGCTCGATGCGCGGCTGGTCCCGGCGCACCTGTTCATCGCGAAGCTGCATCTCGAGGCGGAGCGGAACGATTCCGCGCTGGTGGCGGCGAGGAAGGCGCTCGCGGTCGACAGCAGCGCGATCGATGCCTGGGCGGTGGTGGGCGCGGTCGCGTGGGTCACTGGCGACAGCGCCGGGTATCGCGCGGCGCGAGCGCGGGCCGAACGCCTCTCGCCCGCGCCGGCCGCGTTCTATGTCACGCTCTCCGAGGCCGCGGCCCGGCAGCGCCGGTACGGGGACGCGGAGCGGTTCGCCGAGCAGGCACTGGCGATGGATTCGCTGTCGGTCCCGGCCCTTGGCGCCGTGGGCACCAACCAGCTGCGCACCGGCGACATCGCCGCGGGACGTGCGAGGATCGAACGGGCGTTCGCGATCGATCCGTTCAACCTCTGGCACAAGAACACGCTCGACCTCCTCGACGTGCTGGGTGGCTTCCGCACCGTGCGGCTGGGACGCTTCGAGTTCGTGGCGACCGCGCGCGAGGCGGAGGTGCTCCTGCCGTACCTCGCGCCACTGCTCGAGGAGGCCTACGACAAGCTCGCGGCGCGGTACGACTACCGGCCGGCCGCGCCGATCCGCCTGGAGATCTACCAGCGGCACGCCGACTTCTCCGTGCGCACCGTCGGCCTGACCGGACTCGGTGCGCTCGGCGTGAGCTTCGGGCGCGTCCTCGCGATGGACGCGCCGTCGGCGCGCGATCCCGGCACGTTCAACTGGGGGTCGACCGCCTGGCATGAGCTGGCGCACACGTTCACGCTCGGACTCTCGGCCAACCGCGTGCCGCGCTGGTTCTCCGAGGGGGCGTCGGTGCTCGAGGAGCGCCGCGCGCGGCGGGGTTGGGGCGCGGAGGCCACGGGGGCATACCTGTCCGCGCTGCGCGCCAACTTCCTGCGTCCGGTGAGCCAGCTCAACGACGGCTTCGTCCGTCCGCGCAATCCGATGGAAGTGGGCCTGAGCTACTACCACGCGTCGCTGGTCTGCGAGATGATCGAGTCGCAGTTCGGTGCCGGCGCGCTGGCGGCGATGCTGCGCGGCTGGCGGGACGGCTGGACCACGGAGCAGGTGTTCGCCCGTGTGCTCAAGACCGCGCTCCCGGCGTTCGACACGCGCTTCGATGCGTGGGTGAAGGCGAAGTTCGACGGGGTGCAGCTCGCGGCCGAGCCGGCGGGCGACGCGGCGATCGCACCGATCCGCGACGAGGTGCTGGCCCGTGAGGTGGCCAAGGACGATCGTGGACTGGCCGATGCGCTCGAGCGCCTGCTCTGGATCTGGCCGTACGACGTCGCGTCGCACGTGAAGCTCGCCGAGGCGTCGGCACGGCTCGGTGACCATGCGACGGCCGTGCGCGAGCGGCGCGTGATCCTTGCGCTCGGTCCCACGGACGTGCTCGGCGCCCGGGTCGAGTTGGCGCGGGCGCTGCTCGGAGCCGGCGATCGCGCCGCCGCCCGCCGCGAGGTGTTGGGGATCCTGGAGCAGGCACCGACGTTCGAGAAGGCGCAGCTGTTGCTGCTCGACATCCGCAAGGCGGCGCCGCCGGGAGGGGCACCATGACGCGCGCCGAGCCGGGGCGCTGCCCGGCGCCGGTGATGCCGGTCGCGTGGCGCACGCGGGTGTTCGGCGCCATAGTCGGCACCGCCGCTGCCATGCTCTTCGCGGGCGCGGTGCCCGGCGAGTCCGCGGCGCAGGGGCGTCGGCAGCGCGGCGGCGATGTGGTGGCCGAGCCCGGCGAGAACCCGCGCTACGACGGGCGGTTCACGTTCGCCCGCATCCGCTACGAGATGGGCATGGACTTCGGGTTCCGCTCCCGCGGCGGACCGCCGTGGTCACACGACTACCCGCGCGGCGAACGCAACTTCACCAAGATCCTCGAGGAACTCACCGCGGTGCGTCCGCGGACGGCCGAGAGCGTGATCCTCGCGCTCACCGACAAGGACCTCTTCAAGTACCCCGTCGCCTACATGGCGGAGCCGGGGTTCTGGCGGATGCAGGAGCCGGATGTCGTGGCGCTACGCGCGTACCTGGGCAAGGGCGGCTTCATCATCTTCGATGACTTCCGCGGTCCGCGGGAATGGGGGAACCTCGAGTTCCAGATGCAGCTGGTGCTGCCGGAGCTGCGCTGGGTGCGGCTCGACGGCACGCATCCGATCTTCGACGCGTTCTACCGCATCCCGCAACCTGACGCGCTGCAATCGTACGGCGAGTACATGCCCAGCTTCTGGGCGTTGTTCGAGGACAACGATCCCAAGAGACGCATGATCGCGCTGGCGAACCGCGACAACGACCTGTCGGAGTACTGGGAGTTCTCGGGGCAGGGCCTGTTCCCGGTGGACCTCACCAACGAAGCGTACAAGCTGGGCATCAACTACATCGTCTACGCACTCAGTCGCTGACCGTCGTTCCTTATCCACCCGCCACACCTGGAGACCCGCTCGTGACCGCACCCACCCCCGCGCCCGCAGACGCCCTCGCCGGACTCGACGACGGCGCGCTGGCTGATCGGTTGCACGCGGCCAGTCGTCGCATCACCAGCGAGTTGCGCAAGGTGATCGTGGGCCAGGATGCCGTGGTGGAGCAGGCGCTCATCGCGCTCTTCGCCGGTGGCAACTGCCTGCTCGTGGGCGTGCCGGGCCTCGCGAAGACCCTGTTGATCTCGACGATGGCGCGGGCGCTCGACCTCAAGTTCTCGCGCATCCAGTTCACGCCGGACCTCATGCCGTCCGACGTGACCGGTACCGACGTGATCCAGGACGACCCGACGACCGGTCACCGACGGCTCGCGTTCATGGCGGGCCCGGTATTCGCCAACGTGCTCCTCGCCGACGAGGTGAACCGCACACCGCCCAAGACGCAGTCGGCGCTGCTCGAGGCCATGCAGGAGAAGCGCGTCACGGTGCAGGGCCGCACCTACGAGCTCGAACCGCCGTTCTTCGTCTTCGCGACCCAGAACCCGATCGAGCTCGAGGGCACGTACCCGTTGCCCGAGGCGCAGCTCGACCGCTTCATGCTCGAGGTCTTCCTCGACTACCTGCCGGAGGAGGACGAGGTGGCCGTGGTGAAGGCGACGACCGCCCTGCCGCCGGACGCCGTGCAGCCGGTGGTCTCGCGGGCCGAGATCCTCGCGTTCCAGAAGGTCGTGCGTCGTGTGCCGGTCGCGGATGCGGTCACCCGCTACGCCGTCTCGTTGGTGCGCGCGACCCGCCCGGCGCCGGGGGCGCCGGACTTCGTCCGGCAGTACGTCAACTACGGCGCCTCCGTGCGCGCCGCGCAGTCGCTGGTGCTCGGGGCCAAGGCGCGCGCGCTGCTGCAGGGGCGCGCGCACGTGGGCTACGAGGATGTGCAGGCGCTGGCGCGGCCCGTGATGCGGCATCGCGTGATCCTCAACTTCCAGGCACAGTCCGAGAAGGTGACCACCGATCAGGTGATCGAGCGGCTCGTCGCCGCCGTGCCCGTGCCGCGGTCGTCGCTATGAGTGCACCGTCCCACGAGCGCCTGCTCGATCCGGCCCTGCTGGCCCGCATCTCGGACCTGCCGCTGCTCGCGCGCACGGTCGTGGACGGGTTCATGCACGGGCTGCATCGGTCGGCGCGCAAGGGACTGTCGCTCGATTTCGCCGAGCATCGCCAGTACCAGCCGGGGGACGACCTGCGCCGGATCGACTGGAAGGCGTACGCACGCACCGACCGCTTCTATATCAAGGAGTACGAGGCCGACACGAACGCCGGCGTGCTGTTCGCGCTCGATGTCTCGGGCTCGATGGACTACGGCAGTGCCGCCATCAACAAGTTCGCGTACGCCCGCATGCTCGTGGCCTGCCTCGCCTGGTTGTCGCAGCGGCAGGGCGACCGCATCGGGTTGGCGACGTTCGCCGACGCGTTGGTGGAGATGATCCCGCCGAGCACGCGGCATCTCAACCTGATCATGCACGCCCTGGGCCGCGCGACACCGCGCGGGGAGGGCAAGCTGCCGCTCGCCATCGACCGGGTGGCGGATGTCGCCACGCGCCCCGGCATCGTGGTGGTGGTCACCGACTGCTACGACGAGCCCACGGCGATCGGGCGTTCGGTGGATATCCTCCGCGCCCGCGGCCACGATGTGTTGGTCTTCCACCTGCTCGACCGCGCGGAGGAGGAGTTCCCGTTCGAGTCGGCCGCGGTGTTCGAGGACAATGAGAGCGGGCTGCGCCTGCCGCTGCGTCCGGAGGACCTGCGGGAGCGCTACCAGGTGATGTGGCGCGCCCATCGCACGGCATTGGAGACGCGCTTCGCGGCGGCGGGGGTGGACTACATCCCGCTGCGTACCGACGCACCGTTGGATGGCGCGCTGTACCGGTACCTCGATCTCCGCCTCTCGCGGAGCCGGGTGCGCTGATGGGATTCCTCGTCCCCGCCTTCCTCGCCGGCCTCGCCGCCCTGGGCATCCCGCTGCTCATGCACCTGCGTGACCGCAACGAGGAGACCCCCACGCGGTTCCCCTCGTTGATGTTCCTCGTGCGCTTGCCCATCCGGACGTCGGACCGACGCAAGGTGACGGACTGGCCGCTGCTGCTGCTGCGGGCCCTGGCCGTGGCGCTGCTGGTCTTCGCGTTCTCGCGGCCGTTCGTCGGCAACACGGCGGAGATGACGGCGGACTCGCGCGCACAGCGGGTCGTGATCGCACTCGATCGCTCGCTCTCGATGGGACACGGCGACACCTGGGCGGCGGCCCAGGACTCCGCACGCGCCGTCCTCGACGCCCTCGGCGGCGACGACCAGGTCGCGCTCGTGCTGTTCGACGAGGAGGCGACGATCGCGCAGACCTGGACGCGCGACCGCGCCAGCGTGCGCGCGCTCATCGAGGCGACGCGCCCGGTCGCGCGTGGCACCGGATTCGGAGCCGCGTTGCGCGTGGCCCGCAGCGCACTGATCTCCGCACCGGCGGGCGCACCCTCGATCACGCTCATCACCGACCTGCAGCGCAGTGGACTCACCGGCGTGGCGGGACTCGAGTTGCCCGCCGGACTTCCGCTCCGCACCATCGTCGTGGGCGGCGACACACGACCCAACACCAGCCTGCGGAGCGTGGAGGCACGGCGTGTCGTCAGCGGCGAGCGGGTGCAGCTGCAGGTGCAGGCCCGGGTCGTCACGCGCGACCTCGCCGCGGGGCGGCCGGTCACGCTCTCGCTGCGCCTGGCGGGACGCGATGCGGGCACGCGTACGGCCACGCTGCCGGCGAGTGGCGAACTCACGGTGGCGTTCGATGCGGTCCCGGCGCCCGCGACCGTGGTGGACGGCGTGGTGAGCATCAGCGGCGATGCCCTCGCGGCCGACGACACGCTGCGCTTCACGCTGCCCGCCGATGACGCGCTCACCGTGTTGCTGGTGGCCGCCGACGAGGTCCCGCGGGAGGAGACGTTGTACTTCGAGCGCGCACTCGGGATCGGCCGAGCGCCTGCGGTGCGGGTGGAGCGCCGCCGTCCCGGCACGGTCGATGCCGCCGCCCTGAGTCGCGCGGCGTTGGTCGTGTTCTGGGACGCGGCGCCACCCACCGGTGCCGCCGCTGCCGCACTCGGCACTTGGCAGGCGAATGGCGGCGGTGTCGCGGTGATCGTGGGGCCGCGCTTGGCCGAGCGGCGCAGCGTGGTGGCGAACGTGGCGACCCCGACCGGACTCGCCGATCGTCGCACGGCCGGTGGCGCCCTGCTCGGCGAGATCCGCGACGAGCATCCGTTGTTCGCGCCGTTCCGCAGCACGCAGGCGGCGCTGGTGGCGCCGCGCTTCTATAGATACGCGAGACTCGATCCCGCCGTCGGGGCGGACGTGCTCGCCCGCTTCGACGACGGATCGCCCGCGATCCTGGAATCACGCGCCGGTGAGGGGCGCACCTTGCTCATCGCACTCAGCCCCGACGCCCGCGAAAGCGATTTCCCGCTGCAGCCGGCGTTCCTGCCGCTGATGCGGCGCGTGGTGCTGCACGGCGCGGGACACGAATCGACGCCGCTCTGGCGCCGCACCGGCGAGAGCTGGGTCCCGCAAGCGATCCGTCAGGATCCGGTGATCGCCGCGCCCGACGGCGACTTGCTCAGGCCCGGCGCTGGCGCGGGCGCGAGCCGCGCCGCGGTGATCCTTGAACAAGTCGGGGTGTACGGCGCGTATGAGGGTCGGGTGGAAGGCGCACCGCGTGACCGCGTGGCGGTGAACGTGGGTCCCGCCGAGTCCGATCTCACGCCGGCGGACCCCACCGAGCTGCTGCTCGGCGTAGGGGAGTCGACCGACTCGACGTTCCGCGGTGTCACGGCGGCCACGTCGATCGAACTGGAATCCCGCCAGCGCCTCTGGCGCTGGCTGCTCGCGTTCGTCGCACTGCTGTTGTTGGCCGAGACCGTCATCGCGTCGCAGGGCTGGCGCGGACGGGCCCGGCGTGCCACCATCGTCTCACCCGAGCGGAGCCAGGCATGACGGCAATCTCGAACCTCCATTTCCTCCTCGCGCAACTGCGGCGTCAGCGGCAACGCCGGCTCCTGCTCGAGGCGGCGGCCATCGTGGCGCTCGCGATCGTCGCGGCGGTGCTGCTGGGGCAGCTCGTGACGGCGGTCGCCGGCACCACGGGGGCGACCGTGTGGGTCGTGCGGGTGCTCGGGTACGGGATCGTCGCGGCCGCGATGCTGCGTTGGCTGGTGCTGCCGCTGATCCGGCGCGCGAGCGACGCGGAGTTCGCGCTGTACGTGGAGGAGCGCGCGCCCGGACTGCGACAGGCGCTCATCTCGGCCGTGCATGAGCTGAACCAGCCGGAGGCGCAGCAGGCGTCGCCCGCGCTGACGGCACGCGTGGTGGAGCGGGTGGCGAAGGACCTCGCCCCGATCGCACAGGAGCGCCGGCTCGAGCGGCCGCGGGAACTGCGGGCGCAGAAGGTGCTCGCTGCCGCCGTGGTGGTGGCCACGTTGCTGCTCGCCTTCGGGCCCCAGGGACTGCGGGAGTCGGCGCAGGTGTTGTTCGCGCCGTGGTCCATCGCGATCGCCGCCACACCGCCGGCACCGGCGGTCATGGTGGAGCCCGGCGATGCCGACGTGCCGCGCGGCGGGGCGCTCGACATCCGCGCGACACTGGCGAACTTCAGCGCCGACGGGGCGGAACTCGTGTTCCGCAGCGACAGCGCGGCCGAGTGGGTGCGGCTGCCGATGGGGCGCGATGCACTCGAGGGTGCCTTCGCCGGCCGGCTCTACGACCTCGTCGCACCGACGGAGTACTACGTCGAATCCAACGGTGTGCGCTCCGAGAGTTTCCACCTCCGCATCACGGACCTCCCTGCGGTGACGGCCGTGGCCGTGGAGCTCCGGTTCCCGGCGTTCACCGGCCGCACGATGGAGCGGATCGAGGACGGGGGCGACGTGGCGGCGGTGAAGGGCACGCAGGTCACGATCGAACCGCGCATCACCATGCCGGTGCGGTCGGGCACGCTGGTGTTCGACGACGGCAAGGTGGTCGCGCTCGGTGTGCGCGACGACAGCACGCTCGCCGGGCGGTTCACGCTGGCGAAGAGCGGGTTCTATCGCATCGACCTGGTGGCGGCGGACGGCAGCAAGGTCTCCGGCGGCGTGCAGTACGCCGTGGAGGCGCTCGAGGACCGCGCTCCGACCGTGCAGATCCGGACGCCGGGTCGCGACACCAAGGTGACGTCGCTCGAGGAGGTCACCATCGAGGCACTCGCCAGCGACGACTATGGCGTCGCGTCGCTCGAGCTCGCATACCGGGTCAACGGCGGCGAGGAGCGGCGGGTGCCATTGGTCACGCCGAGCAAAGCGACCGCGGAGACGCAGGCCGCGCACACGCTGTTGCTGGAGGACCTCGACCTCAAGCCCGGCGACCTCGTGGCCTACAACGCCGTCGCACGTGATGGCAGCGGGCATGAGGCACTGAGCGATGTGTACTTCATGGAAGTGCGTCCGTTCGCGCGCAACTACCGGGAGGCGGAATCGGGCGGCGGCGGTGGTGGCGGTGGCGGCGGCGAGGAATCCGGCCAGTTGGTGCAGCGGCAGCGGGACATCGTCGCCGGCACCTACAACTGGCTCCGCGACAGCGCCTCGGCGGCCGAGCGCAAGCGCAACGAGGACGCGACCGTGCTGGCGATCGCGCAGGGCAAGCTGCGTGAAGAGGTGAATACACTGACCACGCGGCTGCTCGAGCGCGGACTCACGAAGTCGGACACCGCCCTCGCGCAGGTGTATTCGCTGCTCTCGACCGCGGCGCTGGAGATGCAGGCAGCGGAGACCAAGCTCGGCACCCGTGACGGTCGTGGCGCGCTGCCAAGCGAGGAGAAGGCCCTGCGTGCGCTGCAGCAGGCGGACGCGATCTATCGTGACGTGGAAGTGCAGCGCGGCCAGCAGCAGGGCGGCGGCGGAGGCGGCGGGGGTGGCCAGCGCGCCGAGGACCTCGCGGACCTCTTCGAACTCGAGAACGATCGCAAGCAGAACCAGTACGAGGCCGTGCAGCAGCAGGCGACCCAGAGTCAGCAGCAGGAAGTGGACGAATCGCTGGAGCGCCTGCGCCAGCTGGCCGCGCGCCAGCAGCAGGAGAACGAGCGCCTCCTGCGCCAAGGCGAGGCGATGCGCGACCGCATGGGACGCCAGGGCGGCGGCGGTGGCGGCGGGGCGCAGCGCGAACTCGCCCAGCAGGCGGAGGAGGAGGCGCGGCGACTCGAGCGTCTCGCGCGCGAACAGGAGAACCCCGAGCTGGGGCAGGCCGCGCAGCAGATGCAGCGCGCGGCCGATGCGATGCGGCAGGCGGCGGGTGGCTCGGAGTCGCAGGGCAAGGCAGCGCTCGAAGAGCTGAATCGCGCCGCACGGCGGATCGAACAGGCGCAGAACGAAGGTCTCGCGGACGACGTCAAGGACCTCGCGGAGCAGGCGGAGTCGTTGCAGGAGCGGCAGCGGCAGGTCGCCGATGACGTGAAGAAGCTGCAGTCGACCAGTGGACAGGAACGCAGCGACCGCACGCGCCGGCTCAATGAGGAGAAGGACGCGCTCGCGCGTGCGATGGAGCAGCTGGAGGCCGAGGCGGATCGGGTGGCGCGCGAGGCGAGGCGGGACCAGCCCGGCGCGGCCAAGCAGCTGCGCGAAGCGGCCGAGGCGATCCGGGACCAGCGCATCCCGGAGAAGATCGAGTTCTCCAAGTCGGTGATGCGCAGCGGCTCGAGCGAGTACGCCAACGCCTTCGAGAACCAGATCGGCGAGAACATCGGTGAGGCGGCGGAGAACCTGCGCGAGGCGGTCGGCGCGTTGACGGGCGAGTCGGCGGAGCGGCAGCAGGAGCGCGCGTTGGAGGCGGCGCGCGCGCTGGTGCGCGGAATGGAGGCGATCAGGGAGCGGATGCGGGATACGGTGGGGCAGGGCGCGCAGAGGAGCGGGGAGCGAGGGCGCCAGCAGGGGCAGCAGCAAGGAGCGCAGCAGGGGCAGCAGCAGGGCCAGGGGCAGCAACAGGGCCAAGGGCAGCAACAAGGCCAAGGCCAGCAACAGGGCCAAGGCCAACAGCCGGGCCAACGCAATGGTGGGGGAGGTGGAGATCCGCGTGGCGAGGGTCGCGACGGGCGCGTGAACCCCAGCGACAACGGGGTCATTCGCGATGGCCGCGCGCCCTCACTCAATCCCGACGCCCGGCGTCAGCTGGCACGTGAGTTCGGACTGCGCCGCGATGAGGCGGAGGAGCTCCGCGAGATGGCGCGCGCCCAGGGGATCGACACCCGCGAGCTCGACCGCGCGATCGACGAACTGCGGCGCCTCGAGGCCGCGCGTGCGGGCAGCGACTACACGGCCACCGCGGCCCTGCAGGCCGCCGCGCTCGAGAAGCTCAAGGCCTTCGAGTTCTCGCTCTTCCAGCAGTTGAACCAGTCGGGGGGGCCGAAGTCGGCGCTGGGGGCGCGCTCGCCGGTGCCGAGTGAGTACCGCGCGCAGGTCGAGGAGTACTATCGCTCGCTCGCGCGCCCGCAGGCGCCCGCCCCGAGCGCGGCGGCACCGCCGGCGACCCGGACCCCGCCGCGTCCGTGACGACCTACGCCCGCCGACTCGGGCTGTTCTCGGGCACGCTGCTCGTCGTCGGCGGGATCATCGGGTCGGGGGTGTTCCTCAACCCGGCCGTCGTCGCGCAGCGGGTCGGCACGGCACCGCTCACGATGGTCGCATGGGGCCTGGGTGCGGTCGTCGCGATCCTCGGGGCGTTCATCTTCGCGGAACTCGGTGCGCGCGCACCCGCGGCCGGTGGTGGCTACGCCTACCTGCGCGATGCCTTCGGACCGCTGCCGGCCTTCCTGTACGGCTGGGCGCTGCTGCTGGCCATCGCCAGTGGGGCGGTGGCCGCCGTCGCCGTGACCTTCGCCAACTACGCGAGCCCGCTGCTCGGCATCCCGCCGGCGCACGTTCGCGTGTTCGCCATCGGCGCGATCGCGGCGTTCAGCGTGGTGAACATCCTCGGTGTCGCGCCCGGTGCGGTGGTGCAGAACGTGTTCACGCTGCTCAAGCTCGCGGCGATCGCGATGCTGATCGTGAGCGGCCTCGTCCTCGGTGCCGCGCCCGAGTCCGCCGCCGATGCCGCGACGCTGGCCGCGACAGCCGCCATCAACGCGGCGCCGGCGCCGCTGGCACCGGTGGGCGTCACCGCGACGGCGGTGGCGATCGGCACGGCGCTGGTGCCGGTGCTGTTCGCCTACGGCGGCTGGCAGCAGACGAACTTCGTGGCCGAGGAGATGGTGGAGCCCCGCCGCGACCTGCCGCGCGCGCTCATCATCGGGGTGTTGATCGTCGCGGCGGCCTACCTGCTCGTGAACCTCACGTATCTCCGCGCGTTGGGGCTGTCCGGCCTCGCCGCGAGTGCCGCGCCCGCGGCCGACGCGATGGCCCTGCGATTCGGTGAGGCCGGCCGTCGGTTGATCGCGATCGGCATCGCGGTCTCGACCGCCGGATTCCTGCACGTGGTGATCCTCGTGACCCCGCGCGTCTATCAGGCGATGGCGCGCGACGGCGTGTTCTTCCGCCGGCTCGCCACGCTGCACCCGCGCACGCGGACGCCGGTGGCGGCCATCCTGCTGCAGAGCGGGTGGTCCATCGCGCTGGTGCTCAGCGGCAGCTACGGCGACCTGCTCGACTGGGTGACGTTCGCCGATTGGATCTTCT
>CADEDA010000033.1 GCA_902825965.1 uncultured Gemmatimonadota bacterium | reverse complement strand
TACTTCGTGATCCCGTACACCATCGGCGACTACCTCGCGAGCACCAAACTCGAGAAGGTGGGCACCGACCATCCCGAGTTCGTCGCGGCGAAGGCGGCGGTGGAGGCGCGCACCAAGCGATTGCTGTCGATCAACGGCACGCGGTCGGTGGACTCGTTCCACCGCGAGCTCGGGAAGATCATGTGGGACAAGTGCGGCATGGCGCGCGACGCCGCCGGCCTCAAGCAGGCACTGCAGGAGATCCCGAAGCTCCGCGAGGAGTTCTGGAGGAACGTGAAGGTGCTCGGTGCGGCCGAGGGCCTCAACCAGTCACTCGAGAAGGCAGGTCGCGTCGCGGACTTCCTGGAGTTCGCCGAGCTGATGTGCCTCGACGCCCTCGAGCGCGAGGAGAGCTGCGGCGGGCACTTCCGGACGGAGTACCAGACGCCGGACGGTGAGGCGCAGCGCAATGACGAGAAGTTCGCCTACGTGGCGGCCTGGGAGTACGCGGGGGAGGGCAAGCCCCCGATCCTCAACAAGGAGCCGCTCGCGTTCGAGAACGTCCACCTGAGCACGCGGAGCTACAAGTGAGCGCGAAGGGACTCAACCTCACGTTGCACGTCTGGCGCCAGCCGGGTCCCGACACGCCGGGCACGATGGTGCAGTACCCGGCCAAGGACATCAGCCCGGACATGAGCTTCCTCGAGATGCTCGACGTGGTGAACGAGCGGCTCATCGAGGGCGGGCAGGAACCGATCGCGTTCGACCACGACTGCCGCGAGGGCATCTGCGGGTCCTGCGGCCTGATGATCAACGGCGCCGCGCACGGCCCGATGCGGCTGACGACCGCCTGCCAGCTGCACATGCGCAGCTTCACCGACGGCGAGGCGATCTACATCGAGCCCTGGCGCGCGAAGGCGTTCCCGGTACTCAAGGACCTGGTGGTCGACCGCAGCGCCTTCGACCGCATCATCCAGGCCGGTGGCTACATCTCGGCGCCGACCGGCACGCCACAGGACGCGAACGCGCTGCCGATCGCCAAGTCCGATGCCGACCTGGCGATGGACAACGCCGCCTGCATCGGTTGCGGCGCCTGTGTGGCGGCCTGCCCGAACGCCTCGGCCTCGCTGTTCACGGCGGCCAAGATCACGCACCTGGGCGCACTGCCCCAGGGGCAGCCCGAGCGCATGAAGCGCGCCCTGGCGATGGTGGAGCAGATGGACGACGAGGGCTTCGGTGGCTGCACGCTCTACGGCGAATGCCAGGAAGCGTGCCCCAAGGGGATCTCGATCGATGCCATCATGCAGATGAACCGCGACTACATGCTCGCCAGCGCGACCAAGGTGGAGACCAAGGAGTGGTCGGGTTCGGCGTGATCAGAAGTTGATCGACACCGAGAGCCCGGCCCCCTGGCCGGCGGTCACGGGCAGGATCGGGCTGATGCGGGTCCGCTGCGCGAGGGAGGTGGAGGCTCCGGCCTGCGCCTCCCTCTGTGCATTGCGGAACCGGCCGAAGGTCTGCCGGGCGACGTAGAGCCCCGCGATGCCGCCGATGACCGCGCCGGTGCCCAGCATGCGGTCGCCGCCGCGCTGGAACTGCGACCCGCCGGAGACGAGGGCGAACGTGCTGGTGGCGAGCCCGAGGACGGCCACCGAGCGCCGCGCACCGAGGTCAGCCGAGAGTTGGGCGAGCGTGGCCGTGCCCAACGTGAGACCGAGCGCGGTCCCGCTCACGCCCGTGCTCATCGCGCGGGTGGGCGGCGGCGGCTCGATCACCACGTCCATGTAGGGAACCTGGATACGCGCGGCTTCGTCGAGGGTGATGCCCTGTTCATCGAGCCAGGCCTCGAACTCCGCATGTCCGGCCAGTTCCGGCACCCAGACGTTGTTGTCCATCGCGGCGACGCGGCGGACGAGGTCGGCGCGACCGGTGGCGTCCATCAGGTGTGCGACGGCGCAGCGGATGTCCGTCTTGCGGTCGATGAAGTACGGCGTGGGCACGCCGGGGAAGTCGTAGTTGCGCGGGAAGGCGCCGGCGTCGCGGTAGCGTGCGAGGCGCTCGGTGAGGGCGCGCCGGTTGCGGCGCTGGGCCTCGCGAAGGCCCGAGACATCGCGCGACTCGAGCATGGCGATCGCCCCGTCGAAGTGCGCCTGGATGCGACGGATCTCGGCACGTTCACCGGGGGTGTGGGCGGCGGTGGCGAATCGCTGGTCCACACCCGTGATCACGAGTGCGGCGACGAGGCTGAGCAGCGGCACGAGCATGGGAGGCCCCCCGGGCAGGAAAGGACGGTGCGTTCGACAGAGCTACCCGCCGGTCCCGTGGCGCGTCACCGCGGGTGCCATTCGGGGCGGAAGGCTGCGAGATTACCTCACATGTCAACTCCCTCACTCTATCGTGCGCTCCCCGTGGAGCGTCGCATCGCGCTGCTGACTCGCCTCTGCCGCGAGCGGAAGGACGTGCGCGCCGTGTACATCCAGCGTTTGATCAGCCGTGGCGGTGGGTACCGTGCGGCGACCCTCCTCTCTTGGCCACCGGACCGCCTCGCCAAGGAAGTGGTGCGGCTCAACGCGCAGACGGCCGACGACGAAGTGGACCTGCTGCAGGCGCTCTACGTGGACGTGGAACCCGCGATCCAGACGATGTTCCTGGCGGAGGCGGGGGTGAAGAGTGCGGGCGCGACGATTGACGAGTCGCTCGAGCCGCCGTTCTGCGATGCCGCTGCCGTGGCGCGCGCGGCGGCGAAGATCCGCGCGACGTTCGGGGCGGACGCGGAGCACTACCTGCGGACCATCGCGCGGTACAATCCGGCCGCGTGGCCGGGCATCACCGAGCTCGCCGCCGGGCTCTAGCGGTAGCGCTCCATCAGCTTCTCCATCGCCGCCTTGCCCGGGCAGAGCTGCTCGTAGGGCAGGTCCACGAGTGGCGTCGGCACGGTCCTCAGGTGGTCGTGCATGTCCTTCCCGTCCTCGTCCACGAAGAGCAGGCCGGTCGCGATCTCGTGCCGTGACTGGCAGGCGCGCACGTGCGCATACGCCGACTCGCGGTCGGTGGGGTCGTAGTCCTTGGCCGTCGCGCGCAGCCGGACCTGCGCGCCGTCGTGCAGCTCGACCACGCGGAGCACCTCGTCGGTCGCCGGCACGGTGATCTCGCGCTGGAGCGGGACGAAGTCGGCGTGCACCGCCTCCACCTCGTGCTCGCGGGTGTAGGCGTAGCTCTTGGTGGAGCCCTCGTGGTCGTTGAACGAGACGCAGGGCGAGATCACGTCGACCAGGGCGAAGCCCCTGTGCGCGATGCCCGCCTTGAGGATCGGCACCAGCTGGCGCTTGTCGCCGGAGAAGGAACGCGCGACGAAGGTGGCGCCGAGCGTGAGCGCGAGGAGCACGGGGTCGATGGGCGCCTGTTCGTTGGCCTCGCCCTTCTTGCTGGTGCTGCCGATGTCGGCCGACGCGGAGAACTGCCCCTTGGTGAGGCCGTACACGCCGTTGTTCTCCAGCACGTACAGCATGTTCACGTTGCGCCGGATGGCGTGCGAGAGCTGGCCGAGCCCGATGGACAGGGAGTCGCCGTCGCCCGAGATGCCGATGTAGGTGAGCCCGCGGTTGGCCGCGGCGGCGCCGGAGGTGACGGACGGCATGCGGCCGTGCACGGAATTGAAGCCGTGCGACTGCTTCATGAAGTACGCCGTGGTCTTGGACGAGCAGCCGATGCCGCTCATCTTGGCCGCGCGGTGCGGCTCGAGCGCGAGTTCCCACGCCGCCTGCACCAGCGCCGCGGTCACGGAGTCGTGCCCGCAGCCGGCGCAGAGCGTCGACATGGCCCCTTCGTAGTCGCGCAGGGTGAGCCCCAGCGCGTTGGTGCGCGAGCTCGGGTGCTTGACGGGCGGCTTGGCGATGGACGTCATGCCGGCACTCCTGCGAGATGTGTCTTGACGCCGTCGACGACGGCCTTGGCGGTGAGCGGCATGCCGCCGTAGTCGAGGATGGGGATCATCTGGTCGCGCAGGACGCCGAGTTCCATGGCGAACAGGGAGCGCAGTTGTGCATCGCGGTTCTGCTCGATCACGAACGTATGCTCGTGGCGCGCCAGGAACCTGGCCACGTCGGCGTTGAAGGGGAATCCGCGGATGCGCATGTAGTCGGTATGGATCCCCTCGGCGCGCAGCTGGTCCGCGGCCTCGCGTACCGCCGCATCGCAGCCGCCGAGCGTCACGAGGGCGACCTCGGCGCCGGGTTGGTGCTCGATCACCGGTGCCGGCACGTGATCCGCCGCGTGTGCGAACTTGCGCTTGAGCCGGTCCACGACCTCCTGGTAGGCCTCCGAGTCCTCGGTGTAGGCCGCGTGTTTGTCGTGTCCGGACCCGCGCACGAAGTACGCGCCCTTGCCGCCGACCCCGGGGAGCGTGCGTGCGGCGATGCCGTCGCCGTCGACGTCGAGGTAGCGCGAGAACCGCTGGACCTTGGCCAGGGCCGCCGCGTCGAGGACCTTGCCGCGATCCGGGCGGTAGGCATCGTCCCAGTCGAAGCGCTCCACCATCCAGTCGTTCATGCCGATGTCGAGGTCCGAGGCGACGAACACCGGTGTCTGGAACCGCTCGGCCAGGTCGAAGGCCTGCACCGTCATCTCGAAGCATTCGCGCGGATCGGACGGGAAGAGCAGCAGGTGCTTGGTGTCGCCGTGTGAGGCGTAGGCCAGCGAGAGGAGGTCCGCCTGCTGCGTCCGGGTGGGCATGCCGGTGGCCGGGCCACAGCGCTGCACGTCGATGAAGACCGCCGGGATGTCGGTGTAGTACGCGAGGCCGATGAACTCCTGCATGAGCGAGATGCCGGGCCCGGAGGTGTTGGTGAAGGCGCGCGCGCCCGCCCAGCCGGCGCCGATCACGATGCCGGCGGCGGCGAGTTCATCCTCGGCCTGGATGATCGCGAAGCGGTGCAGCCCGGTGTCCTTGTCCACCCGGAAGCGTTCGCAGAACCCTTTGAACTGCTCCATGAGTGCGGTGGCGGGCGTGATGGGGTACCAGGCGCCGACCGTGGCGCCCGCGTACACGGCTCCCAGCGCCGCCGCGGCATTGCCATCGATGAGGATGTGACCACGTGTCGCGTCCATCGACCGCAGGTGGAAGGGCAGCGGGCACTGGAAGTGGGCCTTGGCGTAGTCGTAGCCGAGCTTGATCGCGAGGTGGTTGGCCGCGAGCAGCTTGGGCTTCTTGCCGAACTTCTCGGTGAGCATCCGCTCGACCACCTGCATGTCGATGTCGAGCAGGGCGGCAAGGGAGCCGGCGTACACGATGTTGCGGAGCAGCGTGCGGTCGCGGTCGCCCTCGAAGTGCTCCACGCAGAGCCGTCCGAAGGGGATGCCGAGGATGGTGATGCCGTCGCGGACGAGATCCGGGTCGAGGGGCCAGGTGGAGTCGTACACCAGGAACCCGCCCGGACGCACCGTGGCGACGTCCTTGGCGTACGTGGACGGATTGAGTGCGACGACGAGGTCCACCGCGGACGGCCGCGCCGTGTAGCCGTCCTTGCTCACGCGGATCAGGTACCAGGTGGGCAGGCCCTGGATGTTGGACGGGAAGATGTTCTTGCCCGTCACCGGGATCCCCATGCGGAAGATGGCCTGCATGAGGAGGGCGTTGGCGCTGGCGGACCCGGTGCCGTTGACCGTGCCCATCTTGAACGCGAAGTCGTTGATCCCGCTCATCCGAGCGCTCCCGCGAGCGCGGTGCCCGCGTACGGCTGTTTGAGGTCGAAGACGCGCATGTCCCAGGCGGCCGTGGGACAGCGTTCCGCACAGAGGCCGCAGTGCAGGCAGACGTCCTCGTCCTTGACCATGATGCGTCGGGTCTGGGGCAGGGCGTCGGACACGTAGAGGTCCTGCGCGTGATTGAGGGCGGGCGCGGAGAGTCGCGTGCGGAGTTCGTCGAGCGGCGTGCTGTTGGTGGTGATGGTGAGGCAGTTGGTCGGGCACACGTCCACGCAGGCATCACACTCGATGCAGAGTGGTGCGGTGAAGTGCGTCTGGATGTCGCAGTTGAGGCAACGCTGGACCTCGGTGGCGGTCTGCTCGGCCGTGAAGCCGAGTTCGACCTCCACGCCGACGTGCGCGAAGCGGGCCGCGAGTTCCGCGTGCTGCATCTTGGCGCGCCCCGCCGTGTCGTAGTCGTTGTCGTAGGCCCAGGCGTGCATGCCCATCTTGGCCGAGGTCAGCGTCATGCCCACCGGCGGCCGCTCGTCGACCGGGAGGCCCTGGCAGTGCTGGTGGATGGAGATCGCGGCGGCGTGGCCGTGGGCGACCGCCCAGATGATGTTCTCCGGGCCCCAGGCGGCATCACCGCCGAAGAACACACCCGCACGCGTGCTCTGGTGCGTCACCTTGTCGACGATCGGCATGTCCCACTTGGCATCGAAGGTGATGCCGATGTCCCGCTCGATCCACGGGAAGGCATTGTCCTGCCCGATCGCGAGGATGACGGCGTCGCAGGGGATGACCGTGGTGCCGAGGACCGTGCTCGTCTGCCTGCCGCCGGCGCCCTCGCTCCACTCGAGGCGCTCGAACTCCATGCCGACGAGTGTGCCGTTCTCGACGATGAAACGCTTGGGCGCGTGGTTCTCGACGATCTCGACCTGCTCTTCCTCCGCGTCCTCGAGTTCCCACGGTGAGGCCTTGAAGTGCTTGCGCCCGCGCCGCGCGATGACCTTGACGTCGGTGGCGCCGACGCGCTTGGCGGTGCGGCAGCAGTCCATGGCGGTGTTGCCGACGCCGATGATGAGCACGCGCGGCGCGATGCGCTCGACGTGCCCGAAGTGGACGTTGGCCAACCACTCGATGCCGATGTGCACCTGCGCCGGGGCGTCCCAACGTCCCGGCAGGTCGAGCTCCTTGCCCTTGGGGGCGCCACTGCCGACGTACACGGCGTCGTAGCCGTCCGCGAGCAGCGCCTTGAGGCTCTCGACCGGCGTGCCGTAGCGCATGTGGGCGCCCATGTCGATGATGTAGCCACATTCCTCGTCGAGCACCTGCGCCGGCAACCGGAAGGCGGGGATGTTGATGCGCATCAACCCGCCGGGACGCGCGTTGCGCTCGAAGATCGTGACGTCGTAGCCGAGCGGCAGGAGGTCGTTGGCCACCGTGAGCGACGAGGGACCCGCGCCGACCAAGGCGACGCGTTTCCCGTTCTTCACGGCGGGTGCCTTGGGCAACCGATCGGTGATGTCGCCACGCTGATCGGCCGCGACCCGCTTCAGCCGACAGATCGCCACCGGCTTCTCGTCGACGCGCCCGCGCCGACAGGCCGGTTCGCAGGGCCGGTCGCAGGTGCGGCCGAGGATGCCGGGGAAGACATTGGACTCCCGATTCAGCAGGTAGGAGTCGTCATAGCGGCCGAGGGCGATGAGGCGCAGGTAACCCGGCACGTTGGTGTGCGCCGGACACGCCCACTGGCAGTCCACGACCTTATGGTAGTACCGCGGATCCGACACATCGGTGGATGCCATCGCGTGACCGCCCTCCGGAGGGATGGGCATAGCATCGCTCCCGGGCCCCCGCTCGGCAAGCGGTGGAAACCCCGGCGTGTTGTGAGGGAGCTCCCCCTGCATCCCGCAGTGCGCCGCCACGACTCGCGGCGCGTGCGATCCGCGCGTAGCATTGCGCGGTGGACCTTCACGGCAGGCGCGGAGCGAGCATGATCGCAACGGGGTGTGGTGTGCATCGGTGGCGGACGCGTGGACGGAACCGCCTGGCGCGGGCGACGCGCGCGGCGCTCGCGCTGTTGGTCGCGGTCTGGTGCGGTGGCGCCGCCTCGCTCGAGGCCCAGTCGCGTGGTGCGCTGGTGATCGTCGGGGGTGGACCGCAGCCCGATGCCCTCGTGCGCGAGTTCGTGTCGCTGGCCGGAGGGCCGGGGCGCGCGCGCATCGTGGTGTTCGCCATGGCCAGCAGTGAAGGCGAGACCGGTGGCGAGGAGAAGGCGGTGCAGCTGCGCGAGTTCGGCGCGCAGGCACGCAACCTGTGGATCGACCGCGCCCAAGCGATGACCGATTCCGTCGCGCGGCTGCTGGACGACGCCACCGGCATCTGGTTCGGTGGCGGCGACCAGGTGCGGTTGGCCGACGTGCTGCGCGGCACGCCGACCGAACGCGCCATCCACGCGCGGTTCGCCGCAGGTGCGGCTGTCGGCGGCACCTCGGCGGGCGCCGCGGTGCTCTCGCAGGTGATGATCACCGGCGATGAGCGGCGTCCGGGTGGCGCGCGCCCGGACTCGACACTCGCATGGGGCACCCTCGAGCGCGACAACGTGGTCACCCAGGAGGGGTTCGGCCTGCTGCCCGACGCGATCGTCGACCAGCACTTCCTGCGACGCCGGCGCTACGGCCGCCTCCTAGCGTTGGTGCTCGAACGCGCGCCGCACCTCGGCGTCGGGATCGACGAGTCCACGGCACTCATCGTGCAGCCCGACGGCCGCTGGCTCGTGCGTGGTGCCAGCAGCGTAGTGATCTTCGACGCCCGCGTGGCCACGCGCGACGCGACCGGCGTGCTGTTGCAGGGCGCTGGCGTGCGGACCCACGTGTTGTCCGACGGTGGAACGTTCGACCCCGGCACGGGCGTCGCCGTGCCGGGGTCGAGGGTCCCACCGAAGCCCTGATCGGGCCGTAGCCGGACTGCTGGCCCCTACTTGCCCTGGTCGAGCACCTTCGCGATCTCGGTGCGCAGGTCACGCAGGTGGATCCGCGTCATGCCGTCCGCGGCCTTGGGCAGCGCCGAGGCGGCCAACGCATCGATGTCCTGCAACGCCGCCCGCATCGCCGCGCGGACGTCACTGCCGGCCAGCGGTGTCGCCGCCGGCGCGCCGGGGAATCCGGCGGGCACGGCCGCCGCCGCCGCAGCCGGCGGGTTGAGGCGCGCGTCCGCGGCGGCGATGAACGCCCGCTGCAGGTTGCGCCGGTAGACGTTCACGCGCACGCTGCCCTGCGAGAGTTCGCCGAAGATGCCGGCGCGCAGGTCGCTCATGAGGTCGGAGAGCGTGTAGGCCTCGCCGGGGCTGCTCGCGAGCGCCTCGAACTCGATGAGGCGGTTGAGCCGCGCCTGCTGCAGCAGCGAGTTCACCACGGCGGTCTGCCGCTGCCGCACGCGCTCGACGATGCCCGAGTTCTCGATGCGGCGGAGGATGGCGGGGTCGAGGAACATCGGCGGCACCTGGAACGCGGTGCGGTTGAGGTACTGCACGGCCTCGCGCTGCCGCGCCTTCTCGAGCGGGCGGAACCGCGGGCCGGTGCCGTACTTCTCCTGCGTGTACGCGCCGCCGACGATGACGCCCACGTGGCCCATGTAGCGGCCCCACTGGCCCACGGCCTCCCCGTACAGCGTCTCGAGCTCGTTGTAGTTCTCGCCCGGCACCTCCGCGACGCGGATCAGCGAGGCCATCACGCGCTCGAGGTTCTTCATGCCGAGCGTGGTGGCCTTCACCGCATCGGCGTCACCGACCGCCTCGGTGTTGTTCTCCGGATCACCTTCGGCGTCCGAGGTGGTGAACCGCAGCCAGGGGAACTGGTCCTGCTGGCGCGCCCACTGGTCGAGCGTGGCCTTCTCCTCGTCCGGCGTGCGTGCGCCCGGGATCGGCGCATAGCCCCACTTCACCGCGAAGACGTCATACGGCCCGATGTTCGGGATGAGGAGGTCGGGCGGGATGTTGTCCTCCGGCTGCGCGACGTAGTTGAAGCGCGAGTAGTCCATGAGGGTCGCCACGTGCCCGTTCATGCGCTCGAGGAACGAACGGCTGCGCACGGAGTCCACGGGATACATCGCCGAGGCCTTCATGTTGTGCGGGAAGCCGATCGAGTGCCCGATCTCGTGCGTGACCACGTACTCCACCAGGCGCCCCATGAGGGAGTCCGGCATCGGGAGCTTCTGGGCGCGGGCATCGAGCGGCGAGACCTGGATGAAGTACCAGTTCTTCTGCAGCTCCATGATGTTGTGGTACATGTTCACTTCGCCCTTGAGGATCTGGCCCGAACGCGGATCGACGACCTGGCCGCCGGTGGCGTTGGGGACGGTCGACGGGCGCCAATAGATGACCGAGTGGCGCGCATCGAAGAGCGAGAAGTTCGGGTCCTGCTCCGGCGTCGGGGCGATCCGGCCGAAGATGGCATTGCTGAAGCCGGCGGCGCGGAACGCCTCCTGCCACTTGTCGACGCCGCTGACGATCCACGGCTTGAGCCAGTCCGGCGTCGCCGGATCGATCCAGTAGATGATCGGCTCGACCGGATCCGAGATCTCGGCGTTGGGGTTCTTCTTCACCAGCTTGAAGCGGTGGATGAAGCTCTTGGACTCCGACTTGTGCACCGGCCGCGACATGTCGAAGAACGAGCTGGAGATGTAGCCGACGCGTTCGTCCTCCCAGCGCGGCATCATCGGCACGTCGGGCAGCTTGAGGATGGAGAAGTGCACCCGGGCGGTCTGCGAGCGCGGTCCTGCGGCCCCGCCGCCGAATCCGCCGCCACCGCCGCCGCCACCAGCCGCCGGCGGCGCGCCCAGCCCGCTCTGCGTCACCTCGACGTTCACGTTCTCCGGGAACGCCCAGGTCTTCTCGACCCAGCTCTTGTTCCGCTGGATGCCCGCGATGGGGGCCATCTCGGGGATGTTGCTGAGGAAGAGGTCCGAGACCTCGACGACCGCTGCGCTGTCCGGTCCGAAGGCCGCGGCGGTGAGTGAGGCGAGCACCGGACCCTTACGGAATCCAGACACCTGACGCCAGATCGCGGACGTCGTGTCCGCCATCAGGTCATGCTCCTTGGCGCGGACGACCACACGGTTGCCGCTGCGTTCGAACTGGATGATGGCCCGCGTGCCGCCGCCGAAGAACCCGGCCGGGTTCTGCAGCGTGCTCTCCACGTGCCGCGAGATGAGCAGCATCTCCTTGTTGAGCGCGGCGTTGGGGATCTCGAAGTAGAGGTTCTCCCCGACGCGATGCACCTTGAAGATGCCCGTCTGCGTGACCGCCCGGTTGGTGATCACCTGACCGTACGGACGCGGCTGGCCCGCCTGCGCCCCCGGCCCACCCTGGCCGCCGCCAGGCGCGCCCTGCGCGTTCGCCCCACCCTGCGTCGTGGGCGTCTGGGGCGTCGGCGTCTGCGGTCCGGGCGTCGCCGGTGCCGTGGTCGGTGCTGACGGACCCGTACGCGGTGCGGGGGTCGATTCCGTGGGAGTGGTGGGCGTACACGCGGCGAGTGCCAGCAGCGCGAGCGCGGAGGTCGTGGAGAACGGAGAGCGCATGGCAGGTCCGGTTCGGGATGATGCCTGCGCGGCACGGGTCGTCCCGCGCCGCGGGTCGTACGGGCCTCAACTTACGGTTGGGCCCGCCGGACCGCTGGCAATGGTAGCGGCCGTCAGGTGGGCCGTCACGTTCGCCGTGGTCTTGAAGATGTCCGGGATCACGTCCACGGCGATCAGGATGCCCACGGCCTCGGCCGGCAGCCCCACGTCCACGAGCACCGGGGCGAGGATGAACAGGCTCCCGGAGGGGATGCCAGGCACGCTGAAGCTGAGCAACGTGGACGTGACGATGACCGTCGCCACGGTGAGCAGGGGCACCTCCACGCCGTAGAGCCGGCCGAGGAAGATCACACCCACCACCCAGGCCATCGGGACGTTCACGCGGAAGATCGACACCGCGAGCGGGAGCACGAAGCCGCTCGCCGCCGCATCGAGGCCCAGCTTCTCGCGGGCGGCCCCGATCATCATCGGCAGCGCGCTGAGCGACGACCGCGAGCCCGCCGCCAAGGCCTGCGCCGGTGCGGCCGCCGCGAGGAATCGCCGGAATCCCATCCGGCCGACCAGCACCACTACCGGGTAGAGCAGCACCGTGAAGGTGATGAGCACCACGCAGAGGGTGCCGATGTAGCGCGCCAGCGCACCCACACTCGAGCCCCCTAAGCGCGCCCCCAGCGCGAACGCCAGGGCGAGCACACCGATCGGCGCCACCGCCACCACCCATCCCACCACGACGAGCAACGCGTCCGACACCCCGCGACAGGCTTCGATCACCGGCTCGCGGCGCTCGGGACGGATCTGCTTGAGGGCGAATCCCAGGGCGAGCGCGAAGACGACCAGCGGCAGCAGCGCACCGTCCGCCGCCGCCTTGATCGGGTTCGCCGGCACCATCTCGATCAATCGCTGCCCCAGCGACGGCAGGCTCGGCGTCGCACCGCTCGGTGTGGCGGTCTCGCGCACGCGTGCGGCCACGTCCGCCGGCAGCACGAAGTCCGCGAACGCGATCTGGCCGATCACCATCGCGAGCACCCCACCGGCGAGCAGGAGCACCACGAACACCACCACGGCGCGGCCCATCGCGCGGCGCAGTTCCGCCGTGGCACCCGTGCCCGCGACGGACGCGACCGTGAGCGCCGCGACCAACGGGATGACCGTCATGCGGATCGCATTGGTCCAGAGCGTGCCGACCACGTCGGCGAACGCGACGGCGCGCGCCACCGCCGTGCCGGAAGCGTCTGCCAGCAGCACACCGGCCGTCATGCCCACCAAGAGCGCCACGAGGACCCGCAGGGATTGACTCCGCATGCGCGGGAATAGACCCCGAGACGAGGGAGGCCGCCAGTGCCGGCGACCTCCCGCATGTGCTCAGCGCGAGACGCTGTCGAGCGTGTGGCGGAACGACTGGATCTTCTTCTCGCCGGACTTCGGCTTGTAAGCCTCCGCGAACTTCCGGGCCGCCGCGGCCCCCTTCGCACCGCCGATGATCATGCCCACGGTCGATGCCACCGTCGCCGGGTCGTCGTCGAATCCGCCGTGCTCCGTCGAGAGCGACGCGCCGACCGTCCCCGCCGCGGCGCCGTTCGTCGGGGACTGCACCCAGAGCGCCTTGCCCGCCTTGATGGCGGACTGCAGCGACTTGCTGCCCTTCGCGAACTTGGCCATGCCGAGGAGCGGCGTGCCGTCGGGACGGAACAGCGGGATACGTTCGCGGCGCTCGAAGGCGTGGGCGACGAAGTAGAGCAGCGACTTGTGATAGATGTGCGCACAGTGGTCGTCGCGCTCGGCGGCGTCGGTGAGCGTGAAGAGCCGCAGTTGCTTGAGCCGGCCGGCGTCCAGTGCCGGGCGGTAGAACTGTTCGTAGAGGTCGGTGGTGCAGGCGGGCGCCCAGAGCGCACAGGACGCGACCTGCAGTCCGTGCCCGCCCTCGGCGGTGGGACGCGTGAGCAGGTCGATGAGCGGCGCGTGCAGCACACTGCCGGCGCTGTGCCCGACGATGTGGATCTCGAACGACTGCTTGGCCGCGAGGGCGGCGATCTCCGTCGCGAGGATGCGTGCGCCGCCAGCGGCGGACAGCGAAGCCGCCATCGCGTTCTGCTTGATCTCCTCCCACACACGCCGCCCGCTCAGCCGTCGGGCGATCGGTTCCAGCGTGTCGTCGAGCCGATCGAGCAGGAAGTCCTTGGTGGAGTCGATGATCCCCTCGGCGCGGCGCCCCTTGAGTGCGTCCGTCAGGATGTTCTTGATGGTCGTCCAGAAGTCCGTGCGCCACACGAATCCCAGCGGATAGATCTCCGCGTCCAGGAACGGGCTCCGGTACTCGGAGAGGCGCTGCACGGCGGCGTCCTCACCCACCAGTCCACCATGGGCGTACAGCATGAGGCGCTTGGTGCCCCAGGTCTTGGACGCGGCGACGAAATGCTCGTGCACGATCCGGCGCACGTCGCCCGGCGTGGTGGCGATGTTGCCGTCCTCGCGCAAACGCCCGTTGTTGCCGAGGCAGATCACGTGCGGGCGGACGTCCTCGGTGGCGTCGGCGCGGGCACGCGAGGACGCGGTGAAGCTGCGCCCGACGGCCGCCTCACGCGCGGCGTCGTCGAGCGGCACGCCCAGCCGAGCCACCCAGACGTCCGTGCCGTGCTTGAGCCAGTCCTGATAGCTGATCCGGCCGAACCCGCCGCGTCCCCAGCGCTCACCCCAGGAGTTCTGGATCCAGAACCCTTCGCTGTCGTAGGCGACGATCGCGAACGCGTGTCCGCCGAGGATGGCGCTGTCGGTGGAGAAGGGGATCTCGCCCTGCTTGCCGACGCGGTCCCAGCCGGCATGGACGTCGCTGCTGGCGTAGAGCACACCCACGTCGCTGATCGCTGCATGCATCGCCACGAGGTCGCGGTGGTTCACGCGGAAGTACGCGCCGAGTGGCCGCCTCGCCGCGTCGGCGGCACGCTTGGCGGTGAGCGCGAAGTCCGGCGTGGCCGGGTCGTGCCGCCACAGCGACTCGGCGCACACGCCGTGCTTGTGCCAGCCTTTCATCGCCCCGCGACAGCTCGAGCCTTCGTAGGACTCCCCACGCCACTCGTCGTGCCGGCGCGCCATCGCGTACAGCATGCGCGGACTGACTTCCGTGTTGCTGCGCGTCTCGCGATTGCGCAGCAGGTAGTGCACCACCGCCGCCAGGCCGAAGCCGGTGCAGGCGCCCTCCTCACCCTGATCGAGCACGGGCCCGGCCTTCCTGCTGTATTCCGACAGCGGGATGGTCGTGCGGACGTTCACCAGCGATGGCAGGTACATGAGGTCGCGGAAATCGACCGTGTCCGCGCGGGCCGTCAGCCGGTGCCGGCCGAGCCGCGCGGGTTCGGCGCCCCGCGCGGCACCGCGCGCGGCCCCACGTGCGGACACACGCGTTGCCCCACGCGCGCTCGTACCCGTGCGCGCAATCACGCTCGCGCGCAGCTCACGTGCGATGGCCGCCGTGATCCGCTCCACACGCGCAGCGGAGAAGGCGCGCGTGTCCGCGAGATCCGCCCGGAACGCGTCGAGTTCGTCCTCAAGGTGCCGTGCGACGCCGTCCGCATCGAGCTCGCCGGCTGCCGCCACGGCGCGCAGCCGTTCGGCCGCGGGCTCCACCGACTCGATCGCACGTGCGATGAGGCCGCGCTCGAGTGCGGAGATCGGCTCGTCGTCGCTCTGAAGGGACTGGGCGGCGGCTCGCGCGAGTGACGGTGGCGGGGGACGACGGCTCGGTTTCGGCATGGGATGCCCTGGTGGAAGGAGCGCGGTGACGCGCGGAGTCAGGCGGCGTCGGTCTTGGTGCGGCCGGCGAGGAGGGTGCCGAGGGCTGCCCCCAGCGCCGCGAATGCCGCGATGGCCAACGAGGAGGTGAGCGGACGGTCGATCGTGAGCTGCAGGAGATTGACGCCGAGTCCGATGTACGCGGCGGTCGCGATCAGCGCACCCAGCAGCGCCAGCGCCGCGAGGCGCGCCAGACGCCCTCGGCGCGTACGGCTCGGCTGCCGCAGGAGCATGAACGCCGCCCCCACCACGGCGCCGAGCAGCGCTGCCGTGAGCGAGCGCATCGGCGGCACTGCGGCGATCACCGCAGACCCGTCGCCGAAGCCCGGGGCCGTGGCCTGCACGGTGAACCGCCCGAGTCGGTCGAACGAGACACGCGTCTCGGCCGTCGACCGTCCGGGCACAACCGTCACCTCACGCGGATCGAAGCTGCCCTTGCCGACGAATGACACCGTCACCGTGTCGCGTCGCGGCGGACCGGCCAAGCGCACGGTCAACGTGCGTCCTTCCACGCCGTACCCCTCGACCTCGTCCGGCGGCTCCTGCAGGATGAGCGTCGGCTGCGGACGCAGCCACAGCACACTCGCCACGGTGTCGAGTGACGTGAAGACGCGCACCGAGACCGATTCCGCTGACACCGGCGCACGCAAGTGCAACACGCTGGGTTCGCCGTTGCCGATCTCCAGGCTCAACGCGTCGGGGCGGAGGTCGCGGGCCTCGCTGAGGAATCGCAGCCGCACCGGCTCCGGCAGCGGGATGCGCCGGTTCGGGTTCTCGCGGCTCCGGAGCTCGAGGTGCACCGAAGCCTCGAAGCGCCCGCTGTCGGCGTTGAACATCAACCCCGCGCTGTAGAGGTGCGGCCGGAACTCGACGGTGCTGCCACCGGACTGCGCGATGCCGAACACCAGCGGCAGCTCGACCGCAGTCTCGGCCTGCTGCGACGCCTCGGAGCGGACCCCCGCGCGGTCCCGCATCGCGCGCAGGAGGCCTTCGTCGACGATGGCAGTCGCGGGGCCCGGATTCCGTGCTCCAAGCAGCTTGTTCGAGGTCAACTCCACCGAGGTGGCCTGCGGTGGCACCGACGTCGCCGCCGCAGGTGTCGGCGCCGTCCCCGGTGCCGGCGCGACCGTCGAGACCGCATCGATGATCTTGAGGTCGCCACGCTCCAGTGCCTTGGAGAGCGCCGGCGAGAGCCGCTTGGTTTGGATGACCGTCTTGGTCTGCGCGGGCATGTCCACCGCGACACTGCCGAGCAGCGCGAGTGCGCTGCCGATGCTGCATGCCACCTGGAACCGACCGAACGAGTGCACCGTCCCTCCCGGAACGCGGGTCGACTCAAACGCCGAACGGACCGTGTTCACACGGTCCGTCGCGGGCGCCCCAACATTCGTTCCGGCGCGGAATAGCGCAAGCTATGCTTTTGTGTCAGCCCGTACGCCTCGTCCCAGCCCCGGGTGCTACTTGGGATCGACCTCCCGATACGCGCGCACCACCGCCGCCTCGCCTTCGGGGCCCGGCTTGGAGTTCCCGTGCTCCATGCCCACGACGCCCGAGAAACCCTTCCGCTTGAGGTGCGCGAACACGTTCGCGTAGTTGATCTCCCCGGTGGTGGGTTCCTTGCGTCCGGGGTTGTCGCCCACCTGCACGTACGCCACCTCACTCCAGGCTGCGTCGAAGTTGGGGATGAGGTTCCCCTCGGTGATCTGCTGGTGATAGATGTCGAAGAGGATCTTGCACGACGCCGAATCGACCGCGCGGCAGATCTGGAACGCCTGCGGGATGCGCGTGAGGAAGAGGTTGGGATGGTCCCTACGATTGAGCGGTTCGAGGACCATGACGAGACCGGCCTTCTCCAACTTCGTCGCCGCTTCGCGCAGGATCTCCACCGCACGCGCCGTCTGGTACTCGAACTCCAGCCGCGGGGCGACCGTGCCCATCACCACCGTCGCCCACTTCGCGTTGACGCGTTTGGCGACTTCGATCGACGCGTCGCAGTCCTTGAGGAACGATTCGCGGAACGACGGCTCGCCGGCCGCGAAGGTCGTGGTCCAGGCCGTCTCGGGATTGAGCACGAACACGCCCATCCGCATACCGAGTCGGGCGAGTTCCTTGCCGATGCGCTCCTGGTCCGCGACCGGCCGGCCCCGCAGGCCGTTGTCCTCGAGCGACCGGAAGCCTTGCTCGTGCATCCAGCGGAGCTGGTCGACGAGGTCCGCCCCGGCGCTGCGCTGGAACATGCCGAAGTGCGGGGCATAGTCGAGGGCGAACGGCGCCGCGCTGGTCGTTCCACTCGCCGTCGCGCGCACGCCGAATGCGGTGCCGGCGCCCACCAGCGCGCTCGCCCGGAGGAAGGTGCGCCGTTCCACCTCACCAGCCCTCGATGAAGCTGCGCTGCAGCGTCGTCTCACCCGGTGTCGGCACGGCAGGGACGGGCAGCGCGCCGAAGGTCCACTCCTTGGGCAGGATCGAGAGGTTCGACTTGATGAGCTCGTCCCAGGTGAGTGTCTGTCCCGTATACGCGGCTTCGCGCCCGAGGATCGCGGTGAGATTGCTCTCGACGATCTGGTGACCCTCGTTGAGCGGTGTCCCCGCGCGGATGCTCGCGACGAGGTTGCGGTGCTCCTCGACGTAGGGGTTCATGCCCTGCAGCGGCGCGTGCTTCCAGGACTTCCGCGCCTCGATGGTATCGAAGGCGTTCGAGCGGCCCTTCGTGCCCTGGAACCACTCCGCCACCCGACTCGTGGTGCCATCCTGCTGGCGGCAGAACGAGGTGAGGCGGCGCCCGTCCGCGTACTCGTACTCCACGGCGAAGTGATCGAACACGTGGCCGTACGTCGGGTCCGTGCGGGTCTGGCGACCGCCGAGGGCCGTCGCCTTCACCGGATGCCCGCCGAACACCCAGTTGGCCACGTCGATGTTGTGCACGTGCTGCTCCACGATGTGGTCGCCCGAGGCCCACGTGTAGTAGAGCCAGTTGCGCAGGTGGAACTCGGTGTCGCTCCATTCCGCCTGCCGCGGGTGGCTCCACAGCCCACCTTGGTTCCAATAGACCTGTCCCGTGATCACGTCACCGATCGCGCCGCCGTGGATGCGCTTGATCGTCTCGCGGTAGCGCGGATCATGACGCCGCTGCGTGCCGGCGACGTAGCCCAGTCGCTTCGCCTTGGCGAGATCGGCGGCGGCGAGTGCCTCCAGTGCCGTGGCGATGTCCACCGCAACCGGCTTCTCCGCGAAGATGTGCTTGCCCGCGCGGACGGCGGCGCTCAGGTGCGCCGAGCGGAACGCCGGCGGTGAGGCGAGGATCACCAGGTCGCAGTCGGTGGCGAGGACCTGTTGGTACGCATCGAATCCCGTGAAGCAGGTCTCCTCGGTCACCTGGTAGGCCGCCGCGAACCGCGGGTCCTCGCTGACGGTCTTGGCGAATCCCTCGCGTGCCTTGCGGAGGTGGTCCGGGAAGAGGTCGCCGAGTGCGGTGATGAAGACGTTCTCGCTGGCCGCGACGGCGTTGCGCGCCGCACCCGTCCCGCGGCCACCGCAGCCGATCACGCCGATGCGGATGGGGTCGGCGCTGGGGCCGCTCCGCGGACGCCCGATGGCGAACGCACGCGAGGGCAGGGCGAGGGAGGCCGCGACGATGGCGGACGATTCAACGAAGGTACGGCGCGAGATACTCACGGGATCCTCACGAGGCGGAAACCAGCGAAGGGACCATCGGACAACCACCATCGACTCTTGGGGTCCTGCGGGTCGGTCGAGTTCCAGCCGGGAAGTTGGCGCTCCCGGCGCGACGGCGCGAGCGAGTCGGAGGAGGTGAGGAAGCTCCCTCCGCGCAGCCAAGGTGTGCCGTCCACGCCCGTGACCCACTCCCCCGCGTTGCCCAGCAGGTCGTAGAGCCCGAGCTTGTCGGGCGCCCGCGTGGCGACCGTGTGCGTCGCCCCCTCCGCGTTGGCCGCCGCCCAGGCCTGCGACTGGATCGCGGCCGACCCGATGCCGTCGAACGCGAGGTCGGCGGCGCGCTGCCACTGTGCGTCGGTGGCCACGGCGTACTGCCGTCCCGTCTTCTCGCTCAGCCACACCGCGAACTTGATCGCCGCGCCGTGGGTGAGCGAGATCGCCGGCCAGCCGCGATGACCGAAGCCACGGTCCGGCGCGCCGTAGGGTCGCGAGGGCCGTGTGGTCGCATCGACCGCCGAGCGCGCGTCGCGCGGGACATCGAGCCGGAGATAGAAGATGTCGTAGAGCTCCCACGGCACTTCCGTGCGCCCGATGAGGAACGACTCCACCGTCACGCGCTGCGGACCGTCGGCTCCGGGCACCGTCACCTCGCCGCCGGGCACGCGCACCAGTTCCCATTGAAGGCGCAGGCCTGGCAGGGAATCGCGGACGATCTCCTGCGCGGGAGTGGACGACAGCGCGATGGCGAGCAGCCCCAACGCCGAGGGCAGGGAACGTAGATTCATCCCGATGGGGATCCGCGACAGGTGGAGGCGAGTGCTGCGTCTGGCAGTCCTGCTGCTGGGCATGAAGTTGCACCCGACCGGAGCGCTCGCACAGGGGGGGCGCGAGACCTTCCGCGAGGTCCACCTCGGCATGGAGATGGAGCTGGCGCTCGTGATGCCGTCGCAGGAGCCGGCGGCCCCACTGGCACGTGCGGCGTTCGATCACGTGGAGCGTCTGGAGCAGATCCTGTCCGACTGGCGAGCCACGAGCGAGCTGCGCCGGCTGGAGGCTGTTCCGCCTCGCACCTGGACCGCCGTGTCGCCGCCGCTCTGTGAGGTGCTCGCCCTGGCACTCGGCGTCGCCAAGCACAGCGGCGGGCGGTTCGACCCTTCCATAGGACCACTCACCGCGCTGTGGCGCGAGGCCGCACGCACGGGCCGGCCCATCAGCGACAGTGCGCGGGCCGAGGCGCAGCGGCGAGTGGACTATCGCGCGGTGCGGTTGGATAAGCGGCGATGTCGCGTGAGGTTCGAGCGCGCGGGCATGCGACTGGACCTCGGTGCGGTGGCCAAGGGGTGGATCATCGATGACATGCTGGCGCTGGTGCGGCGCGGCGGTGCCCGCGCAGCGATGATCTCGGCCGGTGGCGATCTCGCGGTGTTCGGTGCACCGCCATCACCGCAGGGCGCAGCAGGATGGCGCGTGGCCGTGCCGCGCGCTCAAGGCGACACCCTGCTCGTGCTCACGCGGGGCGCTGTGAGCACGTCGGGCCCGTCGGCGCAGCGTGCGCCCGCGACGCAGGGCGAGGAGAGCCACGTGTTCGACGCGCGGCTCGGCCGCGGCTCCACGCGTGCGGGCGATGTGACCGTGATGGGTGAGCGCGCAGCGGTCACCGATGCGTTGGCGACGGCGATCTCGCTGCTCCCGGACAAGGACGGCCAGAAACTCGCGCGCCGCTACCGCGTGACGATCATCACGCGATAGCGGCGTTGCAGAGGCGCTGTAGCGAGCGCGACTGCTCAGGGGATCGAGTCGAGCTTCGCCTTGAGTCGTGTGTTCTGCGGGAACGCGGCCACGGCCGCGCTGAGCACGGCCTTCGCGCTGTCGGGCTGTTGGAGTGCCATGAAGGCGTCCGCCGTGAGCGACGCCTTGCGTGTGGCGACGCGTGCGTTCTTCTCGTCCACGCTCACGGCGCGTGCGGCGTTGAGTGCGCTGAAGGCGTCCTGCGAGTCGAGCAGCAGCGACTCCACGCGCATCAGTTGTACCGACGTGTCGTTGGGGAAACGCGTGGCCATCTCTGCGATGAGCCGTGCGGCGTCGGTGCCGTTCTTCGCGCGGCGGTCGGCCATCGCCTGTGTGTAGAGGCCGGCCATGAGCAGGCGCTCGACGTCCTTGGGATCGCCGCTGCGCAGGCCAGGGCCGCCGGCGTAGTTGTAGACCAGTTCGCCGCCGTGTTCTGCGGCTTCGTAGAGGACGTAGCTGCCGTACACGCCGATGAGCGCCGAGGCGGCGTAGGCGAGCTTGGCGTACTTGCCCACCGAGGCGCCGCTGGCCAGGCCCAGTGCGATGAGCTCGAGTGCGGCGACGACGAAGAAGACGTTGCGAGCTTGTTCGCCGAGTTCTTCGTGTTCGATGACGGCGTTGCGGACGCCGGGGATGCGTTCGACGGGGCCGTGGGCGTCGGCGCCGGATTTGACGGAGACGGCGGCGGCGACGGTGCCCAGGAGGAGGAGGGCGGCGGCGGCGTGGCGGGTGAAGAGCATCCGGCCGCTCAAGGAGATGAGGCGGAAGGCTACGCCGACGAGGAGCAGGGCGATGGCGAAGTGGATGACTTGGGGGTGGAGGGCGGCGAGGTTGGGCATGGGGAGGTCAGGGAGAGGGAAGGCGCGTGGTGAAGTGAACCCCTTTGGGCGGTGCCCGCTAGTCAGCTTGTCGCCGAAAGTGAGATCGAAACGGCGCGTGGACGGTCGCCTGCCGCTCCCTGCTGCTTGGCGGAAGGCGATTCCATACGGACCCGCCTACTAGGTCTCGTTTTCAGACGGGCGCCAGCTACGCGAATCGCGGGGGCTTGCGGGAGCTTGGTCCGGGCGAAGAATTGCGGGGGCTACATGGTGCACCTGACCGAATAAGTCGCGACGCGGGTCAAACCAATACTCGCTAGCTCGATGCGATAGCATGACGGACACACCATCTCCAACTTCAACTCGCGGCTGCGCCATTGACCTCCCAGCTCCCGCGCGGCCTGGCAACCGTCGCCCTGCTTAAGGCTCGGTTCGACGAGGGACGAGACCACCTCGGTCTGTTTGAGCCCTTCGTTGAGGACGCGCTTCGAAACGCGCCAGCTGACAACTTCATCGCCGGGGACATCTGCGCGCTCGTGACCGACCGCTCCGGGTTGGTGGTCCCGGCGAATAGCATGCAGGCTCTCCTGTCTCGTTTCGCGCGCGCGGGCTATCTGGAGCGCAGTGGTGGACGCTTCCTTCGAACGGCCAAGCCCTTTACGCATGACCGCTTCGAAGACGCTGTCGCAGCGCTTCAGCAGGAGCAGCTCGCCCTCGCCGAGGCCCTCGCGGTGTTCGCCGCCACGCAGCATGTGACGCTCAATACCGAGGACGCGCTCGCGGCGCTGGTCACCTTCGTTGGCGAGAACAAAGTGTCTCTGGTGCTCGACGGACTCCCAGGCGACGCGCCCCAACGCACTACCCTGACACACAAACAGTCGCGCGTCCTCGCCCGCTTTGTAACGCAACGCTGTCTTGCAGAGCCAACACTCAAAGCAGCGCTTTCAGCCCTCGTTGAGGGGTTGGTCTTGCGCGATACGCTCTTGCTTAGCGATCTCGCGGACCTCGGCGCACGCTTTCAGCACGTTACCGTAGCCGTGGATACTCCGATTCTCCTCGCGGCCCTAGACCTTACGGGAGTAGCGAATGGCATCGTAGCGCGGGAATTCCTCTCCCTACTCCAGCAGACCGGCGCCCGCACAATAGTTTTCGACCCGACTCGCTCAGAAGTGCGTGGTGTGCTCGCGTTGTACGAGCATAAGTTAGCTACGGCGGTTGGTCGTCTCTCTCTCTACCGCAATGAGATGACGATTCATGCGCTCAATGCCAAACTGACACCATCGGACATGCGCGCAGTAGCATCCCTCTTGGATCGCAAGTTTGCTGAGCTCGGACTGCAGGTCATTTCCACTCCCAAGCATGACGCGCAGTTCACGCTCGACGAGGTGGCCCTAGCGAACGCCCTTGTTCTGCCGCGAGAGCCGGATCCTGATCGGCCTCGCATCCGTCACGATGTGGATTGCGTGGCGGCCGTACTCACACTTCGACGCGGAAAGCAGACTCCGCGACTCGAGCACTGCGTCGCTGTGCTCTGCAGCTCAACGACTCAAGTCGTTCGGAACGTAACCGCGTGGTACAAGGGGCAGGGAGGGACCGGAGTGCCTCCCGTAGTTCATCAAGTCGCGGTGAGTAGCATCGCGTGGCTGAAGCGACCGAACGTGGCGCGGGGAATCAAGATGCATGAGTTAGCAGCTACTTGCGCTGCGGTGCTGCGACCCAAGCGCGCGACGTGGGACAAGTTTACGGAGACGCTGAAGCGCCTTCGTGCCGATGGATCGTTGTCCGATGACGAGGCGGTCGCCCTCGTTGCGAGTGATCTCGCTGAACCTGTGCTCGCAGAACTGGACGAAGACTTCGACCCGGATTCTGATACGATCCTCGATGCAGTGGAGCGCGTTAAGCGCGCGTACAAGGCGGAATCGGATGCGGTCGCTGCGTCGCTGATTGCGGATGCGCGCGCGGACACAGCGCTGGCGCGCGATGCCGCGGCGGATGCTGCGCGCGATGCGACCGCCGTTAGAACGGCAGTCGAAGGACGCATCCGCAAACTTTCCGGATTCGTAGCGCGCTGGTGCGAACGCGGGTTCGTGATCGTGCTTATCGCGGCCGCGGCACTATCGGTGCCTGGCGCATTTGAGCTCGTACCAACATCGGTCGGCTGGATTGCGCGCGCAGTTGTGGGCATCACCGCAGTGTTCTCCGTCGTAAGTGCCAGACGCGGCGACACGGTCGATGGCTATCGGGAAGCCATAGACAACTTCCTGGCAACGAAGCTCCGGCGATCCCTCATCGGCGCGGCCGACAGAGATGCATCCATCGGCGAGCCGGAGAGTGGCGCGGACTCTGGCACGAGCACGGGCTAGCAGCGGTTCGGGGCCGACGGTCTCATCGGGAAGCCTGTGGGCAGCCGCGCCTTGTCGTACCTTTCGGCGCGGTGCGGCCGCCAACAAGCATCCTATTGCGACACAACTTGGTGTTAGGCACCAAGCAGTTCGACACAAACCACGATCCCGAATTGAATGGCTGACGTCACGTTTCCAGGCGGTTCAAAGTCCCGCGTCAATCGGGCGGGCGAGAACGTCCGTGCTGGCAGGGCGACCGACGAGGACCTTCGGGTAATCGACGAATGGCGGGCGGCGCACCGCGCTGTGCTCAACACTTTTCAGGCGCTCTTGAGGGAAAGGGCTCGCGGGAAAGACGTCTCTGTCGCACAGCGGCACAAGCGGAAGAGGACGATCTTCGACAAGCTCACGCGCATTCCAGGCATGAGCCTCGCGCGTATGGATGACGTGGCAGGTTGCCGCCTGATCTTCAAGAGCGAGAGAAGCCTATACGCTTTTCGCAACGCACTTCACCAGGCGCGCTTCAACCACAAGCGGCGGAATGCGAATGCACCCGACAAGTACGATTACATCAAGGCTCCTAAGGAGACGGGCTACCGTGGAGTTCATGATGTCTACGAGTACGACGTAAAGTCAGACGTTGGCAAGGCTCTTGCGGGACTGTATGTCGAGATTCAGTATCGGACACTGGTTCAGCATGCTTGGTCCACCGCTGTCGAAGTGATTGGCTTTCTTACACAGAATCAACCAAAGTTTCAGCAGGGAGACAAACGGTTCGAGTATGCGATGGCGCTAGCCAGCGAGATTCTCGCTCGCGCGCATGAGAATCAGAGGGGACCGTTTCCGGATCTAGAGAACCGTGATCTCGTGTCACGGTTCCTCGAGGCTGAGAAGGAGATCAAGCTTATGAGTATGCTGCGCGGCCTGCGCGCCTCTAAAGGTGAGGTTTCAAACAACCGCAACGCGATCTTGATCTTCAAGGATGGCAACCCACTCGAGGTGAAGTACTTCCGTGACGCGACTGAAGCACTTCGCTCTTTGTTTGAGCTTGAACAAGCAATGCCGGATCGCGACATCGTACTCGTTCGCGCCGACACGAGCGACGAAGTTCGTCTAGCGTTCAAGAACTACTTCTCGGATGCTCAAGACTTTGTGAGCCTAGTCGATTCGGGATGCACCAAATTGACGAAGATGAAGAATATCGCTGAAGTATACAGGCCCAAGGCGAAGATGACTCCGAAGCGCAGCGCGACGCCCGTAGGAAAGAAGCCGCGACGCCGCTGATTCCTAACCCGGGCTGCGCGGGCACGGCGACCCGGACATAGTGGGCTCGATTTCGTTCGGTGCGGTCGCCGTGCAGCATCGGCCCGCCGACTCATGCGCACAGGCATTGGGGTTCGCCCCGACGAGACCCCGTCAGCCTCAATCAGTGCGTGGCGGCTCACGTATCGACGTGAGGCGGTGTCCACGAAAACCCTGGAACTCCAGTCTGTCAGCGAAAGACTGGATTGCCTCGAGGGAAATCCCCGCAACGGCTTCAAACCAGAAACGACCGTCACGTTCCGGGGCCAACGTCACTAAGGTGGAAGCCCTTGCGGACGCCAATACCCACACTGATAATAGCAAGTATCGGCATACAGCAGCCACGAGGCCCTTCCGACATGCTGCGGCTGAAACGGGGGCTTTGGCTGGAACTTCTGAGGCGAGGTCACAATGGCAAATCCGACTCTTAGGGAGCTGGTTCGCCGGATACTATCTGGCGGGCTCGCCGTCAGTGGAGCGGCGGGCGTGACTCCCGCGGCGGTTCCGGTTTCGGTGTCGCCTGATTTCTCTCCCGAGTCGCATCCCGATATGACGGCTCGCCTGAAAATACCGGAGACGGTTGTGCGCGAGGCGCGCCCACGGGTGGTCATCAGGCAATCCACCGCGACGAGTTTCAATCTGCTGTCGTCGCATCGATCACATCGCTCGCACCAGTCCCATCGCTCCTCAAGCTCGCCGCCCGCTCCGACTAAGGCGCCGGCGCCGACTAAGAAGTCAGCTCCGACAACGGCTCCGCCCGCGCGCCCGCAGACTCTCTTGTCGACCGACAGCGCCGCGCCGGAGCGTCAACTCGGAAGTAGGGTTCTCAGTGTTGGAATGAAGGGAGCCGATGTTGAGCAGTTGCTGACACTCTTGGTAAAACGGGAGTTGCTCGCCGTGAGCAAGATTCCAGCTGAATCAATTTTCAACAGCGATGTTGAAGCGGCGATAAAGAAGTTTCAGAAAGACAAAGGCCTCACCGCCGACGGGCGGGTAGACTTCAGAACCCTGCTCCTTCTCCGGGCTCAATGAGCATCCCTGTCGCGTATCATTGGATCTCAGTGGACGAGAGCGTCTTCTCAGAGCCTGTCGTGATGAAGGCGGTCTACTGGTTGAGTGGACGGTTCACCGTAGAGGTCCGACGAAGGGGATCTCCGCCATCCCTTCAAGTCGGCGTTGCGAGTCCGACAGGAAGTTGGGCTGCAGAGGCCGCAGCGGAAATCGAGTCGAAACTTCGCAGAGACTTGATCGATTTTCGAACGCGCGAGATTGTCCACGCAGAGACCCGGGCGGTGCGCGAGTTGTTGATCGCCAAAGCGTTTGACAACGCTGACGAGGTACCCGCCTCCGCTCAATGGAATCGTGGGTCCTGAGCCATGAGTCTCAAGCCATGGGCCGCGTGGCTTCCGAAAGACGGAGACTACCAGCTTCTGCCTTTCAAGTTCCACGTTCTGAATGACGAGCGGGAGCTAATAGTCAGCGAGCCGGGTGATTGGCTCGTAGTGCCGCGCGGAACCACAGACCGGATCGCAAACAGACGAGTGAAGTCCGACGAGCCCCTGTTCCAGGATCTGCTTGGCGGCTTCTTCGTCGCGACGGACGGTGCCCCCGCACAACTCGACTTGATGGCGGCGAGATACCGCTCGCGAAAAGGGCATTTGGACAGCTTCACGGCGTTGCACATCATCGTCATTACGCTTCGCTGCAATTTCTCATGCCACTATTGCCAGGTATCCAGGCAGACCGAGGATCGGACGCAGTTCGACATGTCTGAGCCTGACATCGATGCAGCCGTAGCACTCATCTTCTCATCACCATCTCCCGACCTGACTATCGAGTTCCAAGGTGTGGAGCCACTAGCAGCTTTCGATCGAGTGAAGTACGCGGTTCTGTCAGCCCTGCAGTACAACGCCAAGGCTAGAAGGTCAGTCCGCTTCGTCATCTGCTCGAACTTGTCGCTACTCACTGACGAGATGCTGGACTTCTGTCGCGAGTACGACATCGTGCTCTCGACTTCATTGGATGGCCCAGCGACGCTCCACGAGATGAATCGCTCGTCGAAGAGCAACGGGGATCTTGCGCATCTAGCTTCGATGCTCACGAAATCGCGACGTGAGCTTGGGGCAGAGAAGATTGGCGCCCTGATGACGACTTCGAAAGCAGCTCTGAGCCAGCCAGAAGCGATAGTCGACACCTATATCGAGCTCGGCTTCGACCGCATTTTCCTTCGCCCTTTGCAGCCCTATGGGTTCGCAGAACGGCTCCAAGGATCATGGCGGTATTCTGTAGCGCAGTTTCTCGGGTTCTACAAGCGCGCCCTTAGCTACATCCTCCAGTTGAATCGAGAAGGACGGGTGTTCGCGGAGGACTACGCCTCCATCGTATTGCGCCGGCTGTACAGTCCGTTTCCGGTCGGGTACGTGGACCTCCAGTCGCCGACCGGAATGATCACAGCCGTGGCAGTCTATAACTACGATGGCGCCGTCTATGCGAGCGACGAGTCACGAATGCTCGCTGAGTCGTCTGACTACCGATTTCGACTTGGCACCGTACACGATGACTACGAAACGCTATTCCACGGTGAGAAGGCGCGCGAGATCGTTGGGGCAGGAGTGATTGAGGGTTTAGCGGGGTGTTCTGACTGCGGACTGCAGGCGTTTTGCGGCTCAGACTTGATCCGCAATTGGCGTGAAACCGGAGAGCTATACGGACATCGCCCAACTTCATCATTCTGCGAACTGAACATGGGAATCCAGGAGTTCCTTCTGAATCTCATCGATACCGACCCTGAGTCCGCGCGGATCCTCAAGAGTTGGGCCGGTCGGTGATGGGCTGATGATTTCCTTGCATAGTAGGGGGGTACCATCTGGCATCGAAGCGCCCATCGTTGGGGTGGTTC
>CADEDA010000032.1:26965-30630 GCA_902825965.1 uncultured Gemmatimonadota bacterium | reverse complement strand
TGACTGCCGCGACCTGGACCTGCACCGCCACCGCCGGCTCGGTCTGCCCGGCGAGTGGCTCAGGCAACATCGCGGCGAGTGTGGACCTGTTGAGCGGTGGCGCGGCGACCTTCACCGTGACCGCGACGGCGAGTGGCGCGGGCACCATCAGCAACACCGCGACCATCACCGCGCCTGGCGGCGTGAACGACCCCGCCGGCAACAACTCGGCCACCGACAACAACACGGTGATCACGCCCACCGCCGACCTGAGCATCACCAAGACCGATGGCATCGTCTCGGTGAACCAGGGCGGCACGGTCACCTATACCATCGTCGCATCGAATGCCGGCCCGTCAGCCGTGACCGGCGCGACCGTGAGCGATGTGTTCCCGGCGCAGCTGAGTGCCGCGACCTGGACCTGCGCCGCCACGGCCGGCTCGGTCTGCCCGGCGAGCGGCGCGGGCAACATCGCGGCGAGCGTGGACCTGCTCAGCGGTGGCAGCGCGACCTTCACCGTGACGGCGACGGCGAGTGGCGCGGGCACCATCAGCAACACCGCGACGGTCACCGCGCCGGTCGGCACCAATGACCCCGCCGGCAACAACAGCGCGACCGACAACAACACCGTCATCACGCCCACCGCCGACCTGTCGATCACCAAGGACGACGGCGTCACCAGCGTGAACCAGGGCAGCACGGTCACGTACACGATCGTCGCCAGCAACGCCGGACCCTCGGCGGTCACGGCTGCCACGGTCACCGACATCTTCCCCGCCAGCCTCTCGGCCATCAGCTGGACCTGCGCCGCGAGCGCCGGCTCGAGCTGCCCCGCGTCCGGCAGCGGTGACATCTCCGCAGCGGTCAACCTGCTCTCCGGCGGGTCGGCCACCTTCACCGTGACCGCCACGGCGAGCGGCAGCGGCACCATCAGCAACTCGGCGAGTGTCACGGCCCCGATCGGCACCAACGACCCGGCCGGCAACAACCTCGCCACCGACGCCAACACGGTGATCGTGCCGACGTCGGACCTGTCGATCACCAAGACCGACGGCCTCGTGGCGGTGAACCAGGGCGGCACGGTCACCTACACCATCGTCGCGAGCAACGCCGGCCCCAGCGCCGTCACCGGCGCGACGGTGACCGACGTCTTCCCGGCGCAGCTCAGCGGCGCGACCTGGACCTGCACGGCCAGCGGCGGCTCCGTCTGTCCGGCGAGCGGCGCGGGCAACCTCGCGGCGACGGTGGACCTGCTGAGCGGCGGCACGGCCACGTTCACCGTCACGGCGACGGCGAGCGGGACCGGCACCATCTCCAATACCGCGACGGTCACGGCGCCGGTGGGCGTGAACGACCCGGCCGGCAACAACGCCGCGACCGACGGCAACACGGTCATCACGCCGACCGCCGACCTCGCGATCACCAAGACCGACGGGCTCACGAGCGTCAACCAGGGCGGCACGGTCACGTATACCATCGTCGCGAGCAACGCCGGCCCGAGCGCGGTCACGGGCGCGACGGTGACCGACGTGATCCCGGCACAGTTGAGCGGCGCGACCTGGACCTGCGCGGCCACGCCCGGCTCGTCCTGCCCGGCGAGCGGCGCGGGCGACCTCAGCGCCACGGTCGACCTGCTGAGCGGCGGCAGCGCGACGTTCACCGTGACGGCCACGGCGACCGGCGCCGGCACCATCAGCAACACGGCCACGATCAGCGCGCCCGTGGGCACCAACGACCCGGCGGGCAACAACAGCGCGACCGACAACAATACCGTCATCACGCCGACCGCCGACCTGTCGATCACCAAGGATGACGGCCTCACTGCGGTCAACCAGGGCGGCACGGTCAGCTACACCATCGTCGCCACCAACGCCGGGCCCTCGGCGGTCACCGGCGCGACGGTCACCGACATCCTGCCCGCGCAGCTCAGCGGCGCCACCTGGACCTGCGCGGCCACTGCGGGCTCGGTTTGCCCCGCGAGTGGCGCCGGCAACCTCACGGCGAGCATCGACCTGCTCGCGGGTGGCTCGGCGACGTTCACCGTCACCGCGACGGCCAGCGGCACGGGCACCATCACCAACACGGCGAGCATCGCCGCGCCGGTGGGCGTGAACGATCCGGCCGGGAACAACTCGGCCACCGACAACAACACGGTCATCACGCCGACAGCGGACCTCTCCATCACCAAGACCGACGGCATCGTCTCGGTGGTGCAGGGCGGTACGGTCACCTACACGGTCGTCGTGAGCAATGCCGGCCCCTCGGCGGTCACGGGCGCCACGGTCACCGACGTCATCCCCGCGCAGCTCAGCGCCGCCACCTGGACCTGCAGCGCGAGTGCGGGCTCGGTGTGCCCGGCGAGCGGCACGGGCGATCTCAATGCGAGCGTGGACCTGCTGAGCGGCGGCGCAGCCACCTTCACCGTGACGGCCACGGCGACCGGCACCGGCCCGGTGAGCAACACGGCGACCGTCACCGCGCCGGTGGGCGTGAACGACCCGGCGGGCAACAACTCCGCGACCGACAACAACACCGTCATCACCGCCACCGCGGACCTGAGCATCAGCAAGAGCGACGGGCTGACGGCGATCAACCAGGGCAGCAGCCTCACCTACACGATCGTCGCGACCAACACCGGCCCCAGCGCCGTGACGGGTGCGACGGTGACCGACCTGTTGCCGGCGCAACTGAGTGGCGCGACCTGGACCTGTGCGGCCACCGCGGGCTCGGTCTGCCCGGCGAGCGGCGCGGGGGACATCAACGCGACCGTCGACCTGCTGAGCGGCGGCACCGCGACCTTCACGGTCACGGCCACGGTCACCGGCACCGGCACGATCACCAACACCGCCACCATCACGGCGCCGGTGGGGGTGAATGACCCTGCGGGCAACAACTCGGCCACCGACAACAACACCGTCATCACGCCGACCGCCGACCTCTCGATCACCAAGGACGACGGCCTCACGAGCGTCAACCAGGGCGGCACGGTCACCTACACCATCGTCGCCAGCAACACCGGTCCGTCGGCCGTGGTGGGCGCGAGTGTCACCGACATCCTCCCGGCACAGCTGAGCGGCGCCACCTGGACCTGCGCGGCCAGCGCCGGCTCCGCCTGCCCGGCCAGCGGCGCGGGGAACATCACCACCACGGTGGACCTGCTCCCCGGCGGCGCGGCCACGTTCACCGTCACCGCGACGGCGAGCGGCAGCGGCACGATCAGCAACACGGCCACCATCAACGCGCCGGTGGGGGTGAACGACCCGGTCGGCAACAACTCGGCGACCGACAACAACACCGTCATCACGCCGACGGCCGACCTCGCGATCACCAAGACCGACGGCCTCACCGCGATCACGCAGGGCGGCACGGTCACCTACACCATCGTCGCCAGCAACGCGGGGCCGAGTGCCGTCACGGCGGCGACCGTGAGCGACGTGCTGCCGGTGCAACTGAGCGGCGCGACCTGGACCTGTGCGGCCACGGCCGGCTCGGTGTGCCCGGCGAGCGGCGCCGGCAACATCACCGCGAGCGTGGACCTGCTCAGCGGCGGCGCCGCCACGTTCACCGTGACGGCCACGGCCAGCGGCACCGGCACCATCAGCAACACCGCGACCATCTCCGCGCCGGTGGGGGTGAACGACCCGGCCGGCAACAACAGCGCCACCGACAACAACACCGTCATCACG
>CADEDA010000032.1:21131-26865 GCA_902825965.1 uncultured Gemmatimonadota bacterium | reverse complement strand
GGTGAACGACCCGGCCGGCAACAACAGCGCCACCGACAACAACACCGTCATCACGGCGACCAGCGACCTCGCGATCACCAAGACCGACGGCGTGAGCGCGGTGAACCAGGGCGGCACGGTCACGTACACGATCGTGGCGACCAACAACGGCCCCAGCGCCGTGGTCGGGGCGACGGTGACCGATGTGCTGCCCGCGCAACTGAGCGGTGCCACCTGGACCTGTTCGGCCAGTGTCGGCTCGGTCTGCCCGGCGAGCGGTGCCGGCAACATCGCGGCGAGCGTCGACCTGCTCAACGGCGGGTCGGCCACGTTCACCGTGACGGCCACGGCGAGCGGTGCGGGCACCATCACCAACACCGCGACCATCACCGCGCCGGTGGGGGTGAACGACCCGGCGGGCAACAACTCGGCCACCGACAACAACACCGTCATCACGCCGACCGCCGACCTCGCGATCACCAAGACCGACGGTGTGACCGCGGCCACGCAGAACGGCACGATCACCTACACCATCGTCGCCAGCAACACCGGGCCGAGTGCCGTCACGGCGGCGACGGTCACCGACGTGTTCCCGGCGCAGTTGAGCGCGGCGACCTGGACCTGCACGGCCACTGCGGGCTCGGCCTGCCCGGCCGGCGGCGCGGGGGACATCAACGCCACGGTGGACCTGCTCTCGGGTGGTGCGGCGACGTTCACGGTCACCGCGACCGTGACCGGCGCCGGCACCATCAGCAACACGGCGACGATCTCGGCGCCGCTCGGCGTGAACGATCCGGCGGGCAACAACAGCGCCACCGACAACAACACCGTCATCACGCCGACCGCGGACCTCTCGATCACCAAGACCGACGGGATCGCGAGCATCGCGCAGGGCGGCACCATCACCTACACGGTCGTCGCGAGCAATGCGGGGCCGAGCAATGTGACGGGTGCGATCGTGAGCGACGTGATCCCGGCGCAGTTGACCGCGGCGACGTGGACCTGCGTCGCCACCGGCGGCTCGGCCTGCCCGGCGAGCGGTGCTGGTGACCTCACCGCCAGCGTCGATCTCCTCGCGGGTGGTGCGGCGACGTTCACCATCACGGCAACGGCGACCGGCACCGGCCCCGTCAGCAACACCGCGACGATCGCTGCACCGCCGGGCGTGAACGACCCGGCCGGCAACAACTCGGCGACCGACAACAACACGGTGATCACCGCAACCGCGGACCTGGCGATCACCAAGACCGACGGCCTGGTGGCGGTGAACCAGGGCGGCACGGTCACGTATACCATCGTCGCGACCAACAACGGTCCGAGCGCGGTCACCGGCGCGACGGTCACCGACCTGTTCCCGGCGCAGCTGAGCGGCGTGACCTGGACCTGCACGGCCAGCGCGGGCTCGGTCTGCCCGGCGGCCGGCGCGGGCGACATCAGCGCGGCGGTGAACCTGCTCTCGGGCGGCAGTGCCACGTTCACCGCCACGGCGACGGTGAGCGGCAGCGGTACCATCACCAACCAGGCGAGCATCACGGCGCCGGTGGGCGTGAACGACCCGGCCGGCAACAACCTCGCGACCGACAACAACACGGTCATCACGCCGACGGCGGATCTCGCGATCAGCAAGACCGACGGCCTCACGGCCGTCACCCAAGGCGGCACGGTCACCTACACGATCGTCGCGACCAACAACGGCCCGAGCGCCGTCACGGCTGCGACGGTGACCGACGTGCTGCCGGCACAACTGACGGGCGCCACCTGGACCTGCAGCGCGAGCGGCGGCTCGGCTTGCCCGGCGAGCGGCGCGGGTGACATCAACGCGAGCGTCGACCTGCTGAGCGGTGGCACCGCGACCTTCACGGTCACGGCGACGGTCACCGGCACCGGCACGCTCACCAACACCGCCACCATCACGGCGCCGGTGGGCGTGAACGATCCGGCGGGCAACAACAGCGCGACGGACAACAACACCGTCATCACGCCGACGGCCGACCTGTCGATCACCAAGACCGACGGCGTCACCACGGTCACGCAGAACGGGCTCGTCACCTACACCATCGTCGCGAGCAACGCCGGTCCCAGCGCCGTGCTCGGCGCGACGGTGAGCGACGTGATCCCCGCGCAGCTGAGCGGCGCCACTTGGACGTGCACCGCGAGCGCCGGCTCGGCCTGCCCGGCGAGCGGTGCGGGGAACCTCGCGGCCACCGTGGACCTGCTCAGCGGCGGCACGGCGACCTTCACGCTCACGGCGACGGCCACCGGCACCGGGACCATCACCAACACCGCGACCATCACGGCACCGGTGGGCGTGAACGACCCCGCCGGCAACAACAGTGCGACCGACAACAACACGTCGATCACCGCGCTCGCCGACCTCTCCATCACCAAGCTGCTCGGTTCGGGCACGCCGGTGCCGGGCCTGCCGGCCACCTACACCATCACCGTCACCAACTCCGGCCCGAGCGCCGTGACCGGTGCGACGGTGAGCGACGTGTTCCCGGCGATCCTCTCGGGCGTCACCTGGACCTGCACGGCCAGCGCCGGCTCGGCCTGCGGTGCGGCCAGCGGCGCCGGCGACCTCAACGCCAGCGTGGACGTGCTCAGCGGCGGCACCGTGACGTTCACGGCGACCGGCACCATCGCGGCCGGTGCGACGGGCTCGCTCGCCAACACCGCCACCGTGACCGCCCCGCTGGGCGTCGTCGACCCGGCCGGCAACAACAGCGCCACCGCCACCGACGTGATGGCGCCGCGCGCCGACGTCGCCGTGTCGCAGGCCGGCCCCGCGACGGTGACGCCGGGGAACACCATCACCTACGCGGTGACGGTGACCAACAACGGCCCATCCGACGCGCTCAACGTGAACGTGGACGCGCCGGTGCCTCCTGGCACGACCTTCGTGAGCAGCACCGGGGACTGCCCGGCCGGCATGCCCTGCGCGCTCGGCACCCTCGCGCCGGGAGCGACCCGCACCTACAGCATCACCTACGCGGTGCCGGCGCTGTACGCCGGGCCGGATCCCATCCAGCACGTCGTCACCGCGACGACGACCACCACCGACCCCGCGCTCGGCAACAACACGGCGATCGCGTCCACGTCGGCGGGGTCGCCGGTGGCCGACCTTTCCATCACCAAGACCGACGGCTCGGCCACGAGCGTGCCGGGCGCGCCGATCACGTACACCATCACCGCGACGAACGCCGGCCCCAGTGCGGCCCTCGGCGCGACGGTGACCGACAACTTCCCCACCGACATCACCGGCGTCACGTGGACCTGCGCGGCGGCCGGGGGTGCGGCCTGTCCGGCCGCGGGCGCGGGCAATATCAACGCACTCGTGGACCTGCCGCCGGGCGGCACGGTCACGTTCACGGCCAGCGGCACCATCTCGGCCGCGGCGATCGGCACGCTCGTCAACACCGCGACCATCACGCCACCGGCCGGCGTGTCGGACCCGTCGTCCGCCAACAACACCGACGTCAACACGCTGGTGCCGAGTGCGGACGTGAGCATCACCAAGACCGGGCCGGCGAACGTGGTGCCGGGCGCGACGCTCGTGTACACGATCCAGGTGAGCAACGCCGGGCCGTCCAACGCCGCGAACGTGGTCGTCAACGACCCGACGCCGGCGGGCCTGACCTTCGTGAGCACGGCGGGTGACTGCACCACGGCCTTCCCCTGCGCCCTCGGCACGGTGCCGCCGGGTGCGACGCGCAGCATCACGGTCACGTTCGCGGTGCCGGCCGGCTACACCACGCCGGCGCCGGTGGTGAACTCGGCGACGGTGACGAGCTCCACGGCCGATCCGGTCGCGGGCAACAACAGCGTCACCATCAACACGCCGGTCACGCCGACGGCGGACCTCAGCATCACCAAGACCGACGGCGTGGCCAGCGTCAATGAGGCTGCGACGGTCACGTACACGATCGTGGCGACCAACAACGGTCCCACGGCGGTCGTGGGCGCGACGGTGGTCGACAACTTCCCGGCCGCGCTCGGCGGCGTGACCTGGACCTGCAGCGCCACGGCCGGCGCCAGCTGCGCCGCCAGCGGTGCGGGGAACATCAACACGACGGTGAACCTCCCGGCGGGTGCGTCGGTGACGTTCATCGCCAGCGGCACGGTGTCGGGCGCCGGGGCCCTGAGCAACACGGCGACCATCGCCGCGCCGGTGGGCGTGACCGATCCGACTCCCGCCAACAACAGCGCCACCGACGTCACGAGCATCACACCCACGGCGGACCTGAGCATCAGCAAGGTGCTGGTGGGTGCGGCGGTGCCGGGAGCAACGGCGACCTACACCATCACGGTGTCGAACGCCGGCCCGAGCGCCGTGACCGCGGCCACGGTGAGCGACCTGTTCCCGGCCACGCTCAGTGCGGTGACCTGGACCTGCAGCGCGAGTGCGGGCTCGAGCTGCGCGGCGCTCGGCGCCGGTGACATCAACACCACCGTCGACCTGCTCAGCGGCGGCACGGCCACGTTCACCGCCACCGGCACCATCGCCGCGACGGCAACGGGCTCGCTGACCAACACCGCGACCGTCACCGCGCCGGTGGGCGTGAACGATCCGGCGGGCAACAACAGCAGCACCGCCACGGCAGCGCTCACGCCGCAGGCTGACGTGCAGGTGACGCAGACCGGTCCGGCGGCGGCCACGCCGGGCACCACCATCACGTTCACGGCCACGGTCACCAACAACGGCCCGTCCGACGCGGCGAACGTGGACGTGACCGTGCCGCTGCCGAGCGGGCTCACGTTGGTGGGCACGGCGGGCGACTGCCCGGCCGGATTCCCCTGCGCGCTGGGCAGCATCCCGGCGGGTGGCACGCGCACGTTCACCATCACGTACGCGGTGCCGAGCGGCTACACCACGCCCGATCCGATCGTGAACACCGTGACGGCGACGAGCAGCACGCCGGACCCGGTGGCCGGCAACAACAGTGCGTCCACGCCGACACCGCTCGGTGCGGCGGTGGCCGACCTCTCCATCACCAAGACCGACGGCGTGGCTGCGGTGACGCAGGGCGGCAGCATCACCTACACCATCGTCGCCAGCAACGCCGGCCCGAGCGACGTCACCGGGGCGACGGTGAGCGACCTGCTCCCGGCGCAGCTGACTGCCGCCACCTGGACCTGCAGTGCGACGGCGGGCTCGGCCTGCCCGGCCTCGGGCAGCGGCGACATCACGGCGACGGTCAACCTGCTCAACGGCGGCTCGGTGACCTTCACCGTCACCGCCACGGTGAGCGGCGCGGGCAGCATCAGCAACACCGCCACCGTCGCTGCGCCGCCGGGCACCAGCGACCCGACGCCGGCCAACAACAGCGCCACCGACAACAACACGCTCATCACGCCGACGGCCGATCTCGCGATCACCAAGACCGACGGGGTCACAGCGGCGGTCGAGGGCGGCACGGTCACCTACACGATCGTCGCCACGAACGCCGGCCCGAGTGCCGTGACCGGTGCGGCGGTGGTGGACCTGCTGCCGGCGCAGCTCACGGCGGCCACCTGGACCTGCGCGCCGAGTGCGGGCGCGGCCTGCGCTGCGGCGTCCGGGGCGGGCGACATCAACACCACGGTGGACCTCCCGAGCGGCGGCAGCGTGACGTTCACGCTCACGGCCACCGTGAGCGGCACGGGCACCCTCAGCAACACGGCGACCATCACGGCGCCGGTGGGTGTGAACGACCCGGCGGGCAACAACAGCGCCACCGACAACAACACCACGATCACGCCCACGGCCGACCTGCGC
>CADEDA010000032.1:0-21031 GCA_902825965.1 uncultured Gemmatimonadota bacterium | reverse complement strand
CAACAACAGCGCCACCGACAACAACACCACGATCACGCCCACGGCCGACCTGCGCATCAGCAAGGACGACGGCGTGAACTCGGTGATCGAGGGCAGCACGCTCACGTACACCATCGTGGCGACGAACGCCGGCCCGAGCGCCGTGCTCGGCGCCACGGTGACCGACCTGCTGCCGGCGCAACTGACCGCGGCCACCTGGACCTGCGCGGCGAGTGCGGGCTCGGCCTGCCCGGCCAGCGGCAGCGGTGACATCACCGCGTCGGTGGACCTGCTGGCAGGCGGTACCGCCACGTTCACACTCACGGCCACGGTGGGCGGCACGGGCACCATCAACAACACCGCGACCATCGCGGTGCCGGCCGGCACCAACGATCCCAACCCGGCCGACAACAGCGCGAGCGACAACAACACGACCATCGTCCCCACCGCCGACCTGTCGATCACCAAGACCGACGGCGTGGCGACGGTGAACCAGGGCGGCACGCTCACCTACACGATCGTCGCGACCAACCACGGTCCCAGCGCCGTGACGGGCGCGACCGTGAGCGACCTGCTCTCGAGCGACCTGAGCAACGCCAACTGGACCTGCGTCGCCTCGGCGGGCTCGGTCTGCCCGGCGAGCGGCAGCGGCCCGCTCAGCGCCACGGTGGACCTGCTCAGCGGCGGCACGGCGACGTTCACACTCACGGCCACCGTGAGCGGCGCGGGCACGATCACCAACACCGCCACCATCACGGCGCCGCTGGGGGTCAACGACCCGGCCGGCAACAACAGCGCCACCGACGTCACCACGGCGGCGGCGACGGCCGACCTGAGCATCACCAAGACCGACGGGCTCACGGCCATCGCCGAGGGCGGCGTGGTGACCTACACCATCGTGGCGAGCAATGCGGGCCCGAGTGCGGTGACCGGCGCGACGGTCACCGACAACCTGCCCGCGCAGATGGTCGATCCCTCGTGGACCTGCACCGCCACGCCGGGCTCGGCCTGCCCCGCAGCCGGCGTGGGCAACATCAACGCGGCGGTGAACCTCGCGGCGGGCGGCACGGTGACCTTCACCGTGAGCTCGGTGGTGAACGGTGCGGGCAGCCTCAACAACACCGCGACCATCACCGCACCGCTGGGTGTGAACGACCCGACGGGCAACAACAGCGCGAGCGACGTGACGCTGATCCAGCGTCCGGACCTCGCGATGACCAAGAGCCACACCGGCACCTTCGTCGTGGGTCTCGACGGCACGTACACGCTCGCCGTGCGGAACATCGGCCCCGTGCCGACCACCGCGACGACGACCGTGGTCGACACCCTGCCAGCGGGCCTCGGCTTCGTCTCGGCCAGCGGCACGGGTTGGACCTGCGGCACTGCCGCTCAGGTGGTGAGCTGCTCGCACCCTGCGCCGCTCGCGGCGGGTGCGACCAGCAGCATCACCCTGGTGACCTCGGTGGGCGGCGCTGCGCTGCCCAACGTGATCAACCGCGCCCACGTCAGCACCGCCGGTGACGCCGACCCGGCGAACGACGCGGGCGCCGATCCCACGACCGTGAGCCCGGCGATCGACCTCGCCATCACCAAGACGCCGGTCGGCGTGTTCCGCGTGGGTGGCAACGGCGTCTACACGATGCAGATCACCAACGTCGGCGCGGCGGCGACCATCGGCGACATCACCGTCACCGACACGCTGCCGGCCGGCCTGACCTTCGTCTCGGGCGTCGGCACCGGCTGGGCCTGCAGCGTGGCTGGCCCGGTGGTGACCTGCATCCATGCGGCGTCGCTCGCGCCGGGCGCCTCCACCAGCTTCACGCTCACCGTGGGGGTCGGCAACGCCGCGCTGCCCACGGTGGTGAACCGCGTCTACGTCTCCACCTTCGGCGACGACGGCACGGTGGGCAACAACACCTCGGCCACGGCGCCGGTGCTCGTCTCCGACACGCAGCTGCTGGTGGAGAAGTCCGCCTCGCGCGACGTGGTCGAGATCGCCGACGTGATCGACTATCGCATCGACGTGCGCGCGGCCGGCACCACCACCGCCACCGACGTGGTGGTGAACGACGCGCTGCCCTCGGGCTTCGCCTACGTGCCGGGCACGGCGCGCGTGGACGGTGTGGTGATCCCGGACCCGCTGGGCGCCAACGGCCCGCGGCTCGCGTTCACGCTCGGTACGGTGCCGGCCGGCGGCAACGTGGTGCTCACCTACCGCGTGCGCGTGGGCGCGGGGGCGCGCCTGGGTGACGGCATCAACCGCGCGGTGGCCTCCAGCGCCATCACCGGTGCGGTCTCGGCCACCGCCGCCGCGCGCGTGCGCGTCGAGGGCGGCGTGTTCACCGACCGCGCGATGGTCATCGGCAAGGTGTACGTGGACTGCGAGTGCGACTCGCTGGCCGTGGTGCAGGGCGCCCATGAGATCGGCGTGCCGGGTGTCCGCGTGATCCTCGAGGACGGCACCGCGGTGATCACCGACGTCGAGGGCAAGTTCTCCTTCTATGGATTGAGCCCGCGTCGCCACGTGCTGCGCGTGGACGAGCGCACGCTGCCGGCGGGCGCCGAGCTCATCGAGACCAGCCTGCGCAACGCCGGCGACGCCCGCAGCCGCTTCGTGGACCTCACGGTGGGCGAGTTGCATGCCGCGAACTTCGCCATCCGCCGCACCGACGCGATGCTGCAGGCCGTGCTCGCACGGCGCGCACAGGGTGAGATCAGCGGTCTCGTCGCCGACAGCGGCACCGTGATGGTCAATGGCGTGCCGATGAACGCGGGCGCGGTGGGTGGGCTCGTCGGACAGTTGAGCGGCGTGTCGAACCCGGCGGCGACCGGTGTGATGCCCTCCGCCACCAACCCGGCCGGCGCCGTGCCGCTTGCGCCGTCGGAGGGCGGGGCCGCGGTCGGCACCGGTAGCGCCGCGGGGGCGGGCATGGCGGCAGCCATGGCGGCGTCCGCCGTGCCGGCCAACGCGTATCGCCCGCTGCTCTCCACTGGCGTGCCGCTGCTCGGCGAAGGCCTCACCAACGTGATGCTGCGGCCGGACTCGGCGCGCGGCGCCTCGGCGAATGGGCACCGGATCGACCTGCGCGTGCCGCAGACGACGCTCGCGGCCGACGGCGTGACGCCGGTGCCGGTGCTGGTGCGGGTGGTCGATGCGCGCGGCGGCGTGGTGTCCGCGCCGGGGCCGGTGACGCTGGAGACCTCGCTCGGCCGCTGGCTGGTGGAGGATCTCGACCCGGCCGAGCCGGGCGTGCAGACGTTGCTCGGTGACAGCGGGTCGGTGTTCCCGCTGGTCGCGCCCACGCAGGCCGGCAACGGCCAGGTGCGCGCCACGACGGACCAACTGAGCACCACGCAGAACGTCTACTTCGCGGCGGCCTCGCAGGCGCTCATGGCGACCGGCCTCGTGCAGGCGCGGGTCTCGCTGCGGTCGCTCACGCAGGGTGCGCTCTCGCCGGCGCGCGCGGACGATGGATTCGAGGAAGTGCTGCGCGACGTGGCCATCGCCAGCGACAATGGTGACCTGCGCGCCGGGGCCCGCGGGGCGCTGTACCTGCGCGGCAAGGTGAAGGGCGACTACCTGCTCACGCTCGCCCTCGACTCCGAGCGCGAGGAGTACGAGCGTCTGCAGCGCGACATCCGCCCGGATGAGTTCTACCCGGTGTACGGCGACGCCTCCATGCGCGAGTTCGATGCCCAGTCAGCGGGCCGCTTCTACGTGCGCGTGGACAAGGAACGCTCGTTCTTCCTCTACGGCGACTTCCAGACGCCGTCGGCGGTGGACGGACGCGTGTTGAGCGCGTACGACCGCACGCTCACCGGCGCGCGGCAGCACCTCGAGGGCCGCCGCGGCGTGCTCGACGTGTTCGCCAGTCAGGGTCGGCTCACGCAGCGCGTGGACGAACTGCGCGGCATGGGCATCTCGGGACCGTACGCCCTCAACCGCCGCGATGCCCGACTCAACACCGAGCGCGTGGAGATCATCACCCGCGACCGCAACCAGCCCAGCATGATCGTGAAGGTGGAGCCGCAACAGCGCTTCGCCGACTACACGCTCGAGCCGTTCACCGGCCGCCTGCTGTTCCGGCGCCCCATCCCGAGCCTCGACGCCGACCTGAACCCGGTGTCGATCCGCGTGACCTACGAAGTGGAGCAGGGCGGCGAGGCCTTCTGGCAGGCCGGCGTGTCGGGCCAGACGCGCGTCACCGGGCGCCTCGAGCTGGGCGGCACCTACGTGCGCGACGCCAACCCCAGCGACGAACGCTCGCTCATGGGCCTCACGGCGACGTTGCAGCTGGCGCAGGGCACCTTCCTGCTGGCCGAGGCGGCGCAGACGGACGGTGACTCGCTCGTGCGCGGCACGGCCACGCGGCTGGAACTGCGGCACCGCTCGCAACGGGTCGAGGCGCGGGTGTTCGCCGGCCAGTCGGACTCGGGCTTCGCCAATCTCTCGTCCACCTTCGCGGGTGGCCGCCGCGAGCTCGGCGCCCGTGGCAGCTACACCATGAACAGCCGCACCCGCATGCTGGGTGAGGCGCTGCGCACCGAGGACCGCGTGAGCGGCGGACGTCGCGATGGCGTGCTGATTGGCGTGGAGCGGGCGTTCTACGACCGCCTGCGCGTGGAGGCCGGCTTCCGCCACGCCTCCGAGACCAGCGCGCCGGCCTCGCCGTTCACCGTCGGAGCGACCCCCAACGAGACCAACGCCCTGCGCACCCGCATCACCGCCGACCTCGCCAAGGACCGGCGCGCGTCGGTGTGGGGCGAGTTCGAACAGGACATCCAGGAAGCCGACCAGCGCCGCGCCGCGCTGGGCGCCGACCTCCTGGTCGCCAAGCGCACGCGGCTCTACGCCCGCCATGAGTTGCTCTCGTCCTTCGCCGGCCCGTACGCGCTCAACGGTGCGCAGAGCAGCGCGCAGACCGTCGTGGGCCTGGACATGGACTACCTCACGGGCAACCAGGCGTTCACCGAGTACCGCGCCCGCGACGCCTTCGCCGGGCGCGACGCGGAGGCGGCGATCGGCCTGCGGAACCGCTGGACCGTGAAGCGCGGGCTGGTGCTCAACTCCTCGTTCGAGCGCGTGGAGCGCCTCACGGGCAGCGGGCTCGAGGCCACGGCCATCACCGGCGGCGTCGAGTACACGCGCAACCCGCTCTGGCGCGGCACGGCCCGCGTGGAGTTCCGCGACGCGAGCGACGGTGACAGCTGGCTCGGCACCGTCGGCTACGCCCGCAAGGTCAGCCGCGACGTCACCTTCCTCGGCCGCTCGCTGCTCAGCCTGATCGGCGAGCAGCAGACGCAGAGCCGCTCGCAGCTCGGCTTCGCGTTCCGCCAGACGGACACCGACACCTGGAACGCGCTCGCGCGCTACGAGTACCGCTACGAGTCCAACACGCCCACCGGCGCCGAGGAGACGCTCAGCCGGGCGCACATCATCTCCACGCACCTGAACGTGCGTGTGCGGCCGAACCTCACGGTCTCGGGCCAATACGCCACCAAGCTCAGCCACGACGACCTCGGGGCGGTGGGCTCGACGCAGGGCGCGCACCTGCTCAGCGCCCGCGGCCTGATCGACCTCTCGCGGGACTGGGACGCGGCGCTCATCGGGCGCACGCTGTTCTCCGGCAGCGTCGGCAACCGCGAGTACGGGCTGGGCGCCGAGGTCGGACGCCGCATGGCTAGGAACATGCGCCTCGCCGTGGGGGCGAACTTCTTCGGCGTGCGCGACGAGGGCCTCACGGACGCCAACAGCACGCAGCGCGGCCTCTACATCGACCTTGGCTGGAAGTTCGCCGAGGATATCTTCGGTGCTGCCACCCCGGCGGCAGCGCCGGCCCCCGTCACTCCGCCCCGTCGATGAGCCGCCTTCCCGTCCGCCGCACGTCCCTCCGCCTGCTCGGCGCCCTGGCGCTGCTCGGGTTGGGGTTCGCGTGCACGTCCTCGGCGACGGGCCCCATGGGCCTGCGGTCGGCCTCGCAGCGCATCACCGACGAGGCCATCGGCGAGGACCTCGCGATGCTGCGCAACTGGCAGCAGCGGCTCGACGTGATCGCGGCGCGCGAATCCAAGGACCCGGCCCGGCGGTATCTGGTCTCCAAGGCCCAGGCCTGGCTCAACTTCACGCGCGAGGAGTACTGGGCCAACGACCGGGGCCCCATCATCCAGGAGAGTCTCGGCGAAGCGGTGAAGCTCATGGCCACGCTCGTGGACCGTGACGTCCACGAGGTGGAGCGCTCCACCAAGCTGCCGACGGGCACACGCAAGGTCCGTGAGGACCTCTGGACCGAGGTGGACCGCTTCAAGGCGCATCCGCGGTTCGACCTCGTGGCTGCGGAGGTGGCGCAGCTCGAGATCGAGCTGGTGCGCGCGGGCCACGATGCCGCGCCCGGTGCGGCCTGCAGCGCCGAGCCGCACGTGATGACCGCTGGCAAGCTCGAGGCGTACGTGGACAGCGTGCTCAAGTACGCACCGCCGCCGGTGGTGGTGGCCGAGGTTCCGGCACCGGCTCCTGCTCCTGCCGTGCCGCTGCCGCCCGCGCCCGTGGTGGTGCCGGACCGCGATGGCGACGGAGTCCCCGACGCGCTCGACTGCTGCCCCAACACGCCGGCCGGCAAGATGGTGGACGCGCGCGGCTGCCCCGAGCCCACGCAGCAGACCCAGACCGTGCTCGAGGGCGTGGAGTTCGACATCGACCGCTTCGCGCTGCGCAGCACGTCGCGGGCCATCCTCGACTCCGTGGTGACGGAACTGCTGCGCCGCCCCGCGATCCCGGTGGAGGTCAGCGGCCACACCGATTCCATCGGCACCGACAGCTACAACCTCACGCTCTCGGCCAACCGCGCCCGCAGCGTGCGGCAGTACCTCGTGGGCAAGGGCGTGGCGGGGGACCGCATCTCGGCCGTGGGCTTCGGCGAGACGCGGCCGCGCGACAGCAACAGCACACGCGCCGGACGCCAGCGGAACCGCCGCGTGGAGCTCACGTGGCAGCTGCCGGTGCAGCTCGACCTCTTGCCGAGCTGCTCGGCGGAGCCGCCGCCGCCCCCGCCCCCGCCGCCCACGGTGCCGGATGTCACGGCGGTGACGCCTGAGGAACCGGCGGCGGAGCCGCGTGGGCCGATGGGCATGACCCTCGACAACGTGCTCTTCCAGACGGCGTCGATCGCGGTGCGGCAGCAGTACGTCTCGCGACTCGCCCGCGTGGCGCGGCAGTTGCGCGAGCGGGAGCGCTTCGTGCTCGAGGTGGCGGGCCACGCGGACGACGTGGGCGACCCGGACTCCAACTTCGCCTTGTCGCTGGCACGGGCCTACAAGGTGCGCGCGTACCTCATCGACATGGGCCTGCCGGCGGACCGGCTGGTGGTGCGCGGCTACGGCGCCGACCGTCCGCTGGTGCAGGGACGAACCGATGCGGCGCGCGCGCGGAACCGGCGTGTGGAGCTCGCCGTCCGGCCGGGGAACGAGTAGCCCCACCCGGCACGAAACCACGCCTTGGCGCGGTGGCGTAGGTTCCAGCATGCCCCCGCACGCCACCCCGGCCGCCGACGCCACGTTCATCGCGCTGCAGCGCGCCCTCGCGGGTCGCTTCTCCCTGGAGCGTGAACTCGGGCGCGGCGGCATGGGCATCGTCTACCTCGCCCGCGACGTGCTGCTCGAGCGGCCCGTGGCGATCAAGCTGCTCGCCCCCACGCTCGGCGCGCGCGACGAGATGCGCCGCCGCTTCCTGCGTGAGGCCCGGATCGCCGCGCAGTGTTTCCATCCGCACATCGTGCCCATCCATGAGGTCGCCGAGTCGGGCGAGTTGGCGTGGTTCGTGATGGCGTACGTGCAGGGCGAGACGTTGGCCGACCGCCTGCGCCGCGCCGGTCCCGTCCCGGCGGAGATGCTGCGCCGCATCGGCCGGGAGATCGGCTGGGCGCTCTCGTACGCGCACGAGCGCGGCGTGGTGCATCGCGACGTGAAGCCGGAGAACATCCTCCTCGAACGCGGCAGTGAGCGCGCGCTCATCGCGGACTTCGGCATCGCCTGGCACGATCCCGCGGCCGGGGCAGGCGAGGGCGTGCTCGCCTCGGGGGAGGTCGCCGGCACGGCGCGCTTCATGGCGCCCGAGCAGGCCATGGGCGAGCGGGTGGATGGGCGTGCCGACCTCTACGCGCTCGGTGTGACCCTGCATCTCGCGGCGACGGGACGCTACCCGTTCGACGGCGCGAGTGCGCTGGCCGTGGTCGCACAGCAGGTGGGGACGCGGGCGCCAGCGGTCCGCGCGCGCGCCCCCCAGGTGGATGAGGCGGTGGGCGACGCGATCGACCGCTGCCTCGAGCTCCAGCCCGAGGCGCGTTTCGCCAGTGCCGCGGAGTTCGTGGCGGCGTTGGAGCGTGCACCGCGCGCCGTGGAGCTCTCGCCGGAGACGCGCGCCGTGCATGCGGCGGCCAGCGGTGCGGGGACCATGGTGGGCTGGACCGCGGCGCTGGGGACGGCGTCAGTGCTCATGACGCTTGGCGAGGCCGCTGGCGGACTCGGCCGCTACCTCATGGGCGCCGTCGCGAGCGGTGTGGTGATGTTCACGACCGCTGCGGCGGCCATCCGCGCCGGCGAGGCGCTGATCGAGGCGCGGCGCGCGCTCAAGTCCGGGGCCGCCCCGCAGGACATCGCGGATGCGCTCGCCCCGCGCGACGCGGAGCTCGACCGCCGTGGCTCGTGGCTGCGCTCGACCGCGGGGATCGGGATCGGTGGCGCACTCGCCTTCGCGCAGGCAGCGCTCGACAACCTCACGTACCCCGTGGCCGTGCTGCAGGGCGGCGCGATCGTCCTCGCGTGGGTGGTGCCCAGCCTGCTGCTGCATCGCAGCTTCTCGTTCCAGTGGGAGGCCAGCGGACTTGCCGCGTGGTTCCACAAGCGCATCCGCGCCCCGCTCGCGCGTGGCATCGTCCGCCTGCTGGGTGGTGGCCGCGTGCCCGCCACCACCGGCGCGGTGCTCTCGTCGGCGCCGACGGAACTCTTGGTGGGGCAGGCCACCGAAGCCTTGTTCGCGCTGCTGCCAGCCGAGGCGCGCGCGGAACTTGCCGGACTCCCCGCTGCGGCGGCCGCACTGGCCGAGCAGGCGACCGCCCTCCGCGTCCGCGAACAGGCGATCTCGGCCGAGGTCCGCATGGCGCGCAACGCGGCGGCCACCGACCGGGCCGCTCGTGTGGACGCGTTGGAGGCCGAGCGTGGCGTGGTGCAGGGCCGGCTGGGCACGACCATCGCGGCGCTGGAGTCCATCCGCCTGGACCTGCTGCGGCTGCGGGCGGGCGAGATCGCCCCGGGCAACCTGACGGCCCAGCTCGACGTGGTGCGCGAGCTGCGCCGCCAGGTCGACGCCGTGGTCGAGGTGGAGCGCGCCGTGGCGCCGCTGGTGCTCCGTCCCGAGCCGACGCCGCAGTAGGGGCGGGAGTCGCTAGGTTCAGGCATGACGAGCAGCACATTGACCCGAGCCGCCGTCGTCCGTCGCGGTGCCCTGCTCACCTGGCTGACGATCGCCTACAACACGGTCGAGGCGGTCGTGGCGCTCATCGCGGGCGGCATCGCCGGCTCCGTGGCGCTCATCGGATTCGGGCTCGACAGCGTGATCGAGCTCTCGAGCGGGCTCGCGGGAGTCTGGCGTCTGCGCCGGGACGCGGATCCGGCGGCGCGTGCGCACGCCGAGCGGGTGGCCCTGCGCGTCATCGGTGCGAGTTTCGTGCTGCTCGCCGCCTATGTCGCGGTCGACGCCGTTGCGTCGCTGGCCTTGCAGGAGGCGCCGGACGAGTCGCCGGTGGGCGTGGTGATCGCCGCCGCGTCGCTGCTGGTCATGCCGTTGCTCGCGCGGGCCAAGCGCCGGGTGGCGGCCCAGCTCTCGAGTCGCGTCCTCACGGCCGAATCCAGGCAGACGGAACTCTGCGCGTATCTCTCGGCCATCCTGTTGGCGGGTTTGCTGCTCAACGCGCAGTTGGGCTGGTGGTGGGCCGATCCGGTAGCGGCACTGGTGATGGTGCCGATCATCGCGCGTGAGGGGGTGGAGGCCCTGCGGGGTCGGACGGTGTGTGCCGACTGTTGTGCGCCGGTGGGGGAGCACTAGGCGCACGCGCCCACCGTCTCGATCGGACGGTCCGCACCACGCTACACACGGCGCGCCCCAGCGCGGCGCGGTCCCTGACACCGCTGGCCGTTCGAGCCGTAGCCCAGGCATGGCGACCTCGTCCCGGCTACTTGTCTCCCTCGTCCTGCTCAGCCTGGGCACCCTCGGCGGCAGGGTACTGCCGTCCCAAGCTCCGGGATCGCAACCTTCGCGTTCATCGCCGGCGGCGATGGCACTGCTGGCGCGCACGCGCGACGCGCGGCTTCGGCAGGACTCGGCACTCGCGCACTACAGTGCAGACGTGGTGCAGCGCCTGTCCCTGCGCATCGCGATCGGCCGGAACGGTCGCGATCGCCTCGCGTACCGCCACGAGAACGCCGCACGCATCGACTGGTGGCGCGGGCAGTCCGTGCAGGTGGCACTCAAGGGGTCAAGGACCTTCGTCGGCGCCTGGGCGGGGAACTTCGGGGGCGCGACCGACCGCGACCTCGCGAACGCCGTTCCCATCCCGTACTTCCCCGGCCGTGAGCAACTTTGGAGCGGCGAGGGAATGGTCACCGACTTCGTGGGGCAGGCGCGTGCGACGCAGGACAGCATCAACACGCGCGAACTCGTGAATCCACTCGCCGCCGGCGCCGAACGCTTCTATCGATATGCGCTGGGCGATTCCCTGATCCTCACGCTGCCCGGTGAGCGCCGCATCGTGCTCCGCGAGCTGCGCGTGACCGCCTTGGCGCCGCGGTGGAACCTCGTGGTGGGTTCGTTCTGGCTCGACGACGCGAGCGCGAGTCTGGTGCGCGCGTCGTATCGACTCGCGGCTGCGACGGACCTCTTGGAGGTGTCGCGGGAGTCATCCACGCGGCGGGCTACACCGAAATGGCTTGGTGCGTTGCTGTCGCCGCTGCAATATGAGATCGACGCGGTGGTCGTCGAGTTCGGATTGGTCGGCGAGTCGTTCTGGCTTCCGCGCCTCCAATACCTCGAGGGAAGGGCACAGGCCGGCGGCGTGCGCGCCCCGATGCGCATCGAGCAACGCTTCACGTACCTGCGCGCCGAGGCGCGGGGCCGCGTCGCGGGCCCCGCCGTCGCGGGAACGCGCGCACCGGAGTCGCCGGCGGATCCGCTCGTGCGCAGCGTGAGCAGCCGGCGCTACGGCGGCGCGGTACTGGTGCACACGACCGTGCCGCGTGACCGCGCCGCGCTGCAGCGCGCTTCGGAGCTGCCGCCGTCGATATTCGATGACGGCGAAGAGACCTTCGCTGCGCGGGATCGAGTCGCGCTGCTGCGTGCGCTCGGCATGGACCTGCAGGCCGAGTGGGCGCCGCAGCCGCTGCAATGGCGATACGGCCTTTCGCAGACGCGGTTCAATCGCGTGGAGGGTCTGTCCACGGCGGTCGGCGTCAGCTGGATGTTGGGCCACGGGCTGCACCTGGAGTCCACGCTGCGGGGCTCCGTGGCTGACCGGCAATTGAACGGCGAGCTGGCGGCCGAACGTGGCAACGGGCGGCGGCGTGACCGGGTTGCGCTGTATCGGCGACTCGCGGAATCCAATGACTGGGGGTCCCCGTTGAGTCCGGCTGCATCGCTCGGCGCGTTCCTGTTCGGGCGGGACGACGGCGCGTACTATCGGAGCTCGGGGCTTGAGTTGCGTGGCGAACGGACGGGTGCGGATGCCGGCACCCGCGCCTTGACGTGGCGCCTCTTCGCGGAGCGGCAGCGCGCTGCGCGCCTCGAGACGGGATGGAACCTGCTGGGGCCGCGTGACCGCGGACTCTCGAATCCGGTGGCCGATGCGGCCACGCAGGTTGGGGCGGCGGTGCGCGTCCGCGCTGTGCGCGAAGGCGACGCGCGCGGATTCCTCGCCCACGCCGACCTCCGGCTGGAGGCGGCCGGTGGCGACTTCGCGTACGGACGTGGCCTGCTCGACCTGTCAGCGTCTCGCGGGATCGCGGGTCCCTTGCTCGCGTCCGTGTCAACTGCACTCGGTGCGACCATCGGCAGGGTGCCCGTGCAGCGGCAGTTCGCCCTCGGCGGCCCGCAGTCGCTGCGCGGGCATCGTGCGCTCACTGCGACGGGCGACGCGGTGTGGCTTGTACGGAGCGAACTCGCGCTCGACTCCCGCACGCTGCGGCCTTCGGTCTTCGCCGACCTGGGTTGGGTGGGTGAGCGCCGCGAATGGCACAGGCCGGGGCGGCCGCTCACGGGGGCCGGCGTCGGGTTGTCGGTGTTCGACGGACTGGCGCGGGTCGATCTCGCACGGGCGCTGCGGCCGAGCGGGGCGCTGCGGTTGACCCTGGCGCTGGATGCGCGGTTCTGACGAAGTCACGAGCCCACGTATCCGTGACACACAACTCCGCCGTCAGGTAGATTGGGATACTGGGATCGTCTGGATACCATGCAAGGCCACGCAGTCGCCGGAACGCGGTCTTGGCAGCCCATCGCAGCTTGCGGACGTGAGACTCACACTGACCTCGAGGGGCGCATGGCATCAGCCGAGAAGACGTCACTGCGGGACGGTGACCACTGCGTGGTGACGAGCGGAACGCACAAGGGGAAATCCGGTACCGTCCGTGACGTCAACATGAGCAAGGGTGGCAACATCACCATCACGGTGGTCCAGGCGGGCGGGGAGCGGTTCAAGACTCTGGCGCGGAACGCGACCAGGCAGCCGTAAGGGAGTCGCGACGAGGTCGCGTGGCGTGCCCTGCGCGCGCACGAAGCGCGGACACTCGGGCGTTTGCGCCCCGACCACAGGAGGCGCAGCTTCAAGGGTTCGACAAACATCCTCCCTGGAGCAACTCCGATGAAGTCCGCACGTGCAGTCCTGCTGGTGCTGGCCCTGCCGGTCACCCTCGCGGCGCAGCAGGCGCCCGCGGCCTCGACGGCGCCCGCTGCCGACCCGATGACCACCGTCTCCCGGACGCGGACGATGGCCCTGCAGCGGAACCTCGCGCAGGCCTTCGACTCGATCCCGGCGTCGATGTTCGGCTACAAGCCCACCGCGCCGCAGCAGACGATCGGCTACATCGCCCAGCACCTCGCCAACGACAACTATTTCTTCTGCAACAACTTCGGCGAGATGAAGGCGACGCGTCCGGCTGACGAGACCAGCACGCCAGACTCGGTGAAGGCGACCTGGCCCAAGGAGAAGCTCGTGGCCTCGCTGAAGGCATCGTTCGCGTTCTGCGAGCAGGCGTTCGGCCAGCTCAACGACGCCGCACTCGCGGGCACCTACACGGCGACGCAGGGCGGCCAGACGCGGAGCGTGTCGCGCCTGAGCCCGGTGATCGGGCACCTGATCGACATGGCCGACCACTACAGCCAGGTGGCGAACTACATGCGGTTGAACAACATGTTGCCGCCGACGGCGTTGCCGCGGCCGCGGTAGGCGCGGGGTCGCAAGGCTCTCGTCGGGGCGATACAAACGGCCGGGCGTGCGCCAGTTGGATCGCGACCGACCCTCTTCCGAGATGGCGCTGAGACCCATGCCGGCACGAGTCAGCGCACTGGTGGCCATGCTGGTCGTCCCGTCGGCCGTGCTGTGCGCGGTTCCGGCCGGCGCCCAAGTGCTCGTGGGCGTCGTCACGGATTCGCTGGAGCGGCCGCTGCGCGACGCTGACGTCATCGCCGGCCAGCTGGGCCAGCGCGCCCGCACGGACTCGACCGGCCGCTTCTCGCTGCGCTTCCGCAGCGGCGGTCGAGTCGAGTTGGTGGTGCGGCTCATCGGCTATCGGCAGCACCTCGACACGGTGCGTGTCCCCGCCGTCGGGAGCGTACGTGTGGCCGTGCGAATGGTGCGCCTGCCGCAGCGCCTCGCGGCCACGGTCATCATCGACCGCCGGCAGTGCGATGAGTTCGCGTTGAGCGGATTCGAGTGCCGACGCGACAGCGGGATCGGCTACTTCCGTGATGCCGGTGAGCTGCGCGCGATGCGTCCTCGGCACTGGGCCGACATGCTCGACGGGATGCCCGGCCTGCGCCGCCGCCCCACGCTCGATCCCGGCCGCATGGGTTGGGACGTGGCGCCCGTCCCCAGCCGCTGCCTGCGGGAGATCTGGAACGGGCAGTTGCCGCTGTCGCTCGCCGGACAGGAGCGCAGCCCCGACAAGTTCTGGGATCCGGAGGATGTCGTCGCCATCGAGTACTACGCCGAGTACCGGGACGTGCCCCCGCAGTATCAGCGCTACGCGTGGTGGCCGCCGATCGGTGGGCAACCCTGCGGGCTCATCGTATACTGGTTGCGCGGGGCCGATCGGGTCCCGCCGCCCAAGGAGAGGAGAGGACGTGCGCCGTAGTTCGCCGATCGACGTGCTGCTCTTCGCCCTGGTTGCCACCCTGGTTGCCACCCTGGTCGCCTGCGATCGGCGGCCCGACAGGCCGGGTGTCCCGGCGGACTCCGCGCAGGAACCGTCCGCCGTCGAATCCGTCACATGGACCGCCGCCCCGGGCGCGGCGATGCTGATCCCGCAACCGTCCTGCGCCGATCCCGATGACTGGCGCGGTTGCTGGCGGCAGCATGAGTCGACGGCACTCGCCTCGCGGCGCGACGTCCGACGCGACGCGCGGCGCCTGGTGTTCCGTACGAGCGGCGGGGACTCGGTTGTGCTCGTGGACGACGACCCGGCGCGGGAGGCTCGTGGCTACTACCTGTACGTCGGGTGGGTGCCGCGCGTCGAGGCCCACGCTGTGTGGGGGATGGGCTATGAGAGCAGCGCGCTGCTGCTCATGCAGCCGGCGAGCGGTGCGCTGACGGTGCTCGACGACGCACCCTCACTCTCGCCCGGCGCGACCTGGCTCGGCACGGCGTCGTTCGACACGGAGGCTCAGGAGGAGCCGAATCGTGTGCAGATCTACCGCGTGGCGCGGGACTCGCTCCGGCTCATCTGGGAGATCGCCCCCGAGGACTGGGGGCCGGACTCCCTGGAGTGGCAGGATGACTCCACGCTCGTGATCCGGCGGGCGGCTGCGGCGATGCACCCGGAGCCGGCTCGGGTCGCGATGCCGCTGGTGGTCCGGTATCGCGGCGGGCAGTGGGTCGAGGACTCCCTATCCCGGTCGCGCAGCCCCGGAAGCCGTCCGTGACCGGCCCCGCCGCTAGCTGCGCCCCGCGCGGAACAGCGCCTTGAAGCCGAAGTAGCCCACCGCGTCCTTCACGTTGGACACCAGGCGCTGCGCGAAGCCCATGTGGCGGTCGGTGACGTACTCCATGGAGAGGACCACCCGGTCCTCCTGCGCGCCGCTGGGGGTGACCATGTGCCAGCAGTTGTCGCCGTTGAACACCACCAGCGTGCCGGGGCGGGTCGCGATGCGCAGCTCCTCCGCCGCGCGCGTCCCGCTGCGGTGGTAGAGGCGCGCGACGAGTTCGCTGCGTGAGCGCTGCACGAGGCCGAGCAGCACGGTGAAGCGCTTGCCGCGGTAGAAGCTCGTGTCGTAGTGCCAGCCGATGTGGTCGCCCTCCTCGGTGTAGTAGTAGAGGGCGCAGGCGTGGGGGTCGGACTCCGGGCAGGTGAGCAGTGACTCGCCCGTCAGCGCAGCGAGCCAGTCGATGAACTCGCGCGAGTGGTACAGGGCGTGGATCGACGGGGCATGCCGCCGCACGTCGAAGTAGGACACCGACCCGCCCTTCTTCTTCCCCGGCACGTAGTTGCGATTGATGTGCGCCCGGCACACATCCGCTTCGGCCAGCAGCGGCGCCAGCCGGTCCGCGTCGAGGAAGCCCTCGAGTGCGGTGAACTCCTCGCGCTCGAGATACGCCGGCCGGAGCGCGAATGGATCGGGGAGGACGGCGTGCGTGGTCATGGGGCGGGGACGGGGGCGGTGGCGCGGACGAAGATTGCCAGCGGACGGAGGGGTTCGGCAAGCGGTTGCGGTGCCCGGCGGTCGATCGGCTGCCCGATGCTCGGTGCCCCGTGAGGTCGAACTGACGGTGACGCCTTCGGCGTCGCGGATCGAGGCGCTCTGGCGACCTGCCCGGCCGATGGAACGAAGGTCCTCAGTGCGACGGCTCGGTCACGGGAGTCAACATTCCCGAAAGCTGAGACTGCCGTGCCAGCCGATGCACGGTAGCAGCGGCTCGTATATTCCCCGCCGGCCGTCCGAACGCGGTCCCGAACGGAGAGGACTCCAGCAATGTCGCTGCACATTCCGAAGTACTGGGCCTCCGCGTCGGGCAGCGAGCGCAGTCCGCATCGCGAGGACGTAGCTCTCAAGTGCTACGGGCACTCCGACAGCAGTGTGTCCGAGGCGCGGGCCCGGGCCGCGGAGGTCATCGAGCGCCTGCGTGAACGCGTTCGCGCGGGGGCCCCGTGGCCCGATCGCTACGGGTACGGCGATCGTCCGATCCGCGAGGAGATCCTGAGCGAACTCCGGGGCCCGGCCGGCGCGCTGGACGGCTACGTGACGCGCAACGGCTATGGGTGCTCCGTGCTCAACTCCGCCGGGCTCCTGCTCGCCGACATCGACGACCAGCCCCGTGGCCTGTTCGACCGGCTGCGCGGCTGGTTCCGTACCCGTCCGGCCCCGGCCGCGAATCCGATGGGCCTGCCCGCCTCGATCATCGCATTCGCCTTGGCGCACCCCACGTGGACGCTCCGTGTGTACCGGACGCGCGCGGGCTGGCGTGTCCTGGCGACGCACCAGGTGTTCGATCCCACGGCTGACACGACGATCACCGCCTTGGAGCAGCTGGGCAGCGACCCGCAGTATGTGCAGCTCACCAAGGTCCAGCACTGCTTCCGTGCGCGTCTGACGCCGAAGCCTTGGCGCTGCGGCATCGACCGCGCGCCGCGCAAGTTCCCGCGCGAGGATGCCGCGCTCGAACAGGAGCACCAGCAGTGGCTCCGGTCGTATGCCACCGCCAGCGCACCCTTTGCGACCTGTCGCTTCGTCGTCGAGTTGGGCCGAGGCGATCGCTGCGCAGACGCGGAGCGGCTCGTGCGCGTGCACGATGAAGCCACGCGGGCGGAGAGCTCGTTGCCGCTGGCGTAGTGCATGCGGGTGCGGGCGCGAGCTCGGCTACGACGACGATCGCGGCCGGCGCCGTCGGGCGAAGGACCACGGCGTCGGCGGGGCATGGACACGCGCACTCGTGAGTACTCGCTAACCCATGAGCGCCGGAATAACAGGATACTGTCCGCCATAGGGGCATCCATGGCAATCGGGGGTCTGGGAGGTTGTATGGGTTGAAGGGAGCGACCCGCCGACCGCGTGTGAGTCGCCGCGTGTCGAGCATTTGCCGCAAGCGGCGAATCTGGAGCAGGAGGCCGCCGGTCGTGAGGAAGGGCCGTCGATCGCCTTGTTGGGGCGTGCCCACTCGATGGGAGAGCGGCGCAGGGCGAGTCGCGTGCGGACTAACGCAACTCGCAGCCGACTGACCGGAACGGCCAAGGCGCCGACCGGAATGCCCAGGCCTCCAGCGGGAACGATCCCATGACTGACCGAGACGATCGGGCGATCGCCCGGATTGATTCTGCCGCCGACCGAGTTGCTCGCGCCGCGGACCGAGTTGTCCAAGCCGCCGACCGAGTTGTCCAAGCCGCCGACCGAGTTGTCCAAGCCGCCGATCGGATCGATCGCGACGCCGACGGGGTTGCTCGCACTGCTGAGGCGATTGATCGCGCGACCGACCGAGTCGTTCGCACTGCCGACCGGATTGTCTACGCCGCCGCCCGAGACTCCCGAGCCACCGACCGGAATGCACACGCCGCGTCGCGAGACGTTCTTGCACCGCGCCGGAACGATCGCAGCGCCGAGTGGATCGGGACGCCCGTGTCCCGTGTGCAGCGAGAAGGCTCTGCCGCCGCGCAGACCACCGCGCGACTCGCGCAGCGGCGCTCGGCAGTCGCGCAGGCCACTCCGCTTCTCGCGCAGGGTGGCGCGAGCGTCGCGCAGCAGCGGGCGTCGCGCTCGCGGTTCCGTGCGGCCGTTCCGCAGTGTCGATCGACGCCTGCGCAGAGCGGAACGGTCGCTCCGCATCGGCGACCACCGAGTCCGCAGCGCCGATCCGGCGTTCTGCAGCTCCGAGTAGGCGTTCCGCACCGGAAGCCATGCGCTCCGCATTGACGATCGCACGTGTCGCAGGCCTGAGCGGCGTTCGCGCAGCAGCGATCGAGGCGAGCAGGGGCTCCCTCGCGAGCGCAGCAGATTCCGTCGCGAGCGCAGCAGATTCCGTCGCGAGCGCGGCGTCGCGAGCGCGCGGCAAGATCGTGCCGGCGCGATCGTGCCGCGCCCCGTCGTGCTCAGCGGTGTGCCACGCCGCGTGCTTGATTGCGGCGAATCGGTGTCGAGTATCCTCGCGCCCTGCGCAGATTCGCCCCATGACCGCACCCCCGCGTCTCATCGACGTCTTGCGCGACCGCCTCCGCATGAGGCACTACAGCCCTCGCACGATCGAGGCCTACGCCAAGTGGGTGTCACGGTACGTCAGGTTCCACGGGCGTCGTCATCCGCGCGACATGGACGTCGGAGAGCTGCGGGACTTTCTCACCCACCTGGCCCGCGATCTGCGCGTGAGCGCGAGCACGCAGAATCAGGCCCTCGCCGCCATTCGGTTCCTGTACGAGGAGGTGCTCGATCGGCCGTTGGCATCGCCGACGGACCATCTGGTCGCGAAGCGGCCGGCTCGGCTTCCGACGGTGCTCAGCGCTGCGGATGTGGCGCGTGTGATCGACGGCATCGAGGGCACGCCGAAGCTGATGGCGCGTCTGCTCTATGGGAGCGGACTTCGCCTGATGGAGTGTTGTCAGCTGCGCGTGAAGGACGTCGACTTGCACCGTAGCGAGCTGACCGTGCGGCGGGGGAAGGGTGGCAAGGATCGGCGCACGATGCTCCCGCAATCGGTCCTTGAGGATCTGCGTGTGCACCTCGAGACCAATCGCGCGCGCCACGCCGAGTGGGTGGCGCGTGGGGGCGGGTATGTGGAGCTGCCGGGGGCGTTGGCGAAGAAGCTCGGTCCTGACGCTGGCCGAGCGTGGGTGTGGCAGTGGCTGTTTCCTGCGACGCGCGAGTACCGTGACGCTGCGACCGGTGAGCGTCGGCGCCATCATCTGCATGAGACCGTGGTGCAGGCGGCAGTGACGCAGTCCGCGCGTGCGGCGGGGCTCGGCGTGCGCGTGACCTGTCACACGTTCCGACACTCGTTCGCGACACACCTGTTGGAGTCAGGCTACGACATCCGGACGGTGCAGGAGCTCCTGGGGCATAGTGATGTGAGCACGACGATGATCTACACGCATGTGTTGAATCGTGGCGGCATGGGCGTGGAGAGTCCGCTGGACGACATGGTGTCGCGCGGTGCGGCGACGGCGATGCCGGGTGCGGCGGGTCGTCGGCGGCGGCGGTAGTGCTGATGGGGTCTGCGGGGTGTGCGTGGCGTGCGTGGCGTGCGTGGCGTGCGTGGCGTGCAGGGTGTGCAGGGTGTGCAGGGTGTGCAGGGTCTGCAGGGTCTGCAGGGTCTGCAGGGTCTGCAGGGTGTGCAGGGCGGTCGGGGCAGTAGGACAGGTGGCGGGGCGCGGGGACGATTGAGGCGTCCGCGCGGGCGGTCGCTTGTGGCGGGATCCTCGCGTTGGTGGCACGTCCGTCCCATGCTATACAGACCTGTCAAACGTCCCTCTGCCTCCCAATACGGTGATGGAGCCTGGACGTAACACTCGTGTCTGCAGGGGGTTGCGGGACTCTGGTCCGGGCGGAGTATTGGTGGTGCTATGCAGTGTGGCGGCTCTCATAATGCGCTACACAGTTCAAGCCAATACACGTTAGAGCGACCAGAGCGAGATGCGCTTCGTTGTCGTATCGGGACTCCCTGCGAGCGGAAAGTCAACGTTAGCGCGCGCCGTCGCGCCGGCGCTGGGTCTCCCGGTGCTCGACAAGGATGTCTTCCTCGAAGCGTTGCTGCGCGCGCGGGGGGCCGGCGACGCGGCGTGGCGCACGGCGTTGAGTCGCGAGGCGGACCGCCAGTTAGAGGCCACCGCGCGGCAGGCGAAGGGAGCGCTACTGGTGTCGTGGTGGCGACATCCGCGCGCCGTATCAACCTCCGGCACCGCGATCGAGTGGTTGAAGGCTTTAGACGGCAGGCTCGTCGAGTTGCACTGCGCCTGTGCGCCTGACATCGCTGCCGACCGATTCATCCGGCGGTCGAGGCACCCCGGGCATCGCGATTCGGTGCGTTCGTTTGCGGAGCTCTGCGAGGAGTTCCAGGTGCATGCGGACCTCGGCGCGCTCGGGCTCGGGACGGTGGTGGCGGTCGCGAGTGACCAACCTGTGGATCTTCCGGCAGTGATTGAGGCCGTCGAGCGCGGGTTCGCGGCACCGCGCTCTAACGACGGTTGGTGACCGATGGCCGTGGCTAGGGTAGCGGGGCGGCGGCCCCGCCTTATCGTTACGGCACGGGTCGGCGTGGCCGCCGCCCCGCAATTAGTGGAACGGCCACGGCACAACCTGACGTTAGCTCGACCAATCTTGATCCGCCGACGATGACCGCTGTGCTGCCGAAGACGCGAAGAGTCGTTCTAGCGAGTATGGCGGCGCTAAGCGTCGTTCTGCCGCTCGCGCTGTTGCAAGTCGCACCGCCGGAAATCGCGAGTCTTGCAGTTCCGTCTCCAGACTTTGCCCGCGGCATGGGTAGCGATACGGATCCGTTCTACATACTCGGTGCCCTGCTGGCCATCGTCATCGTAGATGCGCTGGTTTACGTCGCCATCGGCTATGTGGGCTTGCTCCTCTGGGATGGAGTCACGGACGTCGTGTCGAGGATGAGGCGGCGAGGAACGAACGGTCCGGCGAGCTAACGGCAGTTGGTGCAGACGGCCGCGCTGGGGTAGCGGTTGGGCGGCCGTGCTTTATCGTACCTGAAGGTACCGCACGGCCGCCCAACCGCATTCTATGAAAGCGGCCGCTGCACAACCTGACGTTAGGGCGAGCAGACCGAGATCTATGCTAGGCCAGCATATTCTGAGATTC
>CADEDA010000031.1 GCA_902825965.1 uncultured Gemmatimonadota bacterium | reverse complement strand
TAGCCCCAACGGGAATCGAACCCGTCTTTGCTCCTTGAAAGGGAGCCGTCCTAGCCGATAGACGATGGGGCCGATCCCCTGCCAAAGCGTCCTGCGATCCTACATAGCGGTAACGGGATTCGAACCCGTGTTCCAGCCTTGAGAGGGCCGTGTCCTAGTCCCCTAGACGATACCGCCGTCGTCCTACACCTCCCACCTCACACCTACCACCTGCACTAACTGCAGCAGGCCCGGAGGGAATCGAACCCCCAACCGCCGGTTTTGGAGACCGGTGCTCTACCAATTGAGCTACGGACCTAGAAGGCGTGAGAGCTGCCTCCTCTCCCATCCTGCGTCGCCCATCTGCCGTTCGAAGGGTGGATGACGGGATTCGAACCCGCGACCCTCGGAACCACAATCCGATGCTCTAACCGACTGAGCTACATCCACCAGGTCCGGACCGACTTCTCCGGGAGCTTCGGAAAATATACGCCGAAGTCGTGCTAATCAACCGGTGGCGCCGCCGGGCGCGCAGGACAGACCCGCCTGCCGCGCCCGGTGCGGAACTCAGTCCTTCGCGCGGTCCATGTACTCGCCGGTGCTCGGGTTCACACGCACCCGCTCGCCCGACGCGATGAACTCCGGCACGTTGATCGTCACGCCGTTCTCCAGCACCGCGGGCTTGGAGCTCGCGGTCTTGGTCGCGGTCTTCATCACCGGCGCCGTCTCGGTGATCGTCAGGTTCAGGAACTGGGGCAGCTGCACCGACATCGGCTTCCCGTTATAGAACTCGACCATCACCATCATGTTGTCCTGCATCCACGGCGCGTTGTCCCCGAGCGTCTCCTCGTCCATCTCGAGCTGCTCGTAGTTGTCCGTGTTCATGAAGTGGTAGCTGTCGCCACCCTTGTACAGGAACTGGAGCTCCTGCGTCTCCATGTCGGCCTTGTGCAGCTGATCGTCGGCCCGGAACCGGTGCTCGAAGTTGTTGCCCGACCGGAGATTCTTGAGCTTCGCCTGCACCATCGCGCGCAGGTTGCCCGGCGTGTGGTGGCGGAACTCGATGATGCGGCAGGGATCGCCTTCGAACACGATCACCATTCCGCGACGGATCTGCGTGGCTGGGAGCGCCATAGGACTCTGGATGCGACAGGTGAAAACCGACGGAAACGCGAGCTAAATCTAGACAGCCTAGAATCTTAGCCGAGCTCCCACCCGAGGTCAACCAAGCCCGGACCGCCTCAGCGGTCCCGCGCCAGCCGCTCCACCAGGGCCCGCACAGCCGCGTCCAGCTGGCTGTCCCGACCCGTATACGCCTCACCCATGGGTCGGTCCACCCGCACGTCCACCGGACGCGGGAACAGCTCCATGTCCTTGCCCTCCGCGTCCCGGATCCGGATGAACGGGATGCGCAGCGTGGTGCCCTCGAAGAGGGTCACGTTGGACGTGTAGATGATCCAGCCCGAGGTGGGCTCCCCGACCACCTGCCCCAGCCCCAGCGCCCGATACCCCTCGGTGAAGTCCTCGGCATCGCTCAGGCTGTGCTGGTTGGTCACCAGCACGGTCGGCTTCTCGAAGGCCCGCTGGCCCAGCTGCAACCGCGCCGGGACCTGCACGCCACCGCGCCGCTCCATGCTCAGGTACGATCGCCGACTGAACACGTCGAGGGCGTACGCGTTCACGAAGCCGCCGTTGTTGTTGCGGATGTCGATCACGATGCCCTGCTTGCCATGGTTCTCGGCGTCGAGGTCGATGTACAGCTGCTCGAGCGACCCGGCGCCCATGTCGAGCATGTGCACGTAGCCGAGCCGGCCATTGCTCACGCGGTTGACGTAGGCCCGGCGCTCATCGACCCAGTTGCGGTACAGGAGACCCTTCTCCGCCCCCGTGCCGATGGGCATGACCGCGACGTCGCGCGGCTCGCCGCGGCCCGGCGTCACCACGCGCAGCACCACCCGCTTGCCGGCCGTGAAGGCGAGGAGCGAGTCGAGGTTGCTGGACGCGGTGATGGGGTTGCCGTCCACGGCGAGCAGCTGGTCGCCGATGGCGATGCCACCGGCGAGTGCGGCCGGCCCCGCGGCGAGCACCGCGGTGATGCGCAAGCGGCCGTCCCGCTCGAAGGCCGCGCGCTCGAACGACAGGCCGAGCCGCCCGCTGCTGGGCGGCTGCGTGGGGGGACCACTCACGCCGGAATGCGACGCATTCAGCTCCCCGACCATGAGACCGAGGGCGCGGCGCATCTCGTCCGGGGTGCGCGAGGCGGCGATCACCGGCGCGTAGCGCGTACGCACGCTGTCCCAGGCCACCCCGTGCATGTCGGGATCGTAGAAGTTGTCGCGGGTCCAGCCCCAGACCTGCCGGAACACCTCGACCGATTCGCCCCGGAAGTCGGTGTCGAGCTCAGCCGTCACGGCGACGCTGCGGACTTGCCGGTTCTCCACCCCAATCACCTGCACCCGCCCGCCGCTCATGAACCAGAGCTCGCGCGAGTCGGGCGACCAGCGCACGTTGCCCTTACCGCCCGGCGACGAGGTCACCTGCCGGAGCTGCGGCGGTTCGGTCGCCTCGTCGTCGATCGGCCAGGTCCAGATCTGCGACTGGCCGGCTGCATTGCCGACCAGCGCGAGGGTCTTGCCGTCCGGACTCACATAGACGCCGCCGGCGCTCAGGTTGAGCGGCAGCGACGTCGCTCGGCGGCGCAGGCCGACCGAGTCGATGCGCACGCCGGCGGCTGCCATGGCCGTGGGGGTCGCCGCGGAGGCCGCCGCGCTGCCACTGCGCGCCTCCGCGCGTGCGTCACCGCGGCCGGGGCGCGCCGCGGCGGAGTCATTCGGGAAGAGCGACTCGAACCGCGCCTCGCGGAAACTGGGGGCCCGCGGCACGAGGTCCACACGGATGACCTGCCCGTCCTCCGTGCGCTGCGAGTTGTCGAAGTACAGCGAACGGCCGTCCGCGCTCCAGGCGATGGTACCGCCGAAGGCGTTCGCGAGGAAACTCACCTGCTGCGCGGTGCCCCCGGCGGCCGGCACCACGTAGGCATTGAGGAACCCGCGATCGCCGACGTCGAGGAAGGCGATGTGCGAGCCGTCCGGGGAGAAGGCGAGGGGACGCTCGGGGATGAACGGCGCCCGACCGAGCTGCACCACGCGCGTCACGAGGCGATCGGCACCGCTGCTGGCGTCGACGGCGCGGATCTCCTTGCCGCCGCGGACGTAGGCGATCTGCTTGCCGTCGGGTGACCAGGTGGCGAGGATGTCGTCGCCGCCGGTGGTGAGCGCGCGTTCGCTGCGCGAACCGAAGTCGTAGACGTGGAGCTTGGCCACGCCGTCGCGCCAGGACGAGTACGCGATCCGCCGGCTGTCGCCGGCCCAGACCGGCATGGCCTCCGGCGCGACGCTGCTGCTGACCCGGATCGCGGCGCCTCCGGTCTTGGCGTCCACGGCGAACAACTCGCCGCGGACGATCACGGCCAGCTTCTTGGCGTCCGGCGAGAGCGCGAACTCCTGCACGGTGTTGAGCGAGAGCCGCTCGCTCACCGGCGTGGTGGGGGCGCCGCGCAGGGCGAAGGTGAGGCGCGTGCTGCGGCCGGAGGCCACGTCGAGCGTCCAGATGGCGAAGTCGCGCTCGAAGGCGATGGTGCTGCCGTCACGCGAGAGTTGCGGCCACAGCACGCGCCCATCGGTGAACGCGGTGAGCGCACGCGCCGGTCCCCCTGCCGTCGGCTGCGCGAAGAGGTTCTCGGCCTCGTCGCGATCGCTCATGAAGTACAGCGTGCGGCCGTCGGGCGCCCACATGGGCCAGACATCGCGGCCCTTGCCCGGCCGCTCTCCCGTGGAGATGCGCGTGTACTGCGGCGTCGCGTCGAGCGAGATGGTCCAGATCTCCGCCTCGTCGATGTGCGACGAGCCGCGGCGCCACCACTGGCCCGCGGTGGTGCCGCGCGCCGTGATCGCGAGGCGGCGGCCGTCAGGCGAAGGCGCGGCCCAGTACTCGGAGGCGTAGCGGTCACCGGCGACCGGCATGGGTGTGCCGCCTGTCGCCCGCACGCGGAGCACGTCGTGCATGCCGGCGATGTCCCGCGCGCTCGTGGAGAAGTAGATCCACTCGCCGTCGGGCGACCAGGAGTCGAGCTGCTCGCTGCCGTCGTCGTACGTGAGGCGCCGGAGTTCGCCGCTCGCGAGGTCGAGCACGTAGATGTCGCCGTTGCCCGTGCGCGTGGAGACGAACGCCAGGCGACGGCCGTCGGGTGCGAGCCGTGGCCGGTAGTCGTTGGCGCTGTGCCCGACGATCAGCCGGGCCTCCCCGCCGCCGACGGGCCCCATCCAGATGTCACCGCCGGAGACGAACGCGAGCTCGCGACCGTCGGCGGAGAACGCCGGCTCGGCGAAGAGCGCCGTGGGCCCCTGCGCCTGGGCGCCGCGCGCCGCGCCGGGGACGAGGATGGCGGCCGCGGCGAGGCGGGTGGCGGCGCGCAGGAAGGAACGACGGGCGTGACGGGTCATCGGTCGAGGGCTCCAGGGGTCTCACGCAGCACGGGGGCGAGCGCCTTCCACATGTTGCGCGCCGCGCGGCGCGCACCTTCTTCGTTGGGATGGATGCCGTCGGCCTGATTGAGTGCCGGCACGCCCGCCACGCCCTCGAGGAAGAACGGGATGAGCGGGATGGCTTCGTCGCGCGCGACGGACATGAACGCGTCGCGGAAATCCCGCGTGTACGTCTGCCCGAGGTTGGGCGGCGCCTCCATCTGTGCCAGCAGCACCTTGGCCTTGGGCCGCGCGGTGCGGAGCTTGGCGACGATCTGCACGAGGTTGGCCTTGGTGGCGGCCGGGTTGACGCCGCGGAGGCCGTCGTTGGCCCCGACCTCGAGCAGCACCACGTCGGCCGGTTCGCGCATGAGCCAGTCGATGCGCTCGAGGGCACCGGCCGAGGTCTCGCCGGAGAGGCCCTTGGCCGAGATCGTCACGGTGTAACCCGCGGAGTCCGCGAGCCGTTGGAGGATGGCAGGGTAGGCGCTGTCGGGATCGAGGCCGAGTCCTGCGGTGAGGCTCGTACCGATGATCATCACGCGTGCCCCGCCCGTTGTGGCCGTGGGTGCGACGGTGGTTGATTCCTCGGGAACCTGCGGCGTCGCTGCGGGCTTCGATTCGGTGCCGCCGCAGGCCGCGGCGGCGCCCAGTGCGATGCCCAGGCCGACCCGCAGGGCACGCCGGACCGCCACACGCATTCCGTTCCCTTCCTCTTCACGCCGTCGCATTCACGATGCTCGCTGCTCGAGACCTGACCAAGGAATACCAGAGCGGGACCTCCCGCCTGGCCGTGCTCCGGGAGGTGTCCTTCGACATCCCCCAGGGGGCGTTCGTTGCCATCGTCGGTCCCTCCGGCAGCGGCAAGACCACGCTCCTGGGACTGTTGGCGGGACTCGACCTGCCGTCCCGTGGTACGGTGTCACTCGATGGAGCGGACCTCTCCCGGATGGACGAGGACGCGCGTGCGAAGCTCCGGGGAGAGAAAGTTGGGTTCATCTTCCAGAGCTTTCAACTTATCCCCACGCTCACCGCCATGGAGAACGTCCAGGTCCCGCTGGAGCTCCGCGGGGAGGGCGACGCCGAGGCGCGGGCGCGTGACCTCCTCACCCGTGTGGGGCTGGGTGACCGGACGGACCACTTCCCCAACCAGCTGTCAGGCGGTGAACAGCAGCGTGTGGCGATCGCGCGCGCGTTCGCGAACCGTCCGCGCATCCTCTTCGCCGACGAGCCGACGGGCAACCTCGACGGCAGCACGGGGGCCCGTATCGTCGCGCTGCTGGATGAGCTCAACCGCGAGTCCGGCGCAACGGTGGTGATCGTGACGCACGACCTGACGCTTGCCGAGCACGCGCAGCGCGTGATCCGCCTCAAGGACGGGGTGGTCGTGGAAGACCGCGCGGGCCAGTCGTGAGCGCTGGATTCGGCATGCTCGCGCGCCTCGCCTGGCGCGAGAGCCGCACGGCCCGCCGGCGGCTGCTGCTCTACATGAGCTCCATCTCCCTCGGCGTCGCGGCGCTGGTGGCGATCGACTCGTATTCGTCCAACGTGCAGGACTCGATCGCCGCGCAGTCGCGGGCGCTGCTCGGCGGCGACATCAACCTGCGCGCGCGCAACGGCTTCACGCCTGCGCTCGACTCGCTGCTCGACTCGCTCGCCGCCGCGGGAATCCCCTCGGCGCGGGTGACGAGCTTCGCCTCCATGGCCACCGCGTCGCGCTCGGGCGGCACCCGGCTCGCACAGGTGCGTGCGGTGTCCGCGGGGTATCCGTTCTACGGCGAGGTGGTGACCGAACCGGCCAACACCTGGGGCGCGCTGCACGAGGGGGCGAACGCGTACGTCGATCCCTCGCTGCTCATCGGGCTCGATGCGCAGGTGGGCGACACGCTGGTGGTGGGGTTCGCGCGGTTCGTGATCCGCGGCGCACTCACGAACGTACCGGGTGACCCGGGCATCGCGGCGACGATCGGGCCGCGGATCTTCATCCCCGAGCGGTATCTCGCGCAGACGCAGCTGCTGGGCATCGGGAGCCGCGCCGAGTACGAGGCGGTGCTCAAGCTGCCGAGCGACGTGGAGAGCCCGCGCTGGGCCGCGCCGCTGCGCCCGCGGTTCGAGGCGGCCGGCGTCCGGGTGCGCACGGTGGTGGAGAACGAGATCGACCTGACCGACTCCATCAGCCAGCTCTCGCGGTTCCTGAGCGTGATCGGCCTGGTGGCGCTGCTCCTCGGCGGCATCGGCGTGGCGAGCGGCGTGAACGCGTTCGTGCAACGCAAGATCGACACGGTGGCGGTGCTGCGCTGCCTCGGTGCGTCCAGCGCGCAGGTGCTGACGATCTACCTGCTGCAGGCGGGCGTGATGGGGCTGCTCGGCGCGACCATCGGTGCGGCCATCGGCGTGGGCATCCAGTACCTGGTGCCCACCCTGCTCGGGGACTTCCTGCCGGTGGATGTCTCCGTGGCGTTGGTGCCGTCGGCGATCGCCTTGGGCCTCGCGATCGGCGTCTGGGTGGCGGTGGTGTTCGCCCTGCGGCCGCTGCTGGTCCTGCGTCGGGTGTCGCCGCTGCAGGCGATCCGGCGGGACGACGTGGCGCTGAATGCCTCGCGGCTCCGGGACAGCTGGACCTGGATCGTGAACCAGGCCCTGGTGGTGAGTGTGCTCGTGCTGGCGATCGACAGGGCCGATAGCACACAGCAGGGCGTGATGTACGCCGCCGCGATCTTCGTGAGCATCGGCATGCTGTACGGCAGCGCCGCGCTGCTGGCATCGCTCGCGCGCCGGCTGGTCTCGCGGCGCTGGCCGTACGTGATGCGGCAGGGCATCGCGAACCTCTACCGGCCGGCGAACCAGACCCGGGCGGTGATCATCGCGCTGGGGTTCGGCGCGTTCCTCGTGACGACGATCATCCTGGTGCAGACGAACCTGCTGCGGGCGTTCGACGTGACGGCCGAAGCCTCGCGCGGGAACCTGGTGTTCTTCGACGTGCAGGCGAGCCAGCGCCAGGGCCTCGATTCGCTCGTCCGGGCGCAGGGACAGGACGTGATCTCGGCGACGCCGATCGTGACGATGCGCATCACCGAGATCAACGGCGTGAGCACCGACGCGTGGGCGGCCAAGCAGGGCATCCCGGCGCGCTTCTGGGCGCTGCGCCGGGAGTACCGCTCGACCTATCGCGATTCGCTCACGGCCACCGAGCAGCTGCTCACGGGCGAGTGGTTCCCGGTCGCGCAGCCCACCGACACGCTGTTCGAGTTCTCGATGGAGACCGGCGTGGCAAGCGACCTCAAGCTCTCACTCGGCGACACGGTGACCTGGGACGTGCAGGGCGTCCCGGTGAAGGCCCGGCTCACGAGCACGCGCGAGGTGGACTGGGGACGGTTCGAACCCAACTTCTTCGCCGTGTTCCAGACCGCCGCCATCGAACAGGCCCCGCAGCAGTTCGTGCTGGTGGCTGCGGTGGCGGGCGACAGTGCGGTGGCGGTGGTGCAACGGGCCTCCGTCCGCGCCTTCCCCAACGTGGCGAGCATCGACCTCTCGCTGGTGCGGCGCACCATCGGGCAGATCGTGGACAAGGTGACCCTCACGGTGCGTTTCCTCGCGCTGTTCAGCCTCGCGATGGGCGTGCCGGTGCTGTTCAGCGCCGTGGCGGCCACGCGGCGCGACCGGCTGCGCGAAGGGGTGCTGCTCAAGACCCTGGGTGCCACACGTGCCCAGATCGGGCGCATCCTGCTGGCGGAGTACGCCTTGCTGGGATTGCTCGGCGCATTGAGCGGCATGCTGCTCTCGATCGCCGGGGCCTGGGCCCTCGTGACGTTCGTGTTCGAGGGCACGTTCGTGCTCGCCCTGTGGCCGGCGCTGGGGATCGCGTTCACGATGGTGCTGCTGGCCGTGGGCATCGGCGTGCTCACCGGGCGCGACGTGTTCCGCGAGACGCCGATGGCCGCGCTGCGCGAGAACTGATCCCCGCTATTGCAGGCGGATGATCGCGAGGCGCGCCGTGGCCGGGATCGGCGCGCCGTTCAGGCCACGGACCTCCAGCACCTGCGTGAGTGTCAGCCCCGACGGCACGAGCTCGACCGCCGCGAACCCTCCACTGACGATCGACGGCAGGTCGAGCGTGAACGACCCCATCGATTGCAGCGCTGGCCGGAGCGGATGCGCGCGCGGGAAGAGCAGCTCCTCGCCGCCGGCGCAGGGGCCGAGTTCCTCGCAGAACGCGGTGAACACCGCCGCGAGGTTCCATGAGGGGAAGCGGCTGCTCGGCGACGCGGTGGCCGGCGCGATGCGACCATCGACCGCCATGGCCAGCGACCACTCGGGAAGCATGGTCTCCCACGTGCGACCAGTGTGCACCTCGAGGTTGTCCACCCCCGAGAGTCCGCTCGTGGTGAGCGCGGTGAAGAACGGCGCCTCGGCCAGGGAAGCCTGGTCGAGCGCCCAGCGCGTGAGCGCCCACGCACTTCCATAGTAGGAGAAGTCGATCGCCGGCGCCCCGAGGGCGACCGGTCCCAGCGGTGAGCGCAGGTGCGGCGCGTCGAGGAAGTCCCAGAGTCCGGTGAAGTGCGGACGCATGGCGCGCGGCGGCGTGATGCACTCGGGGTAGGCGGCGAGACCGACGCGGAGCTCGCAGCGGATGCGGGTCGCGTCCTCGTCGGCGCCACGCGCGGTCCCGAGGACCGCCCGCGCATACAGCTCCTCCGCGTGCCGTGCCGTGGCCTCCTCCAGCCAGGCCTCCTCCACCGGCTGGTCGAGAACGATGCGCTCGGCGTAGCTCACCACGTGCTTGAGTTCATGCGCCAGCGTGGCGCGGATCTCGTGCAGCCAGCGACTGCGCGAGCCGGGCACGAACTCCGTGGCCAACGTGGTCGGTGCCTGCGTGTACACGACCTCCCCCACGTTGCTCGACGCGAACTGTGCGCGCGAGCGGAAGTCGCAGCTGATCACCGCGGCCATGACGGCACCACCCAACTTCTGGTTCATGCGGGGTGTGACCAGCACGAAGACGCGGTCATTGTCGTCCAGGCGGCTGTCCATGCGCAACGGATCGCCGAACGAGCGCACGAGCGGCCAGATGGTGGTCTCGATCTCGTTGCCGATGGCCGTGAGTTCGAAGTCGATCGCGCCGGCCAGCGTGGGCACCCCGCCGAGGGACGTGATGGTGTCCTCGAGGATGACGATGTTGGCGCCGACGAAGACGGTGCGTGCGCCGATCGGTGTGTAGTCGTTGCAGCCGACGGGTTCACCGAGTCGTGCGAGGCGCATGGAGACGATGCTGCCGAGCGCCGGCGCGAGGGCGTCCGCGTCGCGCCGGCCGGGCGCAGGGACCGCGCGGGAGAAGGCCGGCGCGGGTGCGCGCAGCATCGCACGGTTGAACTCGTGCAGCGTGTGGTGTGCGTGTTCGCGCCGCGCGGCCGGCGTCTGTGGCCGCCAGGGGGACGGGCGCGGCGGCTCCGGAGGGCTGCCTGCGGCGCTGCGCAGGGCCGGTGCGCCCGCGACGAGCATGTTGGCCCCCGCTCCGCTGCCACGCAGCGAGACCGCGATGGAGCCGCCCGCGACGCCCAGCGCGCGCGCTGCATTGGGCACGGTGACGAGGTATCGTCCGTTGGGATCCGCGAGCTCGATGCAGCGCGCGGTGCCGCTGGCCCCCAGGATCAGCGACTGCCCGACGCCCAGCGCCACGGGACTCTGGACCCGCAGCGTCACCGGCGCGGCCCCGATGCCGTTGGCACTGGACACCTGCAACTGCACCGTCCGTTCCGTCTCGCAGGCGAACGCCTCGGCGGCCGGCAACTGCACGAGGAGCAGCGTGCTGCTGGCGCTGGTGACGGTGACCGGCACGCCGTCCACGAGCACGGCGTTGGACGAGACCCCGGGGCCGAAGTTGGCGCCGGAGATGGAGACCAGCTGGCCGGGCACCAGCACCGTCGCGTTGACGGCGCCGATCTGTGGTGCGGCGGGATCGAACACCGGGGCGACGGTCACGCGCGTGGTCGCCGCGACGCCGTCCACGGTGGCCGAGACCGTGGCTTGGCCCGCGGCGACGGCGGTCACCTGCCCCTGCGAGTTCACGGCCGCGATGCGGTCGGCGGTGGAGCGCCACACGATGGCCGCCCCGATGATGGGCACGCCGTCGATGTCGCGCGGCGTGGCCTTGAGCCGATAGCCACCGGCCGGCAGCGGGAGCGCGAGGGTCGAGGAATCGATGGAGACCGAGGCCGCCGGCGGATTCACGAGCGTGATCTCGAGATCGCTGCCCACCGTCCCTACCGTCGCGCGCACGATGCCCACCCCTGGGGCAAGGCCGAGCAGGAAGCCGTCCGGGGTGACGGAGAGTGTCGCCGGCGTGAGCGTCCGCCACTGCACCACGCGTCCGGGCACGAGATCGCCGCGTTCATCGACCGGGATCGCGGTCACCTGCATCGCGTCCCCGGGTCGCAGCTGCAGCGACGGCGCCTCGATCTGCACGTCGCGCACCTGGTCGAGGCCGCTCGGGCCGTCGCGGCATGCGACTGCCACCGCCACGCACAGCGGCAGGATGGCACGGCGTAGGCGCACGGCGGGGGACGGGCCCATGGTCAAATCATACCCCGCATCACGGGGCACGGGTAGATTCTCGGCTGTGCCCCCCGTCACCGATCCGGCGTTGGATGACCTGCCCATCATCGAACGGATGCGTCGCTGGTGCATCGGCCGTTGGTGGTGGTGGCGCCTCGGGCTGTTCCTGCTCCTCGTGCAGCAGCTGCGTGGGCCGCTGGCCGAGCAAGGTGAGTCCACGGTGTTCAGTGGCGTGATCTTCGGTGCGCACGAGTTCGGACACCTGTTCTTCGCGTTCGGCGGCGAGTGGCTGTCGGTGGCCGGTGGCTCACTGATGCAGTTGCTCGTGCCGGTCGGGGCGACCGCACTGGTGTGGCGCGCCCGGGACTGGTTCGGCGTGGCGGTGGGAGGCCTGTTCCTCGCGGCGAGTCTCGCCGACCTCTCGTGGTACGTCGCCGACGCGCGCACCGAGATGCTCGACCTCGTGAGCTTCTCACCTGACGGCGCGATCCACGACTGGAACTACCTGCTGGGCGAAGCGGGGCTGCTGCCGTCCGACCTGCGCATCGCGCGACATCTGCGGGACGTGGCTTGGCTCCTGGTGTTCGCGTCGGGACTGCTGACCGCGCGGCTCTGCCTCTGGATGGCGCTCGAGCGACCGCCGACGGATGCGACGCCACCGGCAGCACCCGACGCAGCGGGTTCGCCCGGACCCGACCGCAACCGCGACTCCACGCGCCACCGCGGCGCGGAGGGCCGAGACGGCGCGCTCAGCTGATCAGTCGCTCCAGCGCGCGCGCCACGGTCTCGATCTCGTCCTCGGTGTTGAAGTAGTGCGGCGACACGCGCAGCAGGGTCTCGACCCCCTTGCGCGTGAGATCGATGAGTGCATCCTCGCGGGCCTGGGCGCTGGTGTTGATCCCGCGCTCCCGCAGCTTGAGCACGAGATCGCGGGCCTGGTGCCCCTCGACGGTGTACGTGGTGATCGCGCAGAGTTGCGGACCGCGGTCCAGCGCGCGGACGCCGCGGATGCTCCCCAGCCGTTGACGTGCCTGCGTGGCGAGCCCCTGGGTGCGCGGCACCGCGATGCCGGGATCGACGGCGAGCGCGTACTGGGCGGCGGCACCCAAGCCGAGCACGAGCGCGTGCGCGAACTCCCAGGTCTCGAAGCGTCGCGCCCCATCGACCGGGGTGAATCGATCCGGCTCCTCCCAGTGCGCGCCGCGCATGTCGATGTACAGCGGGTGATCCCCGCGCTCGAGCGCGGCGTCGCTCACGTACAGGAATCCGATGCCGCGCGGGCCCCGGAGGAACTTGCGGGCCGTCGCCGCGAGGTAGTCGCAGCGCAGCGCGCGCACGTCCACCGGCAGTTGCCCCACGGCCTGGCAGGCGTCGACGAGGTACGGCACCCCTGCGGCCGCACACAGCGCACCGACCGCCTCGACCGGCTGCACGAGTCCGCTGTTGGTGGGGATCCAGCTCAGTGCGACGAGTCGGGGCCGATGCTGCGCGAGCGCGTCCTCGAGCGCGCGCAGGTCGATGCCGCCCATCGGGCCATCCGGCACCCGCACGAGCCGCACGCCCCGGCGCGCCGCGAGCGAGAGGTACATCAGCTGATTGGAGATGTAGTCGTCGCTGCTCGTGAGGATCACGTCGCCGGGGGCGAAGTCGAAGGCCGAGAGGGCGAGGGCGAAGGCGTCCGTGGCACTGCGCACGATGGCGACGTTGTGCGCCTCGGCGCCGATGACGCGTGCGACGTCGCGGTACGCGGCGGCGATGAGGTCCGCCTGCGCATCGGCCGCCTCATAGCCGCCTTCGAGCGACTCGCGGCCGAGGTGCGAGGTGATGGCGTCCTTCACCACGGCGGGCATGAGGGACGCCCCCGCGTTGTTCAGGTGGATCCGCACGCCGCATCCGGGCGTGTCGCTGCGCCAGCGGACCAGCGCCTGCCGCTCGCTCTCGTTAGACTTCGATTCGGTCATCGCGTCGTACCCTCGCGCTCAGCGCGTGCGGCAGACGGGACGCTGCGGCGGAAGGTTGGCGCAGCGGATGGACTCGTCCATGCCTTGGGCGAGCACGCCGCAGGCCGTGCTGACCGCCTGGCGCAGGGCCTCGGCCTCCGTCTTCCCGGACGCCGCTGCGCAGTTCTCCTTGCCGTTGAAGCCCACGCAGGCCGTGCATTCGACTTGCTGGGCGGAGAGCGTGGAGTACAGCAGGAGGCCGGCGAAACCGACGGCGAGCAGGATGGTGATGATCGTGCTGCGTTTCATGGGGAGATTCCGGGTGATGTCGCGCTTCGCAAGATACGGCTGGGCTGTCCTCGCATACAACCTCATCGTGATCCTCTGGGGCGCGTACGTGCGCGCCTCGGGCTCGGGGGCCGGCTGCGGTGCGCACTGGCCGCTGTGCAACGGCGAGGTGATCCCGCGCGCGCCGAGCCTGGAGACACTCATCGAGCTCACCCATCGCGCGACCTCGGGCATCGCCTTCCTCCTGGTGGTCGGGCAACTCGTCTGGGCGCGGCGGCGCTTCGCGGCGGGCACGGCGGTGCGGGCGGTGGCACACGTGGCCATGGCGCTGATGGTGACCGAGGCGCTGGTCGGCGCGGGGCTGGTGCTGTTCGAATACGTCGCCGACGACGCGAGCATCGCGCGAGCCTACTGGCTCGCCGCGCACCTCCTCAACACGTTCGCCCTCGTCGCGGCGCTCGCCGTGGTGCCGTGGCTGGCCGACGGGCCGGCGCAGCCGACGTTCGAGATGCGGGGCAGCGAGGTGACGCTGCTGGTGGTCGCCGTCCTCGGCACCATGCTGCTCGGCATGACGGGGGCGATCACGGCGCTGGGCGACACGCTGTTCCCCGCTCGTTCGCTGGCCGAGGGCATGGCGCAGGACTTCTCCCCGACCGCGCATTTCCTGCTGCGCCTGCGGATCATCCATCCGACGCTGGCGGTGCTGATGGCCTTCGTGCTGTGGCTCGCCGCCGGCGTGAATGCGATGCGCCGGCCCGCGCCGACCGTGCGGCGCTTGGCGGTCGCCGTCGCAGTGCTGGTCGCCGTGCAACTGCTGGCGGGGCTGGTGAACCTCCTGCTGCTGGCGCCCATCTGGATGCAGCTCGTGCACCTGCTGCTGGCGGACCTGCTGTGGATCGCACTCATCCTGCTGGCGACGGCGGCGATCACGACGGCCGCGATCACGACGGCCGCCGGCGCCTCAGCGGGGCGGGCCGGCGGGATGGATCCGCATGGAGCCCGGTAACGCGTCGAGCAGCGTGTTGAGGTCGGAGGCGCGGTCGAGCGTGGTCACGAAGGTCAGGCCGTTGAGTGTCACCACGAGCATCCGGCTGACGCCGTAGAGCACCACGCTGCCGTGCCCCGAGTGCACCACGTTGCAGTCGGCGTCGACGAACAGGACGTCCCCGAACGCGCCGTTGCCGTCGTCGTCGAGCTCGCGCGCGCGGCGCAGCGAGGCCCAGGTGCCGACGTCGTCCCAGCCGAAGTCACCCTGCAGCAGCAGGAGGCGGTCGGTGCGCTCGAGCAGGCCGCGCTCGAGCGAGGTCGCACGCACGAGCCCGACGAAGCCCGGCAGGTTCCCGGCGGCGAGCGGGTCGAGCGCGTCGCGCACCTCCACGCAGTGGCGCCGCAACTCCTGCAGGAACACCCCGGCCGGCGCCACGACGATGCCGCCGTGCCAGTATGCGCCGTCCGCGATCCGCGCCTCGGCTTCCTGCATGGATGGCTTCTCGATGTAGCCGCGCGTCGCGGCGGCACCGCCCTTGCCGAGCGGCGCATCGGCGTCGAGTGGCGCGCCAGCCATCACGTAGCCGAAGCCCGTCTCGGGACGCGTGGGCCGGATGCCGACACTCACCAGCGCGCGTTCCCGTGCCGCGTACGCGGCCGCGCGCCGCAGCGTCCGGCGGTACTCCTCGGGGAAATCCACCGCGAGGTCCGCGTGCACGGCGACGCAGAGTGCGCTGGGCCCCGCGCGCCGCACCAACTCCTGCGAGGCCCAGGCGAGCGCGGCCGCCGTGCCGAGCGGTCGCGGCTCGACGAGTACGTTCGCCTCGGGCACCTCCGCCGTGACCCGACGGATGGCCGGCGCGATGTCTCGGCTCGTGAGGATCAGGACGCGTTCCGGCGGGATCGCCGGCTGCAGGCGGCCGACGGCATCCTCGATGAGGGTCCGATCCGACACCAGCGCCAGCAGTGGCTTGGGACGCTCGGGCGTGGAGAGCGGCCAGAACCGCGACCCGATGCCACCGGCGAAGATCACGGCCCAGAGGGCGACATCGGTTTCGGGTTCGCCCAGCGAGACCGCTTGTTCGGACGGCAGGGTGCCAGCGTACGGGGACGTCATCGTCTGCTAAGGTACGGTCGCAGCGAAATCATCGCCACCGCACTCACGATGGTGAGCATCGCGACGATGAGTTGTGCACTGAGGGCCTCGTTGAGGAACAACCACCCGAGCGCGACGGCGACCACCGGGTTCACGAACGCATACGTCCCCACGAGCGCCGGGCGCACGCGCGTGAGCAACCACTTGTACGCGGTGAACCCGACGATGGAACCCGCGACGATGAGATAGACGATGCTGCCGATCCCCGTCCAGGTGATGCGCGCCACGTCCACGGTCTGCCACTCGCCGGAGAGCGCGGAGACCGCGAGCAGCGCCGCCCCGCCCGCCATCATCTCCATGCCGGTGCCGACCATGGGCTGCGGCATCGGCGCCAGCTGGCGCGCGTAGAGCGAGCCGCCGGACCAACTGAGCGTACTCAGCAGCAACACGCCGAGCCCGAGCAGGCTGACGCCGGAGGTGGTCGTGCCGGCGGCATCGGTGTGCGGCGCGACCAGCAGCACCACGCCCACGAGGCCGAGCACGACACCGGCCACCTCGAGCGCGGCCGGGCGCACGCCTTTGGCTCCCATCCAGCCGAACACGATCAGCCAGAGCGGCACCAGCGAGACCAGCAGGGCGACGACGCCGGAGGGTTCGCTGCGCTCGGACCAGGTCACCGCGCCGTTGCCGCAGCCGAGCAGCAGCACACCGACGATCACGGCGTTGCGCCACTGCGTGCGGGTGGGCGCCGCGGCTCCCTTGACGCGCAGCCAGCCGAACAGCAGGAGGCCCGCGATGAGGTTGCGCGTCCCGGCGACCAGGAACGGCGGCAACTCGTGCACCGCGAGGGCGATGAAGAGGTAGGTGGAACCCCAGATGAGCCAGGTCGCGGCGAACGCGAGAACGATGCGTGGATCCACGTGCGAATAGTAATGAGGCGTCCCAGCGGCCATATTCAAATGATGAAGCGCGCGGTCCTGGTCATTGCGTCCTGCGTCGCGCTCGCCCGACCGGCGGCCGCGCAGGAGGTTCCTCCGTCGGGTGCCGCAGCGGCCGCCGCAGCGGGACCCTTGGCCTGCACCCCCGCGCGGACCGCGCTGGTCCTGGGCGGCGGCGGGGCGAAGGGCCTCGCCCACATCGGGTTGCTGCACAGCCTCGACTCGCTCGGCATCGTCCCCGATCTGATCGTCGGGACCAGCGCGGGCGCCATCGTGGGGGCGCTGTACGCCAGCGGCGCCAGTGCGGCCGAGGTGGAGCGTGCCCTCCGCGAGGGACACATCGAGCGGATCGTCCGTGACTACGAACCGGTGGTGTCGTCGTCGCTCGAAGGCCTGCAACCGGTGATCGTCTGGGAGAAGGCCGGCTCGCGCTGGGTGCTCCAGCCCGGCGCCGTCCGCGAGGGTGAGGTCTCCGCCCTGCTGTCGCGGTTGATGCTCCGCGGCAACCTGATCGCGCGCGGCGACTTCGATTCCCTGCCCATCCCGTTCCGCGCGGTGGCCACCGACCTCGCGGACCGCAGCACGGTGTCGATCGCCTCGGGCGACCTGGCGCGGGCGGTGCGGGCGAGCATGTCGATCCCGCTCATCCTGCGGCCGGTGCAGCTGGATGGCCGATCGTTGGTCGACGGCGGCCTGTCGTCCAACATCCCCGCCGGCATCGCGCGCGCGCTCGGCGCCGAGCGCGTGATCGTCTCTCGCGTCACGTCGCCGGTGCCGGACCCCACGGACTTCGACAATCCGCTCACCGTGACCGGCGCGCTGTTCGACTACCTCTGGGTGCAGGACTCGGTGGCCCTGGGCCCCGACGACGTGCTCATCACGCAGCCGACGGCGCGATTCGGCGTGCTGGACTTCACACCGCAGGCCTTCGACGCCCTGGTCGCGACCGGACGTGCCGCCGCGGACGCGGCCCTGCGCACGGCGCGCGACGCCGGCCGCTGCATCCGCCCGCTCTCCACCCTGCGACGCGCGCCCATGCTGCCCGCCGTGATCGGCCGCACACGCGTCTTCCCGCCGCAGGTGCGCGAGCGCGAGTCGGTGATCCGGGACTTGGCGCTCGGTACGCGACGCGGCCTCGACACCGACGCCATCGCGGACGGCCTCGACCGGCTCGCTCGCAACGAACGTTACCGCGGCGTGTGGCTGACGCCGAGCGGCACCCCCACGCAGGCGGACTTCGACGTGCAGATGGAGTTGGCGCCGAGCCGCAGCTTCGGGCTGGGTGCGGCGTTCGACCACACGATGTCGGGGCGGCTGTGGCTGGGCGGCGTGGACCGCACGCTGTTCGGCAGCGACCTCGAGGGCACGGCGTTGCTCACGAGCGGCACCTACCGCAGCGACCTCACGCTCGCGGCGCGCCGCAAGGCGCGCGTGGGCCAGCGCTACGTGCCGATCGGCGCGTCCGCCGAGTTCGTCGGTGAGGACGTGCGCCTCTTCGATGGTGCCACCGAACTGCCGTCGGTGGACGTCGACGAGCAGACATTGCTGCTCGGCATCCGGCCCTTGCTGGAGCCGGGCTGGACCCAGGAGCTCGGACTCGACGCGCGCCTCTGGCGTGTGGCCGGCAGCGACCGCGATGGTCACCTCGGCGCGCGCTACGCGCTGCGCTACCGGCGCGCCGGTGCCGCGCAGCCGAGCGTGACCGTGGAGCTCATCGCCTCAGGCCGGTGGCAGCGCGCTCGGGTGGAGCTCGCGCGGGAGCATCGCCTGGGACCGCTGACCCTCACGCCGCGCATTCGCGCCGGCATCGCGGCGCAGGTACCGCTGCACCAGACATTCACGCTGGGAGGGCCGGACGGCTTCGCGGGCCTGCGCCTGCAGGACGCGCGCGGCGAGCGCGAGATGTTCGCGGCGCTGCTCCTCCGCTGGCGGCTCTGGCGTGGCGTCTACGGGCGCCTCGAGCCGATGGTGGGCCGCATGGGCCTGAACGGCGGCCGCCCGGACGCGCTGGGGCTCATCGACCGCACGCTCAGTGGTGCCCGGGTGGGTGTGGAGCTGCACACGCCGCTGGGACCGATCCGCCTGGAGCAGGGATTCAACAACCTGCGTCAGGAGCAGGCGCTGATCCGCGTGGGCCGCTGGTTCTGACCGGCGCGGCTTCCGCCGCGCCTCAGATGGACGCGCGGATGCTCCGGGTCCAACGCGCGGACTCGATCATCGTCTGCTGCACATCCTCGGGCAGGAGGCCGAGTTCCTTGGCCTGGCCGTTGGCCGACTCCCAGAGGCCCAGCTCGCAGGACTCCGAGAGCAGGATCGGCGCCGCGAGCGGCCCGATGCGATCGAGCAACGCGAGGCGGACCTCGTCCGAGACGTTGATCATGGCGATGATCTCCTCGAGCGGGACGCCGAGCAGGACGTCGAGCATCGAGAGCAGCCCGGCGAGGAAGGCCGAGGGCGAGCGCCGCCGGTCGATCCGCTCCATGATGAGTTCGGCGAAACGGGCACGCTCCAGGGCCACGCGGAAGCGCTCGGCGTCCTCGCCGCGCTTCTGCGGCCCGCTCGCGGCCAGCAGCACCACGAGCCAGCGACGCAACGAGGTGCGCCCCACCATCGCGATGGCCTTGCGGACGGAGTCGACGCTGCCGTTGCCGTGCGCCGCCGAGTTGGCGATGCGCAGCAGCTTGTACGTGAGCGACGGATCGCCCTGGAAGGTCTGTTCGAGCTCGCGGACGTTGAAGTCCTCGGAGCCGAGGCGGTTGATGGCATCGGCGAGCACGGGGACCTGCGGCGCGACGCGCACCCCCTGCATGACCTCGGGGCGTGCGAAATAGTAGCCCTGGAAGAGCTCGAAGCCCGCGCGCAGGCAGGCCTGGTACTGCTGCTGGGTCTCGATGCGTTCGGCGAGCACGGTGAGGCCGCGCTTGCGGTAGGCGCGCACCTGCGACTCGAGCGTCAGCGGGTCCTTGTCGAGCACGTCGAGCTTCACGACGCGTGCCTTGGACAGGAAGGCCTCGTGCTCCGGCCGGTCGATGAAGTCGTCGAGGGCCATCTCGTAGCCCGCGTTCACCATGCGGGCGACCGCGGCCGTGGTCTCCTCGTTCACCGGCACCGTCTCGAGCACCTCGATCACGCAGCTCGTGCGGTCGAGGAGCGACCAGGCGTCCTCGAGGAGGGCGGCCTCGGGGATGTTGATCCAGGCGCGGGAGCTGCCGACGAGCTCGGACAGGCCGATGTCGACGAGCGACGAGACGATGGTCCGCGCGGACATCGTGGCGGAGTCGCAATTGTCGCCCGCGTCAGGGACGTGGCCCTCGCGGTACAGGAGCTCGTACCCGACGACGGCGCCGACGGAGTTGAAGATGGGTTGCCGCGCGACATACACGTCCATGTAGGGAAGTGTCGACCCGAGCACGGCCGACTTGAGACCTCGGCCATCCCGTGCTGCCGCAGCGACTTGGGCCTGCCGCGGGACGCGGTCTAGGACTGCGCCGGCGCGCGGACCCCGAGGAGCTCGCCGACCGAGGCGAGGAGCACCTCACGGGCCACCGGCTTCGACAGCCATTTGACCGGCGCGCCGTCCCGCCCGAGGGTCTCCACCCGCATCGTCTCGGGCGCGTAACCGGTGAGGAACAGGGCCGAGAATCCGGGCCGCATCGTCCGCATGCGGCGGTAGGCGGAGGGGCCGTCGAGCACCGGCATGGCCACGTCGCTCACGAGCAGGTCGTAGCCGACCGGGTGGCGCACGAAGAGATTGAGTGCCTCCTCGCCGTTCTGCGCCTCGGTGACGGTCATGCCGGCGCGACGGAGGACCAGCGCCAGCACGCGCCGCACCTGGGCATCGTCCTCGGCCAGCAGGATGCGGCCGGCACTGGAGCGGTACGACGGCCGCTCGCGCACCTCGGCCGCATCGGTGGCCGCGTAGGCGTCGGTGAGTGGGAAGAACAGGGCGAACGTCGTGCCTTTGCCCAAGGTGCTCTCGACCGTCGCGAAGCCCCGCATCTGGCGTACCGCACCGTGTACGATGGAGAGGCCCAGTCCCGACCCCAGTTCGCGCGTGGTGAAGAACGGTTCCCAGATCCGCGCGACGACGTCGGCATCCATGCCGACGCCGGTATCGGAGATCATCACGCAGGCGTAGGCCTTGGTCTCGTCGGCGCCGGTGTCGGGTGCGAGGACGCCCGGCGCGACCGCCGACGCGGTGATGGTCAGCTCGCCGCCATTGGGCATGGCCTGGCGCGCGTTGACCACGAGGTTGAGCAGGACCTGCTCGAGCAGGGTGCTGTCGGCCAGCACCGGCAGCGGCGCACTCGAGCGCCGGAGGGCGACCGTGATCGTCTCGCCCGCCACGCGACGCGCCATGCGCTCGAAGTCCTCGAGCACCCCGTTCAGGTCGGTGGGCGTGAGCGCGACCGCCCGCTGTCGCGAGAAGGTGAGCAGCTTGTGCGTGAGGCCGGCGGCCTTCTTGGCGGCCTCGCGGATGTTGGCCAGCCCCTCGCGCACGGCCTTGGGGTCGTGCCGCTCGTCCTCGAGCAGATCGGCTTCGCCGAGCACGATGTTGAGCACGTTGTTCACGTCGTGCGCGATCCCGCCGGCGAGCAGGCCCACGGCCTCCATCTTCTGCGACTGCCGGAGCTGCTCCTGCAGTGAGCGGCGGTGTTCGATCGCGAACGCGATGGCCAGCAGTGCGGCCGCCGAGGTCATCAGGTCGGCCTCGGCCTCCGACCAGCCGCGCGCCGGGCCCACGTGCTCCGCGCAGAGCACGCCGATCGGCTCGCCGGCGACCAGCAGCGCGACGTCGAGCATCGAGGTGATGCCCAGCGGCGTGAGGTAGTCGGTGGTGAACTCCGCCGTGCGCGGGTCGTGCCGGGCGTCCCCCGCATTGACCAGACGGGACTCCCGGATGGCCGTGAAGTACCGCGGATAGTCGTTGGCGGTGAGGACGATCCGCCGGTCGGTGTAGCTCCCGTGGTCCACCAACCCGACGCAGGCGATCTCCGTGCGGTCGGCGTTGTAGAGCCAGACGGAGACCCGCGCCACCCGCAGCGCCGTGGCGAGCTCCTCCACCGTCGTCCGGACCGAACCCTCGAGGTCGACATGCTCCATCATCGCCAGGGCATGGATCGCCCGGCGATGACGCAGCTGCTCAGCGATGCGCTCGTGGCCCTCCCTCAGGGCGTCTGCGTGCGGTGCGAGGAGTTCTGTCGGTTCGGAGATCTGCGAAGTCACTGCTGAGCGTGTTTCGAGGCCCGCTATTCTCGCCATCCTCGGGCTGGTCCGCAAGTCGAGCGGGGGCGGCGGGAGTCTGGCACTATCCCGTATCTTTGCCCACATTGCCCGGAGTCTCAGCGGGGGTGCGGGTGTCTCGCGTGAAAGGTCCCCAGTCGGCGGTGGCGCTGGTGGTGTCGCGGGTAGTGGCGCCGGTGGTGGTGCCGGTGGTGGTGCCGGTGGTGGTGCTCCTGCTCAGCGCGGGGTGCAGCCCCGCCGATCGCGAGTTGCGCGTGGGACACGCCGTGCCGGTCGGCGACCTGGGTCGGGCGATGAACCGCGTCTCCGAGGGCTTCTTCGACAGCAGCGCGGTCCCGCGCCTGCGGATCGCGCCGTGGACCGTCGTCCGCACCAACGACCTCGGGAGCGAGACCGGACAGGCCGAACGCTTTGCCAGCGATCCGGGCGTGGTGGCCGTCGTCGGACATTCGGGCAGCAAGAACACCGTGCTCGCCGCCCCGATCTACGCGAGCGCCGGGGTGCCGGTGCTGGTGCCCACCGCGACCTCGCGACTCCTCCAGGACGCGCGCGACGACCTCTTCCTGCTCTCGCCTCCGGATGACGTGGAGGGGGCCTTCCTGGCCGACCACGCGGTGGACTCGATGGCCGGCCGTCGCGTCGCGATGCTCTACGTGGCCGACGCGTTCGGCATCGGGATCCACGAGGGTGTGCGGGACCGGATGGCGGCACGTGGTGCGACCCTGGCGGGTGAGGCGGCGGTGGCCGGGCGCGAGTGCACCCAAGGCGAATCCGGCGCGATGCGCGGCATCACGCGCTCACTGCTGGCGCGGTCCCGGCCCGACGTGGTGATCGTCGCGCTCTCGTCGATGCAGACGGCCTGCGCCCTCCGCGAGATGCTCGCCATCGACCCCGCGGTCCGGGTGCTCGCCGCCGACGCCTTCGACCCCACGGAGATCAACGTCCGCCAGCTCAGCGACCTCGAACGCGCGGCACTGCGCTACGTGGTGCTCTGGGAACCGTCGGACGACGCGCGCACCCAGGAGTACGTGCGCCGCGTCCGCGCCGAGACGGGGCGCGACCCCACACCGGCGCACGCACTCACGCACGACGCGTTCATGCTGGTCGCGCAGGCGATCGCCGAGGGGAACACGTCGCGCGCGGCCGTTCGGGACTGGCTGCACTCCCTCGGCACCCCGGCCCATCCGCCGGTACTCGGCGTGACCGGCCCGATCGCGTTCACCGGGCCGCGCGGCACGCTGCTGCGCGTGCGCCGGCTCCCCAGCAGCCACGGCAGCCCTTGAGCGCCAGCGCCGACGGGCGGCGGGTGCTGACACTACGCGGCGCGCTGCTCGTCGCCACGGTGGCTGCCGTGGGCGTCCTGCTGTTGGTGGTGTCCGGCATCGCCTTCGTCATCGCGCCCAACGCCGCGACACTGCGGGCCCGGGCCTCGCGCACGCTGAACGACTTCGGCCAGCAGTCCATGCATGCGCGCTCGCTGGAGCACGTCGTCGGCGAGGTCACCCTGCTCGCCGCCGCGGCACGGCAGCCGGCATTCGACCGCGACACCTTCGACCTGTACCGCCAGCGGGTGGAGGCGGTGCTGCGCTCCTCCAGCAGCATCCAACCCAACCTCCAACCGGAGACGTTCTCGCCGGCGCTGAGCGCGGCGCTGGAGGTGAGCGAAGTGGCGGCCGCCGACCTCGCGGGCTCGCTGCTCGGCGCCATCGGTGCCTTCCAGGTCGGCGACGACGGGCTCGCCCGTCGCCTGCTCGCGCACGCGGACTCGCTGGAGGAGCCGCTGCGTGCCCGCATGGAGGACGTGACGACCGTGGCGTTGGCGGACCTCGCGCGCGCCGAGGAACGCCTGGCGCGCGACGCCCGCTACACCCTGCTGTTCGTCGGTCTCTGGCTGCTGGTGGCGATGATCGCCGTGCCGTCCACCTGGTGGATGCTGCAGCGCCGCCTGTTCGGACCACTCGCCGCGCTCGACGCCTCCCTGACGCGGATCCAGACCGGCGACCTCGACGTGACGTTGCCCGCCACACGCGCCGACGAGATGGGGCGGCTCGCGATGCACTTCAACCGCACCACGGCCGAACTGCGCGAACAGCGCGCGGCCCTCGGTCGCGCCGCCGCGGCGGCCGCGGTGGCCGAGAGCGAGCAGCGCTACCGGGACGTGTTCGAGCACGCGGCGGTGGGCCTCGCGGAGCTGGCACTCGACGGCTCCTACCTGCGCATCAACCGGGCGATGTGCGCGATCCTCGGCCGCGACGAACGCGAGATCGTCGGGCACCGGTTCACCGAGTTCACGCACCCGGAGGACGCGACCATCGACATGCAGGCCTGGCCGCGGCTGCTGCGCGGCGAGCCGATCGTCCGTATCGAGAAGCGGTACCGCCGCGGCGACGGCAGCACGGCCTCGGTGCACGTCACCGGCGCGCTGCTCACGGAATCCGACGGTTCCCCGCGGCAGGTGATCACGGTGGTGCAGGACGTCACCGAGCAGCGGCGGCTGGAGCACGAGCTGCTGCAATCCATGAAGATGGACGCCGTCGGACAGCTCGCCGGCGGCGTGGCCCACGACTTCAACAACCTGCTCGCCGGCATCATCGGCTACGCCGAGCTGCTCGAGCACGATGCGGGGCAGTCCACCGAGGTGCGGGAGGACGCCCAGGCGATCCGCCGCACGGCGACCCGCGGCGCGGACCTCGCACGCAGCCTGCTCACGCTCGCGCGCCGGAACCCCCACCGCGAGGAGCCGTTCGCGCTGCAGGACCTCATGCGCGAGACGGTGGACCTGATCCGGCGCACGTTCGACCGCCGCATCACCGTCGACACCAGCATCGACACCACCGCGACGTTGCTCGGCGACCGCTCCCTGCTGGCGAACGCGCTGCTCAACCTGGCGCTCAACGCGCGCGACGCGATGCCCAACGGCGGCACGCTGAGCATCGTGTCGGCCATCGCCAACCCGTCGACGACGTTCCGGGTGCGCAACGGGATCCCCGGGAGCGGGCCGATGGTGTGCATCGCGGTGCGCGACAGCGGCAACGGCATGTCGCCGGAGGTGCTGGCGCGCGTGTTCGAGCCGTTCTTCACCACCAAGGCGCTCGGCAAGGGCACGGGCCTCGGCCTGGCGATGGTGTACGGCACCATCAAGGACCACCGCGGTGCGATCGTGATCGAGAGCGAGGTGGGGCGCGGCACGAGTGCGGAGGTGTACCTGCCCTGCGCGGCGGACGACCTGGCGCCCATCGCCGCGGCGCGGGCCATGCCCACCGCGGTGGCGGGCGCGCGCGTGCTCGTGGTGGACGACGAGGACCTCGTGCGCGACGTCGCCGTGCGCATGCTCCGGCGGCTCGGCTACGCGACCGATGCCGTCGAGGACGGCATCGTGGCGATCGACCGCCTGGACGCGCCGGACCACGGGTTCGACGTCGTGCTGCTGGACGGGAACATGCCGCGGCTCAACGGGATCGAGACCGCGCGCCGCATCCACGCGCAGCACCCGGCACTACCCTTGGTGTACGCCAGCGGGTTCTTCGATCCCGCGGACCAGGAGGACCTGCGCGCGCTCGGGTTCCGCGAGCGCCTGGTGAAGCCGTATTCGATGGAAGCCCTGGCGCGCGCCATCGCGCATGCGCTCGGGCGCGCCCCTACCCCGACGTGAGCGTCGCGGTCTCGCGCGCGACCCAGACGCCATCGCGGCGCATGACCACATACCCACGCACCTCCACCCGCGGCGGTCCCGCGGTGCTGCATCGCAGGTCGACACTCACGGACGCCGAATCGGCGGTCAGGAAGCGCAGGCGTGCGCGCGCGAGATACCGCGCGGACGGCCCCGTGCGACAGGCCGGCATCGCGTCACCGCTCCGCAGCCGCGCCCCGACGCCGCGGGCGATCTCGTCGACCCAGCGACGGTCGAGCAGCCCGGCGACCCACTCCGCCGCGACACGGCGCGGGCCGCACTGCTCGGCCATGCCGGCGCGGCACTGTGCCCGCGCGATCGTCTCCCGCGCGGCATCCCAGGCGCGCCACTCCTGCGCCACGGCACGCAGGACAGCGAGCGAATCGGCGCCGGCGTCCTGCGCCGTGGCAGCCGGCGCGGTGCCCAGGAGGACGAGCAGCAGCAGTCCGAGCCGGGCGTGGCGCGTCGCGCCGCGCGCGCTCAGTGACTGTGCCGGATGATCCCCAGCATCTTGAGGTTGATCCGGACGAAGCGGTACAGCTGCCACGGCAGGAAAGTCCGCAGGAAGACGGTGAAGCGCGTCGGACGCGGGACGTATGGATGGTCGAGGCGCGGCATCGGATCACTCCGGGATCAGGCTCCACCCGGGACGCAGGCGAGCCTTGTAGAGGAACAGATGATGCAGGATGATCTTGATCCAGTGCCCCGCGAGTCCGATCTCGCCGAAGGTACGCTTCAAGTCTCGGCCGAATCCGGGATATCTTGCGTAGTCGGGCACGATGGGGAAGACGGTCATCGCGGCGGCCGTGCCGGTGAAGGGATTCGCCCCCGCGGACGCGACGCAGGCCGCCCCCATCCTGGCCATCGAGGCCTCCTGCGTGGGTGCGGGTGCGCCGTGGATGAGATCCACCACGCTGCGCGCGACCGCGCGGCCGATCATCGCCGAGGGCATGCCGGTGCGCGGCGGCGCGGGAGCGATGAGCGCACCCGAGGGGCTGCTCCTCGGCTGCGAGATCGCATGCGGCGGCGCGAACGCGATGCCGGCGGCGAAGATGTTCCTGAACAGCGGGGACTGGTAGGTGCTCGGCCAATCCTCCGCGGTCCACTGCTCGAACGGCTTCGCCGTGTAGTCGGCATCGACCTTCATGAACTCGTTCGGCTGGAAGAGCTTCGCGGTGATGTCGGCGCCATGGCGATCGTACGCCGTGAGTCCCACGCCGGTGAACGGCGGCAGCAACATGGCGAAGTCGAACGGCAGCGTGTGCGTGGACCCGTCGAGTTGCTCGTAGTGGACCACGCCCGGCTCGATCCGCGTGGGATGCGCCCGCGTGACCCACTCGATCCCCCGCTCGGCGAAGAGTGAGGCATTGAACGTGCTGCTCGGCGTCACATACCCGCCCACCTCGAAATGCATGCCGCCCATGCCGAAGTCGCCGAGTTCGTACTCGTTGGTGAGCCACGTGATGTCGGCCATGTGGCGCACGCCGCGCTGCCGCAGCTCGAACTCGACGTTCACGATGTACTCGAAGGCCGCGCCCTGGCAGGTCGCCGAGCCGTGCCCGACGCCGATGACGATGCGCTGGCGTTGCCCCGCCCGCATCTTCGCCACGGCGGCGTCGAGCGCCTGCGCCGCGTGCCGCGCATGCTCTTCCGTGCACACGGAGCAGGTGTAGCCGTCCGGACCGAGGCCCGGCGTCTTGTCGAAGCGCAGGCGCGGCCCCGTGGCGTTGATCAGGTAGTCGTAGGTGACGCGCTCCCGCACGTCGGGCGCGGCACCGTGCGGTGCCACGAGCACATAGGGCGTGGCGTCGGCGGCCGTGCCCTCCGGGTGCAGTTCCTTCGCCGCCCCGTGCACGAACTCGATGCCCTGTTTCGCGTACACCGGCCGCAGGTCGAACGTGACCTGCTCCGGCCGCATGAGCCCCACCCCGACCCAGATGTTGGACGGGATCCAGTTGTAGTGGTCCCGCGGCGAGACGACGGTGACATCGTGCGCATCGCCGAGCCACTTCCGCGCGAACGCCGCGGCGGTGTGGCCGGCGACACCAGATCCCAGGATGACGACACGCATGCGGCGCTCCGATAAGGCGACTCCAGCCGCAATGGTCGGCTGGCTCCCTCAAGGGTGCGTCGGACTGTCCAGCGGCGTAGTCAGAGGAGGCCTCAAGCGATGTCAGGCAAGCCCCACTCGGGAGAAGCCCTACACCGCGAGCGGGCGGATCAGCTCGGTCTGCCACTCCGCCGGCGGTGCGCCGGACTCGGGCCCCTTCACGTAGCGTTCGAGGATCGTCGGGCCGAGCGTGAGCCGCGCCGCCTGCAGCCAGATCTCGAATGCGGTCCACGCACGGAACAGCTCATCGTACGGCCCGGTGTGGATGACGTGCGCGATCCGCTGCGCCGGAAAGTCCACGGCGCGTACGCGCCCGGCGGCGCTGGGTGCGCGGGAGACCGGGAACCCGGCATCGAACGTGAACCGGTCCTTGGACAGCCGCAGGTGATGACAGAAGAGCGGGCCGGTCATCTCGATCGCCTGCGCATGGAGCGCGGCACGCAACTCGGCGATCGCCGCCGGCATCTCCGTGCCGATCGCCTCGCGCGGGATGTCGAGACGGATCACCGCGGCGGAGTACGCGGGCTGCTGCGAGATCTCGGGCTCGCCGATCATCGGAGGCGGGTCAAGTGGGTGGTGTGCGACGATACGCCATCACGAACAGGACGCAGAGGAACAGGTCGATGAGGCCGGCGGCCAGCACTTCGGGGGCCAGTCGGCCCTGCTGGAACAGGACCAGCGCCGGCAGACCGAACGCGAGCTTCTCGAGCCAGGTGAGCGGAATCAACGCCCGATAGCGCTGCGGGTCGCGGGCGATGAGCAGGAAGACGAACTGGAACACCAGCGCGACGCCGACGAAACCGTAGAAGTGCTCGGGGTGCGTGATCGCCGGCGGGTAGTCGCGGCCGATGCGGCCTTCCATGAAGTACTGCGGCGCGAGCACGAGGATGCCGTAGATGGCAGCGCCGGTGTAGACGCGCGAAGCGAAGCGGGTGGGCTGGGTCACGGGAGGAGGGGATGGAAGACGGAGACCGCGCCTGCACCGTCAGGGTGCGTGGTGCCGACCGCGCACCCGACAGCCGTCCCCGCCGGCACCGCCCGTGCTCAGTTGGCCGCCGTCGTCGTCGTCGCAGCCGTCTGCGCCGCCTGTTGCATGAAGGCGCTCGCTGCCGCGTTCGACTCGCCGCCCAGGTCCGTGGCGATGGTCGCAAGCCAGGTGCCGAGCCCCTTGAGGGGATCCCCCCAGAGAATGGCACCGGTGCGCGGATCGAGGCTGAAGATCTCGCCGGCGCAGGAGGCGAAGAGACCCTCGGCGTCTCGGACGACGTTCACCAGCGAGGCCGAGCTCTTGTACCTGGCCGGCAACTGCGTACGCCAGACCTGCTCTCCCGTCTTCCGGTCGAATGCCACGACGGAGGACTTGATGCCGACGTAGATCAACGACTGCCGGGCGCGTGCCATGTGCGGGTCCTCAGCGGGGTGTCAGAGGGTGAAGCGGAGTTCGACGCGGACGGTGTCACCCGCGCCGAGGGCACCACGGATCTTGGCCGGCACCGCGAGCAGCGTCCGACCGCCCTTCTCGCGCCACACGCTGGTCTCCCAGGTCGTGCCGTTCACCGTGGCGGTGACGGGAGTGCGTCCCCAGCCGTGCGTGACCGGCGGCGCGAAGCGCTCGGGCACGGGGGCGAAGTGCCAGCCGCCCTTGCCGGGATACTTGAAGAGCACCGACTCGAAGCGGCCGCCGTGGCGCGTCGCCATGGTCGGGTCAGCGCGCGGCGCTGCGCAGCTGGATCGCGCGCCCGCCGGCGGCGAGGAGCACGGCGAGCCCCACCACGAAGGCGAGCTTGGTCTCGACGAGGACCCCGCGCAGCGGCCCCTCGGGCACGAGCGCGAGGCTGCGCAGCCAGACGGGGGCCATCCCCACGCCGATGCAGATGGCCGCGTACGCAGCCACGAGCTTGCCGAGGTGCTTGGGCGCGTAGGTCGCGACCGCGGCCATCAGCGCGCCTGCCGCGAGCGGGATGCCGGTGAGCACGACGTGCCAGAGGTCGAAGCGGGAGAGGTAGGCCTGCATCCCACGAACGTTAGCGACTCCCGTCCGTTCTGCCAGCGTCGGCCGTGGACGCCACCACGAGGAAGCAGAGCAGCAGGAGTACGCTGTACTCCGCGCCGCCGGATTGGTGCCCGACGGTGAACCAGCCGCGCGGCGCATGCACGAGGAGGATGCCCATCGCGTGCTGCATGACGAACACGGCGGCGAGCGGACGCACCAGACGCCCGCTCGCGAGCAGCAAGCCGCCCGCGATCTCCACCAACGTGATGCTCCATGCCAGCGCGGTGCCGAACGGGAAGCCTTTGAGCGTGAGAAAGCCGCCGAAGTCATCGACGGTGCCCACGGCGGCGCGCGTGACTCCGTGCGCGACCATGTAGAGGGCGATGACCACGCGCAGCACCAGCAGCCACTGCGCGGTCCGCAGGAACGGGAAGGCGGTCACGGGAGCGGCTCCGGGATCGGGGGAACCGCTATTGCTGCTGGCCGGTGCGCACCCACGCGACAGCGCGCGTCAGCAAGGTGCTGGTCTCGGTGATCGTCTCCTCGGGCGTGATGCCGCCGACGAAGGTGCTCGAGTCTGTCGCAGCGAGGCCGGCCACCGCGAGCCCGAGCCGGTACCCGCCGCTCACCGGGCCCGAGGCGATGGCGGTCGTGAGTCCGCAGGTGCGCGAGCCGAAGAAGCGCGCATTGTCCCGCGACTTGAAGGCGATGGCCGTGGCCTCGCCGGAGCTCGCCACGCGGTTGTCGATCAGCACCGCGATGCGGCCGTCCACGCCGCGCGGCAGGTACGGCCCCACGGCCTCGGCGCGCAGCACGCCGTTGTCGTACACCCGCGCCCCGACCAACCGCCACTCGGAGAACACCGAGTCGGAGGAGACGAAGAACCCGGCGCGCCCCTGCAGGAACGGCCACAGGGCGGCCAGCATGGGCCACATGTTGCCGCCGCCGTTCCCACGCAGGTCGATGATCCATCCCACCACGCCGGCGTTGTCCCGCTGCTGCATGGCACTCTGCAGCCCGCTCGTGTAGCTGCCGGACGTGCCCACTGAACCGGAGTATGCGTTCACTCGCAGGTAGCCGACATCCGAGGGGATCTGGCTCAGGTCGGGCGCCGCCGGCGCCGAGCAGGTGACCGTGCGGGCATACGTGAGGAAGGCCCCGTCGGGCTGCTGCACCCAGCTGTGGTTGTCGCCGAGCTGCTCGAGGGCGAACTGGAGCGCGGGATGCGTCTGCTCGTAGGTCGTGGCCCCTTCCGCGCGCGACAACACGCCCGCGCGCAACTGCGTCCAATCCACGGAGTCCCGGCGGTACGAGAACTCCTCCATGATGTCGACGATCTCGGTGACGAACTCGGTAGGCGTTGCGTC
>CADEDA010000030.1 GCA_902825965.1 uncultured Gemmatimonadota bacterium | reverse complement strand
CCCGAGCCGGTCACGCCGGTCACGAGGACCAAACCGCGCGGCAGCATCGCGATGTCGTCAACGATCGCCGGCAGGTTCAGCTCCCCGATCGACTTGACCTGGTGCGGCACCGTCCGGATGGCGAAGGCGATGGTCCCGCGCTGCTGGTAGGCGTTGACGCGAAATCGCCCGATTCCGGGCACCCCGGTGGCGAAGTCGGCCTCGCGAAAGTCGGCAAACTCCTTCACCTGCTTCGGCGTCATGATCTCCTTCGCCAGCGTGCTCAGGTCCTCGGGACGAAGCGCGGGGAGCGGGAGCGGTGCCAGGTCAGCGTTGATGCGCAGCGTCGGCGGGCGTCCAACCTTCAGGTGCAGGTCGGACGCACCACGCTGCACCATCTGCTGCAGGATGGACTTGAAGTTGAATGGCGCGCGCGGCGCGCCTGGACCAGCGGCCAACGATTGCTCCGGCGCGGGAACCGGACTAGCCATTCGGATCGACGCGCATCAGGACCTGCCCATACTCGACCGGCTGCGAGTCCGAGACAGACACTTCGGTGACCACCCCTGAGAACTCGGACTCGATCTCATTCATGATCTTCATCGCCTCGATGATGCAGAGCACCTGCCCCTTCTTGATCTGCTGGCCAACGGTGACGTACGGCTTGGCCCCCGGCTCCGGGGCGCCATAGAACGTGCCCACCATCGGCGACTTCACGTCCGTGAGGTTGGACGCGGCCGCCGGGGCGCTGGCCGCCGGCGCGGGGGCCGCGGCCGCCGGAGCGGACGGCGCCGCGGCAGGCACCGCGGCCGGAGCCGCCACCGGGGCCGCCATCGGGGCGGCGATCTGCACGGCGCCGCGGGACACTGGCGTCTTGCTCAGGCGGATGCGCATCCCCTTGTCCGACGAGATCTCCATCGAATCCACGGTGGATTCGTCGAGCATCTCGAGCAGCTTCTTCACGTAACGGAGGTCGATCATCGAAGACGGTAGTGAGATGTGAGAAGGGAGAGGCGGACACCCGCAGCCTCACCCCACCTGCAGCAATGTGCGGTCGAACGTGCTCAGCACTTCGGGCCCTTCGGAGGTCAGCACCACATCGTCCTCGATGCGGACGCCGCCCCACCCTTCGACGTAGATGCCGGGCTCGATGGTGACCACGGACCCCGCCGGGAGCGGCGCTTCCGCGGACTTGGCGAGTCGAGGCGCCTCATGCACCTCCAGGCCGATCCCATGGCCCAGCGAGTGTCCGAACGCCTCCCCGAATCCGAGGCGGTGAATGTAGTCCCTCGCAAGCGCGTCGGCATCCCGGCCACGCATGCCGGCCCGAACGAGCGCCGAAGCGCTCCCGTTGGCTTCCCGAACCGCGGTATGGATCTCCAGCTGCCGGTCGGTTGGGGGGGCCCCCACCACCACGGTTCGCGTGAGATCCGAGCAGTACCCGCCCTGAACGGCCCCGAAGTCCACCAGCAGCAGGTCGCCCCGCTCGATCCGGTTGCCTGACGCGCGCGCGTGCGGCAGCGCCGCCCGGGCACCTGCGGCGACGATGGTCTCGAACGGGAAGCCTTCGCTTCCGGCCAGGCGCAGCTCGCGCTCCAGGATGCCCGCCACCGCCATCTCGGTCATCCCCACCCGCACCTGCGGCAGGGTGGCGCCGAGCGCCTCCTCGGCGATCCGCACGGCGTGGCGGATCTGCACGAGCTCCGAGTCATCCTTCACCTCGCGGAGCACCTCGACGAGGTTGATGGCCGGCCGCCACAGCCAGCGCGAGCCGTCGCTGGCCGCGTCGAGGAACTTCGCGGCATCCTGATGCGTGACGTGGGCGCTCTCGAAGGCCAGCACCTTGGTCCCGGCGGAGGCGTGCAGCTCCTGCCAGAGTCGCGTCCAGAGCGAGCTCGACTCGATGATCACGCGCACCGCTGCAGCCACCTCCGACTTCACCTGGGTGGCGTACCGGAAGTCGGTCAACAACAGGCACTCGGTCGGCGTGACCACGACGAGGGCGTTGGAACCGGAGAAGCCGGTGAGGTACCGGATGTTGGGCAGCGCACTCACGAGCATCGCGTCGAGCCCGCTCGTCGTGAGCGACTGCCGCAGCCGCGTCAGCCGTGCCCCATGATCCGCGCCCGTCACCGGCGTTCGGCCCCGTCGCGCTCCAGCTTCGCCAGCGCTGCCGCGTCGAAGCGGCCACGCAGGCGCAGCATCCCGGCGTCCTCGTCGGTGTCCGAGGACAGCACCTCGCCCATGCGATGCGCTTCGGCCAGCAACCGCCCGTCGGTGAGCGGCAGCAGCAACTCCACCTCCGGACGGCGCTCCCGCAGGGCCTGCCGCAGGAGGTCGCGCAGTGGGGCCAATCCCTCCGCGCTCGCCGCCGAAGTGAAGATGGACCCTGGCGCGAGGTTGTTGATCCGCGACTCCAGTGCCTCGCGGTGCTCCGGCGTCAGGCGATCGACCTTGTTGAACACGTACCGCATGGGCAGGTGCTGCACCCCCAGCTCCCCCAGGACCTCGTCCACGACCAGTCGCTGCTCCTCCCAGGTCGGATGGCTGGCGTCGATGACGTGCAGCAGCAGGTCGGCCTCCTGCACCTCCTCGAGCGTCGCGCGGAAGCTGGCCACGAGGTGGTGGGGCAGCTTGCGGATGAAGCCCACGGTGTCGGTGAGCAACACGGACTGGTGGTCGCCGAGGTCGACCTCGCGCGTGAGCGGATCGAGGGTGGCGAAGAGGCGGTCCTCGACGAAGACCTCCGAGGCACCGGAGATGCCGCGCAGGATGGAGCTCTTGCCGGCGTTCGTGTAGCCGACGAGCGAGGCGCGGAAGCTGCCGCTGCGGCTCGCCCGCTGCTGCTGGCGCGCCTTCGTCACCTCCGCCAGCCGTTCCTTGAGCAGCTTGATGCGGTGACCGACGAGGCGACGGTCCGTCTCGAGCTGCGTCTCACCGGGTCCGCGCACGCCGATGCCACCCCGGAACTTCTCGAGGTGGGTCCACATGCGCGTGAGCCGCGGCAGCGAGTACTCCAACTGCGCGAGCTCCACCTGCATGCGTGCCTCCGCCGATCGGGCGCGCACGGCGAAGATGTCCAGGATGAGCTCCGCGCGGTCGATCACGCGCTTGCCGATCTCACCCTCGAGGTTCTTCCCCTGGGCGGGCGAGAGCTCGTCGTCGAAGATGACCATGGTCGCGTCCTTCTCGGCGAGCATCGTCTTCAGCTCATCGACCTTGCCCTTCCCGATGTAGGTGGAGGGGTCGGGGCGGTCGAGCTGTTGCGTGAGCGTGCCCACGACGAGCGCCCCCGCGGTGTCCGCGAGACGCTCGAGCTCTTCGAGGTGTTCGGTGACATGATGCCGCGCGTTGCTGCGCTTGATCGGTGCACCGACGAGGATCGCGCGCTCTTGGGGCGCCTGCAGCTCGATCAGGGACTTGATGGGGTGCTCGCGTACGGAGGAGCTGCATAATAGCAGCGCGGCACCGTCCGCGCCCTAGAACCGCAGGCCGTCCAGTCGCCCCGTCCCCGAGTAGGGCCGCGTGATGTTCCCGAACGGCGTGACGTACGTGAACTGGCCGGTCACGCGGTAATCGACGCTGCCCTTCTGCGACATCTTGAGCATCGCCGCGCGCACCGCCGCGAACGTGAACTCCACCGGGACCACGACCTCGGAGTGCCCCTTGTTGGTCAACGTGACCAGCTTCTCGATCTCGCCGAGGGCCACCTGGTTGGTGTCCACCCAGACCGTGTACGAGAGCTTGGTGGCGTCCATCCGGTACTCGTTCGGGTTGTAGACGTCGAGTACCACGTCGAGCGAGCCGCCCTGCGTGCCGATGCCCTTCACCACGACGTTCTTCACCTCGACCACCGGGTTCGCGAACGCCTGCCGCGCCAGCGAGGCACAGGCGCCCGCCCCCAGCGTGCAGAGGGCCGCAGCGGCCGTCAGCCCGATCGTCACCAGCCGTCGCATCGTCCACACGTGCATTCAGTCAGTCTCCGTTCGGGGAGCCGCGGCTCCCGGTTGCGTGCTGCGCGCCTTCAAGGCCCGCCACCAGGCGAGCCGCTTCTCGATCTCCTTCTCGAACCCGAACGCACTCGGCGCATAGAACTGCGCCGCACCGACCTCATCCGGGAGATAATCCTGGGGCACGTACGCGTCCGGCGCATCGTGCGCATACTGGTACCCGGCGCCATAGCCGAGTTCCTTCATGAGTGCGGTCGGCGCGTTGCGGATGTGCAGGGGCACACCGGCCGCCGGGGTCGCGTCGGCCGCGGCCTGCGCCGCCTTCCACGCGACGTACACGCGGTTGGACTTGGGCGCCGTGGCGAGGTAGACCGCGGCCTCGGCGAGTGCCAGTTCGCCTTCCGGCGACCCGAGGAAATGGTAGGCGTCACGCGCCGCGAGTGCGACCTCCAGCGCCCGGGGGTCGGCGAGGCCCACGTCCTCGCTCGCGAACCGCACCGTGCGACGCGCAATGAACAGCGGGTCCTCCCCGCCCCGGATCATGCGTGCCAACCAGTACAGCGCGCCCTGCGGATCGGACCCGCGCAGCGCCTTGTGGTAGGCCGAGATCAGGTTGTAGTGCTGCTCACCCGACTTGTCGTATGCGGGGACCCGCACCTGCAGCGCCGCCGTGACGGTCTCGCGGTCGATCACGCCCGTCCGCGCCAGCACCGCAGCGGCCTCGAGGACGGTCAGGGCACGCCGCGCATCGCCGTCCACCTGCTCGGCCAGCAGGTCCCGCGCGTCAGGCAGCAATTGCAGCGCGGCGGCTCCGTCCGACGCGTCGCGGCCCGCGCGCACCCCGCGTTCGCCGTCGGCCATCGCGCGGTCGAGTAACGCCGCGATCGCCGCCCGATCGAGCGGCTGCAGCACGAAGACGCGCAGGCGGCTCAGGAGCGCGCCGTTGATCTCGAAGCTGGGGTTCTCGGTGGTCGCCCCGATGAGCGTCAGCAGTCCGCTCTCGACGTGGGGCAGCAGCGCGTCCTGCTGCCCACGATTGAAGCGGTGGATCTCGTCGACGAACAGCACCGTGCGCGCGCCGAGCACCCGACGCTTCTCGGCGTCGGCGACGATCTCGCGGATCCGCGCGACCCCGTCCGTTACGGCGCTGAACGGCACGAACTCCCCGTCCACGTGCCGCGCGACGAGCCGCGCGATGGTGGTCTTGCCGGTGCCCGGCGGGCCCCAGAGCAGTATGCTCCCGGTGTCCCCGCGCTCCATCGCGACGCGCAGTGGCTTGCCCGGCCCGAGGATCGATTCCTGTCCGACCACCTCATCGAGCGTACGCGGACGCAGGCGCGAAGCGAGCGGCGCGAGCAGCGGGCGCTCGAACAGACCTGGCGCCTCGGCCCCGGACCGTTCGCCGCGGCGTGTCATGTCAGTGCCCCAGCAGCAGCCGGACCGCCACCGAGATCGCGCAGCCGGCGAAGAACGCGATGTTGTGCCCCCAGCCCGGCTTGCCCTGGAACTCGGGGATGAGGTTGGACGCGCCGACGTAGAGGGTCACTCCGGCGGAGAGGGCGAGTCCCCACTGCGCGAGCGGATCGACGAGGTCGGTGAAGACGACGCCGAGCAGGGTGGCGACGCCGAGGGCCGCGGCGGCGCCCATCGCGGCGCGCCGGGAACGGCCGGACGCGATCCAGAGCGAGGCGATCGCGAGCCCCTCCGGCACCTTGTGCAGGAAGACCGCCGCGAACACCAGCACACCGAGCTCGGCGCTCACGGCGAATGCACTGGCGATCGCCACGCCGTCGACGAACGTGTGCAGCAGCAGTCCGGCCAGGGCCGACGTGGACACCCCACGGCTCACGTGATGGGTCTCCTCGCCGAAGTGGAAATGCCCCACGAGCGCGTGCTGCGTGAGGTGCACCAACAGGAATCCGGCGAGGATGATCAGCGCCGCGCGCTCGCCCCCGTGCTCGATCGCCTCGGGCAGCAATCCGGCGATGGACACGACGACGAGGAAGCCCGCCGAGAGGGCGAGCAGCAGCTCGAGGGTGCGGGGAGACCAGCGGGGCCGCGCGGTCACCGCCGCGGCGCCGACGAGATTCCCCGCCGCGGCGAGCACGGCGTAGAGCAGATCGGTCACGTCAGGAAGCTAGCCGACCGCGCAAGCCAGTCGTGGCCGGTCTCCGGTCCGTGCGGCGGGGGTGCCGCCGACCGGCTGGCCCGCGCAGGCGCTACAGCGCGCCCGACGGGGCGCCGCCGAGGTGGCGTACCAGGCCCCGCAGGGCCAGCTCGTAGCCGGTCGCGCCGAAGCCGGCGACGATCGCCACCGCGCCGGGGGCGAGCCACGAGTGCCGGCGCTCGGGTTCCCTGGCGTAGATGTTGGAGAGGTGGACCTCGACGTACGGGAGCGAGACGGCCGCGAAAGCGTCACGCAGCGCGAGGCTCGTATGCGTCCAGGCCCCGGCGTTCACGAGCGCCGCCGTCACCACGCCACGGCAGTTGTGGATCGCGTCCAGCATCCGCCCCTCGTCGTTGAACTGAGAGAAGAGCAGCGTGACACCGAGCTCGGCGCCCACCTCCTCCAAGCGCGCTTCGATCTCCGCGAGCGTCGTCGTCCCGTAGATCTCCGGCTCGCGGATCCCCAGCAGGTTCAGGTTCGGCCCGTTGAGGACCGCGATCCTCACTTGGTCAGTCCCCGCAACCAGCCCTGGAACTGATCGAGGTCATCGTCTTCGGGCGGGGCGCTCGGCCCCTCTCCAGCGTAGGACGACGACTCCACGATCGGCGAGCTGTCGTCGTCCATCGACGTCGGTGTCGCCGCGGAGGCGACCGACGTGGACTGGAAGAACTGGTCGAAGCGCAGCTTCTCGGATGCGCGCGACACGCGCGGCGCCCCGGGCACCGCGGACGGCAGCTCGGGTGGCATCGGCGCCGACGGTCCCTCGCCGAAGAGCGAGTCGAGCGCCGTCCCGCCGGACGGTCCTGAGGTCGCTCCTACCGCTGCGAGCCGATGCGCCGCGCGTTCATCCTCCACGTTCACCTCGGGGCCAAAGAGTTCGTCCAGCGGGCTCAGCGGCGATCCGGCCGCGGTCGGGATCGTGACCATCGGTGGCGCAGCAGAGAGGCCACGCCGGGCGAAGGCAGAGAAGAAGTCGCGCGCGGTCGGCAGGGCCGGTTCGGGCACGGTGTCCGTCGGCGAGACCGCTGCGGCTGCCGGAGCCACCGGCGTCGCCGGCGGCGGCGCGACAGGGTCCACCGCCCGACCACCGGCCGGGGTGTGCAGTGCGACCTCATCGAACGACATCGCCGAGAGCATCGCGTTCGCCGGTGCAGGCTCCGGCGTCTCGACGGCGTCCAGGGGCACTTCGAACTCGAGGGAGGCGCGCTGCCGTGTCTCGAGCGCGCGCAGGCGGTCGCGGAGTCCCTCGTCGGACGGCGACTGCGCCACCAGCTGGCGATACACGTCGACGGCGCGGTCCGTGAGCCCCTGCTCGAGGTAGACCTTCGCCATCGTCTCAGTGACGAAGGTGACGGGTGCCGAGCCGGTCGCCGGCTCGTCGAGCACATCGAGCGCGTCGTCCGCCTCGATCGGCGGCGCGAGCAGTTCCATCGTTTCGTCGATCCCGGCGCGCGCCGGATCGTCGGGTTCGGCCGGGAGCGCCGGGAGTTCGTCTCCGGCGTCCACGGCGTCCGTGAGGGCGCCGAACTCGGAGGGCGCATCGGCGTGGAACGCCTCAACTCCCGGGCCTGCCGACTCGACGAGATCACCCGAGAGTTCGTCCAGCCCGGCCGTGAAGAACTCGGCATCCGTGGTCTCGACCAGTCCCGACGTCGGTTCCATCGACGCCATCGGACCGCCAGCCGGATCGCCGATGACTTCGAGATCCAGCAGCGACGACTCGGCGACGGGTTCGTCCTGCGGGTCCAGCATCGACGGGAACGCACCCGAATCGGCCGGCGGGCGGAACTCACGTTCCTCCATGCCCTCGATCGCAAGCGGCTGCACCGAGGGTGCCGACGCGGACTCCGGCTCGAAGTCGGCGAGTCGTTCCACGGGTCCGGCATTGAACTCCGACGGCTCCAGGTCGGCGAGGGGTGCGACCTCGGCGCTGAAGTCGGCCAACTCCAAGCCATCCATCGCGGCGCGCGGAATCTCGACCGTCTTGACGTCCTCGAGTGCCTCCACCGGCATCACCGGCGTCGGCGTGCGCGGGGCGATGGGCGCCGGCGGCGACGGCGGCTCCACGGGCGGCACCACGGGCGGCACCACGGGCGGAACCACCGGCGCGACCGCTTCCGGCGCAGGGGCGGAGCTGCTCTCGCCGAAGTCGAACGTGACGTCGAGGAGCGAGCGCCGCTTGGTGGGCTTTGGCGGGAGCACGACCTCGACGGTCTTCACATCCTCCAGAGCCTGAGGTCGGTTGACCGCCGCGGCGGCGCTGGCGGGCGCCGGGGTCACCGGACGCACGGGCGTCGAACCGCGTGGCGGCATCGCCTGGGCATCGCCCGCGAGCCCCACGGCCTGGGCCGAGGCCGTCACGCGAACCGAGGGCGCCACCGAGATGATGTTGGGCGCGCGTGAGGGTCCCGAGGCGGGTTCGACGTCCTGCCGGCCACCGACCTCCTCGAGCAGCGCGATCACTTCGTCGTTCCGCCGGTCGAACTCCAGGAGGCGCACGTACCACTTGCGGGCGGTCTCCTGGTCCCCGCTGAGGCGCGCGATGTCGCCCAGGTGCCGGAGCGCGATGAGGTTCTCCGGATCGAGGCCGAGCGCGGCCTCAAACGGCCCCCGCGCCTCCTCGAGCTGCCCAAGCTCGAACAGGCACTGCCCGTACACCACGAACCCGTTCATGGACGCGGGCTGGTCGCCCAAGTGCTTCTGACAGATCAGGATGGCGCGGTCGATCTGCCCGGTCTTCCGGAGTTCGTTCGCAAAGGGCGCGAAGAACTTCTTCGGGTTCTCGTGGTATCGCTTCCGGAGTTCTTCGACGCGGTTCGGTGCGGCCATCGGGCGGATCGGGAGGAGGAGGGCGAACCCTTGCGGTACGACGCAGCGCGGTCTCGCCAAGCTAGCATTGGCGGCGAGAGAGCGTCAATCAGAAGTTCGCGTCTCGCTTGATTTTACGTTCGCTTTCGGGGTAGCTTTACAGGTTACGTCACCCAGCGTGAAGTGCCGGATCCGCAGGGGTCCAGCGCAGCCAATTACCGTCGAATTCAGGGGTCGTGGTCCGTGCTGCAATCGATGCGGAGCAACAAGTTCATCTGGTTCGTGTGGGCGATTCTCTTCTTTGCGTTCGTCGGCGGGTTCCTGCTCGGCGAGGTGTCCGGCCTCCTCGGCCGCGCGCCGGTCACCACCTCGACGGTGGTGGGCAAGGTGAACGGCGATGAGATCACCTACGTGGCGTGGCAGAACCTCACGAACGCGCTCGCCCAAGAGCAGGAGCAGCGGACCGGCCGCGGCCTGAACCTCGACGAACGGCAGCAGATCGAGGACCAGGCCTTCAACCAGCTGGTCTCCGACCTGCTCCTCCAACAGGAATACGAGAAGCGGGGCATCCGCGTCACGGACGAGGAGATCCAGGAAGCAGCGCTCAACTCCCCGCCCCAGCAGATGTTGACGAACCCGCAGCTGCTGACCGATGGCCGCTTCGACCCCGCCAAGTACCAGCGCCTGCTGGCGTCGCCGGTGGCCAAGCAGCAGGGCCTGCTCGTCCAGCTCGAGAACTATTATCGGACCGAGATCCCGCGCACCAAACTGTTCTCGCAGCTCATCACCGACGCCTACGCCTCGGATGACCGGCTGTTCCGCTTCTTCCGCGACGAGCGCGACTCGGCGACCGTGGAGTTCGTGGCCCTCAAGCCGACGGCGACGCAGATCGCCAACGCCGAGGTCAGTGATGCCGAGGTCCGGAAGTACTACGATGCGCAGCCCAACCGCTGGGAGCGGCCGGGCCGCGCCGTGATGTCGGTGGTGGGCATCGACCGTACCCCCACCGCGGCGGACACCGCGGCCACGGCCGGCAAGCTCCGCGTGCTCCGCGAGGAGATCGCATCGGGCAAGTCGACGTTCGAGGCCGTGGCCATCCGCGAGTCCGAGGACACGATCTCGGGTCCGCAGGGCGGCGACCTCGGCCGCGGCGCCCGTGGCCGCTTCGTGCCCGAGTTCGAGCGGGCGGCCTTCGCACTCCGCGTGGGGCAGATCTCGGAACCGGTGCTGACCCAGTTCGGCTGGCACCTCATCAAGGCGACCGAGAAGAAGGGCGACACGCTGGCGCTGCGCCACATCCTCGTCACCGTCAAGCAGAACGACTCGACCGCGACGGCGACCGACCGCCGCGCCGACCGCCTCTCGAACATCGCCGCCGGCAGCAGCGAGCCGGCGCGCCTGGACAGCGCGGCGAAGGTCCTCGGCCTGCTCGTCTCCACCGTGCCGGTGACCGAGGGCCAGACGGCCTACTACCTCGGCCGACCGGTCGGCGGCATCACCGGCTTCGCGTTCAGCGGTGCGGTGCGCGGTGAGATCAGTGACCTCATCGACGACGACGGTGGCTACTACGTGGCGCGCATCGACTCCCTGACCGTCGGCGGCAAGGCGCCGTTCGACGAGGTGAAGGAGGAGATCCGGACCGCCCTGAAGGAACGGAAGGCCACCGAGGGGCTCGTGGCGCAGGCCGAGGCCATCCTGGCCGACGCGAAGAGCTCCACGCTGGGCGCCGCGGCCACCAAGGCGGGCCTGGCCGCGCAGACGGCGGGGCCGTTCACGCGGCTCGGGTTCGTCCCGGGCATGGGGTACTACAACGAGGCCGTGGGCGCCGCCTTCGCGATCCCGGTGGGCGGCATGGGCGTCGCCAAGTCCACGGACGGCCTGTACATCATCCGCGTGATCGCCCGCGTGGAAGCGACGCGAGCCGACTTCGAAGCGCAGAAGGAAGGCCAGCGGGCGCGGACGCTGCAGGCCATGCGCGAGCAGCGCGTGCGGCTCTTCCTGGACCACCTCCGGCGCGACGCCAAGATCGTCGACCGCCGGAACGAGATCAACGCGACGCTGCGACGTCAGTCGGCCGACGCGATCTGATCGACGCCAGGCAGGCGCGAACGGGGGGCCCGGACATCGTCCGGGCCCCCCGTTCAGCTTCTCCCGCGTGCGACCGACCTACATCAGCCGGCGCGGTTCCTTCTCGGGCGCGTCGTCGTGCTGGACGCTGCGGGGCGCAGCCGGCGGCAGGGCCTCGCGGTTCTCGGGCGCCGTGATCTCCCGCTGCGCCTCGTTCATGTTCTTCTTGAACTCCTTGATGCCCTTGCCGAACGAGCCCGCGATCTCGGGGATGCGCTTGGCCCCGAAGAGCAGGAGCACCACCACCAGACCGAGCAGGAGCTCGGTGGCTCCGATTCCACTGAACATCCGAACCTCCTAGAACAGCGAACGCGCGATGAGATAGGCCGCAAGGACCCCGACGAGGCTCAGGAGCGAGACGTCGAGCGCGATGGGTCCCAATGCGAACTTGATGACGACGAGGTCGATGGACAAGGGGCCCACCGACGGTTGGACGTATCCGAGGTTCAGGAACTCCTTCACCGCCCCGGCCGGCAGGGCCATCCGGGCGAACTGGTGGAGGAAGCCACCCAGCACGAATCCCGTCGCGAGCACGATCGCGTGGAATCCCGGGCGGTGTTTGGCGGACCCTTGTGGCGGCATCAGAATCTCCGATCCATGACGTACCCCAGAGCGCCGAACAAGGACTGGCGCACGTCGGATTCGGGGAGACCGGCGAGGGCTTCCTCGGCCTCCTGGGCGAAGAGTTCGCCCTTCTGCCGCGCGTATTCCAACCCGCCGCATTCCGACACGATGCCGACGACCTCGGCGATATGGGCGTCACTGGGCGTGGGATCGGCGAACAGCGCATCCACCCGCTCCCGCTGGGCGCGGGACATCTGGCCGAGCGCGGCGATGAGGGGCAGCGTGACCTTGTGTTCCTTGAGGTCGTTGCCGCTGGGCTTGCCGGTCACCGCCTCCTGCTCCGTGTAATCGATCAGGTCGTCGGCGACCTGGAAGGCCATGCCGAGCCGCTCGCCGAACCGGCGCATCGGCGCCCGGAAGCGCGGCGCCCCGGCGAGCGCGCCCATCTCGCAGGCCGCACCGACCAGCGAGGCCGTCTTCGCGCGGATCAGCGTGTAGTAGTCGCTCTCGGAGAAGCTCAGGGCATCGAACGACGAAAGCTGCCGAAGCTCGCCGATGGTCATCTCGTTGGAGGCCTGCGTGAAGACCCGGAGGGGCTCCATGTCGCCCAGCCGCACCAGCTCGGCGATGGCCTTGGAGAACAGGAAATCCCCCATGAGGACCGCCACCTGGTGGCTGAACAGCGCATTGATGGTCGGCTGGCCGCGCCGCAGCACCGAGTGGTCCACCGAGTCGTCGTGCACGACGCTGGTGAGGTGCACGAGTTCGGCCACCGCCGCGAGGGGCACGGCGCGCGCCTCCGGACGGCCCTCGACGGACGCGGCGAGCAGCAGCAGCGTCGGGCGGAACAGCTTGCCGCGCATGCCGCGCAGGTGGGCGTTCGCCGCCTCCACGATGGCGACGTCCGCCTGGACGATGCGCCACATCTCGTCCGGCACACGCGCGAGCTGCGTGCGGATCGGCGCCTGGATCTCAAGCAGGGCGCTCGCCACCGGCGTCTGGAGCCGTGTCTCAAGACTCACGAGAGCTGCTTCTCCACTGCGGCCAACCGTGCTCCGATGTCGCGGAAGTTGATGTCGACGGCGAACACGCGCTGATAGTGTCGCTTGGCGTCGGGGAAGAGGTGCAGTTCCTCGGCGATGGTGCCGAGCAGGTAGAGGACGCCGATCAACTGGTCGTCGGGCACGCCAGGCTCGGAGAGCGCCCGCTGCAGGATCGTGGCGGCCACGGGCAGTTGCGCCTTCTCGACGAAACAGAGCCCGAGCGACTCGATCGCGCGCACGCGATTGCTCGTCCCGCGCAGCGCCTTCTGGAACTCCGAGATCGCCTCGTCCAGCAGGCCCATCTCCTTGTACGCGACCCCGAGGTCGTAGTGCGCCTCGTGATCCTCGTCGTCGACGTTGTCGGCGACGCCCTGCTTGAACTTGCGCAGCATGTCGGCGAAGTCGGCCTGCTCGTCGCCGGTCGGCTCCTTCTCCTCGACGACCATGCGCGTGCTCTTCGGCTCGTCGTCGTCCTTGAACCAGTCGCCGAGCGAGATGTACTCCTCGTCGGCCGCCGGCTTCTTGGGCGCGGCCTTGGGCGCGGCCGCCGACTTGTTCACCGCCTTGGTCGAACGGCGCGGGGCCGGGGCCGGTTCCGGCACGGGCGTGTCGGCGATGGTCTCCAGCGCCGCCTGCGCGCGCAGGTCCTCGGGGTCGATCTCCAGCACGCGCTGGTAGACGACGCGCGCCTTCGCGGCCTGGCCGTCCCGGACGAGCGCATCCGCCAGCTCCACGTAGGCCTCACCGAGGCGGCGGCGATCGTTCGCCCGGAACGCGAACTCCACCCGCTTCTGGTGGAACTTGATCACGTTCGGCGAGAGCCGGACGATCTCCTCCGCGATGGAGGCCGCCGTGTCGAGATCGCCGTCCCGCTCATACCCGGCGAGCGCCACCTCGAGCTCCGCGACGCCGGACTCGCGCTGGCCGTCGTCCAGCATCGCCTCGGCCAGTTGCCGACGCAGCCCCCAATCCTCGGGGGTCTCGGCGGCACGCGCGCGCAACAGGTCCACCGAGGTGGCGAGCACCACGCTCGTGGCCCTCGCCGGCGGCGGGGCGCTCGCCAGTTCCTCATCGCTGATCGGGGGCAACGCCGGCGGCGGCGGCTCCTCGAGCAGGCCCGACGGACGCGCGACGTAGTCGTCGCCGAGCGGGAGGGCGTGCACCCCCTCGCTCGACTCCACCTGGAGCGGCTCGAACGTGCTGTCAGGCTCCGCCTCGACCCCAGTGGCGCCGAAGGACCCGAAATCCGACGTGGCAACCGAGCCCGTGTTCCGCGGCGTCTTGCCGGTCGGCGTGAGTTCGCGCGGGATCGGGCGTTCGGTGGTCTCCGGCACGATCGGCCCGTCCTCGCTCTTGCGCGGCAGGGGGCGTTCGGCCGTGGACGGCAGGTCGAGCGGGGTCGCCTCCCGGGGGCGCGGCGGCGGACTGACCTCGAGCACCGGAAGGTCGACGAGCACCGGCGGCAGCGGGGCCGACGGCAGTTCGAGTTCGACCGGCGGGATCTCCGCGACGGGCTCCGGCTCCGGAGCGGCCGGCGCCGAGTCTTCCGGCGGGCGGACCGAGGCGAGCTCGATCAGCGGCAGCTCGTCGAGCGCCGGCGCGGCCGCCGGGGCCTCGATCGACGTGGGTTCGATCTCCAGGAGCGGAATGCCTGCGGTGGGACTCGCCGCCTCGACCAGGTCGCTGACCAACGGCAGGTCCGGGTCGCGGGGCACGACCGGCTCGGGCGCGGGTTCGTCCAGTGCGCCGACGACCGTCGATTCGAGTCCCGGAAGTGAGCCACGCGCCGGACGCGGCACATCATCCGCAACCGAGGTCGGCTCGATCACCAAGGCGTCGCCGGCGAAGCTGGGCTCCGGCTCCACCAGCGCTTCGGGCGCGGCGGGCGCGGCAGCCTCGACGGCCGGCGGGATCGGCTCGGGTTCGACGACCGGCTCCGGCGCGGGCGCCAGCGGCGCGGCGGGTGCCACGGGGGGCGCGGGCGGCGTCGGCGCGGATGGTCCGGTGGTCGGCTCGTCCTCGACGTGGATGAGGTTCAGCCCCTCGACCGCCTTGGTGACGCGGCGCGCGCGCGACTTGGCAACCGGCGACGCCGAGGACGCGCGACGGCTGGGGCCGCCGTCCAGATCGAGGAAGACCAGGCCGCCGCTCTTGGAGCCGCCGCCGGCGTCGTCCGCCTTCGGCTCCACCGACGGGTCGATGGCCTTCATCTTGTCGGCGATGCTGTTCGCGTCGTCGTCGCGATTGGTGCGCACCGCGAGCGCGTACGCGATCTGGAGCTGCTCGATCGCCTCCTTCTTGCGATCGGCCTTCGCCAGCTGGTCGGCGAGCATCAGCCGCACGTCGTCCTGGTCGGGGACGAGGTCAGCGAACTCCTTCAGCGCACGGAATGCCTCGTCGAGGTTCCCCGCCTTCTGCATGCGCGCGGCGTACTCAAGGAAGTTCTGCCGGGCGTCGGACTTGAAGCCCTTCTCGGCAGAGATCTTCCCGAGCTTGTAGTAGACGACGGCGCGCCCGGGCGACTGTCGGAGGATCTTGTTGCAGAGCGCGATGGCCGGATTGTAGAACCCGCCATCCGTGTACTGGTCGACCGCCTTCTCCCAGATGGTGACGGCCTCGGCGAGGTTGCCCGCCTTCTGCATGAGGTCGCCGACCCGGTTGTACAGCGGGATGTCGACGGGGTCTTCCTCACCGCTCTCATAGGCTTCGATGATCTCGCGATAGGTCGCGAGGGCCTTGTCCATCTGCTTCTTGGCCTCGAAGTCGGCCGCCTTCTTCTTGAGCTTGAGGATGTCGGCCATTCGAGAAACTTACCCGCCGAACCCGCGGCGAGACAAGCGTTTGGGAGTGGAGGGAGGAGGTGGGACCGCGGCGCTCAGGCGCCGGCGCAGGGACGCCCGCCGACCCAGGTCCGCAGGCAGCGATTGTCGCCGTACCAGTAGGGAATCTCGCGGTGGTCCCGCACGTCGAACAGGGCGAGGTCGGCCTGGAATCCGGCGGCGAGCTGGCCGATCTCGTCTGCCAGTCCCAACGCAGCGGCCCCATTGACCGTTGCGGCCACGAACGCCTCGGCGACGCTCAAGCGCAGTTGGCTCACACCGAGTGTCAGGACCAGGGGGAGGCTGACGGTGGGACTGGTCCCCGGATTGAAGTCCGAGGCGAGCGCCACCGGGACACCGGCCTGCACGAGCGCCCGCGCCGGCGCCTGCTTGGGCCGACCGAGGAACAGCATCGTGCCCGGCAGCAGCGTCGCGACCGTGCCCGCCGCCGCGAGCGCCTGGATGCCGGCCTCGGAGATGGCCGCGAGATGGTCCGCCGACGTGGCGCGGAGCTCTGCCGCCAGTTCGGCCGCCGCGCCGTTCTCGAGCTCGTCGGCGTGGAGCTTGAGCCCGAGGCCGGCCGCCCGCGCGGCGGTGAGGATGCGACGGGACTCGTCCGCGGAGTACACCCCAGGCTCGCAGAACACGTCGGCGAACCGGGCGAGCCCTTCGGCGGCGACTGCGGGGATCATCTCGCCCGTGACCAGCGCGATGTACGCCTCGCGGTCCCGGGGCGCCTCGCGGTAGTCGAGCGGCACCTCGTGCGCCCCGAGGAAGGTGGGCACGAGTCGCAGCGGCAACTCTCCGGCGAGTCGCCGGATCACGCGGAGGCTGCGCAGTTCGCTCTCCAGCGAGAGGCCGTACCCGGACTTCACCTCGAGCGTCGTCGTGCCGTGGGCCGCGATGCGCCGGAGCCGGGCGGTCGCGAGCGCCACGAGGTCGTCGGCACTGCGCTCGCGCAGATCGCGCACCGACGCGTGGATACCGCCACCGCGGCGTGCGATCTCCATGTACCCCACGCCGGCCGCGCGGAGTTCCTGCTCCTCGTAGCGCGCGCGGCCGAAGAGGGCGTGCGTGTGCGAGTCGACGAAGCCGGGTGTGAGTACCCCCTGCACGCAGTCGTGCTCGGGCACACCGGGATGCGCGGCGCGCAGCGCCGCGTCGCTGTCGACCGCGAGGATCCGTCCGTCCGCCCCGACGGCCACGCCGACGCGGTCCCGGACGGCCGCGTCCCCCTGCTCCGCGCCACGCCGCGCGCGCGCCGGACCCGCGCAGGTCACCACCTGGGCGGCGTTCAGGAGCAGGAGTGCGGCGCGGCTCACGCGGACCTCGCGGGGTGGAGGGTGCGGCGCAACTTACTCACGGCGAGGCGACGAGGTCGAGGAAGCGATCGAGGCGCAGCGGCGCCTGCGCCTCGCCGCGGCAGGCGTAGAAGCAGCGGTCGCACTTGATCGGCGCGTAGCCCTCGTACTGCGACCAATGGCCGTCCACGGGGAAGTCGGGACAGCGCCGGATGCCGCCGTAGGGATCGATGTGCACGGTCTCCTGCCCCGACCGACACGGGTCCCGCAGCTCGCCGCGCACGTAGCGCGGGATCTGCGCGAGGTAGTGGTCGGAGTTGGAGATGGTCCCGCGCCGGCCCCGCTTGAATGCCAGCAGTTCCTGCACGAGGGCCTCGAGGCGGGCGAGGTGCGCCGGTCCCAGCAGGTGCGCCCGGTTGCCGTTCTTGAAGTCAGTGTACACGGAGAGGTTCACCCCGACCCGCATCGCCGCAGCGGCGCGCACCAACGGCATCACGTCGTCGAGGTTGTCGTCCTTGATCACGGTGTTGAACCGCACCGTCATGCCGGCCCGGCGGATCGCCTCGGCGTTGGCGAGGATCCGCGCACTCAGCCCCGGGATGCCGCGCGCGGCGTCGTGCCGCGCGTCGAGGTAGTCGAGCGAGATCGAGAACTGTCCGATCCCGGCATCCCAGAGCGACCGGGCCCGCTCCAGCGAGAGCATGCCGCCGTGGGTGATGAGCGTCGTCCACTTGGTCCGCACCGCGCGGTCCACTGCGCCCACCAGCCCCTCCAGGTCCTTCCGGAGCAACGGCTCGCCACCGGTCCACGTGATCAGCATCGGGTCGAAGGCCCGCGCCGCGTCGACGAAGCTGTCGAGCTCCTGCGCCTTCATCGCCGGCGAGGTCTTCCAGTAGTCGCAGAACGCGCAGCGCGCGTTGCAACGCATGGTGACCTCGAAGTGCACGAGCACCGGCCGCCGTTGCCATTTCAGCCGGGCGTACTTCCAGCTGAACGGGACGAGGTGCCAGGGGCGGAACTTGGTGCTGAGCAGGACTCAGCCCTGGAGCGAGGGCAGCGTGATGCCTTCGCGCGCCGCGGTCCGGACGGCGATCTCGTAGCCGGCATCCGCGTGCCGCGCGACACCGATCCCGGGATCGTTGGTGAGCACACGCTGCAGGCGCTCGCGCATCTCGGGCGTGCCGTCGGCGACGATCACCTGACCGGCGTGGAGCGAGTTGCCGATGCCCACGCCGCCCCCGTGATGGAAGCTGACCCAGCTCGCACCGCTGGCCACGTTGAGGAGCGCATTGAGGATGGCCCAGTCCGCCACCGCGTCCGATCCGTCCCGCATCGCCTCCGTCTCGCGGAACGGCGACGCCACGCTGCCGGTGTCGAGATGGTCCCGCCCGATCACGATGGGCGCCGAGACCTCGCCGCGGGCGACCAGGTCGTTGAGCGCGACGCCGAAACGCGCGCGTGCGCCCTGCCCCAGCCAGCAGATGCGCGCCGGCAGTCCCTGGAAATGGATGCGTTCGCCGGCCATCGTGATCCAGCGCCGCAGGTGCGCATCCTCGGGGAACATCTCCAGCACCAAGGCATCCGTGCGCGCGATGTCCTTGGGATCACCCGAGAGCGCCGCCCAGCGGAAGGGACCCTTGCCCTCGCAGAAGAGCGGCCGCACGTACTCGGGTACGAAGCCCGGGATCTTGAACGCGTCCGCTACGCCCGCGTCGAGCGCGACGGTGCGGATGTTGTTGCCGTAGTCGAACGCGATGGCGCCACGGTCCTGCATGGCCCGCATCGCCTTCACGTGTGCGACGGCGCTGGCCGTGGAACGCCGCAGGTACTCGGCGGGGTCCGTCGCGCGCAGTTGTGCCGCCTCCGCCAACGACATGCGATGCGGCACGTAGCCGTTCAGCATGTCGTGCGCGGAGGTCTGGTCGGTGACGACATCCGGGATGATGTCCCGCGCGACCATCTGCGGCAGGACCTCCGCGGCGTTGCCCACGAGTCCCACGCTCAGGCCGCGCCGCGCGGCCTGCGCCTCGCGGATCCAGCGCATCGCCTCGTCGACGTCCCGCGTCATGCGGTCGCAGTACCCGGACTGCAGGCGCTTCTCGATACGCGCCGGGTCCACCTCCACGCCGAGGATCGCGGCGTCGTTCATGGTGGCGGCGAGCGGCTGCGCGCCGCCCATGCCGCCGAGTCCGGCGGTGAGCACGAAGCGCCCGGCGAGTGTGCCGTCGAAGTGCTTGCGGGCGAGCGCCCCGAAGGTCTCGTACGTGCCCTGCACGATGCCCTGCGAGCCGATGTAGATCCACGAGCCCGCCGTCATCTGGCCGTACATCATGAGGCCCTGCCGCTCCAACTCCCGGAAGTGGTCCCAGGTGGCGAAACGCCCGACGAGGTTGGAGTTGGCGATCAGCACACGCGGCGCGTGACGGTGCGTCCGGAACACCGCCACCGGCTTTCCGCTCTGCACCAGCAGCGTCTCGTCGTCCTCGAGCGCCCGCAGGCTGCGCACGATGGCATCGAACGCGTCCCAGTTGCGTGCCGCCTTCCCCGTGCCGCCGTACACCACCAGGTCCTCGGGTCGCTCCGCGACGTCGGGATCGAGGTTGTTCATCAGCATGCGCAGGGCGGCTTCCTGCTGCCAGCCCTTGCAGCTGATCGCCGTGCCGCGCGCGGCGCGGACCACTCGGGGGGTGCTGGGCATCGTCGGGGGCGTGAGGGTTCGCCCGGTAATCTAGTGACGCCTCCCCATGCGCCGTATGTTCTGCGCGACGCGGCCCCCACCCCGACTGCCCATGCCTCCGCTCCGCTTCCGATCGCTGTCGACCCGCGCACGCGCACGCGCGCGCCGCCGCGCGCACCTCCTCGCGCGGCACCTCTGCGTCGCCGGCGGCGCGTTGCTCCTCGCCGCGGCGTCGCTGCACGCCCAGCGCGCACGCCCGAGCCTCGAAGCCGACCTCGATGCGTACATCACCCGCGGGCTGCAGGACTGGAAGATCCCCGGCCTCTCCATCGCGATCGTGCGCGGGGATTCCGTGGTGTACGCCAAGGGCTTCGGGGTGCGTACCGCCGGCCGCCCCGAGCGGGTGGACGCCGATACGCGCTTCGGGATCATGTCGACCACCAAGGCGATGACGGCGCTGGCGGTCGCGATGCTCGTCGATTCGGGCAAGGTCGCGTGGGATGACCCGGTCACCAAGCACCTGCCATGGTTCCAGCTCTCGGATCCGTTCGTCACACGCGACCTCAAGGTCCGCGACCTCCTGCGGCACAACGCCGGACTCGGCAACGCCGACCTGCTCTGGGTGCGCGGTGACCTCGACACGCGGCAGATCCTCGAGCGGCTGCGATATGTCCCGATGGCCTATTCGCTGCGCGACGGGTTCATCTACCAGAACGTCATGTACCAAGTCGCCGGCGAAGTGGTCGCCGCCGCGAGCGGCATGTCCTGGGAGGCGTTCGTCGCGTCGAGGATCCTCCGTCCCCTGGGCATGCAGCACTCCGCGCCGACGCTGGCGGCGATGCGCGCGAGCACGCGCGGCGCGGCGGACGCCAACGTCTCGTCCGCACACTGGGACTTCGACGGCCGCATCCAGCCCATCGAGGAATCGCCCGTGGACCCTGTGCCGGCCGCGGGGTCCGCGTGGATGACGGCGAACGATGCCGCACGCTGGCTGCGGTTCCTGCTCGATTCCGGTCGCGTGCGCGGCGTCCGCCTCGTCTCGGAGCGCAACTTCCGTGAGCTCTTCCGGCCGCAGGCCTTCGTGGGGCCGGGCGAGTTCTACCCCACCGCGCAGCTCACCAAGCCGCACTGGACCACCTACGCCCTCGGCTGGTTCCAGCAGGACTACCGCGGGCGCTACGTGGCGATGCATACCGGCTCGATCGACGGCCGCACGGCCATCATCGGCCTGATGCCGGACGAACGCCTCGGCGTGATGATCTTCGGCAATCTCGACCACGCCGAGTTCCGGCACGCGCTCATGTGGCGCGTGTTCGACGCCTACACCGGGGCGCCGGCGCGCGACTGGAGCGCGGAGTTCCTCACCCTCTACGGCACGCTGCGCGGTCGGGCGAAGGAGGCAGCGGACGCCCGGGAACGCGCGCGGATCGTCGGCACGTCACCGTCCAAACCGCTGGCGGACTACGCCGGACGCTTCCTGCACGCGGTCTACGGGGACATCGAGGTGACCGCCCGCGACGGCGGCCTCGCGATCCGTTTCGGCTCGTCGCCGGACACGCGCGGCACGCTCGAGCACTGGCATCACGACAGCTTCCGCGCGCGGCTGGGTGATGGGCGCGGCGGCTGGACCTGGTTCACGTTCCGTGTGGACGGCGCCGGCCGCGTCGCGGCCCTGCGGTTCGAGGACGCCAGCGACCTCGAGTTCGTGCGCGCACCGTGAGGCTCCCGGCGCCGCCGCGGCGGCGCTCGGCACGGTGGTACGACTACAGCGCGAAACGGCCCTCGCCGATCGCGGCCGCGAGTGCCTCGATGTCCGGACCGAGCACGCGATCCGCCGTGAGGGCCGGCACGCGCTCGCGCACCGCGGCGTAGGCGCGCTCCACTCCGGCGCCGGCCCTCAGCGGCCGCCGGAACTCGAGGCCCTGCGCCGCACACATGAGCTCGATCGCCAGCACGTGCTGCACGTTGTGCAGCACGCGGCGCAGCTTGGTGGCCGCCCCCATCGCCATCGGGACCACGTCCTCCTTGCTCCCGTCCGTGGGGATCGTGTCCACGCTCGCGGGGTGCGCGAGGATCTTGCACTCGCTGGTGATCGCCGCGGCGGTCACCTGCGCCATCATGAACCCGGAGCTCACCCCCGCCGTGGGCGTGAGGAAGGCGGGCAGCCCTTCGTTCAGGTCCGGGTGCACGAGTCGATCGATCCGGCGCTCGCTCATCACCGCGAGGTTCGTGAGGGCGATCGCCAGCACGTCCAGCGCCATCGCCGCGGCCTGCCCATGGAAGTTCCCGCCGGAGAGCATGGTGCCGTCATCGAACACGAGCGGATTGTCGGTGGCCGCATTGAGCTCGCCCTGCAGCAGGTGCTCCGCGAAGCGCAGCGCCTCGCGCACGGGGCCGTGCACCTGCGGGATGCAGCGCAGGGCGTACGCGTCCTGCACGCGGGGGTCACCGGTGCGATGCGATTCACGGATCTCGCTGTCGGCCAGCAGCCGCAGCATCACCGCCGCCGACTCGACCTGGCCGCGCTGGCCGCGCGCCTCGTGGATCCGCGGGTCGAAGGCCGTCGGGGTGCCGAGCAGGGCCTCGAGGGTCATCGCGCCGGCCACATGGGCACTCTCCCAGCAGCGCTGCGCGCCGATGAAGGCGAGCGTGCCCACGGCGGTGTGCGCCTGCGTGCCGTTGATCAGCGCCAGGCCTTCCTTGGGGCCGAGGCGCAGCGGCGCCAGACCGTGGGCGCGGAGCACCTCCGCGGCCGGGCCGCGACCGCCGGCGTGTGTGAGCTCGCCTTCGCCGATGAGCGCGAGCGCCAGGTGCGCGAGCGGCGCCAGATCGCCACTCGCACCGACCGAGCCCTGTTCAGGCACCTCCGGCGTGAGCCCGGCCTCGAGCATCGCACAGAGCAGCTCGGCCAGCTCCGGCCGTGCACCACTGAATCCCTTCGCGAGCACGTTCGCGCGCAGCAGCATCATCGCGCGCACCTCCCGGCGCGGCAGACGCGGGCCTACGCCGGCCGCGTGGCTGCGCACCAGGTTAACCTGCAGCTGGGCCAGCTGGTCCGGGGCGATGGCGATGTCGGAGAGCTTCCCGAAGCCGGTGGTCACGCCGTAGACGGCCTCCCCGCGCGCGGCCAGGCCCTCGACGATCGCGCGGGTGGCAGACATCCGCGCGCGCGCGGCGGGGGCGAGCCGCACCGGGCGCAGGCCGTCCGCCACGGCGGCGAGGTCGGGGATGGAGAGCGCGTCGCCGTCGATGAGGAGTGGGGCGGTCACTAGCGGTCCAGGGTGGCTTGATTGCGGAAGGACTGTCGATCGTAGTCGAGCTTGATCTCGGGCTGCGCCTTGAGCGAGATGAAGAATGTGAACGCGAAGGCGCCGTTCGGCGACTGGGTGAAGCCGAAGACGGCATTCCAGTCGTGCAGCTCGCGCTGCAACGTGACGATCTGGCTCGCGAACTGGCTGCGCTCCACGTCGTACGTCGTGTTCCAGGACATCGACCAGCGCGGCGTGAGATTGAAGGCCGTCCGGATGCCCACCGAGGTCGTGGGCGGCACGCGGAAGAAGGTGCCGCCCGCCGGCGGGATGCCGTTGGGGTCGTTCGCGTTCGCCGCGCGCTCGGCTTCGAAGATGCAGGTATCGTAGATCGGCAGCCCGACGAAGGCCTGGCACTGGGCCGCCGGGTCGAACTCCTGCACGCGGCCGCCGACGGGCGGGCGCTGCCGATTGGCGCTCACCGAGAACGAGGCGGTGAAGCCCTGGCCGTTGGGGATGGCCTGCACCATCGACCGCGAGCGGGACCCCGTGATCGCGTTGATGCCCGTGTTGTCCGGGCTGTTCATGCCGCCCATCGGGTCCATGCCGCCCGGGGTGCGCGGGCCCGACGCCGAGACGTTCCCGCTGGGGGAGATGCCGAAGAGCCGCCCGACGGCCTTCACGATGCCCGAGTTCGCGTCGAGCGAGAACGAGGCGCGCACCGCCTCGCGGTACGGCGAGAACTTGGCGGTGTCCGAGAGGATGCTGCCCTGGAAGAGCGAGTAGTCCACGCCGAGGTCGAAGCCCGGCAGCAGGTCGGAGCGGAACGTGTAGCCGAACCGTTCGGTCGCGAACCCCGAGCCCCCGGTCTTCCGCGCGCGCTCGAAGTCGTAGGTGAGCGGCTGGAACTGCAGCGACACCACCTTGATCTTGGGTCCGTCGGCGTCGCCGCTGTCACCGCGGACACGCAGCTTGGCCTCGAGGTTGGTGGCGAGGCCCAGGGTGAGCCGGTTCTGCGCGAAGGCACCGGTGTACCCCTGTTGCGTCGCGTTCAGCGCCGCCAGGAACTCGTCACTCACGCTGGCGGCCGGCGAGTAGCTGTAGCTGAGCGTCGGTGTGATCGCGTGCCGGAACCGCTGCACGGGCCCGAAGCCCGGGAGCAGCCGGAACACCGTCGGCGAGATGCCCAGCGCGTACGACAGCCGCTTGCTCTGGGTGACCCACTGGCCGTTGGTGAGGTGCGTCCGGATGGCGAAACCGCGGGGGTCCACGTTGGACGCCGTGATGCTCGGCCCCAGGTTCCAGGTGCCCTGGAAGAACTGCGGCAGGCCGACCGAGATGTCGAAGTCCGCCGACGACTCGAACGTCCGGGCGAACACGCGGTCCTGCCGCACGCTGGTGTCGGCGACATCGCGCACGGTGATGATCTGCGGGAAGTCCCGGAGGTTCTCGGAGAAGCGGAACCCGCTCTGCACCTGGAAGTCGAGGATCTTGAAGGGCGTGGTGAGGGCGAGCGACGACTGCGTGGTGTTGCGCTTGAGCCGGACGGAGTCGAGCACGCCGCCGCGGTCGAGGTATCGGTACGAGAAGTCCCCCGCGCCGTCCTGGTTGAGGCTCTGCGTGGTGCTGTACTGCAGCGACGGCGTCAGGAGGAACCATCCGCCGAGTTCGAGCGGCTTGGACGACACGTTCAACGACGGGAACGACTGGTCGATCTGCTGCCGTCCGGGGTACTGCCGCCGCGTGCCGCCCACGTTGATGGTGAACGGCCCCTGCAGGCGCACGAGGTTCAGCTGCGACGCGATCGTCGCCAGTGTTGCGTACGGATTCAGCGAGGTCTGGCGCTGCGTGGTGGTGTTGGTGACGTAGTTGAGGTTCGAGTTCAACCGCGTCCGCGACGAGAACTCCTGCGAGTGGCCCCAGGAGACCGCGGTGTTGGTGGACCCCGAGCTGAGGTTCTCGCGCGAGACCCCCAGCGACCCCGACATGAAGCGGTCGAGCCAGCGGTACCGGAGCTCGCCCTTGAATCGCGTCCAGCCGGGGTTGCCGTCCGTGGCCTTGGCGCTGGAGCGCCAGTCCATGGAGACCTGGGCGTCCACGTAGTCCGTGAGCGCGAAGTAGTACCCGATGTCGTCGACCTGGCGGCGGAACGTCGGGCTGTTGCGCACGAGGTTCGCGAAGCCCACGCGCGGCGGCAGCACGCCGGAGCGCCGGCCGCTGCGGATGTCCTGGAAGATGAACGGCAGCCACATCACGGGCACGTCCTGCACGTAGAACACGGCCGGCCGTGCCACGATGATGTTCTCGCTGACCTGCTTGATCTCGCGCGAGATGAAATGGTAGTGCGGCACCGAATCGAGGCAGGACGTGATCTTGCCGTCGCGGCCGTAGATGATCGAGTGGTCGTTCACCGTGTCGGTGACGAACGCCGCCCGATGGGCCTGGATCTGCCAGTCGGCTCCGGAGTTGGCGACGGTCGAGAAGCGCCGGGTCTTGCCGATGCGCTTGTCGATGTCGTAGGAGAGCTCGCCCAGGCCCCGCACGTCGTCGCGCTGCGTCGGGTCGCGCATGACGATGGTGTCGCCGGTGGCGAGCACGAGCTTGAGGCTGTCGCTGTAGGAGATGCGCGACGCGACCAGCAGCGTGGAATCGCGGAGCACCCCGGCACGGTCCTTCTCGCTGCCGGTGAGGGTCATCGTCCGCCCGGCGCTGGCGAACGCGACCGTGTCGCCCTTGTAGCGGACGACGGTGTAGCCGCGCTTCTTGAGCAGGGCGAGCATCACGGAGTCGTCCTCCGCCCAGGTGATCAGCGTGGCCCGCGCCGCGGTGGAGTCGCGGCGGTTGAGCGTGTCGGCGCGATCGCGGATCAGGCTCCCCCGGTCCCCTGCCGGCCGATTCTCCGTCGGCGGCTGGGTGCGGGGATCGACGGGCGGACGCGGGGGCTGCGCGCGCGGGGGTTTCGCCTGGAGCGCGGCCAGCCGGCCCACGGGCACCGCGAGGCACAGCACCGCGACGGACAGCAGGGCCGCGGCGCGGCGCCACGGCCCGCGCGTCACGCGCCCGCCCCGCCGATCGACGGCTCCGTGGCGCGCGACTTCCGTTGCCGCACGCGATACGTCACCCACGACACGACGATGCTCACCTCGTAGAGCCCGTACAGCGGCACGGCCATGAAGACCGTCATCGAGAGCACGTCGCCCGGCGTGACGATGGCCGAGACGAGGATGCTCGCCACCATCGCGTGCCGGCGGAACTTCGACAGCATGGATGGGGTGACCAGGCCCAGCGCCGTGAGCGCCAGGATGATCAACGGGATCTGCGCGATCGCCCCGAAGGCGAGGCAGATGGTGATCATGAACGAGAAGTACTCGCCCGCCGAGATCATCGGCGTCATCGACGCCGACTGGATCCCGAAGAGCATCTTGAGCATCACGGGGAGCATCCACCGCCATGCGATCACTACCCCGGACGCGAACAGAAGGGTCGCACCGAGGAGCACCGGGACGACCAGCTTCTTCTCATGCCGGTGGAGGGCCGGTGAGAGGAAGGCCCAGAGCTGATAGCCGATCACCGGCGTGGCCATCACGAGCCCCGCACCGAACGCGACCTTGAGGCTGATGGTCGCGGTGTCCGCCGGGTGCGTGTAGATGAGCTTGTTCCCCTGCAGGAAGGGCAACACCGGATCGGCGAGGAACCCGATGATGTCCCGCGCGGGATCGAACACCACGATCATCGCGACCAGCATGCAGATGAACAACGCCCCGACACTCCAGAGGAGCCGATTGCGCAGCTCCTCCAGGTGTTCGAGGAAGGGCATCTCGCCCGATTTCGCGTCCGTCATCGCGGGGGGAGGGGCCGGTCGAGCCGCAGTGGCGTCAGGGCTTCTTCTCGAGGAAAGGCCGGACCAGCTCCGCGGCATCCGATTGCGGATACTTGTCGACGATCTGCTGGTAGAGCACGCGGGCGCGCTCCGTCTGCCCCACCGACCGCAGCGCCGTGGCCCGCTTGTAGAGCGCCGTCGGGGCGCGGTCGGAGTTGGGGAAGCGCGTCACCACGAGGTTCCACACGGAGTCCGCCGCCACGCCGTTGCCCTCGAAGTTGTACGACTCGGCGATGCCGTAGAGGGCCTCCGGCGCGAGGTCCGATTGCGGATGCTTGGTGAGCAGTTCGGTGAATGCCCCCCGCGCGACCACGTACGACCCGCGGCGCATCTGGTCCTGCGCCATTTGGTTGAGCTGCGCCGGACCGGGCGGCGGCGGCGTGGTCGCGGCAGGTGCGGCCCCCGCGGCCGGGGGCTTGCTGCTGTCCCGCGGCACGCTGACCGGAGCGGCCCGCTCGGCGGCATCGGCCTCCAGTCCTGCGCGGAGCTCCTGGATGCGGCGCGCCGAGGCGCCCACCCGCTCCTCGACCGTGATCAGCTGCTGGCGGATGGCGGTGAGGTCCTCGCGGACGTCCCCGCGCAAGCGCATGGTCGTGGCGTGCATGGAGCGCACGGTGTCACTCACCGTCGCCAGCGAACGCGCCACGGAGGCGAGCGTGGAATCGATGCTGCGATGCAGCGCCGAGTCGCGGGCCGCGGCTTCCGCGCGCGCGGCCTGCAGCTCGGTCTGGACCCGCGTGATGTCGCTCTGCAGGATGCGGACATCACCGCGGGTCGCGAAGCACGCGCCGACCGTCAGGATGACGGTCGGCGCGAGCGCAATGCGACGGACCTGGCGCCCGATCACGGGAGGCGGAGCGTCTCGCCGCCCACGATGATCTCGAACTCATCGCGGCGGTTCTTCGACCACGCGTCCTCGCCCGACCCCTGCGCGGCCGGACGCTCCTCACCGAAGCCCGCGACGTCGATGCGATCGGCGGGGATGCCCTGGTCGACGAGGTACCGCTTGGCGGCCGCGGCACGACGCTGGCTGAGTGCGAGGTTGTACTCGTCCGAACCGCGGTCGTCGGCGTGCCCGGCGATGCGGATGCGGACGTTCGCGTTGGCGCGCAGGAGCGGCAGCTTGGCGTCGAGCACCGCGCGGGCCTCGGACGTCAGCTCGGCCTTGTCGAGTTCGAAGTAGATCGCGGTCGCGAACGCGGCGCGGGCGGCGGCCATGGCCGCGCGGGCACGCTCCTCCGCCTCACGACGTGCACGCTCCTCGGCGGCGGCCCGCTCGCGGGCAGCACGCTCCTCGGCCTCACGGCGTTCACGGGCCGCACGCTCCTCGGCCTCGCGACGCGCCCGCTCGGCGTTCGCGGCATCGATCGAGTCCTGATTGACGGTCGGCGTCGGGGCGACTTCCGGAGCCGGCGGACGGCAGGCGGCGGCACCGAGTGCGATGCCGGCGACGGCGAGCACGACGAAGGAACGGTTCAGCATGATGGGGACCTCGAGTAAAGGAAACTGATGCGACGCTGACTCAGCGCGCGGTTGAAAGCCGTGGCGACCATGCCGCCATCCGGGAAGCCGGTCCATGGGTCAGCTGACGCAGACGCCCGGACTCGGTGTCCAGCACCCACAACTGCTTGGTACCACTGCGCGACGACGTGAATACGAGGTGGCGGGCATCCGGTGCCCACGCGGGGTCCTCGTTCACGCCCTCCATCGTGTGCTGCTTCACCGCGCGGTCACGCAAGCCGATCGTCGCGACCTGGAACCGCCCTTCGATCTGCGTCGAGAACGCCACGAACCGCCCGTCCGGCGACCAGGCGGGGTCGGCGCGGTACAACTGGTCGCCGAAGCCCGAGGTCGTGAGCAGTTCCGGGTTCGCTCCGTCACTGTCGGTAATATATATCTCCGGACGACCGAGACGCGACGTGGTGAACGCGAGCCGACGCCCATCGGGTGCGAACGACGGCTGCGAGTTCGTCGAGCCCCGGCCGACGGTCACACGGTACTCCTCGCCACCATCCATCGGCACGGAGAACAGGTCCGTCCCGTCCTCGCCGCTCGAGTAGACGATGGTCCGGCCGTCGGGCGAGAACGCCGGCGACGAGTTCGCGCCGCGGCGCGTGGAGATCCGGCGCACCGCCCCGGTCGCGAGGTCGCGCAGCACCACATGTGTCCCATCGTCCCGCAGTTCGGTGTAGGCCACCTTGGTGCCGGAGGGGTGCCAGACTGGACCGAGGGCGGAGGTGACGCCGCTGACCGGGCGCTCGAAGGCGCCGTCGGAGTCGACCTGCCAGAGCGTGCCCCCGCGGACGAACAGCACCCGCGTGGCGGCGATGCCCGGGGCACCGGTCACCTGCCGCTCGATCTCGTCCGCGATCGCGTGCAGCCGGAAGCGCCACTCGGCCGAATGCAGCGTGCCCGAGAGCGGGAAGTCCCGCGTGAACAGCACACGCCCCGCGCCGACCTCATGCACCACCACATGCAGGCCGCCGGCCGCGTTGAACGACAGCTGCAGCACCGCGGCCGCGCCGAGTCGGGCGTAGAGCGGGTAGTTCAGCGCGCCGGTGACCGGAACGCCCGAGTCCGGCGCGATCACGCTCAGTCGGTCGCTGAAGTCGAGGTCGCGCGTGAGGATCGCGCGGATGGAGTCCGCGTTCGTGCCGCGGAGCGGCAGCACGTAGAGTCCCGGCCGCGTGCCGGCCGAGTACGTGAGGCCGATCCGCACCCCCTGGCTCGGCTCCTGCGCCGCGAGCGGACGGGCGAGCACTCCCAGGAGGGGGGTGAGCAGCAGCCAGGCGCGGGCGGCCGACGACATCGTGGCGGAACTGTGACGGAGCACTCGGGTCATCGCAGGCGGGCGGGATCGAAGCTGAAGGAAACCGGCAGGATGTCGTCGGTGAAACCGGCGGGGAGCGGCCCGAAGCCCGCCTTGGCGGCCTCGAGTGCACCCTGCACCTCGAGGTCGAAGGCGAAGTCGCCGCTGCTCGTGATGAAGCGGAATCCGCTCACCGAGCCGTCACGACGGATGAGGAAGAACACCTCGGCCTTCCGTGCACCGGGGTTCCGCGGTTTGAAGTTCAGCGCGATCTGCTGGACGATGTTGCGGAGATACCCGGGAAACGGGAAATCGATCCCTTCGGTCCGTACGGTCGCGGCGTCCGCGCCCTGGCCGCCGACCTCACCACCGCCGGCGGTCGCGGCCTTGTTCGGTGGGACCTTCTTCTCCGGTGTCTTGGTGACGTTCTCGGTCGCACGCGTCGGGACCTTGGCGCGCCGTTCGGGCGGCTTCACGGCCGCGGTCTTCTCGGCGGCCTTGGTGGCCGCCTTGGGTGGCGCCTTCGCGTCCTCGGGCGGGACCTCCGGCGGCGCCTCACGGACGACGCCGGCGGAGCGTTCGCCGGCCGGCGCGGCGATCAGTTCCACCTTGTACATCGGGGCCTGCGGCGGTGCGGCCGCGGCGCGATACAGCGCCAGCGGCACGATCGCGACGGCATGCAGCACGAGCGAGAGCACCAGCGGACCGGCGAGGCCCGGTGCGCGGCGCACGGCCGCGCTCACCGGTTGACGTCCTCCGGCTCGGTGAGCACCCCGATGTTCTGGACCCCCGCCGCCTGCATGATCGCGAGCACCTGCACCACCCGCCCGTAGTCCACCTGCTGGTCCGCGCGGAGGGACACGCCCTGCCGCCCCGCCCGGTCCGCCATCGTCTTGAACATGCCGCGGAACTCCGGCAGCGACACCGCCACGTCGTCGACGTAGATCTGCCCCGCGCGCGTGATCGAGACCACCAGCGGGCTCTTGGCGTCGAGCGGCCGCGAGACCGCCTTGGGCAGGGTCACGTCCACGCCGCCCGTCATCATCGGCGCGGTGATCATGAAGATGATCATCAGGAGCATCATCACGTCGATCAGCGAGACGACGTTGATCTCCGCGTTCAGCGGGGTACGCTCCCCGCGGCCGCGGCGCGGCACCTAGATCCGTCCTTCGCGCGCCATGAGCGCGATCACCTCGGAGCCGAAGCCCTCGAGTTCGCCGTCGAAGCGATTGAGCCGCGCGGCGAAGATGTTGTAGCCGAAGTACGCCGGGATCGCGACCGCCAGCGCGATGGCCGTCGCGATCAGCGCCTCCGCGACACCCGGCGCGACGGCGGCGAGGTTGCCCGAGCCACCGCGGGCCACGCCGAGGAACGCCGTGATCACGCCGATCACGGTACCCATGAGGCCGAGCAGCGGCGAGATCGAGCCCACCATCGCGAGGAACGGGATGTAGGTCCCCAGTGCGTCACGCTCGGCGTTGGTCTCGGCATCGAGCACCAGACGCAGGGCCTGCACCTGCGAGGCCGAGAGGGTCGCGGGGCCGCCGTGGTCGGCCGTCACCACGCGCGTCTCGGTGAGGAACTGCAGCGCCCGCTGCAGCACGCGCGTGTGGGCACTGGGATTCGACCGCTTGGCGAGCGACGCGACCGCGTCGAGCCGCGTCGCCTTGTGGAACTCCGCCATGAACGCCTTCGCCGCACGCTCCGTGCGGCGGAACGTCATCCACTTGGAGAGCATTACCGCCCAGGACGCCAGCGAGAGCAGCGCGAGGATGGCGAGGACCGCCTTCGAGAACGGCGTCGCCGCGCGAATGAGATCGAGGGTGTTCGACGGGATGGCGGTGGCGGCGATCTGCAGGAACATCAGCGGGAGGCGAACCAGTCGTAGGTGCGGCGCAGGCCTTCGGCGATGGGCATCTCGGGCGTCCAGCCGAGCCCGGTCTTCGCCTTCTGGATACTCACGACCGACCGCCGCTGTTCCCCGGCGCGCGCCTCGGCGTGCTGCAGCGGCACCTCCTTCTTCGCCGCTTGCATGAGACCACGGGCGAGGTCCACGACCGAGGTCTCGATCTGCGTGCCGAGGTTGAAGGCGCGGTCATCCACGCGACCGGCCGGGATGGTCGGGAGCTTGGCCGCGAGCAGGTGGGCGCGGGCCACATCGCCGACATAGACGTAGTCACGCGTCTGCCCGCCGTCGCCGAACACGGTCAAGGGCTTGCCGTCGATGATCCGCTGGCAGAAGATCGCCACCACGCCGGCCTCGCCGTGCGGGTCCTGGCGCGGCCCATACACGTTCGCGAAGCGCAGCGCGACGTAGTCGAGCTTGTGCACGCGGGCGTAGTACGCCAGGTACAGCTCGACCGCGAACTTCGCGATGCCGTACGGCGACTCCGGGTCCTTCTGGTACGTCTCGATGTTCGGGGGTTCGACGAAGTCGCCGTAGACCGCCCCGCCGGTGGACGCGAAGATCATGCGCGTCTTGCGGCCCGTGGCGTGCACGGCCTGCATGAGGTTCACCGAGCCGCCGATGTTGACGTCCACGTCGAACGCCGGGTCCGTGACACTCTTGCGCACGTCGATCTGCGCGGCGAGGTGGCACACGACGTCGAACTGCCCGTCGCGGATGCAGGCCGCCGCCTCGGGCGACCGGATGTCGGCCTCGACCAGCGTGGCGGCCTTGGGCACGTTCGGGCGCTTGCCCGAGGCGAAGTTGTCGAGGACGGTGACGGACCAGCCGTCAGCGAGGAACGAGTCGGCGACGGTGGAGCCGATGAATCCGGCTCCACCCGTGACGAGAACGCGGCGAGTGGTCATGTCGGGGAATCTAGGCGGGCGCTGCCCGCCGTCGGAGGACGAACGGGAACCTCAGGGCATCTTCGCCGACACGCGTCCCGCCATGCCGGTGGTCACGACTCCATCGGTCTGCGCGATCAGGATCGCGCTGGTGCCCCAGGTCGTCACGCGGGTGACCTGCAGCACGGCGACTTCCTCCGGCGGCAGCGGCACTCCCTTGTCATCGACGCCCATGTCACGCTGCAACGTGATCTGATCGCCCGGCACGAGCCCGTCCGCCGTCCCCTGGGGCAGGATCATGTGCTGGCCCAGCGAGGGCATGATGGGGCTGTCCTGCATCCACAGCACGCTGGTCTTCATCCCGAACTCCACACGCGCCGGATGCACACCGGCCGGTACGGCGAACGACTCGAGCGGGATCAGCAACTGCCCCTCGAACACGTCCTCGAACTTGGTGACCACGCCGGCCTCGGCGCGGCCGCCGTTGGCGTCCGTGAAGAGCTTCACGATGCCCGTCGGGATCACGACGCGCCCTTCACCGGCCAGCATCGGGCCGTAGCGCACCACGAGGAAGCGGTCATCCCGCGCGCCGGTGGACCCGGTGGGCAGCTCGACGTGGATGCGCTCGTA
>CADEDA010000029.1 GCA_902825965.1 uncultured Gemmatimonadota bacterium | reverse complement strand
CCCGCCGGTTCGCCCCAGGCGGTCGCGCAGGACGAGACCTATTGGCGCGCCGTCGCCGAACAGTACCGCGTGACCGACCGCGTCACCAATCTCGAGGCCGGGTACTTCGGCATGATGGCGACGCCAGTGCTTGAGGCGTACCACCGGCACGTCGATCGCGTGAACCGCGAGAGTTCGTACTTCGCGCGGCGCGACTATCCGGCGCTGTTCGAGCAGTCGCGTGCCCGCGCCGCAGGCGCACTGGGGGTCGCCCCGGGCGAGATCGCCTTCGCCCGCAACGCCACCGAGGCGCTGCAGACGCTCATCGGGCAGTACAACCGCGTGCAGCCGGGCGACGTGGTGATGTACGCCGACCTCGACTATCCGGCGATGCAGTCGGCCATGAACGCCCTCGCCGCCCGGCGAGGGGCCAGCGTGGTCACGCTCGACATCCCGGAGCCTGCCACCAAGGCGGGCATCCTGCAGGCGTACGAGGCCGCCCTCGCGGCCAATCCCAAGACCCGCCTGCTGCTCACCACGCACTGCAACAACAAGACCGGCCTGCTGCATCCCGTGCGCGACATCGTCGCGCTGGCCAAGGCCCGCGGCGTGGATGTGGTCTGCGATGCCGCACACTCGTTCGGCCAGGTGCCGCTCGACCTCAAGCAGCTCGGCGCTCCCTTCATCGGCGTGAACCTGCACAAGTGGGTGGGCGCACCGGTGGGCGTCGCAGCGCTGTACATCGACCCGCAGCACCTCATGTCGATCGACCGCGCGCACGGCGACGAGGGCCCGCTGGAGCGCATCGACTCGCGCATCCACACCGGCACCACCGACTTCGCCGCGATCCTCAGCGTGCCCGACGCACTCGACTTCCAGGCGCAGATCGGCGTGGAGCGCAAGGCGGCGCGGGTGCACTACCTGCGCAACCAGTGGGCCGTGCCCGCCCGCAGGATCCCCGGTGTCGATGTACTCACACCCGACGATCCCGAGCTGGTGGGCGCCATCACCGGCTTTCGCCTGCGTGGCGGCACCACACGCGAGGCCAACCAGGCCGTGGTGAAGGCCCTGCACGACGAGTTCGGCATCTTCACCGTGGCGCGCTCGGGCCTCGCCCGCGGCGACTGCGTGCGTGTCACCCCCACGCTCTACAACACCCCCGCCGACGCCGCCAAGCTCGTTGCGGCGCTCACCACACTCGCGGCCCGCGGCTAGACGCCTACATCAGCTGCGGCCGGTCCAGCGCCTCGCGCACGCGGCGCACCAGCGTGGCCGGCGTGTAGGGCTTGGGCAGGAAGTCCTCCGCCACCTCGTGCACCCCGCGCGGGGCGATCACGTCTTCCGCGTAGCCTGACGCGAACAGGATCCGGATCCCCGGATGCGTGGCCCGCACGGCCTCGGCCAGCTCGCGGCCGTTCATCTCCGGCATCACGGCGTCGCTGACGATCAGCCGCACCCGATCCGCCAGGGCAGGGAAGGCCTCCAGCGCGCGCCGGCCGTTGGCGAAGGCGTGCACCTCGTAGCCGTGGTCCGTGAGCACCCGCTTGGCCAGCGCGCGGATCGCGTCCTCGTCCTCCACCAGCAGGATCGTCTCCTGCCCGCGCGGCAGCGCGACGGTCTCCGCCCCGTCGTCGGCGGCGTCCTTGCCACGGTAGCGCGGCAGCAGGATGCGGAACGTGGATCCGCGCCCGATCACCGAGTCCACGGAGATCTGCCCGCCGTGTTCGGTCACCGCGGAGTAGACCATCGCCAGGCCGAGCCCCGTGCCGCGGCCCACGGCCTTGGTGGTGAAGAACGGTTCGAACAGCATCGCCCGCACCTCGGCCGACATGCCGCTGCCCGTGTCGCGCACCTCGAGCTCCACCCAGTCGCGGCCGCCGGCGCGTGGCTCTGCGGCGGCGACATTGCGCAGCGCGATGGTCAGCGTGCCACCGTGCGGCATCGCATCGCGGGCGTTCACGGCGAGGTTGAGCAGGATCTGCTCCGCCTGCGCGCGGTCGAACCGCACCGACCACAGGTCCGGATCGTCCTGCACGTCGATCACGATGTCCTCGCCGATCAGGCGCTGCAGCATGCTGCGGATCTGCCGCGTGACCTCGCAGAGCCTGATCGGCCGCGGATCGAGGATCTGCTTGCGCGAGAACGCCAGCAACTGCCGCGTGAGTCCGGCCGCCGTGTCGGCGGCGCGGCCCACCTCGGCCAGGTCCGCCCGCACCGGCGAGTCCTTGGGCAACTCCGAGTCCACCACGTCGAGGTAGCCCTTCATCACGGTGAGCAGGTTGTTGAAGTCGTGCGCCACGCCGCCCGCCAGGCGCCCGACGGTCTGCATCTTCTGCGACTGCAGGAACTGCTCCTGCAGGCGCTTCTCCTCCGTGATGTCCGCCGCCCAGAGCATCAGGTGCTCCAACGTCCCGTCGCGTGCGAGGATGCCGTTGGCCGCGATGCGCGCCATCGCCCGGCTGCCGTCGATCCGCAGCAGCGTGGACTCGTCGGCCCAGTGCCGGCTCTCGCGCACGGTGTCGAGGATCATCGCGGCGGTGCGCTCGCCCACCAGCGAGGCCACCCGCGTGCCCAGCAGCGCCGAGGGCTCCGCCACTCCCACGATCCGCGCAAAGGCCTCATTCACGTACGACACCGCACCGTCGCCGTCGGCGATCACCAGGCCGTTGAGTGAGGTGGCGATCGCCTGGTCGCGCAGCAGCAGGGCGGACTCCGCACGCCGCCGCTCGGTCACGTCGGTGAGACTGCCGCGGATGAGCGGGTTGCCGGCCGAGGGCAGGCGCACCAGCCGCACCTCCACGAGGATCTCGCGGTCCTTGGCGTCGAGGTGCACCCACTCGAACCGCGGCGTCTCGCCGCGCAGCGCAGCACCGATGTAGTGCTGGGCCGCGTCCTCGCTGGTGCGGCCGTCCGGCTGGTACGGCGGGCTCAGCTCGGCCGGACCGTACCGCAGCAGCGACTCACGCGAGCGGCCGAACAGGCGCTGACACTCGGGGTTGGCCTCGATGAACTTCCCGGTGCCCACATCCACCACCACGATGGCCTCGGGGGCGTGCTCCAGCTGCACGCGCAGGCGCGCCTCGCTCGCTTCGAGCTCCTCCAGCGCCTTCCGTTGCTCGGTGATGTCGGTGATGAAGCCGTGCCAGAGCACGCTGCCATCGTCCAGCCGCTCGGGCCGCGCCACGCCGCTCAGCCAGCGCACGCCGCGCACCGGCAGGATCACGCGGTATTGCTGCCGCCAGGGCTCGAGCGTGTCGGCGGAGAGCTTGATGGCCTCCGAGACCGCCGGCAGGTCCAGCGGATGCACGCGCCCGTACACCACGGTCGCGTCGTGCACCACGTCGCTGGGGCGCACCTCGTACACATCCCAGATCGCGTCGCTGGCGAACGGGAAACACGAGCGCCCGTCGGGGAACAGCCGGAACGTGTAGATGACCCCCGGCACCTGGCGCGCGAGGTTCTTGAGCAGCGCCGACTCGGCCTCCACCGCGACCTGTTCAGGTCGCGGCATCCTGCGCTCCCCCGATGGCCGTCCCGCGGAACCGGACATGGGGAGAAGATGCGCCTAGGCGGCGCCCGTGGCTACTCGGTCCAGGCCCGCCGGGCGCCGTTCCAGCGCCGCCGCGACGGATTCGGGGGTGAGGGGCTTCACCACCACGTCGTTCATGCCGGCCGCCAAGTAGCGGTCGTGTTCGTCCGGGCTGGCCGAGGTGCCCATCGCGATGATGTGCGCCCGCCCGAACGGCGCGGCGAGCCGGCGGATCAGCGACGTCGCCGCCGGTCCATCCATGTGCGGCATCTGGATGTCCATGAAGATCACGTCGAACTCGTGCCGTGCCGCCGTCCGCACCGCCTCGGCGCCGTCGTTCACCACCTCCACGCGGCAACCCAGGCTCTTGAGCAGGTTGGTCGCGATGATCTGGTTCACGCGGTTGTCCTCCGCGAGCAGGACGCGCAGGCGCGTGTCCTCGATCACCTCCGGCGCCGCCGCGCGGCGCACCGAAGCGTCCTCGACGATCGCGATGTGCCCGTCGACCTTCTCGTGTGCGCCCTTGGCGGCCGGCGGACCCAGCGTCTCGCCACGGATCATCGGCCCGCGACCACGCTGCTCCTTGGGCTTCTGCACCACGGCCGCCAGCGTGCGCGAGAGCGCCTGCGCGCCGAACGGACGCACCAGCATCGCGTCGCAGCCGGCCGCACTGAAGGCCTCCACGTCCTGCGGGTCCGGCGTGCTCGCCGAGATCAGCAGGCCCGTGCCGGCGATGCCCGGCTCCGCACGCAGCTTGCGCGCGAACGCGTCGCCGTGGTCACCCAGCGTCTGGCGGTCCACCATCGCCACTTCGATCGGGTCGCCCTCCGACGCTGCCTTCCGCATGTGCGCCAGCGCTTCCTCGGGCGTCGCCATGGACTCCACGCGCATGCCCCAGCTGCGCAGCCACTCGCGCGTGACCTTGGCGTCGGCGGCGGAGCCTTCCACCACCACGGCGCGGGCACCCGCCAGCACCCGCGTGGTCGCCGGCTCGGCCGCCTCCATCGCCCCTTCGGTGGCCTTGAGGGCCAGCGTGAAGAAGAACGTCGTGCCTTCGCCCTGCAACGTCTTCACCTCGAGCTTGCCCTTCATGAGCTCCACGAGGTGCTTGGAGATGCTGATCCCCAGGCCGCCACCCGCGAGCTTGCTCACGGTGCTGTGGTCCTTGGCCAGCAGGCGCCGCGCGCTCTCCTGGTCCATGCCCGGACCGTTGTCCTTCACCTGCACCAGCAACTGCACCTCGGTGCCGTCGCGGGTGCCGTCGAGCTTGAGCTCCACGCGCCCGCCCGGCGCGAACTTGATCGCGTTGCCCACCAGGTTGATCAGCACCTGCCGCAGCCGCGACGCGTCGCCGATCACCCACATCGGCGTCTTCTCCGTGATCCGCGCGTCGATCCGCGTCTGCGCCATCGTCGCCTGGTGCTCGCAGAGTTCCGCCACCTCGCTCACCGCCACGCGCAGGTCGAACGGCGCCTCCACCAGCTGCAAGGTGCCGCTCTCGATCTTGCTCAGGTCGATCACGTCGGTCACGAACGTCATCATCAGCTGCGACGAGCGCATCATCGATTCCACGTACCCGCGCTGCACGTCGCTGAGCGGCGTGTCCTTGAGCAGCCCGGCCATGCCCACCACGCGCGACATCGGCGTGCGGATCTCGTTGCTCACCAGGCCCAGGAACTCCTGCTGGCTCTTGCGGGTCCGCTCCGCCTCTTCGCGGGCTTCCTTGAGGGTCTTCTCCGCGCCGCGGGCCGAGAGGCCGTCCACCAGCACCACGACGTAGATGCGCTTGCCGTTGGCATCACCCGAGCCCACGCGCACATCCACGCCCACATGCGCACCGTCGCCGCGGCGCGCCTTGGCGCCCTTGGCCGCGCCCTCCAGCCAGGCCGACAACCGCTCGGGTTTGAACGGCGCACCCGTCTCGATCCAGCGGTCCACCGACGACCCCACCAGCTCGCTGGCGTCGGCATCGAGCAACTGCGTCGCCTTGCGGTTCGCGCGCGTGATCACGCCCTGATCGTTGGCCACCAGCACCGCGTTGGGCGCCGACTCCACCACCACGGCGAGTTCACCCGCCGCGCTGCCGCCGCGCTTGTGCCGGCCACTACGCGCGAGCACCACCACCAGCAGCGCCGCAATGCCCAACAGCGCCGCAAGGCCGAATCCGACGTTGGGGGGCACCGCAAGCGCCGCGTCCGCGCCGCTGCCCGCGATCTCATAGACCACGCGCGCCGCCAGCGGCTCCGCCGTGCCCCATGCGCCCACCACACGCGACCCCGCCGGATTGGTGTACCCACCCGCCGCCACGCCGCTCTCGCTGCGCGACGCCGGTGTCCGGCTGCCATCGAGCAACGACGCACCGGTGCCCGACACCAGCGCACGTTCGTCCGCGCCGATCGTCGAGAGCACCGCACCGGTCTCGTCGATGAGATACACGTCCTTGCCCGACGCCGGCCCCAGCGTGAACCGCAGGCGACGCAGCGGGGCGTCCGTATCGTAGAAGAACGCGAGCACCGCGCTCACCGCGCCGCCCGCATCACGCACCGGCGCAGCGCTGATCATCAGCCACTCGCCGCCGCCACCAGCACCACCACCGTCGCGTGAACTCGCCGGCCAGATCGGCCCGGCCACACTCGCCGTACCCGCACGCGCACGCTGCACCGCGGCCACACGCTGCCCCAGCACGGGGTCCGTGAGCAGGGCAGGGGCCGTGGACGTGATCAACGCACCCTGCGGCGTGAACAACGCCACGGCGCGAATGCCGTCCGTCGCTGCTGCATTGCGCGCAAAGGTCGTCAGCGTGGGCGGCATCGACCCCGGTGAGCCACTCACCGCGGCGTCGTCCGCCCACGAGAGGGCCCGCGCGAGTTCCTCGCGCTCCCACAGGGTCACGGCCTGCTGGCTCGACGTGAGCCCCGCCGACAACCGACCGCCCAGCTCGCGCTGGCTGCCGGCGGCATAGGTCGCAAGGGCGCCCGCTCCCGCAAGCAGGGCGAGCACGATCACCGCCGGCAGCACCCACGACGGGAACTTGGCGGTGTCATCGTCCAGCGACTGCACCGCGATCGAAGGGCGCGAGGAGGTAGGCATCGCGCTTAGTATCGGCCCGCTAAGCTATCGGTTTAGGCCACTGGTGTTCAGGCCACTGGCATCGCGCCAGGGATAGCGTTGCCGCAACCACCATTGTTCGCGCAGGATCTTCCCGAACGGGATGCGTGCCGTGTCGAGCCGCAACGCCAGCGCCTTGCCGTCGAACCGCACCACCACACCTTCCACGTCGGCCATCTCGCCGCGCGCGAACCGGATGGTCGCGGCCATGCGGTCACCCACCAGTACACCGATGTCGGCCGGGATCCCGTTGGGCAGGAACACCCGCACACCCGTCTCCGAGCAGTCCTCCACCTCCCCGCGCAGCGCCCCCGCCGTGAACCGCGGACGGTCGCTCGCCGGGTACTCGACGCGATAGTAGGTGCGACGATTGGAGGCGTCGGTTTGAGGGTCCACGTGTCCAGTCTCGGCGCTGTCACGCTGTACTTGACTGTCGGCGTTCCTTCGGGCCGGAACGGTGTAGATTCCCCCTCTATATGATGTGGGACGCCACCACCGATCCGGTCTTCGCCGAGGCGTTGTTCCGCGAGGCCCCATTCGTCGTGCTCACCCTCGAGCCCGACGGGCGCGTGCGTCGGGCCAATCCGGCCGCCGCGTTCCACACCGGCTTCAATCACGAACAGCTCATCGGTGCGCACTTCTCGGCGTTCATCCATCCCGATGAACATCAGAACGCGTCGCTCGCCATCGACCAGGCCGTCGCCGGCCATCGCACCGACTTCACGCTGCACTACCTCCGCCGCGACGGCGAGGCGCGGCAGGCGCTGGTGCACCTCATCCCGTTCATCGACGACGGGCTGACCACCGGCATCCTCGTCTTCGCCAGCGACACCACCGAGGAGGAACTGCGCACGCAGGCGCTGCGCGAGAGCGACCAGCGCTTCCGCAACCTCGTCTCGGCCTTCGATCGCGCGTTCTTCGTGATCGACACCGACATGCGCATCGCCGGGCTGTTCGGCCGCTGGGTGCGCACCACGGGACTCGTGCCGCAGAACTGGATCGGCTACACGCCGGCCGAGTTGTTCCCCGAGACCCAGGGCGAGCCACACGTCACGCAGCTCACGCGCGTACTCTGGGGCGAGGACGTCACCTACGAGTGGGCCTATCCCAACCAGGACACGGGACAGGACATCCAGCTGCGCCTGCACGCCTCGCCCATGCGCGACGCCGACGGCAGCGTGATCGGCATCGCCGTGGTCGTGGTGGACATCACGCGCCGCGTGCGGGCCGAGCAGGAGGCCATCGCGCTGCGGGCGCGCGTGGCGGCCGCCGAACGCGCCGAGGCGCTGGGCCAGCTGGTGAGTGGTGTCGCGCACGAGTTGAACAACCCGCTCGCCGCCATCCTCAACTTCACCGAGGACCTCATCCTCGGTGAAGCCGACCCCGAGCGCCGCTCCGCCCTCGAGGTGATCCGCGCGCAGGCGCTGCGCAGCCGCGTGATCGTGCGCGACCTGCTCACCTTCGCGCGCCGCGGTGGGCATCGCCCGCGGGTGCCCGAGGCGCCCGGTCCCATCCTCTCGGCCGCCGTGCGCGCCCTGCGCCCCGGACTCGGCGAGGGCGTGCGGCTCGACGCCGAGATCGCCGACGGCGACGTGGCACTGCTGCTCGACCGCGCGGGCCTGGAGCAGGTGATCACCAACCTGCTCACCAACGCCGCGCAGGCCACCGGCGCCGGTGGCACCGTGCGCCTGTATGCGGGCCAGCGCGACGGGTTCTACGAGATCACCGTGCTCGACGACGGGCCGGGCATCGCGCCCGAGGTGCTGCCGCGGCTTTTCGAACCGTTCTTCACCACCAAGACCACCGGGCAGGGTGTGGGACTGGGGCTCTCCGTGTCGCTGGGCATCGTGCAGGAGCATGGCGGCACCCTCAGCGCCACCAATCGCACCGACCAGTCGGGCGCGGCGTTCACCGTGCGCCTGCCCGTGCCCGAGGTGCCACTGGAGCTCCCGCCGCCACCGCTGCCGCGCACCAGCATCCCGCCCACGCGCCGCTCGGCCCCGCAGGTGGTGGACGCCCCCACGCTGCTCATCGTGGACGACGAGGAACCGATCCGCCGCGCGCTGCGTAGGTTCTTCGAGCGGCGCGGCTGGGCCGTGGAAGAAGCGCACGACGGACTCGAGGGGGATCGCCTGCTGTCCACCGACGGGGCCGCGGAGAAGTACGTCGCCATCCTCTGCGACCTGCGGATGCCGGGCATCGACGGCCCGGAGCTGTACTCGCGGGTGCTCGCGCGGACCCCGCAGCTGGTGTCGCGCTTCGTCATCTCCACCGGTGACGTGGTGGGCGACCAGGCCGCCAACTTCCTCGCCAGCATCGACGTGCCCGTCTTGGAGAAGCCGTACGAACTCGCCGCCGTCGACGCCATCGTCGAGCGCCTGCGCATCGCCCAGAAGCGCCGGCGGGCCACCCCCGAAGAAGTGGAGCGACCGAAGTGACACCGTGGGTCACGCGACTGATCATCGTGAACGTCGTGATGTTCGGCCTCATGCAGCTGCGCACGCTGCCCGGCGTCATCAATTGGATGGTCCTCGTGCCCGGTGACGTGCTCACCGCACCCTGGACCCTGCTCACCTACGCGTTCCTGCACGCGAACATCGGGCACATCTTCTTCAACATGCTCGGCCTGTTCATGTTCGGCCCGCGGGTGGAGTCGCACATCGGCTCCAACCGCTTCATCACCATGTACCTCATCGCCGCCTTGGTGGGTGGGCTGGGCACCGCGTTCCTCTCCAACGCCCCCACCATCGGCGCCTCGGCCGCCACCGTGGGCGTGAGCTTCGCGTTCGCGTGGTTCTGGCCGCGCACCATCATCTACCTGTTCGGTGCCGTGCCCGTGGAGGCCTGGCTGATGGTGCTGCTCTACGGCCTGTACGACCTCTGGTCCGGTGCCGGTGGCCGCAGCACGGGCGTCGCACACTTCGCGCACCTGGGCGGCTACCTCGGCGCCTGGCTCTACCTGTGGGCGCTCGATCACTACTCGTCGAGCAAGGCGTTCCGCCGGAAGGTCAACTCCGTGCCCAAGCAGACCGAGAAGGCCATCCGCGCCAACCTCGACAAGGTGAACCTCGAGGGCGTTCACCAGCTCTCGCGCGACGAGGTGAATCGCATCCTCGACAAGATCAGCGCCGAGGGGATCGGCAGCCTCACGCCGCAGGAGAAGCTGTTCCTGAGCAACTTCGTCCCGCCGGACGACCGGAAGTCGTGGACCCAGTGATGGTGTCGGGGAGCGGCTCACGCCTTCGCGCGCGGATGATGGCCATGCTCTCCGCGGCCATGCTCTCGGCGTGTTCGGTGGACGGCCCCACCGGCCCCGGCGACGTCGATCCACTGATCGTCCCCAACGTGCAGCGCGAGTTCCGCGGCATGTGGATCGCAACCGTGGCCAACATCGACTGGCCCAGTGCGGCAGGCATGAGTGCCACGGCGCAGCAGAACGAGTTGATCGCCCTGCTCAACACCGCCGAATCCGCGGGCCTCAACGCCGTGATCCTGCAGGTGCGCGCCGCGGGTGATGCGCTGTACCAGAGCGCCCTCGAGCCTTGGGCGCGCTCGCTCACCGGCACGCAGGGTGTGAGCCCGGGCTACGACCCGCTCGCGTTCGCCGTGCAGCAGGCGCACCAGCGCGGGCTGGAGCTGCACGCTTGGTTCAACCCGTTCCGCGCCGCCAACCTCAGCGACACCCTCACCCTCGCCGCCACACACCTGGCCAAGACGCGCCCCGACCTCACGCGGCGCTATTGCACCCAGCTGTGGTTCGACCCGGCCGAGGACGACGTGCAGGACCACGCGATGGACGTGGTGCGTGACGTGATCACGCGCTACGACGTGGACGCCGTACACATCGACGACTTCTTCTATCCGTACCCGAGTAGCACCTGCCCGGGCCTCGACTTCCCCGACAGCGCCGGCTACGCCGACTTCCTCGCCGGTGGCGGCTCGCTGTCGCGGGCCGAGTGGCGGCGGGCGAACGTGAATCGCTTCGTGCAGCGGCTGTACACCGAGTCGCACGCCACACGGCAGACCGTGCGGGTGGGGGTGAGCCCGTTCGGCATCTGGCGCCCGGGCAACCCGCCGGGTGTGGTGGGCCTCGACGCCTACGCGAGCATCTACGCCGACTCGCGCTACTGGCTGCAACAGGGCTGGGTAGACTACTTCGCGCCGCAGCTCTACTGGAGCATCGCGAGCACCGGGCAGAGTTTCCCTGCGTTGCTGCAGTGGTGGGGCCAGCAGAACACCCAGCGCCGGCACCTGTGGCCGGGGCTGGCGAGCTACCGCATCAGCGACGGCACCGGGTCGGCGTTCGCGCCGAGCGAGATCCCCAACCAGATCGCGATGGTGCGCGCGCAGAGTGGCGCGGCGGGCGGCGCTCCGGGGAACGCCACCGGGAGCATCCTGTACAACGCGAGCAGTGTGCGCACCGACCGCGGCGGCTTCGTGACGGCGCTGCGCGGGGCAGGCGGGTTGTACGAGCGCCGCGCCCTGCCGCCGGCGACCACCTGGCTCGACGCCCAGAGTCCGCGGGAGCCGGACTTCACGGTGAGCGAGTCACTGGGTGCCCTGCAGGTGAGCATCAGCGCCGACCCCGAGGCCTACTGGTGGCTGGTGCGTTGGCGCGCGAACGCCCTGTGGTATGACCGCCTGCTTCCTGCGAGTCAGCGCACGTTGACGATCACGACGCCGGACGTGGACGGCGTGGTGGTGAACGCCATCGACCGCGTGGGCAACCTCTCGCCTAACGCGGTGCGGCAGTAGCGAGCCCAGCGGCCTGGCGGATCTCCTCGATGAGCGCCGGCCCCGAACGACTGGAGAAGAGCTGCGCGGGCGCGAGCCGCAGCCCTGCGAGCGCCGTGACCTCCCGTGCCCCGCCGATGGTGAGGTAGAGCTCCACCGCGGGCCGCAGCCTGGCGATCTCGCGCACGGCGTGCTTGAACCCCTTGGGGTCGCGCCAGAGCGAGATCACATGATCGACCACCGTGGCCGAGGCCGGGTCGAGCACGCCGCCATCGCAGGTGGCGACCACGCGGAACGACTCGCGGAGTTTGCGCAGCGTGGCGACCATATCGCCGGGAATGAACGGCCGCTCCAGGGGCAGCAGCAGCACGGGCATCACCGGCGTGCGATTGCGCGTGCGGGCGCGTTCGCGGGCGGAGGGCGACTCGGAGTAGGGGCCGGGGTAGCGGGCGGGCGAGTCGCGGTGCGGCGGCTCGGCGCGGGGTCCGATCCCCACGGAGAGCGCGGCCAGGGTGGCGAGCTCGAGCTGCCGTGTGAGGGCCTCGGTGTCGTCGGCGGCGGGCCACTCGGCGGCGAGGAGCGGCTGGAGAGCGCGGGCGGCGGCAGGGGTCATGCTGGAAGCTTCGGCTGGCGGGGCGGGGGGCTTGAGGGTGGAGGGGCGGGAGGTTTTGTGGCGGCAAGGGGTTAGGGGCGTAGACGCGGGGGGTTGGGGTGGCTACATTCTTTGGTCTGTCTTGGCTTTGGGCTGCTCTTTTCTGGTGGGGTTGGATCGGGAAGGGGTGGTGTGGAGTGAGGACGGGACGTAGCGCAGCCCGGTAGCGCACCTGAATGGGGTTCAGGGGGTCGCGGGTTCGAATCCCGCCGTCCCGATGGGTTGTCGATTGAGTAGGGGGCTCACCTCCGCGATTGCGGGGAGTGAGCCCTTCATGCGTTACATCGCTTTCGCGGCGTTTGGGTTGCCACCGCGACGGAACCGTCACGGCGAGCCGGAGAAGCGCCTTACACTGCCGTGCACCCCGCACGGAGTCGGTTCAGCGTCGAGTTGTGCTGAACTCGCTCGCAGCCGCTCGAAGCGGGGAACGGCTATGAAAACGTCTTGCGGGTAGCAGAAAAAGCAGGTATCCTCGGCCAAGGCTCTCCCCAACCGCGATGCCAAAATGATCTCGTACGTTCAGGGCAACTTGTTCGAGTCGCCCGCGCAGACTCTCGTCAACACCGTCAATACGGTGGGGGCGATGGGGAAGGGAATCGCCCTCCAGTTCAAGGAGTACTTCCCCGAGATGTTCGACGAGTACCACCAGCTCTGCCTGGACGGGAAGCTCAAAATCGGCACGCTGCATTACTTCCAGACGCGCCACAAGAAGATCCTGAACTTCCCGACGAAGCAGGACTGGCGACGGCCGTCCAAGCTGGAGTACATCGAAGCCGGCCTCGACACGTTCGTGCGCAGCTATGCTGATGCAGGCGTTCATTCGGTAGCGTTCCCACCACTCGGCTGCGGGAACGGTGAATTGGACTACGCTGATGTACGCCCGTTGATGGAATCGTATCTCCGGAAGCTCCCGATCCCGGTCTACATGTACCCGCCTCTCGCCAAGGGAGCGGTCGCCGAGCACCGATCGCAGCGCAGCGTCCGCGATTGGCTGCATCGGGAGCCCCGAATGCTGCCATTCCCAGAGGTCTGGCGGGACATCCTCGACGTCCTTCAGCGGAAGTCGGTCTTCCAGACCTTCAGGAAGCAGACACCGTACACGGCGGAGCCCGTGCACCCACCCGAGCGGCCGAGCGAGGCCATTCGGATACGTTCCGCCGGTAAGGTGTTCTTGATCGAGAAGCAGAGCCTTTTGCAGTTGTGGCGAGACCTGAGCGCACACGGCATCGCAACGTCCTTGTCACTCGACAGTCGCGAGGCGCCGTTCGTGTTTCCCATCATGGCGGAGCTCTCGTATATCGCGGTCGTCGAGACGTCGGAGTCGTATGAGAACTTCGCGTTCCATACTCGGACGCATGCGCTACAAGTCGTTCCGTCGTCTTTGCCGGACTCACAGCGCTCGCTCGCACTCTCGGTTTGATTCTTGCTGAAGCCGGACGCCGACGCGATACGCGAGTGGATCGCGAATCTACCCTCGCAGATCGGGAAGGATAAGCGCCGAGCGTGGTGGCCACAGTTCGCGTTTCGATTCGACAACTTGATCTCGATTGCGGCCATACTCCGCTCCGGCATGCTGCTGAGCCGCAAGGAGTGCCAGGCGCGAGAGATCGAGTTCTACGACGCGGCGAACAAGAGTGTGATCCAGCAGACCCCTCACGCGCACGACTGGGTGCGTCTCTTTTTCCGTCCGCTCACTCCGACGCAGTACATGATGGAGGGAATCCGACGTACGGCTGAGATCCCCCCGACCTCCGAGCATTGCCCAGTTCCGGTCTTTTTGCTCTTCGACCTGTCGACAGTTCTCACGATGCAGGGGGTCTCGTTCACTGACGGCGGGATGGCGAACGCGGCTCGGTACCGGATGGGCGACGACGCTGAGTTCCTGCGTTCGATCCCCATGCAGTGGGTCTACCACGACGGACCGTATTGCACACCGCCTGGCAAAGACGAGCTCAAGTTCCGTCGCCACGCCGAAATCGTGAAGGCGAAGGAGCTGAAGCTGGATGCGCTCAAGCTGGTCGTGTGTCGCACCGGTGCTGAGCGTGAAACGCTGCTTCATGTCTTGGGCGCGGACGCCGCAAAGTGGTCCGACCGAATCAGGATCGTCCCAGTCGGACGCGGTCTCTTTTATCGCGAACAGGGCTTCCATGTAGAGGAAGTCCGACTGACCGAGGGAAGGGTGTTCTTTCGGGTCTTCCGCCGGCGCGGTGACTATCGCATGGCGCTCAGAATCGTGGACGCGGATACCGGCACGGAGCTGTTCTACGAGAGCGGCGTGAAAGAGCCTCCGCAGACTTGGGAACAGCCCTTCGCAGGAAACCCCAAGCGCGTCGAGGTGGAGCTTCTCGTTGAAGACTGCCTCGCCTATCACGGCATCGTGTCGCGGCAGTCGGTTTTCACCTAGTCGTCGCCAGGGCCTCTGAAACGGCGTTGTCGCTCCTTCGCCGTGGTACTATCCGCCCCTTGTGAGACGCTGCTACTTTGGGGAGGTCGCTGGCCGCGCGCACCGAGCTGTGGACGGTTCGCGGTCAGTGCCGCCCCGGACAGCGCATTCCTCTCAAGGAGAAGTACTGAGTGATTACCGGCCCGATCAAGACCCAGATCGACCAGCTCTGGAATGCCTTCTGGACCGGCGGCATCGCGAACCCCTTGGAGGTGATCGAGCAGATCACCTACCTGCTGTTTATCCGCCGCCTCGACGACCTCCACACGTTGGAGGAGAACAAGGCCACTCGGCTCAAGAAGCCAATGGAGCGCCGCATTTTCGCGGAGGCTAAAGACCCGAAGGGGCGGCCCTACGAGGACCTCCGTTGGTCGCGCCTCAAGCACCTCGCGCCGAGCGAGATGTTCGTCGTGATGGGGGAGCATGTGTTCCCCTTCCTGCGCTCGGACCTGCCGCGCCAGCTGGGGAGTGCGGACTCCACCTACGCGCATCATATGAAGGACGCGCGCTTTACCATCCCCACGCCCGCGCTGCTGGCAAAGGTGGTGGATCTGCTCGACCACCTACCCATGGACGACCGCGACACCAAGGGCGACGTGTATGAATACATGCTCGGCAAGATTGCGAGCGCCGGGCAGAACGGGCAGTTCCGCACGCCAAGGCACATCATCCAGCTGATTGTCGAGCTCACGGCCCCGCAGCCCACCGACGTCATCTGCGACCCGGCGTGCGGCTCGGCCGGGTTTCTGGTGGCGGCCGGTGAGTATCTGCGTGAGCGGCATCCCACGCTGCTGCACAATGCGGCGCAGCGGGACCACTTTCACCACCGGATGTTCCACGGGTTCGACTTCGACAACACGATGCTCCGCATCGGCAGCATGAACATGCTGCTGCACGGCGTGGAGGGCCCGGACATCCGCTACCGCGACTCGCTGGCACAGGACCACGCCGGGGAGGAGGAGAAGTACACGCTCGTCCTGGCCAATCCGCCATTCGCCGGGAGTCTCGACTACGAGAACACGGCCAAGGACCTGCTGCAGATTGTTAAGACGAAGAAGACCGAGCTCCTTTTTCTCGGGCTGTTCCTGCGACTGCTCAAGCCCGGCGGGCGCGCGGCGGTCGTCGTGCCCGATGGGGTACTCTTCGGCTCCAGCAAGGCGCACAGGGAGCTGCGGCGTGTCCTTGTGGAGGAGCAGAAGCTTGACGCCGTCGTCTCTCTCCCGGGCGGTGTGTTCAAGCCATACGCGGGCGTCTCGACGGCCATTCTCTTCTTCACCAAGACCAACTCCGGCGGCACCGGGCACGTCTGGTTCTACGACATCGAGGCCGACGGCTGGAGTCTCGACGACAAGCGGACGCCACTACTTTCGGATGACAAGCTGGGCGCCGCGCCGCGGATCGCGCTGACGGACGACGAGCACGGGAAGAACAACCTGCCGGACGTCGTTGCCCGGTGGAGCCAGAGAAACGGCAGCGAGCGCGAGCGCCCGCGGACAGCGCAGAGCTTCTGTGTGTCCAAGGCTGACATTGCAGCGCAGGGCTACGATCTGTCGCTCAACCGCTACAAGGAAGTCGTCCAGGAGGCGGTGGCGCACCGGCCGCCGAAGGTCATCCTCGCTGAGTTGTGGCAACTGGAAGAGGAGATCCAACGGGGGATGAAGGAGTTGGAGGGGATGCTCGGATGAGAAGTGGAACCACTGGCCACCTGCCGATGGCCGAACTCGTTGGCGAGGTGCGTTCGTGGAACCCGGAGCGAGACGACCCGGACGGATCGTTCACCTACATCGACTTGAGCGCAGTCGATCAGGAGACGAAAGCCGTTACGGGTGAGCGAGAGCTTCCGTGTTCGGAGGCTCCGAGCCGGGCGCGACAGCTCGTACGAGCAGGTGACGTACTTGTCTCGACCGTCCGTCCCAACTTGAATGGTGTCGCTCAAGTTCCTGCCCATCTGGACGGAGCTACCGCATCCACGGGCTTTTGCGTACTTCGCCCTGGCGAGCACCTCGATAGTCGGTTCCTGTACCATTGGGTTCGAAGCCCCTGGTTCATTGCCGATATGGTGCGGAAGGCAACGGGGGCGAGCTACCCAGCCGTATCCGATCGGATTGTTCTTGAGTCCCGGATCCCTTCCTACCCGATCGACGAGCAGCGGCGAATCGTGGCCGTCCTCGATCAGGCCGATGCGTTGCGGGCAAAGCGCCGCGTCGCGCTCGCTCAGCTTGACGCCATCGCTCAGTCCATCTTTCTCGACATGTTCGGCGACCCCGCGACCAATCCTATGGGGTGGCCAGAGGTGCCGCTTGGTGAGCATACGACAAAAATCGGAAGTGGAGCGACGCCTGCAGGTGGCGAGCCGTCCTACAAGACGAGCGGGATCTCGTTAATCAGAAGTATGAATGTGCGAGATGGCTACTTCTCTCGACAAGGCTTGACCTTCATCGACGAACACCAAGCTGAGAAGCTCAACGGCGTATCTGTTCATGAGGAAGATGTCCTGCTCAACATCACAGGAGCGAGTGTCGCCAGAGTCTGTCGAGCGCCGTCCGATTTGCTTCCGGCGCGGGTGAATCAGCATGTAGCGATTATTAGACCGACTGAGAGCTTCTGTGCCGTGTTTCTAGAAAGATGCTTACTCTATCCTTCGTTTAAGAGGCGTTTGCTTCGTCTAGCCGGGGCAGGAGCCACGAGAGAAGCCATCACGAAGGATGCGATCGAGCATCTTGAAGTCATCCTGCCTCCTCCGAGCCGACAGAAGCAGTTCGAGAGGGCAATTCGAAAGCTTGAGGCGCTATCGGATCTGAAGAGCGAGCAGGCGTTCGCGCTCGATTCACTGTTCGCATCGTTGCAGGCTCGTGCCTTTGAAGGAAGTCTGTAGATATGCGTGGCGAGTTTGTCCATGTGTGGGCCGAGACGCGGCAGAACATCTGGGAACCGCTTAGCGAGCGTAGCGAGGTTTCTGATACTGTCTATTGCGACCTGTATCGCGATCTGGTGAGAGCTTTTCGTAGTCAGCCGTCCGCGCAGCAGCTCGTCGAAGTGGTCGCGAATCCAATGGAGAGTCGCGAGGCTTTCGACACTACGGTTTCGACCGACTTTCTGGGCGAAGCCGAGTTGGTTCGTTTCTTCGAATTCGCGTTCGATTCACTGGAGGAGCTCGGCGGCGACGAGGTCTCGAATGTGTATTTCAATCTGCTCGCTGCGTTCATCGAAAAGTACAGCCTGCGATACGACTTGCGAAGGCCGTGTATTCTGTGTCCCACTCTTCCGGGTTTGGTTACGACTGTCGTCCATCACATCAGGGTGACAAGCAAATCTGATGCTCATCTGGCTAAGCTGCACAGTGAGTTCGAAGAGTCGCTTCGAGACCTTAGGTATGAGCGCACAGAAGGTCGCATCAAGGCGTTCTTGGCCAAGCAGTTCATTCTCGTCGAAGGGCTCGCCAACATTCGGGTTAGTGGCGGTGGCGGCACACTCGGTGAGCTATGTAAGCGAGCCTCGTGGCCACATCAAACTCTAAAGTCTGCAGCAGGACAAATCTACGGATTCCGCTCCGACTATCCGGGTCTAGGTCACTCTGGAAATCCGAAAGCGGTCAATAGAGAGCTGGATGATCGCGACTTAGCTGGGGTGTCCTTGATGCTACTTGGACTGGTTCCCTATATCGATCATTCACTCGACCTCACCGCGCTGTTCCCTGATCCGACACCGCTCAGTCCGACGAGGAGTAGGGTTCCCGAGCGTGCTGTGTCGGCCTCGCAGCCCCTCATGAGCTGGCGCAGTATGGCGCGTTCTCTCAGAAAGAGGATCGTGGAATTCTGGGCGGACAAATGAGTCAGTTCGAGTTTCTGAGAACTCATTGGAGTTCGATGTTTGAATCCGCGGCGCGTGCCGAACAGTCCGTTCATTCGGATGCGAGAACAGCGTGCTTCTACGCGCGGCGCGCCCTCGAACTCGCGGTCGCCTGGGCTTTCAAGCACGACGCTTCCCTTCGGTTGCCGTATCAGGACAACCTCTCCGCGCTCATCCACGAGCCGACCTTCAAGCATGTGGCTGGGGAGGCCGTCTTCAGCAAAGCTCGCGTCATCAACACGCTCGGCAATCGTGCCGTACACGGGCACCGGCAGGTCCCGGAGGCGGACGCCTTGGTCGCCGTCCGCGAGCTGTTCCATGTCGCCTTCTGGTTCGCCCGCACCTACGCCCGCGGTGACCGTCCTGCGCCCGGGCTTACGTTCAACCCTGACGCTCTTCCTCGCCCGCAGCGGGCGTCCCCAGCGACTGCCGAGCAGTTGCAGGCGCTCGAGGCGAGCCTGCGGTCGAAGGACGAGAACCTCGCGGCGCTGCTGGTCGACAAGGCCAACCTCGACGACGAGTTGCAGCGGCTACGCGCCGAGGTAGCCACGGCCAAGCAGTCCGCGGCAGCCGTACCGGACACGCACGACTACTCGGAAGCCGAGACCAGGGACTATTTCATCGACCTTCTGCTCAAGGAGGCCGGCTGGCCCCTCGATCAGGCGCGCGATCGGGAGTTCGAGGTCGCGGGGATGCCGAATGGCCAAGACAAGGGCTTCGTGGATTACGTGCTCTGGGGCGACGACGGCCGGCCCTTGGGCCTGGTCGAGGCCAAGCGCACACGCCGCGACCCGCGGGCCGGGCAGCAGCAGGCCAAGCTCTACGCCGACTGCCTCGAGAAGATGTTCGGGCAGCGCCCGGTCATCTTCTACTCCAACGGTTACGACCACTGGCTTTGGGATGACGTCCGCTACGCGCCACGGCGCGTGCAGGGCTTCCACAAGAAGGCGGAACTCGAGCTCCTGATCCAGCGGCGCACGACGCGCCGGCCTCTGGGCGAGGCGCCGGTCAGCGCGTCCATCGTCGAGCGCCACTACCAGACGCGGGCCATTCGACGTGTTGCCGAGGCCTTCGAGCGCGACCACGACCGCAGGGCGCTGCTGGTGATGGCCACGGGCTCGGGGAAGACGCGCACCGTCATCGCGCTGTGCGACCTGCTGATGCGATGCAACTGGGCCAAGCGCATCCTGTTCCTCGCCGATAGGGTGGCCTTGGTCAATCAGGCGGCAAACGCGATAAAGTCGTTCCTGCCCGACACCCCGCCGGTGAACCTGGTCACGGAGAAGTACATCGATAGCCGAGTGTATGTCTCCACGTATCCGACAATGATGGGCCTCATCGATGAGGCGGCGGACGGGCAGCGACGGTTCGGGGTGGGCCACTTCGACCTTATCATCATCGACGAGGCACACCGGTCGGTGTTCCAGAAGTATCGGGCCATCTTCGACTACTTCGATTCGTTCCTAGTCGGGCTAACGGCCACCCCAAAGGACGAGGTCGACCGAAACACCTACGGGCTCTTCGACCTCGAAGACGGCGTCCCTACGGATGCCTACTCACTGGAAGAGGCAGTGCGCGACGGGTTCTTGGTGCCCCCGCAGGCCGTGTCGGTGCCGCTCAAGTTCCAGCGCGAGGGCATCCGCTATGACGAGCTCTCCGAAGACGACAAGGACGAGTGGGATGCCCTTGAGTGGGATGAGGATGGCGCGGTCCCCGATCGGGTCGAGGCGGAGGCTGTCAATCGATGGCTCTTCAACAAGGACACGGTCGACAAGGTTCTCGAGCACCTGATGACTCGCGGCGCCAAGGTGGCTGGCGGCGACCGACTCGGCAAGACGATCGTCTTCGCCAAGAATCAGGAACACGCCGCGTTCATCGCCGAGCGCTTCGATGTGAACTACCCGCATCTCAAGGGGTCGTTCGCGCGGGTCATCACGTTCAAGACTGAGTATGCGCAGAGCCTGATTGACGACTTCTCCAACAAGGAGAAGGCCCCACACATCGCAATCTCCGTGGACATGCTCGACACCGGCATCGATGTGCCGGAGGTCGTCAACCTCGTCTTCTTCAAGCTAGTCCGATCGAAGACCAAGTTCTGGCAGATGCTGGGACGTGGCACTCGCCTGTGCCCCGACCTTTTCGGGCCAGGTGAGCACAAGAAGTTCTTCTACGTCTTCGACTACTGTCAGAACCTCGAGTTCTTCAGCCAGAACCTTGCGGCAAGTGATGGTAGCGTCGGAGCGTCGCTCGGTAAGCGCCTGTTCGATGCGCGCCTTGAACTCATCGTGGCCATCGGAGCCCAAGAGGCCACGGAAGCGCGAGGTCTGGTGAAGGAGCCCAACGAATCGTACGTGGACCCGTCCACTGATGATGCAGTACGCCGTGCCGTCGTCGAGCAGTTGCGCACCGAAGTGGCGGCGATGAACCGCGACAACTTCATCGTGCGGCCGCATCGGCGTCTCGTGGAGACGTTCTCCAAGCCTGAGGCATGGGTGACGCTCACGCCCGATGTCGGAGCGAAGCTGTCGCAGGAGATCGCAGGGCTTCCCTCACAGATTGACGCCGAGAAAGAGGAGGCGAAGCGCTTCGACCTGCTTGCGCTTCGATTGCAGTTGGCGGTGCTGACTACCGATCACGGGTTCGAGCGTCTGCGCGACAAGGTGAAGGCGATAGCCGCCTTGTTGTCGGAGAAGGACTCGATCCCGATGGTGCGGGACCAGATGGCGCTCATTCAGGACTTGCTGTCGGACGAGTGGTGGCAGGACGTCACGGTGCCCATGCTCGAGCGGATGCGTCGGCGGCTTCGTGGGCTCGTGCAGTTCATCGACAAAAGGCAGCGCCGTCCGATCTACACCGACTTCGAGGACCAGCTCGGGGAAGAGCAGGCGGTTCAGCTTCCCGGGTTCAGCGTTGGAGCCAATGCGGCGAAGTTCCGGGCAAAGGCTCAGGCGTTTCTGCGCGGACATCTGGAGCACGTGGCAATTGCGAAGCTGCATCGGAACAAGCCTCTGACAGCGCAGGATCTTGCAGAGCTCGAACGCATGCTCGCCGAAAGCGGAGTTGGTGCGCCTGAAGAGATTAAGCAGGCCGCCGAAGACGGACGTGGGCTTGGGCCGTTCGTGCGGTCGCTTATCGGCCTCGAACGCGAGGCGGCGAAGGAAGCGATGGCCGGGTTTATCGCGGGGCGCACGCTTTCGGCGAACCAGCTCGAATTCATTAATCTGGTGGTCGACCACCTTACGGCCCACGGCGCCATGCCGGCGGCGCGGCTGTACGAGTCGCCTTTCACTGATCTCTCGCCGAGGGGTCCGGAAGGGCTGTTTGCTGAAGCGGACGTTGTTCGGCTATTCGCGACGATCGAGGCGGTGGAAGCGAGGGCGCGCTTGGCATAGCTCGGGCCGATGTTCGCCAGTCAGCTCAATGTGAGAGGAGAGATCATGAGATTGCTTCGAGCCGAAAGGGATGTGTTCCTAACGGCAGCCATCGTTGCGAGTGCATGCAGTTCATCGGCGGAGCCCAAGGAGTACGACCTGACCGGCTTCTGGTCCGGCAGGACCACATACAGTACGGATCCTTCGTGCGCGTTGGTGGCCTGTTTCGTTGACTCGCGAATGATGATCGTCCAGACTGGCTCGACCGTCGAAGGCTAGTATCGATTCCGCACGGGCATTCCCAGCGATGAGGCCGCGCTCGTAGGTACGATCAGCGGGGACACGCTCTCGGTAGTCATTAACTCCGGACAGGTGGCGCTCATGGGCGCCGTCAGGTTCAAAATCCTGCAGGACGGCGAGCGCCTGCAGGCGACGAACAATGGCAACACACTCGCCTTCACCATCGAGCCGTAGCCCCGCCAGCGTCATCTCTCGCCACCGTCCATGAGCACCCTCGGCTTCATCGCCCTCACCGACCCCGAGTGGCACGGATTCCTCTCACGCCAGCCGAACGTCGATGAAGTCAACTTCTGGCAGCCGAACGGCGGTCGCGCCTTTCGCGCCGTCGAACCGGGTGCGCCGTTCTTCTTCAAGCTCAGGGCGCCCCAGCGCAAGATTGCTGGCTTCGGCTTCTTCCAACGGCACGAAATCCTCTCTGCGCGTCTCGCATGGGAGACCTTTGGCCCGATGAATGGCGCGGCGACTTTTGCCGAGTTGCTCGACCGCCTCCGACGACTGCGAGCACCCGGTGAGTCCGATCGCCAAGACTTCACCATCGGCTGCATCATGCTCGCGGCGCCAGTGTTCTTCCCCGAGTCCGACTTGGTCGACGCCCCCGCCGACTGGCCCGTGACGGGAGTGCAGGTCGGCAAGCGCTACGATGTCACGACTGGCGAAGGGCGGCGGGTCCTGGATGAGTGTATGGCGCGTGCACTCATAGCGAACACCCGCTGGAACGTTGATCGCGCTGCCGAGCCACAGCCGCGATACGGAAGCCCGGTTCAGGTGACACCGCGCCTCGGGCAGGGACTCTTCAGCTTTGCCGTCCGGGACGCCTACAACGGCGCCTGCGCCGTCACGCGCGAACATAGCGTCCCCGTTTTGGAAGCTGCGCACATCAAGCCCTACGCACTCGGCGGCGAGCATCGCTTGGAGAACGGGCTCCTGCTCCGCGCGGACCTGCACAAGCTCTTCGATGCCGGGTACGTCACGGTCACGCCGGACTACGAGTTCAGGGTTGGCGAGAGCCTTCGGGAGACATGGCAGAACGGGAAGACGTACTACGCCATGGATCGCACCCGAATAGCGGCACCCACGGCCGGCCACCCACCGCCGGACCGGCAGCTGCTGGAGTGGCACCGGGACAAGGTCTTCCTCGGCTAGGTTCGGCGCTTCCGAGGGCTATGGCTGGCCTTTGTACACGCCTGTACCTTGAGCCATGGCCCAAGTCACCCGCCGCCGCACCGGCGAACATCTTCGCCTACTCTTCGACCTCCTACTCGCCGCCCCCGACGGCCTCCCCGCGCGCGAAGCACTCACGAGGCTCGAAGCAAAGACGCAGCTCACCCCCTACGAGGCCGGCGAGTACGAGTCCGGCGGTCGCCGGTTCGAGAAGATCGTCCGCTTCGCCACCGTAGACTGCGTAAAAGCCGGTTGGCTCCTCAAGCAGAAGGGCCGCTGGTCTGTCACCGCGGAGGGCAAGGAAGCCTACGACCGACTCCGCGACCCAGAGGAGTTCTACAAGGCCGCAGTCGCGCTCTTTCAGCAGTGGAAGCGTCAGCAGCCAGCCTATGCGGACGAGGCGGCAGACGAGGAAAGGCAAGCTCTTAAGGTCGCGTCAATCACTTTGGAGGAGGCTGAAGAGTCGTCCTGGACCGAGGTCCAAGCCTTCATCGGCGCGATGAACCCTTACGACTTTCAGGATCTCGTGGCCGCCCTCCTCCGCGCGCTCGGCTACTACATCGTCTGGACCGCTCCCCCGGGCAAGGACGGCGGCGTGGACCTCGTCGCGGCCCCAGACCCCCTTGGTACCCGGTCTCCGCGAATCAAGGTGCAGGTCAAGCGGCAGGTGGCGCCCATCAGCGTTGACGGTCTGCGATCCTTCCTTGCGACTCTCGGCAATGACGATGTTGGGCTGTACGTGTCACTCGGAGGGTTCACGAAGGACGCGCGCGAAGAGGCGCGGCTGCAGGCGACTCGGAAGGTCACCCTCATCGACCTCGAGAGGCTGTTCGACCTGTGGGTGGCGAACTATCCGAAGATGCCGGATCAGGATCAGAGAAGGTTGCCGTTGCAGGCCGTGTACTTCTTGGCACCGGAATAGGAGAAGGGAATGCCAAACATCGGAACACTTAAGACACTAACGCTTCGCGAGGTCTTTCCGCACGAGGAACGCGATTTTACGCCTTGGCTTGCCGCAAACATTCATCTCTTGTCCGAGGCGCTCGGAATCGAGGTAGAGGTCGACTCGACCGAGAGTCGCGTGGGTGACTATGAGCTGGACATCCTCGGACGCGTGGCTGAGACTGAAGATCTGGTCGTGATCGAGAACCAGCTGGAGAAGACGGATCACTCACATTTCGGCCAGCTGCTGGCGTACGCGGGCGGCCTCAATGCCAAGATTGTTGTCTGGGTCGCTGGTGAGGTACGGGACGAACACCGGGCGGCTGCAGACTGGCTGAATCAGAACTTCGCTGGACGTGTCGGGCTCTATCTGGTGCGCCCGCGTGCCCTCAGCATCAACGGTTCTGCACCCGCTCTTGACTTTGTGGTCGAAGTGGCACCAAGCGAGTTTGAAAACGAGCTTTCAGACATCGTCGAGCAAAGTGAAGCTCCACGGCACCGCATGCGTCTTCAGTTCTGGCGTCAATATCTCGCCTATCTCGAGGTGAACGGTCATGGTTGGGCAGCTGGCCGTTCCGCAAGACGAGTGAACTGGCTGGAGTTCTCGAACGGGAGGAGTGGGGTCGAAACAAACGTCTCCATGGCAAAAGAGAGCCGGATGCGAGTGGAGCTTTATTTTGCAAACGACGAGAACAAACGGCAATTTGACTCGCTCTTTGCACGGCGATCGGAGATCGAGAGGCAATTCGCCGGGGAGACGATTAGCTGGGAGCGACTAGATCACCGCAAGGCCAGCCGAGTCGCGGTTTACCGACAGTACGATAAGGAGCGTGTGATGGCCGAAGAGCCCGCGCGTGCGGAACTGTTTGAGTGGATGACAAAGCAACTACTGAAGTTCCGCGCGATCGCTCAAGAGATGGCGTAAGTACTCGAGACCTTCGGATACCCACTCAGCCTCAGTCTCTATCCATTGCAATGGCGATACTGACTTCCGCGGCCGCCGCCCGGACCGCGCTGCGAGAGCGTGCTAAGATTGGTCCAGCGCCTCTCGCATTCGAAGGGTCCCTCGACGCTCTCTACCGCGAGCATCTAGAACCCGCAGCACTAGACGCCACTCTAGTACGCGAGTTCCACAACGCCCTCAAGCGCAATCTTGCGTCCCAACGCCCGCACTTTCTCCTACGCAAGGTCCGCGGCACCGAACGCCGCGCGCAATCCCCGGCCGCCGACGGCTACTCGTTCGTCGCCACCGACAACGCCCCCGCGTGGTGGACCTACGCCGCGCTCGCCGCCGGTCACTGTATATCGCCGGGTGCTACGCGCGAAGTATTTGAAACCATCCCATGCCACATGTTCGATGTCGCCAAGCGCTCGGCGTCCACGCCGGCGGACTCCGGCTGGCACATCGCCCACATCTTCGACGTGAAGGATCGCGACACGGACTTCACCCGATGGGGTCGCGTCGAGCTTACCCGACGCTTCATCCGCAACATCCATCCAGTCAACTACTTCCTCTTGCCAAAGACCGACTGGCAGCGATGGGGCGGGGATGCACGAGTGATCGGATATATGGCGGCCCGACATGCTGAGCGGTACGGGGAGGTGTGGAAGGAGTTCCTTCAGCTCGGCGGCGTGGATGACCGTGGCCTCGCGCGAGCGAATGGGGATGTGCGGATCTCAATCGCTCGGTCCGCGTCTGATCCACCTGAGGACACCGCTCTTAGCAAGCCAGCCGCCCGACGCGCAACTGTCCGACCACCAGCCGCTGCCGTGCCGGGTGACTCCGGACCGATCGCACTGACGTATCGTGCGACGCGCCTGCACTTCAAGCGTGATCTTATCGAGCCGCTGGCTCTAGGCGACCGGTTTGCAGTTGAGACGCCGGTTGGGACGTTCTCGCTCACCAAGCATGAGTTCTATGACGTCTTTCCGAACGTCATCGAGAGCCGCTCGTATCGTGAGCACGGCGGGTACCACTTCCCTCAGCCGCCGAAGAAGGCATTGCAGTTCCTCACGACGCCGGCCTAGACCGACTGGCAGCACCGGCAGACCGCGATTGTCGCAATGGAGCCGGCACCTGGCGATCTCCCGTGCACGCCCTCAACATAAGGCGTGCCCGACACCGCCTCCCGCACCTCCGCCTACTACGCCGCCCCCATCGAGTCCTTCCTCCCGACCTCCGCCAACGAGATCGTAGGAGCACTCACCCAGGCTAGCCGCGGAGCCGTCGACCCCGCGCAAGTCCGCGCATGGGCTGACGAAGTGGAGTTCTTGCGCACTGCCGTCGCTGGAGTGTCGGGCCACCTCTTCCTCGAGTTCGACGTCCCCCGACTTGGCAGCCGAATCGACGCCGTCGTAGTCAGCGGCAGCGCAGTCATCCCCATCGAGTTCAAGGTCGGCGCGACCAAGTACTTGCCGGCAGACCTCGAGCAGGCGTGGGACTACGCCCTCGACCTGAAGAACTTCCACCGGGGCAGCCACAGCGCCTCAATCTTCCCGCTCTTGGTCGCAACCGAGGCAACCCGGTCCGACGCCGATTGGCCCGCGCCCCACGCCGACGGAGTGCGCCCACCTCGGCGCGTGAACGCCGAGGGCCTTCGGAAAGCAGTGCTCGACGCAATCGCCCGCGCTGATGGTCCCGCGCTGGACGGCGAGACGTGGGGCCGAGCGGCGTACGAACCCACACCGACCATCGTCCAGGCCGCGCGCGCACTCTACGCGCGCCACTCGGTCGAGGCCATCTCCCGAAGCTCCGCCAGCGCCAAGAACCTCGGCGTCACGTCTCGCACGGTGGAGCAGGTGATCGCCGAAGCGCAGCGGAACGGGTGGAAGGCCATCGTGTTCGTCACCGGTGTCCCCGGGGCGGGGAAGACGCTCGTTGGGCTCAACATCGCCACTCGGCACCGGCGCGCCGTGACGGAGGATCCGACCCACGCCGTCTTCCTCTCAGGCAACGGCCCGCTCGTGAAGGTGCTGCACGAGGCACTCACCCGCGACGAGGTCACGCGGCTCAAGCTCGAGAAGCAGCGCGTCACCAAGAAGGAAGTGGGGCAGCAGGTGAAGCCGTTCATCCAGAACGTGCACCACTTCCGCGACGACGGCATTCGAGACCCAAACGCGCCGCCGGTGGACCACGTGGTCGTCTTCGACGAAGCGCAACGCGCCTGGAATCGCGAGAAGACCGCGCGCTTCATGAAGGGCAAGAAGGGGATCCCGGACTTCAAGATGTCGGAGCCCGAGTTCCAGCTCTCTTATATGGATCGCCACCCCGACTGGGCGGTGGCGGTGTGTCTGGTGGGCGGCGGGCAGGAGATCCACGACGGCGAGGCCGGCATTCAGGCCTGGCTCGACGCGGTGCGGGATGCTTTTCCGCACTGGCATGTCTACATCTCCAGCCGGCTCACCGACACCGAGTTCGGCGCGGGCGAGGCCATCAAGGCCCTCAGCGGCCGCGCCCACGTGGTCTGGAGCGACGACCTGCATCTCTCGGTCTCCATGCGCTCATTCCGCGCCGAACGGGTCTCTGGATTCGTGAAGGCGGTGCTGGACCACGATCACGATGCGGCGCGCGCGCTGTACAAGGAGCTGCGCCCGCGGTATCCGCTCGTGATCACCCGCGATCTCGACCGCGCGAAGGCCTGGGTGCGCGCACAGGCCCGCGGGAGCGAACGCTACGGCCTCGTCGCCTCGTCACAGGCCGAGCGGCTCAAGCCACACGCGATCGACGTGCGGGTGGACATCGATCCGGTCCACTGGTTCCTCGACGAGCGCGACGACACACGGTCGTCGTTCTACCTCGAGGACGCGGCCACGGAGTTCCAGGTGCAGGGCCTCGAGCTGGACTGGATCTGTGCCACCTGGGACGCCGACCTGCGAATGAGCCGCGGCGAGTGGCTGCACCGGAAGTTCCACGGCGGGGCGTGGAAGCGGGTCCACAAGGAGGCGGACCAGCGCTACCTGCTGAATGCGTACCGCGTGCTGCTCACGCGGGCGCGGCAGGGGATGGTGGTGTTTGTGCCGCCGGGGGATGCGGGTGACCATACGCGGGTGCCGGCGTATTACGACGAGACGTTCGAGTACCTGGCGTCGCTGGGGGTGGAGCGGCTCTAGCGCTTCGCGCGGCTCCTTGGAGCCGACCGCCTTCAGAACATGCAAGCCGTCGACGGATCCACCGGCCCAGCCGCCGGCAACACCACGAACCGCCGCATGGGCACGACGAGCACCCCCAGGCCCGACCCGGCACTGCGCAGGTACAGGCGCTCGCCGTCGGGCGAACTGCAGATGGGCGCGACGAGCTCGAACGGCCCGGCAAGTCGCTCGTCCCGCACCTCCCCCAGGACACGCCCGCTCACCGCGTCCGCGAACTGCACACGGCCGGTCACGCGGATCGGCGAGGCGGGGCCGGACATGGGGCGATCGACCTCCTGCACGACCACGTGTCGCCCGTCCGCGAGCAGGGTCAGGCGCCCGCGCGCCGTCTCGAACACCGGATACGCCACGGTGGCCGCCGCGCCGCCCCGGGTCGCCTCCGCCAGCACCAGCACCGACGACCGCTGCGCCGAGTCCGCGCGCAGGCGCAGGGCGAACAACACGTGCGTGTCCGACGTGGCGACGGGCCAGGCATAGTAGCCGCCGGAATCCGCGCCGAGCAGGCGCTGGGCGGTGGCGTGCTGGGTCGGCGAGAGCTGGGCGGCCGGGCGCGCGGCGCCATCGCGGGGAAGACTCTCGGGACTCCGCTGGAGCTCGGTGAGGGTGGGGCTGGAGAGTGCCAGCGAGGTCGCCTCCGGCAGCTCCAACAGCACCCGATCACGCGCCGCGTCGAACTCCATGCGGGTGGGCAGCTGGTCGGCGAGGTCGAAGCGCGCGAGCACCTCGAGCGCCGGCAACTGGACGGCGGCGATGTGATAGCGCTTGCCACCGTCGTCGGACGCCCGGTCGGGCAGCACGAGGAAGGCCACTCGCCGGACGGGGTCGAACGCGACGGCCTCGACGGGACAGCCATCCCAACGGCCACCTTGCACCATGTTGAGCGCCGGGACGGTGTCGAGCGCGACACGCCGCAGGACGCTGTCCGGGCCCTGGGCGACGGTGAGGAGTGTCGCGTTGCAGCTGATCATGGTGACCCGGCGCGCGGCGGGCTGCTCGCAGGCGGGGAGGACGGTCAGGAGCAGTGCGGCGGGCAGCGCGCGGCGGGTTCGCGTCGGCGTGCGAGGGGGTAGCGTTGTGCGCATGCGTCGAATCTAGGGCGACCGGCGGCTGTCCACCTCGCTTTGCAGGCCGGCGACGTCGTCTTTCGGTTGGTCTAGGTCGCCCGCCGGTTGGTCTGGGTCGCCCATCGGTCGGTACAGGTCGCTTTTCGGTTGGTCCACGTCGACTGGCTGCTGTGCCAGGTCGGCTTCCGGTCCATCCACGTCGCCTGGCTGACCTGCCAAGTCGGCTTGCTGCCGTTCTCGTTCGGCTGGCGGTCCGTCCGTGTCACCTCGCTCCTTGTCCACGTCGTGTTGCTGCCGTGCTACATCGCCTTCCTGTGCTGCTACGGCGGCTTCCTGCTCCGCAACGGCGTCTTTCTGCTGTGTTTCGTCACCTTGCTACGTTGCAACGGCGCCTGAATGCGCGCCCGCTCGACCTGTCGGTCCCGTGGTCACGTCGGACGGTGCAATACCGCGACCTGCGATCGCATCGCATTGGCACGTCGCCGGCGAGTATGTGCCAGTTAACGGTCGTATCCACGCGCTCTCCAACGCGGGTCAGGCTCAGGGGGGGGCGAACTCTCGCGACCGCCGACGCGCCGCGTGCGGCTTGCGGCCGGCGCCTCTCCTGGTGCGTTGACTCTGTTCCGGAGGGAGACAGTGGGAACACCATGCCCGCGCGAGGGCCCGATTGGCCGAACTGAGGATGCGCGCCGGGTGTGGCAGCAGGCCGGCGAGAAGGATGTCTTGCCCGAAAGGCCTCAAATAGTGGCGAACTCCTCGGTGTCGATGCGATCGAGGGCACGGGTTAATGGGAAGGTCGGTCGTGCTCACCCCGCTCCTCGACCGGGGTCGCGTCGCGCTTGCCGTGCGCGGCGTGTGCGAGGTCGCCCGCGCTGGTGTTCGCTGACAGGGCGTACCTGTCCCTGAACTCGCATCCCGCTGCACTCGGTTCCGAACGCCGTATCGAGGACGGCTCATTCTCCGCTCAGATCAGAACAAGCTCGTCGACGCGGGCGGGGTTGCTGCGATGCCGGGCTCCTCGCCTCCGCTCGCTGGTCCACGCCTGTGCTGCCCGCGGGGACTGCGGGATGGGCCCTTCGACGCCCAACGAGAGTCCCGGGCGTACCTCAGGTAGGCTCTGCACCGGACCCGCGCGGATCGAGTCTCGTCTGTGCTACCTTCGGGTCGACAAGTCGAGAGCAGGCTCGCCCGTCTTCGCACCGACCGCCGCTGCTGGGTCCGCGTGTCATCCTGCGGGAGAGCAGTCAGCCTTCGGCGCCGACCGAAAACTGGAGCCAGAAATCATGAAATGACTGGACGACGCCATGCGCGTGTGACCTCGCCACGGCCTCAAGGTCACCATTGAATCTCACCATGGAAACCAACGATTGCGTCTCATTCGCGTGATCAACCTCGAGTGCGATGTGCAGGTCAAGGTGTTCGAGCTGATGGGCAGAGGGCGGAGATTGGCCGGACGCGGGCGCCGCGCTCACGAAGAAGTCCTTCATCGACAGGATCATCGGCAATGCGATTCGTTCCACTGCGGCGATTGCCGCGACTCCGGCGATATGACATGGATCGGTCAGGCTAGAGTGAATCTGGTGCACCACGCGCGTGGTAGCGGCCGTCGGCGTCACGCGCCCCGTGCGCAGTCCTTCGGCGTCAGCACCGAATGGCTCCGCGAGCCGGAGCAAGAGGTTGTGATGAAGGAATCTTCCGCCGTGCACGCCTCCGGCCTGACTTTCGTCCGCAAGGATCTTGGCGACGGCCGCAAACACCTCCTCCAGCTCCTCACGATCCGCGCTCTGTGAGGTATCCCACGGTCGGTTGAGTTCCTTCGCCAACGTTCGAAGGTAAAATGGGAGGCCGAGCACAAACGCTCGGTTCACGAAATAGAACTGCTCGACGACACGTGCTGCGGAACTCGCGGAGGCCGAGTGGTTCAACAGGGGCGTGAGCCAGAACCGTGCGGAGGTGCCGGCCGCCTGCAGCTGCCCTTCGAGCGCGGAAATCAAGGATCGCTCCGTTGTTGGGACTGAGTAAGGAAATCGCTCGCCGCGCTGGCGCTGTGGAGGCATGCCTTTACCACCTCGACGGTGGATTCTCGCGGTTCGTACGGGATCCATTGATGTGTGCTTGGTCGTTCGCTCGCGAGCAACTCAGATGCGAAGTTGGCCATTTCAGCGCTGTCCTGTGGAAGCGCACCATGCATTTCGAAGAAGGCGACGACGTGGAAGTAGCGCCAAATGAGTGCTCGGATCTCTTCGTCGCGGCGCGCGCGCGGGAGCAACCGTGAGAGCGGCGCATGTTCAGGTAGTCCGTGCACAGGGTTCCAGTCGCAACGCTCCCGGTGGGACGAGCCACTTCGCGGATCCCGTCTGACGCGTAAATGCACCTTGTATCCGACCGCCGGAGTGGTGGAGGGAATCGCCTGGTGGAAGGAGTACAGTCGAATTCGCTTGTCCACCTCCCTCGCGGCTGCAATGAGTTCATCGCTTCGGGCGGCAAGCTGGTTCGTCCGGTCGAGGAAGCGCCGGACGACGCGCCCGATCGCGGTGCGGCGGATTCGCGTATAGGTCAGCACCGTTTGTGCATGGATCGTATGTAGATACGCGACGATCGGGTCCCCGGAATCAGCAGCACCCGGTGAGGGCGCGTCGCTTGATCTTGCCGCCCCGGCGGACGGCTCACCGACGCTCGGCGCTCCAGACATAGGTGGGGCCAGCATCGCGTAATGCATCCCGGCCTCAATGAGCGCGGAGACCTCGGCGAGAAGCCGCTTCCCCTCAGTATCGTCATCCTTGCTGGCTTCGGGCGGCTCGCGGAACTCGACGAACAGCGCGATCGCCTGCGGGTCGTCGGCTGGGAGCACCGAAAAATAGAGGTCGAAGATCAGATCCGCTCTGTGTCCGTATCTCGCGCCCAGATTCTCGGCAACGTTCTTCAGCTGTGCCTGCGTTGCCTGTTGCGCCCCGGACATCAGTCGACTCAGGGTGCTCTTCGTTAGTCCTACGTCAGCCGAAATCGCGGCAAGCGGCCGCGCGTAGAGCGATTCGTCTTCGCACTGCACCGTGTAGAAGCGCGCGACGGCTTTGGCGAAGGCCGAGGGTGGTGTTCGTGGTCGTCCCTTCATGGCGCCTCGTGTCGTGCTCGGTGGCGACGCGGTAGCGCAGCAGTGTGCGCACGCACCACGTACGATATATCCCAGTGACGTTGAAATTAAACTGTATGGACCAATGATACTCGACACTTGGAGTTCCGCAAGTCTATGTAGATCACGAGTTTAATGGGTTTAAGGTCACATTGACAGGTCCACACGCGGGAAAAATGTGGGATTATATCGCCTGTGGCATAATTAATGCGAAATGACCGGGTAAATACAAACGGAGGCAACATGGCATCCAGGAACCCGGTTGAACCGCTGATTCGTCTGCTCCGCCGCTTTTCGCTCGGGCTCTTCGCGTCTGTCAGCCTCGTGGTTTCCACCTCGTGCGTCGGCGCCGATGAGCCCGAGCGCGCAGACGTGGACGACCGCCCGCGTGGCTCGAGCCTGGAGACGGTCGCGCTCGCGGTGACGGGGAATGGGGGAACCGCGACCTTTAGCAGTGGATCGACGGTGGAGGTTCCGTCAGGCCAGCCCTATAGCGCTGCGCTGACGCTCTCCGAGGGCCGCGGAAACGCCGCGGCCCCGATCTCGGGCTCGACGCAGTTTCGTATCGCGCTCGCTCCCGGTGGAGCTGATTCGATTCGCGCGCAGGTCACGCTCGTCGCGCCGAGCGCGATTCCTGAGGGCCTTCGGGTCTGGGCGCACGTTGACAACGGAGATCCTTCCTCGGCGCACGTCGCGCCTGTTGCCGTGGTGGGGCACGCCGGCACGTCGCGGCGTGCGCTCCGCTTCTTCGCTGTTGCGAAGGCCGCCGAGTCAGTCGTGGTGCGCTTCTCGATGACCTCGGCGAGCGCCATCTCGCTCATGCGGCGCACCACGATCCCGTGCAGTGACGTAGAGCAGTCTCGGGTGGTGCAGTCGGGTTCGTCGAACACGGCGCCTACCATTGTACTGTTGCATGGGTTGCAGGAGTACCTCGTTTGTGACACCTACCGCTTCGTCACGGACACGGAGTTCCCGGTCGAGTCACTCCTCGATTGGGGACGATACGATCCGTCGGCGAAAACGTGGCCGGACTTGATCGCGGCGCTTCGTGAAGAGCGTCCCGACGCGCGCATCGTCGTCCTGCGGTTGAACACGGATCGCGATCCCGCGGAACTCGGTGACTACGTCCTCGAACAGCTGCGCATCCTCAATCCACTTCCAATGCCCCGTAGTGTAGTGCTCGTGGGGCATTCCACCGGAGGGCTTGTTGCTCGCGTGGTCGACGCACGCGATTCCGGAGACCTCGTGGCGGGGAGCATCGCGCTTGGAACCCCGCACTTGGGTACCCCAGCGGTGGAAATTGCCTCGCTCGGGCCGTTGCTGCCTGGTTCGCCCGGCATGCAGGCAGCAGCGCCGAACGCGTTCAACTCGCGTGCGGAGTTCGCGCTCCCCACGGCGCGCCCCCTGTTCGCAGCGGCGGGTGGGCTGCGCTGTGACCAGCGGGCTTCAGCAGCATACCACGTGTTCCACGGCGCGTTGTTTTCTCGCGCCGGCC
>CADEDA010000028.1 GCA_902825965.1 uncultured Gemmatimonadota bacterium | reverse complement strand
AGCGGCAGCTACGGCGACCTGCTCGACTGGGTGACGTTCGCCGATTGGATCTTCTTCGGACTCACCGCCGCGACACTCCTCGTCTATCGGCGCCGCGCGTCGGATCCGTCCGGATTCCGTGCGCCGCTGCACCCGTGGAGCACGGCGCTGTTCCTCCTCGCGGCCGCCTATGTCGTACTCGGCGCGATCGTCTCCAACCCCATGAACGCCCTTCGCGGGACCTTGGTCCTCGGGGCGGGGGTGCCCGTCTACCTCTGGTGGCGCCGCCGGGCCTGACACCGGGAGCGCCGGAATGCCGTAGGTTTGGGCATGCGCACCCCCACCGCCGTGAGCCCGTCGAGCGAGCAGGCCACCAGCCAGACGCCGAACACGCCCGCGCCCGCCGCCCCTTCCGCCACACCGGCGCCGGCCGAGGCGCCGCTGCTCGGGGTCTTCACGCAGGTGCCGCAGACGGCCGCCGAGGTGTCCACGCTCCGCCAGCAGCGTTCGGAGCTGTCGCGACAGCTCAACTCCGCCGCCGGCCGGCGTGAGGAACTCGCCGCGGAGTTGGAGAAGGCCACGGGGGTGAACCGTGCGGGTATCGAGGCGCGCATCCGCTTGCTCGACGAGCGTATCCTGCAGATCGAGCGTGACATCTCGAGCACGGGGCAGTTGATCGCCCGGGCACCGGGCAGCCTCACCGCCGAACCGCCACCTTCACGGAACATCCTCAATATGGACCTCACGCCGATCGTCGCGATCCTCTCGGTGTTCGTCTTCGCCCCGATCGCGATCGCCTACGCGCGCCGCATCTGGAATCGGGGCGGGGCCAAGGAGGAGTCGAAGCTCGAGCTCGACAACGCGGATCGCCTGCGCCGCCTGGAGAGCGCCGTCGACGCCATCGCGATCGAGATGGAGCGGGTCAGCGAGGGCCAGCGCTTCGTGACCAAGCTGCTCGCGGAGAGCGAGAAGCGCGCGCACGCACGGATCGAGAAGGGCGGCTGAGCGGCGTCGCGCCGCTCAGGACGAGTAGTACGAGGCGTTCTCGTCCACGTACCCCTTGGTGAGGTCGCAGCCGTAGGCCGTCGCGCGCGCCTCACCCACGCCCAACGCGATCTCGAGGTCCACCACCTCCGCCTTGAGCGTGTTCCGCACCACGGCGTCCTCGAACTCCAGCCGCTCACCGCCCCGGACCACCTGCGTGCCGTTGATCCAGGCGTCGGTGGACGCCGGGCGGATCGTGCATTCGAAGCACTTGCCCACCGCCATGAGCAAGCGGCCCACGTTGGGGTCGGCGCCGTGCACCATGGTCTTCACCAGCGGCGAGTTGAGCACCGACTTGGCGATCCGTCGCGCCTCGTGCTCGTTGAGGGCTCCGCGCACGGTCACCCGCAGGAGGTGCTCCGCGCCCTCACCGTCGCGCGCGAGGATCTCGGTCATGCGGACGCAGCCCGCAGCCAGCACGCGCGCGAACTCCGCCTCGTCCACCGCGCCGGCGAGTCCGTTCGCCAGGATCGCGCAGGTGTCGGAGGTGCTGGTGTCGGTGTCCACGCTGAGCATGTTGTAGGAGCCGGAGACCGCCTGCCGCAGGAGGCGGTCGAGTGTCGCGGCGTCGAGTGCGGCGTCGGTGAAGATGTACGACAGCATGGTCGCCATGGTGGGCTCGATCATGCCGGAGCCCTTCGCCACCCAGGTGATGGTCGCATCGCCGACGCTCGCCGAGAGCGCCTTGGGATGCGTGTCGGTGGTCATGATCCCCTCGGCACCGACCAGCGGGTCCGCCTGCAGTTCGGCGGCCATGCCGACGATGCCGTGTTCGATCTTCTCCACCGGGAGTTGCACACCGATCACGCCCGTGGAGCTCACCAGCACGCGCTCGGCCGTGGTGTCGAGTTCCATCGCGGCGGCCGTGGCCATGCGGCGGGCGTTGGTGACGCCGCGGTCCCCGGTGGCGACGTTGCTCACCTTGCTGTTGGCGACGATCGCCTTCAGCCGCCCACCACGGATGGTCTCGCGCCCGAGGATGATCGGCGCCCCGGGGAAGTGGTTGCGCGTGAACACCGCAGCGGCGGCCGCGTCGACCTCGCTGACGAAGATCGTGAGGTCCTTGGCGCTGGGCTTGAGGCCGACGTTGCGCGAGGCGCAGCGGAATCCGCGCGGGAAGCGGGGGACGTCGTGGAACAGCGGAGCGGTCATCGGTCGCGTGGCGGGTGGAGAGCGGAAGATACTGCGCCCGGCTTAACGTCGCGCGTCCCGGGACGTCTCCTGAGTGACCGCGGCGGAGTCGCCGCAGCATCACTCGCACCTGAGGACCGGATCATGCCAAGCACCTTCCGCCGCTTCCCCCTCCTTGTCGGCGCGCTGCTCCTCGCGCCGGCGCTCGTGAGCGCGCAACCCCCGCAGGGCCGCGGGCCCGGTGGCCCCGGTGGCCCGGGCGGACCTGGCGCTCCCGCTGGGCCACAGGGTCCCGGCATGCGTGGTGCACCGGGCCGCGCTGACGGGCCCGCGGATGTCACCGCGTTGCTCAACGCCCGTCGGCAGCTCGAACTCACGCCGCGACAGGTCGCGCAACTCGATTCGCTCGAGCGCATCCAGTACACCGAGCGTACGCAGTTGCAGACGCGGCTCCGCGCGCATCGCGACTCGCTGATGCAGCGCCAGCGCGCGGCCCGCGAGGCACCGGGGCGCGCGTCGGTCCCGGGGGATTCGATGCGGCTGCGGATGCAGGCACAGGCGCGCGCGGACCGGGAGGCGATGCAACCACAACTCGACCAGGCGCGTCGCCGGGACTCGAGTCTGCGGGCCGCCGCGGACCGGGTGCTGACGGACACGCAGCGTCAGAAGGTGCGTGAGATGCAGGCCGAGCGTCGCGGCTTCGAGCGCGGCCTGCGTGCCGCCCGCGACGACCGCCCGCGCGCCGGTCGTGTCGGTCGTGACGGTCGTGGGAACGGTGGCATGCGTGGCCCGGAGGGGATGCGGCGTCCGGACGGCATGCGGCGTCCGGACGGCATGCGGCGTCCGGACGGCATGCGGCGTCCCGGACCGGGTCCTGCATCGGGTCCTGCACCGCGGCCGAACGACGCGATCTGACACAACGGTCGGGTCGCAGGTGGACGGAGCGCCCGGCACGGAAGTGCCGGGCGTCTTCGTTTGCGCGCGCTGTTGCCGCAGGGCAGCTTTCCAGCACCCCCGACGACAATTCCCTCGCAGGAGAGCCCGCATGGCCGACGCGTCCGCATCCGGCAGTCCCCCCGCTGAGAAGCCGGGGTTCCTCGATGACCTGATCGATACCATCGTCGCCCCGGCGAAGTTGTTCACCCGCGGCCCGTCCGTCGGCTTCGGTGTCATGGTGCTGTTCGTGACCGTGCTGGTCACGCTGCTCGCGGTGGCGAACCGCGGGCCGATGAGCGGCGTCTACGACGCGGAGTTCGCCAAGATCGCCGAGCAGATGCGCGCCTCGGGTCCTGAGGTGACGGAGGAGATCATCTCGGCCACGCGGACCTGGACGCGGTTCGCCAATGTCTATGGCCTCGCGCTCATGTTCCCGATCATGATGTTCTGCGTCGGCGTCGTCACCTTCGTGGGCGCGAAGGTCGTCGGCGCGGAGCTGAACTTCGGTGGCGCGCTCAAGGTCGTCGGCTTCGCGTTCGTGCCGCGCGTCATCGAGCAGATCTCGATCGCGTTGCAGGGCGCGCTGCTCAATGGGTCGGAGTTCATCTCGCGCGGGCAGTATTCACTCGGGCCGGCGCGGTTCATGGATCCGGCGGGCTCGCTGTTCCAGACGGGACTCGGCATGCGCTTCGACCTGTTCGTGCTCTGGTCCACCGTGCTCATCGTCATCGGCGTGACCAAGATGGGGAAGGTGAGCATGGGCAAGGGCGTGGCGGTCGGGCTGATCGCCTGGGTCGCCGGCGGACTCATGCTCCTGCAGTTGATGTCGAACTGAGGCGCCCGCGGCGGCGCCATCGCCCCTCAGCGATGGCGCCGCAGCGTGACCAGTCCGTCGCGGTCTACCTGTCCGGTGTAGATCGCCGCCACGCCGAACCCGACCACGGCCGTCCGCTCCTCCAGCCGGACCTGGTGCAGCAGCGCTCCGGTCGCGTCGATCATGTCGTAGAGCACGCCGCGCGCACCCGCCGGCTCCAGCCGGCGCACCCACAGTTCCCCGTTCGGCCGCGCCAGCACGCTGCCGTAGCCCGCGCGGAACGGCGGCTTGGTCGCCGGGAAGTTCTCCAGCGGCGGTGTCGCGACGAGCCGTCCCGGCGCAATGGTGCTCCCGTCCGGCAGGCGGATGGACTGGTTCATCCGCTCCAGGTTCGCGAGGCGGCGGCGTTCCTCCTCCTCGTCCTTGTCCGCTTGCGTGATCGCGCGTGGAGTGAACGGGATCGGCGCGGAACGACGGACGCTGCCGTCGGGCAACACGAAGTCGATCCGATACGGCGCGTGCCGTGCGATGGCGACACGACCATCGGGGAACACGGCCCATTCGTCGCGCGGCGTCAACGGATTGCCGCCACCCGCCGTCACGAGTCTCCGACCGTCGCGCACCGACGAACGGAGGCCGGCGACGCGTACGAAGGCCATGGTGTCCACGCGCCCGCTGCGGCGGTCCATCCGGAGGATCGCGGCCGAATCCTCGGTGGCGAACGACCCATCACGCCGCGCTGCCGGCGGCGCCTCCACGTAGAGGCGGCCGGCCGCGTCGCTGCCGCGGGCCGGCGTGAGCAGGTTCAATCGTCCGCCGCCTGCACCCTCCAAGGACGGTCTCCAGGTCGTGACGGCGTTCCCCTCGTGGTCGAGCAGCAGGTAGCGCTGGTTGCCGAGGTCGTAGACGAGCGTGGAGTCGCCGGCGATGGGCAGCAGTCGGTTGGGGCTGCCGAACTCTCGCGGGCCGCTGCCTTCCTGCGCGAGCGTGCGGGCGCTGCCGCGGGCGAGGTCCACCAGGTGCAGCAGGCGCTCCCGCGCATCCGCGACGATCACACGGCCGTCGCGCAGCTCGCGCAGCGCGCCGACCCCCATCGCACTGAACGGCTCCGCGAACTCTACGTCCGGCGGCGGCAGCAGCTGCACCGGCACCTGCGCGGGCACTTGCGCCGGCAACTGCGCGCCGGCGACGCTGCCGGCGATGACGATGGAAGCGACGCGGCGCCGCAGGCGATGGCACGACCGGGACATGGGATCCTCACGGGTGAGGCGTGCAACTTTCCGCGCGCCGCGGCAGATCAGTAGACCGCGCCGGGCGGTCGTACAACTTCCAGACAGCGATCGGCGCCGTCGGCGATTGTGAGCGATGGCACCGACGGCCGACGTTGCAGCATGCTCACTCGCCACCGTGCACTGCTCGCGCTCGCGCTCGCCGCCGTCGCCGCACTCACCGCGCCTGCGACCCCACTCCACGCACAACTCGGCACCACCACCGAGATCATCGCCGGACGCGTGACAGGTCCGGACAGCCTCCCGGTCGCCGGGGCGCGCATCACGGTCGTCGCGCTGGCCACCGGGGTGAGCCGCAGCACCACGTCGCGCGCGGACGGGCGCTACACGCTGCTCTTCCGCGATGGAGGGTCGCAGTTCCGCGTGACCGTCAACGCCATCGGCCTGCGGCCCGCGACGTTCGATCTCGCGCGGCGGGGTGATGAGGACCGGCTCGTCGCCGATGTGCGTCTGTCGCAGAACGCGACCACACTCGCACAGGTGGACGTCCGGGCGCGCAATACACGGCCCGGCGCCACGCCGTCGTCGACCGCCGGTGCGACCGAGGCGGTGGTGCCGCAGGCATTCCTGCAGCGCTTCCCGCTCACCCCCGGTGACCTCAGCGCCGCCGCGACCCTCGTGCCCGGCGTCGTCGCCGTCGCCGGCGGCGACAGCACGCAGGGCGGGTTCTCCGTGGCCGCGCAGCCGGCCAACCAGAACAACGTCACGCTCGACGGCAGCTCGTTCCTCTTCGGCAACGTGCCGCAGAACAGCGTGCGCTCCGTGCGTGTGGTCACCAACGCCTTCGATCCGGCGCGCGGGCAGTTCTCGGGCGGACAGGTCGCCACGACCACGCTCGCCGGCACGTCGCGCACCCAAGGCACCGCGACTCTCAACGGGCAGCCCGCGCCGCTGCAGTTCCCCACCATCCCGTCGCGGACCTTCGACCAACGATTCAGCCAGGGTACGCTGGGCTTCGGGCTCGGCGGACCGCTGGTGCGCGACCGCGCCTACTACTTCACGGCGCTCGACTACGACGCGCGCAGCGAGGGCATGGCGTCGCTGCTCGACGCCTCGGCACCGATCGCGACGAACCTCGGTCTCGCACCGGACTCGCTCGCGCGGTTCCTGCAGTTCGCGCGCGGCAACGGCCTCGCGGGCACCGGCGGCCTGCCCGCGCGCCGGCGGCAGCACGCGCTCTCCTCGCTGGTGCGGTTCGACTGGGACCTGAGCGCGTCATCCGCCCTGCTGCTGCGGGCCGACCTGCGGCAGACCTCGCTCAACGCCACGCGATTCGGCGGGCTCGCGCTCCCCAGCGTGCGCGGCGAGACCGAGAGCCGGGGCGGCGGCCTGCTGGCCTCGCTCACCTCGAGCGTGGGAGCGTTCATCAACGAGTTCCGGGCCTACGCCTCCGCTGACCGGCAGTCGCTCGACCCCGCGGCACCCGGGCCGGTGGGTGTCGTCACGGTGACGTCGCGGTTCGCCGACGGGCGCAGCGCCCAGGCGCAGTTGCAGTTCGGCGCCAATCCGAGCCTCCCGCGCCGTGTCGATGCGGAACTGCTCGAGGTGAGCAACGAAGTCTCGTGGCTGGTGGGCGGCGGCCACCGTCTCAAGCTCGGCGCGCTGGTGAACGCCCAGCGCAGCGCGATCACGGGCGTCGGGAACCAGGCCGGGACCTACGTCTACAACTCGCTCGCGGACCTCGACGCCGCGCAGCCGGCACTCTACGCCCGCACGCTCGGCGGCACGGAGCAGCGCGCCGGCACCACCACCGGCGGACTGTATCTCGCCGACGCCTGGCGCGTGTCGCCCTCGCTGCAGGTCGTGTACGGCGGGCGGGTGGAATCGACGCGCCTCGCGGGAGTGCCGGCGGCCAATCCTGCGGTCGCTGCGGCCTTCGGTCGCCGCACCGATGCATGGCCACGCCACGTCCGCGTCGCCCCGCGGCTCGGATTCACCTACCTGTTGGGCAACGTCGCGGGCATTCCGGCGGGCACCATCAAGGGCGGCGTGGGTGTGTTCCGCGGCACCGTGCCCGCCGGGCTCGTCGGCGCGGTCGCGAACGGCACCGGACTCGCGGGTGCGCAGCAGCAGGTGCTCTGCGCGGGCACTGCCATCCCCACGCCGGATTGGAGCGCGTTCGCGGCCGGCACGGTGGACGCACCCGCGGATTGCCTCGGTGGTGCGCCGTCGGTCGCCTCCACGCGGCCGACGGTGCTGCTCTTCGACGACGGCTTCGGGGCACCCGAGGTGCTGCGGGCCTCACTCGGCTACTCGCGGCAGTTCAAGCTGCGCTTCGCGGTCGCCGCCGAGGTGGTCCACTCCGAGGGGTCGCGCGCGCCCTTCGCGGTCGATCGCAACCTCGGGGCCGCGGCGTTCACGCTCGATCAGGAGGCCGGGCGCCCGGTCTTCACGGCGTCGGGCGACATCGCGCCGGGTACCGGCGCGGCGACCGGGAACGGGACGCGCCCGCAGGCGGCGTTCGGTCCGGTGCTCGCGATCGGATCCCGAGCGCACTCGCGGACGACGCAGGCGACGCTCACGGTGGCCGGTCCCTCGTTCCGCGGTGGCGGCACCTCCTTCTCGTACACCTACGTGCGCGCCCGCGACGTCGCCAACGGCTTCGGGCTCGGCGCAGCGGCGCCCACCACCGCGGGCGATCCCAATCGCGCCGAGTGGGGCACGAGCGACCTCGAGCGCCGCCACCAGGTGGTGGCGCAGCAGTTCACCGCGTTCCCGCGCGGGTTCGAACTCGCCGTCATCGGTCGCTGGATCTCGGGTGCGCCGTACACTCCGATGGTCAACGGCGACGTCAACGCGGACGGCGCGCGCAACGACCGCGCGTTCGTGCCGCGCGCCGTGGGTGGCGACGCAGGCAGCGACGCAGTCGCGGCGTCGATGGCGGAGCTGCTGCGCGCGACCGACCGACGCGCCGCCGACTGCCTGCGCGCGCAAGCCGGTCGCGTGGCGGCCCGCAACGCCTGCCGCACGGGTTGGACACCGCAGCTCGACCTGCAGCTCAACTGGAAGCCGCGCAGCCGCCGCTTCGACGACCGGCTCACGCTCGCCGTCATCGCCTCGAACACGCTCGCAGGGCTCGACCGGATCATCCACGGCAACGAGCTTCGCGGCTGGGGACAACCGCAGGTCCCCGATCGCACGCTGCTCACCGTCACGGGCTACGACGCGGGGCTGCGGGCATACCGCTATGCCGTGAACCAGCGCTTCGGGACGCCCAGCGGCCGGCGCAATCCGTTCGGCGCGCCGTTCCAACTCGCGCTCCGCGGCCAGGTGACGCTCGGCACCGATCCCGCGAAGGCCCAACTGCAGGCGCTCACCGGCAACGGCGGTGCGGATTCGCTCGAGGTCGTCAAGCGCCGGCTGCTGCGCCAGGTCCCGTACCCGCTCGACACACTGCTTGAGCGTGCGGACTCGCTCGGACTCGCCCTCACGGCGCCGCAGCGCGACGCGGTGCACGCCGCGGCCGCCCAGTACCGCGTGTTCGTCGATGCGCGCGGGGACGAGATCGCGCGCATGCTCACGGCGAACAACGGGCGTCCCGACATGGGGGCACTCGGGCCGCGGTTGCAGGAGATCAACCTCGCGATCGTGCGCGAACTGCAGCGCTCGCTCAAGACGGTGGAGGCAGCCCTCACGCCGGCGCAGTGGGCCAAGCTGCCCGACCGGATCAAGTTCCCCTTCGGACAACAGGGCGGCACCTGATCCGCTCGCCGGCCGTCGCTAGGCGCTCGGGAGCTCCACGATGAATGTCGCGCCGCGTATCCCGTCCACCCGCGGCGCGACCATCGTGCGGCCCCCCGCGCGGGCGACCAGGTCGCGCACCACCACCAGGCCGATGCCGGAGCCGGCGCTGCCGTCGCGCGCGGCTGCGCCGCGGATGAACGGCTGCCAGATGGTCGCGGCCTCCTCGGCCGACACCCCCGGCCCCTCGTCGCGCACCTCGATGCGCACGGTCTGCTCGCGCCGCGTGGCGTGCAGCTGCACCTGCTGGCCCGCAGGACCGTACTTGATCGCGTTGTCGAGCAGGTTCAGCAGCACCTGGTGCAGGTCGTCCGCCGCGATGCGCACCTGTGCGCCCGGCTCTGCATCGAGACCGATGCGCACCCCGCGTTCGTCGGCCAGCGCCGCGATCGCCTCGGCCGCGCGGTGCAGGGCGGTGGCGACCGGGATCGCGGCGGCCGCGCCATCCGCGGGCAGCGCCTGCCCGGCGCGCACGAACGTGAGCGAGCGCTCCACCAGCAGCGACAACCGGGTGGACTCCTTCTCGATCACGCCGATCGCCCGCTCCCGATCCTCCTGTGCGGCCAGCAGGCCCAGGCGCAGCATCTCGGCGTACATCCGGATCTGCGTGAGCGGCGTCCGCAACTCATGGGAGATGCTCGCCACGAAGGTCGCGCGCAGTTGCACGCGCTCCGTCTCGCGCCGCAGGAAGGTCGACCGCCACACCACCAGCAGCACCGCGAGCACGAGCAGCGCGAGGGCCGCGAAGATGACGTCGGTGAGGATGAGCCCCGGGCGGATCAACCGTCGCAGTTCCTCGACCTCGCGCTCCCGCAGCAGTCGCCACGGCGTGCCCGGCACGGATGCGATGCCGTAGACCACGGGCCGGCCGGCGAGTCCGGTGCCGATGCCCGTCGCGGTCGAATCGGCGGACGCGCGCAGCGCGCCGGCGTAGTGGGCGTGGTCCAGTGCGTCGGGCCGCAGGTCCGTGGGGACCGGCGTCGTCGCCGGCGTGCGGCGGTCCGCGCCGGCGCGGCTCGCCGCCACGAGTCGGAGCTGGCCGTCGCGGAGTTCGATGAGCGCCGTACGCTGGGTCCGGTCATCCGGCGCCGCGATGTTGAAGAACGGCAGGGCCGATTCACTGAGTACGGCGCCCGGCTCGGTGGCGCCGCGCTGCCGCAGGCGATCCGAGAGCGCGTCCGCGGAGAATGCCGCCGAGACGGTCAGGCCCTTGGCGTACTCGGCCAGGAAGTTCCGCTCCGAGGCTCGATGCAACAGCGTGATCGCGGTCGCCGCCGCGGCGGCGAGTCCCAGCACCAGTGCCAGGCGTCCGCGCGAGAGCCATGGCGGCCGGCGCATCATGGGTCGAACCGGTACCCCGTCTTGAAGACGGTGATGATGTGGCGCGGCTCGCTGGGGACCGACTCGATCTTGCGGCGCAGTTCGGCAACGTGCAGGTCCACCGTGCGTGTGCGGACGTCCGGCGCGTGGCCCCAGACGTCGCGCAGCAGCATCCGGCGCGAGAGCGCCACGCCCGGGAAACGTGCGAGCGTGAGCAGTAGGTCGAGTTCGAGCGGCGACAACGCGATCGGCTGGCCGCCGCGCGTGACCCGCCGTCCGGCGATGTCCACGCGGACGTCGCTGAACTCGAGCACCGACGGCAGCTCGGCCGGTTCGGCGGCGGTGGTGCCCGCGTTGAGGCCCGCCGTGCCCGAGCGGCGCAGCAGGGCGGCCACGCGCTCCACGAGCTCGCGCACGCCGAACGGCTTGGTCACGAAGTCATCCGCACCCGCGCGGAAGCCGCGCACCTTGTCCGCCTCCTCGCTCCGCGCGCTCAGGATCAACACCGGCATGAGGTGCCCGAGCCGGCGCAGGCGCTCGAGGACGGTGAAGCCGTCGAGCCCCGGCATCATGAGGTCGAGGATGATGAGCTGCGGGGGCAAGCCCTTCACGGCGGCCAGGGCCTCGCGGCCGTCGGAGGCCACCTCCACCTCATGGCCCGCCGCCTCGAGCGCGCGACGGAGCCCGAAGGCGAGGTCGTCGTTGTCCTCGACGATCAAGATGCGCGCGACCGGGAGTCGGGAGGGATGGGCCACGTCCGAAAGGTATCGGCCCCGGTCGCGCGGTTCAGCCGTCGCCGCGGCGCGAGGCGCGGGCGCGGTGTACGGAAGTTGTAGCCGTCAGCGCCCCAGACGGCGGGCGAAGCAGTGCTTCTCGCCCACCTCGATCTCCGTCTTGTCGACCTTCTGGTAGCGGCTGATCTTCTCCGGGTACGTCGCGAGCGGCACGCGGTCGAACCCGCAGGCGAGGAAGAGCTCGTCCGAGTACGAGACCGCGAAGAGTTCGGTGTAGCCGCGCGTGCGTGCGAGTTCCACGGCCGCCGCGATCAGGGCGCGCCCGTGCCCGAGCCCCTGCGCATCGCCGTCCACCGCCAGCGAGATCACCTCGGCCACCGAGGGCGAGTACTCGTCGAGCGCCACGCAGCCGACGATGCCCCCGCTCGCATCGCGCAGCACCCGGTAGTCGGCGAGGTGGTTCGCCGCGAACTCCGGCGTCCGCGCCAACGTGAGGCCGGCGGAGGCGTACCGGTTGTTCAGCGAGAGCAGCGACGGGATGTCGGTCTCGTTGGCCCGCGTGATCCGCGTGTGCAGCGCCGCGCCGGCGTCCGGCTTGGGTTTCTTCATCGTTCGACGGCCTCGAGCCGCGAGAGGGCGATCCGGATCGGCACCACCGTGGCGGCGATGCAGAGGAGGGCTGCCAGCCCGAAGCCGATCACCATCTCCGTCGCGTCGGCTTCGGTGCCGTAGGCCTTGGCCGAGAGATACCCATAGACCGGCCGCGCCTCAAGGATCACCACCCCGCCGATCACCGCCACCGAGGCCATCATGTACACCAGGCCCCCGAAGCTGGTCGGGATCTGCGCCGCGTTCTCGGTCTCGAACTGCGGGAACATGGTGCCGAAGCCGATCGCCAGCCCGGAGAGTGCGAAGGTCATGAGCGTGATGCTCGCGACCGACACGAAGAACATGAAGTCGCTCACCTGCAGCAGGTAGTCGGTCACGCCCACGATCGCGACCGCGAGCAGCAGCAGCGGCGTGGTCCCCACCCAGAACTTGGCCCAAAGCAGGTCCCGCACGTGCATGGGGCTCGAGCGCAGCAGCCACAGCGTGCGGCCCTCGAGCGAGACACCGGGGAAGATGAAGCGCGCCGCGATGGAGGCGAGCACGAACCCCGCCAGCACGAGGTTGAGGAACGGCACCACGTTCACCAGGAAGAACGTGATGCCCTCGCCGCGCAGCGGGAGGTACTTGATGTTGAAGACGTACACGACCACCAGCACCGCCAGCAGGATCAGCTGCGACCACTGCGTCGTGTCGCGGAAGAACAGGCGGAGCTCCTTCAGCACCAGCTCCCGCCGCAGCACGCCGAACGGGGAGAGCAGCCAGCGGCCCACGCGCGCCAGCCACCCGCCCCCGCGCACGAAGCGCTGCGCACTCTCCTGCGCCTTGCTGTAGCCGGTGAGGTAGAGCCAGCGGTGCAGCAGCGCCCCCAGCACCACCGCCGCGGCGGCGGTCGTCCAGAGCAGGTACACCGCCAACCAGTCGGTCTGCCCGTTCAGGAAGCCCATCGTCGCCTTCTGCACCCACTCGCTCGGCATCAGGGGCGAGGTGGGCGTGCGGAGCACCGCGATGAAATCCACGAGGTTCCGGAATCCCTCGGGCCGCGCCAGCTGCTCGGGACGGATGAGCCGGAACAGCAGCACGATGCCGCCGGCCGCCAGCACCGCGATCACCGACAGGATGTCGCGGGTGCGACGCGCGGGGAACACGTTCACGAGCGTGAGCGTCAGCGCCGAACCGACGACCGCCGGGATCACGAACAGCGGCAGCATCACGAGTACCACGAACAGCGGGAACAGCGGCCCGCCGTCGTACACGAAGCCGTAGGCGGAGAACATCGGGATCGAGACGAGGAACACCATCCAGCTCGACGCGATGATGGTCTCGAGCAGCTTGGCGCCGTAGAGCCGCAGCCAGTCGACGGGTCCCGCGACGAGCATGTCGAGGTCCTTCGCGAGGAAGAAGCTCGAAAGCGCCGTGATCACGTTGGAGAGCAGCAGGATGGAGCTGAAGCCGAGCAGCACGAGGCCGAGCAGCTTGCCCGCGAGCAGTGCGCCGATCTCGTCCACGCTGCGGAAGTAGTTCAGCAGCCGCCACAGCACGCCGAAGATGAACGCCCAGAACAGGACGCCCGTGAACCCGAGGATCGCGAAGCGCACGCCGCGGCCCTTCTCGCCCTGCATGGTCCGCGCGCGGGCGGTCAGCCACTTGGGCGAGAGCAGGTGCAGCAGCGGCGGGTCGGGCAGCACGCCCACCGTGCGCTGGCTCCCGCTCGCGCGTGGCGGCAGCGCCGCCGACAGGTCAGGCGTCGAGGACATCGACCAGGTTGCGCGCGGCGTTCTCGCCGGTGAGTCGGAGGAAGATCTCCTCGAGCCCGCGTTCGCCGCCCTGCAGGTCGCGGCGCAGATCCTCCATGGTGCCGTAGGCGCGGATCTTCCCGTTCACGATGATCGCCAGCCGGTCGCACAACGACTCGGCCACCTCCAGCGTGTGGGTCGAGAAGATGATGGTATGCCCGCGGCGCGTGTACTCGCGGAACAGGTCCTTCAGGATGCGCGCCGCCTTGGGGTCCAGGCCCACCATCGGCTCGTCCACCACGATCACCTCGGGGCGGTGCACGAAGGCGCTCGAGATGATCAGCTTCTGGCGCATCCCGTGCGAGTAGCTCTCCACGAGTTCGTCGCGCCATTCCTCGAGGTCGAACAGCGCCAGCAGCTCGCGTGCGCGATGCTCGATCTCCTCGCCCTGCTGGTCGTAGAGCCCCGCGACGAAGCGCAGGAACTCGGCACCGGTCAGTTTCTCGTAGATGAACGGCCGGTCGGGGATGAACCCGAGCTTCGACTTCGCCGTGATCGGGTCGGCCGCCATGTCCACCCCCGCCACGCGGATCGTCCCGCCGGTCGGCTTGAGGATCCCGGCGATCATGCGAAGCGTAGTCGTCTTGCCGGCCCCGTTGGGTCCCAGGAAGCCGAAGAGTTCGCCGCGCGGGACCACGAGGTCGATCGCGTCGACCGCCGTGAAGTCCCCGTACTGCTTGCTGAGCTTCAGGAGTTCGATCATCGGACGTCCAACACCTCGATGCGGAGTGTGCCGACGAGTCGGAGCAGCTCCCCCTGCCGGGTCAGCCCGCCGCGCACGAAGCGCAGGTGCGCCGCGTCGGCGGGGAACTGCCCGAAGGTGGGATCGACCGCGACCCAGTCGCGCAGCCGCACTTCCGGCCACGCGTGGTAGTAGAACTTGCCGTTCACGTACGCCACGCCCGTCGCGATGCGTGTGGGGATGCCCACCGCCCGCGCCAGCGCGGTGAAGAGTTGCGTGTGTTCGTTGCAGTCGCCGCGCCGCGTGCGCAACACCTGCGTCGCATTGGGCACGGAGAGGGTGATCACCTTCTCGAGCGAGTCGTGCACCCAGCGGTTGATCCGCTCGGCCACCACGCGCGGGTCGCGGGCGTTGCCCGTGATGCGCAGCGCCAGGCCGATGATGGCCGGGTCGCGCACCTGCAGCAGCGGTTCCTCGCGCAGCTCGGGCTCGAACCGCGTGCGGAAGCCCGCACTCCGCGTCGCCAGCGACCAGTCCGCCTCGAGCACGTCGGCACTCTCGCGCGTCACCAGCAGTTCGTTGCCGCGCAGCTGCTGCCGCCCGCCTTGGAGGTCGAACCCGTCGAGGGCGCTGCCCGAGAGCCGCACCCGCAGGCTCTGGGCGCTGGCGCTGCGCGGGATCGCGCCGGCGGCGATCGCCGTGCCCTCGAGCAGGTCGCCCACTGCCTGTCCGTCCGCGGCGCCGCCGGCCGCCGCGCGCGTCCCGCCGGCCGCGAGACCCGTCGCCTGCGGCGTGGCACCGCGGGCGCGGCGCCAGTTCTCGAACGCGATCTCGTAGGCCATCCGCGTGATGCGGATGCCGCCGGGCTGCGTGGACGCCACCACGCGCCCCTGTGCGTCCACCCAGCCGCTGAAGCCCTGGCCCTCGGTCGGCACCAGGTTCCAGGCGCGCACCGTGTCGCGCAGCGCGGGCACGAATGCCATCGCCGTCGAGTCGAAGCGCGCGCTGTCCACCAGCGTGAACAGCGACTCCGCCGCGAACCGCAGCGTCAGGTCCCGCGCGGACATCGTCGCGGGGTCGAAGCTCGCGATGGTCACCGTGCGGCCCACCTTCGGCTCGGCCACCAGCATCGCCGCCGCGGGGATCATCGTCGGCAGCAGGACAGGGCCGTTCACCGCGAGCCGCTGCGTGTCCGTCGGCTGGCCCGGCACGTTCATCACATACACCAACGCCGAGTCACCCTCGGCGTAGCCGGTGACGCTCATCGGTGCGACCGCCGATTCGATCTGCACGTCGAACGTCCGCACGGTGAGCGCGCGCGACAGCGAGATCACGGAGCGCGCCGAGGCGCGCACGGCCTGCCCGGCCACCGGCAGGTCGGCGATGAAGTAGTCAACCACCTCGAACGCGGTCCGGGAGGTGTCGATGGTGGTGGAGGCGAAGCCGATCTGCCGGTCGCCCTGCTCCACGGCATAGAAGCTCGTGCTCGGCCCCAGGCGCAGTGCCGCCTCGGCCAGCACGGCGGCCCGTTCGCGGAAGAACTCGCGGCGCACGAGCAGTCCCACGCCCACGGTCCAGGCGGCGAGGATGAGCAGGGCGGCGGCGGTGCGGTTGCGACCGCGGTGGGGGGCGGGATGGACGAGGGTCGGCATCAGCGCTGGGCTTCTCGGGCGCGACGGTAGAAGACCGCCGCTTCGGACGAACGCCCGAGCCGATCGAGGACGATCCCGACGCCCTTGAGGGCACGCCAATGGTCGGGTTCGAGCTCGGCCGCACGCTGGTACGCCGCCAGCGCGCCCTGCTTGTCGTCGATGTGGTTGAGCGCCTCGCCGATGTAGTAGTGCGCCACCGCGTGCTCCGGGGCGAGTCCCACCCCCTTCTGCAGGGGCTCGACCGCATCGCGCCAGCGTCCGCGCCGGCAGGCGAGGATGCCGGTCTGCACCAACACCTCGGCGGAGTCCGGCGCCAGCTTCGCCGCCTTCTTGAGCGCCTTCTCCGCGTCGTCGTAGCGGAGCTTGGCGCCCAGCGCACTCACCCGCGCACAGGTGATCGCGAGCCCGTCCGCGCCGGCGGCCTCGGCCGTGTCGAGCACGGCCAGGGCGGTCGCCGCGTCATTCTTCTTCTCGAGCGCCGCGACGTAGGCCAGCACGCGCGCCGTGTCCCCCGGCGACTGCTCGAACGCCACCCGCAGTGCGTCGATCGTCGGGCGCGAGGCGCGCACGGCGGTGTCGCTGGTCGCCGCCATCGGGGCGGGGACGGCCGACGCGGGGGGGTGCATCTGCACGCCACGGGGTGCGCGCGTGTCCAGTACGGCGCGGATCGGCGCGATGGGTGTCGCCTTCATGGTCGGCGCCGCCACACCGTCGATGCGCCGCGCCACGAACTTCGGCTCCTCCAGCTCGCTGTCGTCGTAGGACCACTCTCCGCAGACCGGCGGCTCGCGCACGGGGATGATGATCACCTCGTCGTCGGGACCGTAGGTCTCGATCGGGACGAGCGGCACGCCCTCGAACATGCCGAGCGGCAACTGCTCGGGATCGGGCGCAGAGACGGGTTCGCGGGGTCCGAACGGATCGGTCACCCCTCGAATCTAGCGGGTCGGCATGACTCCGGCGAAAGGCTCCGCTTCCATTGCGACGCCACGTCCCCGATCTTACCTGACTATGCCTGGTGACTCCCTGCTCGTCCGCGGCGCACGCGAACACAACCTCAAGGACATCAGCGTCACGATCCCGCGCGACAAGCTCACCGTCATCACGGGGCTGTCCGGCAGCGGGAAGTCCTCGCTCGCGTTCGACACGATCTTCGCCGAGGGCCAGCGCCGCTACGTCGAGTCGCTCTCCGCCTACGCCCGGCAGTTCCTCGGGCTCATGGAGAAACCCGACGTCGACGCCATCGAAGGGCTCTCGCCGGCCATCTCGATCGAGCAGAAGACGGCGGGTGCGAACCCACGCTCCACGGTCGGCACGGTCACCGAGATCTACGACTACCTGCGCCTGCTCTACGCACGCGCCGGCACGCCGCACTGCCCCAACTGCGGTCGCGCGGTCGCGAAGCAGTCGCCGGCGCAGATCGCCGACATCGTGCTCACCTGGCCGGCCGGCACCAAGCTCGAGGTGCTCGCGCCACTCGTGCGCGGGCGCAAGGGCGAGTTCCGCGACCTCTTCGAGGACGCCCGCAAGCAGGGCTTCGTGCGCGCGCTCGTCGACGGCGAGCTGATCGAGCTCGCCGACCCGCCCAAGCTCAATCGCAAGCTCAATCACGATGTCTCGGTGGTGGTGGACCGCCTCACGGTGCGTGCCGAGGATCGCGGACGCCTCACCGACTCCATCGAGACCGCACTGCGCCTCGCCGAGGGGCTCTGCGAGGTCGTGCGGCACGACGGCAAGCGCAGCACGCAGCTCTTCAGCGAGAAGTACGGCTGCCCGGACTGCGGCATCTCCATGCCCGAGCTCGAGCCCCGCCATTTCTCGTTCAACTCGCCGTTCGGCGCCTGCCCCACCTGCAGCGGACTCGGCACCAAGCGCACGGCGAGCCCCGAGCTCATCCTCGGCGACCCCGGCATCTCGATCCTCGAGGGTGTGATCCTGCCGTGGGGGGAGCCCGACGGCTACCTGCGCCGCGTGATCCTGCCGGGGCTCGCGAAGCAGCTCAAGTTCGAACTCAACGCCCCCTGGGGCCGGCTGCCCGACCGCGTGAAGTTCGAGCTGCTCTTCGGCAGCGCGAGCAAGAAGAAGGGCGATGACGAGGCGCGCTGGGAGGGCATCCTCTCCAACGTGCAGCGTCGGTACAACGAGACCACCTCGGACGCCGTCCGCGGGGAGCTCGACGCCTTCATGGTCATCGCCGAGTGCCCAGACTGCAACGGCCGGCGCCTCAAGAAGGAGTCGCTCGCCGTCACGCTCCACGGCCGCAACATCGGTGAGTTCACCGAGGGGTCGGCGGCCGAGGCGCTGGCGTTCGCCGAGAGCATCCCGCTGCGCGAGAAGGGCAGGCCGGGTCTCGACCCCGGCATCGCGGGCCCCATCCTCAAGGAAGTGCGCGAGCGCCTCCGTTTCCTGGTGGACGTGGGGCTCGACTACCTCACGCTCGACCGCTCCGCCGAATCGCTGTCCGGCGGCGAGGCCCAGCGCATCCGTCTGGCGACGCAGATCGGCTCCCGGCTGGTCGGGGTGCTCTACATCCTCGACGAACCGAGCATCGGCCTGCACCAGCGCGACAACGCGCGCCTGCTCGACACGCTCAAGCGCCTGCGCGACCTGGGCAACACGGTGCTGGTCGTGGAGCACGACGAGGAGACCATCCTCGAGGCGGACCACCTCATCGATCTCGGCCCCGGCGCCGGCAAGCACGGTGGTGAGGTCATCGCCGAAGGGACGGTGGACGAGGTGAAGCGCGTGCCGCGCTCCGTGACGGGGCAGTACCTCACCGGCAAGCGCAGCATCCCCACGCCCAGTGCACGCCGGCCCCGCGACGCCGGACGCGTGATCCGCGTGGAAGGCGCACGCGAGCACAATCTCAAGCGGGTCGACGCCGAGTTCCCGCTCGGACTGTTCGTCGCGGTCACCGGCGTGTCGGGCTCGGGCAAGAGCACACTCGTCGAGGACATCCTCCAGAAGACGCTCGCGCGGCACTTCTTCCGCGCCCGCGTCGTCCCGGGCCAGCACGACCGCATCGTCGGCCTCGAGCATCTCGACAAGGTCATCGACATCGACCAGTCGCCGATCGGCCGCACGCCGCGCTCGAACCCGGCGACGTACACGGGGCTCTTCACGCCCATCCGCGAGCTGTTCGCGGAGATGCCCGAAGCCAAGCTGCGCGGCTACGGGCCCGGACGGTTCTCCTTCAATGTGAAGGGCGGTCGCTGCGAGGCCTGTCAGGGCGACGGGCTGGTGAAGATCGAGATGCACTTCCTGCCGGACGTCTACGTCACCTGCGAACAGTGCCGCGGCAAGCGCTACAACCGCGAGACGCTCGACGTGAAGTTCCGCGGGATGAGCATCACCGAGGTCCTCGACCTCACCGTGGAGGACGCGCTGGGGGTGTTCGAGAACCAGCCGCGCATCCATCACAAGCTCGTCACGCTGAACGACGTGGGCCTGGGCTACATCCATCTGGGACAGAGTGCGACCACGCTCTCGGGTGGCGAGGCGCAGCGCGTCAAGCTCGCCACCGAGCTGAGCAAGCGTGACACGGGCCGCACGCTCTACATCCTCGACGAACCGACCACCGGCCTGCACTTCGAGGACGTACGCGTGCTCCTCGAGGTGCTGCACAAGCTGGTCGATCGCGGCAATACGGTGCTCGTCATCGAGCACAACCTCGACGTGATCAAGACCGCGGACTGGATCGTGGACCTGGGGCCCGAAGGTGGGTCCGGTGGCGGGACCATTGTCGCCCAAGGCACGCCGGAGCAGGTGGCGAAGGTGAAGGCGTCGCACACGGGGCGGTATCTGGCCAAGGTGCTGCGCGGGCGATGAGGAGCGAGGAGCGAACGCGAGGGGGACGAAGCAGGAGCGACGTCGGAGGGGGAGGGGGAGGGGGAGGGGGAAGGGGAAGACACAGGCTCAGGAGCCCTTGGCGCGGCGGATGCAGGTCACGGTGATGGCGATCAGCTCATCGCACTCGCGCGCCAGCGCGTCCATCTCGGCCGAACGGAATCCGGCTCCGCTCGCCATGCGAAGCCACGCCAACGTCTCGCGAAGTTCCTTCACGCACAGCTTGAGCTTGTAGACGTAGTCGCGCGTTGAGACAGCCTCGCGCGCCTCGGCGTAGCTGGCGGCCGGCGACGTGGCCGAACGCGCGAGCTGTCGGAAGATGTTCTCGAGTGCCGGCTCGCGTGACGCACGACGCACCAGCGCGCAGACACGCCCGCCGAAGTGCGTCAGCCGATCGGCGAGCAGGGCTGTCGGCTTCTGCGCAGTGGACATGCCTCCATTCTCTCGACCAAGAGCCAGGAGGGCGGAATCGATTCCTCCCGTCCCTGAGCCTTTTCTCCCGCCTTCGTCCTCTCCCCTCCGTCCTCCCCCTCCGTCCTCCCTCTCCGTCTTCCCTCTCCGTCTTCCCTCTCGCTCCTCGTCGCTTCGCTCTTTCCTCTCGCTTCTCGCTCCTTAGCTTCTTGTCATGGTTTCCATACTCGATATCATCGGCCCCGTCATGGTCGGCCCGTCGTCCAGCCACACCGCTGGCGCCTGCCGCCTGGGGCTCATCGCCCGCGACCTCGTCGCCGGCACACCCGAGTCGGCACTGATCGAGCTCCACGGCTCCTTCGCGCGCACCGGCGAAGGACACGGCACCGACAAGGCGATCGTCGGCGGGCTCTTCGGCTTCCGGCCCGACGACGAGCGCCTGCGTGACTCGCTGCAGATCCTCGAGAAGGAAGGACTCGACTGGCGCTTCGAGAAGACCACGCTCGGCGATGAACCCGAGGTACATCCCAACACTGTGCGGATCACCGTCAAGCGCCAGCACCGGCACCACGTCATGCTCGGTGCATCGCTCGGGGCCGGCCGGATCAAGGTCTCGCAGATCGACGGCTATCCGGTGGAAGTCGATGGGTCGCACCACACCATCGTCATGGTGGCGGAGGACGTGAAGGGCAGCATCGCCCGCATCGCCGGCATCCTCAGCGACGCGGGCGTGAACATCGCGACCCTGCGCCTGAGCCGGAAGCACCGCGGCGGCGATGCCTTCATGGTGATCGAGGTGGACGAACAGCCCGGCGAGGAGGTCCGCGACGCCTTGCGCGCGCTCCCCTGGGTCCGCTGGACGCATCGCATCGACAAGGTGGGCGGCTGATGTACGGCTCGCTGCACGACGCCATCCGCGACGCCGAGGCACGTGGGGTGAGTCTCGCCACCGCGGCGCTCGCGCTCGAGGCCCGCGACCAAGGACGCCCCGTCGCGGAGATCCGCGAGGCGCTCGCGCGCGCACTCGCCGTCATGCGCCACGCGGTGGAGCAGGGACTCACCGGCGACCTCCGCTCCAACAGCGGCTTGGTCGGCGGCGACGCGGCCAAGTTGCGCACCGGCCCGGCCGGCCCGCTGGCCGGGACGCTGTTCCGCGACGTGCTCATGCGTGCGCTCGCGGTGCAGGAGGTCAATGCGGCCATGGGGGTCATCGTCGCGGCCCCCACCGCCGGCGGCGCAGGCGTGCTGCCCGCCGTCATCCTCGGCATCGCGCGCGACAAGGGACTCGGCGACGAGGTGCTCATCGATGCGCTCGCGACGGCCGGACTCATCGGTGCCGTGGTCGCGCAACGGGCCTCCCTGTCCGGTGCCGAGGGCGGGTGCCAGGCCGAGACCGGCGCGGCCGCCGGCATGGCCGCCGGAGCGGCCACCCAGATGCTCGGCGGCACGCCGAGTATGGTCGGCCATGCGGTGGCACTGGCGCAGCAAGGGACCCTCGGGCTCGTCTGCGATCCGCTGGGCGGACTCGTGGAACTGCCCTGCGTGTTCCGCAACGCCACCGGGGCCGCCATCGCCTTGGCCGCGGTGGAGATGGCCATGGCCGGCATCACCTTCGCCATCCCCGCCGACGAGGTGATCGATACCATGGGCGAGATCGGCCGCGAGATGGATGTCCGCTACCGCGAGACCGCCGGCGGCGGACTGGCCGCCACACCGACCGGTCGAAAACTTTCCCGCGAGCGGCTGGTACAAATACGTCGGAGTTGAGCGGGGTAATGGAACGGGCCGCGGGCCAGCGATGACGCGGCGATACCGGACGCTCGCTACGCTCGCGACGCGCCCGACACGCACGCCCACCCGAGCCAGCAGGTCCTCGATGCAGAGATCCCAGCGCACGCCACTCGCGAGGACCGCGGTCCTCGCACTGGTCGGCCTGCTCATGTTCCACGCCGCGCCGCTGGTCGCGCAAGCGACCCTGCGCGGCGTGCTGCACGACTCGCTCCGCACCAACAAGCCCATCGCCGATGCCGAGGTGGTGCTGTTGGGTGCGAATCGCCGCGCCATCACCGACGAGAACGGCAGGTTCGAGTTCGCGGGAGTGGCGGCCGGAACGGCCACGGTGGCCTTCGCCGCACCCTGGCTCGACTCGCTCGCCCTGCCGCCCCTGCAGGTGGCCGTGACGGTCGGCAGCGCCGGCATCAGCACCGTGCTGCTCGCCACCCCGTCGCGTATCGCTTACCAGCGCGCGGTCTGCGGGACCGCACTGGGGGAGACCGAGGGCATCCTCATCGGCGACCTGCGCACGCCCGAGGGTGAACTGGCCGCCGGCATCCCGGTGGGGGCTCGCTGGTACGAGACGCGGATCGGGACCGGGCAGTTCGAGCGCGTGGTCCGGGCGTCCCTCGACTCCGCCAATGCCAACGGCTTCTACACGCTCTGCGGTGTGCCCACCGACGCCGAGGTCGCCTTGGTCGCCGCGACCGATTCCGTCGCGAGCGGCGACGTGATCGTCGGGCTCAATGGTATGCCGGTCGCCCGCCGCGACCTCACGGTCGCCCCGCACGCGCTGCTCACCCGGGTCCGCGGACGGCTCCTGGGACCGGACGAGAAGGGCCTCGCGGGCGCGGTGGTCGCCCTCTCCGGCGATTCCACGCGGCGCGCCCGCACCGACGACGAGGGCCGGTTCGTGATCGTGGACGTTCCGCGACGCTCCGGTCAGCTCGTGGCCCGCGCCCTCGGGTTCGTCCCGTCCCTGGTCGCGCTCGAGCCGTTGGGCGACGATACCGAGCTCGAGGACGTCGCACTCCAACGCATCCCCCAGGAACTGGCGGCCGTCAACGTGACCGGGCAGGCGATGACCGCCGCCCAATTGCAGTTCGAGACGCGGCGTGCCCGCGGAATCGGGTTCTTCGTCTCGGACTCCGCGCTCTCCAAGTTCGCGGTCGTCAACTCCACGATCGTGGGGTCCATGATTCCGCGCACCAACATCCGCCAGACTCGGCAGGGGCCCATGCTGTACCTGCGGCGGGGCTCGGAGTGGTGTCGTCCGCGGTTCTTCCTCGAGGGGTACGACAACGGGGACCTGTCGGCGGAGGAGGAGAACAGCGCGATGGCCCGCGCCAAGCGCGTCGAGGTCTACACCGCGTCCAACTCGCCGCCCCAGTTCAACGACTTCAACGGCTGCGGCGCGGTCGTCATCTGGTCGCGCTGACCGCGCGGAAGCGGTTGTAACCCTCACCCCCGGCTGGCGTTAAGCCCGCCGGGGGTGAAACTTTCCGACACACCCTCCGCGTACGCGAGGGCGTCCCCTCTCCAACGGGTCCGTATGGTCACGCCGGAAAAGATCGAAGGGTTCCTCGGGAAGCTCGCGGCCGAGGGTGCGTCCTATCAGGAGATCGAGCCGGGCCTCTGGGCGATCAACCCCGGGGGTGCCCTCGACATGACCGTCGTCGTCCATCATTCGCCGCCGGTCGTCGTGCTGCGGGTGAAGGTGATGAGCCTGCCCGCGAAGGCCGACGCGCTCTGCCGGCGGTTGCTCGAACTGAATGCGACCGATCTGCTGCACGGCTCCTACGGGATCCAGAACGGCGAGATCGTCCTGACCGAAGCCCTCGAGCTGGCACACCTCGATTACGAGGAGTTCCAGGCGAGTTACGAGAGCATCACCTTGGCCCTCGCGGCGCACCTGCGCGAGCTGGCGACCTTCAAAGAGGCGCGCTGACGATGGGGATCTTCGACCGGCTGGCCACGCTGCTCAAGTCCAACATCAACGACCTGATCTCCAAGGCGGAGAATCCGGAGAAGATGTTGGACCAGATCGTGACCGACATGCGCAACCAGCTCGCCAAGGCCAAGCAGCAGGTGGCCGCGGCGATCGCGGACGAGAAGCGCCTGAAGGACCAGGCCGAGGCGGAGTACAAGGCCGCCGCCGATTGGGAGAACAAGGCGATGCTCGCGGTGAAGGAAGGCCGCGACGACCTCGCCAAGCAGGCCCTCGTGCGGCAGGCGGAGCACGAGGAGCACGGCCGCGCCCTCGAGACCACCTGGCAGGCGCACCAGCTCGAGACCGAGAAGCTCAAGAACTCGCTGCGCGACCTCAACGACAAGATCGAGGAAGCCAAGCGCAAGAAGAACCTCCTGCTCGCGCGGCAGCGGCGGGCCCAGGCGCAGCAGAAGATCTCCGAGACCATGTCCTCCATGTCCGAGAAGTCGGCCTTCGAGGCCTTCGCGCGGATGGAGGAGAAGATCACCAGCAACGAGCGCATGATCAAAGCGAGCACCGAGATCGACGAGGAGTTCTCGGGCGACCGGCTCGCGCACGATTTCAAGCGCCTCGAGAAGACCGCCGGCTCCGCGAACGCGGACCAGCAGCTCGCCGCGCTCAAGCAGAAGATGGGACTCCTCGGCTCCGGCCAGCCGACGCAGGCCAAGCGCCTCGGCGCCGGCGAGGAGACCGTCAATGCCGAAGTCGAGGACAAGGGAAAGCGCTGAGTGCCCGAGCCTGACCCGCGCGGAGGTGCTGCCGCGTGAATGACCCCAACACCCGGCGCGTCTGGATCCTGCCGGGCTTCACCGCGATCCTGGTCACCGTCCTCCTGCTCTGGCTGGCAGGGACGGTGGCCGATCTGCTGTTGCTGCTGTTCCTCGGCATCCTGCTGGCGGTCTATCTCTCGGCCGTCACCGACGTGCTCGTCTCGCGCACGCGCATGCCCCGGGGCGCGGCGTTCGCCCTCGCCCTCTTCGGCACCCTCGCCGCCCTGGGCTTCGTCGGCTCGCTGCTCGTCCCGCCGGTGGTGGAGCAGACCCGGCAGCTCGTGCAGGTGCTCCCTGTGGTGGTGGGGGAGTGGGAACGCGGACTCGAGCGCGTCCTCGCGACCATCCCCGGCATGCAGGACGTGCTCGTGCCCGGCGAACATCGCATCTTCGCCGTCGCGCTCGAGGAGGCCCAGAAGATCCTCGGCGCCCTCGTGCCGCGGCTCTTCGACACCCTGCATCTCGCCATCAACCTCGTCGCCGTCCTCGTGATGGCGATCTACTTCGCGCTGCGGCCCGACCTCTACCGCGACCTCGCGATCTCGGTGACGCCGCCCCGGCACCGCGATGCCGCCAGCGAGGTCATCGAGGCCCTCAGCGAGACCCTGCGCGCCTGGACCATCGCCCAGCTGCTCGCGATGGTCACGCTCGCGGCTCTCACGGCGGTCGGGCTCTGGATCCTCGACGTCCCGTACTGGCTCGCCTTCGGCATCTTCACCGGCCTCGTCGCGGTGGTGCCGTTCTTCGGCACCTTCGTCTCGACCCTGCTGCCCGCCCTCTTCGTGCTGCCCGAGGACGGCGGCGGCACCAAGGCGCTGCTCGTCATCCTGCTCGGCAGCATCATCCACATCGCCGAGAACCAGTTGGTGGTCCCCCTGCTGATGCACCGCAAGGTGGACCTGCCGCCGGTGCTGACCATCATGTCGGTGCTCATCTGCGGCAAGCTGCTCGGTCCCTTCGGTCTCCTGGTCGCCGTGCCGACGCTCGCGGTGGTGATGGTGCTCATCCGCCGCGTGCTCATCGCACGCGTGTACCAGGATGCCGAGCGCTCCGGGGCCGTCGTGCTTCCCGTGCTCTCGCGCCGTCAGCGGAAGAAGATCGAGGCGCTGCAGCGCAGCCGACCCGAACCGCCGCGCTGAGCCCAGGCGCGGCGTGGCCGCATTGAGCCGGCGCGACACGATTCGCCGCTCGGCGCGCGCGCGTGATACCTTGGCTGCGGGGCGCGGCTGCATGTTCGGCACATGCACACGCCTGTCGCTCCCGCCGCCGCGGTCCTGACATTCGAGCACGTCTCGCGCCGCTGGCGTGCCGGCATCCTCGGCTCCACCCGCGAAGCCGTCGCGCTCGACGACCTCTCATTCGCCGTGCTGCCCGGCGAGGTCATCGCCGTCACCGGTGCGGCCGGTGCCGGGAAGAGCAGCCTGCTCCTGCTCGCGGCCGGCCAGGCCGCCGCCACTGCCGGCAGCATCCACTGGCGCGGCAGTCCCGACCCCGGCGCGGTGCGCCCGCAACTCATCGGCGCGCGACCCTGGGAGTACAACTTCCTCACCGTCCGTCAGGCCCTCGCGTTCCACGCCGACGTCCTCGCGCTCAAGGACGATGCGCTCGCGGCACCCACACGATTCGTCCCGCTCATGGCGAGCGTCGGGCTGCGTGGCCGGTCCCGCACGCGGCTGGGCCAACTCGACGCCATCGACCGCCTGCGCGTCGTGGTGGCCCAAGCGCTCCTGGCGGCGCCCGGGCTCATCTGCTGCGACGAACCCTTCGCGTTCTGTGGGCCCGAGGAACGGCGGCAGGGTGTACGCCTGCTGCGCAGCGTGGCCGACCGCGGCATCGCGCTGCTGCTCGCGACGCGGGAGGAGTCCACGCTCGCCGCCTACGGGCTCGCGGACCGGACCCTGCCGCTCGAGCGCGGGCGCCTGGGGCCGGTGCGCCGGGCCACGCGCAGCGTGCTCGAGCTGGCGGTGCGGAGTCCCGAGGACGCCATGGCGCGACTCGCGAGCCGCCTGCCCAGTCTCGCGCGCCGCGGGCGCCGGCTCCGGGTCCCGCTGCTCGGCAGCACCCCCGAGGCGATCCTCGCGCTCTGCCGCGACGTCGGCGTGCGCGTGCGGGCCTCGCGTGTGGCCGAGGAGGGGCTGGGGCCGCTGCCCGCCTACCCGCATCGATGACCGCCGCGCGGGCCGCGCGACCGTTGCCCGATTCAGGCCGTCCGGTAGCTTTCACGGATGCCCGAGTTCCGTCTGTACAACACGATGTCCCGCAGCGTCGAACCGTTCGCGCCCGCCGACGGCGAGACGGTGCGGCTCTACACCTGCGGCCCGACGGTCTACAATCCCGCACACCTCGGCAACTTCCGCACGTTCCTGTTCGAGGACCTGCTGCGCCGCGCCCTGCGGCTGCGTGGCTGGAAGGTCGAGCAGGTGATGAATCTCACCGACGTCGACGACAAGATCATCAAGCGCGCCTCGGAGCAGGGGAAGAGCATCCGCGAGGTGACGGATCCGGTCGTCACGATCTTCCACGAGGACCGGAAGTACCTGCGCATCGAGGACGCCGAGCACTATCCGCGGGCGACCGCCTACATCGCGGAGATGATCCAGCTGGTGGAACGGCTCATCGCCAACGGCGTCGCGTACCTCGCGGACGACGGCTCGGTGTACTTCGCGATCGGGAAGTTCCCGGCCTATGGTCGACTCTCGCGGCTCGATACCCGGGAGATCCAGTCGGGGGCGCGGGTGGCGCAGGACGACTACTCCAAGGAGAACGCCCAGGACTTCGCGCTCTGGAAGGCGGCGAAGCCGGAGGATGAGGCCTGCGGAGCGGCCTGGGATTCGCCGTGGGGACGCGGACGTCCGGGCTGGCACCTCGAGTGCTCGGCGATGGCCATGTCGATCCTCGGGGAGACGCTGGACCTGCACGCGGGTGGCATCGATCTGGTGTTCCCGCACCACGAGGACGAGATCGCGCAGAGCGAGGCGGCCACCGGCAAGCCGTTCGCGCGCTGCTGGAGCCATGGGGAGTTCCTGCTCACCGACGGCGCGAAGATGGCCAAGCGCGTCGGCAACGTGCAGAACGTGGCCGACCTGCGCGCGAACGGCGTGAGTGGGGCGGCCGTGCGGCACTTCGTGTACTCGACGCACTACCGCAAGCAGCTGAACCTCGCGGGCGAGGCGCTCGAGGGGTCGATGGAGGCGGTGCGGCGTGTGGCGGACTTCGCCGAGCGGCTGAAGGACGCCCGGGGTGGCACGCGGGGGTTGGAGGACGCCGCGGACCATCTCGAGAACGAGGTGCGCAACGCGCTGTTCGACGACCTGAACGCGCCGGGGGCCGTGGCGGCGCTGTTCGACTTCATCCGGGCGGCGAACAAGGAGCTGGACGCAGGGGGCAGTGATGCCGGGGCGCTCAGCCGTGCGCGCGAGGTGTTCGCGATGGTGGATGGGATCTTCGAGCTGGTGCCCGACCGCGTGAACGCGGACGCCGCGTTCGCGCAATGGGTGGAGCAGCAACTCGAGGAGCGGAAGCAGGCGCGTGCCCGCCGCGACTTCGCCGCGGCCGACGCGATCCGGAAGGGGCTGGAGGAGAAGGGCGTGGTGATCGAGGATTCGGCCGTGGGTACGAAGTGGAAGGCGCGCTGAGGCGGCGGACGGCCGCTCCCGTCCGTCGCTCGCGTCAGTCGCTCGCGTCTGTCGCTCGCGTCTGTCGCTGCGCATCCGCCGTCTGCACTGATTGACCCCTCGCCCGGCTCCGACTATCCTTCAAAGCTCGCGCCGGGCATCGGTTAGCCGACGTAGCTCAGCTGGTAGAGCACCCGATTTGTAATCGGGCGGTCGCGAGTTCGATCCTCGCCGTCGGCTCTGGGAAGGGCAGCTTCCGCGGTCGACTGGGGATGATGCGGTGGGGTACCCAAGTGGCCAACGGGAGCAGACTGTAAATCTGCCGGCTTATGCCTTCGAAGGTTCGAATCCTTCCCCCACCATGAGGCAGAGTGGTGATGTGAGCGGTAGGTGATGGATCGAGGCGACGCGGGGTCGGTCGCCGGGGTCGTGCGGGAGTAGCTCAGCTGGTAGAGCGCAAGCCTTCCAAGCTTGATGTCGCGGGTTCGAGCCCCGTCTCCCGCTCTCTGTTTGGATTGTGGATGGCAGATCGTGGATGGTGGTTGCACGCATAGCTCAGTCGGTAGAGCACATCCTTGGTAAGGATGAGGTCACCGGTTCGATCCCGGTTGCGTGCTTGTGTCGGAGACTCGCGAGGGGCGTTGCGGCGGTTTGTCGCGGCGCCCCTTTGGCGTTCCGGAGGCCCTCGGCGTTGCTGCCGCCGGATGCGGTCGCGTGGACCGTTTGGTCAGGGATCCCTGACGCTGGCTGGGGGGCTGGCGCCCTGTGCAGAGACCGGCCGCGGGAGAGGCTTTGGGTGCTGCGGCGGGTGCGGAACCCCGTCAACCATCGGGACTTGCATCACCCCTAGGGGCCCTCTACCTTTCAAGGCTCGCCGCCTTGCGCCCCGTTCCGGGGGCGGGGTGGCCCGGTGTGTCCTCGATTGGACGCACCTGCGAACCTGTTGCCTGAGAGAGCGTTATGCCGCGCGACAAGATCATCCTCGCGTGCAGCGACTGCAAGAACCGCAACTACTTCACCACCAAGAACAAGCGCCTGCATCCGGAGCGCGTCGAGTGGAAGAAGTACTGCCCGCGCTGCAACAAGCACGTGGTCCACAAGGAGACGAAGTAAGATGGCGAACGAGGTCGTGGCGCCCGCGCCCAGCCTTCCGTCTCGCGTGGTGACGTTCTATCACGACGTCGTCGCGGAGATGAAGAAGGTCACCTGGCCGGACCGCCTCCAGATCCGGCAGCTCTCGATCGGCGTGATCATCCTGTCGCTGCTCGTGGGCGGGCTGATCTGGCTCCTCGACCTCCTGCTGCAGGGCGTCCTCGTGCGGCTCATCCCCTCGTTGTTCGGGGGCTGATCCACGTGACGCACCGCTGGTACGCCATCCAGACGACGTCGGGGCACGAGAACAAGGTGCGGATGCTGATCCAGCGGAAGATCGACGCGGATCCGGCTCCGGCGGAGTCGCGTGCCATCCGGCAGGCATTGGTCCCGACCGAGCAGGTGGTCGAGATCAAGAACGGCAAGAAGGTGACCGTCGAACGGAAGGTCTACCCGGGCTATGTGCTCGTGGAGATGGTGGTGGGAGAGGAGACGCTCCACACCATCAACGCCATCCAGGGCGTCATCAAGTTCGTCGGCAAGGATCGCGATCCGCAGCCGCTGCGGGATGAGGAAGTGAAGCGGCTGCTCGGGATCGCGGTCGAAGAGGAAGTGGCGCTGCCGAAGGAGGAGATCCCGTTCCTCGTCGGGCAGGCCGTGGCGATCACGGACGGGCCGTTCACGGATTTCAACGGCACGGTCGAGGAAGTGATGGTGGACAAGGGCAAGGTCCGCGTCTCGGTGTCGCTCTTCGGGCGCCCGACGTCGGTGGAGCTCGATTACCTGCAGCTCAAGGGGCATTGAGTTGCAGGTGTGAGATGTGTGGGGAGCGGCGGGAACAGCGCCGCTCCGGCTGGATGCGGGTCGGGTTGGAATGAGAGCCGTGGCGGTGAGAGTGCAGTTCCTCCCACCTCCCACCTCACACCTCCCCCTGCAGTTGGAGGGCCTTTGCGCGGGGCGGGCGGATGGTTCGCCGAGGAGCGCACCGACGGATACCACGACGTCGTGAAACACACCGTGGGAGTCAGCGACACGCGTCAGCGCGCCCGGTCAGGGCCGCGCCCGCGGCCGCTCAACGCACCAGAGGACAACGATGGCAAAGAAGGTCACCGGTTTCGTCAAGCTGCAGATCCCTGCAGGCAAGGCGAATCCGGCCCCGCCCGTCGGCACCGCATTGGGTCCGCAGGGAATCAACATCATGGGCTTCTGCAAAGAGTTCAACGCTCGGACGCAGGGCCAGGATGCGATTCTCCCCGTCGAGATCACCATCTATGCCGACAAGTCGTTCTCGTTCATCCTGAAGACGCCGCCCGCGGCGTTCCTCGTGAAGAAAGAGGCAGGGATCGAGAAGGGCTCGGGTCAGCCGAACCGCAACAAGGTCGGCTCGATCTCGAAGGCGCAGGTCCGGAAGATCGCCGAACTCAAGATGCCCGACCTCAACTGCGACTCGCTCGAGTCCGCGATGGCGATGATCGCCGGCGCGGCCCGCTCGATGGGCGTGGAGGTGAAGGGATGAAGACGCATGGCAAGAAGTACCGTGCCGCGGCGAGCAAGGTCACGGCCCCGTCGTACGGCCCGAAGGCCGCGCTCGAGATCGTGAAGGGCGCTGCGTTCGCGAAGTTCGACGAGACGGTCGAGATCGCGGTCCGCCTCGGCGTCGATCCGCGTCATGCCGACCAGGTCGTGCGTGGCACGGTCGTCCTCCCGGCCGGCACGGGCAAGCCGGTCCGCGTTCTCGTCATCGCCGTCGGCGACAAGGCGAAGGAAGCGGAGGCCGCCGGCGCCGATTTCGTCGGCACCGAGTTCGTGGCCAAGATCAAGGAAGGCTGGACGGAGTTCGACGTCATGATCGCGACGCCCGACCAGATGGGACAGGTCGGCCAGCTCGGTCGTGTGCTCGGTCCCCGCGGCCTGATGCCGAACCCGAAGGCCGGTACGGTCACGTTCGACGTGGCGCGTGCGGTCAAGGAGACGAAGGCCGGCAAGATCGAGTTCCGCGTCGACAAGGCCGGCAACGTGCAGGCCCCGATCGGCAAGGTCTCATTCGGCGTGGACGCGCTGGAGACGAACTTCACCGCGTTCATGGACCAGATCATCCGGTCCAAGCCGGCGGCCTCGAAGGGCGTGTACGTGAAGACGGTCGCGGTGTCCAGCACCATGGGCCCCGGCGTCCGCATCGATACCAACCCGTACCGGTAAGCCGACGATGAAGCGATCCGACAAGGAACAGCTCGTCGCCGAGCTGAAGAACAAGCTGACGACGGCCGAGGGGGTCATCTACACCGACTTCACGGGCCTGAACGTCAAGCGCATGACGGACCTCCGCCGCCGGTTCCGCAAGGCGGGCGTCGAGTACGTCGTGATCAAGAACACCCTCGCGCTGCGGGCGGTGCATGAGGCCGGCCTGACGACCCAGAAGCTGAAGGGGCCGACCGGCGTCGTGGTGGCGAAGGACCCGATCACCGCGGCGAAGCTCCTCACGGACTTCGCCAAGGAGAACGACGCCCGTCCGGCGGTGAAGGGCGGCCTGTACGAAGGCGCCGTCATCGACGAGGCGATGGTCAAGAAGCTCGCGTCGCTGCCGACGCGGGACGAGGCGCTGTCGATCCTCGTCGGCACGTTCAACAGCGTGCTGATGATGTTCGCCCTCGCCCTCGAAGCGAAGAAGACGCAGCTCGAAGGTTCGAACTAACCCCCAGGCGTCCGCCTGATCACACGCCCCAGGATCCCTGGGGGAACACTCTGGAGAACGGAACAATGGCTAACGCTACTCTGAGCAAGGACGAGATCCTCGAGGCGATCGGCGCGATGTCGGTCGTCGAGCTCACGGAACTCATCGACGCGTTCAAGACGAAGTTCAACGTGACCATCGCCGCCGTCGCCGCTGGTGGCGCGCCGGGTGGTGGCGCCGCGGCCCCGGTCGCCGAGGAGAAGACGGAGTTCGACGTCGTCCTCAAGGAAGCCGGCGGCAAGAAGATCCAGGTCATCAAGGTGGTGCGCGAGCTCACCGGCCTGGGCCTCAAGGAAGCGAAGGACATGGTGGACGGCGCGCCGCAGACGCTGAAGACGGGCGTCTCGAAGGACGAGGCCGCGACGATCAAGGCGAAGCTCGAGGCCGAAGGCGCCGTGGTCGAGGTCAAGTAAGGGCGAAGGGGGTCGGGACGGCGCCGACGGCCCAGCCAGCGGCGCCTCCCGCACGACCTTTCACCCTTACTCGGTCTCCAGCGATGCACGCGTTTCACTTGCTCCACACGCAGCACCGGCACCACCAGCTCCACAACTGAAGCTCCTTTCGCCTCGCTCCGGACGGCTCCTCCGTCCGGGGGCGAGGCGGTTTTCGCCTGTTCACGGGTGAACCCCGGGTGGCTATGATCACGCAGATCTCCTTCGGAAAGCTCGAGCACGGCATGCAGATGCCGCACCTGCTCGACATCCAGACTCGCGCCTTCGACTCGCTCCTCCAGCTCGACGCGGCGGCCAATGACCGCGAAGACGTCGGCCTGGAGCGGGTCTTCAAGGACCTCTTCCCGATCACCGACGTCCACGAGAACTTCTCGCTGGACTTCAAGCGCTACACCCTCGGCGAGCCGAAGTACTCGGTCGAGGAGTGCATCGAGCGCGACATGACGTACTCGGCGCCGCTCAAGGCGACCCTCGTGCTGACGGTGTTCGAGGAGAACCCCGCCGACGAGAAGAAGAAGCGCGTCAAGAACCAGATCGAGAAGGAGGTCTACCTCGGCGAGCTGCCCCTGCTCACGAACCTCGGGACCTTCGTGATCAACGGCGCCGAGCGCGTGATCGTCTCGCAGCTGCACCGCTCGCCGGGTGTGGTGTTCGAGGAGAGCACGCACCCCAACGGCCAGCGGCTCATCTCGTCGCGCATCATCCCGTTCCGCGGCTCGTGGGTCGAGTTCACGGTCGACATCCACGACGTGGTCTACGTCCACATCGACAAGAAGAAGAAGTTCCCGGCCACGGCGCTGCTCCGCGCCTTCGGCTACGGGAGCAATGCGGACATCTATCGCCTCTTCTTCGGCGTGCGCGAGCTCGACCTCACCAAGCGCAAGGAAGGCCGGGACCGCGAGATCATCGGGGCGATCATCGCCGAGGCCGTCGAACTGCCCGGTGAGGCGACCGCCGAGGACGCCCCGAAGGCGAAGACCAAGAAGGCCCGCGCCGAGCGCGAGCGTGCCGAGGCGAACCTCCTGGTGAAGGAAGGCGACGAGCTGACGGAGGAGGTGTACAACCGCCTCCGCCGCCAGAAGATCGACTCGATCAAGGTCTTCGCGTCCTACCAGACGGTCGACCTCCGCGACGAGCTGGACGCGTTCGAGCGTGAGGAGCGCCCGCAGCCGCGCACGCTCGGCCAGGACGTGGTCGACCCGGCGTCGGGCGAGGTGCTCGCCGAGGCCGGCCAGGCGCTCAACGTCACGATGGTCAAGCGCCTGCGGAAGGCGGAGATCTCGCGCGTCTCGTGTTTCGTGGCCTCGGGCCGCGCCGAGTCGATGCTGATCAAGAACACGCTCCTCAAGGATCCGACCAAGTCGGAGGACGAGGCGCTCAAGCAGATCTACTCGCTGCTCCGGCCGGGCGACGCGCCCAACAAGGAGACGGCGAAGCAGGCGCTCGAGCGGCTGTTCTTCAGCCCCAAGCGCTACGACCTGGGCCGCGTGGGCCGCTACAAGATCAACCAGCGCCTGCACCTCAACACGCCGGCGAGCCACACCGTCCTCTCCACCGAGGACTTCGTGGCGATCATCCGCTACCTCGTCGAGCTGCACGAGGGCCGCGGCCATGTGGACGACATCGACCACCTGGGCAACCGCCGCATCCGCTCGGTGGGCGAGCTCATCGCCAACCAGTTCTCCGTGGGCCTCTCGCGCATGGCGCG
>CADEDA010000027.1:4673-34716 GCA_902825965.1 uncultured Gemmatimonadota bacterium | reverse complement strand
CTTCTTGGTGAGCGTGAACGTCGAGTCGTGCTTGGGATCGCAGCCGATCTGCAGGACCCGTTTCCCCAGCTTCGAGAAGGCCGCACTCAGGTTCGACGACGTCGTCGACTTCCCGATCCCGCCCTTGCCATACACGGCGAACACCTGCGCCCCCGTGATCTTCTCATCCGGATCCAGGTGCACCTGCACCGATCCGTCCCCGTCCGCCCGGGTGGGCAGCACCGGCAATGCCATCGATGTCGCCACTGCACTCCTCCACGTCCCTGCATTCCGGCCCGCACCGGGTCCGTGCCGCTGCGCTCTGCCAGGCCACTGGGGCCGGCGTTCACGCCACCGCGGTCACGCCCTCGAGCCGGTCCTCCAACTCCTCACTCGCATCCTGCAACGCGGCCAGCATCTCCGCGCTCGGTTTCCAGTAGCCACGGTCGTGTGCTTCCATGAGTCGCTGCGTCATGCCGGCGGCCGCACCCGGGTTGGCCCGGGCCAGCCGCTCCCGCATCGCGGCATCGAGCACGAAGGTCTCGGTGATGCCGTCGTAGACCCATCCCGGCACCGTCCCCGCGGTCGCGGACCAGCCGAGGGTGGTCGTCACGCGCCCCGCGATGTTGCGTGCGCCTTCGTATCCCTGCGCGAGCTGTGCCTCGAACCACTTGGGGTTCAGCGTGCGCGTGCGCGTCTCGAGCGCCACCTGCTCGCTCAGCGTGCGCACCTTGCCTTCGGCGCCCGTGTGGTCGCCGAGGTACACCGGCACCGCCGCACCCCGCGCCTTGTGGATCACGCGGGTCATGCCACCCAGTGACTCGACGTACTGGTCGATGTCCGTCGCACCCAGCTCCACCGAATCGAGGTTCTGGAAGGCGACCGTCGCGCCGCCCAGGGCGCGCTGCATCAACGCCGGCATCGCGCGGACCCCGGGCGTCGCACCGTACGCATAGCACTTGCGCCGCACGAACTGGTCGGCGAGCTCGTCCTCGTCCTGCCAGCGGCCCGTCTCCACGAGCAGGTTCACGTTCGAGCCGTAGGCCCCGTCGGCGTTGGAGAACACCCGCAGCGCCGCACTCGCGAAGTCCCCGCCCAGTGCCGCCTGATGCTCCAGCGTGTGCTTGCGGATGAAGTTCGACTCCGTCGGTTCGTCCGCCTGCGCCGCCAACAGCGCCGCCTCGGCCAGCAACCGCACCTGCAACGGCAGGAGGTCGCGGAAGATGCCCGAGAGCGTGCAGACCACGTCGATGCGTGGCCGGCCCAGTTGCTCGAGCGGGAGGAGTCGTGCTCCCACCAATCGCCCGACGGCATCGAACCGGGGCGCCGCACCCATCAACGCCAGCACCTGCGCGATCGGCGCGCCTTCGCTCTTCATGTTGTCGGTGCCCCAGAGCACGAACGCGATCGTCTCGGGATAGGCGTGCCCGTCCGCGACGTGCCGGGCGAGCAGCTGCTCCGCGCGCTTGCGCCCGTCGAGCATCGCGAACGCACTGGGCACCTTGTAGGGATCGAACCCGTACAGGTTGCGCCCCGTGGGCACCACCTTCGGCGTGCGGACGAGATCGCCGCCCGGCGCGGGCGGCACGTACCGGCCGCTCAAGGCGCGCAACAGCCCGTCGATCTCCGTGTCCTCGCCCAGCGCGGCCTCGAGCGCCGCGTACTCCGCATCACCGTAGCCGTCCGGCGCGGTCGCGCGGATCGCACGCACGGTCTCGCGCCGCGCCTCGGGCGACATGCCCTCGCCCACCACATGCAGGCCGAGCGGGATCAGCGTGTACTCGAGTTCCAGCAGCTTGGCGCGCACGCGGTCGAGCTGGGCGGCCACGTCTCCTGCCCAGTCCGGCGTTGCCGCGCAGAGGTCGAGCGCGGCGGCCTGCGCCTGCACCATCGCCCGCAGCGCCGGATCGGCGGCCTGCGGTCCGCCATCCACGCTCCGCAGCCGGTCCAGGCCGGACTTGAGCGTGGCGAGGTCCTTGTACAACCCGGCGTTCACGATGGGCGGTGTGAGGTAGCTGACCAACGTGGCACCGCCGCGCCGCTTGGCGAGTGTGCCCTCGGACGAGTTGTTCGACGCATACAGATAGACGTTCGGCAGGTCGCCGATCAGCCGTTCGGGCCAGCAGCGATCCGTGAGCCCCACCTGCTTGCCCGGCATGAACTCGAGCGCCCCGTGCGTCCCGAAGTGCAGCACCACGTCGGCACCGAAGTCCTCGCGGATCCAGCGATAGAACGCGGAGAACGCGTGCGTGGGTGCGAAGTTGCCCTCGAACAGCAGGCGCATCGGATCACCTTCCCAGCCGAACGACGGCTGCACGCCCACGAACACGTTCCCGAACCGTTCGCCCATCACGAAGAGCTCGCGCCCATTGGAGAGTTGCCGCCCCGGGGCGGCGCCCCAGGTACTCTCGATCTCCTTCAGGTATCGCTCGCGCTTCACGTGCTCGGCCGCGGCGACGCGGGCGCAGACGTTGGCGGGTGCGCCGGTCTGCGCGGCGTTGCCCTCGGTGATCGCGTGGCGCAGCGCATCGACGTCGGCGGGCAGCTCCACCTGGTAGCCGTCGCGCTTGAGGGCGCGCAGCACATTGAAGAGCGACTCGAAGACCGCGAGATACGCCGCGCTGCCGGTGTTGCCGGCGTTGGGCGGGAAGTTGAACAGGATGACCGCCACCTTGCGTGCCTGCGGCGCCGAGCGCCGCAGCGCGACCCGCTTGGCCACGCGATCGGCCAACGCGTCGATCCGCGGGAGGATCGGCTCCGAGGGCGCGGCCGATCCGGCACCGCTGCCCTTGCCGCCGTAGACCAAGGGTCCGGTCGCGCCATCCAGTTCGGGGATCGCCACCTGCAGCGTCGCCTGCAACGCGTTCAGGCCACGCGGGTCCTGCTCCCACTCCGGCACCGTCTGGAACTCCAGCGTCTGCAGCGAGAGGTACGGCACGTCGAGGGTCGTGAGGATCGCCTGCGCCGCCTCGGCGTCGTTGTAGGCGGGCCCGCCGACCAGCGAGAATCCCGTCAGCGAGACGAGCGCGTCGATGTGCGCCCTCTTCGGTGCGCGCCCAGTGTCGGCGAGGAAGTACCGCTCGATCGCGGGACGGGCATCGAGCCCCGAGGCGAACACCGGCAGCACCGAGAGCGCGCGCGCTTCGAGTGCGGCGATCACGGCATCGTAGTGCGCCGTGTTCCCGGCCAGCAGGTACGACCGTCCCACGAGCAACCCGACCGTGCCGCGTGTGCCTCGGGCCGGCACCGTGCGTCGGTCCGTGGTGATGCCGAGCGCCGGCAACGATGGGTGGTAGCAGCCCACCTCCGGATACTCGACCGGCTCGCCGACCGAGAGCGCACCCTTCCACGCGGCCCGCGGGCCGGACGCGTACCGGTTGACCAGCAGGCGCACCAGGTTGGCGAGGTTCTGCTCCGAACCGGCGAGCCAGTACTGCATCACCAGCAGCCACGCGCGCAGGTCCTGCGCCGTGCCGGGAATGAAGCGGAGCAGCTTGGGCAGTTGCCGCAGCGCCGTGAGTTGCCGCTCGCCAGCACTCTTCCCGTCATCCCGCGAGCCGCGGAGCTTCTTGAGCAGCGCCAACGGGGACCACGGCGACGCGCTGCCGTCCCCATCCGCCATGGAGAAGCGTCCGAGCCGGTTGAGCTTCATCACCTCGGGCGCACAGAGCGCCGTGGCGACCACGTCGCAGTGCGGGGCACGCACGCGCAGCGCCTCGAGGATTGGCGCCGCGGACTCCTCAGTGAAGAGCTGCGTGAGCACCAACACGTCCGCCCGTGCGATCGCGACCTGCGCGCGCCGCACCGCCTCGGCGTCCGTCGCGAAGTCCGCCGCGACGTGTAGCTCCCACACGAGACCCGGCAGCTCGCGCGTGAGCGCGGCACGGGCGCGTTCGAACGCGCCCGCGACGTGCGCGTCGAGCGTGACCAGCACCACGTGCAACGGCACGGCGGGCAGTGGACGCTTACTTGCCATAGTGCGCCTTGGCTTCGTAGAGCGTGTCCACCGTGATCGTGGCGATCCCCCGCTCCTTCGCGAAGCGCTCGGTGTTCAGTCGTGCCTTCTTGCGCACGAAGAACGGGATCTTCTTGAGCTCGCGTTCGCCGTCGGACGACCACAACGCGTCCGTCCCGACCGGCGCAGCCGCCGACGCGGCCGCCGACGCCGCCACCGCCAGCGCAGCGGTCGCTGCTCCCTCCGCGCCCCGCGGTGTCGCCGCGCTCGCAGGGTCGGCCGCCGACACCTCGGGGGACTTCGGGGCCGCGTGGAGATGGCTCGCCCCTGCCCCGTCCGCGAACTCGAAGTCCTCGCGGAACATCATGAGCAGGTGCTCCTCGAGGCCCATCATGAGCGGATGCACCCAGGCGTCGAAGATCACGTTCGCGCCTTCCCATCCCATCTGCGGCGAATGCCGCGCCGGCACGTCCTGCACGTGGAACGGACCCGAGATGACGGCGCAGGGGAGGTGCAGGCGCTTGGCGATGTGCCGTTCCATCTGCGTGCCGAGCACGAGCTCCGGCGCGGCCGCCGTGATCGCCTCCTCCACCGTGAGGTAGTCGTCGGTGATCAGTGCCTCCAACCCGAGTGCCGTCGCGGCCTCGCGCACCTCGCGCGCCATCTCGCGGGCGTAGGTACCCAGGCCCACCACGGTGAATCCCAGCTCCTCGCGGGCGATGCGCGCCGCCGCGAGCGCGTGCGTGCCGTCGGCGAAGATGAAGACCCGCTTGCCCGTGAGGTACGTGGAGTCCACCGAGCGCGAGTACCACGGCAGGCGGGACTCCGCGCCCTCGATCCCCTGCTCCACCGCGACGCCGGCGACCCGGCCGACCTCACGCAGGAACTCGCGCGTGGCACCAACGCCGATCGGCACCGTGGTCACCGACGGCATGCCGTGCACACGCTGCAGCCAGGACGCCGTCGTCTGCGCGATCTCGGGATACAGCAGCACGTTGAAGTCGGCGTCGGTCAGCGTGGCGAGCGCCGCCGGCGTCGCGCCCAGCGGCGCGACCACGTGCACGTCCACGCCCACCGAGGCGAGCAGCGCCGTCACCTCGCGTACGTCGTCACGGCAGCGGAATCCGAGGGCGCTGGGGCCGAGCAGGTTGGCCCGCGGACGCCGGCCGCCCTCGGCCGACGGGGCGACAGGGCGCGCGCGGCGCTCCGTGCCGACCATCGCCCGCGTGAGGTGATAGAACGTCTCCGACGCACCCCAGTTCTCCTTCTTGGAGTACGACGGCAGGTCCAGCGGCACCACCGGCACGGGCAGCTGCATGCCCATCGCGAGCGCACCCGCCTGGTCCTGGATCAGCTCCGCGGTGCAGGATTCGCCCACGAGCAGCGCCTGCGGCTGGAAGCGGGTGTAGGCCTCCCGCACCGCGGAGACGACGAGGTTCGCCGTGTCCCCGCCCAGGTCGCGCGCCTGGAACGTGGTGTACGTGACCGGCGGCCGTTCACCACGGCGCTCGATCATCGTGAAGAGCAGGTCCGCGTACGTGTCGCCCTGCGGGGCGTGCAGCACATAGTGCACGCCGCGCATCGAGGTCGCGACCCGCATCGCGCCCACATGCGGGGGCCCTTCGTAGGTCCAGAGGGTCAGTTGCATGGCCTCAGACCCTCAACCGGGCGGCGCGTTGCATCGGACGCGCGAACAACTCGGCCAGGTCCGCGGCTTGGTCGAAGCCCTGGATCGGCGAGAACACCAGCTCGATGCTCCACTTGGTCCGGAGTCCGCGGGCCTCGAGCGGGTTGGCGAGGCCGAGTCCGCAGACCGTGAGGTCCGGACGCTGGGCGACGCAGCGATCCAGCTGCTTCTCCACGTCCTGCCCTTCACTCAGCGTCGTGCGCGGCAGCAGCGGCAGCTCGGCGGCCACCAATGTGCGATCGAGGTACGGTGTGCCGACCTCCAGCAACGAGACACCGCACTCGCGCGCGAGGAACCGCGCCAGCGGGATCTCGAGCTGCGAATCGGGGAAGAAGAACACACGTTTCCCTTCGAGGTCACCGCGGTAGCGCGCGAGGGCGCTGCGCGCGCGTTGCGCCGGCCCCGCGATGGCGCTCGCGAACCGCTCCGGGGCCACGTGGAATGCCGTCGCCGCGGCGCGCAGCCATGCGGTCGTGCCTTCCACGCCGAGCGGATAGGGCGCCTCGAGGAGCGTGGCGCCCCGGGCCTGCAGTGCGCGCGCGGTCTCGTTGAGGAACGGTTGCGCCAGCAGCACCTGGGTGCCGGGGCCCACCGACGGCAGCTGCGCGGCCCGTCGCGGCGGGAAGAATTGCACCGGGCCGATGCCGAGTTCCTGGAAGAGGCGCGAGAACTGGTCCTCCACCACGTCGGCCAGCGTCCCTGCGACCAACAGCGCCGGCGACGCGGTAGACGCCGCTGGCATCTCCGGGACGAGGGCGCGCAAGCAGGCGTCCTCACCCTGCGTGAAGGTCGTCTCGATGCCGCTGCCCGAATAGCTCAGGATGCGGACGCGACCGCGATACTCCGTGGACAGTCGCTGCGCGGCGCGCGAGAGATCGAGCTTGATCACCTCGCTCGGGCAGGAGCCCACGAGGAAGAGCGTCGAGATATCCGGACGCCGGCCGAGGAGCTGACGCACGACCCGATCCAGCTCCTCGTTGCAGTCGGCGAGTCCGGCAAGGTCGCGGTCACCGAGGATGGCGGTGGCGAACCGCGGCTCCGCGAAGATCATGACACCCGCCGCCGACTGGATCAGGTGCGCACAGGTGCGCGAGCCGACGACGAGGAAGAACGCATCCTGCATCTTGCGATGCAGCCAGACGATGCCCGTGAGGCCGCAGAAGACCTCGCGCTGGCCGCGCTCCTTGAGCACCGGCACGTCGGCGCATCCGATCTCCACCACGGGCAGTGCGGTGCCGGTCATGCGGGCACCGCCGTGGATCCGCTGCGGTCGATCGTGGCAGCCGGAGCCGAGGCCGCGCGCCGCGCGGCGCGCAGCTTGAGCACGAACTGCACCGCGTTCACGATGTACGCCGCGTAGGCCACCAGCGCGAGCAGCATGAGCGCCCGTGGGGCGAGGGCGTCGGTCGTCAGCGCCCACACGTACGCGAGATGCAGCGCGATCACGCCGAACGACACCACATCCTCCCAGAAGAAGGGTTCGGCGAAGAGCCACACGCCGAACACCTCGTGCTCCCAGATGGAGCCGGTCACCATGATGGTGAGGAGGAGCACCGTCTTCACGAGCACGGACAGGTTGGCGACGTCGAGTCCGTTGCCGGTGATCAGGAACCGCAGCACCAGTACCGACGAGATGAGGCAGACCAGGAACTGCACCGGGGCCAGCACGCCCTGCACCACGGTCCAGCGCGTGGCGTCGCGGCGCGCGCGCTGTTCCGGGGTGTAGAGCTCGACGACGGCAGGCGGTGTAGGCACGGTCCCCTGGGCGATGCGTGCGGACGGTCACGCCCCCAGGCTCCGGAAACGGGCCTGAGGTGCGCGCAGAGATATTGGGCCTGACGCTTCTATCTGTCAATACAAGTTTACGTCACTATGACTTGACAGTCTTGGGCGCCGGTGCAAGTATGGTGGGCGTTACTTCGGGGACCCCCCCACCCGCGGGTGCAGTTCGGAGGTTCTATGTCAGGTCAGCAGCCGATGACGCAGTCCACCGCGTCGACGGCCTCTCAGTCCAGTTCCTCCTCCCGCCCCCACCGGACGAGGACTGCCCCGGGCTTGGTCAACGGGATGATCTTCCCACCGCCGACACCGCTCTCGCCGGACGAGTCGCAGGCGCAGATCCGGGCAGCCCACGAGCGTCTGGTACAGGCGCTCATCGGGGAATCCGACGCCGCCGCGCATCTGGTGGTCGAGGCGATGCTCGAGAAGGGGGTGCGCGCCGAGACCCTGCTGGACGATGCGTTCCCGCGCGCCGCTCGCGCGCTTGGCGAGCTCTGGTGTGCCGACGACGCCGACTTCTATACGGTGACGGTTGGGATGACCCGGCTGCATCGCCTGGTGCACGAGGTGAGTGCGCCGTTCCTCTCGGAGCAGGCGTTCCCGGGGTCGGCGGGTCGTATCCTCTTGTGCGGCATCGACGACGAGCAGCACCTGTTCGGGCTCTCGATCCTCGCCGAGTTCCTCAGCCGGGACGGCTGGGATGTCCATCTGTTCTCCGCAATTCCTGCAAGTGTCCTGTTGGACAAGGTCAGGAACGCCGACTATAATATGATTGGGCTTTCACTTGCCTCCGGCTCGCGAGCCGGGCGCGTGCGCACGACAATCCAGCGTGTCCGCCAGGTGTCTCGCAATCGTGACATCCGGGTCTTGCTGGGAGGCCTCGCAATAACTGAAGATCCGTCCTTGGCCGGTCGCCTTGGCGCCGACGGATCTGCTCCGGACGCCCCCTCGACGGTACGAGAGGCGCGCCGGCTTCGCGGGACAGCGTAACGGGATGGGTACACTCGTTCTACCGCCCTCGGGGCAACACGTGACGGATTCAGCAGCACGAAACCCAACCGATCGACCCGCCCTGTCCGACCTCGCGCCGGACTGGGCGGCACGGTTGATCACCGCCACGAGCGAAGTCGCGCTCGTCGTTGATCGCGATGGGGTCGTGCGGCACGTGTCGTTCTCGGGAACCGAGGCGCCGATCGATGGCGCCGAGGCGTGGATCGGTCGGCCGTGGGTGGACACCGTCACCATCGAGTCGCGCCCCAAGATCGAACTGCTGCTGAAGGAATCGGCGGGCGGGTCGTCCGCACGTCGGCGCCAGGTCAATCATCCCTCGCGTGCCGGTGCGGACATCCCGGTGGCGTACAATGCGGTGCGCGCCGAGAACGGTGCGATCATCGCGGTGGGTCGCGACCTGCGTACCATCTCGGCGCTGCAGCAGCGGTTGATCGACACGCAGCAGGCGATGGAGCGGGACTATTGGCGGCTGCGGCACGTCGAGACGCGGTATCGCCTGCTGTTCCAGCTCTCCACCGATGCGATCATCGTCGTCGATGCCGACACGATGAAGATCGTCGATGCCTCCGGCGCCGCCGCGCGGCTGTTCGACATCGCCACCGAGAAGCTCATCGGCAAGCCGTTCCCGCTCGGGCTCGCAGCGGATCAGACGCGCGCGATGGAAGACCTGCTCTCGGCGGCGCGCACCACCGGCCATGCCGGCGACGTACGGATCCGCCTCTCCGAGGGACGCGGCGAGACGCTCGCGTCGGCGTCCTGCTTCCGGCAGGAGAACCTCACGCTGCTGCTCGTCCGGCTGTCGCGATACACGAGTTCCACCGAGGCGACCGTCTCCGCGCGCGCCAAGCTGCTCGAGCTGGTGGAACGTGCGCCGGACGCCCTCGTCATCACCGATCAGGACGGCGACATCCTCACCGCCAACCGCGCGTTCCTCGATCTCGCGCAGCTGGCAACGGAGGAGCAGGCGAAGGGCCGCTCGCTGGGCAACTGGGTCGGCCGCCCTGGTGCGGACCTCAACGTGTTCTTGGCCACACTCAAGAAGCACACGGTCGTGCGGCTCGCCGCGAGCAGCGTGCGCGGGGAGCACGGCCACTCGTCGGAGATCGAACTCTCCGCGGTGGCGCTCCCGGACGACGAGTCGCCGAGCATCGGCTTCGTGATGCGCGACGTCGGCCGTCGCGTGGCCACCGTGCCGCACGGTGCGCGGGACCTCACCAAGGCAGTCGAGGAACTCACGACCCTCGTGGGACGCGTGTCGCTGCCCACACTCGTGCGCGACACGACCGACCTGGTCGAGCGGCACTTCATCGAAGCCGCCCTCGAGTTGACCGGCGACAACCGCACCACCGCCGCCGAGGTCCTCGGCCTCTCTCGCCAGACGCTCTACGTGAAGCTCCGTCGCCACGGCCTGTCCGGAAGCGACTCCGACGCCGAGGCGAGCTGACCATGCCGCTGTCATCGCTGCGTGGACGTGTGTCTTCCCCAAGTGTCAACTTTTCGTGACAGTTTCTAGTGTCAACCAGTCGCTCCAGCGAGCGAACGTCTGGCCCGAGCCGCGCGCCGTGCTCGAGCTGCTCAAGCCGGTCACGTGGTTCCCACCCATGTGGGCGTTCACCTGCGGCGTCGTGTCGTCGGGTGCAACCCTCGCTGGCCGCGTGGATGAACTGCTCCTCGGGCTCGCGATCACCGGACCACTCGTGTGCGCCGCCAGCCAGGCGGCGAACGACTGGTACGACCGGCACGTGGACGCGATCAACGAGCCGCAACGTCCCATTCCATCGGGGCGGATCCCCGGCACCTGGGGATTCCGCATCGCCGTGCTCTGGTCGCTGCTCTCGCTGCTCGCCGCGATCCCGCTCGGCGGGCGCGGGATGCTCGTCGTCACGGTCGCGCTCGCGTTCGCGTGGGCGTACTCGGCGCCACCACTGCGCTTCAAGCAGAACGGCTGGGTCGGCAATCTCTCGGTCGGACTCACCTACGAGGGACTCGCGTGGGTCACCGGCGCACTCGTGATGCTCGACGGGCGACTGCCGGCGTCACCGGTGCTCTGGGTGGCCCTGCTCTACTCGCTGGGCGCACACGGCATCATGACCCTCAATGACTTCAAGGCGATCGAGGGTGACCGCGCGATGGGCATCCGCTCGTTGCCGGCCGCACTCGGTCCGCAGCGCGCCGCGTGGGTCCTCTGCGCCGTGATGCTGCTGCCGCAGTTCGTCGTCATCGCGCTGCTGCGCGCGTGGGGTGCCGGCTGGCCCGCGGTCGCGATCGCGGGGCTGGTCCTCGTGCAGTGCGCCTTGATGTGGCGGTTCCTCGGTGCTCCGCGCGCGCGGGCACTCTTCCTCTCCGCGATCGGCGTGCCGTTCTACGTCTGGGGCATGATGATCGCGGCCTTCGCCCTGCGGAGTGTGCCGTCATGAGCGACGTCCTTCCCCCGCGTCGATACCTCGGCTGGCGGTCGATCGCCCGGCTCGGCCTCGCGCAGATCGCGATCGGCGCGGTGGCCGCGATCATGACTTCGACGCTGAACCGCGTGATGGTGGTGGAACTCTCGTTGCCGGCCACGATCCCCAGCGTGCTCGTGGCACTGCACTTCGTCATCCAGATGTCGCGGGCCCGGTTCGGGTTCGATTCCGATCGCAGCGGACGCCGCGCCCCCTGGATCCTGGGCGGAGCCGTGGTCCTCGCACTCGGCGGTTTGCTCGCCGCAGTCGCGGTGTCGATCGCGGCGTCGCAGCTGTGGACGGGGCTGGCGCTGGCCTTCGTCGCGTACGCCTTGATCGGCGTGGGGATGAGCGCGGCGGGCACGGCGCTGCTCGCGCACGTGGCCGAGGAGATCGAGCCGAAGCGCCTCGGCGGCGCCGCGGCCCTGCTGTGGATCATGATGATCTTCGGCATTGCGGTCACGGCGGGCGTGTCGGGCCAGCTGCTCGATCCGTTCTCGTTCGAGCGCCTCATCGCCGTGACGGCGGGCGTGTGCCTCATCGCATCGGTGCTCGCGGCGATCGCCGCCTGGGGTTCCTGGCACATCACGCGGCCGCCACTGGCCGCACCGGCGGTCCCGTCCGGTGCCGGATTCATGACGACGCTGCGTGATGCGCTCGAGGACCGGACCACGCGGCGGTTCGCGCTGTTCGTGTTCGCCGCGATGCTCGCGTACAGCGCGCAGGACCTGATCCTGGAGCCGTTCGCCGGGCGCGTGTTCGGGCTCACGCCGGGGGAGAGCACCAAACTCGGCGGCACCCAGCACGGTGGCGTGATGCTCGGCATGCTCGCGGCCGCCGTGCTCTCGGCGCGCATCGGCAGCCTGCGGGCGTGGGCCGCCGGTGGCTGCGTCGCGTCCGCGCTGACGCTGATGCTGCTCGCGCAGTCGCCCGCGCTCGGCGGGACGTCGCTGCTCACCGGGACCGTGTTCGCCCTCGGTGTCGCCAACGGCGTGTTCGCGGTGGGCGCGATCGGCTCGATGATGGCGATGACGGCAGCGGACACGACACGGGGCACCGGCATCCGGCTCGGGGTCTACGGCGCGGCGCAGGCGATCGCGTACGGCGCGGGTTCGCTGGGCGGTGGTGTGGCGAGCGACCTCGCCATCGCCGTGCTGGGCGATCCGTCGCGCGGCTACACGGTGGTGTTCGCGGTCGAGTCGGTGCTCTTCGTGGTCGCCGCGGTGATGGCACTGCGCAGCACGCCGGCGACGGCCGCCAGGACGCTGCAGCGGTCGGGCGCCGGCGAAGCGATCCTCGGGGCGATGCGCTGATGGCCGCCGTGGCCGTGCTCCCGCTCCTGGAACAGACGCCGACGCTCGCGCCGGCACCGCACCGGGACCTGTGCACGGACTGCGGCGTCTCCCGCTCGTCGCACGCCGCGTCCTGCGGCAAGGTCTGCCAGTTCATCCATCCCAAGTACGACGCGCTCGAGCGGCAGGTGCACGGGCGGACGCGTGCGCGCACGGGCGACGAAGCCTTCTTCGGCCCGTTCCGCGCGATGCATCGCGCGCGATTGCAGACGCCGCTCGCGGGTGCGCAGTGGACCGGCATCACCACGCGCATCGGCGAGCGGCTCCTCGCCACCGGGGCGGTGGATGCCGTGCTGGCCACGGCGAGCGATCCCGAGGACCGCTGGCGGCCGCGGCCGGCCATCCTCACGCGCCCGGAGGAGATGGCGCAGTGCCGCGGCATGAAGATGGGATACTCGCCGATCCTCGCCCTGCTCGACGAGGCCACCGCGCGCGGCTACCGTCGCCTGGCCGTGATCGGGGTGGCCTGCCAGGTACACGCCCTGCGCGCGCTCGAATCGACGCTCGGCCTGGAACGCCTCTACGTGATCGGCACTCCCTGCAGCGACAACACGACCACCGAGCGGTTCCATGAGTTCCTCGGCCTGCTCACCGACACCCCGGCGCGTGTGACCTACCTCGAGTTCCTCGCGGACTTCCGCGTGGAGCTCCGGTTCGACGATGGACGCACGCAGTTCATCCCGTTCATGCAGCTGCCGATCTCGCAGTTGCCGGCGGATTTCTTCCCCGCCACCTGCCGCGCCTGCTTCGACTATACGAACAGCCTCAGCGACCTGACGGTGGGGTACATGGCGGGCGAGGGTGAGCAGTGGTTGCTCGTGCGCACGGCGCGCGGCGAGGAGCTGTGCGCCCTGCTCGCGGACGAGCTCGTGCTCTCGGCACCGGGCAGCGCGGGCGACCGCAGCGGCGCGGTGCGCACGTTCGTGCGGGTGCTGGAGCGGAGCGTCGGCGGGTTGCCGGTGCGTCGCGCGCCCAAGTGGGTGCGACCGCTGATCGGGTGGGCGCAGCGCCGCTTCGGGCCCAAGGGCCTGGAGTTCGCCCGCACACGCGTGGAGATGAAGGCGGCGGAGGGCATCCTCAGCCTGCGGCAGCAACGCCCGCATCGGATGCGGCGCATGATTCCCGCGTTCGCGTGGGACCTCGTGGCGCGCTACGGCATCGTGGCGCAACCCGGCGAACGCCTGGAGGCACAGCCGTGATCCTCGAACGCACGTACGACGTGGTGGTGGTGGGTGGGGGGCCGGCGGGCGCCACGGCGGCGCATGAGCTCGCGGCGCGCGGGCGCTCGGTGCTGCTGCTCGACCGCGCCTGGCGCGTGAAGCCCTGCGGCGGGGCGGTGCCCCCACAGCTGCTCAAGGACTTCGCCGTGCCCGAGTCGTTGCTGGTGGCGCGCATCCACGAGGCGCGCATGGTCTCGCCGAAGGGGCGGAACGTCGACATCCCGGTGGGTGCGGGGTTCGTCGGCATGGTGGACCGCGATGTGTTCGACGAGTGGTTGCGCGCGCGGGCGGCGGCCGCAGGCGCCGATCGCCGCACAGGCACCTTCGTGCGGCGGGAGCGCGATGCTGACGGCGTCGCACGGATCGTGTACACCGACGGCCGCTCGCGCCACGGCGCGGAGTGTTCGGTGCGGGCCCGCTACGTCATCGGTGCCGACGGCGCCCGGTCGCCGGTGGCACGGCAGTGCATCCCGCGGGCCGACGAGGGACGCTTCGTGTTCGCGTACCACGAGATCGTGCGGTCGCCGGAGCATGACAGCGCGCAGTTCGCCCATGACCGCTGCGACGTCTACTACCAGAGTCCGCTCTCGCCGGACTTCTACGCGTGGATCTTCCCGCACGGCAAGACCACGAGCATCGGCACCGGCTCGCTGCAGAAGGGCTTCGGCCTGAAGGAATCCGTGGCGGCGTTGCGGCGCAGCACGGGGCTCGACGCGGTGGAGACGATCCGCCGGGAGGGCGCGCCGATCCCGCTGCATCCGTTGCCCGTGTGGGACGACGGCCGCGAGGTGGTGCTGGCCGGCGATGCCGCCGGCGTCGTGGCACCGGCGAGTGGCGAGGGGATCTTCTACGCGATGACGGGCGGGCGGTTCGCCGCCGACGCGGTGGAGGACGCACTCGCGACCGGGTCCGCGCGGGCGCTGGCGCGGGCACGCAAGCGCTTCATGCGTGCACACGGCCAGGTGTTCTGGGTGCTCGACCTCATGCAGCGCTTCTGGTACACGACGGACGAGCGTCGCGAGCGCTTCGTGGCGATCTGTCGCGACGTGGACGTGCAGCGCCTCACCTTCGACGCGTACATGCAGAAGCGGCTCGTCCGTGCCAAGCCGCTCTCGCACGTGCGCATCTTCTTCAAGAACCTTGCGCACCTCACCGGCCTTGCCCCCGCGTGATCGACGCCACCTGGGTCCCGATCACCGGCGCGGTCGCCTTCTGGGCGAGCGTGGCGACGGTCGGCGCGCTCGTGACGGACATCGGTCCCTGGTACAAGGCGCTGCGGCAGCCGGCGTGGAAGCCGCGCGATGCCCTCTTCGGTCCGATCTGGACGACGGTGTTCCTCGCCGCGGGATACGGCTGCGTGCTGGCGTGGCAGGGCAACGGGACGTCGATGCAGCGGCGGCTGTTCCTCGTGTCCTGCGCGGTGAACGGCGTGGGGAACGTGTGGTGGAGCTGGCTCTTCTTCCGCGCGAAGCGGCCGGACTGGGCGTTGTGGCAGGTGGTCCCGTTCTGGTGCTCGATCCTGTGGATGTACTGGTGCTCACGCCCGCTCGCCTCCGAGGCGGGGATCTGGTTCACGCCGTACCTCGCGTGGGTGGCGGCGGCGATCTACCTGAACTGGTGCGTGGTCAAGCTCAACGCCCCCTTCGCGGGGAGGTGACGCGATGCTGATCTCGATCGCGGTGGACTACCGGCATGCCAACGTGGAGACGCGCGAGCGCTTCCACCTGTCCGAGGCACGCATCCAGCGCCTGCACGCGCGCGGGATGCACCATGAGGTGCGTGAGCTGGTCTGCGTCTCGACCTGCAACCGCAGCGAGATCTACGCATGGACGGCGAGCAACGATCCGGCGACACCGGCGGCGTTCGACCACGCGGTGACCGCCATCGCGCGGGCCTGGATGGGCAGCAAGTCCGAGGCGCGTGCACTGCTCGCCGTGGCCAAGCGGCGCGCCGGCCTCGAGGTCGCGCGACGGGCGCTGCGGATCGCCGCGGGCCTCGAGTCCCAGGTGATGGGCGACGGCCAGATCCTCGGCCAGCTGCGCGAGTCGTACCGCAGTGCCGCCGGTGCGGGTGCCGCCGGTTCGGTGCTGCACCGGCTCTTCGACACCGCGCTGCGCACGGGCAAGCGCGTACAGAACGAGACGGCGTTCGCTGCGGGCCGGCGGTCCGTCGGCGCGGAAGCGGCGGCCGTCGCGCACGCGCGGTTCGGGCAGCTCGCCCACGCCCGTGTCGTCATCATCGGCTGCGGCAAGACGGGCCATTCGGTCGCGCGGCAGCTGCAGAAGCTCGGCGCGCGCGACCTGGTGCTGATCAACCGCTCGACCAAACGCGCCGAGGCGCTCGCCGTGGAGGTGGGTGGACGTGCTGCCCCCTACGAGGCGATGCACGTGGAGGTCGCGATGGCCGACGTCGCCATCGCCGCGACCGCCGCGACCGAGCCGGTGGTGATGTACGGACCGCTGCGGACGGCGCGGGAGAACTGCGGCACGGCGACGTATCCGCTGCTGTTGATGGACCTCGCGATGCCGCGCAACATCGATCCGGCGTTGGCCGGTGTGCCCGGCGTGACACTGGCCGACCTCGACGCGCTGCACCTGCCGGTGCTCGCGGCCGAGGAGGCGCGGCGGAACGCGGCACCGAGCGCCGAGGCGATCGTCGAGGCGGAACTCGAGGACTTCGTCGAGTGGGTCGCGGCGGCGGCCGCGCGCGAGGCGATCCGTCCGCTGGCCCAGGCACTCACCGAGATCTGCCGCCGCGAGCTGACCTTTGCAGCGGGCGACGCGGTGGCAGCGCATGCGACGGACCGCATCGTCGCGAAGCTGCTCGCGCGCCCGATGACCAAACTGCGCACCGCGATCGCCCACGGCGAGGCGTTGCACGCCTTCACCATGACCCTCGACTCCCTCTTCGCCGGTCCGCCGGTGGACGGCCCCCGCGACGTGAGTCGCGAGTTGGGGCGCGACGGGGCGAGCGAGATTGCGCGGCCGGGCCGTGCCCGCGCGCGCCGCGGCGCCGGCGTGTTGCAGCCGACGCCCGTCCTCCAACCCGGGAACCCTTGATGCCCACGCCGAACGACCTCTTCCTGCGCGCCTGCCGGCGCGAGCCCGTCGAGCGGCCACCGGTGTGGATGATGCGCCAGGCCGGCCGTTACCTGCCCGAGTACCGCGCGGTGCGGCAGAAGGCCGACTTCCTCACCATGTGCCACACCCCGGAGCTCGCGACCGAAGTGACGCTGCAACCCGTCGAGCTGCTCGGCGTGGACGCGGCGATCATCTTCTCCGACATCCTCGTGGTGCCGGCCGCGATGGGCATGGCGCTCACGGTGGACGAAGGGATCGGGCCGCAGTTCGCCGACCCGGTGCGCACGTTGCGCGACCTCGCACGCCTGCGCGATGTGGAGCCGGAGGATGGCCTGCGCTTCCACCTCGACGCGCTGCGCATGACCCGCGGCGCCCTGCAGGGCCGCGTGCCGCTGATCGGATTCGCCGGTGCGCCGTGGACCCTGTTCGCCTACATGACCGAGGGCAAGGGCACCAAGCAGTTCGCGGTGTCCAAGCGGCTGCTCTTCGCCGACCCGACGTTCTCGCACACGCTGCTCGGCCGGATCGCGGAGAACGTAGGCCGCTTCCTCGTGGCGCAGGCGGCCGCGGGCGCACAGGCCTTGCAGATCTTCGATTCGTGGGCGGGATCGCTGGCCCCGCGGGAGTTCCGCGAGTTCGCGTTGCCGTACCTCGCGCGGACCGCACAGATCGCGAAGACCGCGGGCGTCCCGGTGATCTGCTTCGCGCCCGGCGCGGGCTGGGCGCTCGGCGAGATCGCCGAGGCGACCGGCTGTGACGTGCTCGGCGTGGACTGGCACACCGATCCGGCGTGGGCGCGCGGCGTGGCGGATGCCACCAAGCGTGGCGTGCAGGGCAACCTCGATCCCTGCGCCCTGTACGCGTCGCCAGCCGACATCCGCGCGCGCACCGAGGCGATGCTCGCCGCCATCGATGGTCCGGGGTTCATCGCGAACCTCGGGCACGGCATCCTGCCCGATGTGCCCGTAGCGCACGCGCGGGCGTTCATCGAGACCGTCCAGGCCTGGGATTCGCGGCGTGCGCACTCGGCCGCCCAGGCAGCGGAGGTGGGACGATGACCTCGATCGGATCACTCGTCGGCACACGTCGTCGTGACGCGATGGCGGCGTGGAGCGCGATGCTGCAGGACGAGATCACCACGCTGTTCGAGGGCCTCGACGGCGGGCGATTCACCGAAGCCACGTGGGACCGTCAGGGCGGTGGCGGCGGACGCTCGCGGCTGCTCACCGAAGGCGACGTCTTCGAGAAGGCCGGTGTGAACCGCGCGTTGGTCGAGGGCATCCTGCCGGCTGAGGCGGCGGCACGCCTGGGCGGGAACATCCCGGCCGGCACCACACCGCACTTCTTCGCCACCGGCGTGAGCGTGGTGGTGCATCCGCGTTCGCCGATGGTGCCCACCACACACTTGAACGTGCGCTACTTCGAGCTCACGGACGCCGACGGCACACGACTCGACGCCTGGTACGGCGGCGGCACGGATCTCACGCCGATGCATCCGTTCGCCGACGACGCGCGCCACTTCCATCGCGTGCTCAAGGCGCGGTCCGATGCGCACGACCCGCGGCTCTACCCGGCATACAAGGCCTGGTGCGACGAGTACTTCCGCAGCCCGCACCGGGCCAACGAGGCCCGGGGCGTGGGCGGCGTGTTCTTCGACCACCTGCGGCCGAGCGAGCCGCCGTTCGGCCTCTCCACCGACGGTCTGCATGCCTACGTGACCGAGATGGGCCGCGTGCTGGGCGAGGCGTATGCGCCGATCGTGCGCCGCCGCCGGGCCACGCCGTACACCGGCCGCGACATCGCGCTGCAACTGCATCGTCGCGCGCGCTACGTGGAGTTCAACCTGCTCCACGATCGCGGCACGCTGTTCGGCCTGCAGACGGGGGCGCGCACGGAGAGTGTGCTCATGTCGATGCCGCCGATGGCCGCCTGGGCACCCGCCGAGGCCGCCACACCCGGGTCGATCGAGGCCGCACTGGATGCCATGCTGGTCCCCCGCGACTGGGCGAGTGAGGCCTAGATGCAGGTCGCGGTGATCGGGGCCGGCATCACGGGGCTGAGCGCCGCCGTCGAGCTGCGGGGGCGCGGGGCGCAGGTGACGGTGTTCGAGGCCGCGGATCGTGCGGGCGGCGTCATCTCGACCATCCGTCGCGACGGATATCTGGTGGAGGCCGGGCCCACGTCCCTCACCGCGTCCGCCGGTCTCGAGGCATTGATCGACCGGCTGGCACTCGGCCCCAAGCGGCTCACGCCGTCCGCGGCGGCCAAGCGGCGCTTCATCGTGCGCGATGGCGCCGTGGTCGCGCTGCCGTCCGGTCCGCTCGATCTCGTGTCCACGCGGGCGCTCTCGGCGAGTGCGAAGCTCCGGCTGCTGCGCGAGCCGTTCGTGTCCGCCACGATGGACGGCGACGACGAGTCCGTGGCGGACCTCGTGCGCCGTCGGCTCGGCGACGAGATCCTCACGTATCTCGTGAGCCCGTTCGTCGCGGGCATCTATGCGGGCGATCCGGAGCGCCTGTCGGCCCGACACGCGTTGCCCCTGCTCTTCCACGCCGAACGGCGGCACGGCTCGCTGCTGGTCGGCGGGATGCGTGAAGCCCGGGCGCGGGCGGGCGTGGTGCGGCAGAAGGGCCTGACCTCGTTCGTCGATGGCCTGCGGACGCTCCCGGACGCGATGGCCGCGACGCTCGGGTCACAACTCCTGCTCAACACACGCGTGCACGGCATCACGCGCGAGGGCGACGGCTGGCGCGTACATGCCGTCGATGCCGGCGGCGCGCGCGATCGCTACGCGGACGCGGTGATCTACGCGGGGCCGGCGCACGCGCTCGGCGCGATCCGGTTCCCGGACGGCATCGCGGCGCGGCTCACACCCGTCACCGGGCTGCCGCATCCGCCGGTGGCCACGCTGGCCCTCGGCTTCCGGCGCGACGAGGTCGCGCATCCACTCGACGGTTTCGGCGTGCTCTGTCCCGAGGTGGAGCAGCGGCAGGTCCTCGGCGTGCTCTTCTCGTCGTCGGTGTTCGACGGCCGCGCGCCGCGCGACCACGTGCTGCTCACCTGCTTCCTCGGTGGCTCGCGCGACCCGCGGATGGGCGCCATGGAGACGGCGGAGGTGCTGCCCAAGGTGCTGGAGGACCTGCGCGCGCTGCTCGGCGTGCGGGCCGCGCCGACGTTCGTGCATCACCATCGCTGGCGGCACGCGATCCCGCAGTACGAGCTGGGCCACGATGCCGTGACCAACAGCGCGGCGCAGGTGGAATCCCTGCTCCCGGGTGTCTACCTTGTGGGACAGTGGCGCAGCGGCGTGGCGCTGGGCGACTGCATCGCACAGGGCCAGGCGATGGCGGCGCGGGTGGCGACCGAACGGTGAGGCGGCAGTGGGATTGGCCCAGCGACTGCATGACGAGACCAAATCGCTCCACACCGCGGCGGAACGCAGTGGGGTGATGCAGGAGCTGCTGCGTGGCACGGTCAGCGCCCAGACCTACGCCACGCTGCTCGCGTCGCTGCGCGCGATCTACGCGGCACTCGAAGCCGGACTCCGTGAGGTCCAGCGCCGCCACCCCGAGTTCCACGCGCTGGACAGCGCCGCGTTCGCCCGGGTCGACGCCCTCGAGGGCGACCTCAGCGCACTGTGTGGCCCGCCGTCGTCGTGGCCACGTGCACATGCCCTCGCGGACGCGTACGCGACGCACGTGGCGTCGCTGGTGACGGACGATCCGCCGCGCCTGTTCGCGCATGCCTGGCTGCGATACCTCGGCGACCTCAACGGCGGGCAGATCGTGGCGCGGATCCTCCGCGCCAACCCGGCCACCGCCGGGCTGCCCACGGGCTTCTATGAGTTCCCCGCGCTGGCGGACCCGCGCGCTGCGGCGGCCGCGTGGCGGTCCGCGTTGGACGCTGCACCGATCGACGCGGCGGGTGCGGATGCGTTGGTGCGGGAGGCGCAGGACGGTTTCCGGCGGCACATCGCCCTGTTCGAGGCGCTCGCCTCGCGTCAGGTCCCGGTGTCGTCGCCCTCGGAGTAGCGACCGAGCATCGCGGAGAGTTCGGCGGCGTGCCGGGTCGCGTTCTCGACCTCGGCGAGCAGGGGCGCGATGGAGGCGGTGTCGGCCGAGTCGGCGAGTTCGCTCGCGGCGACCCCGGCGTTCGCCCAGATCGCCGCGATGAGCGTCTGCACGGCGGGCGAGAGCGGCCGTGCGGCGTCGCTGCCCGGCAGCGGCATCGGGCGCTGCGCGGCGAAGATCGCGCGCTGCATGCGCAGGCGTGCCGACTCCGCCTCGTGCCGGGCCGTGAGGTCGGTGAGCATGAGCACCACGCCGAAGAGCGAGCCGTCGATCGACGGGATGGGATCCGCGCGCAGGGCCACCGGCACGGCGCTGTCGTGACCGGCGCGCACCAGCGTGAGCTCGCCGCGCCACGGGCGCCGCTGCTCGAACACCTGCTGCATGATGGTCGCCGCGCGTGCCGGTTCCTCGAAGCTGCGCGTGAGGTCCTCGATCCGTTCGAACGGACGATGCGGCCCGGCCAGCAGGCGACTCAGCGCGTCGTTCACGAGCAGCACGCGACCGGCCCCGTCGGTGATGACCACCGGCTCGGTGGCGTCGAGCACGGCACGGCGCATGGACGCGAGCTGGCTCTCCGCCAGCAACACCCGCACCGCGCGCATCTGCAGGATCAGGTCGGCGAGCGAGGTCCCGATGGCGCGGGCGATGGCGATGTCGCGCGAGTTCCAGGCCAGCGAGGTCTCGCGCACGAGCTCGTGCCAGGCGGCGAACGAGCGGCGCGGCGAGAGCTCCATCGACTCGCTGAAGACCACGGCCTTGCTGGGATCGCCGCCCCAGGTGACGTTGCGCAGCTGTTCGTGGCGGAACCAGGCGAGATACTCCTCGCGCTCGGGCGCGAGCCGCACCACGAGCACACCCGCCGCGTCGGACGTCATCTTGGCGAGTGGCGGATGCGCCCGGGCGATCGACGCCGTCTGGTAGACCGTCCCCGGTCCCTGCTGCGAGACGAAGCGGAACAACTCCCGCAGGTCGGTGGTCGCCGGCACATCGCCGGTGGTGTGCACCTCACCCTCGAACAGCAGGGCCGCGCCGCTGGCGCCCACGGGCTGCAGCAGCTGCCGCGGCGCGTCGAACAGCGCACGGCGCCAATCGCCGTCCGTGCTGGTCTCCTCGAGGAGTCGCTGCTCGAGCCGGCGCACGAGCACCTCGGCCTGCGCCTCCGCGTAGTGCTCGAGGGCCGAGATGCGCGTGGACACCACCTCGGCGAGCAGTTCGCAGGCGGCACGGAGGTCGAACGTGACGTAGCGCGGGCGGCGATGATGGCAGGCGATGAGGCCCCAGAGCTTGCCCTCGTGCACCAGCGACGCGACCAGCGTCGCCCCGACACCCATGTTCCGCAGGTACTGGACGTGGATGGGCGAGATGCTGCGCAGCGTGGAGAGCGAGAGGTCGAGCTCCTCCTCCGTGCCCGGCCGCAGGCGCGGCACGATCGGCACGGGCGTGTACTGCACGTCCACCAACAGGCGCACCTTGTTGCGCAGGTAGAGCTCGCGCGCACGCTGCGGGATGTCGGTGGCCGGATAGTGCCGGTGCAGGTACGACTCCATCTCGCGGCGCTTCGCTTCCGCGATCACTTCGCCGTGCCCTTCGTCGTCGAAGCGGTACACCATCACGCGGTCGTAGCCGATGAGCGACTGCAACTCCTCGACGACGAGGTCCGCCAGGCTCTGGATGGAGTGCGCGGCACTGAACCGCGTGATGATGTCCGTGAGCCGCGGCGCGAGGCCGGGTGTGCTCCGGCGCGGCCGCCCCGACGTGATGTCCTCGAACTCGAGGATGTAGCCGCCACCCGTCGCCTGATGCAGCACGGCAGTCGCGGTGCGCGGGCCATCGAGCGCGAGGCGGATGGGTGCGGGCGAATCGGTGGCGCCGGCATCGATGCGCTCGCGGATCTGCGCCTCGAGTCCCGCACCGAGTCGATCGAGCGAGGACCCGAGCAGTTCCTCGGGTGCGACACCGAGATACTGCAGGGTGTTCTCACTGACCTGTTCGATGCGCAGATCCGCCGCGGCGAGCACGAACAGGACCCCGTGCGGTTGCACGGAGCCCGCGAGGTGGATCAGCTCGCGCTCACAGTTGGAAAGGTCCGCCTGACCGAACGGGGGGTGCAGGGGTCGCATTCGATCTCACGGCTCAGAAAGGGGGACGAACAGTGCTGCTGGCCGCGGGACAACTATACCATAGTAGCCCTATGTGGTCAGTCGGGTAGCCCCCGGAGTGAGGTAAGAGCCAGTCGGACAACCGGTTCACCATTTCCGGTGAAACGCCGGTCCAGAGATGTCAGGTATGCCTGACGACAAAAACCCGTGACAAACCGGCCGGTGAGCCGTATCTTCGCTCCCAGCGGGGTCTTCGGACCTCCGACTCAGGGCGGGCGCGGTCCGGGAAGGGTCCCGGAGCGGGCCCCGCCGCACGGGGGTGTCCCTTGGCGGGTCCGGGTTCGTTGGTGATCGGCACGCGCGGGAGTCAGCTCGCGCTTTGGCAGTCGAACCACGTGCGCGATCGGCTGGTGGCCGCGCACCCAGGGCTCGAGGTGCGCTTCGAGCGGATCACCACGCGGGGCGATGCCGTGCAGGACCGGCCGTTGGCGGCGATCGGGCGGAACTCGCTGTTCGTCGCCGAGATCGAGGACGCACTGCGCAGCGGGCGGATCCGGCTCGCGGTGCACAGTGCCAAGGACCTGCCCAGCACACTCGCCGACGACATGACGATCGTCGCGTTCACCACACGCGCCGACCCGCGCGACTGCCTCGTCTCGCGCGCGGGCACGCTGCGCGAGCTGCCCGCCGGCGCGCGCATCGGCACGTCGAGCCCGCGACGCGCCTGCCAGATCAAGGCGATCCGTCCGGACCTGCTCTGCCTCGACATCCGCGGGAACGTGGACACGCGCCTCGCCAAGCTCGAACGCGGCGACTACGACGCCATCGTACTCGCCGCCGCTGGGCTGGAGCGCCTGGGGTGGTCGCACGTCGTCACGGAGTTCCTCGATCCCGACACGATGGTGCCGGCGGTGTCGCAGGGGATCCTTGCGATCGAAGCACGCGCCGGCGATGCGGAGCTGCGCGCGCTGTGTGCGACCCTCGAGGATCCCGAGGCCCGCGCCTGCGCGGATGCGGAACGTGCGTTCCTCGCGGCGATGGGGGCGGGCTGCAACGCGCCGCTGGCCGGATTCTCGACGCTGCGTGACGGCCGCCTCACACTCACGGCCGTGGTCGGGGCACACGACGGCCGCACCGTGCGTGTGCAGCGCACGGCACCGCGTCACGAGGCGGTCGCGCTGGGGCAGGCCGTGGCATCCGCGCTGGTGGCCGAGGGTGGTCACGAGTTGCTGGCGGAACTCGCCGAGTCCGGGTCAGGTGCCGACGACTGAGCGTCCACTGGCGGCGAAGCGCATCGTCGTCACGCGGAGCGAGACCCAGAGCGGTCCGTTGTTGGACGCGTTGCGGCTCGCAGGCGCGCTGCCGTTCGCCGCGCCGGCGATCCGCGTGATCGACGCCGAGGACCCGTCACCGCTGGTGCAGGCACTCGCCGCACTCGACACCTACGATTGGTTGGTCTGCACGAGCGCGAACGCGGCGCGACGCGTGCTCGCCCAGCGCGCGCGGTCCACCACGGCGCCACCGGCACCCGCAGCTCACGGTGACTGGCCGGTGCGCTGCCGTGTCGCGACGGTCGGCGGCGCCACCTCGCGCGTGTTCGACGCCGCGGCACGGCCGGTGGACTTCACGCCGTCCCGTGCACTCGCGGACGTACTCGCCGACGAGTTGCCGCTCGACGTCGGCATGCGCGTGCTCTGGCCACGGGGTGACCTCGCGTCCAGCGAGCTGCGCGATCGCCTGCTCGCACGCGGCGCGGCGGTCACCGACGTGATCGCGTACCGCACGGTCGCCGATGTCGCGCTGCTCGGCCTGGTCGATGCCATGCGTGACGGGCGGGTCGATGCGCTCACGTTCACCAGCGCCTCGACGGTGCGGCACGTCGTCGAGGGGCTCGCCGCGGCCCGCATCCGGATCGACCAGCTCACCCCCGACACGCGCCCGCGTGTGGTCTGCCTGGGCCCGGTCACCGCCGCGGCCGCGCGCGAATGCGGCCTGCGCGTGGACGCCGTCGCGGACCGCCAGGATGACGCCGGTCTCGTGGAGGCGCTCGTGCGCGTCTTCTCCCTCCCTTCCGCGCTCCACTGAGCGAGGATCCCGTGTTCGACGACCCGACCCTGTTGCTCTCCCCGGCCTCGACCATGCGACCGCGGCGCACGCGGCGCACGGCGGCACTCCGGCAGTTCGTCCGCGAGACGCATCTCTCGCCGTCGCAGTTCATCCATCCGCTCTTCATCATCGAAGGCAGCGGCATCGAGAAGCCGATCGAGACCATGCCCGGCCACTCGCAGCGCACGGTGGACCGCCTCGCCGCCGAGGTCGCGGAGCTGCGCGGGCTCGGCGTGCGGAGTGTGCTGCTGTTCGGCATCCCCGCACACAAGGACGCACGCGGTACGGGTGCGGCCGCCGCCGACGGTCCCGTGCCGCGCGCGATCGCCGAGCTCAAGCGGCTCGCACCGGAGCTGCTGGTGATCGCCGACGTCTGTCTCTGCGAGTACACCTCGCACGGCCACTGCGGCATCATCCACGATGAGTCCGGCGTCGTGGACAACGACGAGACGCTGCCGCTGCTCGGCGAGGCGGCCGTGGCGTACGCGGCCGCGGGGGCGGACATCGTCGCACCGAGTGCGATGATGGACGGGCAGGTGCGCGCCATCCGCGAGGCGCTCGATGCGCACGGCCACGCCGACACGCCCATCCTGAGCTACGCCGCCAAACACGCGTCGGCGTTCTACGGGCCGTTCCGCGGCGCGGCGGAGAGTGCGCCGAGCTTCGGCGACCGGCGCGCGTACCAGATGGACGCGGCCAATACACGCGAGGCCCTGCGTGAGGTGGAGCTCGACGTGGCCGAGGGTGCGGACCTGCTGATGGTGAAGCCCGCCGGCAGCGCCCTCGACATCATCCGTCAGGTGCGCGACCGATTCCCGCATCCGCTGGTCGCGTACCAGGTGAGCGGTGAATACGCGATGCTCAAGGCCGCCGCACAACGCGGCTGGCTCGATGAACCACGCGCGGCACTCGAGGCGTTGGTCGCCATCCGGCGCGCCGGCGCCGACCAAGTGATCACCTACTACGCAAAGGAGGCCGCGCGATGGCTGTCCACCCAGGGGTGACCTCCGCGACCACGAAGACGACCGCCTCGGACGCACTGTTCGCGCGTGCGAAGCGGGTGATGCCCGGCGGCGTGAGCAGTCCGGTGCGCGCGTTCCGGTCCGTGGGCGGCACGCCGCGGTTCCTCGCGCGGGCCGAGGGGCCGTACGTGTGGGACGCCGACGGCAATCGCTACGTGGACTTCGTGCTCTCGTGGGGCCCGATGATCCTCGGCCACGCACATCCCGAGGTGGTGGAAGCCGTGCGGCACCAGGTCGGTCAGGGCGTGAGCTTCGGTGCACCCTGCGTCCTCGAGGCCGAGTTGGCGGAGCGGATCATCGCGGCGATGCCGTCGATGGAGATGGTCCGATTCGTCTCGAGCGGGACCGAAGCCACGATGAGTGCCGTGCGGCTCGCGCGCGCCGCGACGGGCCGTCCGAAGTTCGTGAAGTTCTCGGGCTGCTATCACGGGCACGCGGACGGATTCCTGGTGCAGGCCGGCTCCGGCGTCGCCACGCTGGGGCTGCCGGATTCGCCGGGCGTGACACCGGGCACCGCGGCGGACACACTGACGGCACCGTACAACGACCTCGCGGCGATCACGGCCGTGGTGGAGGCCAACCCCAACCAGATCGCCGCACTCATCGTGGAGCCGGTGGTCGGCAATGCCGGGTTCATCATGCCCGAGGCCGGATACCTGCGCGGACTTCGCGCGCTCTGCACGCGCCACGGCATCGTGTTGATCTTCGATGAGGTGATGACGGGGTTCCGCGTCGCACTTGGTGGTGCGCAGGCGCTCTTCGGCGTGACGCCGGACCTCACGACGCTGGGCAAGGTGATCGGTGGCGGCATGCCCATGGCCGCCTATGGTGGTCGTCGCGACCTCATGGAGCAGGTGGCACCCTCGGGCGCCGTGTACCAGGCCGGGACACTGAGCGGGAACCCGGTGGCGATGGCCAGTGGCATCGCCACCCTCGACGTGCTGCAGCGCCCCGGCATGTTCGCGCGTGCGGAGTGGGGCGCGAGCGAGATGGTGCGGCTGCTGCGCGCCTGGGCCACGCGGCACGGGGTGCCCTTCACCGCCGGAACCGCGGGCACGATGTGGGGCGCGTTCTTCACCGGGGCCCCGGTGCGCGACTATGCGACCGCGAAGTCCGCGGACACGGCGCGATACGGTCGCGTCTTCCACGGCCTGCTCGATGCGGGTGTGTATCTCGCACCGAGCCAGTTCGAGGCGGGCTTCACGTCCATCCGGCACGATGCCGCCGTGATGGCGGAGGTCGCGGAGGCGCTGGACAGCGTCACACCGTGACGGTCGGGGAGGTAAGCCGGGTTAAACGAACGGGGGGCCCATCCGGGCCCCCCGTTCGTTTCGTATGGTCGTGCAGAGGCGCCGGTCGGAATCGAACCGACGAATAGCAGATTTGCAGTCTGCCGCCTTACCACTTGGCCACGGCGCCGTGTCCGGAAGCTAGCCGACCGCAGGTCCCGTCTCAAGCGACCCGTGAGGCGGCGGCGCGAAAGCCGTGGAAACCGATGTCCAGTTGTGGCGAGGTCGGGGGGCAGGGCGTCTCCAAATGAGCTCGGTCCGCAGTCCGGATCGCCAGGCCAGATGTTCCTTTCTCAGCGGAGTCCCCACCCATGTCACGCACCCGTTACCTGCGCTTCCTCCCCCTCGCGGTCCCCGCACTCCTCGGCGCCTGCAGCTGGCTCGGCCTCGGCGGAGCCAAGACGGCACCGGCATCGTCCGCGGCCGCTGCGCCCGCGACCGCACCTGCCGCAGCGGCGCCGGCCGCCCGCCCCGGCTCGGGGCTCACCGATGCCAACATCGCCGCCATCGTGGTGGCCGCGAACAACGCCGACATCCTGTATGCGGACCTCGCGCTCGCCAAGAGCCAGGATGCCGCGGTGCGGTCGTTCGCCACGATGGTGAAGAAGGACCATGAGTCGGTGAACCAGGCCGCCGTGGCACTCGTGACGCGGCTCAAGGTGAAGCCGGTGGACAACCAGATCTCGTTCGACCTGCGCGACGACGCCGAGACGAAGCGGCTGATGTTCCGCGATCTCGAGGGCTTCGCGTTCGACAGCGCGTATGCGGCCAACGAGGTGTCGTATCACACCACCGTGCTCGGGGCCATCGACGCCGCGCTCATCCCGTCGGCGCAGAATGCCGAACTCAAGTCGTTGCTCGTGGAGGTACGGCCGGCGGTGCAGGCGCACCTCGACCACGCGCGTGAGCTGGCGGCCTCCAAGACGCGGCGTCGCCGTTGATCGTGCGGCGACTTCGCTGGATGCTCGGCGCGCGCCGGCTGCGGTTGCCCTTGGTGTCCGTGGTGTCCGTGGTGTCGGTGACGCCACTCGCGGCTTGGGGCTGCCTCTCGGCGTCGGCGGCCGAACATGGCGCGCCCAGGACCCACGAGGTCGTGATGAAGTCGGTGGCTTTTGCGCCGGCCGAGTTGGTGGTGGCGGTGGGCGACACCGTGCTGTGGCGGAATGCGGACATCGTCCGACACAATGCCGTGCGGCCGAACGTGTTCGACTCGGACGAGCTGTCGCCGGGCTCCCGGTACGCCTGGATTCCGGCCGATACGGGGAGCTTCACCTATCGGTGCACCATCCATCAGCGGATGCGGGGCAAGGTGACGGTGGTCCCCCGGGCCAGCGAGCAGTGAGACAACACCTAACACGTTGATTTGCAACGTTTTATAGGTCTGTATTCGATAGGAAGCCTACCGAGAACCCCGGAGCCGCTGGAGCGGCTCCGGGGTTCGTGTTTGATGGGAGGAGGGCGCTAGCGGTGGACTTTCTGCGTTTCGTGCACGATTCCGCAGGCGTTTTGCCAGTTTGTGGCTTGAATCCTGCAAAGTGAGCGTCTAGATTTGCACTTTCTGCACAATCACCACATCAAACACCTTCATTTAATGTCCTCCTCCTCAAATCGCGCGGCGGTCCTGCACGCCATCTCGACCCGTGTGCCGATGACCCCGGACGTTCCAGCGATGGCCAAGGATCCCAAGCCCACCTCGGCCTACTTCGGGCAGAACACGTTCGGCGCGCGCCAGATGCGCGACAAGCTGCCGAAGGACGTGTTCGAGAAGCTCTCCGAGTCGATCCGCCTGGGCAAGAAGATCGATCGTGAGATCGCGCCGGCCGTGGCGAAGGCCGTGAAGGAGTGGGCGATCGCGCACGGTGTGACGCACTTCTGCCACTGGTTCCAGCCGCAGACGGGGCTCACGGCCGAGAAGCACGACGCGTTCCTGACGCTCGATGCCTCGAAGAACGCCGTGGAGCAGTTCACGGCGGAGCAGCTCATCCAGTCCGAGCCGGACGCATCGTCGTTCCCGTCGGGTGGCCTGCGTGCGACCTGGGAAGCGCGCGGCTACACCGCGTGGAACCCGGCCTCGCCGCTGTTCATCATGGAAGCGGCCGGCACCAAGACGCTGTGCATCCCCTCGGTGTTCATCGGCTACAACGGTGAGGCGCTCGACGAGGTCACCCCGCTGTTCCGCTCGAGCGAGGTGCTCTCCAACGCCGCACGCGAGCTGCTCGAGCTCATCGGTGACAAGGGCGCGCTGCGCGTCTACACCACGATGGGCACCGAGCAGGAGTTCTTCGTGATCGACCGCTCGCACTTCGCGCTGCGCCCGGACCTGGTGATGGGCGGGCGTTCGCTCGTGGGGGCGCCGCCGCCGCGCGGCCAGCAGCTCGAGGACCACTACTTCGGTGGCATCCCGGAGCGCGTGCAGGCCTTCCTGGCGGAGGTCGAGTACGAGCTCTACAAGCTCGCCGTGCCGATCGTGACGCGACACAACGAAGTGGCGCCTTGCCAGTTCGAGATGGCGCCGATGTTCGAGGAGACGGACATCGCGACGGACCACAACCAGCTGGTGATGTCGGTGCTGAAGGACGTGGCGCTGCGGCACGGCCTGCAGGTGCTGCTGCACGAGAAGCCGTTCGCCGGCATCAACGGCTCGGGCAAGCACTGCAACTGGTCGCTGTCCATCACGTCGGACAACGCGCTCAACGGCATCAACCTGCTCAAGCCGGGCAAGACGCCGCATCAGAACCTCCGCTTCCTCATGTTCCTCGCGGCGGTGCTGAAGGGTGTGCACAAGCATCAGGGTCTGCTGCGCGCGGGCATCGCGACCAGCGGCAACGAACATCGTCTGGGCGCGAACGAAGCGCCGCCGGCGATCATCTCGGTGTTCATGGGCGCGGCGCTCACCAAGATGATCGAGGACATCATCGCCGGTCGCGCGGGCACCAAGGCCGAGCAGGCGATG
>CADEDA010000027.1:0-4573 GCA_902825965.1 uncultured Gemmatimonadota bacterium | reverse complement strand
CGCGTGGTGCGCAAGGTCTTCAAGGAGACCTCGGCGATCCGCTTCGAGGGCAACGGCTACAGCGAGGCGTGGGTGAAGGAGGCCAAGAAGCGTGGCCTGCTCAACCTGCGTCGTGCGCCCGAGGGTCTGGCGCAGCTGCAGACGAAGGCGGCGAAGGACCTGTTCAAGTCCACGAGGATCCTCACCGAGGCCGAGCTCGAGAGCCGCTACCATGTGCGCGTGGAGCGCTACGTGAAGGACGTGCTGATCGAGATGGAGACGTTGGCCGAGATGCTCGAGACGCAGATCCTGCCGGCGGGCTACGCGTACCTGAACGCACTGGCCGAGGGTGCGGCGAAGTCGAAGCAGGCGGGCATCAAGGTGGTGCCGCAGAAGGCCGCGGCCGAGGCGACGGGCAAGGTGGTGGCGGCGCTGCAGGCGAAGACGGGCGCGTTGCACGCGGCGATCAAGCGGGCGCATGCGCTGCATGAGGATGGGGCGAAGTGTGCGGCGTTCCTGACGAGCACGGGGTCGGATGCGATGCTGGCTTGCCGGGAGTTGTCGGACAAGCTCGAGGTGTCGATCGGGGATGAGTATTGGCCGCTGCCGCGGTATCGGGAGATGCTTTTCCCGGTGTGAGGTGGGAGGTGGGAGGTGTGAGGTGTAAGGGGGGGGCGGAGCCCGGGGGCTTCGCCTCCTTGTTCGTTCTGGAGATCGCGGGATTTGGCCGCGGCTTCGTATTCTGCAAGGGGCGATTCTCGGGATGCCGCTGCGCCTCGTTCTCGCGCGGCGGAAGACGCCGTTCACGGACGCGCATGGGATGATGGTCGGCGCCGTATTCGACCTGGCGGTGTTGGGAGGTTCGGCTGCGGGAGGGGTGTATGGATTGGTCGGCCGGCGTCTCCGACGATTCGGCCCGTGGGGCGACATTGCGGCTGGTGTCGCGATCGTTCCGCCGTACGCCTTCGCGGTGATGAAGGCAGCCATCCCATGTCGCCAACTGAGTACGCGCAAGCCTCCTTGTCACCTCCCGCCCAGTTGTCAGCCTAAGACTGGAGAAGAGGCGGGAGGACCCTCAATAGTTCTCCCGCGTTGAAGCGGTGGAAGAGACGGGTCCCCACCGTTCCCCGGGAACGGCGCGCGCGCCGATCGCTGGGGCATTTCGCGCCCAATAGAGAGACAGTCAACTCCCAGCCCTCGAGCCGTCGAGCCAGCCGGAGTCCTCGGGCCATCCAGTTGATGCCCTCGTCGGCGGATGACGGCGACGTCGAAGAAACGTCATCCCTTCGCAGAGTGCCCTTTCGTCGGAAGTACGGCAGGCTTCGAGCTCACTCGAAGGTCTGCACACTCAATCCGAAATCGGGGACCAGCGAACCACACCTCGTGCACCAAGGTGCCCTCAGCGCCGAGCCGGAGTTCGTCTGCGATCCAGTCGCCATGATGGGCTGAGCGCCGATACTTCCCGAGCTGATGCGCATGAGAGTCTAGCTCATAGCGAATGACGTCCACGTACTCGAGGGTCGTCTGCATCTCGTGCGTCGGCCCCAGAACCAGCATTTCGAGCGAAACTGATCTCGGTGATGCGCTCCCTTCAGATGCAGATTCACGTACGATGATGTGGTCCAGCCAAGAGTCGTGGAGTCGCCGGGGATCATCTGACGGATCGTACCACCACGGTTCTGAGGCAAACGCGCGAGCGCCCGGCGGAAGAGAATCTCTGATACTTCGGAGGTACGCCCGGTAGGCTTCGATCGCAAACGTGAATTGAGGAGAATCATCACCCTCGGGGGCGAAGCTCAGATACGACGGGGGATCAGACCTTGTCATTGGTGGGTCCATTCTGACGATGAAGCAATGCCCCTTCGCGGCAAACAATGAGTCGGCGATCCCCCATGAATCTCCGCGCAGCGAAGTGCATCGCGACAATCCAAGTAGAAACCCGGAAAGTCAAACACTGACAGTGCACCTCGCAAACCCCGGACCGCGGCGCGGCTATTCGGCCTTCCAACAGCTGGGAAGTTCGCTCCATCTATCCGCCGGAGCATGTTCGCACTGGTGCCTGCGACGTGATCCAGCAGTGCGAGTTGATTGGTTGTCCGAGACTCTTCACCCGCATTGGTCATCGCAGAGCAGTGTTGCGTTGGCTGATTTGAAGACCCGCGGCCGCCGCTGCTACAGCCTGCCAGCTGAGTACTCGTCGCGGATCCACTGCACCACTTCGGGATTCGTGAGGTCCATATGCCACCAGTGACGACAGTTCGTCTCTGAGTGCCTTCGACGCGCGTCCGCCACCCTGAACAGGTACATGAAGACCCAGAACGCATCCTGAGCGTTCTGTGCATTCTGCCCTCCTAGTCTTCTGAGTCTGTTGAAGACATCGGCATTCACGCCCATACAGAGTATGACACCCGCCGGGCGGGTAGCCTGAAACGGCACATTCGCCAACACGAAGGGAATATCGCCGTCGGTGGGCGACGCTTGCTTACACAGCTCCGAGACGAGCCCGAGCAACACTTCCCGTTGACCGCTCCACCGGGCGAATAGACCAAGAGCACTGCTGTTTGACTCAAGCTCCTGCGCCCACCGATTGATCAATAACTGATCGTCTAGCGACAGGTGTTTCACTCGAAGTTCCGTGGGAAAAACGTAATATGCGGCCTGCTTGGATCGAGCGTTTCCAGGAAGTCGATCTTTCTCGGAGTTCCCTCGGTCCTGTTCGCTGCACCCGGCAGTGAGTTCTTGATTTTGTCCTTCTCGCGCTTGGTGAGGCCCTCGATAACATAGTCCCAGTCGTCGGGGTTCGGTGCGCCTCGCGCGCGACTTCCAACCACATCACTCCGTTTGCCGATTCTGTCGGCTGCGTTCTGGATTCGTTGCGCTTGCGCCGGACCAATGGCCGTGTTCGCGAGATCGACTGCTTCATCCGCCTTGGAACATCCACCGCCAGAAAGTAGGAGCCCCGCAAGCAGCAGCCCTAGCGACGCAGCCATTGCGGCGGGCCGTATCCATGGAGTCGATATGGTCCCCCATGTGTCGAGAACATCGAAGGCGGGTAGCCAGGCTTCTAGGATCACCCGGGCAAGCAGGAACAGCGGAACAACCTTCCCTGTAGGGTCAATGTTCTCAACCGGATACACGTGTCGCCGGCCGTTGGCGTGCCGTTCCGCGTCACGCTGCTAGATCCGCCCAGCGACCCAAAGCAAGCGCGGTCTTCTCTCTACACGCCTGCGGACATCGTATGATGAGCGTCAGCCGCGTTCGCGGCGCTCGCGAGTACGACGCCATCGCTCATCTGGAGGACGCGCTCCGGAATTCAGGAAGGACTCCACCAATCCGCTCGCGTCGTGGAGAGGAACGCACTCCGACTCGTCCACCTGAAAAGTCTCAGCACGCTGGGTATGAAGAACTACGAGGCGATCACTTCTCTTGTCTGTAGGCACAAGCAGCCACTCAGCATCTCCATCCTCAAAGACCGTCAGAGCTCTCGGACCATTTACGCTGAGTGGAATAGTCCTCGTTAACCGCGGAACGTTCAACCCGAGCAGCGGATAGAGAACGCGCTCCCATTTTGCAGCCGGCGGGACGCTGACGATCGAGAGAGAAACGCTCGGCTCGGCGTGGGCCAATGCTAGTCGAAATGCAGCAAGCGCATCCTCCGGCGAGCGGAGCGGCCAGAATTCCACCACCTACCTAAACGATCGGCGCGCAAAGATCGATCAAACCACGTTCACGCGTCACTCACCTTGGTAACCGCGTTTTCGCCGAATGAGCCGAGAGAAGACCTCTGTGCCGTGCGCCAACGATTGGTCCACGAGCAGCTCCACATCCAAGGTTCGCACGAACACCCATCTCACGAGCTCGCCCAGCGAGTTCTTGTAGCTGTGCTCAAGAGACCGTCCCAAGCTCGCAGCCTTCTTCGTTGCTTCGCGCGGACTCCGCGCGCGGACCAGCAGAATACTCTCATCCCACAGCGGCAGCCTATTCATTCTCCTTCCGACATCACATCGATGGAGCAGCCTTGCCGCATACCAATGAGAGCCTGTTTCACGTTTGGGCATTCTTCAACCCTTGAGTTTGTCGAGTAGACGCTCAGCCTGCTGGAGGTTCTTCTTCGCTCGGTTCAAGGCAACCTTCTCCGCGCCCTTAGCCTGTTTCATCCGTGTGAGAAGCTCTTCAAACGTCATCTGTTCGAGCTCACTCGGAAACTCCGGCTTTAGAGATCCCGGAATCTGCGGCCCCATAGGAGCATTCCGGTTTCGCAGCTTGCCCAATAGCAACACCTCGCACGAGCCGATGTCCACGAGTGCCTGTTGCGCTACAACCGCAATGTCTGTCCAAGCTTCGCCACGCGGAAACGGGGACGGCGTGCTCAACGTTGAGTTCAATAGCAGACCGAGCGCCTCGAGGAGCGTATCGTTGACCTCAACGATGCTGTTTCCAAAGCGCACCGGCCGTCGACCGCTCAGGTCGGTTCGATTGACAGGATCGCTGCTAGAATACTCGTACAGACTGGTCGCACCCCCCGCGAACCCGAGCGGGTCCTTCGCCGTCCACCGCCCCGCCACCGGATCATAGTCCCGTGCCCCGAACCGCA
>CADEDA010000026.1 GCA_902825965.1 uncultured Gemmatimonadota bacterium | reverse complement strand
GCCGACGATGGCGTGCCCGATGTTGAGCTCCTCACACTCCGGAATAGCGGCCACCGGGCCGACGTTCTCAAGGGTCAGGCCGTGTCCGGCGTGGACCGCGAGGCCGCGCTGCTTGGCGTACGCGGCCGCGTCCTGCAGGGCACGCAGCGGCGCGCCGTCGGCGGGGTGGTGGCAGTAGGTCCCGGTGTGCAGCTCGATCGCGGCCACCCCCAGCGCGGCGGCGGCATCCACTTGGCGACGGTCCGGATCGATGAACAGCGAACTGCGGATGCCGGCCGCGTGCAGGCGCCCCACGACCGCCGCGAGCCGCGCGGGGTCGCGGAGGCAATCGAGGCCGCCTTCCGTGGTGATCTCCTCGCGGCGTTCGGGCACCAATGTGACCTGATGGGGTCGGAGACGGACGGCCAGTGCGGTCATGGCGTCGGTGGCGGCGATCTCGAGGTTGAACGGGGTCCGCGCGCCCTGGGCCAGCGCCTCGATGTCGGCATCCTGGATGTGCCGGCGGTCCTCGCGCAGGTGCGCCGTGATGCCGTCGGCGCCGGCGTCCTCGCACAGGCGTGCCGCGGCGACCGGATCGGGGTACGGCGCGCGTCGCGCCTGACGGACGGTGGCGACGTGATCGATGTTGATGTAGAGCCGTTGGCGGGTCATCTTTGCTCGGTCATCCTCAGCTGCGGAGCGAACCAGTGAGACGTGCGTGGTGCGTGGTGGGACTCGGGGTGCTGATCGCGGGCTGCCGTCCGCCGGTCGGCGGGCCTCAGGCGGGTGCGGCGTCGGCTGAAGGGGCGGTGTCGCAGATGCTGGCGGCCGCGAAGAAGCAGGACCTGCAGGCGGTCTCCGCGGTCTGGGGCAACGCGACGGCACCGACCCGGGAGATGTACTCCCGCGAGGAGGTCGAGAAGCGGGTGCTGATCATGATGTGCCACCTCCGGCACGACGAATTTCGCATCCTCACGTCGAAGGCGGCAGAGGGTGGCCGCATGATCTACGACGTGGAGCTCAAGTCGGGCACGCGGACCGCTCTCGCGCCCTTCACCACGGTGCGGAACGCCAAGACGGGCCGGTTCTTCGTCGAGGACATCAACCTGCAGCCGCTGGCCCCGATCTGCGCGGATGGTGCCCGCAGCACCAGCCGTCCGCCCGGCGTCGACTGAGCCGGACGCGTTAGTATTCCTAGTATTCAGTGAACTCGACCAACACGCCGGCGGTCGAGTGCGGATGGAGGAAGGCGATGCGTTTGCCTTCCGCGCCGATGCGCGGGACCTCGTCGATGAGCCGGAGTCCCGCGCGGCGGCACTTGTCGAGTGTGCCGTCGAGGTCCTCGACCTGGAAGCAGATGTGATGCACCCCTGGCCCCCGCTTGGACAGGAACCGCCCGACGGGGGAATCGGATACGTGTGGTTGCAGGAGCTCCACGAGGGATTCGCCGGCCGCGAGGCCGACGATGCGGGCGCCGTCCTCGTCGTTCAACGGCACCTCGGGCATGCCGAGGATGTCCTTGTAGAACGGCAGGATGCGCTCGATGGAATCGATCGCGATGCCGATGTGCGCGATACGGGTCCCGCGGGGGGCAGCAGTGGACATACCGTTGGTGTCTTCGGTGGCGAGGAGACTCGCAGAGGATGCCGGAACGTTAGCAGGCGCGTTCGGTGCGCGGCACCGGCCGCCGTACTCCAGGGAGCACGAACCGATGTCGAAGACGGTAGTGGTGACGGACGACAACTTCGCGGGTGAGGTGGAGCAGGCGTCCGGGCTCGTGGTGGTCGATTTCTGGGCGACTTGGTGCGGCCCCTGCCGCATGATCGCGCCGATCCTCGAGCAGCTGAGCGAGGAGTTCGCCGGCCGCGTGAAGGTGACCAAGCTGGATGTGGACGCGAACCAGCGGACGGGCATGCGCTTCCAGGTGCGCTCGATCCCCACACTCCTGTTCTTCAAGAACGGGAAGCTGGTCGATCAGGTGATCGGCGCGGTCCCGAAGCCGGTGCTGGCGGCGAAGTTCGAGCAACACGCGGCCTGACGCGCCGCGCGCACGCATGGGGCTCTCGCGCGACGCCCTGCGGTATCCCGCCAAGCGGGTCCTGTTGCACCGGACCCGCTTGGCGTACGTGCATCTGCGCAACCTGCTCACCGACGCCAAGCGCGACCGCGCGGCCCGCGTCTACGGGTACGTCGCCGTCTGGCTGCCCGAGGAGCTGATCACGCTGTTCCTCGAGGAAGGCGAGGTCGTCAACGCCACCTCGTCCACCGACGGCCTCAAGTTCTCGCCGATCGCCATCTCCGAGGCGATCGCCCACGTCCCCAACTCGGCCGAGTACGGCAGCATCTGCTTCCACGAGGCGGCCGACGAGCAACTCGACACGATGTTCGCCACGCAGACGGGCACGCCGCTCGCCTGGCCGCGCGAACTCAAGATCGACGACGGCGATGCGATGCTCGCGTTCCTGTACGCGACCATGCACGATGGCGCCCTCGAGATCCAGGTGGACGGGTCCGTGCACTACGTGGTGATCTCCTCGGGGGCGCCGCTGCGCGGCTACTTCTCCGACAACCGCCCGGGCGATCTCTCGGCCCATGTGAAGGCGCTGCTCGCGCCCACGGCGCACGCGACCAAGCCGCTGGTGCGGCTCTGGCCGCGGGCCGATGCCTTGCCGGCGCAGGCGGCGCCAGCGCTCATCCAGGCGTACCGCGACCTGATCACGGCCCTGGGTGCCGGCCTGCGCACCCACGGCCTGGCCCGGGCGGAGGAGCTCGTGGAGACGGTACGCCGGGCGCACGTGCCGCGGTTCGCGCTGCTCGAGAAGTTCTCGCCGGCGCTGCCGACGACCCGCGACCCCGTGACCGACACGGCGACGCTCACCAAGGCCGTGGGGAGCTGGCTGCACGAGGTGCTCAAGGCCGCGGCCGCACCCGAGCGCCCACCCGAGCAGATCCTCAAGGAGCTGACCACGGCGCGCCGCCATGTGTTCCAGGCGGCCGGGCTGTTCGACGCGCTGCCGTGGAAGGTCCAGTGGTGACTCCCGATGGCGCGACGACGCCCGGGACCCTACACATCGTCAGCACACCCATCGGAAACCTCGGCGACCTGAGCCCGCGGGCGGTCGAGGTGCTGCGCGCCGCGGCCGCGATCCTGGCCGAGGACACGCGGCACACCCGGACCCTGGCCGAACGCTTCGACATCCGCACACCGCTCGTGGCCTACCACGAGCACAACGAGGCGGAGTCCGTGCCGCGCCTCGTGGCCCGCTTGCGTGCCGGGGAGTCGCTGGCCTTGGTGAGCGACGCCGGCACGCCGCTGCTCTCGGACCCGGGCAGTCGGCTGGTGGAGGCGGCGATCGCGGCCGGCATCACGGTCTCGCCGGTGCCGGGCGCTTCGGCGCTGCTCGCGGCACTCGCGGGTGCCGGCCTGCCGACGGACCGCTTCACGTTCTACGGCTTCCTGGCGCGCAAGGGCGCCGAGCGCACGCGGGCGATCGCCGAGCTGCGCAGCCTGCCACACACGGCGGTGCTCTACGAGAGCCCGAGCCGCGTGGGCGACACCCTCGCCGAGCTGGCCGAGGCCGGCGCCGGCGCCCGGGCAACGGTGGTCGCACGCGAGTTGACCAAACAGTACGAGGAGTTCCGCCGAGGAACGGTGGCGGAGCTGGCTGCGTACTATTCAGCACACGAGCCGCGGGGCGAAGTGGTGATCGTGCTGGGCGGGGCGCCGCCGGCGGTGCTGGACGAGGCGGCGCTGGCGCAGGAGGCGGCCGCGCTGCGCGCGACGGGCATGAGCGCTCGCGACATCACGCGCGTATTGATGGAGCGGCACGACGCGCCGCGGAACGTGGCGTACCGGGTGGCGAGCCACCTGGCGAGCGGGGCGATGGCGAGCGGGCGCGGGACGGCGGATGATGGGGGCGTGGCGAATCGTGACTGAGAGAGTGTGCTGATGCGTGCTGGTCGTCTGCTCCTGATCGCGTTGCCGGTGCTCGTCGCCGCGGGGTCCCCGGACCACGCGCGCCGCGCGGCCCCGCGCGTGACGGCCCCGCGCCTGGCGGTGGCGCGCCTGCAGTACGAGGGCGACGACTGGTACGCGAATCCGTCGAGCCTGCCCAACCTCATCCGCGCCATCCGCGAGCGCACCACGCTGCAGGTGGAGCCGCGCGAGGTGCGCACCACGCTGCTCGACGAGAAGCTCTGGGACTATCCGTTCCTGCACATGACGGGGCACGGCTCGCTCAAGTTCAGCGAGCTCGAGGTCACGCGGCTGCGGGATTACCTGCTGCGCGGCGGCTTCCTCCACGCCGACGACAACTACGGCCTCGATGAACACTTCCGGCGCGAGATCGCCAAGGTGTTCCCCGACCGCCCGCTGGTGGACGTGCCGCTCGACCATCCGATCTACCGGATCGTGTATCCGTTCCCGCAGGGTGTGCCGAAGATCCACGAGCACGACGCCAAGCCGGCGCGTGGCTACGGGATATTCATCGGCGACCGCCTCGCGGTCTTCTACTCCAGCGAGAGCGACCTCGGCAACGGCTGGGAGGACCTCGGCACCTACGCCGACGATCCGCCCGAGGCCCATGAGGCGGCGCTGCGCATGGGGGTGAACCTCTTCGTCTACGCCGTCACGAGCGGAGGCACCCGATGAGCGTCCTGGACCTCGTCGCACGCGAGACCTCGCGCGCCGGCCGACTCGCCGGCCTGCTGCGGCTCGTCGTGCCGACCGCGCTGGGCATCGCACTGCTGACCCTCGGTGCGATGGTGCTCGCGCGCGGCCGCTGGCTGGCGCTGCCGCCGGTGGTGCCGTTCCTCGTGTGGACGTTGGCGGCGGTGGCGACGGTGGTCGTCGCACGGCTGGTGCATCGCCGCGCGCGGCAGCGCAGTTCGTCCAACGCCGTGGCGCAGGCCATCGAGGAGGAGCAGCGCCTGCGGCGCGGCTCGCTCACCGGGCTGCTCGAAGTGGCCGATCAGGGCGGTGCGTTCGTGCAGAACGCGGCCGAGATGCTCGGTGCGACGCTGGCGCCCGTGGCGGCCGAGCCGGCACCGCGCTTCCGCCGCCGGCTCGCCCGCGGTGTCATCGCGGGGGCGACGGCGCTCGGCTCGGCGCTGGTGCTGGCCAACACCTCGTGGGCGCTGCGCGCCGACGGCTGGCGGGCGCTGTTGCAGCCGGTCGAGGCGTGGCGCGGCACGCTGCTGCCGGAACTCACGATCGACGACGCGCCGTCGCGCCTGGCGCGTGGCGGCACGGCGCAGGTCTCGCTCAGTGCGAGCGGACGCCGTGCGGTGACGCTGCGCTGGCGTGCGCTCGGCGCCGACTGGCGCGACACCACGCTGGCCGTGGACTCGACGGGCCGCGCCCGGGCGGTGATCTCGCCGGTGGATGCGGACCTCGCCCTGGTGGTCGCGGACGGACGCGCCGTGAGCGACACGGCGCACATCCGCGTGGTGGATCGCCCCTTCGTGGGTGATGTGTCGGTGCTCGCGAGTTATCCGGCGTACCTCGGACGCCCGAGCGAGCGGTTGGCGGCCGACCAGCCGCTCCGCGTGCCGGCGGGCACGCGGCTCGCCATCGAGGGCAATGCGTCGGAGCCGCTGGCCAGCGTGACGCTGTTCGAGGGCGGGTTCCGGCTACCGCTCCGCGCGCAGGGCACGCGGTTCACCGGCGCGCTGGCCCCGACGCGCAGCATGATCCTCGACTGGGAGGCGCGCGGGGAGCGCACGGCGTTCGCCGACCTCCCGGCGCCGCTGGAGATCGAGGTGTTGATCGACTCACTGCCGCGCGTGGACATCCTCGAGCCGGTGGGCGAGGTGCTGGTGCAGATCAGCGACCGGGTGCCGGTGGAGCTGCTGGCGCAGGACGACCATCGCCTCGCGGGCGTGTGGGTGCGGCGGACCGTCACCGACGAGACCGGCAAGGTCCGCAAGGAGGACGAGTTCCGCGTCTCCGCCGGCGGCGAAGGCGAGTGGATCGGCGGCGTGGTGCAGGATCTCTCGACGCTGGGACTGGCACCGGGGTGGACCGTGCGGCTCGTGGCGGCGGCGCGCGACGCCGCGCCGGGTGCGCCCGAGACCCGCGAAGGTGTGAGCCGCCCGCTGGTGCTGCGCATCCCGACCACGAGCGAGGAGCGGGCGGCGGCGCGGGCGGCGAGTGATGCGGCCGTCGCGGCCGCGAACGCGGCGCTCAAGGCGCAGGCACAGCTCAACCAGCAGACCGAGACGGCGGCGCGCACGCGCGCCGATCGTGCGGCCGAGGCGAACTCGCCCAACGCGAAGAAGGACTCCACCGGCAAGGGGCAGCCGGGTGCGAACGCGACCGCGAACCCGACGATGGGTTTCGAGAACGCCGAGAAGGCCAAGGAGATCGCGGAGCAGCAGCGCGCGCTGCAGGACCGGGTGGCCGGACTGGAGGAGGCCGCGCGCGAGATGGAGGACCGACTGCGGGCGGCGGGGGCCCTCGACACGTCGCTCGCGCGGCAGCTGCAGGATGCGCAGAAGCTGCTGCGCGAGGCGATGACGCCCGAGATGCAGAAGGCCATGCAGCAGCTGGAGTCCAACTCGCAGAACCTGAACGCCGAGCGCACGCGGCAGTCGTTGCAGGACCTGGCGAACCAGCAGAAGAAGCTGCGCGAGACACTCGAGAAGTCGGCGAAGATGCTGCAGCGCGCCGCCCTCGAGGGCGCGATGGAGACGATGGGTGACCAGGCGCGCGAGTTGGCGGACCAGCAGCGCGAGTTCGCGGACAGCTCCAAGGGCGGACCGCCGGACAGCAAGAACGCCGAGCAGTTGGCGCGCCAGACCAAGGACCTGAGCCAGCAGATGCAGGCGCTCAAGGAGCGCCTGGAGCAGGAGCGTGCGCAGACGGGCGCCGACCAGTCGGAGCGTGCCGAGGCCGAGGCGCGGCGCAGCGAGGCGGCGCTCAACGAAGCGATGAAGCAGGCACGGGCGGCGGAGAACGCCAGCGGGGCCGAGCGACAGCAGGCGCAGCAGCGCGCCGGCGAGGCGGCGCAGCAGGCGGCCAACGCCATGCAGCAGGCCGCGCAGTCCATGCAGCAGGCGCGCGACGGCCAGGTGAAGGAATGGAAGGGTGAACTCACCGACGCACTCGACAAGTCGGTGCAGGAGATGCTGCAGCTGGCCAAGGAACAGGACCAGCTCGCGCAGCAGGCGCAGCAGAACCCCAACGATCCCAACCTGCGCGCCCGGCAGTCGGCGCTGCAGCAGGGCGTGCAGACGGCGCAGCAGCGGCTCAACCAGGAAGGGCAGAAGTCGGCGCTGGTCTCGCCCCGCACGCAGCAGATGATGGATGCGGCCAACCAGCGTGTGGAGCAGGCCACCAAGGAGGCCGCGCAGCAGCAGCGCGGCCAGTCGCCCCAGGCGATGCAGGAGGCCGCGGACGCGTTGCGGCAGGCCGCCGCCCAGCTCACGCGCGACCGCGACCGCGCTGCCAGCGCGCAGTCGGCCTCGGGCCTGCCGGAGATGATGCAGCAGATGCAGCAGCTCGCGCAGCAGCAGGGCGAGTTGAACGGGCAGATGCAGGGGCTGTTCCCCAACCCCACGGGGCAGAACCAGTCGCAGCAGGCGATCGACGCTGCAACGCGCAACAAGGCGCGCGAGCTCGCGCGCTCGCAGCGCGAGGTGGCGCGGGCGCTCGACGAGATCGCGGACCAGGACCCGACCGGGCGCGCGCAGGAGATGGCGCGCGAGGCGCGTGTGCTGGCGCAGGTGCTCGACCAGGGCATCGCCGACCCGGCCACGCAGGCGCGGCAGGAGCGGTTGTTCCGGCGCATGCTCGACGCCGGTCGGTCGCTGGAGCAGGAGCAGAAGGACGAGAGCCAGCGTCGCGAATCGCGCGCGGCCCGCGGGGCCGAACGGTTCACGCCGCCCAACGGCCCGCAGCGCGGCAAGGACGCCGAGCGGTTCACGGTGCCGACGTGGGAAGAACTGCGTGGGCTGAGCGCCGAGGAGCGCCGGCTCGTGATCGAGTACTTCCGCCGCCTCAACGCCGAAAAGACGCCGTGACGCGCGGGCGGCGACGCGCGATGGCGCGCGGCATCGCCCGGCGCCTGCTGCTCTCGGCGGTGGTCGCGACGAGCGCCGCCGCCGCGCTCCCGGCCTGGACCGGCGCGCGCGGTGCGCTGCAGGCACTGCAGGCGCAGCAAGTGCAGCGCGACGACCCGCTCGCGGCGCTGATGTCCAAGGTGCTCGAGGCGGAGTCGTCGGGACGCAACCGCGAGGCCATCGACGGCTGGCGCAAGGTGCTCGCCGCCGGGGCCGTGGTGCCGGGGGTGCTCGGGTTGGAGCGGATGTTCTCGATCCTCGCGCAGGAGGATTCGCTGCTCCCGGTGTTCGACTCGATCATGCCGCGCTTCCCGCGCGAGGCGCAGTTGCGCTCCGCGCAGTTGCGGACACTGGTGACGCTGGGTCGGCACGACGAGGCCGCGCGCGCGTTCGGCGAGTGGCGGGACCTGCAGCCCACGGACGTCGCGCCGTACCGCGACTACGCACGTGTGCTGCTGTTCCACAATCGCGCGGCCGCGGCCGACACGGTGCTCCGCCAGGCGACGGCGGCGCTCGGCAACACGCGGGCGCTGGTGCTCGAGATCGCGCAGATGCGCGCCGGGCTCGGCCAGTGGGCGCTCTCGGCCGAGTCCTGGCGCGAAGCGATGGCGGAGGAACCGTACTACGAGTCGGCCACGGTGTTCTCGCTGCAGCCGGCGCCCGCCACGGCGCGCGACGGCATCCGCACGGAACTGCGCAAGACCGGGGCACCGATCGGCGCGGCGCAGGCCCTGGCGTTCCTCGAGATCGCGTGGGGCTCCGCGCGGCTCGGCTGGCAGGGCCTCGCGGTGCTGGCGCCCTCGGACACCGTGATCTTCATCTGGAAGCAGTTCGCCGACGAAGCGGAGCGTGCCAAGGCCTGGCCGACGCTGCGCGACGCGTTGGTCGCGATCCACAAGGCGCGTCCGGACGCCGCGACGGCGCTGCGGGCTGCCGAGGCGGCACTCAAGGCCGATGACGCCGTGACGGCGCTCGCCCTGGCGCGCGAAGGCGCCGCACCACTGGACGCGACGCGTCGCCTGGCCGAGGTGCTGCCCACCGAGCTCGAGGCGTTGGCCCGGCTCGGCCGCGCGCGCGAGGCCGAGCAGCTGGTCCGCGAGGCGGTGCCCGCCCTCGGCGAGGAAGGGGTGCGCCGCTTCTCGCGCACGCTGGCCTGGGCCTGGATCCGCGCCGGTGACATCGCGAAGGCGCGGCTCGCCCTCGCCGACGCACCACTCGCGGTGGAGGATGCGGTCTCGGGGTGGCTCGCGTTGTTCGACGGCGACCTCGTCGCCGCGAAGGCCGCGCTGCGTACGACCGAGGCGCCGGGGCAGGACGTGGTGACGGCGCTGTCGCTGCTCAACCGCACCACGGTGGCGCGTGCGCCGGTGGTGGGCTCGGCGTTCCTGGCGCTCGCGCGTGGCGACTCGGCGACCGCCGCCCGGCGCTTCGAGGAATCGGCGCGCGAAGTGAACGACGCGGCGTCGCTGGTGGTGACCCTCGCGGCGCGCATCGAGACGGCCCGCAAGGCCGAGGACCGGGCGCTGGCGCTCTGGCAGCGCGTGGCGACGCAGTACGCGACCGCCCCCGAGGCGCCCGAGGCCCAGCTGGAATGGGCCCGCGGCCTCAAGCGCCGTGGTGACAGCGCGGGCGCACGCGAGCATCTTGAACATCTCATCCTGACCTATCCCGGCAGTGCATTGGTGCCGCAGGCGCGGCGCGAACTCGATGCACTCCGCATGGGCACCGCCGAGTGAACGTGGACCATCCGCTGATGTCATCGTCGCCGAACCGCCGGGCCCGCCGCGCGATCGCGCTCGGCGCGCTCCCATTCGGCGCGCGCCTGCTCGGCGCGCTCCTGCTGCCGGCCCTCACGCTCGCGCCGGCGGCGCTCGCCGCGCAGCACCTGCTCGTCCCCATGGACGAGGTGCAGACCAACCATCTCAAGGCCTACGGCGTGACGTTCAGCGCGCTGGTGGACGGCGTGCGCAGCGAGTGGTTGATCAACTACCGCGGCGGCGCGTTCCTGCTGCCCGACGTGCCCAACCTGCGCCGCGCCGCGGCCTTGGCCGGGGTGAGCTTCGAGGCGGTCGGCCCCGATCGCGTCTCGCAGATGCGTCGCGAGATCGCCGAGGGCAACATGGATGCCGTGCCGCTGGAGAAGGCGCCGCGCATCGCCGTCTACACGCCGCCCGACTCGCCGCCCTGGGACGACGCCGTCACGCTGGCGCTCACGTACGCCGGCATCAAGTACGAGAAGATCTGGGACGACGACGTCCTCGACACCGACCTCTCGCAGTTCGACTGGATCCACCTGCACCACGAGGACTTCACGGGACAGGCGAACAAGCTGTTCCTCGGGTTCCGCGATGCGCCGTGGTTCATCCAGGCGCGCGACCGCGACCTCGCGATGGCGCGCAGCCATGGCCTGGCAGACATCCCGGCGCTCAAGAAGGCGGTAGCCGACCGGCTGCGCGCGTTCGTGGAGCGCGGGGGATTCCTCTTCGCCATGTGCGGCGCGACGGAGACCCTCGAACTCGCGGTGGCCGCGTTCAACGTCGACATCGCCGGCCCGTTCGCGGACGGCACACCCATGGACCCGGACGCCGACGCGAAGCTGAAGTGGGACCGCTCGTTCGCGGTGCAGGGGGCCCGCCTGGAGTTCGCGGGCGGCGTGAACGCCATGAGTGACATCGACGGCCACCAGGTGAACGTCCCGGCGCGGCGGCAACCGCTGGGCACCTTCACGCTGTTCGGCTTCTCGGCCAAGTTCGACCCCGTCGCGTCGATGCTCGTGCAGAACCACCGCACCGTGATCGCCGACTACTTCGGCGTGACCACCTCGTTCATGCGGAAGGTGCTCAAGCCCGGGGTCACGGTGCTCGCGCACGAGGAAGGTGCACCCTGGGTGAAGTACATCCACGGCAGCTACGGCCGCGGCTCGTGGACGTACCTGGGCGGGCATGACCCCGAGGACCCGCAGCACAACATCGGCGCACCGCCCACCGACCTCGCACTGCACCCGAACTCGCCGGGCTACCGGCTCATCCTCAACAACGTCCTCTTCCCGGCCGCCAAGAAGAAGCCGCTCAAGACGTGAGCGGCGAGGTCGGCCACGGGGAGACCGGCCGCCTCGCACCCGGGGCGGCCAACGCGATCCGCAGCGCCATCCGGCTCGCCGGGGGCCGCGAGGTCTGCTTCGTGTGTACGGTCAACGACGAGGGCGTGGTGCAGACGGCGCGGGTGGCCGCCCGCGGCGACGTGAGCTCCGTGCTCGCCCTGCCGGGCTTCGCCAACCGCGGCGAACTGCTCGTGCACAACCATCCGAGCGGCTGGCTCGAGCCGAGCAACGCGGACCTCGCCGTCGCCGCCAAGATGCACGACGACGGCATCGGCTTCGCGATCATCAACAACGAGGCCTCGCACCTGTACGTGGTGGTGGAGGTGCCGGCTGCGCCCAAGCGGAGCGCACTCGCGCCGGGCGACGTGGCGGCGCTGCTGGGCCCCGAGGGACCGATCGCCCGCAAGCTGGGCCGCTACGAGGACCGCCCCAGCCAGCGCGAGATGACGCGACTCATCGCGCAGTTGTTCTCGCACGGTGGTGTGGGGCTCATCGAAGCCGGCACCGGCGTGGGCAAGTCGCTCGGCTATCTCGTGCCGGCACTGCGCTGGGCGCACGAGAGCGGCGAACGCACCGTGGTGAGCACCAACACCATCACGCTGCAGGAACAGCTCACCGGCAAGGACCTCCCGTTCCTCGGCGCCACGCTCAGCGACCAGAAGGTGCGCTTTGCGCTGCTCAAGGGCTGGCGCAACTACCTCTGCCTCCAGCGCCTCGAGCAGGCGCGGCTGCAGGGCCCGGCACTGTTCGACGATGGGGCGGCCGATGATCTCGCGATGCTCGAGGCCTGGGCCGAGAAGACCACGGACGGCTCGCTGGCGGACCTGCCGGCGCCGCCCAAGGGCGAGGTGTGGGACGAGGTGGCGGCCGAGGGCGACCTCTGCACCCGCCTCAAATGCCCGCACTTCGAGGCCTGCTTCGTGTTCAAGGCGCGTCGCGCGGCCGCGCAGGCCGATGTGATCGTGGTCAACCACCATCTCCTGATGGCCGACCTCGCGGTGCGGCGCGCCTCGCAGCGCTGGGACGAGGCCGCCGTGCTCCCGGCGTACAAGCGCCTCGTGATCGACGAGGGGCACCATCTGGAGGACGCCGCCGCCGATCACCTGGGGCAGACCGTCTCGCGCCGCGGGCTCGACCGCCTGTTCTCGCGCCTGGAGCGACGGGGCAAGGGACTGCTGCCGGCACTCGAGCGCGCCCTCGGCCGGAGCAGCGACCTCCTCAGCGTGGCGAGCCTCGACCTCGTGCGCGCGCGCCTCGTGCCCTCGCTCAATGCCGCGCGCGAGAAGAGTGCGCAGCTCTGCGACCTGCTCGGCACCTGGCTGGGGGACCGTCGTGAGTCGCAGGTGCGGCTCACCGATGCGTTCGACGAGGATCCCATCTGGCGCGCCGGCCTTGGCGCCGCGCTCGATGACCTCTTGAAGGAGGTCGAGCTGCTCGGCGACGGCCTCCGCATGGTGCGCGACCGCCTGGAGACCGACGAGAAGCGCGCCGACGAACTCGCACCGCTGCTCAACGAGGTGCGCGGCGTCGCGCGCCGATTGCAGACCGCGGGCGACGCCCTGCGCGCCGCGCTCAAGCCCGACCGCGAGGGCGCACCACGCGTGCGCTGGCTCGAGGTGCGTGGCAGCGAGCGCAACGTCGGGGCCACCGCCGTGCCGCTCGACCTCGCGCCCATCCTCCGCGAGGACCTGTTCCGTCGTGTGGAGACCGCGGTCATCACCAGCGCCACACTCGCCGTGGGCGACGGATTCAGCTTCATGACCAAGCGGCTGGGACTCGACGACGAGGAGCTCGAACCGCTCACCGCCTCGCTGGCCTCGCCGTTCGACTACCCGCGGCAGTCGATGCTGGCCATCCCCAGCGACTTCCCGGCGCCCAACGCCGACGGGGCCGCACACTTCCGGCGGACCATGGACGCCGCGATGGACCTGATCGCGTACTCGGGCGGCGGGGTGTTCCTGCTGTTCACCAGCCATCGCGACGTGAAGGAGGCGGCGCGGGTGTTGCGCGAGAAGGGGGTGGCCGCTGCCCATCCGCTGCTGGTGCACGGGGAGGCACCACGCGACGACCTGCTCCGGCGCTTCCGCGACCACGGCGACGCCGTGCTCGTGGGGACCGCGAGCTTCTGGGAGGGCGTGGACGTGCCGGGACGGGCGCTGCGTGGGCTGCTGTTGGGGAAGATCCCGTTCCGGGTGCCTACCGAACCCATCACCGCCGCGCAGTGCGAGGCCATCGAGGCCGACGGGCGCGATGCGTTCGCGGAGTACATGATCCCGCACGCCGCGCTCCGGCTCAAGCAGGGCTTCGGCCGGCTCATCCGCACCGCCGACGACCGCGGGGCCGTGGTGATCTGCGACCCGCGCGTGGTGACCAAGGCGTACGGACGGCGGCTCATCGAGGGGTTGCCGCCGGCCGCCCGGATCCAGGGCCCGTGGGCCATGCTCCGCCAGGAACTCAAGGCCTTCTATGAGCAGGCCGAAACCCGGCCCGCGGGGTAGATTCAGGCATGCGACGCCCGGGGAAGATCGTGTGCGTGGGCCGGAACTACCGCGAGCACGCCAAGGAGCTAGGGAACGAGGTCCCGACCACGCCAGTGGTCTTCCTCAAGCCCCCGTCCTCCGTGGTGGCCAGCGGGGAGGCCATCGTGCTGCCCGGCGGGGTGGGGCGGATCGACTTCGAGGGCGAGATCGGCCTGGTGATCGGCTCCACGCTCCGCAAGGCGACGCCCGGGCAGGCAGCGCAGGGCGTGCGCGGGGTGGTGGCCGTGAACGATGTGAGTGCCCGCGACCTGCAGAAGTCGGACGTGCAGTGGTGGCGGGCCAAGGGCTACGACACGTTCTGCCCCATGGGACCCGAGAAGCAAGGGACCCCGGATTTCGCCGGCCTCGAACTGATCACGCGGGTAAACGGTTCGGTACGGCAGCGGGGACTGAGCAAGGACATGCTCTTCGCGATCCCCGATCTCCTGAGCTTCATCTCGGGTGCGATGACGCTGGAGCCGGGGGACGTGGTGATCACGGGCACGCCTGAAGGGGTAGGCCCATTGCAGGCGGGGGACGTCGTGGAGGTCGAGGTGGTGGGATGGAGCAGTGTGCGCAGCCCCGTGGTGGCTGACGCGTGAAGCAGCCCCGGAGGATCCGTCTCCTTCCGACGCGCCGCGGCGACCCGCAGGCGTCGGTGGCGGCGTTCTTCCTGCAGTTGTTGGTGATGTTCATCGTCGTGCCGAGCTTCGTGGTGCCGGTGGCGTTCGAGCTGCTGCGCGACGATCGCGGCCGTCCCGTGATGCCGGACCGCGTCAGCTACATCACGGTGGTCCCGCCCAGCACCGGCCCGAGCCGCGAAGCGCCGCGCGATGGCGGCGATGACCGCCCGGTGACGGGCAATCCGGCGGCCGAGTCGGCGCCGCCGGTGGTGGCGCCCAGTGAGGTGCCCAGTGGTGTGCCGGCCGCGGCGCCCACGAGCGAACGCGCCGCACCCGGAGGCACCGGACCGCTGATCGGTGGTGGGGGACCGGCGCAGGGGCTGCGTCCATCGTTCAACGATCCGCGGCTGTGGACCTACAACTCCGACGTGGTGCAGGCGCCGATCATCCCGCTCACGCGCGCGGACTCGCTGCAGATCCTGCTCAACGCGACGACCACCGAGTACCTCGACTCGCTGCGCCGCTTCGCCGCCGAGCCTGGCCGTGCGCCGGGCGACTGGACGTTCTCGCGCGGCGGCAAGAAGTACGGCGTGGACCAGAAGTTCATCCGGTTGGGCGACTTCGCGATCCCGACGGCGCTGCTGGCGTTGCTGCCGATGAACAACCTGCAGGGCAACCCGACCGCGATGGACCGCGCGCGTCGGCTGAGTTCGTTCCGCTCGGAGATCATCGAGCAAGCCGAGCGGCGGCAGCGCGACGATGACTTCTACTCGGCCGTGCGGGCGCTGCGGGAGCGGAAGGAGAAGGAGCGGCGCGAGGCGGAGGCGCGGGCTGCGGGGACGGTGCCGCCGGATCGAGAGGAGTAGGAGACCCCGGGTACGCCTGAGTGGGTGTGTGGACACGTTGTGCCGGGCAGGTGGCAGACGCCCGCGGAGCTGACGCGAACTTCGGCGTCACTGCAAAACACCGTGGGGTCCGGCCGGTGGACGTGCAGGGCGTGGCGCGCGGGCAACGAGAGGGACAACGCGGTGACGGAGAGCGGCTTCTCGACGCTGAGGATCGCGCGGTGCCGTCGGCGGCGGCACAGCTCGCGCGACGCGGCGCGCGCGGACCGCTTCGACTCTGTGGCGCGGTGAAGGAGTCGCGGGGAACGGTAACGGCCAGCACGGGACGCCCTGTTGGCCGTTCGTGCTGGTATCGCCATGCGATGGCCTCGCGGCTTTGTCGGACGAGGTTATGCTGACCGGTCTATCGGGGGCGCTGACCGTAAGGCGGGGCGGGGTGGCGGTTTGCGACGTCTTGCGGGGGGGTGGTACGCGCTGGACATTGGGATATACAGACCTGTGTAACAGCGTGGGACGGGTGTTAGATAGGTCGGTCCAATACACGTTATACGGACCGATGACAGCTCATCGCTTCACACTCTTCGCCGACTACCATCAGTTCTACGTCCAAGACGAGGCGATCAGCGGCGACCTGTCCGACGCGTGGGGCCCAGATGCCACGCGGCGCCTGCTTGCGGTCGCCCCAGGCGTCGTCGGCGTGGGCACGGTTCGCAATCGCGACGTTCCAGTGATGGTGCGCATCGAGGACCGCGCCCCCGGTCTCGATCTCAAGCAATGGGATCACGTGGTGGAATGTGACCTCACGGTCTCGGGCCCACGGCTCGTGGTTGCCGGCTGTACGGATTACTTCCCGGATGCCGCACGCATCGCCATAGCCCCCGCGCACTATCGCGTCCGCGTCTGCATGGCCGGCTTGCAGACGGTCGACGACCTCGGCATCGAGGGCAGCGACGAGTACCACCTCCTCCTGTGGCCCGCCGCGCCCGGCGGCGTGCGGGTGCTGAAACAGTTTGTCAGCGATCGGCGCGGGGCCGTATAACGACGCTTGCTGCCGACAAGCGCAGGTGCGGTAGCGGTTGTGGGGCCCCAGCCTCATCTTTGGCCTACGGTCTGCTGGGGCCCCACAACCGCATTTTATGGGAGCGCTTGCAGCAGAAGCATACGTTATGCGCACTGAACTGACATCGTCGTCCTTCACCGGACTAGGACAAACACGTGGCCGATAGCGTCCTGGCTGGCGCTGCACTGACCGTTCTTGGCGCTGCTCTTGGCGTGGGCGGTACATACATCTTTGACTTGCGGAAGGCTCAGCGCGAGCGCGCCGAACGAGCAGCTGACGAAGCGCGCGAACGCGCGCGGCATCGGAGCACTGTCGCGAGCGCACTCCTACAGGACATGCGCATACTGGAGCAGCAGCTGAACGAGATCTTCCATGATGATGAGCCGAGCCGCTATGTGCCTTCACGCACACCGCTCTACTTCGCGTACCTAGCAGGCGAAGTGCGCTTCTTCGCCGCACCCTCCATTCAGCCCATTTCCGAGTTCTACCGCCGCTACCATCATTTGATGGCAAGCTACGAGTCTCTTCCGCAGATGAAGAAGTCACCTCTGCGCACTCCTGATCAACTCGAGTGGGAGCTGCGCGTCAACGCCGGCTTCGCACTGCAGATGCTCGTAGAAGCGGTGCGCGCGCTGAAGAACGAAGGCGGTGTCGTCGACCACACGGAGGAGTGGACGCCCGCCGAGTATCCTGCGCTACCTCCAATCCCGAGCCCAGCGTTTGCGGTGACGTCGAAGGCGGACCGCGTGAGGGCTGAGGCGCGCGGCGCATAACGACGCTTGCTGCCGACGAGCGCGGTTGCGGTAGCGGTTGTGGGGCCGCTGCTCTACTGTACAGATGGTCTGCAGCGGCCCCACAACCGCATCTTATGGGAGCGCTCGCAGCAGAAGCACACGTTAGGCCCACGGCCAGGACTCCGAGAGTGCGAATACTCAACAACGCGCTGATTGCGCTCGTCCTGACGATGCCGCTTGTCGGATGCGCACGATCTGCTAGAGATCGCGAGCTTGACCGAATCTTTGCGCACCAAGCGGCCTTGCGCGACACCACCGCGAGCGTGGTTGGAGTGGTCGTTGACGACGCGACCGGCCTCCCTGTGAGAGATGCCTCTGTATTCGGTGAGTTCACGGGAGGAGACACCGACTCCACGGGGCGGTTCGACGTTCCTCACGTGCCAGCGGGAACGCAAAGTCTTCGAGTTGCAAAGCGCGGCTACGTGCAGACTTCGATTCAGGCGACGGTGCATCCGCCTCAAGAGACTCAAGTGCTGGTACGACTGCGTCGAGCGCCGCTCCCATGTTGTGTGCTCGACGGTCGCTGGCGCATCGTGCTCACTCTCGACTCCGCGGGCAGCGACCAGAAACCGACTGCGCGTACCGCCGTCGGCGTTGTCGCGCTAAGCCGGACTTACCCCAGTCCCTTTGAGGCGCGCGGCGCACGTGACGATCAGGTCTCGGCAGTGAGCGGTCTGCATTGGGTTGATCTCGCGCCGTTCTTCGGCTCACAGATCGCAAGCGATGTATCAACAACAGTGTTTGGCAGCGTCGACTCGCTCTTCGCTCGCGAGACGGAAGCCGTGATCTTCCACGGCGATTCCGTACACATCGACTTCGTGCCGCGCATATCGCACGGCGGCCTATCGCTTGCGGGGCGTCTGCACGGTGACACGATCGACGGGACGTGGATTCAACGCGCCTACTGCTGTGGAGCGGACGGGACTTTCAGCATGGTGCGCGAGTCTCAGGATGCGGGACACCTTCCGCTGCCACCTCCTCCGCGCGTCCGAGTACGCGACACGCTGCCAGACTCCGTTGCTGGACGCGTATTCGTTAGAGTCTGGGATGAGGCGCGACAACGCTACCTAACCGGTCGTCATGGCTTCCGACTCGCACGGAACAAATGGATATCGAGCTTCGAGCACGGAAGTCAGCCCGATGGCTGGGGAGTTCCGTACAAGACTCACGCAGGAAGGCTTCAGGTTCTGTTGGAGGAGTTCCAATGCGGCTCGAGACGAATCGTGCTCGATAAGGACATCGCCGTCCCGTTTCGCCTGCGCCCCGGCGCAGACTCATATGTCACCGTGCGATTTAACGCGCTTCGCGTGAACGCCGCGCGGACCTATGACAATACTGACGGACGCAGCTGCACTCAGTCGGACTTGGACTCAGAGCGCATCCCGTAGCGTCGGGACTCAACGCCACACGGGCATCGTGCGTCGGGGCCTAACGACGCTTGCTGCCGACGAGCGCGGGGGCGGTAGCGGTTGTGGGGCCTCGGCTTCATCTTCTATATGGGTTTGCCGAGGCCCCACAACCGCATTTTATGGGAGCGCTCGCAGCACAAGCACACGTTATGCCTGCACGCGCGTTCGGAGGCTCGCCATGTTCACGGATGACCTGAAGCTCGCGCTCGCCGCCGCTCGCTCCGAGGCGCATCGGCTGCACCACGACCACGTCCGGCCCGCGCACCTGGCGCTCGGCGTGTTGCGGACAGCCCCGACCGCTATCACGCGCCTCCTTGCCGACGCGCCACCGGACGTCGTGGCCGCCGAGCTCGAGCGGTCGCTGGCGCCGGACCGACGCACGCCCGAGGATCGCTTCGATATCCCGTACACGCCCTCCGCGAAGGCTGTCATCGAGCGCGCCATGGTCGAGGCGCACGCGCTGGGCACCGACCAGGTCGCGTGCGAGCATCTGCTCTTCGGCGTGCTCGGCAGCCCGGATGCACTCGCCCGCCAGCCGTTCGTCGCGCGTGGCCTCGACGCCGGACGCGTCCACGAGTTCCTCGCGGGCCCGCGCGACCGGGGTGAACAGCCGGGGAGATAGATAACACGCAGCCCGATGTGAGAGCCGCGCGGGGCGTGTGCGATGAAGAGCAGCTTCGTCTTGAAGCGGAAGGTGCCGACGGTCGTCACGCGCTTCACCGTCTAGTGCCCTGGGTATGCGAGTCGTGGGATGCGCGACGGAGACTTGCGCGGCGGGCGGATCGCCTCGCGCGTCAAGGTCCGATGCATTCGCTCGTGCACCCCGTTCTCCTGTGGCGACGCCGGATGGAAACGCTAGTACGGAACGCCGAGGCGCATCCACCACACGGTGAGATGCGAGAGCCCGCAGAGCGCCCGCGTCACGAACGGCGGCCAGTGCCGGATCGCGCGATGCCGCGGCTCGAGCCAGTGCAGCAACATCCCGGGGCCCCACGCCGGGTGTGCGCGCTTTTCCGCGAGCAGCAGCGCCGGCCACGCCGAGCTCCTCGACCCGTCGCACAAGCGCGTAGCCCGCCGTCCGGCTGTTGGCGTAGCGCTCCGCCGGCTCCGTCATCGTGTACAGCCCGCGCCGGTACTCTCGAACGAACTTCTTCTTCTAGTCCATTGGTCGAATCTCCTGCCACGGCATCGCAACCTCCCCGGTTACGTGCCACACGAGCAGGGTTACCTATGTCCCCGGTAAGGAGAACAGGAACTCGGCCGCGGCGCTGGGCGGGACGGCGACCGGGTGCGTACCCCGCTCGAGGCGTCGGGTGAGCACGGACTGGGCCGGGGCCATCTCCACCAAGAGCGCCAGCGAGATGGCAGTCAACGACGCCAGTCACATCGCCTATTCGCCGCCGAGCTTCCTGGGGTGGCTCATGGCGAGGCCTCCTCCTTGTCCCCCATCGCCTTCCTGATCTGCGTGATCTCGCGCGCCCATCGCTGCGGATCCTTGTTCGCGACTTCCAGCGCTCTGGCATACTCCGCCCGCGACTCCTCCGCTCGTCCCATGTCGCCCAGTGCTTCGGCGAGCGTGGCGTACGGTCCGGGCTCTTCGGGCGCCAGAGCGAGGTAGCTGCGGAAGAACCTGATGGCGAGTGGCCGATCGCCTCGGAACCAGTGGGTCAGGGCGAGGTTGTCCAGGTCTCGCTTGACGACCGACCACTGCCCGGGCGCCTTGGCGACCTCGGCCACCTGCGACAGGGCTGCCTCCACCCCCTTACTGACCATTGTTCGGCTCAGCGCCTCGGCCAGCGAAACGCCCGGCAACGTGTAGGCCCCCTTGAAGGCCAGCTGCTGGGCGATCCGCACTGCCTCGTCGGCGTACCTCTCCCGCGCATTCTGCAGGGTGACGATCGTGATGCCTCGGTCGAGGAAACGATAGTACCGCGTGCGGTACCCATCACCTTGGCCGTGATGATGGATGATACGTCCGGTGAAGTCGGATTCCGCCACCTGCCATCCGAGTCCATAGCCCGCAGGAAGTCCCTCGGGCAGCATCAGCGAGGTGTACGCTGCGGCCTGCAGCGCGGGCGAGATGAGCTTGCCGGCCTTCAGGGCCCGATCGAAGGCGAGCAGGTCGCGTGCGGTCGAGAAGACATCGCCAGCACCGTAGATACTGTCCGCCGTGAATGCGGCACCGAGCACGGGATGCCGGTCGACCCGGACATCCACCCCTGCGCCGTAGTCGAAGCCGTGTCCCCGGGCCATCCGGGCCCGCTCCGCCGGCCCGAGCTCGGAGATGTGGTAGCTGCTCCGCATGCCGGCGGGCGCGAAGACCGCGCGCCGGAGGTAGACCGCATACCGCTCCTTGGTGACGGCCTCGATAAGCAGCGGCAGCAAGGCATACCCGGTGTTGGAGTAATCCCAGCTCTGGCCCGGGGTGAAGGCCAGTTCCGGCTTCGTGTCCACGAGCCAGTGGACCACGTCACGGTTGGTCATCATCGCCGTGCGGTCCTTCCAGTAGTCGCCCACCCCGAAGATGTATTCCGGCAACCCGCTGCTGTGCTGTAGCAGGTGCAGCACCCTGATGTCCGGATAGGGAAACGCCGGCAGGAACTTCTGCACCGGATCGTCGAGCGAGAGCTTGCGGGCGTCGACCAACGAGAGCACCGCCGCCGAGGTGATGGTCTTGGAGACGGAGGCGAGGCGGTAGAGGGAGTTGGTCGTGAGCCGCGTCCCCTCGAGTTTGTCGCCGTCACCGAAATGGGCATCGAGGACGACCGTGTCGCCCTTGGTGATGAGGACGGCGCCGTTGAACTGGCCGGCCTCATGCAGCTTCCGGAAGGCCTCGTGGTAGAGCGACTCGCCCTGACCCGCCAAGGTGGGCTGCGCCCACAGCATCATGGCGACGACCAGCACACGAGCGGTACGAGGCAGCATTGCACTCTCCAGAGTTCAGTGGGTCGGTGGTCAATCAGGTGACCGATCCGTGGGATGCCCGTACGCAGGATATGGTCGCGGGATTCCGGATTGGAAGAACGCCATCCCGCGGCATCGTCTTTCCGTCCCTTGCCTCCAGGTGCGACAGGAGCATCCGCGTCCAAGTCCTACGTTTCGAGGTTGCCTGACATCCTCGCCCCACGCTGAATTGAAGTGGCCCCGGTTCTTCGGACAGCACGCGCTGTAGACAGCCGGGCTCCCTGAGCGACGTTCCGCTCACTTCACCGGAACCCACTTGCCCCGTCGTCCGCGTCGCGATCACTCCTCGGCCTTCAAGGCCAAGGTCGCACTCGCCGCGCTCAAAGGCGATGCCACGCTGGCCGAGCTCGCGAAGCGCGTTGAGCTGCGCACCTGCCAGACCGGTCAGTGGCGCGGGCAGTGGCGCGGGCAGTGGCGCGGGCAGTGGCTCGACGGCGCTGCACGCGAAGCTCGGTGAGATCATCTTGAAGAATGATCCTGTAGAACGTGCGCTCGCCTTTGGCATCGGCGGGAGCGGAATCTACCACACGCCGACGCCGTCGTCTCAGGAGGACGTGGGGCTCCCCTGACGGCGCGATGCGCTGCACCTCGGGATGCCGTGAGTGTGGGAGGTTGTGTTCTTTGGCCGAGCCTTCGTAGTGTGGACACGAGTCCGTCACCGTGCGCCTGGCCGCCTACGCACGCCAGGGCGTAGGCGTGAGCGCGTCGCGCAACACCGCGACCAGCTGCGATGTCCGCGCCGAGCGTCCTTTGTTCGGTCCCATGAGCGCCAGCACATCCGCCGAGGGGAGTGCGTAGTCCTCCAGCAGCGGCACCAGTCTACCTGCCCGCACGTCGTCGGCGACGCTCCACTCCGAGCGAACGACCACGCCGTGTCCCCCGATCGCCCATTCGCGGACGACGTCGCCGTCGTTGCTCGCGAGCTCGGGATCGATGCGCACATGCGACGTCTCGCCCGCGGCATTGGTGAACCGCCACATCGTCACGTCTTCGTCGTTCTCGCGCAGCGCGATGCAGCGGAACTCACGGAGCGCCGTCGGGGACGCCGGAGATCCGTAACGCTCGACGAATGCCGGTGACGCGCACAGCAGACGACGGTTCGGTGCGAGCGTCTGAGCCGCCAATCCCGCGGGCCGGGTCTCGCCGATGTGCACGGCCACATCCCACGACGTGTCGGCAAACCAGCCGAGGCGATCGGACAGCGTCAGGTCGAGTGTCACCGCCGGATGCTCCGCCAAGAATGCCGCGGCCACCGGTGCCACGTAGCGACGTCCGAAGCCGAGCGGCGCGATGACGCGCAGGTGTCCGGCGACCTCGCCGCGCCGGGCCACCAACGTCTCGCTCAACTCCGCGATCTCGTCGGTGATGTCTCGGCCGCGGTCTGCCAGCAGCTCGCCTTCGTCGGTGAGCAGCAGTCGGCGACCACTCCGCACGACCAACCGCACGCCCACGCGATGCTCCAGCTCTTGCAGTCGCTGCGTCACCGCAGATGGCGTCACGTCGAGCTCGCGCGCCGCCGCCGCAAGCGACTCGGACCGCGCCAGAACGAGGAAGAATCGAAAGTCAGATGATGTCAGCATTAAGCACAACTTAAGGCAAACATTAGCAATCGTCACCTGAAACTACATGTGCCCATCGGCGTACGAGCCACCGAACCGCTCGTCGCGCCGCCTCGCCTATTCCCATCGCACGGTGACCTCGCCATGAAACTCGAGATCGAAGCAGTCTCCATTCAGTACGACAACGGAGTGCGCGCCCTGCAGGGCGTCACCTTGTCCATCGGCAACGGCCTGTTCGGTCTGCTGGGCCCGAACGGCGCGGGCAAGTCAACGCTGATGCGCACGCTCGCCACGCTGCAGCGTCCCGATGCCGGCACGGTGCGCTTCGACGGCCTCTCCATCTTCGACGACGTCTCGGCGCATCGTCGGCGGCTGGGCTACCTCCCACAGGACTTCGGTGTCTACCCCGGGCTGTCGGCGCGCGAACTGCTCGACCACCTGGCCCTGCTCAAGGGACTGACCGACCGACGCAGCCGGCGAGAACAGGTGGACGCGCTGCTCGTGCAGGTCAATCTCTGGGATCATCGCACGCGGGCGGTCAGCGGATTCTCGGGCGGGATGCGGCAACGCTTCGGCATTGCCCAGGCGCTGTTAGGGAACCCGACACTGGTCATCGTCGATGAGCCGACGGCGGGGCTCGATCCGGCCGAGCGCGGCCGCTTCTACAACTTGCTCAGCGAACTCGGTGACGAGATGGTCGTGATCCTCTCCACGCACATCGTGGAAGACGTCCGCCAGATCTGCACACGCATGGCCATCATGGCCGACGGTCGCGTGGTGTGCCAGGGAGTGCCGGACGACCTCGCGGCCGGACTCGAGGGACAGCTGTGGACCCGCACCGTCGATCGCCACGCGCTCGCCGCGCAGTCGCGCCAGCATCGCGTGCTCTCGTCGCAACTGCACGCCGGGCGCTCGCGCATCCGGGTGCTGTCCGACTCCATGCCCGACAAGGACTTCGCGCCGACGTCACCGACGCTGGAAGACGTGTACTTCCGCGCGCTCACGTCGGCCGGCGCCGAGCGTCCCGCCGCAGGCGCGACGTCCTGACATGTTCACGCAACTCGTGAACTTCGAGCTGCGCTACCACACGCGGCGCATCCCGTTCGCCCTGGTCACGCTGACGGTGTGCGGTCTGGCACTCATGCTGGTGCAAACGGGCTACGGCGCCGAGTCGGCGCACGTGAACTCCCCATACGCCGTGATGCGCGCGAGTGGGTTGCTGTCGCTGTGGCTGCTCTTCTCGCAGACGCTCTTCGCGGCGAGCGGCGTCCTGCGCGACGACGAGTACAACATGCGCGAGCTGATCTTCTCGCGACCGGTGTCCCGGGCGGTCTACGTGGCCACGCGCTATCTCGGCGTCGTGCTGGCCGGCCTGCTGGCGATGTCGCTCGCCATCGGCGTGCTGTTCCTCGCACCGCTCATCTTGCCACTCGAGCCGGACACCCTCGGAGCGATCCGCATCGCTCCGTACGCACAGGCGCTGTGCACACTCATCCTGCCCAACCTGCTGCTCGTGTCGGCGCTGCTGTGTGCGGTGGGCTGGCGCACGCGCAGCTCGCTCGCCACGTACGTCGGCGGCGTGGCGATCTTCGCGCTCTACATGACCGCGGCGATGCTTGGCGACTCGCCGCTCATGGCCAACAGCACGCCCGTCACGGCGGAGGGGCTCGGTCGCGCCGCGCTGATGGATCCGTTCGGGCTGTCAGCGGTGTTCGAGCAGTCCCGCTACTGGACGCTCGACGATCGCAACCTGAGACTCGTGTCCCTGACCGGGCACTATCTGTACAATCGACTGAGTGTACTGGTGGTCGCCGCGCTCACCATCGTGATGGCCACGCGCCACCTCGTGCTCGGGGCGGGCGCGCGCCGCAATCGCCCTCGACCGGACGCACCGGTGGCAGCCGCAGCTGCACCGACCCTCCCGTATGCACCGGTCATGCCCACGGGCGCATCGCGCGGGCACCTGCTTCGAGCCGTTGGGTCGAGCGTCCGGCTGGAATTCAAGCAGCTGTTCGGGGCGCGCGTCGTCCAGGCACTGCTGCTGTTGTTCGTGTTCATCACGGCGGTGGAGACGTACACGCGCCTCTTGAACGCCGAGTATGGCACACGGATACTGGCCAGCAGTGGAGAGATGGTCGGCGCGATCCCACTCCGTCTGTTCGCGCTGCTCGCGCTGGTGTACTTCGGCGCGGAGCTCGTGTGGCGGGAACGAGCCGTCCGCATCGATGGCCTCGTGGACGCCACGCCTGCCTCGAACGGCGCCTTCGTTCTCTCGAAGTTGCTCGCACTTGTGCTCGTGCCCACGGCCCTCCTCGCCCTGGGACTCCTCGTGGCGGCGGCGGTACAGCTAGTGGGCGACGGCCTGCCGATCGATCCGTGGGTGTATGGGTCGCAGTTCTGGTACGTCGGGTACCCATTGGCACTCACGGCGCTTCTGGTAGTAGCCGTGCAGGTGCTCTCGGGGAACCGTTGGGTCGGCATGCTGCTCTCCGTGCTGCTCATCGCACTGGCGGCGGCGGGTTCGCTCGTCGGAGTGGAACACCCATTGCTGCGCTTCGCGTCGGCACCCGAGCTGTCGTTCTCGGAGTTCGACGGCTACGGGGCGGCGGCTGCGAGCTTCGCCGCGTTCATGCTGTACTGGACGACCGTGGCGCTGCTGCTCACCGCGATGGCCTGGGCGGTGTGGCCTCGAGGCCGGCGCCCGGCGGGAGGTGGCCGTATGGACGCACTGCTTCGCGGCGGTGCACCGGCCCGGCGCATGATGGTCGTGGCCGGCGGGCTCGCCGTGGCCACAGGCGGCGCGGTCTTCTACCAGACCAACGTGCGGCAAGCCTGGGAAAGCAGCGACGCGAGTGTCGCGTGGCGCGTGGACTACGAGCGTGCGTACCGTCGGTTGTCCGGCACACCACAGCCTTCGGTGTCCCACGTGGATATCGCGGTCGACTTCACCCCGAGGGCGCGGCGCGCTGACATCCGCGGCGCGCTCTCGGTGCGCAACCGCACGTCCTCGGCCATCGACACCGTGTGGATCACCTTCCGACGCGAAGCGCGCGACGTGCGCGTCGCGGTACGCGAAGGAGCGCAGGTGCATCACGATCCGCGCTTCGGCGTGCGGGCCTTCGCGTTCGGGTCGCCGTTGCTGCCGGGAGACAGCACCACCATCGAGTACTCGTTCAGCATCGCGTCGGACGGTATTCGCGCCGACGGCTACAACCCTGATGTGTCATCCAACGGCAGTTACGTCACGATGCTCGTGGCGATGCCGTCGTTCGGCTATCGCGCTTCGTACGAATTGGGTGAGTCGCGCGAGCGCACCCGGCGCGGCCTCCCACCCGGGTCGGCAGGGCTGTCGCCCCACGCGGCCATCGACTCCCTCACGCGCGTCGCTCGTGCCGAGGCGCAGTCGGATGCGTGGCTCACCCTGCGGGCCACGCTGTCCACCACGTCCGGGCAGACCGCCCTCGGTCCCGGTGCGCTGGTCCGGTCGTGGAAGGCAGCGGACCGCAGCTACTTCGAGTACCGGGTGGACGACCGCATGCCGGCCCGTTTCGGGTTCACTTCGGCAGAGTACGCGGTACGGCGCGACAGCGCGGACGGCGTGCTCGTGGAGTTCTGGCACCACCCGGACCACGGGCGCAATGCCGAACGCTTCGTGGACGCGGCAACGGCGTCGCTGCGCCTCTTCAGCGCCCGCTTCGGCCGGTACCCGCACAAGAACCTACGACTCATCGAGGTCCCCGGTCGCTGGCCCTTCGCCGGATTCGCCCTGAGCGGCATGATCATGTTCAACGAGGGTCGAGGCGTGCTCACCGACGCCCGCGTCGACGACGTGGATCTCCTCACCCGGCGCGTCGCGCACGAGGTGGCACATCAATGGTGGGGCTACGCCGTGAGCCCGCTCGAGGTACGGGGCGCCACGACGATCGTGGAGACGCTCGCCAAGTACTCGGAGCAGTTGGCGGTCGAGCACACACGAGGTGCCGCCGCACTCCCGCAGCTCATCGCGTACGACCACGACCGCTACCTCTCCGGGCGCGTGTGGGACGCCGAACCGGAGCCGACGCTCGTTGAGTCGTCCGGCCAGGACTATCTCTACTACGGCAAGGGTGCTGTGGCCATGCACGCGCTGCGCGGTGCGCTGGGCGACTCCGCCGTCGAGCGTGCGCTTCGCACACTCGTGGCGACGGAGGGAGGACCACACGGCGCAGCGACGGCGCCGCAGTTGCACGCGCTGCTGCGGTCAGAGGCGGTCACGGAAGGCGATCGCGCGCTGGTGGACGAGTGGTTCACCGAGCGGGTGCTGTACGACCTGCGGGTGGACTCGGCATGGGTGGAGCCGCGTCCTGACGGATACCTACTTCGGGCGGAGTTCCATGCCGTGCGGGTGCGGCTCACGGATGGCGGCGAGCGTGACGAGCCCGCCGAAGGGCAGCGGTTCGACGTCGCGGTGCGCGATGGCGCAGACTCAGTCCTGCATCGGGGCAGCGTGGTGGCGTCCCGCCGCGGCGCGAGTCTGTCCATGGCGCTGTCTGCTATGCCGGGGTCGGTGGAGATCGATCCTTGGATCCGTCGAATCGACCGTGAGCGATCGAACAACGTGCGGCGGGTCGTGCTTCGGCAGGCGCACGAGACCGGTCAGCGGTGACGAGGCGCATGGCGCGAGTGGGCCGTCGAGGGAGCTCGGCGCTTCGGCGGGCTCGCGGGGGTAACCGCAGCTATTGGGTGATGCGAACGTGTCATCGCCGTGCGAATTTGTTGATCGTCGCCTGACGACGGGTGGTTACCGATGGCCTTCCCGTATCTAGTCGACCGACCACGGCGCAACCTGACGGTGGCGCGACCGGAGAAGTCTCCCCGCACCACGCCAAGAACCGGAGTCGATGGTGACGAATTGTCTCCGCAACGTCGCACGCGCGCTGACCATCCTTGTCGTCGCTCTCGGCGCCGCATGCACAGAGCCGCTCGCCCCGCGCGACCTCGCAGGCGAGTTCGCGCTTGTCGCGCCGATGCCAACGGTGGTGTCCGACTCGCTCGCTGTGCGCGTGCTGGCTGATACCCTGACCCTCAACGCGGATCGCAGTGCGTCGCGAAGGGTGTGGGTCGAGCGCTGGCGACTCGCGGGGAACGACACGACTCCTGAGGTCGTTCAGGAGACGTACACGTATCGAATCGAGGGAGATTCGATCGGCCTACTGTGGGAGTGTCCGGCCGGACAGAACTGCGCTGCGGTCGCGCTCCGCTGGTGGTACGAGATCGTTCAGGGCGGCGTCGCCTTGCGACCTCGCCAGCAACGCGAGGTGCTCTATCGCCGGATTCGCGCCGCGGTGCCCTAACGGGAGTGGTGGCGGTTGGCCGCGCGCTTCGCGCGCGCCTAGCCCCGCGTCATCGGTCGCGTGATCCTCAGCACCCCCGCCAACGGCCCCAGGATCTCGAAGTCATCCGTCGCCCCCAACTCGATCGTCTCCCCACCCGGCCGGGGTGCGAGCAACTGCAGCAGCGTGCCGCGCCGCTCGAGCGCGCGCACCAGCACCGCACCGCCCACGCGCACCACCACCGGCGCGTCCTCCTCGGCCCGCGCGCCGGGGTGCACCATCAACAGGTCACCCTCCTTCACGCCGTGCGCCGGTGCGTCCTCGATGAGGGCGCGCACGAGGAAGGCCTCCTCGCTCGGCACGAGGCTGCGGTCCAGCGTGAGCTGCTCCTCCTCCTGGAAGCGGCGATCGGGGCCGAGTCGTACCACGGGCACCGGCATCGTCCCGCCACTGCCGGCAAAGCCGATCAGCACCACGCCGCGCGAGCGCCCCGCGGTGCGCCGGATGTAGCCCTTGCGCTCGAGCACGGCGAGCAGGTCCGTCACGGTCTTGGTGGACGGGATGCGGAAGTGGCGCGCGATCTCACGTACACTGGGCTGGAACGTGTGCTCGGCGAGGTAGTCGAGCAGGTAGCGGTAGAGCTTCGCCTCCACCGACGAGAGGGGCGCGCGCGGCCCCTCCATCAGCCGGCCGCGACCATGCCGGCGAGGACCTGCTCCGCGGCACGCACGCGCGCGAGGCTGCGCTCTCGGCCGAGGACCAGCATCACGTCGAACAGGCCGGGCGAAGTCGCCTGGCCGGTGAGGGCGACGCGCAGCGGCTGGAACAGCTTGCCGGTCCCCACACCCTTCTGCTCGGCCAGCGCGCGCAGTTGCGCTTCCATGGGCGCGGCCTCCCAGGTGGGCAGGGCGGCGAGCGTCTCGCGCGTGGCCGCGAGCAGCGGGCCGAGCGCCGCCGGATCCTTCCACTGCTTGGCGACCGCGTCGGGATCGTACGTGACTGCCTCGCGGAAGTAGGTCTCCGCCATCGGCACGATCTCATCGAGCAGTCGCACGCGCACGCGCAGCAGCTCCAGCAGCGTGTGCCACCACTCGCGACGTGCCTCGAGGTCGGCCTCGGTGGTGTAGCCGGCCGCCACCACCAGCGGCGTCACCCGAGCCGCCACCTCGGCGATGGGCAACCGCGCGAGATGCTGCCCGTTCATCCACTCGAGCTTCTTTGGATCGAACACCGACGCCTTGCGCAGCAGCCCATCGGTGGAGAACGCGGCGACGAGTCGCTCCATCGTCATGACTTCCTCGAACTCACCGCCCGGCGACCAGCCGAGCAGGGCGAGGAAGTTCACCATCGCCTGCGGGAGGATGCCCAGGTGCTGGTAGTCGCCGACGGCGGTCGCCCCGTGGCGCTTGGAGAGCTTCTTCCCGTCGGTGCCGTGGATCATCGGCAGGTGGCCGAAGCGCGGCAGCGCGGCGCCCAGTGCCTCGTAGAGGAGGATCTGCTTGGGCGTGTTGGAGATGTGGTCGTCGCCACGCATCACGAGGGTGATGCCCATGGCGATGTCGTCGGACACGACGGCGTGGTTGTAGATGGGCGTGCCGTCGGAGCGCAGGATGACGAAGTCGTCGATGTCCTTGTTGGGGAAGGTGATGCGCTCGTGGACGAGGTCGTCCCAGGAGGTGTCGCCGGCAGGGACGCGGAAGCGGACCACGAAGGCGTGGCCGGCCTCGACGCGACGCGCGATCTCGTCCTTGGGGAGCGCATCGCAGCGCCGATCGTACACGAACGCGCCCCCGGCGGCCTCGGCGGCGGCCCGACGCGTCTGGAGTTCCTCGGCCGTGCAGAAGCAACGGTAGGCCTTGCCCGTGGCGAGCAGGCGCTCGGCGTCCGCGCGGTGCCGATCGAGGTTGGCGCCCTGGAACACGACCTCCTCGTCCCAGTCGAGTCCGAGCCACGTGAGGCCCTCGAAGATGGCGCGGGTGGACTCGTCGGTGGAGCGGGCCTTGTCGGTGTCCTCGATGCGGAGCAGGAACTTGCCGCCGGTCTTGCGGGCCAGGAGCCAGTTGAAGAGGGCCGTGCGTGCGCCGCCGACGTGGAGATAGCCGGTGGGGGAGGGGGCGAAGCGGAGGCGCAGGGGTGAGGCGCTCATCGACGGGGCGGGAGGGGTGACGCGGGTGCGGCCGGAAACGACACGGGCCCGCCGGTGGAATTCCCCGGCAGGCCCGTGTGACGGAGACGGAGGGATTCGAACCCTCGATACAGGTTTAACCCCGTATAACGGTTTAGCAAACCGCCGCCTTCAGCCTCTCGGCCACGTCTCCCTTCGGGTTGCCCCGAGCGACCCGAAAGATCGTCGCGGCGACGCTGCTGGGCAAGGCGCACGCGGTGTTCGGCAGGCGGACGCCGCGCGGGAACCCGACGTGGGAACCCGACGTGGGAACCCGACGTGGGAACCCGACGTGGGAACCCGACGCGGGAACCCGACGCGGGAACCCGACGGCTCCGGCCGGGCTTTCTCGGTAGCTTCACCCTGCGCTCCCACCCCATCACCCAACCCAGGCACCACCATGGTCTTCACCAAGTCCGAACTGCTCACCGCGCTCCAGCACGAGCTCAACATCTGCATCCACCTCGCCGGCAAGGTGGACCGGGCGCAACTCGACTACCGGCCCACGCCCAAGCAGCGCAGCACGATCGAGCTGCTGCGCTACCTGGTGGTGCAGGGCCCGGTGCTGCTGACGTCGGCCAAGGCGGGGGCCTTCGATGGCGCCGCCTGGGGTGCCGCGCAGCAGGTGGCCGACGGCAAGGACGTGGATGGGCTCATGGGGATGTTCGAGCAACAGAAGGCCGAGTTCGCGGCGATCCTGGCGGACATGAGCGACGCCGATTTCCGCGCCGAGATCGAGATGTTCGGCCGCAAGTCCACGCGCGGGGCCTTCCTCGTGCAGAGCCTGCTCGGCAACTACATCGCGTACCGGACGCAGCTGTTCCTCTACTGCAAGTCCTGCGGTCGCGTGGAGCTGAACACGTCGAACCTCTGGCGCGGGGTGGACGCGGCGCCCAAGGCGTAGCCGCGCCGCCGGCTCAGCGGACCAGCTGGTAGGCGCCGACCGTGATCACGAGGACGCTCAGCAGGATCGTCATGGCGCCGACGCCGCGGTACAGGCGCGCGAGCGCGTCGTACTTGGCGACGTTGATCCGGGAGACCATGTACAGCTGGTCCGCGAGCTCGGTGTTGAGGTTGTCCATGCGCAGCTGGTCCCAGAGCCCGCGGAAGGCGAGGCGGTCGCGCTGCGCGATGTCGGCGTGGAACACCACGCGCATGGACTCGCCGGGGACGATGGCCATGGGCAGGGCACTCACGGGGCGGCCGAGGCTGCCCCGGGGGCGCAGCGACTCGATGGCTTGCCAGATGTAGTAGACCGTGGCGACGGCGTACGCAGCCAGTTCGGTGCGGATGACCAGCGCCCAGGCGCCGGCGGTGGGCAGGATGTCCACACCACCGCGCACCACGAACACCACGGCCACGGCATTGAGCACACCGACGATCACCAGCGCGAAGCGCGCCTTCTTGTCGGCGAGGTCAAGGAAGTCGGTCTCCATCTTGAGGATCGCGAGCAGCGCGCGGTAGCGCTGCTCGGGCTCGAGGCGGCCGGAATCGCGCTCGAAGCGCCGCGCGTCGCGCTCGCGGCGGTCCTGCTCCTTTGCGACCGGGTCATCCGCGGTGGGGGCGGATTCCTGCACGGACATGGTGGTGCGGCTCGCTGGTGGGGGTCGCAAGAAGGACGCCCGCAGCGGGGGACCGCAACAGCCACCAACGCAAGCGTACTACGACTGCCTGTTCCGATCGCCTGCTTCGACCGCCTCTCCCGACGGCGGGCTCAGTGCGCGGCGAGGAAACCCAGCATGCGTGCGTGCACCACACCCGCGCGCTCGATGTTGGGCAGGTGGCCGGCGGAGTCCACGAGCACGTACTCCGTCTGCGGTACGGCTCGGCGCACCATCGCGGCGTGCGCGACCGGCACCGTCTGGTCCTCCTTGCCCCACACCAGCATGGTGGGCACGCCGGTCCGTCCGGCGGTGGTGTAGAGCGACTCGAGGTCCACGGTGGTGGAGTAGAGCGCGGAGCGCAGCAGCGCGCGCCCGAAGCCGCGGTACTGCATCTGCGGGCGATACAGATCGGCCCAGCCGGGGAATCGCTCGGGCTGCAGGAAGTCGCTCGCCTGTCCCTCGGCCATACCCGGCACCACGGTGCTCTGCCAGATCCAGGGGCCGAGCAGCGGCACGCGGAGGACCGCCGGCAGGTCGCGGCGTGCGGCTACGGGATCGACCATGGTCCAGGTGCGCACGCGCTGCGGGTGTGCGGCGACGAACTGCGCCGTGATCAGGCCGCCGAACGAGAGGCCCATGAGGTCCACCGGCTGCGAGATCCGCAGGGAGTCGAGCAGGTCGCGGAGCTGGCCGACGAAGAGTTCGGTGTCGTACGCGACGTCAGGGCGGTCGGACCATCCGCGCCCGAACACGTCGTAGCGGATGACGCGGTACCCGGCCGCGCCGAGCGCGGCGGACGTGGAGTCCCAGATGTAGGCGGGCACCGAGAAGCCGTGGACGAGCACCACCGGGCGGCCGCTGTCCGGACCGGCGACCTCGTAGTGCGTCATGCCCCGTGCGGAGGCGACGAAGCGGCCCGGCGCCTTGGCGCGTGCGGCGTCGTCGAGCGGCAACGATTCCGGATTCACGCGGGCGCCGTAGATCAGCGCCCCGGCGACGCCGACCAGCACCAGGAGGGCGAGTGCCTGCAGGAAACGACGCATCATCGGTGCTGTAGGGGGAACGGAGGGTACAGGACTCGAACCTGTAAGACCTTTCGGTCGGCGGTTTTCAAGACCGCTGCATTAGCCATTCTGCCAACCCTCCAAGCGCGAAGACTCCCGCGGGCACCGCACGGTAACACGGGAACCCCTTATGCAGCAACCGCTTGCGGGCGCACGTGGCGGCGCAGTGTGGTGCTCGACGGGTGCAGCGTGTGCCGGTGAGTGATCGACTCCCGCACGGGCGTGCCGACTGACGAAGTGGTATACTGTGCCGACACTAGAGAGACTTCCGCTGCACGCGACACGTTTGCACGCGACACCCCTGCCGTCCCGTTCCCGTGGTCCTCACGCCCCCAGACGCGCTCCCGGCCATCGCTGAACTCCGCCTCATCGGCGGTGACGAGCTGGTGCAGGAGATGACGCGCACGTTCCTCATGTTCGGCAAGACGCAGGTCTCACGGCTCGACGAGGCGGCCGCCTCGGGGGAGCTCGAGCAGGGCGCCGTGTTGGCGCACACGTTCAAATCCAGTGCGCGCCAGCTCGGCGCCGTGACGCTGGGCGATGCCTGCTCCCGCGCGGAACTCGCCGCGCGCGGCGGCGACGTGGTCGGGTTCGTCGAGGCCACCAACGACGTGGGGCGCGCCTTCCATCAGGCGCGCCCCTGGCTCGAAGCCTTGTCGACGACGTGACGCCTTAGGGCCTTTGCGTTAGGGCTGCTGCGGCTGCGGTCTGAGCGGTACCGGCGTGCGCAGGATCGAATCGCCGGTCGGTGCCGGCGGCGGCGCCACCAGCTGGTTCACGATGTTCCCGAACTTCATGGCCTCGGCCACGTTGCGGCTGCGCGTAAGCACCGAGTCCGCCTCGGCGTTGCGACCCGCGCGGAGCAACGCCTCCGCCGTGGCGACACCGGTGGAGACCACGAGGAAGGGGATGCCTTTGGACGGGGCATCCACCCAGTCGCCCTTCTTGATGAGTGACTCGGGCGCCTTCATCTCCTTCCACAGCGACGTCGAGCGCTCGAGGTCCACGTAGCCCTCGCCGGGCACGCGGATGATGTTCGCGGACTCCACGATCGGCGCGGTCACCACCTTGCGCACGTGGCCCTGCATCACGGCGAACTCGCCGAGCCCCAGCTGCTCGGCCAGGCCGCCGGAGGTGCGGCTGAAGTGGATCGCCCGGTCGTCGTTGTCGAGCAGCATGCGCAGCACGAGGATGTCCGCCTTGGCGAGCACCTGCGGCCGGATGATCGTGCTGAACTGTCCCTTGCCGAAGCGCTGCGCGGTGGTGACTTCCTGGTAGGGCGGCAGCCGGTCGGCCTCGTCCATGGTCATCTTGAGCGCCGAGCCGGTGGGCTTGGTCCACTGCTTGCCGCGGAACACGGACGGACCGTTGGCCTCGTCGTAGTCGTAGACGGGGCGCCGGATCATCTGGCGCACGTACCAATCGGTGTTGAGCAGCGAGGTGTTGGCGACGAGCACGTCCTTGCGGACGCCGAGCACTTCCTGCGCGTACCAGAGCGGGAAGGTGTCGTTGTCGCCGACGGTCACGAGGATGCCGTAGGGCTCGACGGAGTTGAGCAGGTCGATGGCGAAGTCGGCGGTGTCGGTCTCGCCGGCGCGCGAGCTCGCCTGCCAGTTGCCGACCATCGGGACGAAGGCGATGGCGAGCAGCGGGGTGGTAAGCAGCCAGCTGCGCTTGGTGGGCAGGTCGAAGGTCTCGGTACCCACGCGCACCTTCTCGCTGCCGATCACCACGGCGAGCGACTCCCAGAGGTACACGAGTCCCAGCGCTGCCCACACGCTCCAGGCCGAGAAGCTCCAGAGGTAGAAGTAGTCGCGGTCGCGAACCTCGCGGGCGACGGTGTCGCCGAGCTCGGGTGCCTGCGAGGCTCCGTACTTGAAGTTCAGGTAGTAGATGAGGAAGATGCTGAGCGTCGCCATCAGCGGCCCGAAGAACGCGAAACTTCGGGGATCGCGTCGGTAGTGGACCCAGCCACCGAGCAGTCCCAGCACCAGGAACAACGCCGCCAGCCCAGTCTGGATCCCGGGCTGCTGGTTGTGCGGATCGCGCAGCCACTGCCACTTGAAGTACAGCCACCACATGCCGACCTGCGCCGAG
>CADEDA010000025.1 GCA_902825965.1 uncultured Gemmatimonadota bacterium | reverse complement strand
CGCCACCCATCCCCGACCCGTCGGGCCGTGGTGATGATGGGTGTGGGCGTGGCGCAAAGAACGCATCGTGACCGAAGGCTAGTCGCACGAGTCAGAAGGTGCAACCCGGGCCAACCGATGGAATGCACCGGTCCGGACCCCCTCACAGTGATTCCCGTCCGGCAATGGCCAGCGCTCGCCCAACGCCGCCGATCCCCACGCCGACCACACCTCCGCACCTGCTGACGGGTTCGGAGTGGTTCTTCGCACGCAGTTCGCTCGCGCTCCGCCGGTCCCTCCGATTCATCCGCCTCTGGGTGCCGATCGTCGGCGGGCTCGCACTGCTCGCGCTGCTCGTGCCACTCGCCACCAACGACCCCGCCGCGCCCGCGCGCGCGCGGTTGCAACGGCAGGCGGCAGACACGCTGCGCAGCGCGGGGCGCTTGCGCACCGCCTCGTTCGCCGTGGCCGCTGCGGAATCGGCCCTCGTCGTGGCCCGTGGCGTGAGCGTCGAGCCCGCCCCTCGGACCCCGCCCCGCCCTGCGCCCGTTGCCGTCGCGCCGCGCGCCCTCGATCCGTCCGTCGCGGAGTTCGAGCGCCTCATCGCCGAGGCGCGTCAGCTCCGCAATCCACCCGCGTGGCTCGCGGTGGCTGCGCACCCGGCCGTCAGCGCCGGGCCTCGCATGCGCGCGCTCGCGGACACCATCACCGCGCTCGTCGCGCGGCAGGAGGCGCTGGAGAGCGGTCCGCAGCGCGAGGTGCAGATGAACGAGATCGTGCGCCGTCTCTCGCGTACCGGCTACACGATCCTTGCCATCGCCGAGAACCGGCGCGTGGAGCTCGTGGCCCAGGGAGCGGTGGCCGTGACCCCGAGTGCGGCTGCCGTGCTGCCGTCCCCGGCACCGCCGGTCCCGGAGCGCGCGAAGGTCGCCGCGGCGAAGCCCGATACCGCTCGTGCCTTCGCGGTCCTCGTCGCCGCGCGCGACACACTGGCACAGATCCAGCGACAGCACGATTCCCTGCGCGTCCTCATCCTCGGCCTCGCGAACGAGACCGTGACCCCGGCGCGATCCAACTGGGCGGCGGCTTCGCCGGCCATCGCGCTGTTCGTGCTCCTGATCGGCGGCCTCGCCGTGCGACTCGGTGCCGCCCTGAGCCGCGAGTTCAAGCAGCCCACCGTGGCGCATGCCGCCGAGGCGGCGGCGGTGTCCGGCTCGACCGTGCTGGCGACCGTACGCGACGCGCTCCTCGATGGGCCCGCACGATTCCGCCCCAGCGGAGTGGACCCGTTCCGGATGCTGTACCTCGGCCTCACGGCCACCGGCACACGCGCGCGCACCGCGATCGTGACCGGCAGTGACCCGGTGATCGTCGCCGCGGCGGGCGCCCGCCTCGCGATCGCGGCGGCCGCCGACCATCGCACGACATTGGCGATCGACCTCGATCCCTCGCAGATCGCGCTGGCGCGAACGTTCCGCGAGCGTCCCGAGCCGGGCTTCTCGGACGCGCTCGCCGGTGCGTTCCGCTGGAAGGAGGTCGCGCGGCCTGTGGGCTCGAGCGACGGATTGCCCATCACATTGATGCCCGCCGGCACCGAGCGCGACGATGCCGTGCCGGAGTCCGCCCAGCAGTCGCTGCGCGACGAGTTCGTGAAGTTCCGCTCGGCGTACGAACTCACCATCGTCGTGTGTCCGCTGACGAAGCTCGCTGATGCGGTCTCGCTGCTGCCCTCGAGTCCGGTGATCCACACCGCCGTGGTGGGTGAGACGCCCGTGGGGGACCTGATGGCCGAGGCGACGGCGCTTCGGGCAGCGGACCGACGGGTGCAGGGCGTGGTCTTGTGGGAGGCTCCGCGTCCCGAGCTTCCGACCCGGGCCGAGCTCGCGGCCCTGCTGTCGAAGCGAAAGGGCCGCACGCCAGGCGGTTCGTTCGAGGCCGTTCGCCGCGCTATCAAAGAGCCGTCATAGGAACACTAAAGAAACACTAAAATGCCATTTGAAGGGCAATGGTCCGACGCGCTGCTCGCTGCGGAGCGCCTCCATATCTACAAACTCGCCCTCTGGGCCGCACTCAGTGTGCTCGCCGGTACCGCCGTCCTCGCCCTTCTCCACTGGCGCCGCGTGCAGTCCGACCTCCTGCAGCACTTCGCGATCCAGAGCATGGCGTGGGGGACGATCGACCTGGCGATCGTGATCGTCGCGCAGCGCGGCCTCGCACTCAAGGACCACGCGCAGGCGGTGGCACTCGACCGGTTCCTCTGGTTCAACGCGGGACTCGACGCAGGCTACATGGCGGTCGGCGTCACACTCGCGCTCTGTGGATGGCTGCTCGGCAGGCGCATGGGCCTCGTCGGCGCCGGGATCGGCGTCCTCGTCCAGGGCAGCGCGCTCCTGGTGCTGGACCTGCAGCTCACCAGCGCCGTCCTGCGCTGAGGCGTGCAGTCGGCTAAGTTCCAGTCTCGCAGATGACTGGCTACTCGGACCGCATCAATCACGCATTCGCCTTCGCGGCGAAGCACCACGATCGCCAGGTGCGCAAGGGCACGCGTCTGCCCTACCTCACCCATCCGGCGAACGTCGCCCTCATCCTCACGCGCTACGGCCGCGACGATGAGACCGTCATCGCCGGCATCCTGCACGACGTCATCGAGGACTGTGTGCGCGAAGGGTGGACGCGCGAGATGCTCGAGGAGCGGATCGCCGCCAAGTTCGGTGCCGAGGTCCTCGACACGGTCCTCGCCGTCACCAAGCGCCGCGTGGACGACGAGGGCATGGAGTTCTCGCGCGACGAAGCGCGCGCCGACTACCTCGAGCGTCTCGGTGCCGCGTCGGAATCCGCCTGGTGGGTCTGCGCGGCGGACAAGGTGCACAACGCCGGCAGCATCCTGGCCGACCTGCGGCGCACCATCGACGCCGACACGGTCTGGGGTCGCTTCAGCGGCGGGCGCGACGGTACGCTGCAGTGGTTCCGCAGCGTGCGCGATCGCCTGCACGCGCTCGGCTTCGCGGGTCCCATCATGCAGGAGCTCGTGGCGCTGGTCGCTGACCTCGAGGCCGCCTGAGCGACCCCGTCGCCGCCGGCCGGCACGCCGCGGCGCTCAGGTCTTCGCCACCGCCGGGTACGTCCGCTCCACGTAATCATTGAGGATGGCCAGGAACTCCGGCACGATGTGATCGCCCTTGAGCGTCACCCGGAGTTTGCCGTCGACATAGACCGGCGCCTTGGGCTCCTCGAACGTGCCGGGCAGCGAGATGCCGAGATTCGCGTGCTTCGATTCGCCGGGCCCGTTCACCACGCAGCCCATCACCGCGACCTTCATCTCCTCGACGCCCGGATGCGACTCGCGCCAGCGCGGCATCTGCTCGCGCAGGTAGTTCTGGATGTCCTCCGCCATCTTCTGGAAGAAGGTGGACGTCGTCCGGCCGCAGCCCGGGCAGGCCGTGACCTGCGGCGTGAACGACCGCAGTTCCAGCGACTGCAGGATCTGCTGCGCGACGATGACCTCCTCCGTGCGGTCGCCGCCAGGCCGCGGCGTGAGTGACACGCGGATGGTGTCGCCGATGCCCTCGCTCAGCAGGATCGACAGCGCTGCCGTGGTGGCGACCACACCCTTCGTGCCCAGGCCGGCCTCGGTGAGTCCGAGATGCAGCGGATAGTCGCAGCGCGCCGCCAGCCGACGATACACGGTCACCAGATCCTGCACCTGCGAGATCTTGGCCGAGATCAGGATCTGGTCGTGCCGGAGCCCGACCTCCTCGGCGAGGCTCGCGGAGCGCAACGCCGACTCGAGCATCGCCTCGAAGTAGACCTCCTTCGCGTCGAGCGGCTCCGGGCGGGCGGCGTTCGCGTCCATCATCTGGGTCAGCAGGTCCTGGTCGAGCGACCCCCAGTTGACGCCGATCCGCACCGGCTTCTGATACTCGACCGCGACCTCGACGATCGTGCGGAAGTTGTCATCGCGGTGCTTGGTGCCGACGTTGCCGGGGTTGATCCGGTACTTCGCGAGGGCCTCCGCCGTCTTCGGGTACTTCCGGAGCAGCAGGTGCCCGTTGTAGTGGAAGTCGCCGACGATCGGGACCGCGACGCCGAGGTCGGAGAGCCGTGTGCGGATCTCCGGGACGGCGGCCGCAGCCTCGTCGTTGTTCACGGTGATCCGCACCAGCTGCGACCCGGCCTTCGCGAGCGCCGCAACCTGCGCCGCGGTCGATGCGGGATCCGCGGTGTCGGTATTGGTCATCGACTGCACCACGATGGGCTGGGACGAGCCCACCAGCACACCACCGATGTCGGTGGTGACGGTCTGTCGGCGTGGTTTGAACGGAAGCACAGGCAGGGCGGGGAAGGGCAGGGAGGGGCGCACCGCGCGGCACTCGCGACGGCGCCTTCGACATAACAACTTACCACCGGTCGCGCGTTTCCTCCCTCCCTTCAGGTCCCCCGATGACCGGTCCCGATTCGACGTCCGCCGCCCCCGCCGCGCCCGCGCCTGCCGCGCCATCGCCCGGCTTCGCGCGCCGCCACTGGGGAAAGCTGACGCTGCTGACCCTGCTCGGCCTTCCCTTCCTGATCGTCACCATCTGGGCGGGGGTCGCACTGAACTACACCTACTCCTCGGGCGTGCGGACCGGGTACGTGCAGAAGCTTTCCAAGAAGGGGTGGCTCTGCAAGACATGGGAGGGTGAACTCGCGATGGCGACCGCTCCGGGGGTGTCGCCCGAGATCTTCACCTTCACCATCCGCAGCGACTCGCTCGCGCTCGCGATGACGGAGGAGATGGGGGAAGGCCGGCTCGCGTTGACCTACGACGAGCACCGCGGGGTGCCCACCAGCTGCTTCGGCGACACGCCCTACTATGTCACGGGCTACAAGAAGGTGGGAGAAGCGAGCGAACCGACGCCGCTCCCCTAGGCCGCTCGCCTGGGCCGGTCCGCCCGTCAGGCGCCGGCCGGCCGTCGGTTGCGTCGGGGTCTGGCCGGGAGTCCCTGCACGTCAGCCGGGGACGAACGCGCGAGCCGCTCCCGGTGCCTGGCACCGGGGCAGGCAGGGTTCGGGTACTGGCGGAAATCGCCTGCTATTGCGGCCTTGCCTCGGCTGACCTAGGTTTCCCATTGTCCCTTGGGCTCTCCAAGGGATGGTCCAGCACGGGGGATCATTTTCGTCCCGTGAGCTCGATTGTGCAGGGTCGGCGCGTTCCGCTCCCGGCGACAATCAACAAAATCAGGAGTAGGGAATGCGTACGACCGGCAAGGTGAAGTGGTTCAACGATGCGAAGGGCTTCGGGTTCATCACCCCCGACAACGGCACCAAGGATTGCTTCGTGCACTACAGCGCGATCCAGGGTTCCGGCTTCAAGTCGCTCGCCGAGGGCGACTCCGTCGAGTTCGACATCGTGCAGGGGGCCAAGGGCCCGGCTGCCGAGAACGTCTCGAAGGTTTCGTAAGCCACGCCGGCACAATCGACGGGCGCCCGGAGCTTCGGCTCCGGGCGCCTTTCGTTTTCGGCCATCGATGACCACCCCGACCACCTCGGATGCGCCAGAGGCTCAGTAGGCGCGCCGAGGAGGGCGGCCTCGCGGCCGACGGACAACCGTCTCGATAGCCGTCTCCAGACGGTGCGCAATCTCGGCCTCGATCGACGCGAGATCCGCCGAGAGCCGAAGCGGGCCAAGAATCCGCTCCCCGCTGCTCAGACGCGATGCGATATCGAAGGCACGCTTGAGCGGCGTCTCGAACTGGTGCGAGATCTCAAGCGCCAACGCAATGACAGGTAATAGGTTAGCTGGCACGCGCCGTTCCAGTCCCTGCTTGCCACGAGGCACAACCGCGTCGCCAAGCCGTGCGATCGCGTTGTCGAGTGTCTTTCGGTCAACTCCTAGTGCAACAGCAGCGGTCGCAGTGGTGACGGCTCGCACTTGAATACTCGGGACAAAGAATTAATACGGGCCGGTAAACTATTGATGGTGAGGCATTTGCGGTACGAGCGCAATCCGTCAAACTTTGAGTTCTCAGTTGCGGAAACAATAATTCTCAAGAGTGGCTGAATTATTGTTGAAACAATGTAGAAAAATACTTGCTCAGAATGTACAATGTAATGCGCTGCATTTCAATAACTTACAGCCGACCGCGCGTTCTAAGGCCCGATCGTCAGCGGAGAAGGGCGCGGGCAGCCTCAAGCTGAGTTCGGACCGCCTGAGGCCCGGTGCCGCCTTCGATTTCGCGATGACTCAACGACGTCTCGGGTCGAAGCTCGGCCAGAACATCATCAGCGAAGGCCGAATGTGCCGCGCGGAAGCTCGCGATCGGCAGCTCGGCGAGATCGACGCCTTTCTCCTCAGCTTCACGCACGAGACGCCCAACGGCACCGTGCGCATCGCGGAACGTCACGCGCTTCCGCACCAAGTAGTCTGCGAGGTCGGTGGCCATCATCGCCCCGTTCACCGCTGCGCGCATTCGCACGCGATCGAAGGTCAGTGTGGCCACTGAGCCAGCGACCGCCGGCAGCAAGAGTGTCATGCCATCAACGGCATCGAAGAGGTTCCGTTTGTCCTCTTGCAGGTCCTTGTTGTAGCCACTCGGCAATCCCTTGAGCGTCACCAGCAGCGTCGTGAGGTCGCCGAGCATGCGGGCGCCTGAGCCGCGAGCCAATTCGAGGGCGTCGGGGTTCCGCTTCTGCGGCATCATCGATGACCCGGTCGAGTAGGCGTCGCCGAAGCGGACGAACCCGAACTCGCTGGACCCGAACAGGATCAGATCCTCCGCGATGCGCGAGAGATGGGTGCCGACCAGCGTGAGTGCGTACAGCGTGTCCGCAATGAAGTCGCGGTCGCCGACGGCGTCGATGGAGTTCGGCGACACCGAGTCGAATCCAAGGTCGCGCTGCAACTGCGTGCGCGGCACCGAGAACGCCGATCCCGCGATGGCGCCGCTGCCGAGCGGCAGCACCGCGGCGCTGCGGCGCGCGGCGGCGATCCGCGTGCGGTCCCGCGAGAGCGCCCAAAAGTGCGCGAGCAGCCAGTGGGCGACCGAGACCGGCTGGGCCCGCTGCAGATGCGTGTAGGCCGGCATGATCGCCTCCACCTGTGCCTCCGCCTGCTCCACGAGCACCTGCTGCAGCTGGAGCAGCAGGCCGTCGACGCGCGCGAGCGCATCCATGGTCCAGAGACGCGTGCCGGTTGCGACCTGGTCGTTGCGCGACCGCCCGGTGTGGAGGCGCCCGGCGGGCTCCCCCGCTTCCTGATGCAGCAGGCGGTCCACGAAGGTGTGTACGTCCTCGTCCGAGGCCAGCGGTGCTTCGCCTGCGCCGATCCGCGCCGCCACGCGATCGAGACCTGCCTGGATCGCCGCCACATCCGCCGCGGTGAGCACGCCCGCGGTGCCGAGCGCAGCGGACCAGGCCTTGGAGAGCTGGATGTCGAAGGGCCACAACCGGATGTCGGTCCCGATCGATCGGTTGACTGCCTCGAGCGCCGGCGCCGGCCCACCCGCGAACCGCCCGCCCCACAGCTTGTGATCCTGACCTTCTGCCACTGGCACCTCACGCGGGCCGCAGGGCCCGCCAGGGAAATGGGTTCACGTCGTCGCCCCGGTGGGCCGAGACGGCCCCGGCGCTTGTCGCAGCGAGAATAGTACACGCATAACTATGCGAACTGCAGTGCTTCCGCCTACGGCCGGCGGCCGAGGGCAGAGAGGCGCTTGGCGACGCGCTCACGCGCGCCCTCGCTCCGGCAGATCATGAGGATGGTGTCGTCGCCGGCGATGGTACCCAGGATGTCGGCGCTGGCCTCGCGGTCGAGCGCGTGTGCCACGGTCTGGGCGCCGCCACTCACGGTCTTGAGCACCACCATGTGGCTGACGGACTCCAGGCGGACGAAGAGTTGCGGCAGGATCGACGACAGTGGCGCCCGGGCGGCGTCCTCGCCGCCTCCCTCGGCCACCACGTAGCGCAGTCCTTGGTCGGTCGGCACGCGGGCGATCCGCAGGTCGCGCAGGTCACGGGAGAGCGTGGATTGCGTGACGTCCCAACCCCGCTTGAGCAGGAGCTGCCGCAGGTCCTCCTGCGACGCGACGACGCGTTGCGAGATGAGTTCCAGGATCGCGTGTTGGCGCTCGCGCTTGCTGACGGTCACAGCGGGTTCTCCGGGTTGTCTCAGTCTAGCACCGGCGGACGCGGCGCGGGAGGAATGCCGTTGACAGGAGGTTGCGGCATTACTATGCATTAATCGTGCATAAGATTCCAGTCGGCGTGCTCGGCGCCTCCGGCTACGCCGGACGCGAGCTCTGCGCGCTCATCCTGCGGCATCCGCGACTCTCGCTCGCCTACGCCACCGCCAACTCGCAGAAGGGAGAAACCGCCTTCCTGCCGGGTGGTGGCAGCGTCACGTTCGACGCAGCCGACGCGATCGACCTGGATCGCGCGAAACTCGCCTTCTCTGCGCTGCCGCACGGGGCGAGCGCCGAGTGGGTGGCGCGCGCGCGCGAGGCGGGCGTGAAGGTCGTCGACCTCTCCGCGGACCTCCGCATCGGCAACGGCGCATCGACCGGCATTCCCTACGGCCTCACTGAATGGAATCGCGATGCGGTGCGGGGCGCCGCCGTCGTCGCCAATCCGGGCTGCTACCCGACGTCGGCATTGCTCGCGATCCTGCCGCTGCTCACGCAGGGCCTGGTGGCACCCGGCGCCGTCATCAACATCCAGGCGTCGAGCGGCGTGACCGGCGCGGGACTCACGGCGCGCCTCGACCTGCTCTTCGGCGAGATCACGGAGAACTATCGCGCGTACGGGGTCGGCAACTCGCATCGGCACCTGAAGGAGATGCGTGCGATGGTCGAGGGCAAGGACGTGGAGCTGCTGTTCACGCCGCACCTGTTGCCCGTCGCACGCGGCATCCTCTCGACGATCACGGTGCCGCTCCGCGCCGCGCTCCCGGACGTGCTGGCGCCGTTCCGTGCGCAGTACGCGAGCGAGCCGTTCATCGAAGTGACCCCGGACCTGCCGGAACTCCGGCAGGTGAACGGGCGCAATGTCGTGCGGCTCACCGCGCGCGCGGTGGACGGACTCCGGGCCCCGACGCTGCAGGTCTTCAGCGCCATCGACAACCTCATGAAGGGGGCGGCCGGGCAGGCCCTGCAGAACGCGAACCTCATGCTCGGACTCGAGGAACCGATGGGGCTGCCGCAGTGACGAGGCAACGTCGGCGTTCGGACCCCCACCATGTCGCGGTGCGACTGCGCCTCGCGGCGACGGCGCACGTGGCCTCGCACGCCGGGCCGGAGGTCTTCATCCGCGTCGTGAAGATCGGCGGACGCGCCCAGGGCGAGGCGCGCCTCATGCCGCTCATCCGCGAGGCGGTCGAGACTCCCGGCGCGCGCGTCGTCATCGTCCACGGCGGTGGGGACGAGGTCACGGCCCTGCAGCGGCAGATGGGGGTCGAGCCGACCTTCATCGGCGGACGGCGCGTGACCAGTGCCGCGGACCTCGACGCCGTACGCATGGTGCTCTCGGGCACGGTGAACAAGCGCGTCACCGCACAACTCATCAGCGCCGGCGTCCGGGCGGTGGGGGTGAGCGGCGAGGACGGCTCATTGCTCACGGCACGCGTCGCCGATCCGCAGTTCGGACGCGTGGGGCGCGACGTGTTCGCCGATGCCACGCTCGTCGCGGACCTCGTGAACGGTGCCTGGGTACCGGTCATCTCCCCGCTCGCGCGTGACCGGGCCTCGGCCACCGGCGAGGGACTGAACGTGAACGGCGACGATGCGGCGGCCGCGATCGCTGCCAGCCTCGGGGCCGACGAGCTGCTGTTCATCGCCGATGTGCCGGGCGTGCTCGAGAACGGCACGCCCATCAAGGAGCTTCCCCCGGAGCGCGTGAGTGCCCTCGTCGACCGCGGTGTCGTCCAGGGCGGGATGCGCGCGAAGCTCGAGGCGGCGCAGCTCGCCCTCCGGAACGGCGTGCGCCGGGTGCGCATCGCCGCGCTCGACGGCCTCATCGACCCGACGGTCGGGACGGCCGTGTTGCTCAATCACCACTCCACGCGAGACCTGCCGTGACCGTTGCTGCCGCTCCCCAGACCGACGCCCTGCTCGGCCTCTACCGTCGCGCCCCGATGGAGCTCGTGCGCGCCGACGGTGTGCGCTTGTATGGCGCCGAGGGCACCGCGTGGCTCGACTTCGCCGCCGGTATCGCCGTCAACGCGCTCGGCTACAACGACGCCGGCGTGAAGCAGGCGATGCTCGAGGCCCTCGACACCGGGCTCATCCACGTCTCGAACCTGTTCCGCACGGAGCCGGGCGAGCGGCTCGCGGACAAGCTGGTGGCCGCCTCGTTCGCCGACCGCGTGTTCTTCTGCAACTCGGGGGCGGAGGCCAACGAGGGCGCGTTCAAGCTCGCGCGCAAGTGGGGGAAGACCGAAGGCGGGGTGGGGAAGCACGAGATCATCTCGCTGCGCGGTGCGTTCCACGGGCGGCTGTTCGGCACGGTCGCCGCCACCGATCGCCCGCAGTACCGCCACGCCTTCCGCCCGTTGGCCGGCGGCATCCACATCCACGAACGCGACATCAACGAACTCGCGCGGGTGATCACGGACGAGACGACCTGCGCCGTCATCCTGGAGCCGGTGCAGGGCGAGGGCGGCGTACGCGTGCTCGACCCGGGGTTCGTGCGCGAACTGCGGGCGCTCACCAGCGAGCGAAACGTGCTGTTGATCCTCGATGAGATCCAGTGCGGCTACGGCCGCACCGGCACCTTCTTCGCGTACGAGCAGTTCGGCATCACGCCGGACCTCCTCACCATCGCCAAGCCGATGGCCGCCGGCCTGCCCATGGGCGCGGTGCTGGTGACGAAGCGGGTCGCGGACGTGATGCAGCCGGGCGACCACGGCACGACCTTCGGCGGCGGACCGCTCGTGGCGCACGTGGCGAACCATGTCTTCGACCGGCTCAACGATCCCACCGTGCTCGCGCACGTGGCGAAGGAAGGGAAGTGGCTCGGTACCCAGCTCGAGAAGATCAAGCAGCGCTCGCCCAAGGTGCGCGCGGTGCGCGGTCGGGGATTCATGTGGGGCGTGGACGTCACCGATCCGGCCAAGGACGTCGTGGCGCGCGCACTCGACCATGGCCTGTTGATCGTCTCGGCGGGCGACCACACGCTCCGGCTGTTGCCGCCGCTCGTGATGACGCGTGAGGACCTCAAGCTCGGCGTCGAGAAGCTCGAGGCCGCGATCGGCTGATCGTCGGCGACAACGGACGGGGATGGACGAACGGGGCGCTCATCCGAGCGCCCCGTTCGTCGTATCCCCGCTCACATGATCGGCTTGGGCTTGGGTTTCGGCAGGATGAGCCCCGGGATGTTCAGGCGCTCCAACAGCCGGTTGAACGCGGCCACGTCCACCGTCTCCAGCACCTCGACCTCGGCGCGCAGTGCGCTCCACTCCCGCTCGAGCTCCGCAAGGCGCTCGCGCACGGGCGCGGTCAGGGCCGGATGTCCCTCGACCTGCCCGAGGAGGAAGCCGAACTGCCCGTTGATGCCGTTGGCGTAGTTGATGATGTCCTGCCCGTTGCCGGCCTTGGTGGTCATGCGTGGGTCGAGCTTGTCGACCTTGCCGGTGAGCACGCGTCCCTGCGCCGCGATGGAATCGGCGAGCGGCTCATTGGTCGTGCGGCTCACGATGCCCCCCACCTGCGTCTTCAGGTCGCGCACCCGCAGCACCGCGTCGTGGATCTCCCCGATGCGCTGCATGAGCAGGTTGGCAACGGAGTCCCGTTCGACGAGCACCGCGGCAGCGATCGGCTCGAGGCGTGGGTCCTGTCGCACGTCGAAGCTGCGGGTCTGCACCGTGCCGCCGAGGGTGAGCCGGACCTGGTGACGGCCGGGCAGCACCCGTGCACCTCCGCCGGTGGGCGCGCCGAACAGCACGACGCCCTGGAGAGAGGTGGGCGCATCGCGGCGCAGGTCCCACGTGAAGGCGTTGAGCCCGGCGCGCGGTGCCAGGCGGGTCGCGCCCGTGCCGCTGCGGTTGGTGTAGGTCCGGAGCACCGTGCCGCGGGAATCGAGGAACTCCAACGAGAACGCCTGAGTCGAGTCCGGCGCCGTGGCGAGGCGGTAGTGCACGGTCGCGCCGCTCGGCGGGTTCCGGCCGACGCGGGCCTGGCCGCCGCCACCGAAGCCGCCGCCTCCGGAGAGCAGGGTCGCGGTGCGCGGCTCGAAGAGATGCACGGCCGCGCGTGCGACCTCCGCGCTCCACTGCCGCAGCGGTGCGAGGTCGTCGAGGATCCAGAAGGCGCGCCCCTCGGTGGACGCGATGAGGTCGCCGTGCCGCACCTCAAGGTCGGTCACGGGCACCACCGGCATGCCAGTGAGCGGCTGCCAGCGTGTCCCGTTGTCGACGGAGAACCAGGCACCGGTCTCGGTGCCGGCGAAGAGCAGTCCGCGGCGCACCGGATCCTCGCGCACCACACGTACCGGTTCCCCCTCACGCAGGCCATCGACGTGTCGCGTCCAGTTGCGGCCGTAGTCGGTCGAACGGAACAGGTGGGGCGTGGGGTCGCCGACGCGGTCCTTGCGGAAGGCGACCCAGACCGTCGCCGGGTCATGCGGAGAGACCTCGATCTCGTTCACGAGCCCGTCCCCCGCGGCCGGGGGCGTGACATCGGTCCAGGTGCCGCCGCCGTCGCGCGTCAGCTGCACGCGTCCGTCGTCCGTGCCGACGTACACCGTGCGCGCGTCATGCCGCGACTCGTGGATCACGAAGATGGTGCCATACACCTCGCCGCCCGCGCCTTCATTGGTGATCGGTCCGCCGCCCCAGCCCTGCCGCGCCGGATCGTCCTTGGTGAGGTCCGGCGAGATCGGGCGCCACGTGGTGCCGCGGTCGGTGGTGCGGAAGAGCACGTTGCCGCCGTGGTAGATCACGTTGGCGTCATGCTGGGAGACGAGGATCGGCGCGGTCCAGTTGAAGCGATAGCGCGTGCTGTCGGTCCGCTCCGTGAGGTTCATCTCGGGCCAGGGCATGATGTCCCGCGTGAGGCCCGTCGTCTGGTCGAGTTCGTCGATGAGGCCCTGATAGCAGCCGCCGTACACGTAGCGTGGATCGCGGGCGCTCACCCCGATGTTCGCGCTCTCGCACCCGGCACCGTTCCACCAGTCGCGCACCGTCACCGCGCCGCCGAGCCCGGCACTGCGGATGACCACGGACGAGTTGTCCTGCTGCCCGCTGTAGAGCTTGTAGGGGAAGTCGTCGTCGACGGTGACATGGTAGAACTGCGCGGTGGGCTGATTGTCCTGCGAGCTCCAGCTCCGGCCGCCGTCGAGCGAGATGGAGGCACCGCCATCGTTGCCGTTGATGAGGCGGCGCGAGTCGCTGGGGTCGATCCACAGCGCGTGATTGTCGCCGTGCGTCGCGGGCACGGTGGCGAAGGTCGCGCCGCCGTCGATGGAGCGCAGCACCGGCGCGTTGAGCACCCACACGACGTCGGCGTTCGCGGGATCGGCGATCACCTTCATGTAGTACCACGAGCGCGTCTGGATCAGGCGATCGCCCGACAGGCGGCGCCACGAACGCCCGGCGTCATCGGAGCGATAGAGCCCGCCCTGCTCGGCCTCGACGATCGCGAACACGCGGTCGGGATTCGCCGGTGAGACGGCGACGCCGATCTTGCCCATGAGCTTGGGCAATCCCTGCGAGAGGCGCGTCCAGGTGTCCCCGCCGTCGGTGGACTTCCACAGACCGCTGCCGGCGCCACCCGAGCGCACGTACCACGGCTGCCGTTGATGGTCCCAGAACGCGGCGTAGAGGATCCGCGGGTTCGTGGGGTCCATCGAGAGGTCGCTGGCGCCGCTGGTGGCGTTCTCGCCCTTGAGCACCAGCGTCCAGGTCGCGCCGCCGTCCTTGGTCCGGTAGATGCCGCGGTCGGCGCTGCCCTTCCAGCGGTCGCCCTGGGCCGCGACGTACACGACGTTCGGATCCGACGGGTGGATGCGGACGGCAGCGATCTGTCGGGTCGCCGTCAGCCCCACATGCGACCAGGTGCGTCCCTGGTCGGTGCTCCGATACACGCCGTCGCCGTACGTCGACGATTGGCCGCGGATCGGATGCTCACCGGTGCCGACGTAGAGCACGTTGTGGTCGGAAGCCGCCACGGCGATCGCGCCGATGGATCCGGTGCGGAACGACCCGTCCGAGATGTTGCGCCAGTTGATGCCGGCATCGTCCGTGCGCCAGAGGCCACCGCCCGTGTAGCCGGCGAAATACGTGAGCGGCTGACCAGGAATGCCGCTCACCGCGACGCTGCGCCCGCCACGCGATGGGCCGATGTTGCGCCACGGCATGCCCGCCCAATCACGGACACTGCTGTCCGGCCGCGACTCGGCGCGCGATTCAGTACGTGCGTCGGTACGCGTTGCGCCCCGCGCGGTACCGGCGGGGGCTTGGCCAAGGGCGGCCGTCGGGAGGACGCCGACGAGAAGAATGCAGGAGAGGAGGCGCATTTCGGTGGGAAACGGGTTCGCGGCACGTTGGTCTCCCTGCGGACGCACGTCAAGGCGGCGTCCAGCACGGAATCCCCTCTGGTGGGAACGCCCGTTCGTCGGCAACGTTGGCGAGGCAGCCCCACTCCCCCTCCGCTCCTGATGCGCACTCGATCCCTCGGACCCCTGCGAGCCTCGCTGTCATCCCTGCTCGCGTTGATACTCGTGCTCCCGTTCGGGACCGGATGCCGCGCCCAGGCGGCGGCACCGCGGCCGTCGGCGACGGCGAGCCGCCCGGACGCCGGCCGCGCGGGCGCGGCCAAGCCGACGCTGGTGCTCTTCCTCACCATCGATCAGTTCGGCAGCGACTACTTCGAGCGGTACGGCGGCAACTTCAGTGGCGGCCTCCGACGGCTGCGCGACGAAGGGGCGCTCTGGATGCGTGGTCGCCACGACCATGCGATCGCGGAGACGGCGCCGGGGCATGCCTCGACGATGTCCGGCCGGTTCCCCGTGCACACCGGCATCGCGAGCAACTCGCAGGGCGTCAACACGAACGAGGCTCCGTTGCTCGGCTCGACCGACGTCGGCGCGTCCCCCTTCCGGTTCCAGGGCACGACGTTGTTCGACTGGATGCGGGCCGTGGATCCGGCCACCCGCGCCCTCTCGGTCTCGCGCAAGGACCGCGGTGCGATCCTGCCGATCGGTCGCGCGAAGACCGACGTGTACTGGTACGCGTCCAACGGCGTGTTCACCACGTCGACGTACTATCGCGAGGCGTTGCCGGCCTGGGTGTCCGCGTTCAACGCGCGCCAACTGCCGCTGCTGTTCGCCGGGAAGAGCTGGACGCCGCTGTTGCCGGATGACCGGTACGCGGAGCCGGACTCGAACCCGCTCGAGGCGAGCGGCCGGGACTACGTGTTCCCGCACCGGATGGCGCTCGGTCGCGACGCCGTGTTCCGCGACATCCGCGACACGCCGTGGATGGACTCGCTCACGCTCGCGTTCGCCCTGGAGGGCCTGCGCCACCTCGAGCTGGGGGCGAGCGCCGCACGGACGGACCTGCTCGCCGTGTCCCTCTCGGCCACCGACGCGGTGGGCCACAAGTACGGCCCGGACTCCAAGGAGATCCACGACCAGCTGCTGCGGCTGGATCGCTACCTCGGCGCCTTCCTCGACTCCGTGTTCGCGCTCCGCGGTGCGTCCAACGTGCTCATCGCCCTGACCGCGGACCACGGCGTGGCGCCGTACCCCGAGCTGCGCTCCCCGTACTACCGCAATCACGACGCACAGCGGGTGGACGCGCGCAACGCATGGCGCACCGCATTCGCCGCGATGCGCGCCGCCGGCGTGGACACGGCGGCGGTCGAGAACGACGACGGCTTCCGCGTGCGCGATGCGGAGGCGTTCCGCCGGGCCGGCGTCGATCCCGATGCGATCGCTGGCATCTGGGTGCGCGAACTGCGCCGCCTCAACGGCGTGCTGCGGGCCGACCTCCTGCGCGACCTCGCCAGGGCCGACACCGTGCACGACGCGATCGCCCGACGTTGGTTGCACATGCTGCCCGTGGACGGGCCCGTGCGTGCCGTGGTGACGCCGGAGCCGTTCGCGTACTGGCAGGGCGTGACCTACGCGACGCACGGACTGCCACACGACCACGACACCCAGGTCCCGGTGCTCTTCTGGGGGCCGGGGATCCCGGCGGGCCGACGGGCCGGCGACGCACGCGTGGTGGACATGGCGCCGACCCTGGCCGCGCGCCTCGGCATCACGCCGCTCGAGCGCCTCGATGGTCGCGTGCTCCCGCTCGCGCCCTGACGATCCCTTCCCTTCGGCACCACACCCCCCGCACCGATGCCCAAGCCCCCGATCCCGCTGGAGCACCGCGCCCTCGGACGCCGCGACGCCGCGACGAGTATCCTGGGCCTGGGCACACGCCGACTCGCCGAGGCGGGGCAGCAGGAGACGATCCGTCTCGTGCGCGAGGCGATCGACCACGGGGTCTCGGTGCTGGAGATCGCACCGGAGTACGGCGAGGGACGCACGGAACGCTGGATCGGCCTCGCGCTCAAGGACGGCTACCGCGAGCGCGTGCGGATCGTCTGGCAGTGCTCCGCCCATCTGCGCGACTACAAGACATCGATGCAGCAGTTCGAGTCGTCGCTCAAGCAGCTGCAGACCGATCGCGTGGACTTCTGGTCGTTCTACCAGGTGATCTACGACAACGACCCGGAATGGATGGCCGATCACGGGGGGCTCGACGCGGCGCAGGAGGCGCGCGAGCAAGGCTTGGTGAAGTGGATCGCGTTCCACGGCGAGAAGTCGCCGCACATCGCGCTCAAGCTGCTCGCGCGCGGCTTCGCCTGGGATGCGGTGCTGATGCCGCTCAATCCCTTCGACGCCACGTTCCGCTCCTTCGAGAAGCAGGTGCTGCCCGAGGTGATCCGTCGCGGCGCCGCGGTGTTCGGCACCAAGCCGTTCGCCGGCGGCGCGATCCCGGCCGGCAAGATCATCAAGCCCGACGACGCGCTGCGCTACGCGTGGTCGCTGCCGGTCTCCTCCGTCTTCGTGGGTTGCGACTCGACGGCCGTGCTCCGCAAGACGCTCAAGGCCGCGAGCGCCTTCAAGCCCTTCCATGCCGGCGAGATGGACGCGTTGCGGCAGAAGGCACGGCCGACGGCCGGCGACGGCCGTCATGAGCGGTACAAGACCACGCAGGATTTCGACGGACTGCCCGGGCGCATCGCGCACGGGTTCGCGCCCAAGTGACCCCGCCGCCCCGGCGCGCGCGGCGACACCTCTCCCAACCCCGCCCCATGGCCCCGTTCCTCCGTTCCCCCGCCCGCGTCCTGACCGCGACGCTGCTCCTGACGACGGCACTCGCGTCGGAAGCCGCGTGGCGGTGCAGCGCCGCGCAGCAGATGACCGGCTACAGCGCCGCACGCGCCGCCGCGCAGCGCGCCGCAGAGGCGTCGGCGATCACCCATCCCGACACCGCGCGCATCCAGACGCTCGCACGGGCGCTCGCCGACCGGCCGCACATCGCCGGGACCGCGGCCCAGGCGCGCACGCGCGACCTCGTGCTCGCGGCCCTGCGCGACGCCGGCGTGCCGACCGAGGTGCGCGAGTACCAGGTGTGGTTGCCGCACACGGTCGAGTACGGCGTGTGGCGCATCGCGCCGAATCCCAAGGAACTCGATCTGCGCGAGGGACGCATCGCCGAGGATCCGACCACGCTCGCGCATCCGGAGTATCCGACCGTCAACGGCTACAGCGGCACCGGGGACGTGACCGGCGAGGTCGTGTACGTGAACTACGGCCTCATCGAGGACTACGCCCAGCTCGACTCGATCGGTGTCTCGGTGAAGGGCAAGATCGCGATCGCGCGCTACGGACGCTCCTTCCGTGGCATCAAGGCGCGCGAGGCCGAGAAGCGCGGTGCCCTCGCGTTGCTCATGTACAGCGATCCCGCGGACGATGGCTACGTGCAGGGCGACGTGTATCCGGAGGGTCCCTACCGCAACGACCGTGGGGTGCAGCGTGGCAGCGTGATGAACGGTGCGGGCGATCCGAGCACGCCGGGATACCCCTCGAAGGCCGGTGCCGCACGCATCCCGCTCGCGGCGATGCCGGTCCCGCGCATCCCCGTGCTGCCCCTCTCCTACGGCAACGCGGTCGAACTCCTCAAGGACGTGCGCGGCGCGACGCTGCCCCGCGGGTGGCAGGGGGGGCTCGCGTTCCGCTACCACGTCGGCCCGGGGCCGGTGCGCGCCCGCGTGAAGGTGTTCAGCGATTCCGCGACGGCCGCCATCAAGCCCATCTGGAACACGTTCGGCGTGATCCGCGGCAGCGACTTCCCCGACGAGCTCATCGTGATCGGCGGCCATCGCGACGCCTGGAGCCCCGGGGCGGTGGACAACGTCAGCGGCACGGTCAGCGTGGTGGAGGCGGCACGCGCGGTGGCGGCGCAGATGCAGAAGGGATGGCGTCCGCGGCGCACGCTGCTCTTCGCCACCTGGGATGCCGAGGAGTGGGGCCTCGTGGGTTCGTCGGAATACGTCGAGGATGATTCGCTGCGCCTCATGCGCGGGGGCGTCGCGTACCTCAACCAGGACGTCAGCGCGAGTGGTCCGAACTTCGGTGGCGGCGGCACGCCCACCCTGCGCGCCACGCTCCGCGACGTCGCCCGGATCGTGCCCGACCCGAGTGGCGGCGGCAGCGTGTACGACGTCTGGCGGCGCCGCAGCGGCGTGCGTGCCGGCGAGGAGCCGGCGATGGGTGACCCCGGCGGCGGCTCCGACTTCGCGGGCTTCTACAACCACCTCGGCATCCCGCACTCCGACTGGGGCTTCGGGGGCGGCAACGGGATCTATCACTCGAACTACGACTCCTACACGTTCATGGAGCGCTTCGGGGATCCCGGCTACCGCTACCACGCCGCCGCCGCGCGCATCGGGACCGCGATGATGATGCGCCTCGCCAACGCGGACATCCTGCCGTACGACTACGTGGAGTTCGCGCGCACGATGCGGCGCTATCTCGCGCCGATCGACCAGAACCTCAAGACGAAGGGCTGGCCGGGCTCGAGTGCGCCCCTCGCGGCCGCGATCGAGCGCATGGAACGCAGTGCGGCGGCGTTCGCCGCCACGCGCGACCGCGTGCTGCAGGGCGACCTGAACCCCGCGCGCGCCGCCGCGACGAACCGCGCGCTGCTGCAGGTGGAGCGGGCGATGACCCGGGCCGAGGGCTTGCGCTCCCGCCCGTGGTATAGGAATCTGATATACGTCGCCGACGTCGATAACGGGTACAGCAACATGGTCTTCCCGTCGGTGAACGAAGCGATCCGGTACGGCGATGCCGCACTCTTCGAGCGCGAACTCGCGGACCTGGTCACACGGTTCGATGCCGCGTCGGCGGCGCTCGATGCGGCTCGCACGGCGCTCGAGCGGTAGCGACGCAGGAGCGACACCAGGAGCGGTCGCAGGTTTCCCGGCGCAGGCGTCACGCGTCCCGGGAGAGAGCGGGGGTGGTTCCGGGACCACTCCCGCGCACGACGGAAGGGGCAGCACGCGGCCACGGGCCCGTGCTGCCCCGTCGCGTATATTGCGACGATGCCGCTCTCCAGCGATGAACTCCAGCGCTACGCACGGCACCTCGTGCTCCCGCTCGTGGGCGAGGCCGGGCAGCAGCGCCTGCGGGATTGCCGCGTGCTCGTCGTCGGCCTGGGCGGACTCGGGTCGCCGGTCGCCCTGTATCTCGCCGCGGCGGGGGTCGGTCGGCTCGGCCTGCTCGATGGCGACACCGTCGCGGTCCACAACCTGCAGCGCCAGGTGCTCCACGACACCAGCGTCGTCGGCACGCCCAAGACCACGTCCGCACGGGCACGCGTCGAAGCCCTCAATCCGCACGTCCGCGTCGACACGTGGCAGACCATGCTCACGCGCGACAACGCCCGCGGCATCGTCGGCGACTACGACCTCGTCGTCGACGGCACCGACAGCTTCAGCACGCGCTACCTGATCAACGACGCCTGCGTACTCGAACGGCGGCCGCTCGTGCAGGCCAGCGTCCATCGCTTCGAGGGTCAGGTGTCGATCTTCGCCACGGCGGACGGCCCCTGCTATCGCTGCCTGCATCCCGAACCGCCGCCGGCGGGCTCGGTGCCCAACTGCGCCGAGGGCGGTGTACTCGGTGTGCTGCCCGGGTTGCTCGGGACCCTGCAGGCGACCGAGGCGCTCAAGCACCTGCTCGGGATCGGACGCTCGCTCGCCGGTCGCCTGCTGGTGGTGGATGCGCTGCAGATGCGCTTCACCGAAGTCGCGGTCGCGCGCGATCCCGCCTGCGCCTGGTGCGCCACGCGGCACGCGGACACGCTGCTGGCGGACTACGCGGCATTCTGCGGGGAAACGCCCGTCGGGGATCCGCATGCGTCCACCACTGCCGCGCCGGACGGCACCGCGCCCCTCGCGCAGGAGATCGCCCCTGCAGCGCTCGCCATGCGACTCGCCCGCGGCGACGCGCTGCGGGTGATCGACGTGCGCGAGCCCTGGGAGCACGCGATCGCCCACCTCGAGCATGCGGAGCTCGTGCCGATGCAGCAGGTCCCCACCGTGCACCACGCCTGGGACCGCCGTGCGACGTACGTGGTCTATTGCCACCACGGCATGCGCAGCGCGATGGTCGCCGACTACCTGCGCGCCGCCGGGTTCGGGCAGGTGCTGAACCTCGCCGGAGGCATCGATCGCTGGAGCGTGGAGGTCGATCCGAGCGTGGCGCGTTACTGACGATGGCTTCCGTGTGGCTGTGGACCGGCGGGGCGGTGGCCACGCTCTGGGCGCAACGCACGCTGCGCGCGCGACTCAAGGAGTGGCGCTGGCGCCGGAGGTTCCCCGCCAATGCCGACGGCGTGGTCATCCGCGCCGAACCACGCACGCTCGGCGCACACGGGGGCCGTGCCCTGCTCCTGCTGCACGGCTACAATGACTCCCCGCAATCGGTCGATGGTATCGCCCGCGCGGTGCACGCGGACGGATGGACCGTGCGGGTGCCGTTGCTGGTGGGGCACGGTCGCTCGCTGGCGGCGTTCGATGCGTGGACCGCCGAGGAGGTGCTGGCGCAGGTGCGCGATGAATACGCGGCGCTCCGGGCCACGCACCACACCGTCGTCGTGGGCGGGCTCTCCATGGGCGGCGCGCTCGCGTGCTGGCTCGCGTCCGAGACGGATGCCGCCGGAGTGATCCTGTTCGCGCCGATGCTGTTCGTGCCGGCGCCCATGCAGGTGGCGGTGAGCACCGCGCGCCTCTGGGCCTTGCTCTCGCGCTACGTGAGCGGCGGTGGACGGCGGAGCATCCACGATCCCGAGGCACAGGCGCGGATGATCGCGTACGGGTGTTCCACGCGGCGCTCGCTCGAGGCCCTGGAGCAGATCGCCAAGGGCGTGACGGTGCGCCTGGGCTTCGTGCACGCCCCCACGCTCATCATGCAGAGCGAAGAGGACAATCGGCTGCCGCGGGACCAGTCGACGCATGCGTTCGCGCGCATCGGCACGAGCGATCGCACGGTGGTGTGGACGCGCGGGGCGGGCCACGTCATCACCGTCGACCACGGCTGGGAACAGCTCGCCGCGCAGACCGTGGAGTGGCTCAGGGCGAGGTTCGGAGCGCCCGGGTCTCGCCTGGCGTGAGCAGCCAGAGGTCGTCCGCGGGCCATCCACGCGCGCGCCATCCCTCGCGGGCGCGGCGCGGCGGTTCGTCCCGCGGCTCGTCGGTGAGCGTGAAGGTCCCCCAGTGCATCCCCACCATCACGGGCCGCCGCTCGGCCGAACGCGGATCCGCGGCGCGCAGCAACGCGAACGCCTCGAGCGCCTCGTCGGGATCGAGGTGCACGGGCCGCATGAACCATCGCGGTTCATACGCACCGATCGGCATGAGCACGAGGTCGAAGGGACCGAACGTGTCCGCGATCCGTCCGAACTCGGGATGCATGCCCGTGTCACCGACGAAATAGCAGCGGCGCCCCCGCACGGCGACGGTCCAGCCGCACCACAGGGTCCGGTCGCGGTCGAACGGCGTGCGGCCGGAGAAGTGCGCCGCCGGCACACAACCGATGTCGGCGGCGCCGAGCGTGGCCGACTGCCACCAGTCGCGCTCGATGACCTGCGCGACGCCGCGCGCGCGGAGGCGCTGCGCCACACCGAGGGGCGCACACCACGTCGCCTGCGGGTGACGACGCGCGAGGGCACGCACGGCCGCATCGTCGAAGTGGTCGTAGTGATCGTGCGACTGCAGGACGACGTCGATCGGCGGCAGCGCCTCGAGGGCCACACCGGGCGGATGATGCCGACGGGGACCGGCGAACCCCAGCGGCGAGGCGCGCTCGGCCCACACCGGGTCGGTGAGGATGTTGAGTCCGCCGAGCTGCAGGAGGAAGGTCGAGTGCCCGATCGCCGTGACGGTCCACGCGTCGAGTGCGGCGCGCGGGTGACCGATGGCAGCACCGTCCGCTGCTTGGCTCGTCGCGCCGCGCGCGGCCCCTGCCGACGCGGTGTCGTCTGCGGCCGTCGGCTCGCGTCGGCGGCCCAGGCGCTCGAACCCCCATCGCAGGAGTCCGGAGAAGCCGGTGGGTGTGGAGCCTGGCCACGGGTTGCGGAACCCGCCCGCCGGACGATGGTGCGCGGGTGGGGTCGTCCGCGCGTGCGCGTCGGTGCTAGATTCCGGCTTCACTGGATGGGACCGGAGTGGAACGCGATGGCTGAGATCACGTGCCTCAAGTGCGGGGCCAAGAAGGAAGGGTTCGAGCGTCCGCCGTTCCCCGGCGCGATCGGCGCGCGCATCCTCGAGGGGACGTGCAAGGACTGCTGGGCGCAGTGGCTCAAGCAGCAGACGATGCTGATCAACCACTACGGTTTGAACGTAATGGATCCGCAGGCCCGCCAGTTCCTCACGCGGAACATGGAAGCGTTCCTCTTCCGCGCCGGCGCGACGGATGAGGTGGACACGACGAAGCAGGGGACGATCTCGCACTGAGGTCGCCGCCGTCGGGTTGACTTTAGTAACAAAGCGATACTAATTACGGCACGATGCGCGACCGCCCCCACTCCGTCGCGCGCGCCGGCCGTCCGCCGGCCGCCGCTTCCCTCGACCTCGTCTGCCTCAGCGCCGAGCGCCACCGGTTGGTGGTGCTCGTGGACGCCCCATCGACGCCGCGCGCCGCGCTCGCGCTGCCGTGGCAAGCGCTCGACCCGGCGGTCGGTCTCGATCTCGCCGCCGGGCGCCTGGCGCGTGAGCGGCTCGGCCGTGCGCCGGCCTGGATCGAGTCGCTCGGCGCCTTCGGTGACAACCGGCGTCACCCGTCCGCGAGTGCACTCTCCGTGGCCTATGTCGCGGTGCTGCCGATGGGCTCCGCGGCGCCGGCGGGCATGCAGTGGGTCGATGTCCAGGCGCTCGGCCCGCTCGCGCCACGGCAGGATGCCATGCTGCGGGCTGCTGCCACTGCGCTGCGCGAGCGGATGGACCTCGTGCCGATCGCCTTCCGGATGTTGCCGGCGGAGTTCACGCTCTCGGAGCTGCAGGAGATGTACGAGCTCCTGCTGGGCCGGCGGCTGCACAAGGCGAGCTTCCGCCGGGCGTTGCAGGGGGCTTACCTCGTCGAGCCCACCGAGTCGTGGCGCTCCGAGGGACGCGGTCGGCCGGCGCAGTTGTTCCGCTACGCCCCGCGCCGCCGCCGCGGCACGCGCCGTTCGGTGCGGTTCGAGCTGCTCCAGTAGCCTCCGCTCGCGACGGGATCGCGACAGGACCGTGACAGCCCCACCCCCTTGCCGGGTAGCAGTAATAGTTGCAAAGTGTACCTAACGGCAAAAGGAGGGACCGTGCTGGCCTATCTGGATGCCTTGATCGCGGCACTCACCGTCCGCGACCACGCAGAGGTGGAGCGACTGCTGGCGCACCCGCTCGCGCGGATCCTGCCCGAGGAGGCACAGCGCGAGGTGCAGGCCTTCGGGAGCGGCGCGTGCGATCCCCTCGCGGCGCCGCTGCGCGTGATGCAGCTCCGGCACACCACGGCGGAACTGCTGCGTGATGTGCCCGAGGTCGCTGACCGCGCGGTCGCTCCGGCCGTTGCGGAGTCGGCGCCTCGAGCGGCCGCGGCAGGTGACGCGGCGTTGCGCGCTGCGAATACCCGCCGCCCACCCCGACTGGTGCAGATGGAGCTCCCGCTCAGCGCCTGAGCGCCTGAGCGGCCGGCGGCCGTCCAGGACCGGACACGAACGACGAAGCCCCCGACCGGCGGTCGGGGGCTTCGTCGTGACTGGCGCGATGCTCAGACCTTCGTGACGTTCGCGGCCTGCGGCCCCTTCTGTCCATCCACGATCTCGAACTCGACCTTGTCGCCCTCGGCGAGCGACTTGAAGCCGTTCGACTGGATCGCGCTGAAATGGACGAAGACGTCCGGACCTCCCTCCCGCTGGATGAATCCGAATCCCTTCGCGTCATTGAACCACTTCACGGTGCCACTGATTCGAGCCATTGCCTTCGTACTCCTATGACGGGAGGGGTTGGGGTTACGCGGCGCCCGCGATGTAGCGAGCGACACGTCCGCAGGCGGTGCACTTGAGCGTGACGTGCGTCCTGGGTGGTGGAGGTGCATTACCCGGCTCCCGCTGAATCGATCCCGAGCAGGAGGGGCAGCTGAGCGCATCGCCGTTGCGATCGCTCGCGATGAGGTGGAGGGCCTGCGCGGGGTTGTACGAGTTAGGTCGTGGCTTCCGCATACGGTCTCCGGCTGGGTCTGGCGCGGCCGCCGTCCGTGGCTAGCCGCGGCTTCGATGAAAATAAAGCTAACCAGAACAGCCCTAAAGCCAAGTGTGGCCTAACGTTGCGGGCATTTTACACATGAACTAAAATCGAATCCCGAACTCCTGTTGCCCCTTAAATCATTGGCTGACAAGCAGTTCGGTTCGCATGTCGAACCGCTGCCGATGTCCGGAATTCGTGAATGTATGCCCCGTCTTTGTGTCAGTGCGCGCTGCTTTGTGGTGCTGGCGCGCATCCGGTTGAACGGCGCGTGTCGACGATGGAGAAGATCTTCCACTGACCGTTCTGTCGATGCAGCAGCACGGCGTCCACTCCGCAATGCGAAAGTCGATCACCCAGGAAGAACCAGTAGTCCACCCAAACGCTCGCGAGATCACCATCGACCTTCACCACCGGGTTCGCCAAGCGTTCGTCCAAGACAACACCTGCCGGTGCGCGCGAGACGCCGGAGATCCACCCCTCGATCGAGTTGAAGCTCACGCCGCGTTCAGGGTGCAGCGACTGCATCGAAGCATTACTCACGAATGCTGATCGCATTGCTGCGGTATCCCGCGCGCGCATCGCGTCGAACAGCTGGGTGAGCGTGCGATACGCGGCGTCCTGATCCGGTGACTGCGCGCGGAGGCGCGGGGCCGAAAGTCCGAGCAGCATCGCGCCCACGAGCAGCACGAACGCAGGCCGGCGGAGTAAGGAGCGGAACGTCATCGGGGATCTCGGTCGGGTGTGGGAGGGATCAGCCCTGTAGTACGGGCAAGCCGCGGATCCGTTCCTGCCAGAGCTTGGGGCCGGACTCGTGAACATTCTGTCCGGCAGCATCCACGGCCACGGTCACCGGCATGTCGTGCACCTCGAACTCATAGATGGCCTCCATGCCGAGGTCCGCGAACGCCACGACCCGCGACGAGCGGATGGCCTTGGACACCAGGTATGCGGCGCCGCCGACGGCCATCAGGTACGCAGCCTTGTGCTTGCGAATGGCCTCCAATCCCGCGGGCCCGCGCTCGGACTTGCCGATCATCGCGATGAGCCCGGTCTTTGCGAGCATCATCTCGGTGAACTTGTCCATGCGTGTGGCCGTGGTGGGGCCGGCCGGCCCCACGGCCTCGTCGCGCACGGGGTCCACGGGCCCCACGTAGTAGATCACGCGATCGGTGAAGTCGACCTCCGGTGGCAGGCCCTGGCCCGACGCGAACAGGTCGGCGATGCGCTTGTGCGCGGCATCGCGGCCGGTGAGCAGCTTGCCGTTGAGCAGCAACCGGTCTCCGACGGTCCACGTGGCGACCTCCGCCGCGGTGAGCCGGTCCAGGTCGACGCGCTTGGCGTTGACGTCCGGCTTCCAGGTCACGCGCGGCCAATCCTCGAGCGACGGGATCGGCAGTTCGGCGACGCCGCTCCCGTCGAGTGTGAAGTGGGCGTGCCGGGTGGCAGCGCAGTTGGGGATCATCGCGATCGGCTTGGACGCGGCGTGTGTGGGATAGTCGAAGATCTTCACGTCGAGCACTGTCGACAGTCCGCCGAGGCCCTGCGCCCCGATGCCGAGCGCATTGACCTTGTCGTGCAGCTCGATGCGCAACTCCTCGAGCTTGTTGCGCGGCCCGCGCTCCTTGAGCTGGGCCATGTCGATGTGCTCCATCAGCGATTCCTTCGCGAGCAGCATCGCCTTCTCGGCGCTCCCCCCGATGCCGATGCCGAGCATGCCCGGCGGGCACCATCCGGCCCCCATCGTCGGCACGGTCTTGAGCACCCAGTCGACGATCGAGTCGCTGGGGTTGAGCATGGCGAACTTCGACTTGTTCTCGGAGCCGCCGCCCTTGGCGGCCAGCTTCACCTCGACGCGGTCGCCGGGGACGATCTCGTAGTGCACGACGGCGGGTGTGTTGTCCCGCGTGTTCTTGCGGGTGAAGGCCGGGTCCGCGACGATCGACGCCCGCAACACATTCTCCGGGAGCAGGTACGCGCGGCGCACCCCTTCGTCCACCATCTCCTGCACGGACATGGTGGCGTCCCAGCGCACGTCCATCCCGACCTTGAGGAACACGACCACGATGCCCGTGTCCTGGCAGATGGGCCGATGTCCCTCGGCGCACATGCGCGAGTTGGTGAGGATCTGCGCGATCGCATCCTTGGCCGCGGGGCTCTGCTCGCGTTCGTACGCCGCCGCGAGGGCGTGGATGTAGTCGAGCGGATGGTAGTACGAGATGTGCTGCAGCGCGTCGGCGATGGACTGGATGAAGTCGGCTTGCTTGATGGTGGTCATGGGGTCAGTCCCAGGTGTGGGTGCGGCGCCAGACGCGTCGTTCGAGGCGCCAGGACCGCTTGGCCGAGAACTCGGCGTCGGGTGAGGCGAAGAGCTCGCCGTCGTCGACCGCGTCGTTGAAGTCATTCCCCTTGGCGGAGCTCTGGTCGGCGAAATGCAGCAGCTCAGCCTCGAGGGTCATGGGGCGCACCGCAGCCCCGAACTCCGGGATCCCGTGGTGCGACTGGATGAAATGGTGCAGCTCGAGCCGCTGCGCGGCGGAGACGCTGCCGTCCGGCAGGCGGCGCAGCCGTTCGTCGAGCATGAGCGAGCCGAGCACGATGTGACCGATGAGGTGCCCGGACTGCGTGTTCTCGAAGCCCGCGAGCTCGACGCTGTACGCCTCGACCTTCCCGATGTCGTGCAGCAACGCCCCGGCGGTGACGAGCGCGATGTCGCCGCGCATGGTCTGCACGGCGGCGCGGGCGATGTTGGCGACCTCGCAGGAGTGGAGCAGGAGCCCGCCGACCTGTGCGTGATGGCCGCGGGTGGCGCCGGGCGCGCGCGCGAAGCGCTCGCGGAAGACGTCGTCGGCGAAGAACAGGTCGACCACGGCGCGCAGCGAGCCCCGCATCTCGGCGCGCCAGGCATCGACGCGGGACCAGAGCTCGTCGATGCCCACGCTCACGCGCGGCAGGAACTCGTCGGCATTGGCCGCGGCGAGGGCCACCACCCGCGGCGCGGAGGTGAGCTTGAGCTGCTTGGCACCGCGATAACTCTCGACGGTCCCGATGACCTGCACCACCTGGCCGGGGCGCACGCCCTCGACGAGCGGCACGAACTCCTTCCAGACGTTCACCGACAGCGCACCGGTGGCGTTGCCGAGCTTGAGGATGACGAAGGGATCACCGGTCTTGGTGGTCTTGTCGTCGCGTTCGCGCACGAGCAGTTCGTGCTGCACGCGGTCGCCGACGGCGAGGCGGGGGATGTCGAGCGGAGCCATCAGGGTCTCTCGGAAGCTTGGGGTGTCCACGCGCGGCTGGTGCAGACCAGCCAGGACTGCGGGCGATGCCGGAACTCCTCGAGCAGGCCCGCGCCGACGCGCGCGTCGCGGTCGGCGACGAGTGCGGCGAAGGCCGGGACGGCGGCCGCGACGGCCGCGACGTCACGCGCCGCGAGCTCGATGCGTGCAATATCGTGGGTCGCCGCGAAGCGTGCCGTCAACCGCGCCGTCACGCCTTCACGGGCGAAATCGTGCGTCTCGACGAGGAGATCCGCCGCCGCCAGGGCCGGTGCCGCGACGGGATCGAGCAAGTCGTCCTCGAAGCCCTCGCAATCGACGACGCAGAGGCAGCGGTGCGGGCCGAGTTCCGCCTGCAATCCCGCCGCGTCGAGGCGGACGCGCGGCGTGACCCGTCCGGCCACCCCATTGCGGGCCGCGGTGGCGGCACAGGCGCGTTGTGCGAGCGGATCGGGATCGACGGCGATGAGCTGGGCCGTGGGCAGCCGGCGGGCGATGCCGACGACGTAGTAGCCGTCCCCGGAGCCGACGTTGACGACCCGCGTGGGCGCCCGCTCGAGGAGGCGCTCGAGTGCGGGATGCAGCTCGGACTCGTAGGTCCCGAGCAGCTTGGCCGCGTGCACGATGTCGCCGCGGCGGCGCGGGTAGAGCATGCCGGCGAAGGGTCCACGCGCCACGCGGTGCTGGAGCCGATCCGCCAGCTGGGCACCAGGCGCACGCAGGCCGCGCGAGGCGAGCAGGGCCTCGGCCTGGCCGCGGATACGCCACGCGAGGAGCGCGCGGCCGGTGGCGTGCGACTGCAGGACCGCGCGCAGGCGCTCACGCCAGGTCGCGAGCGCCACGGGTCAGCTCTCGAACACGATGTCGCCGTCGGCCTCGATCCCGATCTCGCTCTGGTAGCCGCAGACGCCGCAGGTCTTGGTCGCGATCCAGATCGCGCCGAGTTCGGTGGTGATCGACTCCGGCGCGGGCTTCACGGTCAGTCGCTTGTACGAGTACTCCTTGCAGTGCGTACACGCGTGCGCCTTGGCGATCCGTTCGGCGCGCTCACGCGTGACGGTGGCCACTTACTTGGGCTCGCCCTTGGTCGGCCACTCGGGGACGAGGCCGCCGGGCACCTCGTGCCGGGGCGCCGCCGCACGCAACAGCTCCTTGATGCCGCCGATCGCGCCGAGCACCCCCGTCGCCTCGCTCGGCAGGAACACCGTGGTGCCCTTGCCCTGGGCGAGCTGGGGCAGCGCATCGAGGTACTTGAGTCCGAGCAGGTAGGTGGCCGCCTCACCGGGTGGCAGCGCGGCGGCGATCCGCTTCACCGCCTCGGCCTCCGCATCCGCCATGGCGAGGCGCGCCGTAGCCAGACCCTCGGCGCGGAGGATGGCGGCGCCCTTCTCGCCCTCGGCCTTGCGGATCTGGGCCTCCTTCTGGCCCTCGGACTCGAGGATCGCCGCGCGCTTGGAGGCTTCGGCGTTGGTCACGGCCGCGCGGCGTTCGCGCTCGGCGCGCATCTGCAGTTCCATGGACTGCTGGATGTCACGCGGCGGCTCGATGCTCTGGAGTTCGACGCGGGTGACGTCGACACCCCAGCCGATGGACGCCTCCTCGATCACCTCGCGCATCTTCTTGTTGATCATGTCGCGCGAGGCGAGCGTCTGGTCGAGCTCGATGTCGCCGACGATGTTGCGCAGCGTGGTCCGTGTGAGCGTCTCGAGGGCGTAGGGCAGGTTCTGCACCGAGTACGTGGCCTTCTGCGGGTCGGCCACGCGGTAGTACATCACCGCATCGATGTCGATGGTGACGTTGTCCTTGGTGATGACCGGCTGCGACGGGAAGTTGAGCACCTGTTCGCGCAGGTCGATGCGCGTGGTGGTGCTCGACACGATCTTCTTGAGCCCCGTGACGTCGGACTCGAAGTATCGGACGTCGATCGACTTGGGCCGCTCGATGAGCGGGATCAGGATGTTCAGGCCCGAGCGCGCGACACGATTGAAGGCGCCCAGCCGCTCGACGACGATGACCTCCGCCTGTCCGATGATCCGGATGCTCCGGATGAGCACTGCAGCGACCGCGGCGACGACCACACCGAGCACGACTTCCATGGCACTCCTCCGGGAGATGCCGTGATACTAGCGGGGGACCGGGTCGAGGTCCACGGGGTCCCCCGCCGACCGGCTACTCCCAGCGGAAATCCGCCACGAACACGTTCGTCTCGCCGTCGGACTTGGCGTTGCGGTTGGAGGCCCAGAGGAGCTGCTTGCCGTTGGGGCTGAACATGGCGAAGCCGTCGAACGAGGGGTGCGTCGTCACGCGCTCCAGCTGCTCGGCGGTGGCCATCGAGGCCGCGGCGTCCACGAGGTAGAGCTCGAAGTTGCGGCTGCGCGGCGCGACGAAGTTGGACGAGAAGATGATCTTGGTCCCGTCCGGGCTCCACGAGGGCCCGAAGTTGGCCCCCCCCAGCGCCGTCACCTGCCGCTGGTCGGTCCCGTCGGCGTTCATGACGAACAGCTCCACCTTGCTGGGCCGGATGAGGCCTTGGGCCAGCAGTTCCTGGTACTGGCGGAGCTCGGTGGAGTCCTTGGGATGATGCGCGCGGTAGACGATCCGCTTCCCGTCCGGCGACCACCACGGCCCCCCGTCATAGCCGGGCGTGGACGTGAGCCGGCGCACGTCGGAGCCGTCCACGTTCATCGTGTAGATGTCGAGGTCCCCGTCCTTGAGCGACGTGAACACGATGCGCTTGCCGTCGGGCGAGAGCACGCCCTCGGCCGTGTAGACGTCGTAGTTGGTGAGTCGCTTCAGCTCGGAGCCGTCGCGGTTCACCGTGTAGATGTCGTACTTGTCGAGCGGCCAGACGTATCCCTTGGAGGGGTCCGGGCGTGCCGGGCAGAGCGAGTCGTGTGCGGTGGACGAGGCGAAGAAGAGCCGGTCGCTGCCGGGGAAGAACCAGCCGCAGGTGGTCTTGCCCCGGCCGTCGGAGACCCGCTGCACGTCCGCGCCGTTGGCGCGCATGACGAACTGCTCGTCGCAGGTGCGCCCGTCGCGGGTGGACTGGAAGGTGATCCAGCGCCCGTCCGGGCTCCAGTAGGCCTCGGCATTCTCGCCGCCGAAGGTGAGCTGGCGGATGTTGGAGAGGCGGGATTCGCCCGTTTCGGGGGCGACGGTGACGGCGGGGACGGCGGACGACCGGTCACAGGCCGCTACGCCAAGGAGCGCAGCGACCACAAGCACACGCATGGACATCGGGAAGGCGGGGGGAGAGTCGGGGAGGCGTCAGTCGCGACGCGCGGGAGCTGGAGTCGCCGTGCCCGCCATCGCGAGCAGTTCGGCGGTGGTGCGGCCCTTCTTGAGCAGCTCGAGGGCGCGGGTGAGCTGCACGTCCTCGGCCGCGTCGCGACGCTTCCAAGTGGAGTCGCCGAACGCACGGCGCGCGATGCGATCCGAGAGCAGGCGGTCGACGTAGCGCCGGCCCGCGTCCCACTCACCGCGGTCGATCGTGATGCCCTTGGTGCCGAGGCGCTTGTGGAACTCGTCGCGCATCGCCGGCGTGACGGTGAAGTCCGGCTGGAGGCTCGTCTTGAGGCCGAACGCGTACTCGTCGAGGACGATGTAGACGTCCTGCGACCGCGGCACGAGCGCGCGCGCCAGCTTCTGCTCCGCCGTCGTGAGCGTGTCGTAGGGCACGATGATGTCGGGCGTGATGGCGCCGCCACCGTAGACCACGCGGCCGCTGGCCGACTTGAACTGCGGACGCGCGAGCCGGTCCTTCTCGGACTCGAGCGAGTCGGGATGGACCTCGACGTAGTTGCCGGCCGCGTCCATCACCCGCTCCTTCTGGATGCTGCGGCCGGCCGGCGTGTACCACTTGCCGGTGGTGAGCTTGATCGCGTAGCCGCCGTCGAGCCGGTAGACCGACTGCACCAGTCCCTTGCCGAACGACGTGGTGCCGAGGATCAGCGCACGGTCGTGGTCCTGCAGCGCGCCGGCGACGATCTCGGACGCCGAGGCCGTGTAGCCGTCGGTGAGCACGACGATCGGGATGCGGGGTGCGATGGGGTCGACTTCGGCGACGTAGCGCTCCGGCGGCCCGACGCGGCCACGGACGGTCGCGAGTTCACGGCCGCGCGGGAGGAAGAAGTTCGTGAGCTCGAGCGCCTGGTCGAGGAAGCCACCGGTGTTGCGGCGCAGGTCGATCACGAGGCCCGTCGCACCCTCGGCCGTCAGGCGCCGCAGGTTCTCGGCGAACTCCTTCGTGGTCGTCTCGTTGAACTGCTGGAGCGGGATGTATGCCGTCTTCCCCTCGAGCATGATCGCGTAGGGGATGGCCGGGATGCGGATGGTGCGCCGCGTGAACTCGACTTCGAACGGCTGGGCGACGCCGGGGCGGGCGAAGCGCGCCTTCACGCGCGAGCCGGGCACTCCCTTCAGGCCGGCCGAGACCTGGTCCACCTTCCAGCCAGCGGTGCTGGCCGTGTCGACGCCGACGATGCGGTCGCCCTCGCGGATGCCGGCTTCCTCCGCCGGCGTGTTCGGGTAGACCTTGGAGATGATGATCGTGCCGTTCTGGTCCTCGATCAGCATCCCGATGCCGCCGTAGAAGCCGCCGGTCTCGGTGTTGAAGCGCTCGAGGTCCTTGGGCGTGAACAGCTCGGAGTACGGATCCTTCAGCTCGGCCACCAGGCCGCGCGCCGCCTTCTCGTAGAGGGCACCTGCGCCGACCGAATCAACGAAGCGGTCGTTCACGATCGCCAGCACTTGGTCGAACAGGCGCGCGCTGTTGAGCGTGGCGCGTTCCTGCACGACGAACGCCCCCGCGGCGAGCGGAACGGCGATGAGGGCGGCGAGGGCGAGGGTGCGCTGACGGGACATCGGAGTGACCTCTTTGAGGACCAGAGGGAAGGTTACTGAGGAAGTACGCCCGAGGCCACCGTAAAGTTCGGGGATGGACGGCGTGGCAGGCCGGACCTGCCGAAATGCGCCACCGCCCTCGGAAGGGCGGGACCGCTCAGCGGCGGTAGATGGCCGACCAGGCGCGCCCGTTCTGATGGAACCGGGCGTCCTTCACCAGCTCCGCCGCCAGCAACATCTCGTGTGCTGGTTGGAGGACGCGCTGGAGGTGCGACGGGTATCGCTGCGCCAGTGGCAGCACCTCGGCCAGGCGCTCCAGTGCGATCACCCAGGGCGCGCCGCCGGGTTCGAGTCCGACGGTCTCGAGCAGGCGGTAGAGCCGCCGGGCGACGGGGGAGGTGAGCGCGAAGTACCGCGGCGCATTGAGCGTGGTCGTGTGGCCGGCGGCGATGTTGGCCCGATACTGCGCCGCCAGCACGACGCGTGCGTCGCCGGGCTCATTGGAGGCGAGGGAAGGGAAGAGCGCCAGCTGATCGCGATCGGTGTGGCGGCGGCGATCGATCGCCACGCTGGCCAGCAGTGCGAATCGCGTGTGCCCGGGCTTCCCGGTGGTGGCGTCGAACCACCCGCCTTCGCTCTCGAGCACGGTGCGTTCGAGGCGGCCGAGTGCGCCGCGGAGTTGTTCGTAGGTGCGGCCGTCCACGCGCCGCCCCATGGAGCGGAGGAAGGCGTGCAGCGTGAACGTCAGCGCGCCGTCGCGCGGGGCGTCGGCTTCGTGGTAGCGGCGGAGCAACTCGACGAAGACGTCCTGATCGAAGGTGCCGGGGATGCGTTCGCCTGGCGCGGGGAGCACGCGCCAGCGGCCACCGCTGTCCGTGGTGAAGGTGACTGCGGACTCCTCGGAACTGTCGGAGAGCCGGAAGAGCGGCAGCGATTCAAGAGCCCGGTCGAGAAGGACCGTGCGCGCGGGCGGCCGGCGTCGCGGGGCGTCGGGCATCAGCCTCTAATGTTGGTCCGCACGTGATTGCAGGCAAGAGGGCCACGCGAAATCGTCCGAGCCTGCTGCGGCAGCCGTCACCGTTGTTCGTCGCGTCCCAACGCCGCGCGCACCGACTCGCGGATCGCCATCATCGCGGATTCCCGCGCGGCGGGTGAATCCTCGCGCACGTGCAGCTCGATCCCGTCGGCGATCTGCAGGCGTCGCCATGCGGCGAACGGATCCTCGGGACCACGGGTGAGCGCGTCGGCGCCGTTGCCCAGCGCGGGCGCGAGCGCGGTGGCGACCCGCTTCTCCAGCTGATCGCCCTGCAGGTCCGCGAGCTCGCCCTTGATGACGTCCAGCGTCTGCCCCTCGCGCTGCCGGATCTTGATCGCGAGCAGCTGCAGGAGGTGGCGATAGTGATAGGTCGCGGCCGTGCCCTTGCCTTCGGGGTGATCGAGCAGGCCGTTGGCGACGTAGAACCGGATCGCCCGTGCGCTTGGTGTGGCCCGCGCCGAGGTGTTCGTCGGTCGCATCCCCGCGGCATCGACGAGCGCGGTCGCGTGCGAGGCGAGACCGCGCGCGTTCCAGGGGGCGTGGCGTGCGTGGGCGCGGAGCAGGGAGACGGGTGAATCCGGCATCGTGCGGAAACATTAGCGCGGAAGCGGACGCGTGGATAGGCAACCGGCATCGCACCGCTGGCCTTGCGGTCGAACGCGGACGGCGCAATGCGAAAGGCCCGCCGATGCAGTGCATCGGCGGGCCTTGGCGTCGCAGTGAGCGTACGGTGCGCGCCTACTTCTTGCCGGCGGGCTTCTTCTTCGCGACTGGCTTCTTGGCTGCGGGCTTCTTCGCGACCTTCTTGACCGCCTTCTTGACGACCTTCTTCGCGGCGGCCTTCTTCACCGGCTTCTTGGCCGCCGGCTTCGCGGCAGCCTTGGCCGGCTTCTTCGCTGCCGCCTTCACCGCGGGTTTAGCGGCGGGCTTCGCCGCGGGCTTAGCCGCGGGCTTCGCGGTCGGCCTGGCCGCCGCAGGCTTGTCCGCCGGGTTCGCCGGGACCTTTGCGGGTGCCGGCGCCGGGCTGGCAGGAGTCGCCGCCGGCTTCGCGGCTGCCGGCTTGGCTGCGGCGGGCACTTCGCTCTCGCCGGTCTCGAAGATGCTCGGGACCCGCGGCTTCTCGGCCGGCTTGCGACCGCGGCGCCGCGGCGCGATGGAGTCGCCGAAGAGATCGGAGTCCTCGTCATCGTCGCCGGCATCGGCGACGGGCGCGACGCCCCCCTCCTCGTCATCATCGTCCGACTCGTCGGTCGAGTCCCACAGGGAGTCCGAGTGATCCTTGTTGATCGCCCAGCCGCCGTCCTCGTCCTCGTCGTCGTCGTACGAGGCGCTGCCGCCCCCGCCGCCGTACCCTGACTCTTCGGAATCGTCGTCCCGATCCGAGAACAGCCTATCGAACAGATCCCCGCCGAGCGGCATCGTAGCCTCCGTTACAAGTGTTCGCCGTACGCTCAGGACGCTGAATACACCGGATGACCCCAATCCGTCAAGCGGGGTTCTCGACGCGCTGGCTGGCGAGTACGGGTGACTCCGGCGGGACCCCATCCTCGGCGCGCGACGGCTGCTCGCGGCGCCCCATCGCCCAGGTCGCCATGTCGTCGAGCAGGGTGTAGACCGCCGGTACCACGAACAGCGTCAGCAGGGTCGACGTGATGAGTCCACCGATCACCGCATGCGCCATCGGGGAGCGCTGTTCGGCTCCTTCGCCGATGGCCATCGCCAGCGGGATCATGCCGAAGATCATCGCCGCGGTGGTCATGATGATCGGCCGCAACCGGATGCGGCCGGCCTCGAGGATGGCCGTGAGGCGGTCCTTGCCCTCGCTGCGCGCCTGGTTCACGAAGTCGATCAGCAGGATGCCGTTCTTGGTCACCAGGCCCATCAGCATGATGATGCCGATCATCGACATCACATTGAGCGTGCCCCCGGTGATCCACAGCGCGAGCGAGACACCGAGCAGCGACAGCGGGAGCGAGAGCATGATCGCCAACGGCTGCAGGAAGGAGCCGAAGAGCGAGGCCAGGATGAGATAGATGAAGATGATGGCCAGCACGATGGCTTCGAGCACGAAGCCCTTGGTCTCGTTGAGGTTCTGGACGTCGCCGGTGAAGACGGTGCGGTAGCCGGCGGGCAGCACGAGCGAGTCGAGGGCGCGGAGCGTGGCGTCGGCCACGTCACCCACCGGGGCGCCGGGCAGCACGCCGGAGGAGACGGAGATCTGCCGTTCGAGCTGCCGCCGCTCGATCTGCTGCGGTCCGACGCCGGCGCGCACGTCCGCGACCTGGGCGAGCGGGATCGCCGCGGGGAGTCCGGTGCGGGAGTCGATCGCCGTGCCCGTCACGGGGATGTTCGCGACGTCCTCGGCCGACGTGCGCAGCGAATCCGGGTAGACCACGCGGACATCGTGGGTGTAGCCCTGTTCGTCCTGCCACAGCGTGGCGCGCGAGCCGCTGAAGAGCGGCTGCAGGGTGGCGGCGATGGAGCCCACCCCGAGTCCGGCGGCCCAGGCCTGCTGCCGATCGACGCGCACATCGAGCTGCGGGATGTCGCCCTGGTCGCTGGACGTGGGCTCCCCCATGCCGGGGATGTCCTGCATCACGGCCAGCACCTGGCCGGCGATGAGCTTGAGGCGTTGCGGCTCGGGCCCCTGCACCTTCACGTCGATCGGCTGGCGGAAGCCGCCGAAGATCGAACGCGTGCCATCGATGCTGGCCCGTGCGCCGCTGACCATGCGCAACTTGGGGCGCAGCTCGTTCTGGATCTCGGCCATCGACCGCGCGCGGTCGTGCTGCGGCTTGAGCCGCACGAAGATCTGGCCGCCGGTGCCGGACCCGCGGCCGCCGCCACCGCCGACGGTGAGGTACGTGAACTCCACCTCGGGGATCCGCTTCACGATGGTGTCGAGCGCCTGGCCCTTGGCGACGACGTACTCCACGCGCGAGCCCGGCGTGACGCGATACGAGACGTTGAACTCGCCCGCATCGTAGTCCGGCATGAAGGTGAAGCCGAGCCGGCCGGCGATGAGGAACGCGAGGACGACCGAGCCCACTGCGCCGCCGAGCACGAGCCAGCGGTGCTGGATGGCCCGATGCAGCAGCGGTGGGTACTGGTCGGAGACGCGCTCGAACCAGGCGTCGAACGCGAGGGCGATGCGGCGGATCGGCCCGGCCTGCGCCCGCGCCTCGGGGCCGTGCTGCTCGGCCTCCGGGTCGTGCCAGATGCTGGAGAGCATCGGGTCGAGCGTGAACGACACGAACAGCGAGACGGCGACCGCGAAGGCGACCGTCACGCCGAACTGGAAGAAGATCTTGCCGATCATGCCGCCCATGAACGCGACGGGCACGAACACGGCGATGACCGCGAGCGTGGTGGCGAAGACGGCCAGGCCGATCTCGTCGGTGCCTTCCTTGGACGCGCGGTGGTGGTCCTTCCCCATCGCCACGTGGCGCACGATGTTCTCGCGCACGACGATGGCGTCGTCGATCAGCAGGCCGATCGCGAGCGAGAGGGCGAGCAGCGTCATGGTGTTCAGCGTGAAGCCGAACA
>CADEDA010000024.1 GCA_902825965.1 uncultured Gemmatimonadota bacterium | reverse complement strand
CGGATTTCGGGGGGCGGGCACGGGGGAGGCGGCGCACCGGGCCGGCGAGGGGGAAGGCGGTGGGGCCGGGGGCCCCGGAGGACCGGGGGGGGGGGCGCGGGCGGGAGGCCGGGGCCGGGCGCTTCGGCGCGGCGGGGAGGGGGGGGCCGTGGAAGGTGGACACCGGCGCCCGGAGGGTCGGCGCGGGAAAGCGGAACCGGTGCGTGGCGAGGTGGAGGCGCGCCAGGGACTGCTGCGTCGGCTCGCGGTGGATGAAGTGGTGGTCCCGCTCGAGCGGGGGTACGTGGAGCCGCTGCTCCGGTTCTTCCGCACGCGCGAGACGCGCGCCCGGCGCCGGTGATCGCGGCCCTCCTGCTGGTCGCGTTGCAGGCGTCAGCCGCGCAGGTCACGGCGCGCGTCACGCCGGAGCAGCCCGGTGTCGGCGAACCGATCACCGTGGAACTGCGCGTGCGTGCGCCGGTGGGGACCGAGGTCCGCTTCCCGGCGCTGCCGGATTCGAACGACGTCGTGGAGCCCCTGGACCCACGCCAGCTGCGCGACGCGTCCACGGCCTCGATCCTGGACCGCACGGCCGTCTATCGCCTCATCGCCTGGGACACGGGCCAGCGGGTGGTGAAGTTCGGTGACATCACGCTGAGCCGCGACGGGGCGGAGCGGCGCTACGCCGTCACGCTGCCACCACTGCGCGTCCGGTCGGTGCTGCCGGCGGACACGGCGCTGCGGAAGCCGAAACCCGGGCGCGCACTGCAGGAGGTGCCGCCGGCCTGGTGGCGGATCGCCATCGCCCTCGTCGTCATCGGCCTGATCCTCTGGATGATGCGCCAGGCGTGGAAGGCGCGTGCGGCGGCTGCCGATCGCGGACCCGACCCGGCGGATGTGGCGGCCGACGGCTTCGCCCACGCCGGCAAGCTCGGGCTGCTCGAGGCGGGGGAGGCCGGTCGCCACGCCCTGACCCACGTGGACGTGATGCGACGCTATCTCGCGGCGCGGTTCCCGCAGGCAGACCTGACGCGCACGGGACGCGAAGTGGCGGCTGCCCTCGAGGGTGTCGAGTTCCCGATCCTGCCGGCCCGGGTGGCCGACCTGCTGCTGCGGGCCGAGCCGGTCGCCTTCGCGCGGGCGCCGCTGCGACCGGATGAGTCGCGCGCGATCGCCGAGGAGGCGAAGGCGATCGTCGGTGCGGTGGAGAGCGCGTGGCGGGCGCGGCAAGCGGCACAGGCGAAGCGGCAATCCAGGAAGCGGCGATGATCGACGACCTCCGCGCCCTCGGGTTCGCGACGCCGCTCGCGCTGCTCGCGCTGCTGCCGCTCCTCGGCTGGCTGCTGTGGCGGCGGCGCCGGCGCCCGCCGGCCCTGCTGCACGCACGTGCCGAACTGCTGGCGGCGGGACCACGGCGTGGGCGCTGGCGTGCCCGCATCCCCACGGCGCTGCGCCTGCTTGCGCTCACGGCCGGCATCCTCGCGCTCACACGCCCGCGGGCGGGGGCACGGGCCGAGACCGTGCGCAGCGACGGCATCAGCATCGTGATCGCGATGGACGTGTCGAGCTCGATGCTCGCCGAGGACTTCCAGCCGGACAACCGCCTCGCCGTCGCGAAGGAGACCATCAAGGAGTTCATCCTCGGGCGCAACGCGGACCAGATCGGCCTCGTGGCCTTCGCCGGCGAGGCGCTCACGCAGGTGCCGCTCACGCTGGACTACCCGGTGCTCACCGCGGCGGTGGACAACCTGCAACCGGGCCAGCTCACCGACGGCACCGCCATCGGCACCGGCCTGGTGACGGCCACGAATCGACTGCGGAACGCGGAGGGCCGCTCGCGGGTGGTGGTGCTGCTCACGGACGGCGAGAACAATCAGGGCACGATCGACCCGCGCACGGCGGGGCAGGCAGCCGCGGCGCTCGGCATCAAGGTCTACACGATCGGGGTCGGCACGGAGGGCGTGGCGCCCGTACCGGTCGGACGCGGCGTCTTCGGGCTGCGGTACGAGAACCGGCCGGTGCGGATCGACGAGGTGTTGCTGGAGGAGATCGCCAAGCAGACCGGCGGTCGGTACTTCCGGGCCCGCGACGCGCAGGCGCTCAAGCGCATCTACGAGCAGATCGACCAGCTTGAGCGCGCTCCGATCCGTGCGACCCGCTACGTGCGCTTCACCGAGCTCTATCAGTGGCCGCTGCTCATCGCCGGCCTCGCATTCGCGCTCGAGCTGCTCGTGCTCTGGCGCCGGGGTGCGCTGCCATGACGCGTTACTTCGACGTGCCGTGGGTGCTGGCGGTTGGGGTGGTGGTGGCCGTGTTCGCGGCCGTGATGGTGCTCGCCGGGCATCGGCGCCGGCAATCGCGCCTGGCGCGGTTCGGCTCGCCGGAGGCACTGGTGCGCCTCGGGCCGCCCGGCCTGGGCCTGGTCCCGCGTTGGCGGGCGCTGCGACTCGCCTTGGCGGCGGCATTGTTCGGCGTCGCGTTGGCCGGCCCGCGCTGGGGGGAGGGAAGTGCCCTCATCGATACCGATGGCATCGATGTCGCGCTCGCGTTGGACGTCTCCCTCTCGATGCTCGCCGAGGACGAGAAGCCGAACCGCCTGGAGCGCATGAAACAGGAGGTGCGCCGCCTGCGCGCGAGTGCCCCCGGCGACCGGGTCGCGCTGCTGGCGTTCGCGGGGCGCAGCTACATCCTCGCGCCGCTCACGAGCGATGACGGCGCGCTCGAGTTGTTCCTCGAGAACCTCGACCCGACGATCGTGGGGCAGGTGGGCAGTGCGCTCGCGCCGCCGCTGCGGCAGGGCCTCGAACTGCTGCTCGCCAGCGAGGGCAGCGCGGACCGCGCGTTGGTGGTGATGAGCGACGGCGAGGCGTTCGACGACCGCGAGGCGGCACTCGCCTTGGCGCGCGAGGCCAAGGCGCGCGACGTACACCTCGTCACGGTGGGCTTCGGGACGTCGGGCGGCGCGACGATCCCGCTGCTCGAGAGCGGCGGCGCCGACGTGAAGCGCGACCAGGACGGCGAAGTCGTGGTGAGCAAGTACGATGAGGCGCTGCTGCGGGAGGTCGCCGAGGCCGCCGGCGGCGAGTTCATCCCAGCGGACGCGACGGACAAGGGCACCCGCGTGCGACGCGCACTCGCCGAGCTCGAAGGGGTGCGGCGCGCGGAGCAGCAGCGTCTCGCGCGGCCGCTACGCTACCAGTGGTTCCTCGGCGTCGCCCTCGTGCTGCTGCTGCTCGATGCCTATCTCGCCGATGGCGGGCGCCTGCGCCGGGCGCGCCGCGAGGAGGCACTGGTGGTGCGCGGCGCGGCATCGCGTGCATCCATCGGCCTGCTCTGGTTGACGCTCGGGTCGTCGCTCGGCGTGGCACTCACCGCGACGCCGACGCGTGCGCTCGCGCAGCGGGACCCGCTGCGCGACGCGATCAAGGCGCACCAGGATGGCCGCATCGTGCCGGCGATCCGTGGCTACCGTGACGCCTTGGCCGCGGGAGACCGTCGCGCCATCGTGCTCTACAACCTGGGGACGGCGCTGCTGGCGGCGGACTCGCTGGATGCGGCCGTGGACGCCCTCGAGCGTGCCGCCTTCACGCCGGATCAGGAACTGCGCAGCAAGTCGCTCTACAACCTCGGACTGGCGTACCTGAAACGTGGGCTGCGCAGCGACGGGGACGCCCGCGGCAACGCGCTCCGGAGCGCGCGCCGCGCGTTCCGCACGGTGCTGCTCGAACGGCCTGGCGACGAGGATGCGCAATGGAACTACGAGCTCGCCCTGCGGGCACCGCAGGGCGGTGGTGGCGGAGGCGGCACGCCGCCACCGTCGCAGGGCCAATCGCAGCGTCCCACCGAACCGCAAGGGCAGATGTCGCGCCAACAGGCCGAGGCCCTGCTCGATGCGGCATCGCGCGAGGAACGCGAGACGCAAGCCAGGCGCCAGCGCGGTGCGCGGGCACCGCGGGCGCGTGGGGAGAAGGACTGGTGAGGCACGCCGCGACGACCGGTGTCCTCTGGGCCCTGCGCCGCGCCGCGGTCGCCGTCGCGATCGCCGTCGCGATGGGTGCGGCGAGCGGGGCCGTGCCCGCGCGTGCGGCGCTCCAGGCCCAGGACGGCGTGGGGTTCCGCGCCGCCATCGGACCCGACACGGTCTACGTGGGCCAGCAGGCGAGCTACACACTCACGGTGACGATCCCGGGCGAAGTGCGGCAGCGGCTGCGCCGCAATCCGGTCTTCGTGCCGCCCGAAGCGCGCGCGATGCTCGCCTACGAGCTGCCGATGGCCAAGAGCGACCCGACCCGCGAAGGCGCGGAGACGCACACGTTCCGGCGCGCGCTGTTCCCGCTCTCGCCGGGGCGGTACCAGATCGGACCGTCGCAGCTCACCTACTCGTTGCCGCAGAGCCCGTCCTTCTTCAGTCGCGAGGAGGACCGCGTGCTGCGGTCCGAGGGCGTGACACTCGTGGCGGTCGAGCCGCCGACCGTCGGCCGGCCGAGTGAATGGGCGGGTGCGGTGGGGCGCTGGCGCGCCACCACACGGGTCGAAGGGTCGGCGCGGGTGGGTGACCCGCTCGTGCTCACGCTGCGGATCGAGGGGTCGGGCAATGCGACGCTGCTGCCGCGCCCGACGATCGCGATCCCCTGGGCGAACGTGGTGGCCGAGGATGAACGCGTGGTGCTCGATTCCACGCCCACCACGCTGGGCGGACGGAAGGAGTTCGCGTGGCTGGTGACGCCGCGCGAAGCGGGCAACCGCCAGATCCCCGCACTGACCTACCACTACTTCGACCCCATCGCGCGCGTGTACGCGACGGCGGTCACGACGGCCGTGCCGCTGCGCGTGGCCGCGGGCGACCTGGTCGCGATGCCGACCCGCGCAACGTCCGCCACGACCGCCGCGCCGCTCGCGCTGCGGGCGCAGCTCGAGGGTCCCGTGCGGCTGAGCCTGCCCTGGCGCTGGGCCTGGCTCGCGGCGGTGCTCCTCGCGCCGCTGCCGTGGGCGCTCACGCGGCTGCAGCGGCGCGCCCCGCGCGCGGCCCGACAGAAGTCGGCGTCGGAGCGGATCGCGGACGTCAGGGAGCCGCTCGCCGGTGGCGAACTGCGCAGCCTCTTCGCCAGTGCGCTGGCGGCGCGCACCGGCGTGCGGCTGGACCGCGCGACGGCGCCGGGCACGCTCGCGGCGGCCCTGCGCCGGGAGGGGGTGACGCCCGAGACCTCGCGCGACGTGGAAGCCCTGCGGGACCTGCTCGACCGCAGCGCGTACGCCAAGTCCGCCAAGTCCAGCGACCTTCGCGAGCGCGTGAAGGCCGTGCTGGCCCGCGTGGCCAGCGAGGCGCGGGACGCACGTGGGACGCTGCCCCGCGCGCTGGTGGTCTTCGTCGCGGCCGGGTTCGCCGCCGCGACGTTCGCCGGCGCTCCGGCCGCAGCGCAGGGCAGCGGTGGGGTGCGCAGCAGCGCCGAGACGTTCCGCGCGTTCACGGACGGGCACACGGCGTACGCCGGGCGCGACTACGTGCGGGCACGCGACGCCTTCCTGGCGGCCGCGCGCTCCGCACCGCGCGATCCCGCGACGTGGGCGAATCTGGGGACCGCGGCCTGGCAGGCGGGCGACACCGCGACCGCGGTGTTGGGCTGGCAGCGGGCCCTGCGCCTCGATCCGCTCGCGCGCGACCTGCGCCCGCGCCTGGAGCGCGTGCGCGCCCCGCAGCTCCGCGGCGTCGCACGCGTGTGGCCGGTGCCGCCGCTTCCGCTTGCCCTCACGGCGCTGGCCTGTTGGATCGTCGGCTGGTGGCTGTTGATGCGCCGAGCACGGCGCGGCCCGCTCGGGTGGCGTCTGGTGGTGCTCGCGCCGGCACTGCTCTGTGCTGGCGCGGCCTACTACCTCGAGGAGCGCCTGCGCGCCTCGGACCTCGTGGTCATCGCGTCGAGCACTCCGTTGCGCGCCTTGCCCGCACTCGGCGCCGAGCAGAGTGCCGTGCCCCTGGCCGGCGAGGTGGTGCGCGTGCGGGAGCATCGCGGCGTGTGGCTGCGGATCGAACTCGACGCGCAGCGCGCCGGCTGGTATCCCGCGGAGCGGACGTATCCGCTCGTGCGCGATTGACCCGGCCCGCGGCCCTCCGGAGATTCGAGCGATGACCGCTCCGCGCACCCGCCCCAGCATTGCCGTGCTGCCGAGCGACGTCGCCGACCGCATCGCGGCGGGCGAGGTGGTGGAGCGTCCGGCCTCCGTGGTGAAGGAGCTGGTGGAGAATGCGCTCGACGCCGGCGCGACGGTGATCGATCTCGACGTGCGCGAGGGTGGTCGGGCGCTGATCCGCGTGAGTGACGACGGGCACGGCATGGACCGGGCCAATGCCGAGTTGGCCATCGCCCGCCATGCGACGAGCAAGATCCGCGATGCCGAGGACCTCGTCGGCGTGCTGAGCTTCGGATTCCGCGGCGAGGCCCTGCCGGCGATCGGCTCGGTGTCGCGCCTGAGCATCGAGACCGCCACCGAGGACGGCGCGGGCGTGACGATCGATGTCGAGGGCGGGACGCTGCGCGCGGTGCGCGAGACGGCGCGCCGCCGCGGGACGTCGGTCTCGGTCGCGTCGCTGTTCTACAATACGCCGGCGCGGCAGAAGTTCCTCCGCGGTGCGCGGTCGGAGTGGCGGGCGATCAGCGAGGTGCTCACCACGCTCGCACTGGTGCGCCGCGACGTGCGGTTCACCGTAGCGCACGACGGCAAGGAGCAGATGCGACTGCCGGTGGCCGACTCGCTGCGCACGCGCGTGGCCGCGCTCTGGGGCGCGGCCATCGCCGAGCGCCTCGTGGTCGTGGACGACGTGGACGGCAGCATCCGCGTGTCCGGGCTGGTGGAGCGGCCCAGTGACGTGGGCACCGAGGGTCGACGGAACTTCCTGACGGTGAACGGCCGCGCGGTGCGCGACGTGGGGCTCATCCGTGCGGCCGAGTCCGCGTACCGCTCGACGATCCCGGCGGGAATGCGACCCTCGGTGCTCCTGGAGGTCGAGCTGCCCGGCGGGGACGTGGACGTGAACGTCCATCCCGCCAAGGCCGAAGTGCGGTTCCGCGACCGCTGGATCGTCGAGCGGGCGGTGGAGCGCGCGGTGCGGCGGGCCCTCGGCACGGAGGACTCGTCCGCGGTCGTGGGCTATGTGCGCAGCTTCATCCCGGGGGAGCCCAGTTTCGGCACAGCGCTCGGCATCGAGGCGCTGCGGCAGGCCCCGGTGCGCGCTCCCGCACCGCTGTTCGATGCCGCGGACGCCGACCCGATGCCGCGCGTGATCGAGGGCGGGGCCGACGCCGCGGGTGAGCCGGCCTCCGACGGCGATGCGGCCGAGCAGCAGATCCTCGTGCCGGCCCTCACGCAGTTCCATCGCACGTACATCAGCTTCGAGCGGCCGGACGCGCTGGTCCTCATCGACCAGCACTCGGCGCACGAACGCGTGCTCTACGAGCGCTTCCTTGGCGCGCTCGAGGGCGGCGAGATCCCCTCGCAGCGCCTGCTGTTCCCGCTCACGCTGCACCTGGCGCCGGCGGAGGCGGAGGCGTTCGAGGAACACCGCGCCCTGTTCGCGAAGGTCGGCTACGAGGCCGAGGCGTTCGGCGGGCATTCGATCGTGGTCCACGCCGTCCCCAATCCGCATCCGCGGTTCGACGCGGAGCGTTGCCTGCGCGATTCGCTCGCCACGCTCACCGGCGACCGCGCCGCGGGTGCCATTGCGAAGCACGAACGCCTGGCGGCCACCGTGGCCTGCAAGGCGGCGGTGAAGGCGGGCGACGTGCTCGCGCCGGAGGAGATGCGCGCGCTCTATGTCGCGCTCGCCCGGACGACGCTCCCGGCGCATGACGTGCACGGACGCGCCACGATCCTCCAACTCAGCTGGGACGAGCTGGATCGCCGCTTCGGTCGCGGCTGAGCGGATGGCGAGTCCCACGATCCACATCATCGCCGGTCCCACTGGGGCGGGGAAATCGGCCCTCGCGATGGCGATCGCCGAGTCGGAGGGGGCGCGGATCGTCAGTGCCGACTCGCGACAGATCTACCGCGGCTTCGACATCGGCACCGCCAAGCCGACGCACGCCGAGCGGGCCCGGGTGCCACACGACGGGATCGACGTGGCCGAACCGACAGAACGCTGGTCCGCCGCGCGCTGGGCCAAGGCCGCCGCCGGGTGGATCGACGCCGCGACCGCGGCAGGTGCCCGCGTGGTCGTGGTGGGCGGGACGGGCCTCTGGCTGCGCGCGCTCGTGACGCCGCTGGCCGAGGAGCCTCCCATGGACCCGGCGGCGCGCGCCGACCTGCAAGCCTCGCTCGCGAAGTTCGACACGGCGGCACTGCGGAAGATGGTGCTGGAACTCGATGCCGGCCGGGCGCACCTCGGGCGGACGCAGCTGCTCCGTGCCGCGGAGGTCGCGCTGCTCACGGGGCGCCGGCTCACCGACCTGCACGCGGCGCAGGCCCGACTCGGCGGCGCGGCACGGCGGGCGGCGCGTTGGCTGATCGTCGACCCCGGTGAGGCCCTGCAGGACCGCCTGCGCGGCCGGCTCGAGGCGATGGTCGCGGCGGGATGGGAGGACGAGGTGCGCCGATTGCTCCCGCGGGTGCCGGCGGACGCGCCGGCTTGGAACGCCTGCGGCTATCGTGAGATTCGTGACGCAGTGGAGCAGGGCGGGCTGGCGGCCGCGCGCGAGACGGTGCTCGTCCGCACCCGGCAGTACGCGAAGCGCCAGCGCACCTGGTTCCGTCACCAACTGCACGACGAGCCGTCCGTCCTGCGGCTCGACCCGAGATCCCCTGACGCCGCGGCGCAGGCCGGCCGCTGGTTCCGCGAAGGAGAACGCACGTGAAGGTCGGCATCACCTGTTATCCCACCTACGGCGGTTCCGGTGCCGTCGCCACGGAACTCGGCATCGCACTCGCGGCGCGCGGGCACGAGGTGCACTTCATCTCGTACGAGCACCCGTTCCGGCTGCCGCACTTCCTGCCGCGCGTCTTCTTCCACGAAGTCAGCATCGGCAACTACCCGCTGTTCGAGTACCCGCCGTACGATCTCGCCCTCGCCGTACGCATGCACGACGTGGTGTTGTCGCAGGGTCTGGACCTGCTGCACGTGCACTACGCGATCCCGCACGCGACCAGCGCCTGGATCGCGAAGGAGATGCTGCGCGAGCAGGGCAAGCGGCTGCCCGTTGTCACCACGCTGCACGGCACCGACATCACGATCGTCGGTCAGGACCACTCCTACCACGCCATCACGCGCTTCTCGATCGAACGCTCCGACCGCATCACCTCGGTCTCGCAGTGGCTGAAGGACGAGACCGTGCGCGCCTTCGGCTGCAACAACTGTCGCGTGGATGTGGTGCCGAACTTCGTGGACCCCACCGTGTTCGACCGCCGCAGCCACGGCACCGCGTTGCACGAGGAGCTGGGCGGCGGGAAGCCCGTGATCATGCACATCTCCAACTTCCGCCCCGTGAAGCGGGTGCGCGACGTGGTGCGCGTGTTCGCCAAGATCCGCGCGGTGCGTCCGAGTGTTCTCGTGATGGTCGGCGACGGCCCGGATCGCGGGGCCGCCGAGGAGGAGGCCCGGACGCTCGGGGTCGCGGGTGACGTGAAGTTCCTCGGGAAGATCGACGCGGTCGCGCCGCTGCTCGCCGCGGCGGACATGTATGTGTTCCCCTCCGAATCGGAGAGCTTCGGCCTGAGCGCCCTCGAGGCGCTCGCCAGCGGTGTGCCGGTGGTGGCGGCGCGCGTCGGCGGTGTGCCCGAGGTGGTGCGCGACGGCGTGACCGGGGCGCTCCTGCCCCTCGGGGACGTCGATGGCATGGCGGCTGCCGCACTCGCCCTGCTCGAGCCGGACCGCTGGGCCACCGTCTCCGCCGCCGCGCAGGCCGATGCCAGGGCGCGGTTCGCCACCGCCGACGTGGTGCGGCAGTACGAGCAGATCTACGCCGAAGCGCTGGAACAGGCGCGTTGAGTCCCGCTAGCTTTCGGCGATGCAAGAACTGACGGTCTTCCAGGCCTTCGTGCTGGGCGCGCTGCAGGGACTCACCGAGTTCCTGCCGGTCTCGAGTTCGGCGCACCTCTCGCTCACGCCGTGGGTGTTCGGATGGCAGCCCGCGGGCCTGGGGTTCGACCTCGCCCTGCACGTGGGGACGCTGGTGGCGCTCACGTGGTACTTCCGCAGCGAATGGGGCGGCCTCATCGCCGGCGGCTTCACCCTGCTGCGCCACCGGAAGCCGGTCGATGACCGCTCGCGCCGTGCGTGGTTCATCATCATCGCCACCATCCCGGCGGCCGTCGCAGGCGTGCTGCTCGAGGAGTACGCCGAGACGGTGTTCCGCGCACCCATCGTGACCGCGATCGCGCTGATCGTGATGGGCGCCGCCCTCTGGCTCATCGACGCCCGGACGCCGCGGGATCGCGACCGTGCGTCGATGACCTGGCGCGACGCGTTGTTCGTCGGCTGCGCGCAGGTGCTGGCGTTGGTGCCCGGGGTGTCCCGCTCGGGGTCCACGATCACCGCCGGACGGGCGCTCGGGTTCGACCGCGCCACGGCCGCGGTCTTCTCGTTCCTCATGTCGATGCCGATCGTGCTGGCGGCGGCGATCCTCAAGGTGCCGGACGCCGTGCGGGAGACGGGCATCACGCTGCCCCTGGCCGTCGGCGTGGTCACGGCGGCGTTGTCGTCGTGGCTCGCGATCACGGTGCTGCTGCGCTACGTCTCGCGACGCGGCTACGGCATCTTCGCCGTCTACCGCTTCGCGCTGGGTGCCCTCATCCTCGGGCTCATCTTCACGCGGGGCGGGTGGTGAGCTGGCTCGGGCATGACGCGACCGCGCTCGCGCGGGTCCTCGCGTTGCCGCAGGTGTCGACCCACGCCCAGCTCACCAGTACCATGGATTTCGCCCATGCGCTCGCCACGCAGGGCGCCCCGGCGGGCAGCCTGGTGCTCGCCGAGGAGCAGACCGCGGGACGCGGCCGTGCCGGTCGCGCATGGAGTTCCACGTGGGGGGCCGGCATCTGGATGACGCTGCTCGAGCGTCCGCGCGTGGGTACGGGCCTGGACGTGCTGTCGCTGCGCATCGGTCTCCGCCTGGCGCCGGTGCTCGAGCGCTGGAGTGACGGGCCCATCCAGTTGAAGTGGCCCAACGACCTGTACGTGCGGCAGCGCAAGCTGGCCGGCATCCTGGTCGAGGCGCGTTGGCGCGGGCCGCAACCGGAATGGGTCGCCATCGGACTCGGCATCAACCTGCTGCCGCCCAGTGACCGCGCGGACGCCGCGTCACTCGGTGGCGCGACTCCGCTGGAAGTGCTCGCCGAATCCGTGCCCGCCGTGCGCGCGGCCGCCTTCGCCACCGGACCGTTGACGGACGCCGAGCTCGCCGAGTTCGCGACGCGCGATTTCGCGGTGGGACGCCGCGTCTCGCAGCCGGCCGAGGGCACGGTCCGCGGGGTCTCGCCGACCGGCGAACTCCTGGTCGAAACCCCCGACGGCGTGGCGGCCTTCCGCGCCGGCTCGCTGGTCCTCGCTTCCACCTGAGGTACTGATGCTGCTCGTGGCCGATGTAGGCAACACCGAGACGACGCTCGGGCTCTGCACGGGTGAGATCGTCACCGATCACTGGCGAGTCACCACGGATGCGGCGCGCACGCCCGACGAGGTCTACCTCCTGCTGCGCAACCTGCTCGCGGCCAGCGACGTGAAGCCGTCGGACCTCAGTGGCTCGGCCATCGGGTCGGTGGTGCCGAGTGTCACGGCACCGCTCGCCGAAGCGTTCGCGCGGATCATCGGTGTGAAGCCGGTGATTGTCGACGCGCGCTCGGCGCTCGGAATCACCCTTGCGGTGGACGAGCCGATGACCGTCGGGGCCGATCGGATCATCAATACACTGGCCGCCAGCCGCATCCACCGCGCGGACTGCATCGTGGTGGACCTCGGCACGGCGACGACCTACGACTGCATCACCGCCGATGGTGTCTTCCTCGGCGGCGTCATCCAGCCGGGGGTGCGCACCTCGGCCGAGACGCTGTTCCGTCGCACCTCCAAGCTCCCGGCGACGGAACTCGTGGCGCCCAAGAAGGTGATCGGCACGCGCACCGAAGAGTGCATTCGCGCCGGCGTGGTGTTCGGTGCCGCCGACTCCGTCGATGGCATCGTGCGGCGGATCAAGAAGGAATGGCCGCGTCCGCAGCAGCCCAAGGTGCTCGCGACCGGCGGACTCGCCGCGTCCATCAAGCCCTTCTGCGAGGAGATCGAGCTGGTCGATCCCGACCTCACGCTGCACGGGTTGCGCATGGCCTACGCCATGCTCAGCGCCCGCTGAGGAGTCCGTCGATCGCGGCGTAGCCGGTCGGTATGCGGACGCCCTCCGCCGAGGCGCCGGCATCGAGCAGTGCCGCCACCGCCTCGGGGTCGCGGCGATCGGTCCAGTGTGAATCGACGCAGGCCTTCACGGCGAGTTGCAGAGCACTGCGCCCGTCGCCATCCCGCAGGTGCACGTCGGCGCCCCGCTCGAGCAGGGCGCGGAGCGCCGCGCTGCGCCCGCGCCAGGCGGCCGAGTGGAGCGCCGTGCCGCCGGAGGCGTAGTCGAGGTACCGGAACTCCGCGGGGCGCCTTGCGTCCACCGGGAGTCCGAGGTCGAGCAGCAGCCGCAGGCCGACGGCGTTTCCGGCGGCAGCGAACTGGGGCAGCACGTGCCCGGCCATAGCCCGCACCTGCGCCAGCGCGTCGGGCTGCGACTCGGCGATCATGCGCGACGCCGCACCGTGTCCTCGGGCGCAGGCGGCCAGCAGGGCGTCGGCTCCGTCGACCCGCAGCGGGATGCCGCGGCGCGCCATCGCATCGAGCACGTCGCCCCGCCCGCAGCGAGCGGCGCAGGCGATGGCGGTCGTGCCTTCGACCATCCGTTGCGGGTCCGCGCCGTAGTCGAGCAGGAGCTGGACGACCTCGAGGTCGTTCTCGCGAGAGAGGGCGTGGTGCAGGATGCTGTGGGTCCAGCGCGTGGTGTCGAGCGGATCGGCACCGTGCTCCAGCAGCCAGCGCACGCCGCGCAGGTCGTGCCAGTCGCACTTGCGCAGCAGCAAGGTGGCAAGGCTCTCGGCGCTCAGGCGGCCCGTGTGCACCAGGAGCTCGAGCGTGGCGTTGTCGTAGCTCTCCGGCGTGTGATAGGTGGTTTCGTCGTCGTTCGGATCCGCCCCGAAGGCGAGCAACAGCGCCGTGAGCGCCGCGTCGCGATGGATCGCCGCGGCGGCATAGAGGACGCGTTGCATGCTCTCGTGTGGGGCGTGCGAGCGGTCGAGGAATCCGCTGTTCGGATCTGCGCCGGCCTCCAGCAACGCGCGGGCCTCGGCGAGTCGCACCGCGCGGTTCTCCTCGGTCTGGGCGAACGGCGGCAGGAAGCAGAGCCGCGTGAGCGCGTCCCACCCCTCTGCGTCCGCCGGCGTGACCACCCTCACGGCGCGAGGCGGAACTCGAACGACTGCTGGACCGTCGTCGGCACGCGGCAGCCGGCCATGGTCGCCGGCGCGAACTGCAAGCTGGGCAGCACCGCACGCGCGGCATCGACGAAGCGCCGGTACCGCTCGCCTCGTTCGCCGACCTGCCGCGGGGTGCCGACCGGCCAGCTCTCGCGCACCGTCGAGGTGTCCACCCGGCCCATCGTGTCGATGACGAACTGGAAGCGCACGCTGGCCTCCATGCCGCTGGCCCGTTCGCTCGCCGGATAGCGGGGCATCGCGGACCGCAGGACGCGTGCGCCCTGCGGGATGGGTGTCGGTGCGGAGAACACCACCGCGCCCGGGCGCGCGACGTCGGTGGCTACCGACACGGGGCTCGCCGTGAAGCCGAGGCTCATCGACCACAGCGCCTTCGCGGTCCCGTCAGGCCAACGGAAGCGGGTCGCCGGGTCGCGGAGCACGGCTTCGAGCGCCCGGCGGATCGCCTCGGCGCCGGCGTGGACGCTCGCGCGGTCCTGCGGGGACCGCGGGCGATGGTACAGCCGTGGGCCGTCATCGCTGCGCAGCGTGACGAACAGCGCCGTGTTGATGTCGCGCCAATCGAGCTGCGCGTCCACCGGCGCCGCCAGGGAGTCCACGGACGCGAACGCGAGCGACAGGTCGCGCCGCAGTCGCGCCGCCGTGCGGGCCAGCAGGGAGTCGAGCTCCGTGCGGAGCGCGGCGGCCGCGGGACCGCCGGCAGGGATGCCGACGGGCTGGGCGGTCGTCGCGGCGAGCGAGATGTTCCGGCGGACGAAGGCGTCGGGCGGTGCCGCGTCCAGGCAGCGCGCGGCGGCGGTGTACCGGTCGAGGCGTTCCTCATGCGGCGTGCGCCCGGCGAGTTCCGACTCGGCGGCGATGTAGCCGAACGCGGGGCGACCGCTGGTGTCGCGGATCGCCTCCCGGAACGCGGCGAACGCGCGCGCCGTGTCGCCGCGCAGGAAGTACCAGTTGCCGAGCCCGTAGGCGAGCGTGGCGCGGGCCGTGCCGACCGTGTCCTGTGCGCCGATGAGCGCCTCGGGGGCGATCTCGCCGCGGTAGAGACGCAGTCGCCGGAGATAGGGATAGTCCGGGGCGACCGAGTCCGGCAGGGTGCGGATGACGACCGCCGCCGAATCGGTATCGCCCGCCCGCATGAGCGACATCCAGAGCCAATCGCGACTGCCGGCCCGCTCTCCCGGATTGGGGGCGACCGGGACCGCCCGGGAGAAGAACACCACGGCATTCCGGAAGTGGCCATTGATGAAATGCACCACACCCAAGTGGAACAGGGCACCGTAGTTGAGCGTGTCGAGTCCAACCGAGGACTCCAGATCGATCTGCGCGCCGCCGAGATCGCGGATGGAGATCCTCCGATGCCCGCGCCAGCGGTACAGCATCGACGAGGTTGGCGTCGCCGCGATGCCGTCGGTGTAGGTGGCGATCGCTTCGCGGAATCGACGTGCGGCGACATGCGCGTTGCCGCGTTCGATCGCCTGGGATTCGGTGAGCGTCGGCTGGGCAGTGGCGGCACGCTCGACCGTGGGCAGGCCGACGGTCTGCAGTCGCGTGGGCGCGCAGGCGAGGACGCCGGTGACCAGTGCCGCAGTGGCGAGCGCGGTGAGCGGGAGGGCGCGGTTCATGCCGGGAGAAGATGCGGTGGACTCGCCGGGCGCGCCAATGCGGTGGCGAGCAGCCGGGAAGCCACAAGTCCGATTGACGTCTAAATCGTTGTTGTAGAGAAGGTTACGGCGACGAATGGCAGGAGCTAATCCCTGTTGACTGTTGCTGCGCTGCGGCATACCTTTCGGATTGTTAGCACTCATGATCGCTGAGTGCCAGCAACCCCATTTCCTTACTTACCCAAGTCGGAGGATCGATACCCATGGCAGCGAAGACTGCAGCCGCGAACAAGGTGGCCCCGCTCGCAGATCGCGTCGTTGTGAAGGCGCTCGAAGAGACGGAGCAGATGCGTGGTGGTCTCTACATCCCGGATACGGCCAAGGAAAAGCCGCAGCAGGGTGAAGTGATCGCGGTCGGCCCGGGCCGCACCGAGGACGGCAAGCGCGTCCCCATGGAAGTGAAGGCCGGCGACAAGGTGCTCTACGGCAAGTACTCGGGCACGGAAGTCACCATCGAGGGTGAGCAGCTCCTCATCCTCCGCGAGAGCGACATCCTCGCCGTCGTCAGCTAACTCGATTCTTCATCCATTAACTCAGGACTATTCCCATGGCTGCAAAGGAACTCCATTTCAACGTTGAGGCGCGTGCCGCCCTCAAGCGTGGTGTCGATCAGCTCGCCGAGGCCGTCAAGGTCACCCTCGGCCCCAAGGGCCGCAATGTCGTCATCGACAAGAAGTTCGGCGCCCCCACGGTCACCAAGGACGGCGTGACCGTCGCCAAGGAGATCGAGCTCGCGGATCCGATCGAGAACATGGGCGCGCAGATGGTGAAGGAAGTTGCGACCAAGACCTCCGACCTCGCTGGCGATGGCACCACCACGGCGACCGTGCTCGCCCAGGCCATCTTCCGTGAAGGCCTCAAGAACGTGACGGCCGGCGCGAACCCGATGGCCATCAAGCGCGGCATCGACAAGGCCGTGGCCGCGATCGTCGAAGAGCTCAAGAAGCTCTCCGTCCCGACCTCGGGCAAGAAGGAGATCGCGCAGGTCGGCACCATCTCGGCCAACAACGACGCCGAGATCGGCAACCTGATCTCGGAAGCGATGGAGAAGGTCGGCAAGGACGGCGTGATCACCGTTGAGGAGGCCAAGGGCCTCGAGACGACGCTGGAGACGGTCGACGGCATGCAGTTCGACCGCGGCTATCTCTCGCCGTACTTCATCACCGATCCGGAGAAGATGGAATCCGTCCTCGAGGACGCCTTCATCCTCATCCACGACAAGAAGATCGGCTCCATGAAGGACCTGCTCCCGGTGCTCGAGAAGGTCGCGCAGACGGGCAAGCCCCTCCTGATCATCGCCGAGGACATCGAAGGTGAGGCGCTCGCGACGATCGTCGTGAACAAGCTCCGCGGCACGCTCCGCGTCTGCGCCGTGAAGGCCCCGGGCTTCGGTGATCGCCGCAAGGCGATGCTCGAGGACATCGCGGTCCTCACCAAGGGCAACGTGATCTCCGAGGAAGTCGGCTTCAAGCTCGAGAACGCGGTCCTCACGGACCTCGGCCGCGCCAAGCGCATCGTCGTCGACAAGGACAACACCACCGTCATCGACGGCTACGGCGACGAGGACAAGATCAAGGGCCGCATCAAGGAGATCGAGGTCGCGGTCGAGAAGTCGACCTCCGACTACGACAAGGAGAAGCTCCAGGAGCGCAAGGCGAAGCTCGCCGGCGGTGTCGCGGTGATCAACGTCGGCGCGGCCACCGAGAGCGAGATGAAGGAGAAGAAGGCCCGTGTCGAGGACGCGCTGCACGCGACCCGCGCGGCCGTCGAGGAAGGCATCGTCCCGGGCGGCGGCGTGGCGCTCATCCGCGCGCAGGCCGCGCTCAAGGGCCTCAAGCTCGACGCCGAGGAACAGATCGGCGTGGACATCATCCGCAAGTCGATCGAAGAGCCGATCCGCATGATCGTGCAGAACGCGGGCGGTGAAGGCTCGATCGTCGTGGAGAAGGTGCGCGCGTCGAAGGACAAGAACTTCGGCTACAACGCGTACTCCGACACCTACGAGGACCTCGTCCTCGCCGGCGTCATCGACCCGACGAAGGTGACCCGCACGGCGCTGCAGAACGCCGCGTCGATCGCCTCGCTCCTCCTCACCACGGAAGCGCTCATCGTGGAGAAGAAGGAAGACAAGCCGGCCCCGGCCGCGCCGGGTGGCGGCGGCATGGGCGGCATGTACTGAGCCCGGCGCCACGGCGGCGGGAGCGGCAGCGCGCCGCTCCTGCCGCCGCGGCACCGTCCCCGCAACGACACGAAGCCCCGGACGCCAGTCGGCGCCGGGGCTTCGTGCTGTCCGGACCTCCCGCGCGCGCGGGTCCGTGGCCTAGGTGCGCCGCGGACGCCGCGGTTGCCGCGGATGCGCGGCGGCTCAGTTGTTCGGCAGCAGCTGCGCGGCCTTCTCGGCCGAGTTCACCGACTCCACGACGTTCTGGATGAGGCCGTTGGCGATGTCGTAGACCCAGCCGTGCAGGTAGGGACGCTGGCCACGGGCCCAGGCCTCCTGGATCACCGGCGTGCGCGACAGGATGCCGACCTGCTGCCGCACGTTCAGCTCGGCGAGCTTCGCGAGCTTGGACTTGGGATCCTTCTGCTCGTCCAGCTCGTCGCGATGCCAGCGGATCGTGTTGCGGATGTCGCTGAGCCAGTGGTCCACCACCCCGTTCGACGAGGGGCCCAGCGCCGCCTTGAGTGCGCCGCAGTTGGAGTGCCCGCAGACGATCACGTGCGGGATGTCGAGCACGTTGATGGCGTACGCGAGCACCGAGATCAGGTTGAGGTCCGTGCTCCAGACCTGGTTGCCGATGTTGCGGTGCACGAACATCTCGCCGGGCAACGCGCCGGTCATGCGGTCGGTCGGCACGCGGCTGTCCGAGCAGCCGATGAAGAGGAAGTGCGGCTCCTGGCTCGCCTCGGTCCGCTTGAAGAACTCGGGGTCCAGCGACACCATCTCGGCCGCCCAGCGGCGGTTGTGTTCGAAGAGCTTGCGCAGGTTTTCCATGGGAAGGGTCGGGAAGGAGGCAGACGACGGGCGTCAGGGGCGCGGCGGGATGCCGACGAGGCGGAAATCGATGCCGCGGGACGCGGCACTGGCGTGGAAGTCGTGTATCAACGAAAGCACGTCGGCGTCGATCCGTTCCGTCTGGCGACCGTCGAGCTCGACGCGGGTGCCGGGGGTCCAGGTGTTGAACTCGCCGACGAGGGCGGGGCGGTGCAGATAGGTCACGTGCGGGTGCAGCAACAGCCGGCGCAGCACCGCACCCTTGGCGCTGATCTCGGAGAACGGAGCACTGCGGTACTGGTCGGCCAGGACGTAGTACACGCCGACCCCGAGGCCCACCAGCAAGCCGATCAGCAGGTCGGTGACGAGGATCGCGAGCACGGTCACGGTGAACGGCACGGCGTGCACGCGCCCGAACCGCCACTCCGCACGCGCCACGGCCGGATTCGCCAGCCGGATGCCGATGCCGATGAGCACGGCGGCGATCGCGGCGAGCGGGATGAGGTTCAGCCAGTGCGAGGCGAAGAACGCCGCCAGTAACAGCAGGGCACCATGCAGCATGGTCGCCCGGTGCGTCTGCGCACCGGCGTCGATGCTGGCGGCAGTGCGGATCATCACGCCGGTGATCGGGAGCCCGCCGAGCAGCCCCGAGACGATGTTGCCGGCGCCCTGCGAGAGCAGCTCGCGGTCGAGCGGCACGACGCGCTTGTACGGGTCGAGGCGCTCGGTCGCCTCGACCGACAGGAGTGTTTCGAGTGAGGCGACGATCGCGAGCACCACCGCGAGCCGCCACACGGCCGGCGAGGCGATCGCCGCGAAGTCGGGGGAGTGGAACTGCGCCAACCGCTCGCCCCAGGAGTCCGAGGTCGGCAGCGACACCAGGTGCGTGGCCCCGAGGGCCAGGCCCGGCGCGTAGGCGAGGAACGCGGTGTTCATCAGCACGCCCGCCATCACCACCACCAGCGCCGGCGGCAGCAGCTGCGGCAGCCGTCCCGGCGCCTTGGGCCAGAGGAACAGGATCGCGAGCGAGACCAGACTGATCGCCACGGCGCCCCACTCGATGTGTCTGAGCGCGCCGAGCAGGCCGCTGAACGTGTTCTCGGCGTTGGGCTGGAAGAAGGCCTCGTCGCCCATGGCGTCGACATCGTAGCCGATGGCGTGCGGGATCTGCTTGAGCACGAGGATCACGCCGATCGCCGTGATCATGCCGCGCACCGCCGGGGAGGGGAAGAACGCGCCGACGAGGCCCGCGCGGGCGACGCCGAGGCCGAGCTGCAGCACGCCGGCGAGCATCACGGCCAGCAGGAGCGCCTCGAAGCTGCCCACCGACTCGAGGCCGGCGACGACGATCATCGTGAGTCCGGCCGCGGGGCCGCTCACCATCAGGGGCGAACCCGAGAGGGCACCGACCACGAGACCGCCGACGATGCCGGCGATGATGCCGGCGAAGAGCGGGACCCCGGAGGCCAACGCGATGCCGAGGCAGAGCGGCACGGCGAGGATGAACGTCACGACGGCGGCCGGGACCTCGTCGCGCCAGGTGACGCCGCGTGGGTCGAACGCCGGCGGCGGCTCGACCTGCTCGCCGCGCACGAGGTCGCTGAGCGATGGCATCCTCACGGGGCGTCGCTCGCGTTCAGGAAGAGGTCCGCGGGCGTGAGCAGCACGCCTGGGATGAAACCAAGGATGACGAGGATCACGACCAACGCGGTGGTGACGGTGCGCTCCCGTCGGTTGAGGTCGGGCGCCAGCGAGGACACGGCCGGGCCGAGGAAGGCGGCCGCGTAGGCACGCAGCGACGCGATGGCGAGCGCGGCGGCGCCGAGGATGATCATCACGGTGCTGCCGACGCTCTCGCCCCAGAGGGCGTGCAGCATGAGGTCGTCCGCGATGAACCCGGCGGTGCCGGGCATGGCCACACCGGCGGCGGCGAACAGCGCAAAGGCCGCCGCCAGGCGCGGGAAGGCCTGCACGCGTCCGCCGCGCGCTACGAGGGACACGGGGCCGACCCGGGCCTCGAGCGACGCGATGCTCAGTCCGAGTCCACCGAGCGCGAACGTGGTGGTGAGCATGACCATCAGTGCGGCCGCCTCGTGCCCGCGTCCGGCCGCGCCCAGCGCGGCCAGGATCATCCCGCCGTGCATCGCGGTGGCGGTGCGCAGGTAGCCGCGCAGGTCGGGCTGCACCAGCGCCATCAGCCCCGGCAGCAAGGTGACGAGTGCGCCGAAGCGCACCAACCAGGGCGCGACGTCGTAGGCGAACGGGATGTGGTCGGTGAAGCGCAGGTGCTCCAGCACGAGGACCAGCGTCGCCCCGAACACCTGCGTGAGGGTCGCCGGCGAACGTTCCGCGAGCGCGACGATGCCCGAGTGCAGTGGGAACACGCCGACCCGCAGCGCGATCGCCACGGTGGAGGCCGCGAACGCGAGCACCGGCCACTGGAGCGCGAGCGCCCCGGCGGTGACCGCGGCGGCCAGCGCCGATCCGATCAGGGTCGCCGCAATGCCGCGTCCCATCACCCGCGTGCCGAGTGCCTGCCAGAGCAGTGCGAACCCCAGGGTCAGGTACGAGAAGGCGCCGTTGGGGCTGAGGGTCACCAGGCCCAGCAGCAGGGCGAGGATCAGCGTGGCGCGGCGAGTCTGCGCGCGCACCGCCGCTGCGGGGTCCACGGGGACGCGACGGCGCGTGAGCAGCACCGGCAGCCAGAGCGGGACCATCGCCAGCAGCAGGATCGCCGTCGGCACCGCGTCCACGTGCAGGGGCATCAGCGCGCTCCGCGGTCGAAGGCGCGCCGGAGCCCGCGATCGAGTCGGTCAAGGCGACGCGCCAGCGCGAGGACGGGCACCACCAGGCGGTCGAGCAGTTCCTCGACCCGGAGGCGGTGCAGCGACACACCGTAGCGCCAGAGCACACCGGTGGTCGGCGCTTCGGTGGCCGCGGCGTGTGCGATCGCGCCATGGCCGATGCGATGGGCGTCGTGGATGGTGTTGGGGGCGCGCAGGAACTGGAAGACGCGCAGCAGCGCGTGGCAGGTGAGGTGGACCGTGGCGAGGGTCGTGAAGCCGAGGCAGATCTCCGCGAGGATCAAGCCCACCTGCGCGAGTGTCGCGTGCGCCAGGGCACCCTTGGCGTCGGTGTGCGTGCGCGCGACGGCCGAGGCATAGAGGGCGGTGCCGAGCCCGACGATCACGCCCACCACCTCGGTCGCGGGCGCCGCCGCGAGCAGCGGCGAGACGCGCAGGAGCAGGAACAACCCCATGTGGATGGAGATGCCGCCGTAGAAGAGTGCGCTCGAGGGCGTCGGGCCTTCCATCGCCCGCGGCAGCCATCCGGAGAAGGGCAACATCGCGGACTTGCCCATCGCTGCCAGCAGCAGCAGCCCGGCGATGAGCTCGACCTCCCAGGACGGCAACCCGGCGACCCGCGGCAACTCGGCGAGGCGCGTCGTACCCAGCAGTTCGTGCACGGCGACCATCGCCATCAGGAACCCGGCATCACAGAGCCGGTACGTGGCGAAGGTGCGCAGCGACGAGCGCACGGGTTCGTCGCGTTCGTGGAAGAACCCGATGAACATCGCCGAGGAGATGCCGATCAGTTCCCAGCCGGCGAACATGACGTCGAGCGCACCCGCGAACGCCACGAACTGCACACCGGAGGCGAACAGCGCGAGCAGCACGAAGAACCGGTGGAACCCGGGATCCTTGTGCAGATAGGTGCGCGAGAACCGCGCCACCAGCAGCGTGAGGACCGCGCCCAGCAACGCCAGCGCGACCGCCGCTGTGTCGACCAGCGCCACGGCCGGGATGAAGTAGCTGCCGAGTTGCAGCCAGTTGCCGAAGCTGACTTCGCCCCCGACGGCGGGTCCGAGCACGCCGCCGAACTGCAGTGCCACCGCAGTGGTCGCCAGCAGCGAGAGCGACAGCCCCCCTTCCACCACGGAGAAGGCAAACCGTTCCGACGGACGAGACCCGCCGGAGAGCACGCGGACGCCGAGCACGAGTGCACTCAGGAAGGGCAGCGAGGCGGCGAGCCCCAGCGTCCAGTGGATGAGCATCAGCGCTCCGTCTCGGCTGGGGCGTCCTGGAGGGCCGCCCGTACCAGCGCCGGCGGCACGAACGCACGCGTCGCGCCATGCCAATCCACGGAGCGCTCCACCTCAGGCAAGGCGATAGCGGTGACGTCGACCGGTTCGAACGCGCCCGCGTGGAAGCGCTGCATCGCGCCGGTCTCGGGGTCCAGGCTGATCAGTTGCACCCAGGCGTTCGTCACCAGCTGGGCCACCTCGGCCTGCCGCGACGCGACGGCCAGCAGCGACGCGGGCGTCGCCTCGACGATCAGGAGCAGCCGCATCGGCTCGTGGAGTTCGACCATCTGCAGCGGCAGGCCGGTCTGCAGATCCCCCTGGTGCCCGTTCATGACGCCGAGCAGGCCGGTGACGTTGTGCGGCAGCTTGGTGCCGCAGCCGAAGCGCCGGTTGTCCACCGACGAGAAGTAGTACTCGAGGTTGATGCCGGCGCCCACGGGCCCGACCGCCGCGAGGATGCGCTCGAGCAGCACGTCACCACGGTCCTGCGTGGGATCGTAGCTGATCAGGAAGGGTCGGCGGTCGAGGTGCAACCCGCGGGAGAGCCGCCGGCGCCCGACGATCGCGATCGCGTTGGTGCAGTGCCCGTACTCGGGGCGCGGCTGCCCCAGGTGTGCCGCGCGTGCTTCCACGTGCGCCAGCGCCTCGCGCGGCGTGATGCCGAGCGGCGCGTCCTCGAACCGCCGTGCGCGCTCCTGTGCGCTGTCGCGCCGGGCCCGTTCGAGGACCACACAGACGGCCTCGAAGCGCGCGTCATGGGTCGCCGGGATCGCCCCGAGGTCATAGAGCTGCACGCGGTCGTCGCTCGTGTCGTGCAGGCCCCCGAGGAACACCGTGTCGTCCGGGATCACGATGCCGGCGTCGCGGATCCGCGCGCGCACGTCGGCGCGGTTCGCGAGTTCGGCGAACAGCCGCGCGTTCGCGCCGCCGCGCCGGCCGCCGCAGGCGCCGCAGTCGTGCGCCGATTCGTGTGGGTTGTTGAGGCTCGTGGAGCCGTGACCGAGCACGATGACGAACGGCGCGAAGCCCGAGGTGAGGCCGATGTTGCGCAACACGCCGATCACGCGGTCCGCGCTCTCCTGCAACGAGAAGCCCACCGCCTTGCCGCGCTGGGAGGCGCTGGCGCTCCACTCCTCGCGCAACGCGCTGAGGCGCGTCGTGGGACGTGGCAGGAACCGCGCGAGCAGCCGGTCCCGCGTCATCAACGTCGAGCGCGGGGCGACCACGCGCCCCGCCGCCGCGACGCCGGCGAGCGGTCCGAGTACGAAGCTCAGCCCGGCCCCACCTGCGAGCGTGCGCGACCCGCGCCCGATCGAGCGCTCCATGGTGTTCCACGCGGCGCGCCAGCGACTGCGCACCGTGTGCCAGTCGAGCTCGGACGACACCGGGGCCTCGTGCACCTCGTGCTCGGGCACGACCACCACCGGGCAGTGGGCCGCCGGTACGTCGTCGTAGAGACCCCGGAAGTCGATCGCCACGCCGAAGAACCCCGCGACCCCGTAGGTCTCGATCGAGGGATCGATCTCCTCGATCGCCCGGCGGATGGACTCCTCGCGCTCATCGATGCAGAACATCACCTGGGCGCTCGGACGCGCCGCCGGGCGGCGGCGTAGCGCCCGCGGTCGCAGGGCCGCGACCGCATCGAGGACCTGGCGCCGATAACGCGCCTCGTAGGCCTCCTGGAAGACCTGACGGCAGCGCAGCGCCGTCGCCGAGGAGCGCAGCGCCCAGCAGGCGTCGAGTTCCGCGTCCGTGAGCTCGGAGATCGCCTCGGCGGAGTATCCGGCGGCGCGGGCCAGGGCGAAGAGCACCAGTGTGGCGTCGACCGGGTCCACCGCCTGCGTGGCGGGCACCAACGCCCGGAGTCGCGTCCAGTCGGTGGGCAACTCGGCTTCGGCGCATACCGTCTCCACCGCGCGGCGTTCGAAGAGCAGCCGCACCGCGAGGAACTCCTCGAGTCGCGGGACCACGTCGCCGACCCGTTCCGCGGGCTGACGTTCCAGCCGCGAGAACATGCCCGCCCAGCCGGGCAGCGCGAGCGCGGTGGCGATGAGGAAATCCTCGGTCGCCTCGTGGTCCACCCCGAGCGCGTCGAGCGTCTGTCGGATCACGGTACGGGCCGGCTGCGGATCGCGTACCAAGGCGGCGAAGTCCGCGGCGGTCGCCGCCGCATCGCGCGGGCCCCGCACGCCGGCGGCGTAGAGCGAGGCGACCGCCGAGAGGAATCCGCGCGAGCGCCCGGGCAGCACGACGGCCGCCTGTCCTTGATCGAGGAAGCCGGCGGCGAGTCGCACGAGCTCGGGATGTACGATCTCGTCGACATCCCGCGCCGCGAGCTGATGCAGCACGTCCCGGTGGCGCCGCGGCGGGGCGACGGTGGAGTCGACCGGCATCGGTCCCTGCGCGACCCGCGCCTCGGCCGCGCGCCAGCGCCGGAGGTCCTTCGCGATCGGCGAGAGCCCATGCTGGATCTGGTAGCGCAGGCCAGGCGCATCCGTCAGCTCCACCGACTCGAGCAGGAACGTGCGCCAGGCCGCGTGCAACGTGATGCCGAGGGGTCCCACCTCGGCATCGCGGGCGCCGAGGTACTCGGAGAGGGCCCGATCGATGTCCACCGACTCGATCCGCTCCGACTCGTGCAGCTCCCGGAACTGCTGGATGCCGAGGTACGGCTCCGCCCCGATGAGCGCGGCGCCCTGCTGCACGGCCTCGTGGAACGGCAGGTGCTGGTAGGCGTGCAGCGTGTTGTGATGGATGAACACGCCGATCGGCCCCTGGTCGGGCAGCACACCGATCGCGCGGGCGAGCGCCCGCACGATCGGGTCGTGGGATGCCGCGCCGGAGGCGTGGCCGGCCATCAGTGCCCGCCGCCGGCCGCCGCCATGGTGAGATCGATGCCGTGGACGTGCGCGACGATCTCGCGGCGCGGGGCTTCCTCGAGGAACGTCGCGATCATCTCCTTCACGTCGTGATCGATGTACTCGCCGGTGCCGTCGATCCGCACTTCGCTGCCGTTCGGGATCGCGGCCAGCGTGGCGAGGATGCCGGGCTTGGAGAGGAACGTCCCGTCGCGGCGGAACCGCACGAGCATCGCGCCGTTGGGTTCACGGCTGGTCACCACCGCGCCACGCGAGTTCTGGAAGAGCACGAAGCCGATGCCCACCACGATGCCCACGATCACGCCCTTCAGGAGGTCCGTCGCCAGTACGGCGGCGATGGTGATGGCGAACGGCAGCAACTGCGTCAGTCCCAGCTTCCACTGCGTGTTGAAGAGTGACGGCTTGCACAGGTTGAGGCCGACCTGCACGAGCACCGCCGCCAGGCAGGCCAGCGGGATCATGTTGAGCACGGGGCCCATGGCGACGACGGCGACGAGCAGCAGCAGGCCGTGCACGATCGCCGAGAGGCGCTGGCGGCCTCCGGCGGAGACGTTCGCGCCGCTGCGCACGATCACGGCCGTGAGCGGGAGCCCGCCGAGGAATCCGGAGACGGTGTTCGCTGCGCCCTGGGCGAGCAGTTCGCGGTCGGGCGGGCTGGTGCGGCGCAGCGGGTCGAGCCGATCGACCGCCTGCAGCGAGAGCAGGGTCTCGATGCTGGCCACGATCGCGATCGTCGCGGCGGCGACCCAGACGTCCGCGCGCGCGAACGCCGCGAAGTCGGGCCGGGGCACGGCGCCGGCCAGGGCGCTCAGCCCGCCGAGCGGCACGCGCACGAACTGCGCATCGGTGAGTCCCCAGGTCGCCGACCCGGCGAACGCCTGCGCCATCGCACTCGCGATCACCACCACCAGCAGCGCCGGCGAGAGGAAGGTGATCTTGCCCAGCGGCGTCCGCTTGATGCCGTACAGGATCGCCAGCGACACGACCGTGATCGCGATCGCACCGGGATGCAGGTTGGCCGGGATGTCGAGCAAGCCGCCGCTCACCCCGAATGCCACGGGCAGTTGCTTCCAGATGATCGTGATGCCGATGGCTGCAAGCATGCCCTTGATGACCGCCGAGGGCACCAGCGCCGCGAAGCGTCCGGACTTGAGCACGCCGAAGAGGAACTGCAGCACGCCGGCGATGATCACGGCCGTGAGGAACGGCTCCAGGCCGCCGAGGCGCGAGACCTCACCGAGCACGATCGATGTGAGGCCGGCCGCAGGCCCGCTCACGGAGAGCGGCGAACGGCTGATCGCGGGCACCACGAGCCCGCCGACGATGCCGGCCACCAATCCCGAGATCGGCGGCACCCCGCAGGCGATGGCGATGCCCAGGCAGAGCGGCAATGCCACAAGAAAGACCACGATCCCCGCAACGACATCTTGCTTGGGATACGAGAACATCGAATCGCGTGTCATCGGCGAACAAGGCGAAGTGGGGGAACAGCGCGAACGTGGTGTTCACACCGGATCGAGCACCACAGGGCGAGGTGGCGATGGCACTTGGCCGCCCGAACGGCGGCCAATCAAGACCGATAGTAAAGCTATCGTCGGGTCTGGAACTACGGAAGCGAATCGCTCCCCATTCAACGTGCGGACCGCGTCAGGACGCGCTGCGCTAGGGAGCCTGCACACTCAGATGCCGAGTGCGAGTTGTACGCTCCGCGCGCCCGACGCGTTGAATCCGCAGAGCGGTGAGGGGAGGCCGCGCGGCGCCGCCACCACGCGGCCGCGGAACGCGGTCGACCGTAGCCCATCGCGCAGCACACGTTCCGCCAACTCCGGCGTGTTGTTCTCGGCGCTGAGGTGGAGCAGCGCGACCTCGCGGGTGCGCGGACCGATCGATTCGCGGAGCCACGCCAGTGTCTCCACATTGCTCAGGTGGCCCCGGCCGCCGGCGATCCGCTCCTGCAGTCGGGGCGGGTACCGCCCGTTCCGCAGCATGTCGCGGTCGTGATTGGCTTCGACGCACAGGAGTTCAAGGTCGCGGAAGGCGTCGTGCAGGGCGGCGGGCACCCGTCCCAGGTCGTGAGCGACGCCGATGCGCTCCCCGCTGCTGCGCGCCGTGAGGCGGAACGCGGCGGGCGCCGCGGCGTCGTGCGGGATCGCGTACGCGTCCACCGAGAACCCGTCCAGCTCGACCGGCGTGCCGGGCGTGACCTCGCGTCGCCAACGGGCCGGCACCTCGGCGAGTGCGTCGAGTGTGCCGCCCGTCGCGATCACGGGCCAGCGCCACTTGTGCTGCGCGCGCGTCGCACCCTGCGCATGGTCGACGTGCTCGTGCGTGATGAGCAGTGCCTCGATCGATTCGGGCGCCACGCCCACCGCCTGCAGACGCTTGGCGAGCGCCCGCGGCCCGAAGCCGCAGTCGATGAGCACGCGATGCCCCGCGCAGTCGACCACGAGCGCGTTGCCGCTGCTGCCGCTGCCGAGCGACCACACGCGCATCATGGCTGGCGCGGGGGCGGGGTCAGGGCGTCCAGCGCGCGGCGTGGGCCGCCGCGAGCTGCGCGCGGGCGCCGGGGCTGAGCGCCACGTCGCGGCGCGCCATCACGCGCTCGGCCACCTCGAGGAACTTGTCCAGCGCGAACGTGCCGTACTGCGGTGGCTCTCCCCACGCGAACGGCGCGACGGCCTTGGGCGGCATCACGCTCCCGAACACGTTCGCGCCGGCACCGACCACGCAGCCGGTGGTGAGTCGCGTGCCGATGCCCGTCTTGGCATGGTCGCCGAACATCGTACCGAGGAACTGCAGGCCGGTCTCGCGCAGGCCGGCCGGCGTCCACAGTGCGACCGGCCCGTAGGAGTTCTTGAGATTGCTGGTGACCGTGTCTGCGCCGAGGTTGGCCCAGCGCCCGATGACGGAGTGCCCCACGAAGCCGTCGTGCCCCTTGTTGCAGTGGCCGATGAGGATCGTGCAGCTGATCTCGCCGTTCACTTTCACCCGCTCCCCGATGCTGCACGCGGCCACGCGCCCGCCGCTGACGATGGCGTCCTCACCGACGATGCAAGGACCGACCAGTCGCGTGAACGCCTGCACGAGCGCGCCGCGGCGCACGAGGATCGGGCCGGCACTCGCGTCCGCGACGACCAGCGGTTCCACGGTCGCACCCGGTTCCACCAGCACGGGGTGCGCGCCCAGCACGGTAAGGTGAGCCGGCCGTGATTCCCCGGTGTGCGCCTCCGGCGTCGCCATCGCGAGGGCGTCCGCGTCGAGCATCGCGTTGAGGTGGCGCACGAGGTCCCAGACGGCGTCCAGCCACCAACCGGCGACCTCGGCCGCCGCGCCGCGCGAGGATCCCGCCATCGCCTCGAGCGATCCGGCCGCCATGATCTCGGCCGGCGACCACGGTCGATCGAGGCGCAGTGCGGCGATCCGACCGCCGATCGTGATCCGTCCGGCGGCAGCGGCGGCGGCCAGCGACGATCCGGCGGTGAGCACAGGGAGGGCGCGGGAGTTCACGAGCCAAGCTCCGACCGGCACGTCCGACCGCTGCGCCGCCGGCGCATCGAACTCCTCGAAGTCGGCCAGGTGCGCCGCCGCGATGAACCCGGCCGCCGGCGCACCGAGCACCCGCGCCCAGCGCCGCCGGGTGATCTCGCCACCGGCGCGGAGTTCACCGGCCGGACGCGTAAGCGCGAAGGGTTCGAACGTCCGTGCGATCGCGTCGTCGAAGAGCACGAAGCTCATGGCAACTCCCGGAGGTCGGCGGGCAGCGACTCGACGACCTTCTTCAGTTCGGTCGCCCGCGCGACCGTGGTGACCAGCGTGACGCCGTCGCGGACCACCACGACGAGTCCGTCCACGCCGTCCAGCACGACGGCGCTGCCTTCGGCGTGCACGACGTTCCCGCGGGACTCGCGGGCGACCACGCGTCCGTGCATGGCGTTGCCGTCGGGGTCCAGGCGCCGGACACGTGCGAGCGCGCTCCACGTGCCCACGTCATCCCAGCCGAACTCGCCCGGCAGCACGAGCACCCGGCTGCTGCGCTCCAGCACGCCCACGTCGATCGAGACGGGGGACCGCACGGCGCCGAAGAACGCGGCGGCACCGCGGTCGCGCTGGGCAAGCGCGTCTTGCAGCTCTGGGGTGTGCGCCGCGACGTCGTCCAGCAGGTCCTGCGCGCGCCACGCGAAGATGCCGCTGTTCCATAGGAAACCCTGGGCGACCATCTCGGCCGCGCGCGCCGCATCCGGCTTCTCCACGAATCGCGCGACGCGTCGCACCGTGGCGCCGGAGGTCGATGGCATCGCGGCCCCGGGCTGGATGTAGCCGAATCCGGGGTCTGGACGCGTCGGCACGATCCCGACCGTGGCGAGGGCCCCGTGCTCCGCCGCGGCGTCCGCCGCATGGCGCAGCGTGTCGCGGAAGCGTTGCGCATCTCCGATCGCCCAATCGGAATGCACGCAGAGCATGCGGGCGTCGCGTCCGCCGCGTGCGACGACCTGCAGTGCGGCCCAGGTGAGCGCGGCGGCCGTGCCGGCGGCCTTCGGCTCCAGCAGCAGCTGCGTGCCGGAGAAGCCGGGCAGCGCGCGCAGCACCGCTGCGCCGAGCGCCTCGCTGGTCAGCACCAGTACGCGGTCCGCGCCGACCAACGGCACCAGGCGCGCCACGCTGTCCGTCAGCATCGGCGCGTCGCTGCTGAGCGGCAGCAACTGCTTGGGCCGTGACGGGGTACTAAGTGGCCAGAAGCGTGAACCGACCCCACCGGCGAGCACCACCGCGTAGAGCGGCGTGGTCACGGAACGTCGACCCCGGTCAGTGCGGCGGCCCTGGCGTAGAGCCGCTTGGGACTGAACGGCTTGGTCATGAAATCGTCGGCGCCGCGGCGTCGGGCGTCGGACTCATGGTGATCCTGGCCGCCGGCGGTGAGGATCAGGCAGGGCAGGGACTTCCAGCGGGCGTCGGCGCGGACGCGGTCGAGCACGTCCAGACCGCTCATCTGCGGCATCATCAGGTCGAGGATCAGCAGTCGTACGTCCGGTGTCCGCTCGAGCGCGTCCAGCGCCTCGGTGCCGTCGTAGACCAGCGTGACGTCGAACGGACCCTGCTCGAGCTTGGTCTTGATGATCCGCCCGATGTGCGGCTCATCGTCGGCGACGAGGACCGCGAGCGGAGCCGTCGCGGTCGCCTCGGTCGGCATCGCTGCGGAACCCTCGGCCACACGCGGGGAAGTAGGGGGGATCAGGCGAGCGCCGCGATGTTCGTGCGGTGCCGTCGGAGGTCGAACAGCAACGCGCCGAGGTCGGCCGAGGGACGGACGAGGATGAGCAGGAGCGCTTCGGCGGACATCGACGCCATGACCACGGTGCCGGACACGTGCTCGTGCACGGCCGTCAGCAGTTCCCCCTGCGACGCGGCCGCGCCGAGGTCGTCGGCGAACTGGAGGATCGAGGGGACGTGTGCGGCGACCTGCTCGGCGTCCACGCCAGCGGTCGCCAGATGATCGATCAGCAGCCCATCGCGACCAAGGACGATCGCGGCGTCGATTCCCTCGCGGCGACGGATCGCCGTCACGAGGTCGCGGATAGAGGGCATCGCCACTCCGGGAAAGGTTGTCGAAGTGTACCGCCCACCTAGGTGAAGTCAAGCAGGTTTCGCTTGTCGCATCGCATGGCCTCCCATTAACTTGCCCCCTGTGCCTACCTCCCTGACCACCCCCTCGCGCCGCCGCTGGGCGCTGCTCACCGCCCTTGCCGCCGTGCTGGGGGTCTCCGCCTGCGAAGACCCCTTCGAACTCCGGGCGAATCAGGCGAACATCGACGTCACGTTCGAGCTGTGGGGCCTCACCGGCACCCCGGTCGCGTATCCCTCGGCCGTCTCGGTGCCGTTCGCGGTGGCGACGCCGCTCGATGCCGCGGGCTCGTTCGACCTCGCGTTCGACGTGGATCCGGATGGGCGACTGCTCGTGTATCCGGTCGGGAGCATCGTGTCGCCCGTGGGCGGGATCCGGAGCATCGGCTTCCAGCGGACCGACCTGCTCTACAACCAGATCATCGAAGCCCCGCGCAACGGTTGGGCGACGGATTCGGTGTTCATCGTGAACCCCGGTCAGTCGTTCCTCGTGCGCGTCGCGTCGGCGGTCTGCCAAGGGTCGGCGCTGCAGGACGTCTATGCCCGCTTCTACGTCGATTCGGTGATCGTGCCCGAGCGGCGCATCAAGCTGTCGTCGCGGATCAACCCCAACTGCGGGTTCCGGGCGCTGGTCTCGGGAATCCCACCGTACTGACCGTGCACGACCTGAGGATGGTGCGCGACCAGGTCGCGCAGCTGCGCGAGGGCATGCGGCGACGCGGGAAGCTTGAGCACTACGCGGCCGACATCGACGAAGCGGAGGCGCTCGACCGCCGTCGGCGCGACATCATCACGGCCGTCGAGGCCAAGAAGGCCCGCCGCAACCAGGTGACGGCCGAGGTCGCGCAGCTGAAGAAGGCCAAGCAGGACGCCGAGGCGCAGCTCGCCGAGTCGCGTGCCATCGGACAGGAGATCGGCGAACTCGAGGCCCAGCTCGCCCCCGCAGAGGCGCGGCTCAACGACCTGTTGCTCGGCATTCCCAACGTACCGCTGCCCGATGTGCCCGAGGGCGACGAGTCGCACAACCGGATCGTCCGCAGCTGGGGGGAGCCGCGTCCCACGGACGGCGTGAAGCCCCATTGGGAGGTGGGCGCGTCGCTCGGCCTCCTCGAGCTGGAGCGCGGCGCCAAGATCTCGGGATCGGGGTTCGTGGTCTACCGCGGTGCCGGTGCGCGATGCATCCGCGCCTTCATGAACATGATGCTCGACCTGCACAGCACGGACTTCGGATACGAGGAGCTGTGGGTGCCGGTGGTGGTGAATCGGCAGACGATGACGGGGACCGGGCAGCTCCCCAAGTTCGAGGACGACATGTACGCCCTCAAGGATGAGGAGCTCTTCCTCATCCCGACGGCGGAGGTGCCCGTCACCAACCTGCTCCGCGACGAGATCCTCGGTGCCGACGAGCTGCCGAAGGCGTTCTGCGCCTACAGCCCCTGCTTCCGTCGGGAGGCGGGCTCGGCGGGCAAGGACACGCGTGGCGTGCTCCGCGTGCATCAGTTCGACAAGGTCGAGCTGGTCCGCTACTGTGCCCCCGAGGACGGGGAGCGGCAGCTCCAACTGCTGCTCGGCCACGCCGAGGCGGTGCTGCAGCGCCTCGGGTTGCCGTACCGCGTGGTGCTGCTCGCGGCCGGCGACACGGGATTCTCGAGTGCCAAGACCTACGACCTCGAGGTCTTCGCGCCCGGGGTGGGGAAGTGGTTGGAAGTGTCGTCGTGTTCGGTGTTCACCGACTTCCAGGCGCGGCGCGCCAACATCCGCTTCCGCCCCGCGCCCAACGAGAAACCGCGCTTCGTGTACACGCTCAACGGGTCCGGACTCGCGTTCCCGCGCATCTTCGCCGCCATCCTCGAGCACTACCAGCAGCCGGACGGTTCGGTCGTGGTGCCCGAGGCCCTGCGGCGCTGGATGGGCGTGGATCGCCTGACTTGAGCACCGGACTCAATCCCGCCCAGCGCGCCGCCGTCGAGCACGCCGCAGGGCCGTTGTTGGTCGTCGCCGGTGCCGGCTCTGGGAAGACGCGTGTCCTGACCTCGCGCATCGCGCGGCTCATCGAGGTGCACGGCGTACCGCCCAAGGCCATCCTCGCGGTCACGTTCACCAACAAGGCCGCCGGCGAGATGCGCGAGCGGGTCGGGCGCGCGCTCGGCCAGGATCCGGCCGGCATGTGGATCGGCACGTTCCACGGGATCGGCGCACGGGTGCTGCGCATGCATGCGGACCGCGTGGGACGCACGCCCGAGTACACCATCTACGACGAGGACGACACGCTCGCCGTGGTGAAGCGGCTCATGGAGCGCTTCCGCATCAGCACCAAGGAGTTCCCGCCCAAGCTCGTCCTCGGCGAGATCTCCTCCGCCAAGAACGCGCTCGTGCCGCCGCAGGAGTTCGAGGCCCTGGCGCGGACGCCGCTCGCGAAGGCGGCCGCCACCGTGTACCGCGAACTCGAGGGCGCGCTGCAGTCGTCGAACGCCGTGAGCTTCGACGACCTGCTCACGCTGCCGGTGCAGATCCTCACCCGGCACGCCGACCTGCGGACCCGGTTCGCGGAGCGCTTCCAGCACGTGCTGGTGGACGAGTACCAGGATACCAACCGCGCGCAGTACGAGTTCGTGCGCCTCATCGCGGGCGGGCACGGCAACCTGGCGGTGGTCGGGGACGACGACCAGGCCATCTACGGCTGGCGCGGTGCGGACATCCGCAACATCCTCGACTTCGAGCGCGACTTCCCGTCGGCCACGGTGGTGCGGCTGGAGGAGAACTACCGCTCGACCGCGCCCATCCTCGCCCTCGCGAACGACGTGATCGCGCGCAACGAGGACCGCCGCGGCAAGACCCTGCGCACCACGCGCGAAGGTGGCGAGCCGGTGGAACTGCTCGAGTGCGCCGACGACCGGGACGAGGCCGAGGCGATCGCCGCGGCGCTCGCCCAGTGGCGGGCGACGCGCGGCTCGCTGCGGGACTGTGCGGTGCTCTACCGCACCAACGCACAGAGCCGCGCGATGGAAGAGGCGATGCGGCGCTCCGAGTTGCCCTACCGGCTGGTGGGTGCGGTCCGCTTCTACGACCGGCGCGAGATCAAGGACCTCGTGGCCTGGCTGCGCCTGATCGCGAATCCCGCCGACGACGAGGCGTTCCGTCGCGCCCTCACGGCGCCCAAGCGCGGGGTCGGCGATGCCACCGTCGACCTGCTGGCCGAGCAGGCCCGCGGGGCCGGGATCCCGCTGCTGGAGCAATCGCGTCGCATCGAATTGGTCGATGGCGTACGGCCGGCCACGCGCAGCGCACTCCGTGACCTCGTCGACACGGTCGATCGGTTCCGCGCGCTCGCGGTGGACACGAGCGTGGATCGCCTCCTCGCGCAGCTCATCACCGCGATCGGCTACGACACGGCCCTCCGCAACGAGGGACCCGAGGGGCTCGACCGGCTCGACAACGTGCGCGAACTCGTGACCTCGGCGGCGGAAGTGATCATCGAGGACGGCGGTGAGGTCGGGCTGCGACCGCTCGACCATTTCCTCCAGCGGGCCCAGCTCGTCACCGGACTCGACCAGCTCGGCGCGGAGGCCGATGCGGTCACCATGATGACCGTACATACCGCCAAGGGACTCGAGTTCCCGATGGTCTGCGTGACCGGGCTCGAGGACGGCCTGTTCCCGCTCGCCCGCGCCTTCGATGATCCCGCCACGCTCGAGGAGGAGCGTCGCCTGCTGTATGTCGCGATCACGCGGGCCGGCGAGCGGCTGCTCCTGAGCTGGGCGCACCAGCGTCGGCGCAATGGCGAGCTCAAGCCCTCGATGATCTCGAGCTTCGTGCGTGGCATCCCGGCGACGCGCTACGAGAAGCGGTCCACGATCCGCCTCCGCGGGTCGGCGCGGCTCGCCTCGCCCTACGCGGATGCTCCTGCCGCACGCGGGCGCTGGGACGAGGCGCCGCGCCATCGCGGCGCCGACGACCTGGGCCATGGCACGTTCGGCCGCACCAAGACCCCGGCCTGGAACCCACGGGACGGTGAGAAGGTGAAGAGCTTCGTACAGGACGAGGACCAGTCGCAGGACCAACCGAGCTTCGTCAAGGGCGAGCGCGTGGCGCACGCCAAGTTCGGCTCCGGGACCATTGCGGCCGTGAGCGGCACGGGAAAGGACGCCAAGGTCACCGTGGACTTCGACGACGAGACGATCGGGCAGAAGCGACTCGTGATCGCGTTCGCCGGACTCACGCGGGGCTTCGATTGACCTCGGTCGCGGCCGTGTAGAGCGGCACCGGCAGTCGCGCCGTCCAGCCCAGCGCGAGGTCGCTGAGCCCGAACCGCTCCGCGGCCTCGCGTCGCACCACGCGCTCGCCGCCCACGGCCAGCGCGGCCTTCCGCAGGCGCTTCGCCTCGCGCAGCGCGGCCTCGCCGCTCGGGTCGGACTTGCGCGGCTCGGCGGCGTCACCGCGGGCGAGCAGGTCCACCACGAAATCGAACGACCGGTCGAGGTGCGCCGCCACCGCGCCCTCGCGCAGCGGCCAGCGACTCCGCTCCGCGACGAGTGCGAGCACCCGTTGCCACGACGCGTTGTCGTTGACGTGCACCATGCCGCGGAAGATCCGTCGATTGGTGGATGTGCTGAAGATCGTCGGGCTGAGGATGCGGTCGAGATGGTCGTCGGCGCGCCAATGGTCCTCGCGGATCACCTCGCGGGCGCGCCGGGGCCATCGGTCGCCGAGCGCATGCTCGAATCGGCTCTCCCAATAGCTGTGCCCGGCGCCCGCCGTGGCCGACGAGATCGCGAGCTGGTGCGGCACGTAGTGGTTGTGGGCGACCACGTCGGCCGCGAGATGCGCGAGGTAGCCCCAGCCGAAGGCCTGCAGCGGTTCGTCGCGCGCGCGATCGAGGATCTCGTCCCCCACGTGCCAGTGGTGGCAGTGCCGTCCCACGCGCGCGTACCGCTTGGCGAAACTGGTGTCGGCCGCGATCGAGCCGTAGAGGAACTCCAGGGGATGCGCCGTCAGGAGCGCGGCCATGCCGGCCGGCAGGAGCACGGTCGCGGAGTTGAGCACCGCCTCGCCGAGCAGGATATGCGTGCCCGGGGTCCAGGCCCACGCGTCGCTGGGGAGCAGGGCGACCAGCAGGAGGGCGGCGACGACGTGCAGCACGGCGCGGGAACGCCTCAATCGCGTCGGCGCAGTCGCGGACGTTCGTCGCGCTCCTCGGGCGCCGCGCCGCGCAGCTTCCCCTTCTTCTTGCGCTTGGCGGGTCGCGCGAGCCCCAGTGCCCGCGCCCCGAACTTGATGCCCGCCACCGTCGTCGTGGCCACCGATGCCACCTTGGTGGCGGAGGCGTTCACGCGCCCGACGATGCCGCTCAGTTCGTCGACGCGGTCGGTGAGCGTCACCACCGACTTGCGCACCCGCTCGTTGACGGTCTTCACCGTGTCGCGCGACTCCTCGACCATCTCGTTGACGTTCTTCGCGACCTCGCGCACGTCCTCGTACATCGCGGCGGCACTGCGGGTCATCGGGCGCAACTCCACCAGCAGCTCGTCGAGCTTGTGCTGCAGCTGGTCGGCCTTCGCCCGCAGCACGAGCAGGGCGAGCACGGTCAGCACCACCAGCAACAGGACCAGCAGGCTGGTGATGCCCTGGGCGACGAACACGAGCTGCTCGAACGCGCTGCGCGCCGGCGGCACGTTGCGCACGAGGACGGTGTCCGCGACCGACGCGATCTGCAGGAAGAGGAGCATGTCGAATGCTCTCCCTTCGCGAGGGTCGCGTCAAGCGTATATTCCCTTGCATGCGCTCACCCCAGTTCATCGTCGAGGGCGGACGTCCGCTCTCGGGCACCATCCGGCCCACGGGCAACAAGAACGCGGCGCTGCCGATCGTCTGCGCGGCGTTGCTGACCAGCGATCCCGTCACGCTCGAGAACGTCCCGCGCATCAAGGACATCGAGAGCCTGCTCCAACTCGTGCGGCAGACCGGCGCCACGGCCGAGTGGACCGCGGCGAACACGCTGCTGATCACGGCACGCGAGGTCCGGGGCGACACGCTCGACCCCGAGCTCTGCAAGCGCATCCGGGCGTCCATCCTGCTCGCGGGCCCGGTGCTGGCGCGCGCCGGCGCCGTCACGCTCGCACCGCCAGGCGGCGACGTCATCGGCCGGCGTCGACTCGACACGCACTTCCTCGCGCTCGAGGCCATGGGTGCCGAGACGGACTTCGCGGACCGCATCACGTTCCGCACCAAGGGTCTCCGCGGCGCCGACATCTTCCTCGACGAACCCAGCGTCACCGGCACGGAGAACGCCGTGATGGCGGCCGTAGCCGCCACTGGCACCACGGTCATGCACAACGCCGCCTGCGAGCCGCACGTGCAGGACCTCTGCCACATGCTGGTGGCGATGGGGGCGCGCATCGAGGGCATCGGGTCGAACGTGCTCACCATCCACGGGGGGGCCGCGCTGCACGGCTGTACCCACCGGATCGGTCCCGACCACATCGAGGTCGGTTCCTTCATCGGATTGGCCGCCGTCACCCGGTCCGCGCTCCGGATCGCGGAGGCCGGCGTGCGACACCTCCGCTCCGTACGGATGGGCTTCGAGCGTCTCGGCGTCGAGACCGTGATCGAGGGCGATGACTTGCTCGTGCCGGCCGCCCAGCAGCTGCGGATCCGCTCGGACCTCGGCGGTGCCGTGCCGAAGCTCGAGGACCAGCCGTGGCCCGCCTTCCCGGCCGACGTGATGTCCATCGCCATCGTGACCGCGACCCAATGCGACGGCATCATCCTCATGCACGAGAAGATGTTCGAGTCGCGCATGTTCTTCGTCGACAAGCTGGTGGCGATGGGCGCGCGGATCGTGCTCTGCGACCCGCATCGCGCACTGGTGAGCGGACCGACGGAGCTGCGTGGCGCGACGGTCGAGAGTCCCGACATCCGCGCCGGCATGGCCATGCTGATCGCGGCGCTCTGCGCCAAGGGCACCAGCACGATCAACAACATCGGGCAGATCGAACGCGGCTACGAGCGGATCGACGAGCGGCTCAACGCACTCGGTGCGTCCATCCGGCGGGTGGAGTAATGTCCGCGCCCTGCGCGTGAACAGCGCCGAGTTGCCGCCGCGCCTCGAGATCGCGGAACTGCGCGCGATCGGGGTCACCGCATTCGTGACCACACGCGCCGCCGGATCCTACGGTCTCCCGGAGCAGGGCGAGGACGCCGGGATCACGGGCCGCTGGCACGCGCTGCAGCGCGCGCTGGTGCCGCTCGGCGCGCCACGACTCGCCTCGGCCCGGCAGGTGCACGGCACCCGCGTGCTGGTGCACGCCGCGGCTTGGGAGGGCTGGCTCCGGGTCGACGGGGCCGACGGACACCTGCTCACCGAGGGGGGCGCCGCAGCCATCACCATCGCCGACTGCGTGCCCATCTTCCTCGCACACCCGTCGGGCACAGTGGCCGCGTTGCACGCGGGCTGGCGCGGGACAGCCGGCGGTATCCTCGCCGAGGCGGTCAAGGCGTTCGAGGAGCGTGGCTGCCGCGCGGCGGATCTGATCATGCACCTCGGCCCGTCCATCTGCGGGCGATGCTACGAAGTCGGCGTGGATGTGTACACGCAGCTCACCGGCTGGGAGACCAAGCGCCCGCGCCAGGTCGACCTGCGCGCCCTGCTCGGGGAGCAGGGCAAGGCACTCGGTGTCGGGCGCTGGAGCGCGAGCGGCGAGTGCACCAAGTGCGACAACGATCAGCTGTACTCGCACCGCGCGGGCGACGTCGGCCGACAGGTCGCGGTCATCGTCGCGCCCGCTGCGCTCGCTTGACTCTCCCCTCCACGGGCCGTAGCTTCATCACGTTGTAGGCATTCCGGCGGGCAGCACACGGAGTGTGGGGGAAGGTCTCCCCACACTTTTTTGTTCTCATCGACTGACGGGCGAGCTGTGGACAAGGCCATCGAAGCTATTGTCATCGCGGAACTTAGCCCACTTGGGTTCGAGTTGGTTGAACTCCGGCGTGGCGGGTCGAAGGGACGCCCGGTGCTGGACATCCGGATCGATCGGTTGGACGGTCAGAAGGTGCAGGTCGGCGACTGTGCCGCTGCATCCCGCGCCATCGAGGCGCGCCTCGATGCGGAGCCGTCGCTGATCAGCGACCGGTATGTGTTGGAAGTGTCGTCGCCGGGCATGGAGCGACCGCTGCGCAAGGCGGCGGAGTGGCGCCGCTTCGTGGGTCGGCGGGCGAGTGTGAACAGCGGGGCACTGCAGGGACGGCACGAGTTGGAGATCGTGGCGGTCGAGGGCGCAGAAGGAGCCGAGCGCCTGCGACTCCGCGATGCGAAGGGCACTGAACACGAGATCGCGCTGGCCGACGTCATCGACGCCCGCCTCGCATTCCACTGGAAACCGTAGGCTTCTTCCGAAGGAGACCGGGATGGCCGGTTCGACTGAGATCCTCACTGCGATCCGCGAGCTCGCGAATCTGAAGCAGATCGAGCGCGGGGAGTTGCAGGAACTGCTCAAGGACGGCATCCTCGCCGCCCTCGCCAAGAAGCACGGCCCGACCGTGCAGGCGGAGGTGGAGATCGATGACCACAAGGGCGACATCCGCATCGTCATCCTCAAGAAGGTCGTGGAGGACGTGCAGGACCCCGTCGGCGAGATCTCCCTCGAGGAAGCGCGCTACGAGGACCCCGACTATCAGCCGGGCGACCTCATGGAGATCCCGGTGGAGTTCGCCGAGTTCGGGCGCTCCGCCGTGCAGGCCGCCAAGCAGCGGATCGTGCAGCGTGTGCGCGAGGGCGAGCGCACCAAGATCCGCGACGAGTTCGCGTCGCGCGTCGGCGACCTGCTCTCGGGCGAGATCCAGCAGATCGAGCGCGGCAAGATCGTGCTCATGCTGAACAAGTTCCGCGAGGCCGAGGCCATCATCCCGTACCGCGAGCAGAACCACCGCGAGACCTACACGCAGGGCGAGCCCATCCGGGCGGTGCTCAAGAAGATCGAGGAGACCCCCAAGGGCCCGCGCCTCATCCTCTCGCGTGCCGATGCGCTCTTCGTGCAGGCGCTGTTCCGTCTCGAGGTGCCGGAGATCCAGTCCGGGATCGTCGAGATCCGGGCGTCGTCGCGCGAGGTGGGCAGCCGCACCAAGATCGCGGTCGTCTCCAAGGACGACGGCATCGACCCGGTCGGCGCCTGCGTCGGGCTCAAGGGCTCGCGCGTGCAGGCGGTGGTGCAGGAACTCGGCGGCGAGCGCATCGACATCGTGCCGTGGTCGGCGGACCCGGAACGGTTCGCCAAGCTTGCGCTGGCGCCGGCCAAGGTGGCGCGCGTCTTCAGCGAGCCGGCCACCAAGACCATCCAGGCGGTGGTCGACGAGGACCAGCTCTCCCTCGCGATCGGCCGCAACGGGCAGAACGTGCGCCTGGCGTCGGAACTCACGGGCTGGAAGATCGACCTCTACTCGAGCCGCGAGTGGCTGGAGAAGGGCGGCGACATCCCGCTGTTCGCTCCGCTGCCGGACGACGAGGCCGCCGACGTGCCGCTCAGCGACATCGAGGGGCTCGCCACCGCCACGGTGGCCGTCCTCGAGGCCGGTGGGTACCGCACCTTGAACGACATCATCGACCTCGAGCGTGAGGACCTCCTCAAGCTCCCCGGCATCGCGCCGGAAGAGGCCGATCGGATCATGACGATCCTCGACGAGTTGACCGAGGAAGGGAACGAGTCGGCCGCCGAAGACGGCGGCGCGGCGCGCGGGGCGTAGGACCAGGCCATGGACGCGACGCTCGAGCGGCGGGTGTTGGGACTGCTCGGGCTCGGGGTCCGGGGTCGGTTGGTGCTGATCGGGGTGGACCGGGTGCGGGAAGCGGCGCACCAGGGGCAGTTGCGGGTGGCGGTCGTGGCGCGCGACGCTTCGGCCAACAGCCGCGGCAAGGTGGATCGGTTGCTGGCGGCCAAGAAGGTGCCGGTGCTGATCGTCTCCTCCGCGGCGTCACTCGGGGAGATGGCGGGACGGGAGACGACGACCGTGATGGGGGTCGTCGATCCACAGTTGGCGAAAGGGATCCTCGCACTCGTCCCCACGACGAGCGCGGTGCAGTCTGGCTCAGGGAGGAAGGGTTGACGAAGCTTCGGGTCGGTGAACTGGCAACTGAGTTCGGCATCTCGGCCGAGGAAGCGATGGGCATGCTTCGCTCGCTTGAGATCGTCGTGCGCAACCCGGCGTCCCCGCTGACGGACGAACAGGTGGCGCGCGCGCGCCTGCGTTGGGAGCGCGAGAAGCGCACCCGCGTCGAGAAGGCGACGACTGAGGTCGCGCCGGCCAAGAAGAAGAAGGCCGCGAGCAAGGACGAGGGCGACAAGGCGGCGAAGCCGGCCGCGAAGAAGACGGCCAAGAAGAAGGCCGAGCCCGAGCCGGAGCCCGCACCGGTCGTCGAGGAGGCCAAGCCCTCCACACGTCGTCGCCGCGCCGCCGACGTCGCGCAGGCTGAGGCTGAAGCTGCCGCCGCGCAAGCTGCGGCCGAAGCGGTTGCTGCCGCACAGGCCGCTGCGGAAGCGGCGGAACGCGAAGTGCAGCAGCGCGCCGCTGAAGAGCGCGCCCGCGCTGATGCTGCCGAGCGCGAACTCGCTCGCGCCCGTGCCGAGGAAGCGGAGCGCCAGCGCGCCGCTGCTGCCGAGGCTGCCCGCGCCGCTGACGCTGACAAGCCGCAGGGTGGCGCGCCGGTCTCGGCCGCACCGTCGTCGCCCAGCGCTCCTTCTGTTCAGACGCCGTCGCGTCCGC
>CADEDA010000023.1 GCA_902825965.1 uncultured Gemmatimonadota bacterium | reverse complement strand
AGTTCGGCCGCACGCGACGGCATCGCCGGGTACGCGTTCGCCCGCGTGGAGCCTGCCGACGAGCTCGTGCGCGACCCGGCGAGCGCCAAGCTCCTGATGCACCGCGTGCTCCTCGCGACCGAGTCGCGGGTGGAGCTCGACACCAGCTTCCCGGCGGAGCTGCCCGCGCTGCTCAAGCGCGAACTGGGCAAGCCGGCGCGGTTCGCCGACCTCGCTGCGGCGCGTGGTGCGCTGCGACCGGCCGAGAAGGACGAGGTGGTGCAGCGGCTGGATGTCGTCGCGCGGCTGGAGTTCATCGCCGAACGCTTCGAGCGGGAGGCCGCGAAGGCCAAGGTGCACGAGGAACTGCGCCACGAGACCGAACGGCGGATCGACCGGCACCATCGCGAGTTCTTCCTGCGCCAGCAGCTGCAGGCGATCAAGACGGAACTCGGCGAGGTCGAACACGGCGAGGGCGAGACGGCGGAGTTGCTGCGGCGGGTGGAGGAGGGTGCCCTGCCCGACCACGTGGCCAGCGAGGCGCGCCGCGAGATCGAGCGGCTTCGCGCGCTGTCGCCGGCCTCGAGTGAGCACCAGGTGCTGCGCAACTACCTCGAGTGGGTGCTGGCGCTGCCGTGGAAGAAGGCCAGCGGCGACGACCGCATCACGCTCGAGAAGGTCGAGGCCGCACTCGACGGCCGGCACTACGGCCTGCACGAGGCCAAGGAGCGCATCCTCGAGTACCTCGCCGTACGGCAACTGCGCGGCGACCGCGGGCGCGACCCGCATGGGCCCATCCTCTGCTTCGTCGGGCCGCCGGGCACCGGCAAGACCTCGCTGGGCGAGGCGATCGCCGCGAGCATCGGCCGCGCGTTCTACCGCATCTCGGTGGGCGGCGTGCGCGACGAAGCCGAGATCCGGGGACATCGCCGCACCTATGTCGGCTCGCTGCCCGGCCTGCTGGTGCAGGCGATGCGCCGGGTGCAGACCAACAACCCGGTGTTGATGATCGACGAGATCGACAAGATGAGCGGCGGTGGCCCCGGCGGCGATCCGACGGCGGCGATGCTCGAGGTACTCGATCCCGGACAGAACCAGGCCTTCACGGACCACTACCTCAACCTGCCGTTCGACCTGTCGTCGGCGCTGTTCATCTGCACCGCGAACAACCTGTTCGACATCCCGCCGGCGCTGCGCGACCGCCTCGAGGTCATCCGCATCGCGGGCTACACGGTGGAGGAGAAGGTCGAGATCGCCTGGCGGTACCTGATGCCGCGCCTGCTCGAGGAGCACGGCATCACGGACCTCGACCTGCAGTTCACGGATGAATCGCTGGCCTTGATCGCCAACCGCTACGCGCGCGAGGCCGGCCTGCGCTCCTTCGAGCGCCAGTTGGCGGCGGTCATGCGCAAGCGCGCCAAACGGAAGGCCGAGGGCGAGACCGGCGCGTGGATCGTCGACCAGGCGCGGATCGAGGACGTGCTCGGTCCGCCGCGCTGGGCGCCGGAGGAAGCCGAGCAGGAGCCGGAGGTGGGGACCGTCACCGGACTCGCCTGGACGGCGAATGGTGGCGAACTCATGACCATCGAGGCCCTGCTCATGCCGGGCAAGGGCAAGCTGACCGTCACCGGCCAGTTGGGGGACGTGATGCGGGAGTCGGTGGACGCGGCGAGCTCGTATGTGCGTTCACGCGCCAAGGCCCTGCGCGTCGCCGACCCCGAGATGAAGGTGAGCGACCTGCACGTGCATTTCCCCGCGGGCTCGGTACCCAAGGACGGTCCCAGTGCCGGTGTCGCCGTGACGCTCGCGATCGCGAGCGTGATGAGCCGGCGTCCGGTGCGCCGCGACGTCGCGGTCACCGGCGAGGTGACCCTGCGCGGCAAGGTGCTCGAGATCGGCGGTGTGAAGGAGAAGGTGCTGGCGGCCTACCGGGCCGGCCTGCGCACGGTGGTGCTCCCCGCGGCGAACGAGAAGGACCTGCGCGAACTGCCGACGGAAGTGCGCCAGGCGGTGACCTTCCGCTGCCTGCGCACGATGGACGAGGTGGCGGAGTTCATGCTGCTGCCGCCCACCCCCAACGGGTTCGCCGCGGACCTGCCGTTGTTCGACGAGGTCGCGCGCGGCACGGCCGACGTCGCGACCGCGGTCGAGAGCCCCGCGGCCGCGAGCGGCGTGGTCCCGCGTCCGTCGCCTCCGGCCTGATCAGCAGCAGCCGCCGGACCGCGACGTCGCGCCGGGCTCCGCGAAGGCCGCGCCGCAGCCGCAGCCGATTCCGCCACCCGACTTCACCTCGGCGTCGAGCGCGCAACAGGCGCCGGAGCCGTTCGGGGCCTCGCCGCCGCAACACCCGCCGGCACCGCGGTGCTCGGCCGTGGGATTCGTGTGGAACGCCGCCGCGCGGTGGCCCGCGCCCATGTCGCTGATCGTGATCTGCATCGGATGCTCCGGAGTTGATGGGCGGGGGATTCCGCCGCTGCAAGGGAAGACGTCCGATGCGCCGGATGGACGCAGGCCCGCTCAGGCGCAGGGGGCGCCACCCCCGCAGCCGCAGTGACGGCCGTCCCGCACCTCGACGTCCATCACCGTCCCCCGCACATCGAGCTGGATCGCGCAACAGCGCAGCAGTTCGTCCCGCAGTTGCTCCCGTGCCCGTTGGACGCGCGACTTCATGCCCGAGACGGAGATCCCGGCACGTGCCGCCGCCTCCTGCTGCGTGCGACCGGCCAAGGCCGTGTCCTCGAGTGCCGACCGGTACGGCTCGGCCAGCCGCGCGATGAACGGCGTCACGCACGGGGTCAGCTCGGCGACGACGGTCGCTTCGTCCGTTGCGGTCGCCGGCAGGTCGTCGGTGTCCACATCGCCCGCGCGGGCCTCGCGTCGGCGGTGCGCCCGCAGGGCGTCGGCGATGGCCGTGCGCGCGACGCGGTAGATCCACGCCTCGAGCTGTTCGACCGCGTCGAGCGCGCCGTCCTGCCGTGCGATCCGCAGGAAGATGTCCTGCAGCACATCGTCCGCGTCGATCGCCGGAGGCAGGCGGCGGCGCACGAACCGCCGCAGCGGTGCGGCGAACGCGACCCACAGGGCCTCGTCGTCGCGTCGGATGCGGGGGACTGCCTCCTCGGTCATGGAACCGCTCCGGCGGGGGTGGGGGCTGGTGCGTGGCAGGTGACGGGTCGGTCCCTGCGTCAATTGTTGTACGACGCCGGATCGTCGGAAAGGACGCAGGCTCGGAATCGCTCGCCGGCCCGGTTACAATTGGCCGTGCCCGCCCGCGCCACCAGCCCACGCCCCCGTACCCGGCGACCCTGGGTCGTTCGTCGCTCCCGCCGCCATGGCCGCGGGGTGTTCGCCGTCGCGACGATCCCCGCGGGGACCCGGATCATCGAGTACACGGGAGAGCTCATCAGCGAGGCCGAGGGCGAGCGTCGCTACCCGACGCTGCCGGACGGCGCGGAGGAGGCCGAGCACACCTACCTGCTCACGCTCGACGCCGAGCGGGTGATCGACGCGAACGTGGGAGGCAACGCGGCACGGTTCATCAACCACTCCTGCGATCCCAACTGCGAGCCGATCGCGTTCGGGGACCACATGTGGATCGTCGCGGTCCGCGACATCCGCCCCGGCGAGGAGCTCGCATACGACTACGCGATCGAGCTGGATGAGCCGCACACGCCGGCGCGCAAGCGCCGTTTCCCCTGCCGCTGCGAATCTCGCCGCTGCCGCGGGTCGATCCTCAAGCCGAAGCGGCAGCCGCTGCACCCGCTCGTGCGGGCCGCGATCCGCCGCTACGGTCCCGACCGCTAGCGCTGCTCGAGCAGCGCGTCGACCTCGCGACGCAGCTCGGCCATCTCGGTCGAGAACTCCTCCACCGACTGCGTCGGCACCAGTGCGGGCGCGAGCGTGCGGATCTCGGACGAGAACGACGCATTCGACGTGAACTGGTCGTCGTCGACGAGGGCGAAGACGGCGTAGAGGGCGAGCAGCAGGCTGCTCACCGCCGCCCCCGCGCGCCATCGGCTGACCCGGTTGAGGTGCGACGCGTACCGCAGGTGGCCAGCGACGACGGCGGCGAGCACGGCGAGCATGAGCACCGAGAAGAGCACGGGGACCACACCATTCTCGGGGAACAGGAACTCCGTCAGCTGCTTGACCTGGTCACCGAGGTCGTACGCGATGAGCGCTGCGGCGACGATGGCGAGGTGCGCGAGGAAGGCGAAGCGGCCGGTCACGGCCCGCGCGGCGACGGCCCAGATGCCGGCCCACACGAGCAGGAGGAATCCGATCGTGAGCACCATCCCGAAGATGGTCGCGCCGGCATTCTGCTCCGGCGTCGCGATCCAGCCCTCGACGATGGACACGACCAGCGCGGTGACGATGATGCCCGCGCGCCCACGCGGGCGTTCGAACCACCGGGGCGGACGCGCGGGCGTGACCGGCACACGCGGCAGGCGCTGCGCCGGCGCGACCGGTGCCATCTCGTCGCGGAACCGCAACCAGGTCCGCCCGAGCTGGAGCTCGGTGCCCTCACGGACGGCGATCCGGTCATGGAGCAGGCCATCCGTGGACTCGATCCGGTTCACCGAGCCGTTGTCCTCGAGATGGTAGCTCCCGTCGTCACCGCGGACGACGCGGGCATGGACGCCATCGACGTGCGGATCGTCGAGGATCAGCGCGTTGGTGAGCGCGCGGCCGATGCTGAGCGACGCGCCCTCCACCCGCAGCCGCTGGCGGACGGCGCCCTGCCGACCGCTGAGGACCTCGACGATCAGCGCCATGCGAGCAGCCCCAGGAAGCGGGTCGAGGCACGATCGATGTTCTCGTAGGTCGCGCCCGACAGCGTGAGCGACGAGACCAGCCCCGCGTTGGCACGCCCGAGCACGGCGACCTGCAGCACGCCGTCATACAGCCCGGGCAGCTTCTTCAGCGCACGCAGGCAGAGCACTGCACGCACCGGCGTCGCGGGTGCCGCGACGTTGCGCGCCCGGCACTTCCAGACGGTCACGTGCTTCTCGTCCCCCGAGGGCGTGGGGTCGAGCCCGAACCGCTGGGTGAACAGCACGCCGAACCGCGCCGCATTGAGGCGGGCGCTGGTGATCGCCAGATGCTTGACCGAGACGACCCCCACGCGCTGGTTGTCCGCGAGGAAGACGTCGTCGTCGGTACCGCAGTTGTGCCAGGTCTGCAGGTACATCGGGGTCTCGTCGCGCTCGTCGCTGCGTTCGGAGCCGCCCCAGCAGCGGTACAGGGCGCTGGGTTCGGAGGCCACGTTGAACGGCCCGACGTCCACGCGTTTGGGCGCGTCGGCGAAGAGGGTCCGCAGGTAGGAATCCTGGAAGTCGTGCAGCTGCGCGCCGATCTCGGTGAACGGGTCGGCCGCAGCCGTGAAGCCGGGCGCGGACACCCGGGTCACCAGGGCGCTGGCCATCGGTTCCGGCACCAGGAACGAGCGCTGCTCGCCCATGGTGGACACGTTCACGCCGACCACGCGGCCGTCCGCGGTGATGGTCGGCCCGCCGCTCATGCCCGGATTGATGGACCCCGTGAAGTGGATCTTGGGCGTGAGGGTGTGCTTGAGGTTCCCGTTGTACGTCCCTTCGACGATGCTGAGGCCGAGGTCGGACGGGTGGCCCAGCGAGTAGAGGCGGTCGCCCTGCCGCAACGTGGCGGGGCCAAGCACGAAGTGGCTGGGGGTGGTCAACCCGGTGCGCAGGACGGCCAGGTCGTGGACGACGTCGACGGCGAGTACCGTGGCCGTCCGGGCCGTCCCGTCCTGCAGGAGCACCTCCACGCGGTTCTTGTCACGCTCGTGGATGTGGTCGGCAATCACATGGTAGTTCGTCAGCATCAACCCGTCGGGGCTGATGAAGAAGGCGGTCCCGATGGAGCGCTTGGCGCTCGAGGCGACTTCGATGATCTGGACCTTCAGGATGCGATCGCTGTACCGCGCGAACACGGTCGACGTCGCGTCCCGCACCCCATCCGGACTGCGCTCCTGCGCGCGCAGCGCCGCCCCGGAGGTTGCGAAGGAGAGCACGAGGGTACACCAGCAGGCGGAGCCAGCGACGCGGGACACACGGGACATCTTATGGACCGGAACGGGGAGGCGGCCCGAGCACGACTCGGGGTCGCGAAAGCTAGGAAGGCGCCGGTGGAAATCGCTACGGGGCGGTACACCAACTGACACTCCGCATACCGCGACGGCACTGGCTAGCCCCGTGCACGGGCCCCATACTTGGCGGGTCGAGTCCCCCACCCCCTCCGAGAGCCTCCATGTCCGATGTGACGCTACGGCCCCGATCGGTGACCGAGCTGATCGACGCCACGTTCACGCTGTATCGACGAGACGCCGGCGCCTACATCATGGTGACGGCGCTCGCGAACCTGCCGAGCCTGCTCGCCACGATCCTCCTGCTCGGCTCGAGCGGCGAGGTGGACGAGACGAACCCGGTCGCGGCCCTGCTCTACGTGATCGTGTCACTCGTGAGCTACGCGCTGATGAACGGCGTGTTGATCGCCTTGGGGTCGGCCGCCTACCTGGGCGAGCCGGTCGACGTGGCCGCCGCCGTGCGCCAGGCCATTCCGAGACTCGGATCGATCATCGTGGCGGCGTTCGCGCGCGGCCTGCTGTACTTCATCGGCTTCCTGATGCTCATCGTCGGTGCCTTCTACTTCGCGGCACGGACCTTCGCGCTGGAGGCGGTGATCGTCGTCGAGGACCAGGGCGTCAATGCGGCGTTCGAGCGCACCAGTGCGCTCTCCTCCGGCCTCAAGTGGCACATCCTGCTCTCGTTGTTCCTCGGCTACTTCATCTATGGGCTCGTGGTGTTCGCCGGCGGCTTCCTGAGTGTGATGGTCGGCGAGGGGTACCTCGGGCTCGTCGTCACGCAGGTCGTCACGGTCATCGGGTACCCGATCGTCGGCCTGCTGACGATGCTGCTCTACTACGATGCTCGGATCCGCCAGGAGGGCTTCGACGTGGAGCACCTCGCCCGTTCGCTCGCACCCGCGCCGGGAGCGTCGGCCCGCTGAGCGACGGCGCGACTCCCGGCGGCCGCATCGCACTCGCCCTCGCCGCGCAGGACAGCACGCGGCTCTGGCCGGCGAGCGAGGTGCGGGACACCGTTCGACAGATCATCGAGGACGAGGCGTACCGCCGGGCGACCTCGCGGAGTCTCTCGAGCCGCTTCCTCGAGTGGCTCGGCGAGGGGATCCGGCGGCTCATCGAGCTGATCCCGCCGATCCCCTACGGCCGCGAGTTGCTCATCGGCTTCGCCGTGCTCCTCGTGCTGGTGCTGGTGGTGCGCGTGCTGATGCGCTGGCGCGCGGAGCGCAGCGTACTCGCCGGCGCGGCGCAGCGCGGGGCACGCGGCGGACGTTTCGACCCCTGGCTCGAGGCGCAGCGCCTCGCGCAGCAGGGGGAGCACCTCGCCGCCGCGCAGGCGCTCTGTGCGGCGATCCTCAGTGCCTGCGCGCGACGCGGCGAGGTGACCCTGCACCACTCCAAGACCACCGGCGACTACGCCCGCGAGATGCGTCGGCGCGGCGCGCCGTCGCTGCCGACCTTCCAGCGGTTCCGCGCCCGATATGACCGCGTGATCTACGACGCCCACGCCTGCGACGCGACGGAGTACGCGGCGTTGGTGGAGTCCGCGCGCCCGTTGCTGCAGCTGGAGCGTGCCGCGTGACCGCACCCAAGCCGGAGACACGCGGCACGCCGGCGGCCTGGTGGGCGCGTCCCGTGGTGGTCATTCCGACGACACTCGCGCTGGCGCTGGGTGTCGCGGTCCTCACGCCGCAGCTGAACGACGCGCGCAGCGGCGACGCCCGCCTCTCCACGCTCACTGACGGCCCGCTGGGCGCCCGGCTGCTGTACGACCTGAGCGAGCGCCTGGGCTGGACCGTGTCGCGCCGGATGGCGGCGGAGCCGGTGGCGGACCCGACCGCGATCCAGGCGGTGTTGTCGCCGGTCGTGGCGCTGCGCAACCGTGAGGTCCACGCGCTGTTGGAGCACGCGCGCAATGGTGGTGGCCTGCTCGTGGCGGCCGGCGCAGGCATCGACCAGTTGCTGGACAGCCTGCGCCTCTCCACCGCCACGATCGGCTACGCGCTGCCCCGCGAGCGCACGGAGGAGACCTGCGCGGCGGAGCCGGAGGCCCGCTGGCGCTTCACCTCGCTCTGGCGTGCGTCGCGCCCCGTGCTGCTCTCCTTCGACTGGCGCGGCCCGGCACCGAACGAGGTGGTCACCTTCCTCGAGGTCGAGGCGGCGACGTTCTCGGATTCGACGCCGACAGGCCAGCAGCGGCGCGTAAGTGCGCTCATCGGCTTCAACTACGGCGCCGGGCGCGTCGTCGTCGCCGCGGACCCCGACATCTTCCGCACCGACGCGATGCGTGAGTGCGCCAACACCTTCGATGTCGCCGCCGTCCGCGCGCTGGAGTTCCTGCGCGACGGCGGCGCGACGCCGCGCACGCAGCTGGTGTTCGACGAGTACCACCAGGGCCACGGCGCGCACCCGGGCTCGCTGCGGGCCGCGATCCAGTATTTCTCCGGCACGCCGACGGGACGGTTCTTCGCGCAACTCGCGCTCGCGGGCCTCGTGCTGCTCGTCGCCCTCGCCCCGCGGGTGGTCCCACCGGCTGCCGACCGCCGGATCGAACGCCGCTCACCCGTGGAACAGGTGGATGCACTCGCGCGGGCCTACGAGCAGGTGCGTGCCACGCAGACCGCGGCGCAGCGCCTGGTGCGCGGCCTGCGGCGGCGGCTGCAACGGCGCACCGTCACGCGCGACACGCAGGACGACGACCACTGGCTGTCCCAACTCGCCACCCGGGCTCCCGTGCTCGCCGAGGACGTGGCGCTGGCGCGCCGCGCGCTCAACACCTCCCTTTCCCCGAGCGAGTTCGTCGAACTCGGCCCGGCCATCCATCGGATCGAGTCCACCCTCACGCGCCGTTGAATCCCATGCTGACCATCGAACAGGGCGCCGAGCGCCTCCAACGCCTTCGCGACGCGATCGCCACGCGCATCATCGGCCAGGACGCGGCCATCGATGACGCGCTGGTCACCTTCCTCGCCCGCGGCCACCTGCTGATCGAGGGCGTGCCCGGCACGGCGAAGACCCTCCTCGTCCGCGCCCTCGCCGATGCGCTGGGCCTGCGGTTCACGCGGGTGCAGTTCACGCCGGACCTGATGCCCAGCGACCTCACAGGCGTCTCGGTGATGCGGGACCCGGCCCGCGGCTTCGAGTTCCAGCCGGGGCCGGTGTTCACCGACGTGCTCCTCGGCGATGAGATCAACCGCGCGCCGGCGAAGACGCAGGCCGCGCTGCTGGAGGCCATGGCCGAGCGGCAGGTCACGACGGACGGCATGACGCGGGCCCTCGACCCGCTGTTCACCGTCTACGCGACGCAGAACCCGGTGGAGCACGAGGGGACGTATCCCCTGCCCGAGGCACAGCTCGACAGGTTCCTGCTCAAGACGCTGGTCCGCTATCCGTCGCGCGAGGCGGAACTGGCGATGCTCGCGGCCCACGAGGCCGGATTCGACCCGGAGCGCGGCGACGAGCGGCTGTTGGAGACGCAGCTCACGCGCGAGGAGGCGGTCGCGATGCGGCAGCTGATCGACGGCGTACGCGTGGCCCCCGAGGTACGCGAGTACATCGCGGCGATCACCCGCGCCACGCGCGAGGACGCCTCGTTGGCGCTCGGGGCCTCTCCGCGCGCGACGGTCGCCCTTATGCGCGCCGCGCGCGCGGCCGCGGTGCTGGCGGGCCGCGGGTTCGTGCTGCCCGACGACGTGAAGGACCGCGCCCTGTCCACGCTGCGGCACCGCGTCGTGGTGGCGGCGGAGCTCGAGGTGGAAGGCCGCTCCGCCGACGACGTGCTCGACGGCCTGCTCCAGCGCATCGTCGCGCCGACGTGAAGCGCTGGTTGCGCCTCCTCCTGCGGTTCACCCCGGAACGCCGCCTCGCGGCGCTCCTCGCGGGAGGTGCACTCCTCTGGGTGCTGCCCGCACCGCTGGGGCCCGTCGCGGGCCCGGTGGCACTCGCGGGCGCGCTCCTGGCCGTGCTGGTGGAGCTGCTCCGCCTGCCCAACGACGCATCGCTGCGTGTGCAGCGCGAGGCGCCCGCGCATGTCGGACTCGGCGACCCGGAGCAGATGACGTACCGGCTGGAGAACCACACGCGCGTCGCGCTGCGGCTCGCGCTGCAGGACAGGCTGCCGGCCTGCGTCGAGGGAGGCATCGGGCGCGCGACGTATGCGGTCCCCGCGGAGCAGACCTTGGTGGTGCCGGTGCCGCTGCGCGGCGTGGCGCGCGCTGCGGCACCGCTCGGCCCGATCGGCGCGCGGGTCACCACCCGCTGGGGCCTCGTCGGCTGGCGCCTGCATCGCGAACCCGGCGACGAGATCCGCGTCACCCCGTCGGTGGCCGGCGTCCGGCGCTTCCGGTTGCTCGCGATGCAGAACCGCCTCGACACCGCCGGCGTGCGCAACCTGCGCCGCCGCGGCGAGGGACGTGGCTTCGCCGGACTCCGCGAGTACGCGCTGGGCGATGACCCGCGCCACATCGACTGGAAGGCCACCGCCAAGCGCCAGAAGCTGATCACGCGCGAGTTCACGATCGAGCGCTCCCAGACGGTGATCACGCTCATCGACGCCGGCCGCGGCATGACGCAGTTGGCGGGCGACTTCTCGCGGTTCGAGCACGCACTCTCCTCGGCGCTCGTCTTGACCGACATCGCCGTGCACGCCGGCGACCGCGTCGGCACGCTGGTGTTCGACGACCAGATCCGCGCCTTCGTGCCCGCGCAACAGAGCCGCGGCGCCTTGCACGCGGTGCGCGACGCGTTCGTGCCCGTGACCGCGACATCGCGCGAACCCGACTACGCGGCCGCCTTCCGCTACCTGGCCACGCACCAGCGGAAGCGTGCCCTCATCGTGTTCTACACCGACGTGCTGGGAGTGCGCGCCTCACGCGCGCTGCTGGCGCACGTCGGGCGGAGCGCGCAGCGGCATCTCTGCCTGGTGGTCGCGTTGCGCAACGACGCGCTGTTCGCGCTGGCCGAGCCGGGCGCCACGGCGACCCCCGCGCGGCTCTTCGATCATGCGGCGGCGGAGGAACTGCTGACCTCGCGCGAGGATGCCCTCGAGCGGATGCGGCGTGCCGGCGCGGTGGTCCTCGACGTCTCCCCGACGACGATGACCGCCGGCGTGATCAATCGCTATCTGGAACTGAAGGGGCGGGGCGCGATCTGACGCGCGTGCCGTTGCGCAGGTAGAGATAGAGCAGCAGCGCCGTGACGGCCGAGAAGATCAGCTTGAGGTCCAGAGGCCACCACGGGATCGGCGACACGAATCCCTCGATCGGCCCGGCGATGCTCAGCAGGAAGGCCGCCCCGGCGACGAGCACGATGGCGCGGCGCGCGTTCTCGACGATCGCCCGCCGGCGCGTGCGGTCTCCGGGCAGCAACATGCCCGCGCCGATCAACAACCCCGCCCCACCGGCGACACAGATCGCGAAGAGTTCGAGCACACCGTGCGGCGCCACGAAGGCGGCGATGAGCCCGAAGATGCCCTTCGCGTGGTACAGACCGAACATCGCGCCGATGCTGAGCCCGTTGGACACCAGCACCAGGCAGGTCATGATGCCGGCCGTCACGCCGCTCGCGAAGGCGAGGAACGCCACCTGCACGTTGTTGGTGAGGATCTGCGAGGCCATGGTCGGCCGGTAGATGCTCGGCACACTCACGTAGCCTTCGTCGTTGGCGGCGGCGCGCACGCCGTCCTCCGCCCGGTCGAGCATCGCCGGCGGCAGGAAGATCTGGGCCGCCTCCGGGTTCCGCGCGACGGCGACCGCGGTGGCCATCATCGGCGTGAAGAGCAGCACGGCCGCCAGGACGATCACCGACGACGAGCGGCGGATCTCCTGCGGCACCGTGAACGCGAGGAAGTCCACCACCTGCCGGACCTGGATGCGCCGGCGCCGGTAGAGGAGGTTGTGCGCGCCGGCCACCAGCCGGTTGAGGTAGAACAGTTCCGCGCTCGTCCCGCCGCGCGTCGCCGTGCGGAGCCGCGCGAGGTCCGCGGTGAGCTCACGGTACTCGGCGACGAACTCGCGCACCCCGTCCTCGCCCAGTGAGCGCAGACCGCGCCGTTGCGCGGTGGCGAGGCGGTTCGCGAACGCGTTCCAGCGCGGGGCGTTGGTGGCGACGATGGAGTGCCGCTCGCGGGCCGCCCCCTTGTCGCTGCGCACGGCCGCCCCGCGGGCGCGCGCGGCCCGCTCCTGCGTGTGCAGCCAGACGACCTTCGCCAGCGCCGTGCCCTGCGGCGCACCCACGAGCGCGCGGGCGAACCGCTCGGCGAGCTGTTCCGCGAACTGGGAGCGCCGATCGGCGTCGAGGGCCGCACGCCGCTCGCAGAAACGGTCGAGCACATCGAACTCCGCATCGGTCAGCTCCGCCTGCGCCGCGACCGCCGGTGCCGCGTCGCGCGTGCGGACCGGCGCGGACGCGATGGGCGGCAGGATCTGTTCGCGCACCACCAGCGTCCCGGCGACGATGTCCCCGAGGCGCTTGCCCTGCTTGTTCAACAGCATGCTGAGCATGCCCACCGAGCCGAGCGTCCCCGGCTGCAGGTCGAGCAGGCGGAGCAGGTTGCGGGTCGCCGAGGCGCCGAAGGTGATGGAGTAGCCCCCATCGCGCACCACCCGCAGTCGCATGAGCCGCTTCCCCGGTGTGCGGCCGTCCGCCAGCGCCTCGAACAGGACGTAGTAGCCCCAGATCAACGCGAACTGCATGAGCGCGACGATCGCCAGCAACCAACCGGTCGCGAGGTCGGCACGGTCCGCCAGCTCGGTGCCCGCCATGGTGCGGATCAGGAAGATCACCAGGCCGAAGAAGGCCAGTGCCGCGATGAGCAGGTCCACCAGCGCCGCGACCACCCGCGAGCCCACCCCCGCGATGTCGTAGGAGAGGACGACGAGTTCCGGCGTCTCGACTTCGACGCGTTCCTGCAGCGCGGGGGCCGTCATGGCTCGCGGAGCGTCACCTGGTCGAGCCGGATCACACCCACGGCCGCGCCGACCGGGACGTCCTCGTACACCACCGCCGGCCGACCCGCGATCGTGAGGGTGTGCAGCCGCAGCTGCCGACCCTTGGCGGTCCAGCGGCGGTCGTCGCCGGTGACGCCCGTGCTCGCGCCGGTGCCGTTGCCGGGCTTGAAGCGCCGCTCGATGGCGCGCTGCATCGCGTCGCGGAACTCGGCGGCCTCCACCGGGGAATCCCACACCGAGAGCCAGCCGATCGACGAACTCGACCCCGTGTTCACCACCTGGTAGCGGTCCCCGTCCCATCCGGCGGCGGCTCGCGCGGCGGTGTTGAGGTCGCGCAGGTGCTCGAACAGCAGCAGCCGCGTCTCGAACTCCCCGAGGTTGTCCTCGTGCATGAGCGCGCCGCCGCGCGGCGCCGCGAGCGTGATGCGCGTGGGCAGGTCCGGCGTGTCCGTGAGGTACTTCTCCGGGTGCATGACCTGCTCGGTCGACGCGGCGAACGGCGCGTAGAGCTTGCCGCCGCCGCGCTGCTCCTTCACCGCCCGCACGAAACCGGAGCCATTGATGTACGGGAACAGCAGCGTCTCCTGCAGGAGCATCGGCGCGGCGGCGAACTTGGGACTCGACCCCTGGCCGGAGCGGATGACCTCGCGTACCTGGTCCCAGGCACCGGGCAAGCGCAGGCCGATGTCGCCGCCCACCATCACCGCGAGTTGCTCGTACACCGCCTGCCCCTCCACCACCGCCTGCATGGCCACCACCCGGTCGTTGTCGCCCTCGAGCGACTGCACCGAGTCCAGCGGGGTGTGCTGGTCCTGCAGGGCATGCATCAGTTCGTGCGTGATGGTGATGTCGCGGATGTCGGGCGAGGCGTCCTTCACCACGTAGAGGACCTTCGTCGCCGGGTCGTAGTAGCCGGCCACCTGCTCCGTGAGCAGGTCGAGGAGGAAGACCCGGAGGTCGAGCGTGTCGGAGAGCAGCCCGAAGCGCCGGTACGCCTCCTGCGTCCCCGCGATCTCGAGCGGCGTCAGTTGCTCCGTGAACTGGCGTTCGAGGAACTCGCGGACCTGGTCCCGACTGCGCTCCTCGAGCACCGGCAGGCGCTTGAACGGCAGGCCCGAGGACTCCTCGAGCTCGACGATCGCCTCGCGGACCTTGGAACGGTACGGCCCCTCGTAGCCCGGCGGCTCGGCCGCACAGGCGGCGAGTGTCAGTGACGCCGCGGCGAGGACGGCGCACACCCCGAGCGCGCGGGTGCCCCGACGCCACGGCGTGGACGGGGGCGACGTCGGCATCGACGGCGTGCGCGGGCGTGCAGCGGTGCGGAAAGTAGGCGTCACGAGGTCCGGTGGGTGGCGGGCGAGGTCAGCCCTGGAGCGTGCCGAGGTACCATGTGATGAGCGCGTCTCCCCAAAGCAAGGTGAGGAGACCGGCGGGGGCAAGGAACACCCCGAACGGGACCAGCGGCAGTTCGAAGGCCTTGCCGCTGGCGCGCGCGCGCCACCAGACCGCCGGCGCGACGAGCATCGTGAACACCACCGACGCGAGTGCCGCCGCGACGAACACGGTCAGCAGCCCGCGCGCCGGTCCCACCATCGCGCCCACGAACGCCATCAGCGTCACGTCGCCTTGGCCCATCGCTTCCTTCTTCAAGGCGACCTCGCCCAGCCAGCCCACGATGGCGATGAGTCCAGCCGCGGCGCAGCCGCCGACCAACGCGTCCCAGGGGCCGGCGAACGGCCCCTGCTCGAACCGGAACAGCGCGACGATCGGCATGACCAGTGCGAACAGGAATCCGGTGACCGTGAAGCCATCCGGGATCACGTAGTGCTGGAGGTCGGTGACGGCGATCCCCAGCAGGATCGTCGCGCCCACCGCCACGCGGAACGCCGTGAGCGACGGCCCGTACGCGAGGAAGGCCCCGAGCCAGATGAGGCCGGTGAGCAGTTCGATGAAGGGATACTGGATGCTGATCGGCAGCCCGCAGCCGCGGCACTTGGCCCGCAGCACGATCCAACTGACGATCGGGATGTTGTCGTACCACGCGATGGGCTTCTCGCAGCGCGGGCAGCGCGAGCGCGGCGACACCACCGACAGCTCGGCTGGCCAACGGGAGATGCACACGTTCAGGAACGACCCGACGGCCGCACCGACCACGAAGAAGTAGAGGCTCACGTGCGGGGTCTCAAGGCGAAGAGGGCGATGCCGGCGGCGACTGCGACGTTGAGCGACTCCACGCCCGGCGCCATCGGTAGGGCGACCATCCCCGCGCAGGCGTCACGGACCGCCGCGCTGAGCCCCGCCCCTTCGTTGCCCATCACCAGCGCCAGGCGCGTGGGGGCGCTCACCTGGTCCACCGGGCGACCGTCGGCCGCCGTGCCCCACAGCGTCACGCCGTGCCGCGCGAGGAACGGTGCGAGGCCCTCCATCGTACAACTGATGGTGGGATGCCGGAACTGGATCCCCACCGCACTGCGCACCACCTTCGCGTTCCAGGGATCGACCGTGCCCGGCAGGATGCAGGTCGCGGTCACACCCAGCGCGGCGGCGGTGCGCAACAGGGTCCCCGCGTTGCCGGGGTCCTGGATGCCATCCAACACCAGGAGACGCGCCGTGTCCGGCAGGTACAGGTCGTCGAGCGTCGCCGACGGTCGCTCGGCGATCGCCAGGATGCCTTGGGGCGTCTCGGTATCCGCGGCCGAGGCGAACTCGTCCTCGCTCACGCGGGTCGTGGCGATGCCGCGCGCGGCGAGGGCCGCGACCAGCGCCGCACCCCGCGGCGTGGCGTCCACGGCCTCGCTCACGAGGGCACCCTGCACCACCAGCGGCGAGTCCAGCAACTCCTCCACGGTGCGGATCCCTTCGGCGACGAAGAGTCCGCTCCGCTCGCGCGCCTTGCGGCGTCCCAGGTCCCTGGCTAGGGTCAACAATCCCATGCGTACACTCTCGCTCCTCGCCCTGACCGCGTTCCTCGGCGGCTGCGCCGTCTCGACCCAGCAGGAGGTCGAGATGGGCGCCGGTTATTCCCAGCAGATCAACCGCGAACTGCCGCTCATCACGGACGCGGAGCTCGATCGGTACATCAACGTACTCGGCGACTCGATCGCCCGCATCGCCGACTCCCGGAACCTCGACTGGCACTTCCACATCGTCGACAGCAAGGACGTCAACGCGTTCGCGGTGCCCGGGGGCTTCATCTACATCAACCGTGGACTGATCGAACGCGCACAGACTGTCGCCCAGGTCGCCGGCGTGCTCGGCCACGAGGTCGGCCACGTGACGATGCGCCACTCGGTGCGCCAGATGCAGAAGGCCCAAGGCGCCAACGTCGGGCTGACGGCCGTCTGTGCGCTCACCAACGTCTGCAACAGCGACCTCAGCAGCGCAGCCATCGGTCTCGGCGCCAACGCGGCCTTCGCCAACTTCTCGCGACAGGACGAGGACGAGTCCGATGCGGAGGCCGTGAAGTACATGGTGGCCGCCGGCATCGACCCGACGGGGATCCCGGAGATGTTCCAGATCCTCCTCACCGAGCGCGAGACCAAGCCGGCCGCGCTGGACACCTGGTTCCGCTCGCACCCGCTCGAGGAGTCACGCATCGCGGCGGCCCGGGCCCGGATCGCCGCCCTGCCGCCCGAGTCGCTGAAGGGCCTCACGCGCGACACGCCCAACTTCCAGGCGTTCAAGGCACGCCTCGCGGCATTGCCGCCGTCGCCCCCGAGCCGGTAGTCGCGCCGCGAGGTCAGGGCAGCACCTCGCGGCGCTCGGTCACCAGCGCCCGCACCTCGCGGCGTTGCACCGCCACATCCCCCTCGACCGCGGCCACGACGACGTCGGCGAGCTGCTGCACGCCCATGAGGCGCGGGATGAACACGAACGCCGCGCCCTCGTTGTCGAGGCGCCGTGCGAGCGCCCAGGTGTCGGCGGTGACGATCACCCGGGCGGTCGGGTTCATGCCGCGCACCGTCCGCAGCAGGCGATGGTTGTCGGTGCCCTTGAGCACCGAGTCCGTGATGGTCGAGATCACCACCTGCGCCCGATCGACCTCGGCGTGCTGCAGGGAGTCGAGGTGGCTCACGTCGCCGTAGATGCAGCTGACACCGACGCGCGCGAGCGCCTCGCGGGTCTCGGGATTGAAGTCCACCACCGCGATCCGGTCCGCCAGCGCCGGGTCGCGCTGCAACAGCTCGTGCAGCAGCGAGCTGGCCTGCCGATGGAACCCCAGGAACATGATCTCGCGCCCGTGCCGCGGACGCTCGGCGTCGTCGCTGCGGTCGTCGCGCAAGCCGAGGCGGCGCAGCCACGGCGCCACTGCGAGGTAGAGGCGATGGTTGTGCAGGATCGCGTACGTGGACAGCACCGACGTGATGGCCAGCGTCCAGACGATCGTCGAGAGCATCGGCGTCCCCACGTGGCCGAGCCGTACCCCCAGCGTGCAGATGACGAGGGAGAACTCGGAGATCTGCGCGAGGTTCACGGCCGGGACCACCGCGCCGCGGATGCCCATGCGGTTGAGCAGCAGCGGCGGTGTGATCGTCAGCAGGCGCGACACGACCACCCACAGCGAGAGCAGCAGCGCGGTGACGATGGTCGCGACGTCGGGCCGCACGATCTGCGTCCCCAGCGCGACGAAGAACAACGTGATGAAGAAATCCCGCAGGCTCACGACCTTGGCCGTCACGTCGAGGCTGTAGGGGAACGTCGAGAGGGCCACCCCGGCCACCAGCGCGCCCATCTCCTTGGACAACCCCAGGGCGCCGGAGACGAGGACCAGGGTGAAGCACCAGGCGAGTGCCCCCAGCACGAGGAGCTCGGGCCGCGTGCTCATCGCGCGGAAGAGCACCGGCAGCAGGTACCGTGAGCTGAGCAGCGCGGCGGCCACGACGGTGCTGCCCTTCAGCAGCTGGAGCGCCAGCACACCGACACTCGGCGTCGCCAGCTCCGGCTGCAGCGCGAGGAACAGGATCGCCCAGATGTCCTGGAACACCAGGATCCCCAGCGTGAGCCGCCCCGGCAGTCCGTCCAGCTCGGACTTGTCGTACAGCAGCTTCACCACGATCATCGTGCTCGAGATCGCGCAGGAGACGGCGAGGTAGAGCGCACCGTACCCCGCCACGAGCGACGGGGCGAGCAGCGGCATCACGAGCAGGCCCAGCGCCACCGACAGCGCGAACTGTCCCACGCCCGCCGTCGCGACGGCGGCACCCGCGTCGCGGAGCTTCCGCAGGTCGATCTCCAGCCCGACCATGAACAGCAGGAGGATGAGCCCGAGCTCGGAGATCGGCGTGATGTTCTCCGGGGCGATCCAGCCGAATCCTTCCGTGGGGCCGACCAGGATCCCGGCGGCGATGTAGCCGAGGAGCAAGGGCTGCTTCAGCGCGCGCGCGAGGATCGCGCAGGCCGTCGCCGCGACGACCGCGACGCCGATGTCGCTGAGCAGCCCGTGTGGCATCGGCTAGAGTCGGCTCACGAAGGCCTCGACGACGCCGCAGAAGGCCGCACCCGCGCGGGCCCCGACCTCGACGACCTCGGCGTGGTCCAGTGGCGCGGCGGTGATGCCGGCCGCGTGGTTCGTGATGCAGGAGATCCCGGCGGCCTGCATCCCGAGCGCGGCCGCGACGATCACCTCGGGCACGGTGCTCATGCCCACGGCATCGGCGCCGAGCCGCTCGAGCATGCGCACCTCCGCCGGCGTCTCGTAGGTCGGGCCCAGCAGGCCGGCATACACGCCGCGCTGCAGCGTCACCCCGATCGCCTTGGCGCTCTCCTCGAGCAGCCCCTGCAGGCGCGGCGTCCAGGGCGCGCTCATGTCCGGGAACCGCGTCTCGCCGGGCTGCGCCGCGCCGATCAGCGGGTTGCGGAACATGAGGTTCAGGTGGTCCGCGATGACCATCAGGTCGCCGGGCTTGAACGTGCGCCGAACGCCGCCGGCCGCGTTCGACACGAACAGCGTCCTGGCGCCGAGCGCGTGGACCACGCGCACCGGGAACGCCGCCGCCTGCGCGCTGTGCCCCTCGTACATATGGAAACGACCGGCGAGCATCAGCACCTCGCGCCCGCCGAGCAGGCCGCGGATCAGTTCCCCACGATGCCCCACCACCCCCGGCGCGTGGAACCCGGGGATGTCGGCGTACGGCACGCGGTTGGCCTGCGTCACGCGATCGGCGAGTGCGCCCAGGCCCGAGCCGAGCACGATCGCCGCGACCGGCGCGTGCACACCCAGGCGCTCGCGCACGGCGTCCGCAGCGCGCCGCGCGGCCGCGGTCCCGACCTCTTCCTGATGCTCCGTGGTCATCCGACCTCCGTTGGGATGGTGAGCGCGGCGCGCCGCGGCCGCGTCAGCGCAGGCTCTCGCGCAGCGCCGCGAACTCGGCGTCGACGCGCGCGAGGAGCGCCGTCTTCTCCGGCTCGGGCAGGAACGCGTTGGTGAACCCCTGTCGCGCGAGCCGCACGAGTTCGTCGAACGAGAATCCGAGATGCTTCGCGGCGAGGCCGTACTCGGTGACCAGGTCGGTGCCGCTCATCAGCCGGTTGTCGGTGTTGAGCGAGACCTGCAGGCCGGCGTCGAAGTACCGGCGCAACGGGTGCGCGTCGATGGCCGCCACCGCCCGCGTCTGGACGTTGCTGGTGAGGCAGCATTCGATCGCCACGCCGCTGGCCTTCGCCTCCGCGAGCAGTGCCGGGTCCTCGATGAGGCGCGTGCCGTGGCCGATCCGGTGTGCGTGACAGACGTGCATCGCCTCCGCCACCGACGCGGCCCCCGCGCCCTCACCGGCGTGGCAGGTGCACGGCAGCCCGTGCGCCTCGCAGTGGGCGAACGCCTGCGCGTGCACCGACGCCGGGTTCCCCGCCTCGCCGCCGGCGAGGTCGAAGCCCACCACGCCGTCCCCCTTGAAGTCCACGGCGAGCCACGCGAGCTCGAGCGAAGTCGGGGCCGGCATGTTGCGGATGGCGCACACCAGCACCCGCGACACGATGCCGTACTCGCGCTCGGCACGGGCAAGGCCGCGCAGCGGCGCCTCGACCGCCTGCTCGAGCGTCAGCCCCTCCCGCACATTGAGGATCGGGGCGTAGCGCACCTCGAGGTAGCGCACACCCTCCCGTGCGCAGTCCTCGGCCAGTTCGTAGGCGATGCGCTCCATCGGTTCGGCCTGCTGCATGACCGAGAGCGTGATCGCGAACCGCTCCAGGTACTCCTCGAGGTTGCGTGCATCGTCCACGCGCATGTACGCGCGCAGCGCGTCCGCGCTGTCGCGCGGGAGCCGCACGCGGCGCTCGCGCGCGAGTTCCAGCATCGTTTCCGGACGGACGGACCCGTCGAGGTGGCAATGCAACTCCGCCTTCGGCAGCCGGCGGAGCAGCGCACTCGTGACGGCGGTCATCTTACCCCTGGTCGGACTCGGCGCCGCGCGCGCGGGCCGAGATCAGGCGCATGACGAAGCCGCCCGAGAGCGGCGCGTCGGCGGCCACGGGCAGCCCGCGCGAGTCGGCCACGGCGCGGGTGCCGGCGCGCAGTTCCGCCGCCGCCGCGGCATCCGCCGCTTCGACCGCATCGAGGACCGTACTGCCGGGCGGCACCGAGACGCCGACCCCGTTCACGAAGACCCGCAGTGGTTCAGTCATGGGAGTGCGATGATCCGTGGCGCGGCGACCGTGCGATCCACCACGAGGCGCCCACCCGGCATCGCCCGCAGGAACGCCACGAAGACGTCGAGGTCCACGAGGTTGAGCTCCTCGATCACGGCGTCGCGCGACAAGGCCGCGCCGTCACCGCCAGAGGAGAGGAAGTTGGTCATGACGACGCGGTAGCGCCGCCGGTCGTCGAGGGCGGAGCCGTCGCCCATGGTGACGCGCGTGAGCCGCCGGCCCGCCGGCGCGGCAGGGTCGAACTCGAGCCGCACCCCGCTCACGTGGTAGCGCACGCCGTTGCCGCCCACCAGCGCCTCGAAGTACCGCCGCAGCGCGTCCCCGCGGATGTGCACCGCGACGAGCCGGTTCTCGAACGGCTGCACCTCGAACAGGTCGCCCCAGGTCACCACCCCCGCCCGCAGCTCGGTGCGGATCCCACCGTTGTTCATCACCGCCACGTCGCCGCGGCCGGCGAGCCGCTGCGCATCGGCGATCAGGTTGCCCAGCGCGTACTGGTTGCCGCTCTTGGGCAGGCGCTCGACGTTCTCGACGATCCGTTCACCGATCCGCGAGGCGACCGAAGCCATCGCGCGATCGACCAGCGCCACGACCGCGGCGTCCGGCGTCATGCGGTCGCTCGCCACGTCGAACACGCGCGGCCGCAACGCCTCGACCGCCGGCGCCGGCCCTGCCCCCAGCGGCAGGTCGATGATCCCCACCGCGCGACCGCTGCTGCGCGCCTGCACGATCGGGATGCCCTCCACCACGGTCGCCACCAGCGAGTGCGTGTGGCCGCTCACGATCGCGTCGATCACCCCGGGGCCCAACTCGCGGGCGACGTCGATGATCTCCCCGCGGCATCGGTCCGCCGCGTCGATGTCGCAGAACCCGCCGAGGTGCGCCACGACGACCACCTTCTCGGCGCCACGCGCGCGGAGGGCCGCGGCGCGCGCACGCACCACCGGCGCCACCGGGGCGAAGCGCAGGTCGGCGACATGCTTCGGCATCGTGGTCGCCGGGGTCGCGGGGTCCGCGATGCCGATCACGCCGAGTCGCAGGCCGTCCAGCACGAGCACGGTGTCGTCCGGGATCCACTCGACGTCGCGACCGTCTGCATAGGCCACGTTGGCGGCGAGGATAGGCGAGCGCAGGTCCCGCATCCGCGCCCGCAGGCTGTCCTGTCCCCAATCGAACTCATGGTTGCCCAGCGCACCGGCCGCGAAGCCCATCGCGTTAAGGATCTCCGCCGTCGTGCGCCCGAAGGCCAGATTCGACGCGGGCGTGCCCTGGAAGAGGTCGCCGCCGTGCAGCAGCACCGGCGTGCACAGCGGCGCACACTCGCCGCGGAGCCGCGTGATCTCGGCCGCGAGCTCCGCAGCCCCGCCCCGGTTGCCGTTGTTGCCGTCGGCGCGCTTGACCAGCGCACCATGGAAGTCATTCACCGCGATGATCCGCAACGAACGCGTCGGCTGCGCCAGCGTCCAGTTCCGCACGAACACGTCCTGCGGCCGGAGCTCCCCACGGCGCCGGACCTCCTGGATCAACAGGTCGCGGATCTCCACCGGACTCTCGAACACCACCGGGGCATTGCGCAGCATGTCGTACCCGCCGGCGCCACCCGCCCGATAGTTGTTCACCGCCACCGTGAAACTGTCGCTCGGCAGCATCGGCTTGCCCGCGATGCTCAGCCCCACGATCCGTGCCCCGACGGGCCGCGAGAGGTCCATCGTGTACTCGGCACCCGCCAGGATGTCGAAGTTGTAGCCCGGGATGCGCGGATCGGGGCGCGCGCGCGGCACGCCCGCGGCGTCCGTGTCGACCACCCAGTACTTGGCACTCTGCTCGAGGAACGCCTTCACCTGCGCGCCCGTCAACTTCACCGCGCGGAGCGTGTTCTCGTACGGGTAGAGCTGCGCGATCTGCGCGACCGTGATCGGCCCGGGTTCGATGGTGGCGTTCAGCGTGAAGGCGGAGGCCACGCTCAGCTGCGCACCCGTCGCGCGCTGCTGCACGTCCTGGATCAGGTCGATGAGTGGCGAGTCCTGCACGCGCGCCGAGTCCGTGCGCCACGCGACCGCCGTGCGGCCGATGACCTCCGTGGAATGCTGGACCGCCGCGAGGTGCGCCCGGGCGACCGATCGGACCAGCGCCGGATGCTCGGCGTGCCCGCGCGCCTGCACCAGCGCGCCCTGCTTCGTCGCGAGCGCCCAACGCCCTGCGCGCCGCTCCATCGTCAACGTCGTCACCGAGAGGCTGGTCGCCCAGTTGCGCGGCTGCACCAGCAGCACACCGTTGATGCTCGTGTCCGCCAGCTCGCGATGCGAATGCCCGATCACGATGACGTCGATGCCCGGCACCTCGCGGGCGACGCGCGCCATCGGGTTCTCGCTCGGCAGCGCGGTCCCGACCGTGTCATACGAGGCCTCACCCTCCAGGCCGGCATGCGCGACCACCACCACGACGTCCGCCCCGTCCGCCCGCGCCGCGCGCACCTGCTCGGGCAGGGCGGCGACGATGTCCGACACCACCATCCGCCCGCGCAGGTGGTCGCGGTCCCAGACCATCGCGCCAGGTGTGGTCACCCCGATGATCGCGACCTTCACCTTGGCGCGCGTGACCATCGTGCGGGCCGCGTAGCGCCGGCCACCGTCCGTGCGCTGCGCGTTGGCCGCAAGGAACGGGAACGTGGCCTTTGCCGTCGCGCGGTCGAGGAGGTCCAGCCCGTAGTTGAACTCGTGATTGCCGAGGGCGGCCGCGTCGTAGCGCATCTGGTTCATCGCCGCGACGACGGGGTGCGGCGCCATCGAGTCGACACGCGCCGCCACGTAGGTCATCGGGTTGCCCTGCAGCAGGTCACCGGCATCCACGAGCAGGACCCGACCGGGTGCCGCGCGGCGCAGCGAGTCCACGATCGTCGCCACCCGGGCGAGTCCGCGCGCGGGGTCCTCGGCGTTGGCATAGTAGTCCCAGGCGCGGAGCCGACCGTGCACATCCGTGGTCGCCGCGAGCTTCAGTTCGACCCGCTCCTGCGCCCCGACCGGCAGCGCGATCGACAGGGCCAGAAGGGCCGGGAGGCGTGACGTCATCCGCATCCAGAAAGCTAGTCCCGACAAGCCCTTACGTGGGAGGGTCCCGACGTTGACGCGCCCACTGGAGCGCCCCCAACTTGGGAGGGTCCCCGATACAAGACCGTGACGCCGTCGCCCTGTCTCGTCACGACCGGCCCCGGCATCTTCCTCGCGTGTTCGGTACGCGCACTCTCCTGATGAATCCCCTCATCATCGGCATCGCTGGTGGCTCCGGCTCCGGCAAGTCCACGGTGGCCCGTCGGGTCGCCCAGGCCCTTCCCGGCGCCCGCGTCGCATTCATCGACATGGACGCCTACTACAAGGACCACCAGCACCTCACGATGGAGGAGCGGCGGCGCGTCAACTGGGATCACCCCGACGCGTTCGACCTCGACCTCCTCGCCGACCACCTCACGGCCCTCGGACGCGGCGAATCCATCGACAAGCCCGTCTACGACTTCGTCTCGCATCGGCGGGCCGACGAGACCGTCCGCATCGAGGCCGCCGACGTCATCGTCCTCGACGGCATCCTGCTCCTCGTGGACGCCCGCGTGCGGGACCGCTGCGACGTGAAGGTCTTCGTCGACACCGACGCCGACATCCGCCTGATACGGCGCATCCGGCGCGACATGGCCAAGCGGGGACGGCCGCTCGAGGAGATCCTCGACCAGTACCTCAACACGGTGCATCCCATGCACCTGCAGTTCGTCGAGCCGAGCAAGCGCTACGCCGACGTCATCATCCCTCGCGGCGGGGAGAACGCGGTCGCCATCGACCTGCTCCTCGCCTCCATCACACGGCGGTTCGCCGGGAGCGGCACGTGAAGTCTGCCACGGGTGCAGGTGAACGGATCCTCGTCGTCGACGACGAACCGGACATCGTCGCGCTCGTGGTCTACCACCTCGCCAAGGCGGGGTACCGTGTCTCCTCCGCCTCCTCGGGTCCGGATGCGCTCTCGCTGGCCAAGCGCGACCGACCCGCGCTGGTCGTGCTCGACCTCATGCTGCCCGGGATGTCCGGCTTCGACGTGCTCGCGAAGCTCCGCGAGGACGAAGGGACGGCCGGTGTCGCCGTGCTGATGCTCACCGCACGCAAGGAAGAGCCGGATCGCATCCGCGGCCTCGAGCTCGGCGCGGACGACTACCTGACCAAACCCTTCAGCCCGCAGGAGCTGGTCCTGCGCGTCGGAGCCATCCTCCGGCGGATGGCCGGCAGTGGGGAGACCGCGGACGTCCTGAGCGTCGGACCCATCCGCCTCGACCGCTCGGCGCACCGCGTCACCGTCGAAGGGCACGAGGTGGAGCTCACCCCCACGGAGTTCAAACTCCTGCTCACGCTCGCCGAACGGCGCGGCCGCGTGCAGGCGCGTGGACACCTGCTGGAGACGGTCTGGGAGGCGGCACCCGACATCCAGACGCGCACCGTCGACATGCACATCCAGCGCCTCCGCACCAAGCTCCATCCCGCCGGCGATCTCATCGAGACCGTCCGGGGGTTCGGCTATCGGCTCAAGTCGCCCGACGGGCGCGAGGGCTGAGCGCACCGTGCGCCTCACGCAACGGCTCCTGCTCGGAGCCCTCGTCGTCGTCGGCTTCCTCGCGCTCTCAATCACCGTGGTCGTGGACCGCCAGCTCACCGAACGGCTGAGCGAGGACGCGACCACGTTCCTCTCGCGCGAGGCCCGGCTGGTGGGCGACCTCTGGGTGCGCGACACGCTCTTCCCCGATTCGCTCGCCGACCGCAGCGGGGCCGCCCTCGGGCGGCGCGTGACACTCGTCCGCACGGACGGGGTCGTGGTCGGCGACTCGGAGTTCGACGACGCCCCCCTCGCGCGGCTGCAGAACCACGCGCAACGCCCCGAGGTCGCCGCGGCACTCAGCGGCGGGACGGGCACCTCGCGCCGCCCCTCGCCGTCCACGGGCGACGAGGAGCTCTACGTGGCGGTGCCCGTCACCGGACTCGGCGTGGCGCGCGTATCGCTGCCCACCGCGAGCCTCGACCAGGTGATCACGACCGCGCGACGCGACGTCGGCACCGCGGCCTTCATCGCCCTGCTCGCCGCCCTTGCGATCGCGTTCCTCTTCTCGCGTTCCGTGTCGCGTCCGGTGGAGGAGCTCCGCGACGTCGCCCAAGCGCTCGCCGACGGCGATCTCGCGCGACGCCCCACGCTCCGTGCGCCCGGCGAGGTCGGCGACCTCGCCGTCGCCCTCCGCCGGCTCGCCGAGCAGCTCTCGGCGCGCCTGCGCGCGCTGGAGGCCGACGAGACCCTGCTCGTGCAGCTCACCGAGTCGCTCAACGAGGGCGTGATCGCGGTGGATACGCACCAACAGGTGGTGCGCATCAACGAGACCGCGCGGCGCCTGCTCGGCGCCCACGCGCCGCTGCCGTTCGCGGTGGACCAGTTGCCGCGCGAGGTGGCGCTGCGGGACGCCCTGCTCGCGGCCTTCGCCGGCGAGACGACGGAGGGCGCCGAGGTGGTGATCTCCGGCCGTACGCTCAACGTGACCGCACGTCCGCTGCACGAGGGCGGAGCGGTGCTGGCCCTGTTCGACCTCACGCGGGTGCGTCGGCTCGAGGCCGTCCGCCGCGATTTCGTCGCCAACGTCTCGCACGAGCTGCGCACGCCCCTGACGATCGTCGGTGGGTTCGCCGAGACCCTCGCCGACGCCGACGTCGGGCTGGACGACCGACGGCAGTTCGCCGAGCGCATCCTCGGGAACACGCGCCGGATGCAGCGCATCGTGGACGACCTGCTGGACCTCTCGCGCATCGAGTCGGGCGGATGGGTCCCCAACCCCACGGCGATCGGGCTCACGGCGATGGCCGCCGATGTGGCGGCGGCGGCGCGCGACGCCGCCGCGGCCAAGGGGCTCGCGCTCACCCTGGAGATCGATCCGGCGGTCAGCACCATCCACGCGGATGCCACCGCGTTGCGGCAGATCCTCGGCAACCTCGTGGACAACGCCGTGCGACACACGGCGGCCGGCTCGGTCACGCTCTTTGCGCGGCCGCACGAGCGCGGAGTCGCCGTGGGCGTGCGTGACACCGGCGTGGGCATCGCCGCCGAACACCTGCCGCGCATCTTCGAGCGCTTCTACCGGGTGGACCCAGGCCGCTCGCGCGAGCAGGGCGGCACCGGCCTGGGCCTGGCCATCGTGAAACACCTGGTCGAGGCGCACGGTGGACGCGTCCGCGCGGAGAGTGTGGTGGGCGAGGGCACCACGATCACCGCGCTCCTGCCACCGCTCGCAGGCTGAGCCGCGGGCCCGAGTCCGGCCGCGCCTCGTTACACATCCGTTGCAGTTCCGTGGGGTCCCCGGTACCGGGTCTTGGGAGCTTTGATGCGTCACCCTCCGCGATGCGTGAGGCTGACCCGACAAGTTCCTTCCGACCTGACCATCCCACGAGACGCCCATGCGCCGTGTCACGAAGCTCCTCAGTGCCCTGTTCCTCCTCCAGTCCGCGCTCGCGCCCGCGCTCGTCCCCGCGCTCGCCGCGCAGGCGCCCACGACGGGCCGCATCACCGGCCGGGTGATCGACGCCGCCAGCGGTGCCGGACTCTCCGACGCCGGCATCCAAGTCGTCGGCACCACGGTCGGCACGATGTCCGGTGTGGACGGCCGGTTCACCATTGCGGCCGCGCCGGCCGGCACGGTGACGCTGCAGGTGCGCCGCATCGGCTACGCGCCCAAGACCATCACCGGGCTGTTCCTCGAAGCCGGCAAGACGCTCCAGCAGGACATCGCGCTCGCGCAGGCCAGCGTCCAGCTCACCGCGCAGGTGGTGACGGCGGAGTCCGAGCGGGGCTCCGTGAACGCCGCCCTGGACCAGCAGAAGAACTCCGTGAACGTCGTCAGCAGCATCACCTCGGAGCAGATCGCCAAGAGCCCCGACGGTGACGCCGCGCAGGCCGTCGGCCGCGTCTCCGGCGTGAGTGTGCAGGACGGCAAGTACGTGTTCGTCCGCGGACTCGGCGACCGCTACACGCAGACCTCGCTCAACGGCGCGCGCATCCCGAGCCCGGAGCCCGAGAAGAAGGTGGTGCCGCTCGACCTCTTCCCCACGGGGCTGCTCCAGACCATCACGACCATCAAGACGTTCACGCCGGACCAGCCGGGCGACTTCAGTGGCGCCACCGTGGACATCCAGACGAAGGAGTTCCCGGCCCAGCGCACCTGGGCCATGAGCACCGCGACCGGCGCCTCCGAAGCCGTGCTCGGCCGCAACCTCCTCATGCCCGGGCGCGCACGGGGCGACCTCGTCGCCTTCGGCGCCGCGCCGCGTGCCCTGCCGTCGTTCGTGCAGCGGTTCGGCAACTTCTCGACCACGCTGCCCGGCCAGTCCGACTACAACCGCATGGTGAGCGAGTTCCGCAACGCGTGGACCCCGCGTGCGCAGGAAGGCGGCCTGAACGGCTCCACGTCGGTCTCGGTGGGCGGCAACGATCCGGTGTTCGGCCAGCGCGTCGGCTACCTGATCTCCGGCACCTACTCGTACACGCAGGAAGCGCGCGTCGACCAGCGCCGCGCGTTGGCACTCGCGACGACCGGCGCCGAGGCGACGGAGATCGACCGCTACACGGGCAACTCCGGCAAGTCGAGCGTGCTCTGGGGCGGCATGGCCAACTTCAGCACCCTGCTGGGTGGCCGCACGCGCCTGGCACTCAACAACACGTACAACCGCACCATGGACTCCGAGGCCCGCACCGAGACCGGTTTCTCGGAGAACCTCGGCATCCCGTTCAACATCGCGCGCCTGAAGTACGTGGAGCGCAGCGTCCGCTCCTCGCAGCTGATGCTGCAGGCGGACCTCACCGCCAACCAGAAGCTCGAGTTCGCGCTCAGTGCCACCGGCGTCGAGCGGCTCGAGCCCGATCGCTCCGAGTTCGTGCAGGCGATCTTCAGCGACCCCAACACCGGCCAGCCGATGGCGCCCCAGTGGTTCTCGGCGTCCAATGAAGGCGCCGTGCGCACCTTCAGCGACCTCACCGAGAACGCCTATGAGGCCCGCGGCCACTATCGCATCCAGTTCGGCGAGGTCGGGCGGACGCTCGCCCTCAAGGTGGGTGGCCTCGGCCGTTACGGCTCCCGCGATGCGAACAGCTCGGCCTACAGCATCAACGCCTCCGGCATCTCCCAGGCGGACCGCGAACTCACGGCCGAAGCCATCTTCGACGGCCGCTATACCGGTCCCACCGACAACGTCTGGCGCGTGACGCCGATCGGTGTGGGCGGCAGCTACACCGCGTCGGACTACCTCGGTGCCGGCTTCGCCATGGTCGAGAAGGAGTTCGGGCCGCAGTGGCAGCTCATCACCGGTGCGCGCGTGGAGTACTCCGACGTCCTCGTGAAGGCCGTCCCGACCGTGGGTGCGGTCTCGAGCACGCACCCGACCTTCCTCGACGTGCTGCCGGCGTTCGCCCTCACCTACCGCCCGTCCGAGGCGATGAACCTGCGCTTCTCGGCCTCGCAGACCGTCTCGCGCCCCGAGTACCGTGAACTCGCCCCGATCCAGTACCGCGAGGTCATCGGCTTCGACAACGTGCTCGGCAACCCCGACCTCAAGCGGGCGCTCATCCAGAACTACGACCTGCGCTGGGAGTGGTACCCCAACGCCGGCGAGGTGGTGAGCATCGCACTCTTCGCGAAGCGCTTCACCAACCCCATCGAGCGCGTGTACCGCGGCTCGTCGGGCACGCGGATCATCACCTTCGTGAACGCCGACGGCGCGGACAACTACGGCGTGGAGCTCGAGGGACGCAAGAACCTCGACTTCGTCAGCGATGCGCTCGCCAACTTCAGCGTCTCGGCCAACGCGACCGTGATGCAGTCGGACATCCGCCTCGCGGGGCAGTCGATCGCCGTCACCAACAGCAACCGCCCGATGGTGGGCCAGGCGCCCTACATGTTCAACACCGGCCTCACCTGGACCTCCAACACCGGCGCCACCAGTGCGACGCTCCTCTACAACGTGGTCGGCGCGCGGATCACCGACGCGGGCGAGGTCCCGCTGCCCGACGTGAAGGAGCTCGAGCGCCACATGCTCGACTTCTCGCTGCGCGTGCCGGTGAACGACCGGCTCTCGGCCCGTCTCGACGCCCGGAACCTGCTCGATGCCCCGTATCGGTTCGTGCAGGGTCCCGTGACGCGCGAGACCTACCGCATCGGCCGCGGCTACACCGTGGGGTTCAGCTGGAAGCCCTGAGCGACGTGACAGCCCCGTGACAGAAACGCCGCCGTGTACTTACACGGCGGCGTTTCGTTTGTGGTGCTGACGCGCGCGCGGTGCGCTGCGTCGACCCTCTTCCCGGAACTCCCATGCTCCGCCTGCCCCGTCTGCGCCTCCTCGGCACGGCTGCCGCCGCACTCCTCGCGCTCGCCGCGTGCAACGAGGACGATGATCCCACTGCTCCGCCGGTCGCCGGCGCGGCCACGATCAATGCCAACATCACCGCCAACCGCACGCTGTTCGCCGACACGGTCTACACCATCAGCGGCTTCGTGCAGGTCACCAACGGCGCCACGCTGACCATCCAGGCCGGCACGACCATCCTCGGCGACTTCGACGTGCTCGGGTCGTCGCTCTTCATCACCCGCGGGGCCCGCATCGTCGCCAACGGCACCGCAGCCGACCCGATCGTCTTCACGTCGGAGCGGACGCCCGGCCAGCGCCAGGCCGGCGACTGGGGCGGCCTCATCATCATCGGCAACGGCATCATCAACCGCGCCGCACCGGTCGTCCTCGAGGGCACGGGGACCGGGCCGTCCAACCCGTCGCAGGAGTACTCGGGCGGCAACAACAACGCCGACAACAGCGGCACACTGCGCTACGTGCGCGTCGAGTTTGCCGGCTACGGCACCGCGGCGGACCAGGAGCTCAACACCTTCACGTTCGCGGCCGTCGGCAGCGGCACCACCGTCGAGTATCTCCAGGCGCTCTACGGCCTCGACGATTCCTTCGAGTGGTTCGGCGGCGCGATGGACGCCAAGTACCTCGTCTCGTACGAGTCGGGCGACGACCACTTCGACATGTCGGAGGGCTTCGTCGGGCGCCTGCAGTACCTGATCTCGTACCAGAGCGCGAAGGTCGTGAACCGTCCGGGCGCCGGCAACGCGTCCAACGACCCGCAGGCCATCGAGAACGACGGCTGCAACGGCACCGGTTGCGCGACCGGCCAGAACTCCACGCCGTACACCATCCCCGTGGTCGCCAACTTCACGCTCGTCGGCCCGGGCGCCGGCACGGACTTCGACCCGACGTCGGGCGGCTACGGCGCGATCCTCCGCCGCGGCACCGGTGGCTATTACGTGAACGGCGTGCTCGCCCGCTTCCCCAAGGGCGCCTTCGGCCTGCGCGACTCGACCACCACCAAGGTCCGGCTCACCGACGGCGTGCTCGACATCCGCAACGTGTTCGTCGCGGAGTCGCCGTCGATCTTCACCACCGCGTCGTCGGGCTTCGTCCTCACCGACTCGGTCGCCCGCAACATCACGCGCGACGCCGCCGTGACCGCAGCGAACCTCTTCACCACGCTGACGCTGCCCGCCACCGCCGCGACGTCCTTCGACTGGACCCCGGTCGCGGGCTCCGCGATCGCCACCGGTGGGCTCACCACCTTCAGCGGCAACCTCTCCACGGCGGCCGGTACCTTCGTGCTCGGCACCGGCTACCGCGGCGCCGCCGCGCCGGGCGGCGTGAAGTGGTGGCAGGGCTGGACGAACTACGCCAAGAACTGAACCTTACCTGTCGGGCAGGCGGCCGGGGCCCGCAACGCGGGTCCCGGCCGCTTCGTTTCCCACACCGCCTTCCATGACCTCGACTCGCAACCGTCGCCCCCGCAGCGCACGCAGCGCACGCAGCGCACGCAGCCGTGCCTTCTCGCTCGCCGCACTCTTCGCGCTGGTCGCCGTGCTCGGCGCCGCCTGCGCCGAGCGACCCGCGGAGTCCTCCGCGCAGCCCTACGCGGGGGTCGTCGATAGTGCCCTGCCCATCGACACATTGCTGCGTCGTTTCCGCGCGACCCTCGCCGACACTCCCACCATGCTCCGCAGCGCGTCGACCTCGCGCGAGGAGGTCGCCCGCGCGCTGCTCGCGGCGCTGACGGCCCGCGACACCGCGACCGTACGCGCCCTCGTGCTCTCGCGGGCGGAGTTCGCCTGGCTCTACTACCCGCACACCAAGTTCACCGCGCCACCCTACGAACTCGGTCCGGAGCTCGTGTGGATCCCCCTCATCGGGGCGAGCGAGAAAGGGGCGTCGCGGATGCTCGAGCGGCTCGGTGGACGTAGATTGCGGTTCGAACGCCTCCTCTGCCCCGACTCGGCCGTGACCGAGGGACCCAACCGCATCACGACGGGCTGCACGGTGCGATTCGACATCGCGGACTCGGCGACCGTCGAGCTGCGCCTCTTCTCCTCCTTCATCGAGCGCGACGGCCGCGTGAAGGTACTGAGCTACGCCAACGACCTCTGATCCCCGCCGTGTGTCGCCGCAGCCATCGTTCGGATGGCTGCGCGCACTCGTCATCGGCTGGCTCGGCCTGCTCGTCGGCTTCGCGATCGGCATCGAGTGGATCCGGTCGCGGCCCGCCGGGCCGCCACCTCCCTCCGGCGGCATCGACTTGGTCGGCGCGGGCGCCACGTTCCCCTATCCGTTGTATCGGCGCTGGTTCGCGGAGTACGGCGCCGCCGAGGGGGTCCGCATCAACTATTTCTCGGTCGGCACCGGCGAGGGTGTGCGGTTGCTCCTCGCCGACAGTGTCGATTTCGGGGCGGTGGACCGGCCCCTGCGCGCCGCGGAACGTGCCCAGGCGCGCTGCGCGCCACTCGAGATCCCGACGGTCGTCGGGGCGATCGCCGTCGCATACAACCTGCCCGGCGTGTCCGTCCCGCTCCGGCTCGACGAGCCCCTGCTCGCGGGCATCTTCCTGGGCCGCATCACGCGCTGGGACGCGCCCGAGCTCCGCGCCCTGAATCCCGAGGTCACGCCGGAGCCGCTGCCGATCCGCGTCGTGCGTCGCGCGCGCAGCAGCGGCACCAGCGAGGTGTTCGCGCGCTATCTCGATGCCGACGCCACCTGGCGGAGCGTCAGCCGCACCCGCGGCGAAGGCGACGCGGTGGGCGACCTCGTCGAGGGCAACGAAGGCGTGGCCAGCCAGGTCCGCGCCACACCCGGGGCGATCGGCTTCGTCGAGCAATCGTACGCCCAGCAGTCCAAGCTCCAAGTGGCGCATCTGCGGAACCGTGCCGGCAAGTACGTGGCGCCGGAAGGCGCCGCGGTCGCCCGCACCGCGGCCGAGCTCCTCGCGCGGCCCGATGCCGACACGGCGCTGGCCCTCATCGGCGCACAGGACAGTGCGGCGTACCCCGTCGCCGCACTCACCAGGATCGTGGCGGCCGGCGCACTCGCCGATCCACGACGCTCCGCGCACCTGCTCGCGTTCGTGCGCTGGGCCCTCCGCGATGGTGCGACGTCCGCGGAAGCGTTAGGCTACGCTCCGCTCCCGGCGTCCGTCGTGCAGCGCCAGCTGGACCGGCTCGACGCGCTCCGCCCCGGTACCTGTCCCTCGAACCCGCCCCGCTGATGGCGCTCCGCGCGACCGATGGCCCGTACCGCACCGCGCGCGAGGACCGCGACCGGCGCATCGCGGCGATCGACATCGGATCGAACTCCATCCGCCAGATCGTCGCCGATGTCTTTCCCGACGGCGAGATCCGCATCATCGACGAGATGAAGGCCGCCCCGCGCCTGGGGGCCGGCCTCGCCGCCACGGGGGCACTCGACGAGCAGCACATGACCGAGGCCGTCGAGGCACTCGCCCGCATGGCGACCCTCGCCCGGCAACTCGGCGCCAAGCGGATCGAGGTCGTCGCGACCAGCGCGGTGCGCGACGCCACCAACGGACAGACCTTCCTCACGCGCGTCCGCAAGGAATCCGGGCTGCGGCCCCGCGTCCTCGTCGGCGAGGAGGAGGCGCGACTCGCCTTCCGCTCCGCACTCGCCCACTTCGAGCTCGGACGCGGACGCTCGGTGGTGATGGACATCGGTGGCGGCTCGCTCGAGCTCGCGCTCGCAGCCGAGGGACTCGTCGAGCGCCTGATCTCGTTCCCCTTCGGTGCCATCCGCCTCACCGAGCAGTTCCTCACCGACCGACCGGTCGCCAAGGGCATCAAGAAGCTGCGCAAGCATGTGCGCAGCGAGATCAAGAAGGTGCTCCCGGTCCGCGACTGGCGCGGCGCCGAGGTGATCGGCTCCGGCGGCACGTTCACCAACCTCGCCGGCATCTACCTGGCCCGGCAGGGCGTGAAGGTGCGCAGCGTGCACGGCACGCGGATCCCGCGGCACGAGGTCGAGCACATCCTCGAGCAACTGGCGTCCATGACCCTCGAGGAACGGCTCGCGGTCCCCGGCCTCAACGCGGGGCGCGCCGACATCATCGTCGCCGGCCTCGCGGTGGCGGCCGAGGTGATGGCGCGCATCGAGCCGCGGGACCTCGCGGCCTCGGGATTCGGCATCCGCGAAGGACTGCTGCTCGAGACCGCCCGCGTGACCCCGGTGATCGCCGACCCGGGCGAGGCGCGCGCACGCTCCGTGCTCGGTTTCGCCGAGCGCTGCCACTACGAGGCGCCGCACTCGCAACAGGTGCGCGAGATCGCCCTGCAGCTGTTCGACGCCATCGGCGCGCGCATCGGCTGCGAGCCGGAGGAGCGGCAGACGCTCGCCGACGCGGCCCTGCTCCACGATGTCGGGTACCACATCAACTACGAGCGGCACCACAAGCACTCGTTCCACCTCATCACGCACGCCGACCTGCTCGGCATCGCGCCCGAGGAGCAGGTCGTGATCGCGCACGTCGCGCGCTACCACCGCGGCAGCGAACCCAAGCGCAAGCACACGCTCTGGTGGGAGCTCGACCGCGAGCGCCGCGAACGCGTGCGCCGCCTCAGCGCCCTGCTGCGCGTCGCCGACGGCTTCGACCGGGGCCACTCGGGTGCGGTGGAGCGCGTGAAGGTCCGCTGGCTCGAGCGGGCACTGCGTCTCACGCCCGTGCCGCGCCGCGCCAACGACCCGATGCGGCTGGAGATCTGGGGCGCGAGCCGCAAGTCCGGCCTGCTCGAGGAGATCGCGGGACTGCCGGTCGAGATCGTCGCGCCGGACGGCCTCGTCTTCACCCACGACGACGCGGCCGACGATGCGTAGGCGGGGCTAGATGCCGACCTCGAGCGAGCTGCGCAGGCCCCAGGTGCCGCGCCGGGCGAGGCTCGCGGCGTTCCGGTAGTCGTCGTGCATCAGCTCGGCCTGCCACTTCACCTTGTGTGCACGCAGGTACCGGGTGACTCCCAGGCCGACCTGCCGCTGTCGGTCGGCGCCGGAGAGGCCGGCGATGACGTTCTCCGGCGTGACGATCGAGAAGCGCAGGGCGGGTTCGAATCCGCTCGTGAACAGGTAGGACGTCTGCGCCGTGAGGCCCGTGCCCACGAGCACATAGCGCGTCGTGGTCCCGTCGCTGGTCAGCGGGTTGCGTGCGCCACGCCGCGCGTATTCGGCGCTGAGGGCGAACCCCCGGTGCTTGTAGAGCGCATCGGCGAGGTAGGTGGTCATGCTGCGCGGCGCGAACAACGGGCGCCCCAACTGGCCGCCTGTCCGCACCGCACGGTCGTTGTGCGAGATGCCCGCCGCCACCGAGAGCTTCGGCTTGGGTTCGCGCCGCAGGTCCCCCTCGAAGTAGTCACCCCCGCCGGTGAACGCGCCAAACGGAAGGAGTTCGAGCCGCGTCGTGTACGCGAGGCCGTTGGAGCCGACCGATGGATTGCGGCCCTCGCCGGCCGAGAGGGCGGCGCGGAACACGAAGGGGAGCCGGGCCGAGGGGTTGCTGTAGTGGGCCCAGACACCGACGTCACGGTCCACCGTGAACGCCGCGTTGACGATCGAACGGTCGGCGAACTGCAGTTCACTCGAGGAGTTCACGCGCTGCCGGTTGCCCGGGAGCTTCCCCTGCCCCGCGACCAGCAGCAACCGTGGCGTGGCTTGGAACGAGACGTTCGCGTCGCGGAGCACGTTCGGGAAGTTGGAGGCTTCGAAGTCCTGATCCCCACGGGAGAACGAGAGCTGGATGTTCACCTTGAGGCGCGGATCGAGGACCACCGACTCGAGCCGGAGCCGCATCCGCCGGACCTGCAGCTGCGCGGTGGCGACGCTGAGGTCCTCGTCACTCTCCGACGTGACCGCCGCGATCTGCTGCACCCGGAACCGCAGCGCCAGCGACGTGACGCCGTCGGCCGCATTGAAGACGACGCCGCGGTCGCCGAACTCGATCACGGGCCGCGCCGGACGCTCCGCCGGTCGCTCCTGCGCCGCGAGGGGCTCCGCCTGGGCCGCCGTCAACGCACTAACGAGCCCTGCCGCGGAACTCACGCGACCGACCCACCATGTCACGGACGCGCAACGAATGCGCAACGGATGTGTAACGGAGCGTTTCATGGGCCGGAATCTCCCCCGTCCAGGCCCGCACTGCCAGTCCGAATTGTAACGGACGTGTAATGATCCGCCGCCCTACTCCACGATGGCCGCGAACGCAGCGCTCGACGACGGCGGACGTCCCGGGAGCTTGGGTGCGGACTTGAGGGCGCTCGCCGGCACGGCGAACGTGCCGCTCTCGCGGCTCGCTCCCCACGAATCCCTCAGCAGCATGCGGTGGGTCGCGCGCTCGCCCCGGTCGCCGGGATGCTGCTGCACGTAGCTGCCGTCCGACTGCAGCTCCCAGGCCTGGCGATTGTCCTCCAGGCAGACGTCCAGAACCGACTGCAGCCGCAGCTGGAACTCGCGGTTCGCCACCGGCGTCACGACCTCCACGCGTCGGTCGAAGTTGCGGGGCATCCAGTCGGCGGACCCGAAGTAGTACTCCCGCGCGCCGCCGTTCTCGAACATCCAGATGCGTGAGTGTTCGAGGAAGCGGCCGATGATGCTCCGCACGCGGATCCGGTCGCTGAGGCCCGGCACCCCCGGCCGCAGGCAGCAGATGCCGCGGACGATGAGGTCGATCTCCACCCCGGCCTGTGCGGCGGCATACAGCGCCTCGATGACCTCGGGATCCACCAGGGCGTTCATCTTGGCGATCATGCGGGCCGGCCGGCCGGCACGTGCGTTGGCCGTCTCGCGCGCGATCATGCCCAGGACGCGCGCGCGCATGTTCACGGGGGCCACCAGCAGCCGGCGGTACTCCGTGCGCCGCGCATAGCCGGTGAGCGAGTTGAACAGGTCGCTGATGTCGGCGCCGATCGCCTCGTCGCAGGTCAGCAGGCCCACGTCCGTGTAGATGCGCGCCGTGCGCGTGTTGTAGTTGCCCGTCCCCACGTGCACGTAGCGGCGGATGCCGTCGTGCTCCTTGCGCACGACGAGCGCCGTCTTGGTGTGGGTCTTGAGGCCCGGGAGGCCATAGACCACGTGTACGCCGAACGATTCGAGCGTGCGCGCCCAGGCGATGTTGTTCACCTCGTCGAACCGCGCCTGCAGTTCCACCAGCACCGCCACCTGCTTGCCGCGCTGCGCCGCCTGCGTGAGCGCCTGCACGATCGCCCCGTCGCCCGACGTGCGGTACAGCGTCATCTTGATCGCCAGCACCTGCTCGTCGCGGGCGGCGGATTCGATGAACGTCTCCACCGAGGCACCGAACGAGTCGAACGGGTGGTGCACCAGCACCTCGTGCTCGCGGATCACGTCGAAGATCGACCGGGACGCGTCGCGCAGCTCGGCCGGCACCATCGCGATCAGCGGCGGGTCGCGATGCTCCGGGATGTCGATGCCGCTCAGTTTGAGCAGGTCGCCCACGTCGAGCAGCGGTCCGGGCTCATGCACCTCGCGCTCGGCCAGCGGGGCCATCTCGGGTGCCTCGCTCGCGCGCAACTCGTCGAGCAGCAACTCGCGGAGGTGCGCCGGGGTGCCCGTCTGCACTTCGAGGCGGACCACCTCGCCGAACCGGCGCTGGAAGAGCTGCTCCTCGATCATCGCCAGCAGGTCCTCGGGCTCCTCCGTGTGCGAGATCTCCAGGTCGGAGTAGCGCGTGAGCCGGAAGCAGTGGCAGCCGAGGATGTGCATGCCCGGGAAGAGCGCACTGAGCCGGGCCGCCACGAGGCGCTCGAGCGGGACGTACGAGTGCAAGCGGCCGGTGGGCACCCAGCGCGGCAGCGTCTTCGGCACCTTCACGCGCGCGAAGCGCACTTCGCCGCTCTCCGGGTCCCGCAGTTCGACCGCGAGCGAGAGCGAGAGGTTGGAGATGTACGGGAACGGATGTCCCGGGTCCACCGCCAGCGGCGTGAGCACCGGATACACCTGCGACTCGAAGTAGGCGTCGACGGTCGCCGCCTCGTCCGCCTCCAGCTCGTCCATCTCGAGCAGCCGGACCCCGATCCGCCGCAGCGACGGCAGCAGCACGTCGTGCAGGCACCGCCGCGCCCGGTCGACGAGCCCGCGCACCCGGGCGTCTGCGAGCTGCAACTGCTCCTCCGGCGACAGGCCGTCGGCGGAGGTCTGGAGCACACCTGCGGCGAGCTGCCGACGCAGCCCGGCGATGCGCACCATGTAGAACTCGTCGAGGTTCGAGTGGAAGATCGCGATGAACTTCAGCCGCTCCAGCAGCGGCGTGCGATCGTCCTCCGCCTCGTGCAGCACCCGCGCGTTGAACTCGAGCCACGAGAGCTCGCGGTTCAGGAAGTGCGGGTTGCGCGAGGCGGCCGCGTGCACGGGGGACTCAGCCGCGGACCGCGGCGACGACCCAGTACGAGATGGCGGCGACGAGCGCGGAGGCCGGGATGGTGATCACCCACGCCCAGATCATCCGGCCGGCGACGCCCCAGCGGACGGCCGAGAGGCGGTTGGTCGCGCCCACGCCGACGATCGCACCCGAGATGGTGTGCGTGGTGCTCACCGGGATGCCCATCGCCGTGGCGAGGAAGATGGCCGAGGCACCGCCCGTCTCGGCGCAGAACCCGCCCATCGGCCGCAACTTGGTGACTCGGGACCCGAGCGTGTGCACGATGCGCCAGCCGCCCATGAGCGTGCCCATCGCGATCGCGAGATGCGCGCCGAGCTTGATCCAGAACGGGATCTCCTCGCCGCTGGCGAGATAGAAGTGCCGGAGGAAGCCCGTCTCGTTCACGAAGTACGCCTGTCCCGAGACCAGCAGCGAGACGATGATGCCCATGGTCTTCTGCGCGTCGTTCGCCCCGTGGGACAACGAGAACAGCGCCGAGCTCGTGATCTGCATGCCCCGGAAGATCGGCTCCATGGTCGCCCGCTTCGCGTTGCGGAAGAGCCAGGTGGTGCCCACCATGAGGCCCCAACCGGCCGCCATGCCGACCAAGGGGGAGACCACGATGAAGATGAGCGGCTTCACCCAGCCCGAGTAGATGATCGCCGACATCCCGGCCTTGGCGACGGCGGCGCCGCCGTAGCCACCCATCAGCGCATGCGAGGAGCTCGACGGGATGCCGTACCACCAGGTGATCAGGTTCCACGCGATCGCCCCGATCAGGCCCGCGAGGATGACGTCGGGGTTCACCAGCGCCAGGTCGATCAGCCCCTTGCCCATCGTCTTCGCCACGCCGGTGTCGAAGAGGAACAGCGCGAGGAAGTTGAACGTCGCCGCCCAGGCCACGGCGGTGAAGGGACTGAGCACCCGCGTCCCCACGATCGTGGCGATGGAGTTCGCCGAATCGTGGAAACCGTTGATGTAGTCGAAGATGAACGCGACCAGGACGATCGCGAGGATGTACCAGACCACGGTCAGGAGTTCTTGAGGGAGATGCTCTCGAGCACGTTCGCCACGTCCTCGCACTCGTCGACCGCGTGCTCAAGGTTGTCGTAGATCTCCTTCCACTTGATCACCTCGAGCGCGTCCGGCTTGCCCGCGAAGAGGTCGGCGATCGCCTGCGAGTAGATCGCATCCGCCTTCTCCTCGAGCTCCTTCACCTTTCGCGCCGACTTGTGCACGGCCGTCGGCGTCCGGATGTCCTTGGTGCCCTGCGCGATCACCTCGGAGCATTCCACCAGCACGTTCATCAGGGCGATCGCCGGCTCGCGGCGCTCGCTGATGCGGAACATCAGCGCGCGGCGGGCCGTGCCGTCCATGAGGTCGACCACGTTGTCGAGCCGATTGGCCAGCAGGTGGATGTCCTCGCGGTCGAGGGGCGTCACGAAGCTGCGGTCGATGCGCTGCATGATCTCGTACGTCAGCGCGTCGGCCGCATGCTCCTCGGCCTTGATCTTCTTGGTCAGGTCATCGAGGCGCGACGGCTCCTGGAAGAGCTCGCGGAGCAGCACGGCCGAGGTCCGCAGGCGGGCCGAGAGCTGGTCGAACAGACCGAAGAAACCTTCATCCTTTGGAAGGAAGCGCACGGGAGGGTAGTGCTCGGAGGGGGTGGCGGTCGGGCACGCTGCAGGGATTCCGCGCGCGCTGTTGAGGGATTCAGCCCTTCAAAGATACGCCTCCCCGGAACGGGGTGGCAAACCAAACCCCACGCTCCGTGGCAGAACCGTTACACGCCGTCTATCGCGCGCAAGAGCCCACGCTGCAAGAGGATGGAACGACGGCGGGCGGTCAGTTCGGGGTTCTCGAAGGCGCGGACGAGCAGCACCCCCGCCAGGAAGCCTCCGATATGCGCCCAAACGGCGACCCCGCCGCTGATGTCCCCGGGTCGCCCGAGCTGGGGCAGACCCATCAGCACCTGCAGGACGAGCCACCAGATCAGGACCACCCAGGCCGGCAGCGGGATGATCCGGAAGAAGACCACGAACACGAAGAGCATTCGCACCCGGACCCGCGGGAACAGCACGAGATAGGCGCCCATGACCCCCGAGATCGCACCGGAGGCCCCGACCGTCGGGATCACCGAGGCCGGATCCACCGCGATATGCGCCCCGGCCGCGGCCAACCCGCAGACCAGGTAGAAGACCAGGAAACGGACACCCCCCATCACGTCCTCGATGTTGTTGCCGAAGACCCAGAGGAACAACAGGTTCCCGATGAGGTGCCCCCAGCCGCCGTGCAGGAACATCGACAGGAGGGGGGTCACCCAGTTGATCTGCTCGTGGTCGATCGCGCAAATCAGCCCCGGCGCGATGGGAATGCCGCTCCCCAGCACAGCCTGACCGGTGAGCTCGCCCGGCACCAGGCCCAGCGTGCAGACCGAGCGCACCAGTCGGTCATCGAGCCCCGCGCCCTGCACGAGGAGCCAGACGCTCGACACCGCCGCAATGACGAGAATCGTCATCACGGGCGGCCGGACCGTCGGGTTGTCGTCGCTCAGCGGGATCATCGTGTCGTCCTGTCAGTCGACTGGGGTGAACCCCCCGCGCCGTCCTGCCAATGTGGCGCGAATCTCTGGCCCCACGATTGCCGTTCAAGGAGTCGTAACTCTCGCAGTCGTCGGACTTCGGCGACTCCAATACCCGCTCAAGATACTCCGTCGAGGAACGAATGGCAGACAAGGTGATCGGTATCGACCTGGGCACGACCAACTCGGTCGTGGCGGTCATGGAAGGCGGCGACCCCGTCGTCATCCCCAACGCCGAGGGTGGCCGCACCACCCCGTCGGTCGTCGGCTTCAGCAAGGATGGCGAGCGCCTCGTCGGCCAGATCGCCAAGCGTCAGGCCGTGACCAACCCGCAGAACACGGTCTTCTCCATCAAGCGCTTCATGGGCGGCAAGATGTCCGAGGTGCAGACCGAGACGGCGCGGGTGCCGTACAAGGTCGTCCGCGGGCAGAACGATCTCGCCTCGGTCGAGGTGCAGGGCAAGAC
>CADEDA010000022.1 GCA_902825965.1 uncultured Gemmatimonadota bacterium | reverse complement strand
AGGAGGAGGTCGCGAAGACCATGTCGATCTCGCAGACCCACCTCTCGCTCGACGCCCCGATGACGCCGGGGGAGGACAACCGCCTGCTCGACTACCTCCCGGACACGCAGAGCGCGACGCCGGACGAGGAGACCATCGAGAAGGCGCTGGTGGAGTCGGTGCACGAGGCACTCGCGGGCCTCAAGGAGCGCGAATCCAAGATCCTCCGCCTCTACTTCGGGCTCGACGGCTCCGAGCCGATGACGCTCGAACAGATCGGGGCGGTGCTCAACATCACGCGCGAGCGCGTGCGGCAGATCAAGGAGAAGGCGCTGTCGCGGCTCCGGCACGTGAGCCGGGCGCGGGCGTTGGAGAGTTATCTGGGGTAGGGAAGGGCGGATGGCCGATGCCGCACCGCGGACGGCGATCCGGGGCCGAGGGTGCGCTGCCGTAGCATCTGCCCCCCGAACGCGCGAAATTGCGCTGCGCCCCGCTCCCGCCGCCCGCTCCCCGCCGTCCGCCGTCCATGTCCAAAGACGCCAGCTTCGATATCACCACCGCCGTCGACCTGCAGGAGGTCGACAACGCCGTCAACCAGGCGTCCAAGGAGATCGCGCAGCGCTACGATTTCAAGGACGCCAAGCTCGCCACCGTCGAGTTCAAGCGCGTCGAGGGGCTGATCAAGCTCTCCAGCGACACCGACATGCGGCTGCGCGCGATGTGGGACATCCTCCAGTCCAAGCTCATCAAGCGCGGGGTGCCCGTGAAGAACCTCGACGCCGGTGAACCCACACCCGGCGGCGGCGACACCTGGCATCGGGACGTCAAGCTCAAGCAGTCCCTCGACGGCGAGACCTGCAAGAAGGTCGTCGCGGCCATCAAGGCGCAGAAGTTCAAGAAGGTCCAGGCCTCCATCCAGGGCGATACGGTCCGTGTCGTCTCGCCGAGCCGCGACGAACTCCAGGCCGTGATGGCCTTCCTCAAGGGCGAGGAGTTCAACGTGCAGCTCTCGTTCGGCAACTACCGGTGACCGAGTGAAAGTCCGCCTCATCACGCTGGGCTGCGACAAGAACACGGTCGACAGTGAGCGGTACCTCGCACAGCTGCGCGACCACGGGGCCGTGTCGGTGGACGACGCCGAGGACGCCGAACTGATCATCGTCAACACCTGCGGGTTCATCGATGCGGCGAAGCAGGAATCCATCGATGCCATCGTCGCGGCAGGGCGGATGAAGAGCGACGGCAGCGCCACCGCCGTGGTGGCGGTGGGCTGCATGGTCGAGCGCCACAAGGCCGAGCTCGAGGCGGCGTTGCCGGAGGTCGACTTCTTCCTGGGCGCGTCGGAGACCGAGCGCCTGGTCCCCGAGCTGCACGCGCGCGGCCTCATCGGCGACCCGGTCACGCAGCATCCCGGCGTGCGGGTCTACGCCGGTGACACGCCGTTCGTGCGCTACCTCAAGGTGAGCGAGGGCTGCGACCACGGCTGCGCGTTCTGCGCGATCCCGCTGATGCGCGGCAAGCACCGCTCGTTCGCGCGCGACGAGATCGTCCGCGAGGCGCAGCTGCTGGAACTTCAGGGGGCCCGCGAGGTCAACCTCGTGGCACAGGACCTGGCACACTACGGCCGCGACCGCCGGGACGGCATCCGGCTGCCGGAGCTGTTGGAGTCACTGCTGGCGGAGACGTCGATCCCCTGGTTCCGGAACATGTACCTGTACTCCGCCGGGATCACCCCGCGCCTGCTCGAGGTGATCGCCGGCGCGCCCCGCGTGCTCCGCTACCTCGACATGCCCATCCAGCACGCGAGCGACGCCGTGCTCGAACGCATGCGCCGGCCGGAGCGCCAGCGGAGCATCCGCGAGAAGGTCGCGCGCTTCCGCGACGCGGTGCCGGGGGTGGCCATCCGCACCACCTGCATCGTCGGCTTCCCGGGCGAGACGGAGGGGGACTTCGCGCAGTTGCTCGATTTCCTCCGGGAGATCGAGTTCGAGCGTGTGGGGGTGTTCACGTACTCGCCACAGGAGGGCACACGCGGCGCTGCCCTGGCCGACGATGTGCCGGAGCCGCTCAAGCGCGAGCGCCTGGAAGCGGTCCAGGAACTCCAGCGCCACATCACGGCCGAGCGCTACGAGTCGCGGATCGGGTCGGTGGCGCCGGCGCTCATCGAGGCCGCTGCCGATGCGGACGGCATGGCCCGCGCCCGGTTGCCGTGGCAGGCGGACGATATCGACGGCGTGACGTGGGTGGCCACCGACGCCGCACCGGGCAGCTTCGTCGAGGTGACCGTGGACGACGTGATCGACGACTACGACTTCCGCGCGACGGTGCGGCGCGTGCTCGAGCCGGTCGCAGCGCCGGTCGCGAGCCCGCGCCGACGCGAGCTCCCCGTGACGACGACCATCGGGAGCTTCGGGCGGTGACCCGCTGGCGGCGCGCGGTACAGGGCCTCGCGCTCGTGACGGTCGCAGCCTGCTTCTCCCGACCGCTGCCCACCGAGTCGTATCCCATCCCGCCGCGGCCGGTGCCTGCGGCTCCCGAGGTCGCCGCCGATACGGTGGAGCCCATCCCCACGGACGAGGCCCCGCCGAGTCCGAGCATCGGGAGCGGACCGCCGGTGCGGGTCGCGCTGCGGGTCGCGCGGGACACGGCGTCGCTCACGGCGACCGGCCCGTGGCGACTGCTCGATGGCCGCGGCAGCGTGCTCGTGCGCTCGCGCGCGAACGAGCGCTGGCATCTGGAGCGCCGCGCCGCCCGCACCCGCGCCGTGCGCGACGATGGCGTCGCGACGCCGTGGGCCACCGGCGCCCTGCTGCAGTTCCCCGACGACGCGGGGACGGTGCGGGCGGCCGGCAAGGCGTACCGCGGCGCACTCGCCTTCGTGCCCACCGACACCGGCATCCTGCTGGTGAACCACCTCCCGCTCGAGGACTACCTCCGCGGCGTGGTCCCGCTCGAGATCGGGGAACGCGGGCCCGATGAACGCGCCGCGGTCGAGGCACAGGCCGTCGCCGCGCGCTCGTACACGGTGATCCGGCTGCTCAACAGCCGCGCCGGCACCGGGCGCAGCCCGGACTTCGACCTCGTCTCCTCGGTGAGCGACCAGGTCTACGGCGGGCAATCGGCGGAACGACCGCTCACCGACCAGGCCGTGCGCGGCACCGCCGGTCTGGTGCTGCTCTCGGGTGGACGGGTCGTGAATGCGCCGTTCTACTCCGCCTGCGGCGGGGAGACGGCCGCCGCCGAGGAGGTCTGGCGCAGCGACGGGGAGCCACACCTGAAACGCGTGAGCGACCGCATCCCCGGCACGGACCGGCACTACTGCGACATCGCACCGCGCTTCGCCTGGACCCGCACCTTCACGTCGGCGGAGCTCGACGCACTGGTCCGTCGCTACCTCGCCTCGGTGGTCGAGGTCGGCCGCGGCGGACCTGGACACGTGACGGACCTGCACGTCGAGCGGCGCACACCCAGCGGGCGCGTGGGGCAACTCATCGTCCGGACGGACCGGGGCAGCTACCTCGTGCGCGGCAACGACGCCCGCGCGGTCCTGCGCTCGAGCGGTGGCGAGCTGTTGAACAGCTCCTATTTTTCGGTGAGTGTCGAGCGATCGGCCGACCGACTGGTGCGCGCCGTGATCCGCGGGAACGGCTACGGACACGGCGTGGGGATGTGCCAGTGGGGTGCGATCGGTCGCGCGCGCGCCGGGCAGGACCTGCGCACGATCCTGCGGACGTATTATCCCGGCACCACCTTGGGCCAGATCCCGTCCGGCCTTCTCACCCCGTAGGAGCTCGCGTTGCCTCCCACCCCGCCATCCGGCATCCCTCGCAGCCCGCTCCGGGTCGCCGTCCTGGGACTCGGCGCCATCGCCCAGACGGCCCACCTGCCGGTGCTCGCGCGGATGCGCGGTGTGCAGGTCATCGCGCTGTGCGACAACGATGCGGCCAAGGCGCGATCGCTCGCGTCGCGGTTCGGCGTGCGCGACGTGTTCACCGACATCGAGGAGATGCTGGAGGTCGCGGACATCGACGCCGTGATCGTCGCGACGCCGAACCACCTGCACGAGATCCACGTGCTCTCGGCCCTCAAGGCGCGGAAGCACGTGCTCTGCGAGCGGCCGCTCGGGCTCAACGCCAAGGCAGTGGAACGCATCCTCGCCGCCGCCGACAAGGCCAAGAAGGTCGTGATGGTCGCCAACAACCACCGCTTCCGGCTCGACGCCCAGGCGCTCGATGCCTTCATGCGCGCCGGCGAGCTCGGCAAGGTGCGCGCGGTGCGCGCCGGCGCGTATCGGCCGCGCGCGCGCCAGGCGCCGTGGCGCAGCCGCCGCGCCGAGGCGGGCGGCGGGGCCTTCCTCGAACTCGGACTCCCGTTGCTCGACCTCGCTGGGTGGCTCACGGACTTCCCGCGGGTGTCGCGCGTGAGCGCGGCGCTGGAGCGCCCGCGCGGGGCCAACGCGGTGGAGGACGCCGCCCTCGTCTTCATCGAGTGCGACGGCGGGTTCACCGTGACCATCGACGTGAACGCGAACTACGTCGGCGAAGGGGAGCGCCTCTGGTTCGAGATCATCGGCACCAAGGGCTCGGCGCGGCTCGCGCCGCTGCGGCTCATCAAGGAGATCCACGGTGCCCCCGAGGACGTCTCGCCCACCGGGGCGGCGACCAAGGACACCGCGTTCATCCAGTCCTACAAGTCCGAACTCGCCCACTTCCTCTCGGTGGTGCGCGAGGAGACGCCCTACGAACCGCCGCGCGACCAGGTGCGGGTCTACAAGCTGCTCGACGCGATCTACAAGGCCGCGGACGAGGGGAAAGAACTCCGCACGTGAGGCGCGCGCTCGCCGCGGCGTGCCTCTGGGCGGCGGCGTCCGCGACTGCCGCGTCCGCGACGGCCGCGTCCGCGCAGCCCGCCGCGGCGGCGCCCCCGCGGTACACGGTCTCGGTCCTCACCTTCGGCCAGGGCAACGTCGTCTACGAGCGCTTCGGGCACAACGCGCTGCGCATCCGCGACGCCCTGACCGGCAGCGACCTCGCGTACAACTGGGGCATGTTCGACTTCGCCCAACCCAACTTCCTGGGGCGATTCCTCAGCGGCGACACGCAATACTGGGTGCAGGCGTTCCCGGCCCCCTGGCTCATCGACCATTACGCCGGTGAGGATCGCGAGACGGTGGAGCAGGTGCTCGCGCTCACGCCGGAGCAGGCGGCGGCATTGGCCCGCGCCGTGGAGCGCAACGCGCTCGACGAGTTCAAGTACTATCGCTACGAGTACTTCCGCGACAACTGCTCCACCCGCGTGCGCGACGCGCTCGACACGGTGCTCGGGGGCGCGCTGCGCACGCAGTTCAGCGTGGGACGCACGCCGTGGACCTATCGCTCGGAGTCCGTGCGGCTCACCGCAGCCGATGGCCTCGCCCAGGCCGGCATCGACCTCGCCTTGGGACCCCGCGCCGACGAGGCGCTCACACCCTGGGATGCGATGTTCATCCCCATGCGTCTGCGCGACTACCTCCGGCAGGTCACCGTGCCGTCCGCGTCCGGCGGCACCACGCCGCTCGTGGTCTCCGATTCGGTGCTCTACCGCGCGCGGCGCCCCGCCGAGCTCGCCGAGCGGCGCGGACTCTCCATCGGCGCCTGGGGCCCCATCCTCGGCGCGTGGATGGTGCTGCTCATCCCGCTCAGCGCGGCCAGCCGTTCGCGGTTGCGCGTGCCGGCAGCGGTGATGGCCGCGCTCTGGTACGGCGGCACCGGCCTCATCGGCCTCGTGCTGCTCGGCATGTGGCTCGGCTCCGCACACGAGTTCTGGTACGCCAACCTCAACCTCCTGCTGGTCTCGCCGCTCGGCCTCGTCGCGGCCTGGCCGGCGACCCGCGCGATCCTGCGCGGCCGGGCCGACCGCCTGAGTACCGTGCTCGTCGGCGTGGTCGCCACCCTGGCGCTGCTCGGGCTGGCCGTCGGCCTGCTGGGTGTGCAGGTGATGGGCGGGCCGCTGCTGCTCCTGCTGCCGGCGCATCTCGGACTCGCGCTCGCCTACTGGCGGCGCACGCGATGACCCGAGCGGCACGTCCCCTCGCCGCCGGGGTCGACGTCGGCGGCACGTTCACGGACTGCGCCGCGATCACGCCGGACGGCATCGTCCTCACGCGCAAGGTGCTCTCCACGCCGGAGGACCAGGGCATCGGCGTGGTGGCGGCACTCGAGGCGCTGGCGCCCGGCGACGGCACCGTGACGCGCCTGGTGCACGGAACGACCGTGGTGACCAACCTCCTGCTGGAGCGCACGGGCGCGCGGGTGGTGCTCTGCGCCACCGCCGGCGCCAGCGACCTGCTGGAGCTGCGGCGGCAGGAGCGCGCCTCGCTCTACGACCTCGCCGCGCAGCATCCGCCGCCACTGGTCGCGCCCGACCACGTCGTGCCGGTGCAGGAGCGACTGGCGTCGCCCGGGTCGAGCCTGCCGCTGACCGACGACGAGACCGCCCGCGTGGTGGAAGCCACGCTCGCGCTCGGCCCGGACGTCGTCGTGATCGCGTTGCTGCACGCGTACGCCGACGACACGCACGAGCGCCGGCTCGCGGAGGCCTTCCACCGCGTGCGTCCGGCGCTGCCGGTCGTGCGCGCCGCAGACGTGCTGCCCGAGATCCGCGAGTACGAGCGCAGCACCACCGCGGTGGCCGAGGGCTACGCGCGGCCCGGTGTCCAACGCTACCTCGAGCGACTGGGGGCGCGACTCGCCGCCGGTGGATTGCCCGCGACCGCGGTGATGTCATCGGGCGGTGGCATGCGGTCGGCCGAGGAGGCCGCGCAGCACGCCGCATCACTTGCGCTCTCCGGTCCGGCGGGCGGTGTGGTGGGTGCAGCCGCCGTGCTGCGCGCGCTCGGGCTCCGCGACGCGCTCACCATCGACATCGGCGGTACCAGTGCGGACGCCGGGCTGATTCTCGACGGGGAGCCGCTGGTCGAACCCGGCGGCATGGTGGCGGGGGTCCCCATCTCGTTGCCCCGTGTGCTGGTCGAGACGGTGTCGGCCGGCGGCGGCAGCATCGCCTGGGTGGACGACGGCGGCGCGCTTCGCGTGGGGCCACGGAGCGCCGGCTCGCGCCCGGGTCCGGCCGCGTTCGGTCGTGGCGGCACGGAGCCCACGGTCACCGACGCGCAGATCGCGCTCGGCCGCATCGATGCCGCGGCGATGAGTGGCGGTGTGGCGCTCGATGCGGCGGCGGCACGCGCCGCACTGCAGCGCGTCGCCACGCGGCTCGGCGCCACGCTCGACCGCACCGCGGAGGCGGTCATCCGCGCCGCCGACGCGGAGATGGCGCGAGCCCTGCGGCGGGTGAGCGTGGACCGCGGCGTCGATCCCCGCGGCTGCGCCCTGCTTGCGTTCGGCGGCGGTGGTCCCCTCCACGCCTGTGCGCTCGCCGATGCACTGGGCATGCGCACCGTCATCGTGCCGCCCCACGCGGGGGTGCTGAGCGCAGTCGGTCTTGCCATCGCGCCGGAGCGCCGGGAGGTGGCGACCAGCCTGCTCACGGCCACCGATGCGCTCGATGCCGCGACGCTCCGAGCCGCCTGCGAGCGACTGGCGGAGCGAGTGCCCGGGCGCGATCGGCGGTGGATCGTGCGCGCGCGCTACCAGGGCCAGGGGCACGAGGTCGAGGTGAGCACCGCCCCGGGCGAGGATGGACCGACGATCGCCGAGCGATTCGCACGGGCGCATCATGCGCGCTATGGGTTCGTCCTGCCGCGGCCCGTGGAGTGCGTGGCGCTGCGTCATGTGGCCAGCGATCCCGGTGCGCACGTCGACTTCCACGCCGCGTCCGCTGCGGACGGTGCCGCGCCACCGTCCGCCGCGCCTGCCGCGTTCGACGGACCGGCCACACGCGCGCTGCGCGACGCAACGCTGTTCGTCGCGGCCGGCTGGCGCGCGACCCCGCTCGCGATCGGCGGCTGGCGCCTCGACCGCCTCGACGACCCGGCCGCGCGGCCCGCCGGGGAGTCGGCGCACGCTGCGCCCGCGGCGCCGGCCACGCTCGACCCGCTCGAACTCTCCGTGTGGGCCTCCACCGTATCGATGATCGCCGAGGAGATGGGCGCCGTCCTCACGCGCGGCGCACTCTCGCCCAACATCCGCGAGCGCCGCGACGCGTCGTGTGCGCTCTTCGATGCCGAGGGACGCATGGTTGCGCAGGCGGCCCACATCCCCGTGCATCTGGGCGCCCTGCCCGAATCCGTGCGGGCGGTGCGTGCGCGCGCGCCGCAGCCGGGCGATGTCTTCCTGCTCAACAGCCCGTGGCACGGCGGCTCGCATCTGCCGGACCTCACGATGGTGGAGGCGATCGCCGACGGCGACCGCATCGCCGGCTACGCCGTCGTCCGCGCGCATCACGCCGATGTGGGCGGCATGAGTCCCGGCTCCATGCCGCAGGGTGCGACCGAGCTCGTGCAGGAAGGACTCGTGCTGCCTCCCGTGCGCCTGGAACGCGCCGGTGTGCCGGACCCTGAACTGCTCGACCTGGTGCTCGCGAACGTGCGCACGCCCGAGGAACGGCGCGGCGACCTCGCGGCGCAGCGCGCGGCCTGTGCGGCCGGCGCGGCGGGCTGGCGCACCTTGCTCACGCGGCACGGGCGCGAGCGGCTCACCGCGGTCTCGGCCGGGCTGCTCGACTACGCCGAGCGTCGCGCCGTCGCGCGCCTGCGGGCCATCGACGGCGCGACCGGCAGCGCCGAGGACGCATTGGAGGGCGATGGGCGCTCGGACGCGGCCGTGCCGCTGCGACTCGCGCTGCGCGTCGCTTCCGGGGTGCTGCACCTCGACTTCACGGGCTCGTCGCCGATGGTCCCCGGAAACGTGAACTGTCCCATCCAGGTCACCCGTGCCGCCGCGCTCTTCGTGCTGCGCGCGCTGCTCGACGACGACGTGCCCACCACCGAGGGCATCGCGCGACCCATCCGCATCGTGACGCCGGACGACTGCTGCCTGGCGGCGCGGGCCCCCGCTGCGGTGGCGGCCGGCAACGTGGAGATGAGCCAGCGCATCACCGACCTGCTGTTCGCCGCGCTGGATGCCGCCGGTGTGGCGGTGCCGGCGCAGGGGCAGGGCACGATGAACAACGTGACGTTCGGCGGGGCGGGTTGGACCTTCTACGAGACGCTCGGCGGTGGCCAGGGCGCCAGCGCCAAGGGCCCGGGCCCGGACGCGGTGCATGTGGGCATGAGCAACACCCGCAACACGCCCATCGAGTCACTCGAGCGCGCGTATCCCATCGAGATCGTGCGCTACGCCATCCGGCGCGGCAGCGGCGGTCGCGGCACGCATCGCGGCGGCGACGGGGTGCTCCGCGCGTATCGCGTGCTCGCGCCGTGCACCGTCACGCTGCTCACCGAGCGTCGTGCCCGGGGTCCACGCGGTGCCCACGGCGGCGAGGACGGGCTGCCGGGCGAGAATCGACTGAACGGTGCGCTGTTGCCGGCCAAGTGCCGCCGCGAACTCGCACCGGGAGACGTGCTGGAGCTGTGGACGCCGGGTGGCGGCGGCTGGGGCCCGCCGGCCTGAGGGCTACCGGATCGCCGGCCGGGAGCCCGTGCTGCGGCGGCGTGGGGCTTCGACGTGGTGCACCTTGGTGAACACCTGGGCCTGGATGAACGTGGTGAGCAGGTGTGCGTCCACCAGGCCCTGCTTCGACTCCGCCGTGAGGATGTCGAGGGCACGTTCCGCCGGCACCGCGCGCTTGTACGGGCGGTCCGTCGCCGTCAGCGCGTCGTAGATGTCGGCGATCGTCATCATGCGCGTCTGCACGGGGATCTCCCGCTCCGTCACGCCGCGCGGGTACCCGGTCCCGTTGAGCTTCTCGTGGTGGCCGAAGGCGATCTGCGGGATGCCCTTCAGCTCGCGCGTCCAGGGGATCTGCTCCAGGAAGCGGTACGTGTGCGTCACGTGCGACTCGATCTCCCGCCGTTCGCGGGGATCCAAGTTGCCCTTCGTGATCATGAGGAACTTGAGTTCCTCGTCGGTGAGCAGCGGCCGCACCTCACCGTCGAAGTCGATGTAGGTCTGCTGGCCGATCTCCTGCAGCTCCTCGAAGCTGCCCTCGGGCAGGATCGTGGGTTCGTTCGCGCGGATGATCGCGTCGAGCCACTTGCTCAACTGGTCGCGCCGGGCGCGCCGCACCTGGTCGAGGCGCGCCGCGAAGCTGCCATAGTCCGACGCGCCGTGCTCCAGCAGGTGCTCGGCCCGCTCACGCTCGTACTCGAGGTCGGCCTGCTGCAGCAGCCCGTGGAAGCGGTGCCGGAGCAGCGTGAGGTCGCCGGGATATAGCTTCTTCTGCTTCACGAGCACCTGTTCGCGCACGCCCACCTTGCCGAAGTCGTGCAGGAGCCCGGCGTAGCGGATCTCCCGGATCTGCTCACGGGTGAACGTGAGACCGCGGTACGGACCCTCACCGGCGTGGTCCACCGCCTCGGCCAGGTTCGTCGTCAGCGTCGCCACGCGCGCCGAGTGACCGGAGGTCGTCGGGTCGCGCGCCTCGATCGCCGTGACGGCGGCGGTCACGAAGCCTTCGAACAGCCGCTCGATGTCCTCGTACAACTGCGAGTTCTCGATCGCCACGGCCGCCTGCGCCGCCAGCGCCGCCACGAGGTCGGCCGACCGCTGGTCGAACGGCAACACCTGCTGGTCCACGACCTCCAGCGAGGTGAGCGCCACTTCCGGGTCCCGCTTGCGGTTGATCAGCTGCAACACGCCGATCGTCTCGTCCTTGTGCGTGCGCATCGGCAGCACCAGCATGGACCGCGTGCGGTAGCCGAACTTCTCGTCGAACGAGCGGTTCTGTCGGTACGGCACGTGCTCCGGCAGCAGGTACACGTCCGAGATCATGAGGGGGTCGCCGGTCGACGCGACGTAGCCGGCGAGGCTCGCGTGGTCGATCGGGATGGTGAACTCGGTGAACGGCAGCTCGGGCAGCGTGATGTTCTGCGAGAGCTTGAACCGCAGGGTGGCCGGGGTGCCGGACGCGTCGCGCTCGGTGAGGTACAACGACCCGGCGTCCGACGAGGACAGGCGCAGCGCCTGCCAGAGGATCATCTCGAGCAGCGTGATGAGGTCGCGCTCGGTCGAGAGCGCCGCGCCCACGCGCGAGAGCTCGCGCAGGTCGAAGGCACTCGATTGTTCGAGCTGCGCGGCCCGGTACGCCTCGATGAGCGCCCCGGCGTGGCGCAGCGCCCCCTGCAGGGCCGTCCGCCCCAGCGAAGGGGTCGCATCGGCCGGCAGCCAGCTGGTCAGCGCGACCGACTGCATCACCGGCGAGGGGTCGCGCTCGCCGGCCTCGCCCAAGCCGATGAAGGCGACGAACGGCGCGAGGGCACCGAGCGCCGCCACGCCGCCCGAGCGCTCCGCCAGCGCCACGTCGATGAGCACCACCGTCGGCCGCTCGGGGTCGAGCGTCTCCATGGCCGGGAGCTGCTCGACGCGCTGGACGGCGAACGCGTCCCCGACCCCGAGTGTCGGGAGTCCGGCGATCACGCGGCCTGCGGGGACGATGATGAGCGGCTGCACGACTCAGGTGCGGGGGAGAACGACGAACCGTCGGGACCACGGGGGTCCCGACGGTTCGAAGGTTATCGCCAGCGGAACGGACTCCGCCAGTGAGACGGGGTTAGTTCCCGCCCTCCAGCTTGGCCTTGGCCTTCTTCGCGTCCTCGAACTCGGGGAACTTCGCGATGGTCTGGTTGAACAGCTCGATCGCCTCCGTCTTCTTCCCGGCGTCCTGCGCCTCGATCGCGCGCGAGTACAGCATGATCGCCTGGAACGGCACCTTCTTCTGGCGGTCGGCCTTGGCTTCGCCCGTCTGGCGCGCCTGCGGGGTCAGCGCCGGCAGCTTGAGGCCGGCGTTCGCGGCCGCACCGGCCTTGGCGACGATGTCGAGGAACTCCTCCGTCTTGCCCGGCTGGCTGTGTGTCCACTCGATGCGGCCCGTCTCCGAGTCGATCGACTTGAGCGTCACGACCATCTTGCCCGACTTGTCCGTGATGAACGAGCCGGTGACCATGTGCTTCGCGCCGAGCAGCTTGCCGATGCGCGCGGCGGTGGCCTCCTCCACGCGCCCGTCGCGCGCGAGGTTCTGCTCCGCGAGGAGCTTCTCGATGTTCTCGCGCTCCACCACGCGGATGCCGGTGTTGGCGGCGAGCTCGGTGATGAGCAGGTCGGCGATGCCCTTCGAGAGCGGCGCCAACTCGGCGTTGCTCGCGCCGATGGCACTGTTCACGAACGGCAGCACGGCCACGGTCGGCCGCATGTCGTCCTGCGCGAGCACGGGGGCCGCGACCAGGGCGAGCGCGGCGGTGGCACGGGCGATCTGCTTGTACATCGACTCCTCCTTCGGAGGGTTAAAGAGACAGCGTCAGTCCTTCCGCCGCGGCGATGACCTGGAGTGCGCCGCCACGGGCCTTCACCATCGCCCGGCACTCCGCCAGGCAGGCATCCAGCTGGTCGTCCGTCCGGCGCGGCTCGTGGTGGAACAACACCAACGTGCCGACCTCCGCCTCCAGCGCCAGCTCCACGGCATCGGTGAAGGTCGAGTGCCCCCACCCCCGATGGTGGTCGTATTCCTCCTCGGTGTACGTCGTGTCGTGGATCAGCACCTGCGCCCCACGCACGAACGCCACCATCCGTTCCCGCCAGTCCGGCGGCGACCCATACCGCGGGTGCGAAGCCAGCTCGTTGTCCGACACGTACACCAGCGCCCCACCCCGACCGCCCGGTTCGGTGAACCGGTACCCCAATGCCCCACCGGGGTGCTGCACCGCGAACGCCGTCACTTCATACCCCGTCCCCTCGCAACGCGTGCCCTCCGCGAGGTCCCGGAAATCGATCGTCGCGTCCAGCTCCTCGAACGTCACGGGGAACACCACCGGGGACATCTGGTCCCGGACCACCTTGTCCACGCTCCGTTCCAACGACTGCGAACCCCAGATCTGGAAGTGGTTCCCCCGCCCGAAGATCGGTGCGAAGAACGGGATCCCCTGGATGTGGTCCCAGTGCGCGTGCGTCAGGAAGATGTCTCCCTTGATCGGCGCGCCATTGGACCGCTGGAGCAGATCCCGTCCCAGCTCCCGGATGCCCGTCCCGGCGTCGAGGATGATCAACCATCCGTCCGCCGTCCGGACTTCCGTGCAAGGCGTGTTCCCACCGTACCGCACCGTCTGACTGCCTGGGGTCGGGATCGAGCCGCGCGTCCCCCAGAATCGGACCCGCAAGCTCATTCGCTCCCCCCGTACACGATGAATGATCGCCGGGGGCGCATCGGAACACCAACGAGAGGGGTCACGATGTGGACGTGATGATGGTCACAGTGCGGACGACGCTCAGAGGCGCTGCTGCGAACGCTTCTCGAGCGCGCTGCGGTCGGTGATGCGGATGCGACGGCGTTCGGTGGAGATCCAGCCGGCGTCGACGAACTCGCGCATCGCGCGCGAGACGGTCTCGCGGCTCGCGCCGATCACGTGCGCGATCGTCTGGTGCGTGAGCGGCTTCTCGATGAGTTCGCTGCCGCCTTCGGTCGCGGCGTCGAGGATCATGCGGGCGATGCGGCCGGGTACGTCGAGGAGGACCAGCGAGCCGATCTTCTCGTCCGCGCGGCGCAGGCGGCGCGAGAGCTCCAGCAGGAGGGCCCAGGCCACCGCCGGGTTCTGCTCCACGCGCCGACGGAAGTCCTCGCGCCGCAGTACCAGCAGCGTGGACTCCTCCATGGCGACCACGTGAGCGGACCGCGGCTGGTCGTCGATGAGCGAGAGCTCGCCGAAGTGCTCCCCCACCCCCAGGATGCCGAGGATCACCTCGCGGCCGTCCTCGGCCACGAGCACGACCTTCACGCGTCCCTGCCGCACCACGAACAGCGAGTCGCCCGGGTCGTCCTCGAAGAGGATCACGCTCCCCTTGGGATAACTCTTCTCGCGCGCCATCTGCGAGAACGCCGCCACCTCGGCGGGGGCCAGCGAACGGAACAGCGGGACGGTGGCGAGGAAATCGGCGGTCGTGGGCGGCATTGCGGGAACCGGAGGAGCGGCGAGGGTGTACCCAGCGGGCGAAGTTAGGACCCCATACCACGAGTGTCAAACCCGCAACTCTAGTTCCGGACCAGAGTTATCTCGCGGCGTGGGTCGCCGTCCGGAACCCTGGCGGGAGCGTATGTCGAACCGATTGAATCGATGGCTGTTCTGCGCGACGGTCCTCCTCACGGCCTGCGAGGACGCCGCGGCACCCACGGAGCGCTTCACCCTCGAGCTGCGAGGCGACGGTGCGCCCGCGTTCACGGTGCATCGCGAGGGCGGCCAGCACCGCGTGGCCTGCACGGCCCAGTTCACGGCTCGGGCCCGGGGCAGGGGCGTGGCACGCTGGGACGGCCTCGACGTTGTGGTCTACAGCCCATTCGACTCGACGCTCGCGACCGACACGATCGAGATTCCGGCGACCGACCGCGAGTTCTGGGCACGCCGCGAACTCGCCGCAGGCGAGGGCGACACGGCGCACATCGAGATCTTCGCGCCGCAACCCTTCCGGAACACGCTGCTGTTCCGCTACCGCGTCGATGGCGACACCGCCCGCCACCGTGAGGCGGTCCCCGTGACCTGCGGCCTGCTGCCCGATCCCTCGGGGGGATTCCCGGCGATCACGTTCGTCGAGACTCGCGGCTCGCGCTCGCCGCTGGAGCCCGGCGACACGGTCTACGTGACCTATCGCGCGAGCACCGCGGCGCGACTGATGTCCTCCACGGTGCGCCTCTCGGGGGCGTTCGCCGCGGAGTCGATCCGCGCGGAGCGGCTGGAGCCGCTGGTGGACCACACGGTCGCGTTCGTCGTGCCGGTGGGGGGCGCACAGGACGCGGCGATCCACGTCACGGTGGGAGCCTGGGACGCGCTGGGCCGCCACCTGCTGCGCACCCGGTTCGACCTGCTGCGGACCGCGCCGACGGCGACGGAACTGCAAATCCGGCAATAGCTTGCGCGTGCCTGGAGTCTGACGCCCGCCTCTTGATAATGGCCGCCGGGGCGGTTAGGATTCGAGGTTCTCCAAGTCCACGCACCTGAGGCACCCATGAAGCCCGAGATCCATCCCACGTACGCGACCGCGACGGTGATCTGCGCCTGCGGCAACACGTTCCAGACGCGCTCCACGCACGCGGAGATCCACACCGACATCTGCGCGGCCTGCCACCCGTTCTTCACCGGCAAGCAGAAGCTCATCGACACCGCGGGACGCGTTGAGCGCTTCCGCCAGAAGTACTCCAAGGCCACCGCCTGAGTATCCGGGACCGGCTCGCCGACGCCCTCCGGCGTGCCGCCGAGGTCGAGCGAGACCTTCTCGATCCCAAGACCGTCAAGGATGCCAAGCTCATGGCGTCCCTCGGACGGGAGCACCAACGCCTCGGCCTGGTAGTCCAGCAGGCCGAGCGCCTCGAGAAGATGGACGCAGAGCTCGCGCAGGCGCGCGAGCTCTTGTCGTTCGATGACCCCGAGCTGGCCGCCGAGGCGAAGCAGGAGGTCGCGCGGCTCGAACTCGCGATCCCCGAGGCGGAGGCTGCCCTCAAGCCGCTGCTCCTCCCGCCGGACCCCCTCCACGACCGCAACGCCATCGTCGAGATCCGCGCCGGCACCGGCGGCGACGAGGCCGCGCTGTTCGCCGCCGACCTCCATCGCATGTACACACGGTACATCGAACGGCACGGCGGCTGGCGCATCGAGACCATCTCGCTCTCGGACGGCACGCTCGGCGGCCTGAAGGAAGCGATCTTCAAGGTGAGCGGGCCCGAGGCCTTCGGCGCGCTCCGCTTCGAGTCCGGGGTGCACCGCGTGCAGCGCGTGCCGGCCACCGAGGCCGCCGGGCGCATCCACACCTCCGCCGCTACGGTCGCGGTGCTCCCCGAGGCCGACGAGATCGACCTCAAGATCGAGGACAAGGACCTGCGCATCGACGTGTTCCGCTCGTCCGGCCCCGGTGGCCAGAGCGTCAACACCACCGACTCCGCGGTCCGCATCACGCACCTGCCCTCCGGCCTCGTGGTCTCGCAGCAGGACCAGAAGTCGCAGCTGCAGAACAAGATCAAGGCCATGGAAGTCCTGCGCTCGCGTCTGCTCGACCTCAAGATCGCGGAGCAGGAGGCCGAGCGGTCGCGCATGCGCAAGAGCCAGGTGTCCACCGGAGACCGCTCCGCCAAGATCCGCACGTACAACTATCCGCAGAGCCGGGTCACGGACCATCGCATCGGTTACACGACCCATGACCTCGCCGGCGTGATGGACGGCAAGATCGACGACCTGATGGACGCGCTTCGACTCGCCGACATCGAGGAGAAGCTCTCGGGCGAGAGCGCGTGAGGACCGTGCGGGCCGCGACGGAGATCCCCGATGCGCCCGACGGGCCGATCAGCATCGGCGCGCTGCTCGACGACGTGGCGGTGCGGCTCGCCGGACCGGACGTGCCGCCGGCGCGTGCCGAGGCCCGCGACCTCATCGCCTGGCTGCTCGATCGGCCCAAGTTCTGGCCGTCCGCCCACCGCGACGAGCTGCTCGGTCCTGAGATGCAGGAGCGGGTGCGTGCCGCGGCCGAACGCCGCGCGGCCGGCATGCCCATGCAGTACGCGGTGCAGCGGGCCGCCTTCCGGCATCTCACGCTCACGGTGGACGAGCGGGTCCTGATCCCGCGGCCGGAGACCGAGGTCCTCGTGGAGCTCGTCCTCGCCGCGCAGCGTGGCGGCAGCGGCCGCGTGGTCGACGTGGGTACCGGCTCTGGCGCCATCGCCCTCGCGCTCGCGTCCGAGGGAGGGTTCGAGGAGGTCCACGCCGTGGATATCTCGGCCGACGCCCTCGCCGTGGCCGAAGCGAACCTCGCCGCCCTCCCGCCGGAGAAGCGCGCGCGGCTGCACTTCCATCTGGGATCGCTCCTGGAGCCGGTGGGGCAACTGCGCTTCGACACTGTGGTGTCCAACCCGCCGTATATTTCGCGGGCGGAGCAGGCGCTGGTGCCCGCCGTCGTCCGCGACTGGGAGCCGCACCTGGCCCTGTTCGCGGACGACGATGGCATGGCGGTGATCCGGGCGCTGGTCCCCCAGGCGGCGGCCGTGCTGGTGCCGGGAGGATTGCTGGCGTTGGAGGTGGACTCGCAGCGCGCCGACCTCGCGGCCGCCGCGGTACGGACCGATGGCCGATTCACGGACATCGAGACTCGACTCGACTTGACCGGCCGCCCGCGCATCGTGGTGGCCAGACGACAGGAGCGGTGATGCTCAGCGACAAGGCGCAGGAACTGGGACGGCTGATTGGCCAGAGCAACGAGTACCAGGCCCTCAAGCGCGCCAACGAGGCCCTCAACGGCGACCGCGACGCGGTCACGGCGTTGCAGCGCATGGACCAGCTGCGCCACGAGGCCCAGCAGATGATCGAGCGCGGCGAGCAGCCCACCGCCGCGATGGAGCAGGAACTCGACCAGTTGCTCGGCAAGGTCCAGGGGTCCGCCATCTACCAGCGGTTCATCGCCGCCAACGAGAACTTCGACAAGGTGATGGTGCAGGTGAACCAGTGGATCGCCGACGGCATCAAGAAGGGCGCCACGAGCTCGATCATCACCTTGGGGTGAGCGTGGTCACGCGCGGGCGGCTCATCGTGTTCGAGGGCGGCGAAGGGGCGGGGAAGACCACCCAGCTCCGGCGCCTCGCCGCACGGCTCAGCGACGACCGCATCGCGCACTACGTGTTCCGTGAGCCGGGCGGGACCCCGCTCGGCGACGCGATCCGCGACTTGCTGCTGCACACCGACGGGCACGTCGAGGCCGCAGCGGAGGCCGCGCTCTTCATCGCCTCGCGCGCGCAACTCGTGGGTGCCGAGCTCCGCCCGGGCCTCGAACGCGGCAAGCACGTCCTGCTCGACCGCTTCCTGCTCTCGACCTACGCCTACCAGATCCATGGGCGCGGTCTGCCGGAGGAGGCCGTCCGTGTCGCAAACCGGCTGGCGACGGCGGGCCTGGTCCCCGATCTCACGGTGCTGCTCACGTTGCCGAGCGACGTCGGGCTGGCGCGTGCGGGTGCACGCGGGGCGGCCGATCGCATCGAACGGGCCGACGTCGACTTCCATGCGCGCGTCGCCGAAGCCTTCGCGTTGTTCGCCACGCCGGCCTGGCAGGTGGCCCATCCGGAATGCGGTCCGATCGTCGCCGTGGACGCACGCGGCAGCGTGGACGAGGTGGGCCAGCGCGTACGCGCCGCGGTGCTCACGGCGCTGCCCGAACTCGCCGGTGCCGCCGGAGTACCCTCGTGAACCGCCTCCGCATCATCGGGTCCGCCGTCGTGATCCTGGCGGCCGCCTACGCGGGCGGCTGGCTGGTGCAGCGCCTCGTCCGCGGCCGCGACGCGACCGAGCGCGACGGCGCGCTGCTGCTGCAGGCCGTCATGCACCGGGTCCGCCAGAGTTATGTCGAACCGGTGGACGAGGAGCGGCTCTGGGAGCTGGCGATGAACGGCATGGTCACCGAGCTCGGCGACCCGAACACCGCCTACCTCACCCCGGACCGGCTCGAGCGCCTCACGCGCACGGCCAGCAACTCCTATCTCGGGGTCGGGCTGCAGGTCGACGTGCGGGACGGGTGGGTGACGGTCTCGCAGCCGCGTCCGGGCTCGCCCGCCGAACGCGCCGGCCTGCAGACCGGTGACCGCCTCGTGGAGATTGACGGCAAGTCGATGCGCGGTTGGACCGTCGAGGAGGCGCGCATCGCGTTCCGTGGCCCGCCGGGTACCAGTGTGGCGCTCGGCGTGGAGCGCGGTGCCTCCACGCGCCTCAACGTCACGCTGGAGCGTGCGGCGATCCTGCTGAGTGCGGTCACGCGGGCCACGGTGCTCGAGGGTGGCGTCGGTTACCTGGCGGTGACCACGTTCAGTGACTCGACCGAGGCCGAGCTCATCCACACGGTGGACTCGCTCCGCAACGCCGGGGCGCGGTCGCTCGTGCTGGACCTGCGGGGCAATCCCGGTGGCTTGCTCGCCCAGGGTGTCGGTGTGGCCGATCTCTTCCTGCCCGACGGCAAGCTGATCGTGAGCACCAAGGGACGCGTGGAGAGCGTGAACACCAGCTACGTGGATTCGACGGCGGAGCGCTGGTCCGGCCTGCCGCTGGTCGTGCTGGTGAACCACGGTACGGCGAGCGCGGCGGAGATCGTCGCCGGGGCGCTGCAGGACCACGACCGCGCGCTGGTGATGGGGCGCCGCACCTACGGGAAGGGCAGCGCACAGGCCATCTACAACCTCGAGAACGGGGCCGCGCTCTCGCTCACGAACGCGCGCTGGTACACACCGCTCGGCCGCGGGATCGAGTACCCACCCGAGGACGAGCAGCCGCTCATCGACGCGGCGGAACGGGCGGTCTTCCGCACGGCGTCGGGTCGCAAGGTGTACGGCGGTGGCGGGATCGTGCCCGACGTGGCGCTGGGCGACAGTGCGGTCGATCCGGCCGAGCGCCGGTTCTACGCGCAACTCGGTCGCGAGGTCCCGGCGTTCCGGCAGGTGATGCGCGACCTGGCGTCGAGCCTGGTGCGTGAGGGCGCGGTGCGCGATTCGCTGTTCGTACCGGCACCGGAATGGCGCGCCCGCCTGCGCCGGCAGATGGAGCGCCAGAAACTCTACGTGGACGTGGTGACCTTCGACCTCTCGGCGGACATGCTCGACCGCCTGCTGGGCAACGAGGTGGCGCGCATCGCGTTCGGCGTGCCGTACGCGCAGCGCCGACTGGTGCGGTCGGACAAGGTGGTGCAGGAGGCCGCGACGCGGCTCCGGCGCGCGGCAACGCCGCGCGCGCTGCTCAGCGAGGAGTGAGCAGCGCGGCCTGATCGATCACCCGCACGCCCGGCGGAGGCGTGAAGGTGAAGACCCCGGCCGGCAGCGTGGTGCCGGTGCGGATGCGCGAGAACGCGAGGGTGCGCGTAAGGCCGCTGAGTTCGACGATCACCGCGCGGCGCACGGTGGCGCTCCGGGGCTCGATCCACAGCGTGGTCCGTGCGAACGGTGCCTCGCCGGCCTTGGGCACCAAGTGCAGCACCTGCACGGGCGTGCGGTCGATGGTCGTGTCGGGCAGGCCGGAGATGGTGAACCGGCGCGCCGGCTCGCGCAGCACCGTGGCGGCGATGTCGAGCCCGGCACCCACGGCCCGCGGGACCTTGAGTACCTGCCCCTTGGACGTGCTGGGCAGGTACAGCCAGAGTACCTCGCCGTCGGCGACGATGCGGTCCTCGGGCGGATCCGTGAAGCGGAAGGCGAAGCGCTGGCTACCCTGCTGGAAGAACTCGCCGGCGGAGCGCATCGGCGGCCCCCCGCGCACGCTGGTGATGGCCTGGGTGAACGTGGCGCGCAGCGAGCGCGTGCCGCGGTAGGTGGCCGCCGTGCGCTCGAGCAGTGCGACGCGCGCGGAATCCCGCGCGGTCGGCTTCGACGACGACTGCGCGGACGACGGGCTCGCGAGCAGCGTGGCGCAGAGCAGTGTCGTGCAGAGCAGCGACATGCCGGCGACGCGCGCCCGCCGAACCCGCGGAGCCGACGCCCGCGCAGGGTTCACAGCGGTCCCGTGATGCGGCGGCCGATGGCCTGCGCCACGCGCCGGAGCTGCTGCACCGTCTCGGTGAACTGGTCCGGCGTCTGCGACTGCGCACCGTCCGACATCGCCTTCTCGGGCTGCGGATGCACCTCGATGAGGATGCCGTCCGCGCCGGCCGCCACGGCCGCGCGGGCCATCGGCAGCACCTTGTCGCGACGGCCGGTGCCATGGCTCGGGTCCGCGACGATCGGCAGGTGCGACAGCGATTGCACCACCGGGATCGCGGTGAGGTCGAAGAGGTTGCGCGACGTGGTGTCGAAGCTGCGCAGGCCGCGTTCGCAGAGGATCACCTGCGTGTTGCCCTCGGCGAGCAGGTATTCGGCCGAGAGCAGCAGGTCCTGGATCGTGGCCGCCATGCCGCGCTTGAGCAGCACCGGCTTGCCGATCTTCCCGGCGGTCTTGAGCAGCGAGTAGTTCTGCATGTTCCGCGCGCCGATCTGCAGGCAGTCGGCGTACTCGGCCACCAGGTGCGCGCCCTCGTCGTCCATCGCTTCGGTGACGATGGCGAGGCCGGTCTCGCGCTTGGCGAGTGCGAGGAGTTCGAGCCCCTTCTTGCCGAGGCCCTGGAACGAGTACGGCGACGAGCGCGGCTTGTAGGCGCCCCCGCGCAGCGCCACGGCACCCGCTGCCTTCACCGCGCGCGCCGAGGCCAGGATCTGCGCTTCGGACTCGACGGAGCAGGGCCCGGCGATGATCGGCACGTCGTTGCCGCCGAACACCACGCCGGGCGCGATGGTGACCAGCGTGTTCTCCGGCCGCCACTCGCGCGAGACCTGCTTGTACGGATTGGAGACGTGGATGACCTCGGCGACGCCGGGGAGGTCCTCGAGCGTCGAGCCATCGACTCGCCCGTCGTTGCCCACCAGGCCGACGGCGGTGCGCTGGGCGCCCGGCATCGGCTGCGGCGTGTAGCCCTTCTCGCGGATCCAGTCGCAGACGCGCGCGACGTCCGCCTCGGTCGCATCGGCCTTCATCACCACCAGCATCGTCGGGTCCTCAGGCGGTGGTGGCGGGTTCGGCGCCGACGGCCGCGGCGACATCCTCGTCGTCCACGGCGCGGCCGTTCATGCGCACGCTCACGAGCGACGAGACGCCCGGCTCCTGCATGGTCACGCCGTAGACGGCATCGGCCGCCTCGGTCGTGGTCCGCGGGTTGTGCGTGATCACGATGAACTGGGTGTTCTGCTTGAACTGGTTCAGCATCTTCACGAAGCGTCCGATGTTCTGGTCGTCGAGTGGGGCGTCGACTTCGTCCAGGAGGCAGAACGGGCTGGGCTTGGTGAGGAAGATGCCGAAGAGCAGCGACAGCGCGACCAGCGCGCGCTCGCCGCTCGAGAGCAAGTGGATGCGCTGCGTGCGCTTGCCGCGCGGGCTCGCGTGGATCTCGATGTCGCAATCCAGCGGCGCATCGGGGTTCTCCAGCCGCAGGTCGCACTCGCCGCCGCCGAACAGCGTCATGAAGATCTCGCGGAAGTGCGCGCGCACCTGCGCGAACGTCGCGAGGAAGAGGTCGCGGGCGGTGACATCGATCTCCTTGATGGCCGTCTGCAGCTTCGCCTGCGCCTCCGAGAGGTCGGCGCGCTGGGTGGTGAGGAACTCGAGACGCTTGGTCTCCTCCTCGTGCTCCTCGATCGCGAGCGGGTTCACCGGGCCCAGCTGCTCGATCTGCTTCCGCAGGTCCTCGGCCTCGACGCGCAGGGCGTCCTCCTCGGCCTCGACGGGTTCGTACCCCGCGAGCAGTTCGTCGAGCGGACGGCGCCATTCGGCTTCGAGGCGCTCCTTGATGGCCGCCCGCTTGCCCGAGAGCTCCGCGAACCGCAGCTCCGCGAGGTGCAGCCCCTGTGCGCTCTCGTCCGCCGCGCGACGCGCGGCGTCGAGGCCGTGCTCTGCGGCGGTCAAGGCGGCGTCGGCGGCCCGCACCGACTCCTCGGCCGCCGCCAACGCGGCGTCGGCCTCGGCCTGCGTACTGCGCCGCGCGGCGATCTCCTGCTGCCAGACACCCATCTGCTCCTCGAGCTGGCCGTCCTCCTCCGCGAGGGTCGCCAGTTCGCGCTCGAGCGACTCCAGGCGCGTGAGCGCGGAAGCCCGCTCGCGGTCGAGGCGTTCGCGGCGCTCGCTGGCGACCTGCCGACGGGCCTCGGCCTGCGCGTGCGCCACCTGGTGGGCGGCGCGCGCCTCGCGCGCCTCGTCCTGCAGGCGCTCGGCGGCGACGAGCAGCGCACGCGCGGCATTGGCGGCGTCGTCCGCGGTCACGAGTTCGCGGGACGTCTCCTCCTGCGCGGCGATGCTTGCCGTGACGCGCTCGCCGAGCTCGTTGTGGCGACCGGCCAGCTTCTCGCGCAGCGCCACGGCGTCGGCCAGCTCTCGCGCCGCGCGCTCGCGCACGCGGTCCCGCTCGTTGCGCACCTGTGCGGCCTGCGCCGACGCCTGCTGCGCACTCGCCGTCGCGTCCGCCGCCTGCGCGGCGGTGGACTCGGCGCGCACGACCTCGTCGTGCACCTGCTGCGCGGCGGCCTGCACCGCCGCGCGGCGGATCTCGATGGTGCTCAGCGTGCTGCGGAGTTCCTCGAGTTCGGCACGGCGCCGCAGCGGGCCGGCGCCCGCTTCCTTGGCGGGCAGCCACACGGCACCGCGCGCGTCGACGAACCCGTTGCCGTCGCTCGTCGCGCGGACCTTGCCGAGCAGCGCACGCACCCAGGCGCCGGCGGCACCCTCGGTGCGCACCCGGGCGGCGAGTTCGTCGGCGTCGCCGGAGAGCGCGCCGTTGCTGATGGCGTCGAGGGGCAGGAGGAGCAGCGCGCCCGGGTTGGCGTCCGCGTGCCAGGCCCGCACCGCGTCGGCCGCCGCACGGTCGCGCACGACCACCGCGTGCACGGTGGGACCGAGGAACCGCTCCACCTGCGCCGCGACGGCGGTATCCGCGCCGATGAAGTCGGAGAGTGGGCCGAGCACCGCGTCACCGCCGAAGCGGTCCTTCTCGCGCAGCAGGCGCGCGGCGGCGGGCGCGAGGCCCACGCGCTCGCGCTCGAGGCCTTCGAGTGCCGCGAGCTTGCCCTGCAGGGCGGTATGCTCCTCCTCGACCCGGCGCACGTCCGCGCGGGCGGCGGCCTCGCGCTCCCGCGCGGTCCGTGCCGCGGCGCGTGCCTGATCGAGCGCGTTCTCCGCGGCGGCCGCCTGCTCACGGGCCATCGCCAACTGCTCGTCGGCGCTGTTCAGCTCGCGTTCCGCGAGTTGCAGCCGCGAGGCCAGCGCCTCGTGCTCGGCGAGCAGCGCCTCGGACCGCTGAGCCACCTCGGCGAGTTCCCGCTCCGCGTTCTCGCGCTCGAGCTCCAACCGCCGGACGCGGTCGCGCAGCTCACGCACGGCCCGGTCCGCCTGTTCCGCCGACGCGCGGGCGTTCGCGACGCCGCCGCGGGACGTGTCCTCGGCGGCGACCCTCTCCTGCAGGGCATGCGCCGCCGTCTCGAGCGCGAGCACGCACTGCTGCTCATCCTGCTGGGCCTGCTCGAACTCCCCCCGCACGCGGTCGCCGAACGCGGCCCCCTCGGCCCGCTCCTGCGCGGCGCGTTCGCGGCGCGAGAGCGCGTTGCGATGCCGCTCCTCGGCCACCGCGAGTTGCTGCTGCAGCTCGAGCACCGCCTGACGCGCGGTCGCGGCCACCAGTGCACGCTCGTGGCGCGTGGTCTCGGCCGCCGCGCGGGCGGCGTGGGCCGCGTCACGCGCCGCCTCGGCATCCCGGACCGTCTGCTGCGTCGCGGGCACGCCCTCGCGCAGCTCGACCAGCCGGGTGTCGAGTCCTTCGAGTTCGGTGTGCCAGGCGGCCATCTCGCGGGACGCGAGCGTGAGCTCCACGGCGAAGCGCCGCGTGGTGATCTCGGCGTGTTTCTCCGCGCGGCGGCGCTGGCGGAGCAGCGAGCGCACCTGCGTCTGCACTTCGGCCGTGAGGTCGTCGATGCGGAGCAGGTCCGCGCTCGTGGCCTCGAGCTGGCGCTCCGTCGAGCGCCGGCGGTCGCGGTAGAGTCCCACGCCGGCCGCCTCCTCGAAGAGCTCGCGCCGGTCGTCCGGCCGGTCGGAGAGGAGTGCGTCGATCATCTTGCTCTCGATCACCACGCCCGAGTCGGCGCCGAGTCCGGTGCCGCGCACGAGGTCGTGGATGTCGCGGAGCCGGCAGGGTGCGCGGTTGAGGAAGTAGTCGCTCTCCCCCGAGCGCGAGAGCCGCCGCGTGATCACGACTTCCTTGAACGGCACCGGAAGCGAGCCGTCCTCGTTCTCGAAGTGCAGCGACACTTCCGCGATGTTCACTGCGCGGCGCGCCGAGGACCCCTGGAAGATCACTTCCTCCATCTTGGCCCCGCGCAGCAGGCGGGCCCGCTGCTCACCGAGCACCCAGCGCACGGCATCCGACACGTTGGACTTGCCGCAGCCGTTCGGGCCCACGATCGCCGTCACGCCCGGCTCGAACGTGAGGTAGGTCTGGTCCGCGAACGACTTGAATCCGTGCAACTCGAGCTTGGTCAACCGCACTTAGAACGTTCTCCCGGTTCGAACGGCCACCACGGGGTCCTCACCGAGGTCGCGGAGCGACAACGCGAGGAGCACCGCCTGGCCGGGGGTCTCAAAGGCGCCCGCGTAGAGGCGGGCGTTCCCGTCATCCTGCACCAACGCATACGCGCTGATCCCTCGGGCCGCCCACTGCGCGAGCGCAGCGGGCACCGCAGCCGTCGGTATCGACGCATCGAGCAGCAGCGCATACGGCGCGCGCAGCACCCGTCCCACATCCTGTCGCACGAGTCCTCGGTCGCGCAGCGACGCGAGAAAGGCCTCGGCCTCCGCCCGGTCGTGCCACGCTCCGGTGAGGGCCCGGTACCATGTCCGCCCGTCCGCGCCTAGCTGGACGGGGGAGACGGTCGGCGCGGGGAGGTTCACCCCGCGCATCGCGAGTGGGGAATTTGCACCCGCGAGGGTGTTCGCCGCTACGAGTTCCAGAGCGAAGGTCGCGGCTGCCACGCTGTCGCCGGGGTTGACAACGGCGCCGAGGGTGATGGTATCCGCGCCGAGTGCAGCACCTGTCGCTGAGCCCGTGCTGTCGCGCGGCGCGGCCGTGGGCGGCGACGCGCCTGCCGGACGCTGCTGCCACCACCATCCCAAGCCGCCGGCCAGCCCGAGCAGGATGGCGGCCACGCCCTCCCGGAGCAGCCAACGCAGGCGCCGTGCACGGGCGATCTCCCGCGGGTGCGGCGGCAGGGGGGCGAGGGGCGGCAACTCGGGTTCCGGCCGGTCCACCGTCGCCAGCAACGGCCAGCTCCGCATCACCGTGGGCGGGATGTCCACGGCGACCACGCCGTCCACCTGCGCGATGAGCTGGTCCAGCCCCGGCGCGTCCGCCGGGACAACGAGGAGCAACAGGGCATCCACCTCGCGGAATCCGGCGACGAGCCGCCCCCAGCGTGCACTTTCCAGCAGCAGGCGCTCCGCCACGGGCCCGTTACCCGCCGGGAGGATGAAGAGCCGCGCGTCGTCGGTGTGCGGCACGGCGATGGCCGAGATCGGGAGCCCGTCGCGGAAGCTCTCCAGCAGCCCCGGAGCCCCGGGTGTGCCGCGCAGCGTCTCCACACCGCCGGAGACGTCTCCGATCGCCACGCGCCGGCCGTCACGCTGCGCGCGGGCCATCCCCAGCGCGACGTCCGCGGCCACGCTCGCGTCCCGTCCGATCACCAGCGCCGCGGCCACCTCCTCCATCGCGTCCGCGACCCGCGCACCCTCGGCCGCCCAGGCCTCGGGCGACACGGGTGACAGCGTCACGGGGCGCCCTCGAACACCCAGTAGGGCAGGCGCGAGGCCATGCCCGCGCGCTCGGCGGCGTCGCGGGTGTCATAGGGGCCGAGCACCACGCGCCAGATCGCGATCCCGTCGCGGCTGCCCGCGATGACCCGCGCCGTGCGCCCGTCGATCGTGATCCGCTCCGCCATCTCCTTGGCGCGGTCCTCGGCGAGCAGCGTGGCGAACGAGACGGTCCAGATCTCGCGGACCGGACGCTCGCCCGGCTGCGCGGGCGTCGGGGCGCGGTCCTCCGGGGCGGGGGCCGGTGCCGGCGGCGGCATCACCCGCTGCGACGCATCGCCGTAGCGGGCGGCCATCATCGCGGCGAGGGCACTGTCGGCGGCGGCCGAGTCCGCAGCGTATTCCTCGAACTCCACCGGCTTGTCGAGCCCGGCGGCGCGCGGCCGGAACCCGTTCCACCGCGCCTGCAGCCAGAGGTCGGCGGCCCCGCGCAGGTAGCGCAGGCGTTCGCGCCCGGTCTCGGCATCGACGTGCACCACGTCGGCCCCGCGGGCGAGCAGCACGCGGCCGTCGGGCGTCACGAGCGGGAGGTCCTCGCGCCAGCCGCCCGCCAGCGCGGCGATCACGCGCAGGGTGCCGAGCGAGACCACGTGGATGGAGTCGCTCGCGGCGGTGCGCACGAGCAGATAGCGTCCGTCCGGATCGACCCGCAGCCCGATCGGTGCGCCCGGCAGCGCGATCCGCCCGGTCTCACGTTCGGCGAAGCGGTCGATCACGCGCAGCGAGGCCTCGGAGGTGCCGACGAACAGGCGGTCGCCGCTCGGCGTGGTCTCGATCACCGAGACCGCACGCCCCATGTCCACCGTGAGCGCGGTGGTGAGGTCGCGGGAGCGGAGCGCGGTGATGGTCTGGTGCGTGACGAGCCAGGTGCGGTCGCCTGCGGGCGTGCGCAGCACCTGCTCCACGCGATCGAGCGTGGTCGAGTCGGTGAGTCGCGTCTCGGGGGGGATGATGCGCGACACGGTCGCCCCGTCATTGCCGTTGCGCACCGTGATGAGGGCGCCGTCGGGCTGGGGCACGAGCATGTCGGCGCCGCCGGTGGCTTCCCAGCTCCAGGTCGCCACCGGCGTGACGCGCAGCACGCGCCCGTTGGCGTCGAACCCGAACACCGCCGCACCTTCGGCCCGGGCGCCACTGCCGAGCACCGCCGATCCCAGGGTCTCGACCGTGCCGAGGCGCAGGTCGATGCTGAAGACGTGGCCGGCGGCATCGCGTCCGAGCACGACGCCGAGGAAGTCGTCGAAGCCGAGTAGCGCGGAGGTGGCCGGCACCTTGTCGCGCGACTCGAAGAGGACCGAGTCGCGGCCCGCGCGGTACGCGTAGGCCAGGCCACCCTCACGCGGGACGCGGAGGATGATCGCGTCCGGCCCGACGCCGGAGGGAACGGAGGTGGCGACGAGCCGGGTCTCGCCGCAGGCGGCGACGGCGAGACCCAACAGCAGGACGAGGGAGAGGCGCACGACGGGAAACTAGCGCCCCCCGGGCGCTAGAACGACTGCCCCAGCGTCCAGAACCAGTAGCCGCGGTTCAGGCTGCCGTCGCGCGGGATCGAGTAGTCCCAGCGGAGGAGGGCGATGTTGAAGAGGTTGAGGCGGATGCCGAAGCCGTAGCTGCGCAGCGGATACCGCTCGGACACGAAGTCGTAGTTGTCCGGGCGCGTGAGCGAGATGCTCTGGCCCTTCGACCAGGCCATGCCGAAGTCGTAGAAGACCAGGCCGTCCACCGGCGGCAGGGAGATCGGCAGCACCCCGAGGTCCACGCGGCGCAGCAGCGGGAAGCGCAGTTCGGCGTTGGCGTAGGCCACGCGGCTGCCGAGCAGCTGGGTCGCGCCGCAGGCGCTGGGGTCCACCGCCGAGGTCTGGCAGTCGCCGGCGTACAGCTCGCGGTCGTAGCCGCGCACGAAGTCCGGCCGCCCGATGTACTTCGGGAACTGCTCCTCGTCCGGCCCCACCGAGACGTTCGCCGCCACGCGCGTCGCGAGCGTGAGGAAGTTGAAGAGGATCGCGTCGTAACGGCGATAGTCGACGCCGTAGGTCGTCCACGAGACGTTGCCGGCGATCTGCTCGATGGAGAAGCGGTACCGCTGGCCGTAGATGCCACCGGTGGCGCCGAACAACGCGTTGTCCTTCACGTACGCGACGGACGGTGCGAAGTAGTTCAGCGAGCTCAGGTTCACCGTCGAGTCGAGGTAGAACCCGGTGGCGAAGCCCTGGTTGAGGTCGATGCCCTGGCTCACGTACATCAACGAGCGGTCGATGTTGGTGAAGCCCGCGCCGAACTCGAAGCGCGCGAAGCGGTTGAGCGGGTAGCTCGCGCTCACGTAGGGCGTGCGGACGATGTAGCGTGCGATCGCCTGCGTCTGCAGGAACTGCCCGCCGCTGCCGGTCTGCGACGAACTCGCGAGGAAGAAGAACGGCTGGTTCTGGAAGCCGAGCTGGTACTGGTACCGGCCGGACATGTTCGCGTACTCGGCGAACAGCTGTGCCTCCGCCAAGCGCCCGTTCAGGCCGCCGGCGAGGGTGAGCCGTTTGTTGCCGAGCAGGTCGGTGAGGACGATGGCCGAGCCCCCGTAGACGCCGCGGCCGAAGTTGTCCTGCGCGTAGCCGATCTGCGGCTGTGCGATGTACTCGGGGCGCAGCGAGCCGCGATAGCGCTCCCGCTTGAAGGTGTCGGCGTCGGGCAGGGCGATCGTCGCGCTGTCGAGCAGCGCGGCCACCGAGATGCCCGATTGCTCCGTCGCGCCGACCACGCCCGCGCTGCGCAGACCCGACTCGGCGCGGTAGACCGAGCGCCGGCGCGGGTTCTGGGCGGCTTCCGCCGCGGCCTTCGCCGCGGCGATGGAGTCGTTCAGCGCGCGCGAGAGCGCCGCGACGTTGGCCGCCGCCGCTGCCCGCGCGAGGTCGCCCGCGGCCGCCGCGGTCGCGACCACCGGCGTCGGCTGCGACGGACGGAAGGGGTCCTTCTTGAGGCCGCGCGGGTTGACCACGCTCCAGATGGTGAAGTCGCCCTTGTCGAGGTAGGTGAACGCCAGCTTGTCCGCCTCACGCGCCCAGGTCATCACCGGGCTGTGCTCCGTCACCGACAGCACACCACCCACGAGCTTGGTGATCTGGTAGTGCTGCTGGTCGTTGAGGTCGTAGAGGTAGATCTGCGCGATGCCCGTGCGGTCCGAGACGAAGGCCAACGAGCGTCCGTCGGGCGCCCAGTTGGGGTTCAGGTTCTTGCCGTCCTGCCCCGGGAGCACGGTGGTCTCGCCCTTCTCGAGGTCGTAGAGCGCGATCTGCCACGGCCCGAGCTTGAGCGTGTTCAGGTCGGTCTGCGGCCCGCGCTCGCTGGCGAAGGCGATGTAGCGGCCGTCGGGCGACCACTGTGGCTGCAGGTCGCCGTACGTGTCGTTGGTGAGCCGCTGCAGGTTGCGGCCGTCGGCATCGATCAGGTACAGGTCGGAGAGACCACCCTCACTGCCGCTGAACGCGATCTTGCGTCCGTCCGGCGACCACGACGGCCCCATCATCGACTGCAGCTTGGTGTCGAGGCGGCGCACGACCTTCTTGCGCCGGATGTCGTAGATGTAGAAGACGTCCTTGCCGCCGCGCTGCGCCGTGAACGCGAAGTAGCGTCCGTCGGGCGAGAAGCTGCCCTGCGAGTACAGGAAGCGGAGCTCCTCGAAATCGCTGTCGACCGTGCTGCGGGTGAGGCGCTTGAGGCGCTTGCCGGTGGTGGCGTCCGCGAGGTACAGGTCGGGGAAGACCTCGGCGCGCAGCAGGCTGCCCGTCGAGATGTAGGCGATGAGCTTGCCGTCGGGGGAGAGCGAGGGCGCCACATAGAGCGGGATGATGCCGCCGGTGCGCCGCGGATTGAGCATCGGCGACGCGTTCTTGCGCGGGCGCTCGAGCTCCGCGACCTGCGGCAGGAACCGCGTCTGCACGTCCTCCTTCCACTCGTCGCTGAGGTCCTCGAGGTCGAGGCCCGTGTAGCGGCGGAACGCACGCTCCACGCCGAGGCTCGGCGTGGCCTGCATGATCTCGCCGATCACCTCGTCGCCCCAGCGCTTGCCCACGTAGGCCCACACCGACTCGCCGAACCGGTACGGGAAGAAGAGGTCGGGGCGGTCCGTCATCTGCTCGATCGACGGGATGTTGCCGTTGAGCGCGGCGTCGCGCATCACCGCGTCGGTGTACGTGTGCTTCGGCCCCACCGAGAGGTACTCGGCCATGCCCTCGACGTACCAGAGCGGCGGGTTCACCGCGGCCAGCGCCTGCATGCCGGCGCCCGCGCGGCCGCGGGCGAAGATGTCGTACTGGAAGACGTGCACCATCTCGTGCGTGAGCACGTGCTCGGCCTCGCCGAGGTCGCCGGCGAAGAAGAACATGTTGCGCTGCCGGAGCGCATCCGTGACGCCGCCCGTCCCTTCGCCGAGGTCGCCGGTCACGTTGTTCTGCGCGAACTCCGTCCGCGAGCCGTAGATGAGGATCGGCTTGCGCTCGCGGAACTCATGGCCGAGCACCTGCTTGAGCCGCGCGTAGCTGCGCTCGGCCATCATGCCGGTGTAGCGGGCGGCCTGCTCGAGCTCCGGGTAGTAGTGCACGTCGAAGTGCTCGGTCTTGAGCACCTGCCAGTTGAACGTCCGGAACTGGACGTGGTTCTGCCCGAAGTAGCCGCCCTGGGCGGAGGCCGCCGGTGCGGAGAGGGCGAGCAGGGCGAGCACGAGGCCGACGCGACGCATACGGAGGGCTCCTCAGGCGGAGACGGGAACGGCCGGGGCGTCACCCCAAAGCCGCTCGAGCTGGTAGAACGAACGGAGTGCCGGATGGAAGACGTGCACCACGAAGTCGACGTAGTCGAGCAGCACCCAGCGGCCCTGCTCGAGCCCCTCGATGGACTGCACGTGGTACCCGTCCCGCTTCAGTTCCTCGATCACGTGGCCGGCGGTCGCCCGGACATGCGTGTCGGAGGTCCCGCTGGCGACAATGAAATAGTCCGCCATGTCGGTGACCGGCCGCAGGTCGAGCAGCACCACGTCGTTCGCCTTGCGGTCGACGAGGACGGAAGCGGCGCGGCGCGCGGCGCGGAGGGTGTCGGAGGCGGAGGCGACCATCGTCAGGGCGGGGGAGAGGCGACTGAAAGTGCGAACCCGAATGCACCCGAAAGGTTCCCCGTGCGAGGGGCGGAAGCAAGCGACGGGGTGGTCCGGACCCGGACCACCCCGTCGTCGCCCTGCGTGCCGCGCGTACTCAGCCCTTGATGACCCAGACCTTGATCTCGGGCTTCACGTCGGCGTGCAGGCGGATGGCGACCTTGTAGACGCCGAGCGCCTTGATGGGCTCGTGGAGGTCGATCATGCGCTTCTCGACCTGCGTGAAGCCCTGCGCCTCGAGCTGGTGCGCGATGTCGCCGGCGGTGACGGAGCCGAAGAGCTTGCCCTCCTCGCCGACCTTCGCGGAGAAGGTCAGCGAGACCTCCTCGAGCTTCTTGGCGATCGCCGCGGCGGCGTCGCGCCGGGCGTTCTCGGCGGCTTCGAGCCGCTCCTTCTCTTGTGCGATGCGCTTCTTGTTGCCCGGGGTCGCCTCGTAGGCGACGCCGCGCGGCAGCAGGAAGTTGCGGGCGTAGCCCGAGGAGACATCGACGATGTCACCCGGGTGCCCAAGGTTGTCCACCGCCTGCCGAAGAATGACTTCCATTGTTCACTCCGAACGTTGGGATTGCTGCCGCGGACCGCGGCGCCAATCGAACCAGGTATCGCCGAGTCCCAACCCGGCAGCTGACAGCAACACGACCGGCCAGAAGAGCAGGCTGAACAGCACGAACGCGCCCGACATCCACCGACCCGGCCTGAGAAACCAGAGCAACACCCCCAGCCCGCGCAGCGCGTACAACGCGCCGAACACCACCAGGAGATTCAGGCCCAGCGATCGCCAGGCGGCGCCAAGCGGCAGCGCCAGACCCAGCAGTCCCACGACCACGCCCCACACGAGCACATCGTCGAACCGGAACTCCCGGAGCGGCGAGAGGGGAGGCCCCACCCGACTCCGTCCGACGCGATGGTACACCGCCCAGCCCAGCGCCAACGTCAACAAGGACTGCAGCGCGAGGAAGGCCGGGAACAACCGCACTCCCTGCGCCGGCCAGGTCTTCAACTGCGCCTCCACCGCCGCGACGTACCAGCCCGGCGTGCCTGCCGAGCCGAGCAGGTCCTGCCAAACCGGAGACGCCATGACGTCCTGCCACTCCTTGAGCGAGGCGGCCGAACGCACCGCCGACTCCTCCTGGAGCATCGCGGCGACTCCGTCCGGTCCACCGCGCCACACCACCACCGCGACCGCTCCCACCGAGCCGACCAATGCCAGCGTGCGCAGTGCTCGGCCGAGGAACGCGGCGTTCGGCGTCATCGTCAGCACCACGCCGAACCCGACGGACAACAGGACCGACCACCCGAGCCCGAACATCGCATAGGTGGGGGTGCCGCGGGCCCCCCGGGACACGATCCACACCGCGAACAGCGTCCAGAGCACCGCCAAGGACATCCGTCCGCCGGACCGCCACCCGAGGATCGCCAGCACCGCGCACACGGGCGCCAACAGCAGCAGCGCGTCGTGGATGGGCGTGACCAGCCGGAAGGTGGCTGCCTCGACCAGCGACAGCAGGAGCACCAACGTGAGGACCGGACCCCACCACCCCCGCTCGCGCGGAGGAACCGCCCCGTCCTCGGTCACTCCGCCTTACTGCGCGTTCTGGCTGCGCGTGTACGGCAGGAGCGCGAGATACCGCGCCTTCTTGATCGCCTTCGCCAGCTGACGCTGGTGACGCGCATCGACGCCCGACAGACGGCTCGGCAGGATCTTGCCGTTGTCCGTCACGAAGCGCGACAGGAAGCGCTCGTCCTTGTAGTCGATGAAGCGGATGCCGGCCTCGGTGACCGGACAGACCTTCTTGTTGCGGCGCATGGTCTACTCCTCGTCGTCGTCGTCGTCGCCATCACGCGCCCGGCGCGCGGCGAGCTGTTCTTCGGTCATCGGCGGCGCGCCGAGCTCGTGCTCGTGCACCGAGATGAGGTAGCGGATCACGGTGTCGTCGAGCTTGAGCGCACGCTCGAACTCGGGCAGCACCTTGCCCTCGGCCTTGAAGCGCGCGACGACGTAGTAGCCGGCTTCCTTCGAGCCGATCTTGTACGCGAGCTGGCGCCGACCCCAGTGGTCGAGCGTGATGGGTTCCTTGGTGCCGAGAAGGGCATGGTGCTTCTCCAGCTTCTCAGCGATGGCGGCGTCTTCGAGCGCAGAGTCGAAGATGTACACCGCCTCGTATTCACGAGACAATGCGGCAATCCTCCCTTTGGTCGTGATCGCCCCCGACGGGTTGCCGACGTCGGAGGAGAGCGGCTGCCGTCCGACCCCTCGGTGGGAAGGACTGAATGCAAGCCGTATGGACAGCCCCCAAACCTAACCGGGCTACCGGGGCGGGGTCAACCGCTTCAACCCCTCCTCCGCCGCGATGACGCCGAACGCCGCCGAGGGGCCCGTCGCCAGCACCGCCTCCCAGGCCCGCCGCGCCTCGGCTACCCGTCCATGGGCCGCGTGCCACTGACCCACCCCGTTGCCGATGGTCTGGCGCTCCAGCGTCGCCGCGTCCCCGCCGAGCAGCGCCGACTCGGCCAGCCCGCCCTTCATCCACAGGAGCAGCCGATGGTAGCTCCCGTTCTCGATGATGTCCCAGTCGGCCCGGATGGGCTCCAGCACCCGCTTGGCTTCGTCGTGACGACCCAGGTGCGCCAACGTGAGCACCCACCAGTAGGTCGCCGCCACGCGTTGGTCCAGGTTGCTGGCGACGCGGGCATCCTCGGCCCAGATCGGCAACGCCTTGGTGAAGTCGCCGGATACGAAGTACGCCAAGGCGAGATGGTAGCGGATGTTGGAGTGCAGCGTACTCGTCGGGATCCCGCGGGCATTGGGCTGTCCGTCCGGCTCCACCTGGTCGGGACGGCCCTCCACGAGCCGGCGCGCCCGCTCGAGGTCGGCGATCGCCTTGGGGAAGTCGCGCAGCGAGATGTAGCGATGCCCCCGATGCCGCAGCAATCGCGGCTCGTCGGGATGCAGCCGCAGGCCCTCGGTGTAGATGGCGACGGCCTCGGCGAATGCGCCCGTGTAGCCTACGCGGCGGCCGTACCAGATGATCGAGTCGGGGTCGGTTGGATGCCGGCGCCACGCCTCCCGCGCGGCGCCGAGCGCGGGTGGCTCAGCCGAGCCCTGGGCGGACGCGGGCGGCGCCACGGAGAGGAGGAGGGCAGCGGCGACGGCGAGACCGCGTCGCGCGGACCGGAGGTGCATGGACACGGGAGACCTTTGCGAGGGAGGCAGGGGCGAATGTATTGTGCCGCGGATGCCCGACGCCACTCCGCTCCCGCTCTCCCGCGACACGGTCGTGGTCGCGTCGGAGTCACAGGTCTCCGCAGCGCTCGACGCCGAGGCCGTGATCCTCTCGATGCACGATGGCATGTACTACGGGCTCGATGGCGTGGGCGCGCGGGTCTGGGAGCTGTTGCGTGCGCCGGTCTCGCTCGCGCAGCTGACCGCGACCATCGTCGAGGAGTACGAGGTCGATGACGCGCGGGCCTTCGCCGACTTGGTGACGCTGGTCACCGAGCTCGAGGGGCGCGCGCTGGTCTCACGCGTCACAACGCCGCCACGCGGTTGACGCTGCCGCGCCGTGGGTCGCACATTGCTTCCCATGGAGCGCCCTCTTCGCCCTGAACCGACCGCCGACCCGTCGTCGTCGAGCCTGCCCCCGGCCGCCGCGCCGCGGGCGACCCCGCGACGACCGTACCACCCGCCGACGCTGGCACGCTTCGGTGCGGCGGCGGCGCTGACGGAGGTCAACAGCATGACCGGGCGAATGGACGGCTGGATGGGTCGCCGGACCGGCTGAGTGTACGACCTGCCGGATTATCTGGCGATGGTGGAGGACCGACAGCGCACGTCCGCCTACCTTGCCGCGATCCGCGCGACGCTGCGCCCCGGTGATCATGTCCTCGAACTCGGCACGGGGTTCGGCTACTTCGCCGTGCACGCGGCGCTCGCGGGCGCGGCACACGTCTGGGCCGTGGAGCCCAACGACGCCATCGCCTTGGGGCCGGCGCTCGCCGCGCGGCATGGTGTGGCGGACCGCATCACCTTCCTCCAGCGCCGCGGCGACCAGGTCGAGCTGCCGCGACGTGCCGACGTGCTGCTCGAGGACCTGCGCGGTGTCTCGCCGCTCATGGGGCGGCGCGCGGCCGCACTCGCGGATGCACACGCGCGGCTGCTCGCTCCCGACGCGCGAGTCATCGCCTTGCGCGACCACCTCATGGTGGCGCCCTGCATGGCACCCGAGGGTGCGCGCGAGCGGCCCATCGACACCCCCGCTGACATGCTCGCCGCGCCGCCGAGCGAGCTCGACCTGAGTGCCGTGCGCGCAAGAGCCACGGCGGCTTGGCGGCGAGTGCGCGCCTCGGCGCTGCATCCGCTCGCGGACGCCGGGTGCTGGGCGACCTGGGAGCTGCGTCAGGCACTGCCGACGGATCTCCGCGGCAGCACGGAGTGCGTCGTGCGGAACGCCGGGGAGATGGCAGGCATCGGCGCGTGGTTCGACGCGGACCTCGCCGGGGGCGCGCGGATCTCGAGCGGGCCCACCAGTCCGGCGACCGTCTACGACGCCGCATGGTTCCCGTTGGCCCAGCCCGTCGCCGTGCAGCCGGGGGATCGCGTCACCATCCGCATGCGCGCGACGCACGACGGCGGCGAGTACGTGTGGAGCTGGGAGGTGGAGTGCCGCCCGCAGTCCGGCGCGGCATCCGCGGTGCAACGCGGGACCGACCTCGGCACACGGCTGCTGTCGCCGGAGCGGCGCGCGCGCCGTGCCGCGACCGCGGTCCCGGCGCGCGACACCGCGGTGGACCTGCACGCGGCGATGCTCGCCCGCGTCGACGGACGGCGCTCGCTCGCGGAGATCGCCGCCGCACTCCGACGCGACGCGCCCACGCGTTTCGCCGAGGAGCGCGACGCGCTCGCCTTCGTCTCGCGCGAGATCGCCCGGATCGCTGAAGGGGCGGAGGGATGAGCGGATTCCTCCTCTGGTGGTGGCGCGACGCGTCGGCGGCCGAGCCGACGGCTGGTGCGCCCGACGGGCGCTTCGCGCCCGGCGTGGTGCGCGCCGCGGTGGCGCGCCTCACGCCCCGGGGGCCGGAGGGCCAGCGTGTGGTCCGGACGGCGGACGCACTTGCCATCCACACGGCGTTCACCGATGCGGTCGGCGCGGAGGATGACCTGCCGCTCGAGCGGGACGATCTCCTGCTCGCGGCCGACCTGCGGCTCGATGACCGCGCCCAACTCCGTGCGCACCTGCGTGCCGCGGGTCGAGTGTTGCCGACGGAGGCGACCGATGCGGCGCTCTGTCATGCGGCGCTCCGGCTCTGGGGAACGGCCGCCGCGCAGCGCCTGATCGGGGACTTCGCATTCGCGGCACTGGATCGGCGCACCCGCAGCCTGGTCGCGGCGCGCGGTACCTTCGGCGTGAAGCCGCTCTTCGTGGCCGAGACCACCAGCTTCGTTGCGGTGTCGAACGACCTCGACGCCCTGCTCGCGCTGCCGGGCGTGGACGACCAGCCCGATGAACAGGCGTTGGCGGAGTTCCTGCGCACGGGATCGATCCTCGACCCGTGGCGCACGGCGCGGCGCGGGGTGCGCCGTGTGCCGCCGTCCCACCAGTGGGTGTGGCGCGGCGACGCACCGCGGGCGGAATCGCGGCACTGGGAGTTCCCGGACCCGGCGCCGCGACTGGGTGGCAGCGACGCGGAGGTGCTCGAGGAGTTCCGCGCCCTGCTGGCCTCGGCGGTCGTCGATCGCCTGCGCGCGCCGCGCGCGACCATCCAACTCAGCGGCGGCATCGACTCGCCGACCATCGCGGCGACGGCGCGACGGCACTGTGCACACGTCGCGCTCAGTGCACTCACGGTGTCGCATGAACGCCTCGTGGCCGACGACGAGCGGAAGTGGGCGGAGCAAGTCGCGCGACACCTCGCGATCCCGCAGCGTGTCGCGTTCTTGGAGGCCGACGGCCTGCTGGCCCACTGTGACGATGCCTCGCTGCGCACCCCCGAACCCGTCGCCGACCCCGAGCTGGCGCAGTGGCGGCAGCGCGCGCGCGAACTGGCCGCCGAGGCTCCGGTGACGATCGACGGGGAGGACGGCGACGCACTGCTCGCGCCGCCGGACCTGCTCACGCTCGTGCGCTCGCGCCCGATCGGCGAGACGTTGCATGCCTGGCGCGCGTATCGCGCGCGCACCGGCCGACGGCCCTGGATCGGCGTGCGCGAGTTCACCGGCCGCGGTGTCGCGTCGCGGCGGGGCGACTGGGCCGCCCCGCGCTGGATGCTCCCCGAGCTCCGCGCGCGCTACGGCGAGGGCATGCCGAGCGAGCCCGCCCGGCACCGCCTGCGGCCGCTCGCGGCGCGTGCACACCAGCAGCCCGTGTGGGAGACGCTCTTCGCGATCGACGACCCGAGCGTCACCGGCGCCCCGCTCACCGTGGTGCTACCGCTGCTCGATGCACGGCTCTTCGCGTTCGTGTTCGCGCTGCCGCCCATCCCCTGGTGCCAGGAGAAGCACCTGCTCCGTCGCGTGATGGAGGGTGCGCTGCCCCCGGCCGTGCTCTCGCGTCCCAAGACGCCGGTCACCGGTGCGCTCGAAGCGGGCATGTCGGCCTGGCGGGCGCGCGGCGGGCCGGCGCGCGCGCTCGCGCATCCCATGGACCACCTCGTCGACGTGCCGGCCTGGCGCCGCGCCCTCGAGGAGACGGAGGACCCGAGCGAGATGCTCGCCGCATGGCGCGTGTTCGAGGTGGCGCGCTGGCTCGCGCAGCCCGAGGCCGCGCGTGCCTGACTACCTCGCATTCGGACTCCGGCTGCGCAGCGCATCGCCGCTGCCGGGGCTCATGGCGGTCGAGCCGACGGGCGAGGCCGACGTGACGATCGCGCTCGGCGCGCGGCCACCCTGGGGCGAGGTGGCGGGCACGCTGCGCCATCGTTCCGAGCCCGACGCGGACGGACGGGCGACGATCGAGGTGTGGTCCCTGCCGAGTGTGGCGGCGATCGCGCTGCGCTACAGCGAAGGGATCCGGTTCCATCTCGGTACCGACGGGCGCGCCGTGTGGGCGGATTGGGACGCCCCGCTCACCCTCGCCGACGCCATGACCTTCCTCGTCGGACCGGTGCTCGGGTACGCGCTGCGACGGCGGGGACGGCTCGCGCTGCATGCGAGTGCCTGCGTCATCGGGGGGCGCGCGGTGGCGTTCGTGGGGCCCGGCGGTGCGGGGAAGTCCACGCTCGTGACTGCCTGCGCGCAACGCGGCCACCCCGTGATCACCGACGACATCCTCGTCGTGCAGGACGCCGCGTCCGGCTGGTGCAGCACGCCGGCCCTCGACCAGTTGCGGATCTGGGAGGACAGCGAGCGGTTGCTCTTCGGCCCGGACTCAAGATTGGCACCACTGACGCCGACATTCGAGAAGCGGGGACTCTCGCTCGCCGAGGCGGGATTCGCGTTCGCCCGCGACGCCGTACCGCTCGGTGCGCTGCTGCTGTTCGCGCCGCGGGTCGCCGATGCCGACGCGCCGCGTGTGGAGCGCTGCGCCGGCGGCGAGGCACTGCTCGGTCTGGTCAGCAACTCGTACGCGAACTACCTGCTCGACGATCGTGAACGGGCGGAGGAGCTTCGCGCCGTGGGCCGACTCGCCGCAGCCGTGCCGGTGTGGCGACTGGTGCCGCACGAGGATCCCGCACGCCTCGGGGCACTGGTGGACGTCGTCTCGCACTTCGTGACGCGACGCGACGACCAGCGCTGACTGGCGGCGTTATCTTCTCCCGGCGGCGCGCGTCTGTAAGGTGCAGGCCCGCCGTTCGATCCACCTGTCCGAGGTCCGTCCCGATGGCGCAGCATCTGGAGCCCGTGCGGCACGCGCAGCACGATCCGTCCGTTCCGACTCCGAACCTCGCCGCGCGCGACGGGTCGGTGGCGAGCGGCGTGGGTGCCGTGTCGCGCCGACCGTACCGCGCGCCGGCGCTGCACGTGCATGGGTCGGCCGCGGAGCTGACGCAGCGCAATCTGTTCGCGCCGGGGCGCGTCGACGGTGGCTTCTGGTGGCGTCGCACCGGGTGAACGACTGAGCGCGGCCGCGTCGCGTCCGCTCGACCTGCTGTGCGCTGCGGTCCGCGCGCGCGTCACCGGCGGAGGCTTCGACCCCGCGACGATCGCTCCCGAGGAGCGCGCCGCGTTCCTCGACCTGGCGGAGCGGCACCGGGTCGCCCCCCTGTTCCAGGCGCTCCTCCCGCCCGACGCACCGGCACGCGCGCGCGCGATCCGCAGTCTGGCGGCCGTCGCGACACTGCACCGCCTGCTCGACGCGATGCACGCGGCATCGATCCCGGTGCTCGCCTGGAAGGGGCCGGCGCTCGCGGTGCAGGCCTGGGGCGATCCGGCCGCGCGGACCTTCCACGACCTCGACCTCGTGGTGCCACCGTCGCAGGTGGAGGCCGCGCGGCGCGTGGTGCTCGCGCTGGGCTGGCGGCCGCGTCACGCGATGACTGCCGCCCAGGAGCGCGCGATCTTCGCCGGACTCGGCGCGTCGGAGTTCGTCGGTGAGGCCGAACCACCGCTGCTCGAGTTGCATTGGGCGTTCAGCGCGCGGCGCTATGCCGGGCGGCTCGACGTGGACGGGGTGCTCACACGCGCGACCAACGTCGCGATCGGCGGACGCCTGGTGCCGGTCCCCAGCCTGGCGGATACGCTCGCACTGCTCGCGCAGCACGCGTCCAAGCATGGCTGGAGTGCACTGGAGGACCTTGCCGTGTTCGCCGCGCTGGCGCAGCGCGAGCCGCGCGCGCTCGTCGCGGCGCACGCGCGTGCACACGCGGTCGGCGGCGCCCGCGCGCTGCGGCTCGGGGCGGCGTTGATGGCCCGCGCGCTCGACCTCGCGCTGCCGGCCGAACTGGCCGAGGCTGTGGGACGCGACGCGACGCTGCCGCGACTGGTGGAGACCGTGGAGGCGCTGTGGGTACGCGGCGAGACCGCGTGGCGACCGCCACTGTCCTGGGACCTGGCCTGGACGGAGCGGCCACTCGACCGCGCGCGGTTGCTGGCCCGTGCGACGTTCGATCCCACGCTGCAGGAGTGGACGGCGCTGCCGCTGCCGGACGCGTTGCTCCCGCTCTATCCCGTCCTGCGGCCGTTCCGGCGCCTGTGGTCGGCGCTCAGACGTTGAAGCGGAACAAGAGCACGTCGCCGTCCTTCACGACGTACTCCTTGCCTTCCGCGCGGACCGCGCCCTTCTCCTTGGCGCCCTTCCAGCCGCCCAGCGCGATGAAGTCGTCGTAGCCCACGGTCTCGGCGCGGATGAAGCCGCGCTCGAAGTCGGAGTGGATGACGCCGGCGGCCTTGGGCGCAGTGTCCCCCTGATGCAGCGTCCAGGCGCGCACCTCCTTCTCGCCGGCCGTGAAGTAGGTGTGCAGGCCGAGCAGGTGGAAGCCCGCGCGGATGAGGCGGTCGAGCCCGGCGGACTCCAGCCCGAGCGAGGCGAGGAACTCCGCGCGGTCCTCAGCCGGCAACTCGGCGAGTTCGGACTCGATCTTCGCCGAGAAGGTGACGACCTCCGCGGGTTCATGGTCGGCAGCGATCGCGGCGCGCAGCGCCGTGACGTGCGGCCCCTCCGCGCCGGTGAGCTCGGCGTCCGTGACGTTGGCGGCGTAGAGGATGGGCTTGAGCGTGAGCAGCTGCAGGGGCTGCAGCAGCGTGCGCTCCTCGGTGCTGAGCGTCACGTGCCAGAGTGCGCGCCCTTCGCTGAGCGGCGCGTGCGCCTTCTCCAGGGCTGCGGCCTCGGTCGCCGCCGCCTTGTCGCCCGTCTTGGCGGCACGCTTGGCCTTGTCGAGCCGCTTCTCCACCACGCCGAGGTCGGCCAGGGCGAGCTCGAACTCGATCGTCTCGCGATCGCGCGCCGGGTTCACCGAACCATCGACGTGGATCACGTCGGGGTCGTCGAAGCAGCGCACGACGTGGACGATCGCGTCGGTCTCGCGGATGTTGCTCAGGAAGGCGTTGCCGCGGCCCTCTCCCTTGGACGCCCCCTTCACGAGGCCGGCGATGTCGACGAACTGCACGGCCGCAGGCACCGTGCGCTCCGGCTTCACGATCTCCGCGAGCGCATCCAGCCGCTTGTCCGGCACCGTGACCACCCCGACGTTGGGATCGATGGTGCAGAACGGGTAGTTGGCGGCCTCGGCCTTGGCGGCGGTGAGGGCGTTGAACAGGGAGCTCTTGCCGACGTTGGGGAGGCCGACGATGCCTAAGCTGAGCATGCGCAGGAACAGGTGGAAGGTGTGAGGTGGGAGGTGTAAGGTAACGGCTTGCGGGCTTCCGATGCGGGCTGTCTGCTTCCCCCCGCGCACCTTCGCGACATGTACCCTTTTCGGAAGCTCTCCGTGTGGGAGAAAGCGCACGCGCTCACGCTTCGTGCCTATGCAGTCACGGACGGCGTCGTCGCGCGGAGGTATCCGGTGCTGTGCTCGCAGCTTCGACGGGCCATCGCCTCGATCCCTGCGAACATCGCGGAGGGTGCCGGACACTCGACCGATCCCCAGTTCAACCGCTTCCTCGAGATCGCTCTGGCCTCGGCGCGCGAGGCCGACTATCACCTGCTGCTTGCAAAGGACCTGAGCGCGATCGCCGCGAAAGACTACGCCATCCTCGAAGCACGCCTGTCGGAAGTCCAAGGCATGCTGATGGGCCTACGGAAGCGCGTTCTCGAACGCATCCGCGAGAGACGCCGCCCCCCGAACGCGCGCGTGCACCCAGCGCCGTCCGTTGCGGCAGCGCCGAAGACGACGATGCCGCGGCAACCACGTATCGCCTCCCCGTCGCTCAGAGGTTCCGAGGACGCATTGGATCGCTGACGGGAAAAAGGAAGAGGGGAGGCCGAACGGCCTCCCCCCTCACCCCTCACTCCTTCCACCTGCCCTTACGCGATAAACCAAGGCGCAAGCACAAGCGAAACCACCGACATCAGCTTGATGAGGATGTTCATCGCCGGCCCCGACGTATCCTTGAACGGATCGCCCACGGTATCACCGACGACCGCAGCCTTGTGCACGTCGCTGCCCTTGCCGCCGAGGATGCCGCCTTCGATCGCCTTCTTGGCGTTGTCCCAAGCGCCGCCGGCGTTGGCCATGAAGAGCGCCATCATCACGCCGGTCACGGTTGCACCCGCGAGCAGGCCGCCGAGGGCCTTCACGCCGAAGAACTTGCCGACGATCACCGGCAGCAGCACGGAGGCCACGCCGGGGATGATCATCTCCTTGAGGGCCGCCGAGGTGGAGATGTCGACGCAGCGAGCGGAGTCCGGCTTCACGCCGGGCTTGCCCTCGAGCAGGCCGGGGATCTCCTTGAACTGGCGCCGGACCTCCTCCACCATGCCCTGCGCCGCGCGGCCGACGGCCGTCATGGTCTGTGCGCCGACGAAGAACGGCATCACGCCACCGATGAAGAGGCCGATGACGACCATCGGGTCGACGAGGTTGAGGCCGACGTTGTCGAGGCCGACCGCCGAGGCGTAGGCCGAGAACATGGCCAGGGCCGTGAGCGCCGCCGAGCCGATGGCGAAGCCCTTGCCGATGGCCGCCGTGGTGTTGCCGAGCGCGTCGAGGCCGTCGGTGATCTTGCGGACCTCGGGGCCGAGGTGGCTCATCTCGGAGATGCCGCCGGCGTTGTCCGCGATGGGGCCGTAGGCGTCCACCGACATCGTCACGCCGACGGTGGCGAGCATGCCGACCGCCGCGATGGCGACGCCGTACAGGCCGGCCGACCAGACCGCGACGTACATCGCGCCGCAGATCAGCAGCACCGGCACGATCGTGGACTCCATGCCGACCGCGAGGCCGGCGATGATGTTCGTCGCGGGGCCGGTCTTGGACGCATTGGCGATGCGCAGCACCGGGCCGGCCGCCGTGTAGTACTCGGTCACGAGGCCGATCGCGATGCCGGAGACCGTCCCGGCGACCACGGCGAAGAAGGGGCCGAGGACCGGGAACAGTCGACCGGTCTCCGGGTCGGTCATGTTGAGCGGGATCTGCACCGTGAGCAGGTACGCGAACACGAGGAACAACCCGGCAGCGATGAACGTCACCGCGCGCAGCGCGCTCGCCGGGTTGCCCTTGGCGAGGACACGCATCACGAGGATGCCGACGAGCGAGGCGACGAGGCCCGCCGCCGTGTATGCGACCGGCAGCATCACCGACGCGAGGCGCGAGGTCTCGGGGATCAGCGTCGAGGTGGAAGCCAGTGCGATGGTGGCGATGATGGCACCCACGTAGGACTCGAAGATGTCCGCGCCGAGGCCGGCCACGTCACCCACGTTGTCACCCACGTTGTCGGCGATGGTCGCCGGGTTGCGCGGGTCGTCCTCGGGGATGCCGGCTTCGACCTTGCCCACGAGGTCGGCGCCGACGTCCGCCGCCTTGGTGTAGATGCCGCCGCCCACGCGCGCGAAGAGCGCGATGGAGCTGGCCCCCATGGCGAAGCCGGAGATGATCTCCCCGAACTCCTTGAAGCCAGTGGTGCCGAGCAGTTCCTTCTGCCAGAGGAAGATGGCCGCGATGCCCACGAGGCCGAGCGCCGCGACCGCGAGGCCCATCACCGCGCCGCCGCCGAAGGCGATCCGCAGGGCGGCAGCCTGTCCGCTGGCCCGGGCCGCCTCGGAGGTCCGCACGTTGGCCTTGGTGGCCGAGGTCATGCCGGCCCAGCCGGCTGCGACCGAGCAGAGGCCGCCGATCACGTACGAGATGCCCGTCTCCATGCCCACGGCGTAGCCCAGCAGCGCGGCGACGACAAGGAGGAACGGCAGCAGCACCGTGTACTCGCGCTTCAGGAACGCCATGGCACCGAGCTGGATCTGCTCGGCCAGGTCCTGCATGACCTGGGAGCCCGGCGACTGGCGCGCGATACCCGCGTAGGTCAGGTAGCAGGCCACGAGGCCCACCACGCCGATCACCAGCGCGTACATCGACAGGTTGTCAAGCATTAGAAGGGGGGTGATTGGTGGAGTTGAACGCATTCATCACAGGGCCGATCCCATCCGTGGCCCACTGCCGCACCGCCTGTTCGAACGTCGGAAGCAGGGCCCGCGTGTCGGCGGCCTCCTGCTTCCCGAACTCGCCGAGCACGTAATCGGCGAGGTCTCCCACGCGCCGCTGCGGATCGCTCGGACCCACGCCGATCCGCAGCCGCGCATACTCCTGGCTCCCGAGCGCCTGCTCGATGCTCTTGAGGCCGTTGTGCCCGCCCGCCGACCCGCGTGCGCGGAACCGGAACGTTCCCACGGGCAACTGCACCTCGTCGGAGATGATCAGCAAGTCCGTTGCCGCGGCCCAGAACGGCCGCCGCAGCCAGGGCTTGAGCACCGCCCCCGAGAGGTTCATGTACGTCTGTGGTTTCACCAGCCGCAGCTTCACCGGGCCCAGCGCTCCCGAACTGGTGAGCGCCTCCCCGTCCTTCCGCCAGCCGTCGAGCCGCCAGGCGTCGGCCAGGTGGTCGAGGACCCACCAGCCGACGTTGTGGCGCGTGTTCGCGTAGTCCTTGCCCGGGTTGCCGAGTCCGAGGATGACCTTCATAACACTCCCGGGACCCGGCCGTAACCCGAGGGAAGCCGGACCTTACTTCTCGGCGGCTTCGTCGGCCTTCGCCTTGCGGATGAGCTCCGGCTCCGCCGGGGCAGCCTCCGCCGCCGGCGCTGCCTCGACCTCGACCTTCGGCGCCGCGCACACGCAGACCGTCGCGTCGGCGTCGGACTCGAGCGTCACGCCGGCCGGCATCGGGATCTCGCCCGCGTGGATCGAGTGGCCGATCGTGAGCGCGGTGACGTCCACGACGAGGTGGTGCGGGATGTTGGCCGGATCGCAGGAGACCTCGAGCTCGTGCAGCACCTGGTCGAGGATGCCGCCGCCATGGCGCACCCCTTCCGGCGTGCCGACGAACTGCAGCGGCACCGGCACCGTCACCTTCTCACCGGCGACGAGTTCCTGGAAGTCGACGTGCAGGATCTGCTTCTTGTACGGGTGGCGCTGGATCTCGCGGATGAGCGTGTTGACCGACTTCCCGCCCACCGACAGCGCGATGACGGTGCTCTGGTACGGGTGCTTCTCGAGCAGCAGTTGCAGCGGGTGCGCCTCGAGGGCCAGCGTCTGCGGCTCACGGTTGTGGCCGTAGATGATCGCCGGGACCTGGCCGGCCGCGCGGAGCTTGCGGGCGACGCCCTTGCCGGTGGCGTCGCGGGTGGTGGCGGTGAACGGAACGGAAGCCATGGAACGAACCTCTGAAACAGGACAGGCGCACAACGTGGGTTCCCGGTAGATCCGGCCCGGCGGAGCGCCGACGAACTGCAGGTGGGAGGTGGGAGGTGGGTGGTGTGAGAAACGCACCGTCCACGCCCTACCGCGCTCACCATGCAGGGTACAGCACCTACACCTCGAATCTCCAATCCATCATCCAACATCCATCATCCAACATCCAACATCCCTCACTCAAACAGCGAACTCACACTCTGATCCGAATGCGTGAACCGGATCGCCTTCGCCAGGAGCTCGCCCACGCTCAGCACCGTGAGCGTCGGGAACTTGCGGCTCTCCGGCAGGGCGATGGTATCGGTCACGGCGACTTCCTTGATCGGCGCGTTGCTCAACCGCTCCACGGCCGGGCCGCTGAGCAGGGCGTGCGTCGCGCAGACGTAGATGTCGTTGGCGCCAAGGTTCTTGAGCGCGCGCGCCGCTTCCGCGACCGTGCCCGCCGTGTCGATCATGTCGTCGGCCAGGAGGCAGTCCTTGCCCTCGACCTCACCGACCACGTTCACCACCTCGGCCACGTTGGCCGTGGGGCGCCGCTTGTCGATGATGGCGAGCGACGCGTTGAGCCGCTTCGCGAAGCCGCGGGCCATCTTGGCCGAACCCACATCCGGCGCGACCACCACGAGATCCTGCAGCTTCTTCTTGCGGTAGTGCGCGGTGAACACCGGTGCCGCGTACAGGTGGTCCACCGGGATGTCGAAGAAGCCCTGCAGCTGGTGGGCGTGGAAATCGAGGCCGAGCACGCGGTCCGCGCCGGCCCGCATGATCATGTTGGCGACGAGCTTGGCGCCGATCGCCACGCGTGGCTGGTCCTTGCGGTCCTGGCGCGCGTAGCCGTAGTAGGGCATCACGCAGGTCACGCGCGCGGCCGAGGCCCGGCGCGCCGCGTCGATGAGCAGGAGCAGTTCGAGCAGATTCTCAGCCGGCGGGTTCGTCGGCTGGACGATGAAGACGTCCGCACCGCGCACATTCTCGTCGAGCCGGATGAAGACTTCGCCGTCGGCGAACCGCGAGACCGTGGCCTTGGTGATCTCCGCGCCGAGCGACTTCGCGATCTCCTCGGCGAGCGGCCGATTGGCCGTGCCGGTGAGCACGCGGAAACCGTGGATGGGTACGGCGAGTCCGTCCATTGTGCGGCGGGCCTAAGGGTCGGGCGGGGAACGAGATAGCCCACACGAAGGCAGGCGGGGACGCGGTCCGCCGGCGAGGGCGGGACAGCCTCGAAACCTAGCGGCGGAGGACCCGCTGCGGCAGGGGGGATTGGGCACTCACTGCACCCCAGACACACCCTCTTGCATTGCCCCTGGTGGATTCGAACCACCATTCTCGCATCCAAAGTGCGATGTCCTGCCATTGGACGAAGGGGCAGTGGCAGACCCCCCGAAGCTAAACGGGGGAGTGACCTCAGTCGAGGAGCCGCACCGCCGAGACCGCCGTCGCGGTCCGGCTGCCGAGCAGCCGCATGCCTTCCGGGAGGCGGAGGGCGTCGAGATGGGGCCGTCGCTCGAAGACCCCGTACAGCGTGCTCCCCGACCCACTCATCCGCGCGATCCGCGCGCCGGCCGCCGTCAGCGCCTCGAGCCCCGCGGCCAGCTCCGGGTGCCGGTGCAGCACCGGCGTCTCGAAATCGTTCTCGGCGATGCGGGCCAGACCTTCCCAGCGGTCCAGGTCGTGGAGCTGCATCGGCGCGGGAGCGCTGAGCGGCGAGCCGCGCCGCGACTCGGCGATCCAGCCGAACGCTGCCTTGGTCTCCACGCCGAACGGCGGGATCAGCAGCACGATCTCGCGGGCGGGCATCGGCGGCAGGGCCAGCATCCGCTCGCCGCGGCCCCAGGCCAAGGCCCAGCTGGCCTCGCTGGTGAGGAAAGGCACGTCGGCGCCGAGCTGGAGCGCCAGGGTCGCGAGCTGGGCGGCCGCGAGCGGTGACGGCGAGAGGCGATTGAGGATGCGCAGCACCGCGCCGGCGTCGGCGCTGCCGCCCCCGAGTCCGCCGCCCATCGGGATCCGCTTCTCGATCTCGATCCGGAAGCCGTTGGGCCAGCCGGTCGCGCGCTTGAAGGCCTCGGCCGCGCGGTAGGCGATGTTCTGCTCCATGGGGCCGACGTCGGCTCCGGTCACCTGGACTTCGCGGGCCGTGGTCGCGGTGAAGCAGCGCACCGAGTCCGCGAGTTCGACGCGCGCGAAGAGGGTCTCGAGCTGGTGGTAGCCGCTCTCCTCGCGCGCAAGGATCCGCAGCAGGAGGTTGAGCTTGGCTTGTGCCTCCACCGAGGCGGCGGTGGCCGTCATCCCGGCCCCGCGGCGTCGGGATGCGCCTTGGCACCCCCGGCGATGTCACTCACGTGCAGGTGCAGCCGCGAGAAGTACCAGGCGCCGATCACCGTGATGGGCACGAACGAGACGATGTGGAAGCCGATGCCCCAGCTCAGGGCCAACGCATCGGAGGCCCCGTAGAGCACCAACCCGAGCTTGGCCGCGGCCTCGAACACGCCGAAGAAGCCGGGCGCCGACGGCAGCGCCACTCCGACCACGATGAGTCCCTGGATGAAGAGCGTGGACGTGAACGGCGCGTCGATGTCCAGCGCGAGGAAGCCGACGTAGAACGCCAGCGCATTCACGAGCCAGTGCAGCAGGGCCCACACGAACACCTCGGCGGCGAGCCTCGGCGAACGGAGCACGCCCAGGCCGCCGGTGAACGACTCGAGGAACGCGCGCACCTTGCCGCCGAACCGCGGCGAGAGCAGCCCGACGCTGCGCTCGGCGAGGCGGAACACGAACTCGGGGAAGAACACCAGAGCGTACAGCCCCACTGCCACCGCACCGAGGAACAGCCCGGCGGAGATGGCGATGCGGTCGGCGCTGACGCCCGAGATCTGGGCGTCGGCGGGGAAGCGCGGGTCGAGGGTCGCGCCGACCATGAGCAGCAGCACGACGACGCCGTCGAACAGGCGGTCCACGGCCAGTGACGCGAAGGCCGCGCTGAACTTGACCTCGGGGCGCTCGCGTGAGATCACGAACGCCCGGGCGAACTCGCCCGGGCGGAGCGGCAAGACGTTGTTGACCATCATCCCGATGGCCGTCGCGCGCCAGAGCGGGCCCACGGGGATGCGACCGGCCAACGGCGCGAGGATCGCCTGCCAGCGCCGGGCGCGCAGCGGGAAGATCATCGTCGCGGTGGCGGCGCTCAGCACCCAGAGCAGCGGGTTGGAGCCGGACAGCACCGCCCAGACCTCACCAACGTGGCCGTGCAGGATGTACCAAAGCAGAAACGCGCTCAGGGCGATGCCGAGCGCGCCACGCCAGTCGAGTCGCATCGTCAGTCTGCGGCGGCGAGCTGCAACAGGTCGTACAGCTCGTACAGCGTCTCCGGATCGGGCGGCTCGCTGTTCTGCCGGAGCTTCGCGCCGAGGTCGGAGGCGGCGCGGAGGGCGTCCTTGCCGCGGTAGAGCAGGTCCTCGATGGGGACCACGTCGTCATCCTCGGTCGCCACGGGCTCGCTGAGGTGCGTGTCCTCGAGGGCGCCGAAGCTCGCGAGGCCGGAGGCGAGCAGTGACTGGAGCTCCGCGCCGGAGACGCCGGCGGTGCTGCTGCCCACAGTCCCCATCACGATCGAACTGGACGCCGGCGTGCCGCTGAGCTTGCGCACGCGGGCGATGGTCGCCGTGAGCGGGGCCGGCGGGGTGCCGTTGAGCCGCTGCCACAGCGCGCGGAAGCGCGGGGCCACGTCGGTGAGGCCGTTGTCGGGCCGGCTCAGGTCGGTGCCCGCTTCGTCGAGCACCCAGAGCGCCTTCTTGTCGAGGACGGCCGCACCGCGTTCGGCCGCCAGGAACAGGTTGGCGATATCGTGGGCGGCGAAACTCTGGGCGGCCTTGGCGAGGGCCCGGACCGCGGCGCGGAGTTCGCGTCCCACGCGGTCGCGCGTGGCGGCGTCCACGGCGGCGCGGCCGTCGAACACCAGGCGGCGCAGGTGTTCGGCCTGCGAGACGACCTCCAGCCGGAAGCGCTGCTGGGCCGAGGTGGGCGGGTTCGGCGCCGGTTGCACGAAGGCGCTCTGTGGTCCGTCGGGGAGCAGGTTGGCGATGGGGACGACATCGTCCGTCTCCTTCTCGCCGGTGCGCACCGATTCCGCGGCATGGGCGAACTCGCGGACCGCGATGGTGTCCGTGGGCGGGATGCCGCCGGTCCGGACCGCCTCGCCACCTTCAATGAGGACACGCGCGGCGGCGCGGAACAGCCGACGGCGCTCGGCCGTGGGCGGTTCCTGGCGCAGTTCGATCGGCTTGGCGGCGATGTCGAGCGTGTCCACCACCTCGGACAGCGGGGGAAGGTCCTTGAGCGCCGCGACGCCGCGCAGGGCGCGGACCCGCTGCATGGTGGCCGTGAAGACTTCCACCGAGGTGGGCTGCTCGGCGTAGGCGAGCAGCCCGGCCGCGGCATCGGCAGCGGCGGTGGCGAGGAACGCCGCACCACCACCGCGCGTGAGCGTCTGGGCCTCACGCGGCGCCAGGCGGTTCAACTCAGCCGTGCGGAGGGCCGAGCGGCGGTCCTCGGCCTCGCCCCAGCTGCGGGCGCCGCGGATGAGGATCTTGAGGTCGTCGATGGCGGCGATGGCGGCACCACGGGTCGCGGCGTCCCACGGGAGGCGTCCGTCGCGGACCTGGCGCGAGAGGCGCTCGAGCCCGCTGGCGACCTCGGCGATGCCGCGCAGCTTAGCCATGGTGGCGCTGCCGCGCAGGGCGCGTGAGGCGCGGGTTA
>CADEDA010000021.1 GCA_902825965.1 uncultured Gemmatimonadota bacterium | reverse complement strand
CCGAGCGACCTCACGGGGGAAGGATCCTTCGAGTCCATGAATTGACTACCTGCACCGACAGCCCGCCGTCACAGTCGGCGTCACGAGCACTCGCACCACTCGCCACGGGGCTCGAGCGACCGAACCACCCGCCCGTCGCCAAGCGGCCGGGCGTGGTCCGGCACTCCCCCTGCTACCGGGGCCGCGCGTCGGAGGTTCCGCGCTCCCGCAACAGCGCATCGACAGCGGCCGCGGTCGCCACGCCGATGGTGTAGGACGGGAGATCGCTCCAGAGGAATCCCTGGCCAAGCATCAGCGCGCCGAGTCGCGTGGCCCGCAGGGTGTTCAGCCAGTCCCACTGCAGCAACTGACTCCCCTCGACCACGAATGCGACTGTCGCGGCGGCGAACGCCAGACGCCACACGCTGGCCCGCGGGCGCACGATCGAGAGCAGGACGTACACGAGCGCCGCCCAGAGTGCATCACCACCGTACTCGGCGACGAACCCCGGGAACCGTTCCGGCGTGCGTCGCGTGGCGAGGCCCAGCAGTACGATGGCGGCGGCGATGCCGGCGCGGACCAGTGCGGGCCGCAGTCGCCGGCCGTCCCGTGGCGGTCGCGAGGGTGATGCTCCGCTCACCAGCCGTCGAGCGCGACGAGTACGGACGCGATCATCACGACCGGCAGCGTCACCAGCGCGAGTACCAGCGACCGGGATGGACGCAACTCGGTCACGGGGGCCTGCAGCTCCGGATGCGCACGCAGGGCGACGAACCCGACGTGACCGCGCGCGCACTCGGGCGCGCCGCGGGGGACCTGCGCGTCGTGGATGGATGCGAACCAGACGGTATCGCCACGCAACACGCGCACGGTGCCCGTGAGTGCGACGAGCTCACAGGATCCCGTGGCCGACGTTCCCGTCTCGGTGGTGTGCAGCACGAACGGGACGCGGGACTCGAGACGCACCCGCGGCGCCGTCGGCGGCTGGTGGTAGGTCACCGCACAGCCCGTGAGCGCCGCGCTGACCACCAGGAGCGTGCCCCGCTCCGCCCACCGGCGGATGCTCATGCGAGCAGGACACCGACATTGATGAGCACGGCGAGCGGGATCATGAGGACGATCATGGTGAGCGTCCGCAGGGGCCTGCCGTCCACGGATTCCGACTGTAGCTCCGGGTGTGCGGACGTGACGATGAATCCCGCGCGTCCCTGCAGGCAATCCGGCGCGCCGCGCGGGAGCTTGCGAGCGTGTGCGGCGGCGAGCCAGAGCGTGTCCCCGTCGATCGTCTGGACCTGTGCATCGACGCGCAAGGCCCGGCAGACGACCACCAAGCCGTCAACGGATTCGCGTACGTACACCTCGAACGGAGTCGGTGACGAGAGACGCAGCGGCAACGGCGCCGCGGACACGCGCCGCGTAGCGGAGCAACCGGCCGACGACACCATCGCGACCAGCAGCGTCAGTCCCCACCGCGTCGCCGTCATCGCCGCGCCGACGAGGACTGGAAGCGCTGCCACGCCGCCTCGAACACGGTGCGATCCACGCGCACCATCGCATGCCAGGCCAGCGGCTCCGTGGAGTTCGTCCAGTAGCCTTCGTTGCGCCCGAACGGGGCGACCACGATCGGCTGCGACTGGGCGTCGAGCCCGACCTCGCGCAGCACCACGCCGGTCTCGTTCTCGAGCTCCAGCAACCAGGTGCAGACGTCGTCGTAGCGGGCCTCGAAGTCCGGATTCCGCAGCGGCATCACCGCCTCGAGCACCGAGCGCAGCACCTGCGGCGTGCCGGACTCGCGGCGCCAACGCCCGGCATCCAGCGAGGTCGAGAGGTAGGTGTTCACGCGTCGGCGCTGGAGTGGGCGGGAGTCATGCTCCCCAACTCTACAGCCGGACCGCGCCGGCGCCACCCTCAACGTATCGCCGCACGACCGCCTCCCCCTGCACCACCAGCGGCCGCAGCTCCGCGCTGACCCGGCGATTGTCGCGTTCGATGAGCTCGACGAGGCCCGGGATCCGCGCCGCCTCGGACTGCCGATCGTACTTGGCGCTCCAGAGGACCATCTCGAACAACAGGGGGATGAGATCGAGCCCCTTCTCCGTGAGCGAGTACACGGCGCGCCGGCCATCCCGCACATCGTCGGCGCGCGTCAGGATCCCCTCGGCCACCAGATGCTCGAGGCGCGAGGCGAGGATGTTGGTGGAGAATCCCTCCTCGGACGCGAGGAACTCCCCGTAGCTGCGTTTGCCGCGAAAGACGATGTCGCGGAGGATGAGCAGCGCCCAGCGGTCCCCGAAGGCTTCGAGGCCGAAGTTCACGGGGCAATGCGAGCGCAGGCGAGTCCGGCGTTTGGGCATCCCGGATAATATGGTATACCGGTAACTTGCAATTTACAAGTTACCTCTTTACTCTCCGGTCCTTCCCTCAACCCCGAGTGCTCCGTGGCAGACATCATCCATCGCGTCGGCATCAAGGCCGCGCCAACGCAGGTGTACCAGTCGCTCAGCACGCCGGAGGGGCTCGCCGGCTGGTGGACCCGCGAAGTGGACGGCGACGCGGCCGTCGGTGGACGCGTCGGCTTCACGTTCCGCACGCCGAGCGGCGAGGTGAAGGGGCGGATGGTCATGCAGGTGGAGCATGCCGCGGCGCCCTCGGCGCTCGCCTGGCGATGTGTGGACGGACCCGAGGAGTGGGTCGGAACGACCATCGACTATCGCTTGGTGGCCGAGGACGGACAGACGACCCTGCTGTTCGGCCATCGCGGTTGGCGCGAACCAGTGGACTTCATGGCGCACTGCAGCATGAAGTGGGCGACGTTCCTGCTCAGCCTGCGTGCGGCCGTGGAAACGGGTGTCGGTCGGCCGTCGCCCGACGACCTCAAGATCGACAACTGGAACTAGTCGTCGGCCGGCCGGACCTTCACGTATCCACGATGGCGCGCGCTGCGGTCGGTGCGCTGACCCTGCCCGGTCACGCAGCTCGTCGGTTGCGCCCGTCCGGGCGTCGTACTCGGCACGCAGGTGTTGGGCGGCGCGTTGGGCAGTGCGCGCGTCAGCACCACGTACGCGCGGGTCGGAGTCCCGGCGTTGTCGCGCTGCACACGGAACGTCCGGAAGCGACAGGACGCCGGCAGCTTGTCCGGGGCTTCCGGTCCCCACGCGCATGTGCCGCTGACGTTGACTACCCCGCCATCTGCGTCGAGTCCGAACGACCCCGCGACTGCGCCGAATCCCTCGATCAAGCCCTCGTAGTCGTACACCCCCACACTCACCGCGCGCACGTCGCCACTGCGGGGTTCTGGGGCTGTGGTTCGGATCTCGTCCCGGCCGCCGCGCGCGCAGCCAACGACGAGGAGCACAGCGCCCCAGAGGATGCTCGACCGGCGGAACGAGTGCATGCAATCACCTCACGGTCAGGGGAGCGCTGAAGGACGTCAGCACGAACTCGCGCATCGAACCGATCGCTTCATGGCCCGGCGCGGGCGACAGCCAGAAGCGCATGCTCCCGCGCACTACCCCTGCGTCGAGGTCCAGTTCCGTGATGACGGCCTCGCCGGGTGTCGGACTGCTGCCGACGTAGATGATCGCGACGACGTCACCCCCGACGACGCGGAGGATCGCGGCGGTGGAGTTCGCGATGGCGTGCGAGCCGACGGCGGCGGCGGGCAGGTGGAGGGTCAGGTACTCCACCGCCGGGTCGTGTGGTCGTGGCCGATGAGCGGTGAACGTCAAGGCGACGGAGCCATCAGGCTCCCGGGTTGCCTCTGCCCAGAGCCGCGCGACGTATGCCGCGCCCCCGAAGCGCGCCTCGACCCAGCCGTCATCGGCGCCGGGGAGCTCAACACCCGCCGCATCCCAACCTTCACAGCGCACCCCCACGAGTACGACGGCCAGCAGGATGCTGCCGCGACGGAGGAGCGATCGCACTGACGTGAGCATGGACGCCTCGCTGTCACCTGTGGCCCGTCCGACGCCATCGCGTCAGGGGGATTCGTTCAGACTACCCCGTCGGTACAGGCGCCTGACACAGGATCGCCGGACTCGACGCTCGCGGCTGTCCCCGGTCAGCCGCCCTTGCTCACGGTTGCACCGCGACCACGACAGGAAACAGAACCGGTTGTGCGACGATCCGTCCTTGGTGACGTGCGGGTTCGAACCGTGCGCGCAGCAACGCTGCGAGCGCGGCCCGTACGTGGGCGCGCGACTCGCCAGCGTCGAGTTCCACCGAGGACGGCACCACCCGACCCGTTGTGTCGACCACGAAGCGGAACCGCATGAGCCGGCTCGCGCCGGGAGGCAGGCCGATGCTCGGCCATCGGACGCGGAAGCTACGCTCGATCAGCATCGCGGGACTGTCGATCACCGCGCCATACGCCACCCCGTCGGCCGACGGACCCCGCGGCGGCGTGTCGGCCTCCACGAGCTCGACGCCCGGACCGCGCTCGCGACGCAGCGCACGCAGCACCGCCGCCCCCTCATCGCCCGTGAGGCGGATCTCGAAGTCCCAGCCGCCGTTGCTGCCCTCCAGCCTGAACTCGGGACTCGAGGTTGTCGCGACGGGCCGCATGCGGATCACGCCGCGGCCGAAGAAGGACGTCAGCTCGACGCTGGTCGCCGCGTCGCGTCGCTGCGGGGGTGCGATCGTCAGGGAGTCGACGGCGTTCGCAAAGGAGGCGAACGCGTCGACGGACATCGGCGTCAGCCGGAACGTTCCGTTCGCGGCGACGACCGTGAGCGAGCCCGATTCGACCATCGCCGTGCTGAAGCAGTGCACCACCTGCGCATCGCGCAGCCCCACGCGAAGACAGGCGCGCGCGGATGCAGCGGCCTCTGGTGACTGTGCCGATGCGGTTCCGGACGACACGAGTGCCACGACCAACGCGCATGTCAGGGTTGCGCGCACAGCTTGCACGCCGATTCTCCGACGGGGATTCCCTTGCAACCTATCGCGTGGAGACACATCCGGAAACCACACTCCGCGCCTTCGCCTTAGTACATTGCGATCACACACGAAACTGAGACGCAGCACCACATCCCCACCACACGCACGTGGAGTTCCCGATGGGCGATCACACGAACGACCGCAGCGGCAAGTGTCCCGTCATGCACGACGGCGCACGAGCCGCCAAGCCCACCGTCAGCGGTGGACGCAGCAACCGCGACTGGTGGCCCAACGCACTCAACCTCGGCATCCTGCGCCAGCACAGCAGGCTCAGCGATCCGATGCCGGACGGTTTCGACTACGCGACCGAGTTCCAGTCCCTCGACCTCGAGGCCGTGCGACGCGACCTCACCGCACTGATGACGGACTCGCAGCCCTGGTGGCCGGCGGACTACGGTCACTACGGGCCGTTGTTCATCCGCATGGCCTGGCACTCGGCGGGCACGTACCGCACCGCGGACGGACGCGGCGGCGCGTCGTCCGGCACGCAGCGGTTCGCGCCACTCAACAGCTGGCCCGACAACGGGAACCTCGACAAGGCCCGTCGCCTGCTCTGGCCCATCAAGCAGAAGTACGGCCGCAAGCTCTCCTGGGCGGACCTGATGGTGCTCGCCGGCAACGTCGCGATGGAGTCGATGGGGTTCAAGACCTTCGGCTTCGGCGGCGGCCGCGAGGACGTCTGGGAACCGGAGCAGGACATCTACTGGGGCGCCGAGGCCGAGTGGCTCGGCGACAAGCGGTACCAGGGTGACCGCGAACTCGAGACCCCGCTCGCGGCGGTGCAGATGGGGCTCATCTACGTGAACCCGGAAGGACCGAACGGCAAGCCGGATCCGCTCGCGTCCGCCCGCGACATCCGCGAGACGTTCAAGCGCATGGCGATGAACGACGAGGAGACGGTCGCACTCACCGCCGGCGGGCACACGTTCGGCAAGATGCACGGCGCGGGCGACCCCGCACTCGTGGGCCCGGAACCCGAGGGTGCACCCATCGAGCAGCAGGGGCTCGGCTGGCGCAACGCGCACGGGACCGGCAAGGGCGCCGACACCACCACCTCCGGGCTCGAAGGCGCGTGGACGCCCAGTCCCACGGCCTGGGACAACGGATACTTCGACACGTTGTTCGGTTGGGAGTGGGAGTTGGTGAAGAGTCCGGCCGGTGCGTGGATCTGGGAGCCCACCGACAAGGTGAACGCGGCGGTCGTGCCCGACGCCCATCGACCCGGCAAGACGGTGCTGCCGGCGATGTCCACCGCCGACATGGCCATGCGGATGGATCCGATCTACGGCGAGATCTCGAGACGCTTCCACAAGGACCCCGCGGCGTTCGCGGACGCGTACGCGCGCGCCTGGTTCAAGCTCACGCATCGCGACATGGGACCGCGCGCGCGCTACCTCGGCCCGCTCGTCCCGCAGGAGAACCTGCTCTGGCAGGATCCCATCCCGGCCGTCAACCATCCGTTGGCGGACGCGACGGACATCGCGGCCTTGAAGCGCGCGCTCCTGGCGTCGGGACTCTCGATCTCGCAACTGGTCTCCACGGCGTGGGCGTCGGCCTCGACGTTCCGCGGCTCGGACAAGCGCGGCGGCGCGAACGGCGCGCGGATTCGCCTCGTGCCGCAGAACCGCTGGGAGGTGAACCAGCCGGCGAAGCTCGCGCGGGCACTGGAGGTGCTCGAGTCGGTGCAACAGGAGTTCAATCGCACGGCCACCGGCGGCAAGCGCATCTCGCTCGCGGACCTGATCGTGCTCGGTGGCTGCGCGGCGGTCGAAGCCGCGGCCCGCCAGGCCGGCACCCCCGTGACGGTACCGTTCACGCCGGGACGCATGGACGCGTCGCAGGAGCAGACGGATGTGGAGTCGTTCGAGGTGCTCGAACCGATCGCCGACGGGTTCCGCAATTACCTCAAGGGTGCGTACACGGTGCCGGCCGAGGAGCTGCTGGTCGACCGTGCACAGCTGCTCACGCTCACCGCGCCGGAGATGACCGCGCTCGTCGGCGGTCTGCGGGTGCTCAACGCGAACCACGCGCAGTCGCGTCACGGCGTGCTGACGTCGCGCCCGGAGACCCTCACGAACGACTTCTTCGTGCACCTGCTCGACATGAGGACGGTGTGGACGCCGGTGGGTAGCACCGCGGACGTGTTCGAGGGCCGGGACCGCGCGACCGGTGACCTGCGTTGGACGGCGACACGTGTCGACCTGATCTTCGGTGCGAACTCGGAGCTGCGCGCGCTGGCGGAGGTCTACGCCTGCGACGACGCGAAGTCGCAGTTCGTGCAGGACTTCGTCGCGGCCTGGGCGAAGGTCATGGACCTCGACCGCTTCGATCTGTAAGCCAGGTTCGGCGAGCCCGCAGACGCGCGCAGGCGCCTGCGCGCGCCTGCGGGCTCGCTGCGCCGGTCGGACCTCAGCCGCCGCGTCGGCCGGACTTCGAGGACGTCGCCTGCGGCTTCACACGCGGCGCCGCGGGCGGTGGCGGTGCCTTCGCGGTCTTGCCGAGCGAGAGCTTGGACTGCGGCTTGTGGCTGGAGAAGTCGGGGACTCTCTTGGACATGCGACCTCCGGTCAAGGCAGTGGACGTGGACGGAACACCGTGATGGCGGATCCTTCGGCGACGAACGCGGAACACGGACGGCCACCGAGCACTGCGCCGAAGGTCGCGCCATAGGTCGCGGAGAGGTCCCCGAGCACGTGCGCGGCGTCGGCCTGCCAGACGCGCCAAGGCGGGTGCTCCACGCGATACTCCACGGTACCACCGTCGCGCTGCGCCGTGTAGCCCCAGTAGTGCTCGGTGATGAACTCAGCCTCCGTGCCCGGGGTCAGCACCGACGGCGCCCCCACGGTCGATGCCTGCAGGCCGATCCATCCACGGCGATCGCGCCATTCGTAGCGCAGCTCCCGCCGCGCGGCGTCGCCGGTGATCCCGTGACGCATCGGCAAGGCGCGATACGGCTCGTTGTACCACAGCCGCGCCAACCATGCGATCGCGCGACGCGGCACGAGCTCGCGCAGGAACACCACCGCTCGCCGCACGCCCTCCGGCGCCTCGCGGCGCACGTAGAACCGGAGGTTCACTTCCTCGAAGTCGCGGTGCCATGGGATGGGCACGCCGAGCACGCGCGTGTGGAGGAAGCGGAACCCGACGAGCGAGACCAGTACCCTCCCCTCCCAGCGGTCGAGCGTGGTGCCCGGCGGAACCTGTGAGGCCAGCAGTTCCGGCGGCACCTCGTAGTTGAGCATGACGAGGTCCCGCCACTCGGCGGTGAGGAACGGACCGGGCGTGGCCACGCGGCCCCGTCAGGCGCCGCGATTGAGGCGGACGGCAGCGCGCACCAGCGCCTTGAACGCCGTGGCGTTCACCGTCTCTCCTTCGCGGATGTCGATCGCACGCCGCGTGTTGCCGTCGAGGCTGGCGTTGAACAACCGCTTGGGGTCGCTGAGCGCAGCCCCGCGCATGAAGGTGAGTTTGACGACCGCCTTGTAGGTCTCGCCCGTGCAGATCATGCCGTCACGCGACCACGTGGGGACGTCGCGGTACTTGCGCTCCTCCACGATCGCGGGATCCGCCTCGAAGATCAGCGCCCGCATGCGGTCGAGGGTGGCGTGACGCCAGTCGGCGCCGGCGCCCGCGGCCGGTGTCGCGCTGCGGGAGGGAGTCTTGGCCATCAGAGTCGTTCTCCGGGAAGTCGGCTGGCTTGCCGCACCCAGGCGGCGAACTGCGTCTCGTCCAGCGCATCGTCCTCGTGGATGTCGAGGTAACGGACGAACCGCTGCTTCGAGTGGCCCGGCGGCATCGGTGTGAGCTCCGCACCGCGGTGGAACGCGACCTTCACGTAGCGCGTGAAGCAATGCAGGCTGAGGAACCAGGTGACGCCGTCCACGCCGTAGAGCGGCGAGTTGTATTTCACCGCCTTCTGCACCGTCGGGACCGTCCGCGACACGATCGCGTCGATCCTCCGCCCCACCGCCCGCTTCCATCCGGGCATCGCCGCGATGTACGCCTGCACCGGTGCGTCGCCAGCCCCCTTGGGGATCTGCGGATTCCCGCCCGACAGCAGTCGTGGGGTCGCCGGGGTGGCGTCGCGCCGGGAACGTTTCGCAGGCATGCTCGACCCTCGTGACCGTCAGCCGGTCAGTCGACGATGAACAGGCGGGCACCATGCGGCGCCGCCGAACGATGAGGCTCCGCGCCGTCCGCCACGTGGTAGCTCGTGCCCGGCGTCAGCACGAACCGACGCCCGTCCTGCAACTCCGTGTGCAACTCGCCGTCGAGACAGAGCAGGAGATGCCCCTTGGTACACCAATGATCGGCGACGTAGCCGGCCGAGTATTCCACCATCCGCACGCGGATCGCGCCGTAGTGCGCGGTGCGCCAAAGGGCGACGCCGGCGTCGCCCGGATGTGTGGTGGGCTCGAGGTCGGACCACGTGATGGTGTGGAACGGGATGTCGGTGAGCTGCATGCGAGGAGTATAGCCGGATGCGCCGTCGCTGCCGACTACGGTTCCTTCTTCCGCGATTCCCACAGGTCCCAGGTCAGTCGCCGGATGAGCGGGTCGAGGCGCTGCCGTGCCTTGTCGAACGCGGAGTTGTCGCCCGCCGGCGGTTCGGCGCGCGCGAACCAGTAGGCCTGCATCGCCTCGAGCATGGTGCGATCCACCGCGTGCCCATCGCGCGCCGGGAGCACAGAGTCGACGCCGCAATGCGGACAGATCGCGGCGGATTCGCCCTCGACCTCGGGGGCCCACTCCTTGACGTCACGGGCCTCGAACGTCCGGAGGCAATGGAAGCAGCCGCAAGCCCGACCGCCCTGCACCGCATCGCGCGTGCGCGAGGAGAGTCGCGCCAATGCTTCGAGTGTCGAACTGCTGTGTCGCATGGGTGCCGCCCTCCGATGATGGGTGGGGCCAACGTCGGTCGCCTGAATAGGCGCCGTCGGCGGGAACAGCGCAAGAGTGCGGCGACCCGGTGCTCTCGGCGCGACGTCAGTGCGCGAGACCGAGTAGCGCGCACTCGGCCTCGGTGAACGCCGGTGCCGCGGCGGTCGGCGCGAAGCCGGGCAAGCGCAGCGGGCGCACGCCGCCGTTCAGCACCGTGGCAAGGGAATCACTGTGCGCGGCGAGCACGGCGGCAGCGGCGCGCACGTTCGCGGCGATGGCCGCCGAGTCGGCGCTCGAGACGCGCCAGCCGACGTACGGAAAGCGGAACTCGTAGTGGACGACCAACCGCCGCGTGGTCGCGTCCGCGGGACCCAATCCGAGTTCGATCTCGAACGGACGGACGAAGACGGCCGTCTGTCCGGAGCCCACGAACGCGGTGGAGACGTGCAACGTGCGATCGCGCCGCGCGGCGTAGCGCCGCATGCCCGGGCACAGCGGGGGAAATGGCTGCGCACTCCACCGCGACCGCGGTGGTCTCACCCGGAAGTACTCGTCGGCACCGAATCGCAGACTGTCGGGCGGGACCGAGTCGGGCAACGCGCCAGGCGCCAGTTCGTACACCTGATAATGATCCACCCGTGCGCCGACGCACGAAGTGCCCATGACCAGGCAGCAGAGCAGCAGGAGCGCGAAGAGTCTCACAGTCATGGCGCCACGTTCAACATATAACCGAAGGGGAGGCTTGCAGGAAGCCCGGGCCGGGATGGCATCATTGCCGGCCGTCTCTTCCCCCAGACCGGAGTCCACGCATGCGCGAACCCGCCGTCCTCGTCATCGGTGCCGGGCCAAGCGGCCTGATGCTCGCGGGAGAACTCGCCCTCGCCGGAATCGACGTCCTCGTGCTGGAACGTCGCAGCGACCAGGTGCTGATGGGCGCCCGCGCAGGCGGGTTGCACGCGCGCACGCTCGAGTTGCTCGAGCAGCGCGGCATCGCCGACCGGTTCGTGGCCGCGGGCACGATGCACCCGGCGGTCGGCTTCGCCGGCGTGTCGCTGGGGATGCACGACTGCCCGACGCGATTCCCTGGCGTACTCGCGTTGTGGCAGGTTCACATCGAACGCCTGCTCGCCGAGTGGCTGCGCGAACTCCAGGTGCCGATCCGCTACGGAGCGGAGCTGGTCGACCTCGTGCAGGACGATGACGCGGCCGTCGTCACGCTCCGCGACGGCGAGCGACTGCGGGTACCGTACGTGGTGGGCTGCGACGGCGGGCGCAGCACCGTCCGACGACTCGCGCGGATCGAGTTCCCCGGGACCGCGCCGACCACGAGCAACCTCATCGCCGAGGCCCGGTTCACGGAGGAGCCGACGACCTTGGGCATCCATCGTGATGCCCAGGGCATCCACTCGCTGGCCAAGTCCGAGGACGGTGCGCACCTGCGGGTCTTGGTCACCGAACCGCGCGCCGATGCGACGTCGGCACCGACGCTCGAGGAACTGCGTGCGGTCCTGCACGCCGTCTACGGGTCGGACTTCGGCATCCACGACCCCACATGGCTCTCCCGCTTCACCGACGCCACGCGGCAGGCGGCGCAATACCGCGACCGCCGCATCCTTCTCGCCGGGGATGCGGCCCACATCCACCCGCCCGATGGCGGACACGGGTTGCAGACCGGCGTCCACGACGCCGTGAATCTCGGCTGGAAGCTCGCGCAGGTGCTCCAGCAGCGGTCTCCCGATTCCCTGCTCGACACCTACCACGCGGAGCGCCATCCGGTTGCGGCGTGGGTGCTCAAGAACACCATGGCGTCGGTCCTGCTGCGCCGCGCGGATGCGCAGACGCAGGCGCTGCGCGAGACCATGGCCGACATGCTCGGCACCGACGCGGCGCGCCGTTGGCTCGCGGCACAGATGGCGGGACTCGACATCCGCTACGACCTGGGCGAGGGGCATCCGGTCCGTGGCCGCCGCATGCCCGATCTCGATCTCGAGACGGCGGAGGGCCCGCGCCGCGTCGCCGAGTTGCTGCGGTCGGCGAAGCCGGTCCTGCTGGACTTCGCCGGCGCGTACGCGCCGATCGCCGCGGCGTGGTCGCCTCGGCTTCGCGTCTGCCGTGCATCCTGTGACAGCGAGTGGGTGCTGCCGGCGGTCGGTCCGGTCGCCGCGCCGACCGCCGTACTCATCCGGCCCGACGGTTACGTCGCGTGGGCCGGTGAGGACCACGAACTCGGCGTGCGGTCGGCCCTCGAGCGCTGGTGCGGTATGGCACGCACAGGTCCGTGACGGGAGGGGCCCCTCAACGCATCGAATGGAATCCGACGCGATTCCCTTCGGTATCGAGGAAGTGCGCGAAGAAGCCGAAATCGTTCCCGATCTCCGTCTTCGGGATCACGACCGTGCCGCCGGCGGGCACGACGCGTGCGAGGAACGGCGCCAGGTCCTCGCCTCCGTTGAGGTACACCAAGGTGCCGACCTGCGCCGGCACGCAGCCCTCCGCCTTCACGATCGCGCCGCCCACGACCGTCTGATCCGTCGTCAGCATCCCCATGGTGGTCGGTCCCATCTCGAGCGGTTCGATCGGCCGCCCGAGCACCGCCTCATAGAACCGGCGGGCGCGCGCAAAATCCGTGACCGGGATCTCGAACCAGTTGAGTGCGTGTTGTGCTGTCGTCATCGCGTCGTGCTCCTCCTTCGGTGGTCAATCGACGAGTCCGGGGCGGTCCCGTACGGCCATCATCGTGCCATTCAGCACGGCGACCACGACGTCCGCGTCGTTGCGGAACTCGCCCGTGACCACCGTGAGGGTGCGACCGGCTCGCAGCACGCGTCCCGTGGCGAGGAACGACGCCCCTTCCGCCGGCGCGAGCAACTGGACCTTGAACTCCACACTCAGCACGGCCGCACCCGCGTCCATGAGCGAGAGCGCCGCATAACCGCAGGCACTGTCGACCACCGCCGAGACGACCCCGGCGTGCAGGAAGCCATGCTGCTGCGTGAGGTCGGCCCGGAACGGCAGCGCGAGGTCGACCGCCCCCGGCTCCACGCGCGCGAGCCGCACGCCGAACGTCTGCATCGCGGATTGCTTCGCGAAGCTGCGACGCACCCGCTGCGCGAAATCGGGGTCCCGCGGCGTGAGGGACACGCCCTACAGCGCCAGGCGCTCGAGCCGGACGGCCGTGCCGTAGCAGATCACCTCGGTCGCGCCCTTCATCACCTCGGTCGCGTCGTACCGCACGCCGATCACCGCGTGGGCCCCGGCGAGGTGGGCCTGCACCAGCATCGTGTCGAACGCCTGCTGCCGCGCACGCTCGGCCAGCGTCGTGAGCAGCGAGATGTTGCCGCCGAAGATCGTCTGCAGGCCCGCCCCGAACGTGCCGATGAAGGAACGCGACCGCACGACGACGCCGCGCACCACGCCCTTGTTCTCGATGATGCGGCAGCCCGGGATCTCGAACCCGGTCGTGGTCATCTCGTGCGGGATCTCGACGACTTGGGATTGGATGACGTTGCGCATGACGAGCGGGGTGAGGGGAAGTGCCACATGGTGTGGCGGCAGCTAGGACGTGAGCGGTCCGAGGGCCACGCCGAGCGCGGCCAGCAGCAGCACGACGAACGCGCCGACGCCGAGCACGGCAGCCGTGCCCCGCACGGCCTGCCACATCGACTCGTGCGCGATCTTCTCGGGCCAGGCACGCGGGAGCAGACTGACCTCGGCGAACGCCCAGAGGCCGTACATCGCGAGACAGGCCCCTGCGGCGGTCCACACCACCCAGGTCCCTGGGCGCGCCCACGCCGCGGTGATCGCCACCGCCAACCCGCCCACCACATCAACGACCAGTCGGTCCGGCGGCGTACGCCGCGCCCGCGCACTCAGCAGTTCGGCGAGCGAGGCATTGGACGGCATCTCGGCAGCGACCATGGCGGACTCCCGGTTGTGGCGTGCGCGCGCATTCACGATGAACGCGCGGCGGAGCGTACTCCGGAGGTCCAAGCTACTCCGCGGGCGTGACCTCCGTCAGGGTCTGCAACCGTTGGCGCCCGCCCCATCGGTGTCCGTCTCCTGCGAGCACTGCGCACGCAGTGCTCCACTCACGCCAGGGGCTTGTGCGAGTGGCGGGTCCAGACGCACCTGCGGATGGTTCACACCGCCGCGCTTGGCGGCCCCATGACGAATATGGTGTTCCCGAACGGATCCTCGAGATCGAAGGTCCGCGCGCCCCACGGTTCATCGTGCGGCGGGCGCTTCACGGCGACGCGGGCACTCCATTCGCGGAAGTACGCGTCCGCGTCGGCCACCGCGAGCGAGACGCAGACGTGTCGCCCGTGACCGGCCATCGGGCAATCCAATGTGAGTGCGATGCCACCGCGCGCCACTCCGAGCAGTCCCGTCGAGCCGTCGTCGCTGACCTCGAACGTGGCGGTGAACCCCAGCGCGTCCACGTAGAACGCGCGGGCGACGCGGAGGTCGTCCACGGGGAGGATGGGGATCGCGCGTTCCATCGGCGATGACGGGGAGGCGTGAGGTCTCGGTGGCAGGCTCAGGGCACAGGGCCCTCGAGCGCGAGCCCGGCGTGCCGACTGAGCGCACCTACCACGCGGTCGACGCGCCAGCCGGGTTCCATCCAGCCGCGTTGCGGGAGGAATACCATCGCGCGGCCGACACCGGGCACCTCCGCGTGCAACTCGACCGTCACCAGTCGCCCGACGCCGTCGCGGTCCTGCCGGACATCGGCGATCTGGCGCAACGGAATCTCGAACGCGCGCCAGTTGCGTGACACGCGCAGCGCGCCGCCGTGGATGCGCACATGCCAGAGGCTCCGGTTCGACCATGTGAGGTGCGCGGCGAACACGAGGAAGAACGCACCATAACCCCAGCCGAAGCCGATCTCGGCGTCGGCCAGTCCGTAGACGACGAGCGCGGCAAGCAACGCTCCGAACCCACCGCGGAGCATGAAGGTGCTCGATGACGACAGGCGGATCACCGCCCCGGCTGGATCGAATCGCATGTGGATGTGCGCGCTATCGGACGGCCGTCATCCGATACACCCGTTCCTTGGGCACGCCGGCCGAGTCCCAGCGCAGGGTGGCGGTCCATGTATCCGCGGCGACGCGCTCCCACGTGAACGCGTTGGATGCCGCGCGCCAGGGTGCGAACCGCCACTGCGCCGAATCCGCGTACGTGACGACCCACTGCATCGCCGGTGAACCGCTCAACAGGGTGTCGCCGCGCAGCTCCAGCGCCCCGCTGTCGTTCGGCGTCCCGAACAGCGAGTCGGAGTAGGTGAACGAACGGATCAGTGTGGGACTCACCACGGCGTACGATTCGTAGAACGCGGCCCCACCGGCATCGACACCGCGCCAGCGGCCTTCGAGCCAGGCGAGCGATGCGAACTGCGCCGCACTGACCTTGGCCGGCGTGGGAGCTGGCGGCACCTCGGGGCGCTCGGGGGCTGCGGTGCAACCTGCTGCCATGACCGCAGCGACGGCGATGGCCAGCCAGCAATGGGCACTGCTGAGCGCCGGTCGCCGCGGTGGCGGAATGAGCGGACGGACCGCAGTGCGCGGATTCTTCGAGAGCGGGCGAAGACGCCCGGGCGACTGCGATTCGGGTGCGAGTCGTTCATCCTTCATCGCGGAGCTCCTGTGTGGTCACATCCCACTGGCGGGCGAGGGTACCGCCGTCCGCTTGACGATGCGCATCAGCCGGAGCTCGCGCGCGAATCCATCGGCCGGCGGATCCTCGATCCGGACTTCCTGAACGCGGAGCGTGTACTCGTAGCCCGGCTCGTGGGTGAAGCCCACGATGCCGTCCAGGAGCGGACGCCACGGATCGGCGTCGTCGAGGCGCACCAACAGGCATTCGGACGCGCCCCACCACTGTTGGCACATGGACTTCATCGACGCCACCTGCACCGTGAGCACCCGCTCTGGTCCGAGGCCCGTCGGCGACGAGCAGCCGGCGATCGCCACAACGAGTGCCAGTCTTGCGAGTAGAGCGCGCATACATGCCCCCGCGGATGGATGAATCGTAACCGTCAGCCGACATACCCCGCCAGCGGGCGCACCGTGACGAAGGAGTGCCGGATTCCGTTTGCGCGGCGGAAACGACTGCCTTGGCCATCGAGCTCGTGCACCTCAGGCACTACGCGCGGTTCGTCCCACCAGACGGGCAACAGTCGAATCGCGTATGGGGAGCTGCCGCTCAGTCACTGCTGAGGGGAAGGATCGGAGAGCGAAGTAGTTCCATCCGCATCCGTCGAGTCCAAGGCCAGGCGCGTACCGTCGCGCATCCGAGGCGCATCAGTGTCGCCACGGCCGCCGCAGGGCGGTTGAGCCGTGCTGTCACGATGCACGCTGCTGGCGCTGCCGGAGATGTTGCGCAGCCACCGCGAACACCACCGCAAGCACCGCGTGCGCGGTTGCGTGCCACGGCTCGGCCGGCTGCGCGGCGAACCACACCGACACGATGTTCGCGACGGAAAGGAGCCAGCAGATGGGAGGCCAGCGGGGGCTGCGGAACCACATGCGCGGGTGTTCCTCGGAGATGGTGGTGTGGCGCGTGATGAAGGTGTCGACGACGAATGACGCCGTCTACGTATCGACGTGGGCTCGGTACCACGTCTCCAGCTGCTCCCGGTGAAGGGACCGCCATGCCTCGTACGCCGAGCGCGGCGCGAGGGCACGCGTCATGGGATGAGGCGCTGCAACAGGAACGGCGTCATCTCCGCCTCGAACAGCGGCACGTTGTTCCATGCCGCATGCCCCTGCCCGGAGAGCGTGACGAGGCGATGCGGGACGCCGACCTGTGTCGCGCGCGCGGCCAGTTGCTGCGCTTCGGCATACGGCACCGTCGTGTCCGCCGTGCCATGGAAGATCAGGACCGGCGGCTCGCCTGCTTCCATGACACTATCGGCGGCGTCGGGCAGCATGCCCCAGAAGTCCACCACCGCTCGCACCGCGGAGGAGTACCCCGGGTTGCCACTCTCCCCCTCCCCCCAGACGTCGTCGTACGCTGCGTACAATGCCGTCACGCCACCGGCCGAGCTCCCGACGAGTGCGATGCGCGTGGGGTCCAACCGCAACACGCTCGCGTTCGCGCGGACCCAACGCACGGCAGCGCGGGCGTCGTGTACGGCGTCTCGGATGCCGCCGGTCGGGTCGGCGTTGAAGGCGCTCGGGGTCCGCAGGCGATAACCGATCGACACGCTCACATACCCGCGCAGCGCGAAGGACCGCGCGAGCCGTGGGATCTGCCCGTCGGTCCGCGTCCCCGACACGAAGCCGCCACCGTGGATCCAGATCAGTGTCGGGCGCGCCGAGGCGGTGTCGCCGACCGGTGTGTAGAGGTCGAGTACGAGCGGCGCGGCGACGGCGCTGCCGAAAGGAATCGAGGCACCGTACGGCACGTCGGTCTGCGTGGTCGTGGCCGTGAACACCGAGTCCCGGAATCGCATGCTCGCCGGCGGCACGCCATCGCTCACCAACGGCGACCCGCCGCAAGCGACAGCGACCACGAGGAACGCACATGCGGTCAGCGCTTGCGGTCGCAGCGGCACGCAGGACCTTAGGGGAGAGGGTGGCAGGCCAGGGTGGCGAGCTAAGGTGGTAACAGACTGACGAGCCTGCGCCATCGGCGTTAACTCAACGGGTGGCGAAACCGGCACAGGCCCGCGCGGGACTCAGCGGTCGGACTTCTGCTGTCGAAACGTCAGTCGTCTGGGACTGACCAGGTCCGGATCCATGTCGGCCAAGTGATGGGTTCCCCAGATCGACAGCACTCGGACGGAGCGGGACGTCGAGGCATCAGGTCGGGGGGTTGTGATCGGACGTTCGCACCGGATGTGCCGTCCTTCCACCCGTGCGACTCCGGGCAACGACGCCGCGCACCATGGACACCACGCCCAATACGGCACCGCCCAACAACAACACGAGCGCGACGCGTCCGGGCAGGTTGTGCTCGTCGGGACCGTGCGATCGCACGGTCATCGAGAGCGCGAGCGCCACGAAGACGCCGACCGCGATCCATATCGCCCGCTCGGTTCGCGAGGTCGCGGTCGCAAGTACGCGCAGGAGCGCGCCGAAGGCAGACACCTCCGCGGCCAGCAGGATCCATACGACCCCGACTCGGAGCCATTCGATCTGCGCGGCAGCGCCGATCTGGGACTCGCGGTACGTCGGACGGCCACTCGCCCGCACGGTTTCGAAGGCGGCGATCGCCCAGATGACCAACAGGAGCAGTTGCAGTGAACGGTTGACGACCCGTGTGTGCATCGGAGGATCGAGGCTGAGGGTGACCACGCGTGGCACCTCCAACCGGCACGAAGTCCGCAAGGCCGGCCGGTGGAGTGCGATCCACTGTGACGCTAGGACATCGCGTCGCGGCCCGCCGCGCGAGCGACGAATGCGCCCACCAAGTGCAGGAACATCGCCGCGATGGCAAGACAGGCGAGGAAGGAAGCCATGAAACCGAAGAATCCGAGGATCATGTTCGGCGTCGAACCGTTGGGCCACCGCTCCATCACGATGAACGAGAGGATCGTCAGCGCGGCGAGCCCGGCCGCCGTTCCGAACGCGAGGGCGGACGCCCGCAACCGCTCCGCGCGCGTGAATCGCCCGTCCGGCGCACTGGGGCGCACCCCGAACTCCGTCGTCAGCGCCCGGCCGGTTGATCCGGGCGGTCGCCGTCGCCACTGCGGCACGAGGATGCGGACGGACAGAGCAGCGAGGATCGTCGCGAGGAACCACACATGCGCCTCCGGGAAAGTCACTGCGGGTGCGGTTCTACGGCGCGCGGACCACACCCTGGACCTGCAGCCACGACATCATCTCGCCCCACACCGGTGGTTGGGCGCCGCCATCGGCGTCGCGAAGGAAATGGTCGGCGTTCGGAAAACTCACCACGGTGTGGACCGAGACGCCAGTGCGGGCGAGGGAGTCGAGGACGCGCCGCGAAGCGAACGTCGGCACGCTCTGGTCGCGCTCACCCAACATCCAGAGCGTCGGGACCGGCGACCGCGCCAACGTGGGGGCCGGGTCGTAGCCGTGGCGGCCGGCGAATCCGAGCACGCGGGCCTCGAGCTCTCGCCGGTCGGTCACCTGCGCCGGTCGCGTGCCGTCGCCGGAAAGGTCACTGAAGTAGTGCTCGACCCCGGTGGATACGGCGGGACCGGCCAGGAGCACGTGGAAGCGGGGATGCCGAGTCGCCAGCTCGGCGGCGAGCGGGATGATCCAGCCCGCCTGGCTCGCGCCGAAGAAGCCCACGCGCGCGCTGTCCACGCCCTCGGCCGCGCGGAGGGAATCGAGTGCGACGGATGCATCCTTCGCGAGCTGCGTGAGGACCGCGGCCGCCGAGTCTCCCCATTGGCGGACGTAGACACCCTCCGAGCGGCCCGTTCCACGTTTGTCGTACGCGAGTACGGCGAATCCCATGCGCACCAGCGCCCGCATGTCTCCGCGCACGTCGTCACGCGTGCGAGGACCCGACCCGTGCACGATGACGATCGCAGGCACGTCGGACCGTCGCCATCGCGGCAGGGAGAGCGTGCCGTGCAGACGTACGCCGTCGTACGCCCGCAGCGCGATGGGACGCTGACGCATGTACAGCGGCCGGCTCGGATGGAACGCCAGGACACCGGCGCCGAGGCCGAGGGCGAGGGCAGCGGCGAGGACGTTCAAGCGCATCCTGGAGTCGGGAGATCGACGGTCCGGGGAGCCACGCGGAGGCTGTGACGGGCGAGTGCAGGAACGGCAGCCACGAGGTTCAACGATGCCGCCGCTCCGTCAGCTGCGCCAGTCGATGCTGCCCGCCCGACCGAGGCACACTCGATGACGCCGTCCGCTAGCCCGCCCGCGACCGTCCCACACCGGGCGCCGCGGTGATCTGCTTCATCCACGCAGCAACCTGACCTTCGTCGAGCTGCCGTGCCGAGCGCAACTCGACGCCTCGGGTGGCCTTGCCCATCGCGACGGGTGTCACCGGCGGGACCGGGGTGAGTGTCACGCCGTTGATGAACATCAGCTTGACGTGGTCGGCGAAGCCGCCGCAGCAGAAGCACCACCCGTCGCCGACGCCGTAGTAGGCCATCCCCCACTTCACGGATCGCTGGAGACGCGGCAGCGTCTTGGCCGCCAACGCGTCCACGCGTGCGGCGATGCCACGCTGCGGCTGCGGCAACCCCGCGATGTACGCGAACACCGGCTCGTCGCCAGCGGCGGCCTTGGCGGCGCTGGCCTTGCCGCTGCGCATGGACGTCGGCAACCGCGACGCACCCGCGCGCGGCGTTGCGGCCTTCTTCGCCGGCTTCCTGGCCGCGGACTTCGATGCCGTTCTCGTCTTCCGGATAGCCATCAGGATGCCTGCCTCTGGCGTGCACTCGCGATGAGGAGCGCGATACTCACCAAGAATAGCGCAGCGCCGGCGAACACGGGCGCCAGATGCACCGGATTGCGATAGCCTTCGACGAAGTGCGTGCCGATCGCGCATCCGAAACCCGCCGTGCCGGCGGCGAGCACCGCTTCGTGGAATGACCGCATCGGGCGCGCATGCCACACGCACCCGGTCAGCAGAACGCCGGTCGTGGCCAGTCCGCCTCCGAACCCCGCGCGATCGTGCGCGATGAGTGGTATCAGTCGCGGATTCACGGCACCCAGCGCGTCTCGCGTGAGGCCCATGAATCCGAGGTCCTCGGCGACGAACACCTCGGTGGCGCCCAGAAACATGATGACACTGCCGGCCAGTGACAGACCGATTCCGGTGGCGAGCAGCCCGAATCGCCCCGCGCGCGACATCGCGGACGCGGCACGGAACTCGGCGGATCGCATCCACGGCATGGACGGCTGCGACGCCAAGGGGCGCGTGCGGGCGAGGCCCGCAACGAACACCGGCAGAAGGAGCAGCGTCGCCGTGCCGTGCCAGCTGTCGAAGTACCCGTATCCGAGGTACAACAGGAAGCTGCCGAACCCGAGTACCCCACTCACGGTGAAAGCCCACCACGCCCACCGCTCGCCGTCGCGCAGTGGGACGGACGCGATCCAAAGGTAGAGGATGGCGACCGAGATCAGGGTGCCGCCGAATGCGACCCTGTCGTGGAACATGAAGCGGACGATGCGGCAGTCCGCGATCGCGCACAGATCTGAGGCGCTCATCTGGAGGTACGCCACGTCGTGGGGCAGGAACTCGCGTGCCGACGCCTTCGCCTACGGCACCACCGGTCGCGCCTTCAGCCAGCGATCGTACCAGCCCACCAACGTGTCATGGAAATGCGTGAACTCGCGCTCGTTGGTCATCGGGATCCCATGGCCCCCCTCGGCGTAGTTCACCCACTCCACATGCCGGCCCAGACGCCGCAGCGCATAGTACATCTCCCGCGTGTTCAACGCGGGCACGTTGTGGTCCTCCCCACCGGTCATCAGCAACAACGGCGTCGTGATGCGGTCGGCGAACATCACGGCGCTGTGCTCGATGTACTTCATGGGCGCCTCCCACATCGTGGCGCCGATCCGGTCCTGGCTCCGCTCGGCCGCGTGCGTATTGCGGTCACCGAGGCGGGGGGAGTCGGTGTAGAACGAGATGAAGTCCACCTTGCCGGAGATGTTCACCGCAGCCTTGAAGCGCTTGGTCTGCGTAATGAGCAGGTTGGTCGCGTAGCCGCCGTAGCTGGTGCCGTGCACGCCCAGCCGGGCGGAATCGGCGACGCCGATGGCGATCAGATGATTGGCCGCCGCGGTCACGCCCTTGAGCCAGGCCTCGCCGGGATAGCCGGTCTCGAACGACACACTGGGCTTGAGCACCGCGTACCCGCGTGAGGCGAGCAGGTTGGCCGTCGCGTCGAAGGTGTCGTCGAAGAACGACTCGTAGACCAGGAACACGGTCGGCGCAGGCTTCGCCCCGTTGACGGGATGATACAGCACTCCCCACTGCGGCGCGCCGTCGGCATCGAGGTACCGCACCAGTTCAGTACGCGCGAGCGGTCGCGCGTCCGGTCGCGCGTCCGGTCGCGCCGGATCAGCCGCGGAAAGCTGTGGATTGGCGTCGAAGACGCGCCGGGCGCGGGCCAGTGCGGCGTCCGCGATGAACGGGTCGGCCGGCCGGTTCGACGTCGCGAGCGCGAAGGTGAGCGTGGCCCCGTCACGCGAGAGCTGCAGGCCGCTGCGCATGTCGGCGTCGCGGGCCAGTACCTCGGTGCGCCCGCTCTGGCGGTCCCAGCGCGCGATGCCGCGCTCCCAGCGATCGCGCGCGTTGATGGCAAGGTAGACGTAGCGCCCGTCGCGCGACCACTGCAGCACCGTGGGCCGCGGCGAGGCCTGGTCGGTGGAGTCCGGCATCGTGGCGATGCGGGTGCTCGCACCCAGCGTGTCGATCAGGTAGAGACCGTCCTGCCGCGAGGCGATGACGGCGTCCCCCAGCGCGGCGGCCCGCACCAGGGACCAGCGCGACTTCGCCCGCCGTTCACGCGCAGCGCGACTCGTATCACTCGCCGGCGTCGAGTCGGGTGCGGCCACGCGACGCCGCGCGGAATCGCCGACCGTCGCGCGCCACACCGTGCCCTCGCGCGCGTAGAAGTACCGCCGACCGTCCTCGGCCCACTGCACGGTCGTGTTGCGCAACGTCTCGAGCAGCACCCGCGTGACCGTGTCCGCCGCCGTACGCGCCACGAGCCGCTCGCTGCGGCCCATGATGGTCTCATAGTCCGTCTTGCGCGTGAGGTCATCGTTCCAGACCCGCACGTCGCCGTCGGCCGAGACCGCCCAGCTGCTGATCATGCCCTCGGGGATCAGCGTCTCGATCCGCTGGGTGGCCGGCGTCCAGGCGGCGATCGCCCGCCGGTTGCCCTCGCGGCGCAGTGCCTCCCAGGGGAGGAACGGTTCCGACTCCGGCGCCCCGAGGTGCGTGATGGGGCCGCGCACGAGGGTGGCGAACTGCGCCGTCACCCGGGTCCGCCATGCCTCCGTACGGAGTGCGAAGTGCAGCTGGGTCCCCGCCGCGTTCCAGCGCAGTTCGGAGTTCTCGGCCACATAGGTGCCCGGCGCGAGGCGCGCGACGGTGCTACGTCCGCTCGTGCGCTCCCACACCACGATCCGCAACCGGTCATCCACGAGTTCGAGGTAGGCCAGTCGGGTGGCGTCGGGCGACCAGACCGGATTCCGCACGGGGCGCTTCCCGCTGAACACGGCGCGGCGCTCGAGGCTGCCCGCATCCACCGCGTACAGCTCCACGGGCACCACACGGAGGTAGCTGGGGTCGCCGTCGCGTGCGGCGACGACGCCGAGCTGGTCGCGGCGCCGCGACACCGTGAGGGCGAGGTGTCGGCCATCGTCGGAGAGGTCGGCGATGCTGGCGCTGGTGACGTCAAGGAGGTCGGCCGCGCGGAGGGAGTCGGCGCGCGTCACGCGGAGGGACGCCGGCACCGCGGCGTGCTCCCCTGCCGACGAACCCGGCGCAGGCAGCGGGGTGGCGGCGACGAGCGTGAGGCTCAGGAAGGCGACGAAGCGCATGCGGCGGGTCCGGTGGGAGACGGGGTGAACTTACCGCGGGAACCGGGGACTGCGAAAACGAACGCCCCGCCAACGGGGACCGTTGGCGGGGCGAACATTGCCGGGAGTGGGCCTGGGAGGAGTTGAACCTCCGACCTCACGCTTATCAGGCGTGCGCTCTAACCACCTGAGCTACAGGCCCGGCGAGCCTCTAAATAAAGCCGGGCCCGGAAGCGGGGTCAACCGGGTGACGGGGCCGAAACGCTGCGGGGGACGCCGTCGGCGCCCCCCGGGGCCTTCACTCCTCGAAGCGACCGGGGTGCGGCCGGTCGTCCTCGTCCGTGTCGTCGTATTCGTCGTCGAGGTCGATGAGATCGTCGTCGAGATCGTCGTCCTCCTCATCCTCGTCGAGTTCATCGTCGAAGTCGTCCTCGTCGAGCTCCTCGTCGTCGAGGTCCTCGTCATCGAGGTCCTCGTCGTCGAGATCCTCATCCTCATCGAGATCGGGATCGAACTCCTCGAGGTCCTCGTCGTCCTCGGTCGGCCCGAGCACCCAAGACGACTTCACGATCGCCGGCATTGTCCGCGGTCTCCAGGTAAGTGGCGTGCACGGGCGGTTGCGGGACGGCCCGTCAGGAAAGGCATCATGTTCTGCGCGAAGGATATTACTGGGGGAGGGCTGGCGTCCAGAGTCCGACGTGGCGCGTCATCGAATCGTAACGGGTGGCGTGACGACCGGTTGGGGATGCGACTGGGGATGCGGCTAGGCGTGCGGATGAAGCACCGATGCACACGAGGCAGTCACGCCGATGCGCGACTGCCTCGCTGGCACTCCAGGTCCCCGTGTCGCGCGTGCGCGTATACGCCCGCGCGGCGGCGCAGTCCGCGTTACGCCCCCGCGCGCTCCTTCTTGGCGTCGCGGTTGATGCGCTTGCGGTCGGATACGCCGAGCAGGCGCTTCCGGAGCCGGATGTTCTTGGGCGTCACCTCGATGAGCTCGTCGTCCTCGATGTACTCGAGCGCGCTCTCCAGCGTGAGCACCCGCGGCGGCTCGAGGGAGATGGCGTCATCCGCGCTCTTGGAGCGCATGTTGGTGAGCTTCTTCTCCTTCGTCGGGTTGACGTCCATGTCGCCCGGACGCGAGTTCTCGCCGACGATCATGCCCTCGTAGACCTCGTCGCCCGGAGCGACGAAGAGCGTGCTCCGCTCCTGCAGGTTGCCGAGCGCGAAGGCGATGATCGTCCCCGCTTCCATGGACACGAGCACCCCGCGCAGGCGGCCCTGCAGGTTGCCAGCCCAAGGCCCGTACTCGAGGAAGCGGTGGTGCATGATGCCGGTGCCGCGGGTGTCGGTGAGGAACTCGCTGCGGTACCCGAACAGGCCACGCGCCGGGATCTTGTACACGATGCGGACCAGGCCCTGGCCCGGGTTCTTCATCTCGATCATGCTGGCCTTGCGCGGCCCGAGCTTCTCGATGACGGTGCCCATGAACTCCTCGGGCACGTCGATCGCCAGCTCCTCATACGGCTCGAGTTTCTCGCCGTTGGGTCCCACGTGCGTGATCACGCGCGGTCGGCTCACCTGGAACTCGTAGCCCTCGCGGCGCATGGTCTCCATGAGGATGGAGAGATGCAGCTCGCCGCGGCCGGACACGGTCCAGGTGTCGGTGCTGTCGGTGTCCTCCACCCGCAGCGCGACGTTGCGCTCGAGCTCCTTCTCGAGACGCTCCTTGAGCTGCCGGCTGGTGACGAACTTGCCGTCCTGTCCCGCGAACGGCGAGTTGTTGACGAGGAAGTCGACCGAGATGGTCGGCTCCTCGACCGCGATGCCCTCGAGCCGGTCGGGATGCTCGGGGTCGGTGATGGTGAGCCCGATCTCCACGCCTTCGAGCCCGGCCAGGGCGACGATCTCGCCGGCCGAGGCGCTGGGCACCTCGACCCGCTCGAGCCCCTCGAAGCCATACAGCTTGGTCACGCGGCCCGGGGCACCCTTGAGGTTGTGGTCCACCGGCAGGAGATGCACGGTGTCGCCGACCTTCACGGTGCCGCGCTCGATGCGCCCGATGGCCAGGCGGCCCAGATAGTTGGAATAGTCGATGGTCGACACCAGCATCTGGAACGCGCCCGCGGCATCACTCGGCGGCGCCGGCACGTGCTTGACGATGGTGTCGAACAGCGGCGTGAGGTTCTTGGCCGGGACATCCATGTCCATCGTGGAGGTCCCGTCGCGTCCGGAGGCGTACACCACCGGGGCGTCGAGCTGGTCCTCGTTGGCCTCGAGTTCGATCAACAGGTCGAGCACTTCCTCGTGCACCCGCATGGGGTCGGCGCCCGGGCGGTCGATCTTGTTGATGCAGATGATCACGGTGCGGCCCAGCGCGAGCGCCTTGCGGAGCACGAACCGGGTCTGCGGCATCGGGCCGTCGAACGCATCGACGACGAGCAGCACGCCGTCGACCATGCGCAGGATGCGCTCCACCTCGCCGCCGAAGTCGGCGTGCCCGGGGGTGTCGACGATGTTGAGCTTGGTGTCACCCCAATGGATCGAGGTGTTCTTGGCGAGGATGGTGATGCCGCGCTCGCGCTCGAGCGGGTTGGAATCCATCACGCGCTCGGACACGACCTGATTCTCGCGGAACGCCCCGGCCTGCCGGAGCATCTGATCCACGAGGGTCGTCTTGCCGTGGTCGACGTGCGCGATGATGGCGATGTTGCGGATTTGCATAGCCTCTGAATATAGTCACCCGGGGCATCGAAATCAGGTGGGGGGATCGGCCGAAATCCCGGTGGCAGCACTCCGGGTAGTACGGCTGTCAGATTCCCTGCGACCCCCGACCCGCGGCGCCGGACCCGTGCCGGCCGCCTCCGCCCTGCCCCCGTGACCACGCCGTGACCACGCCCCCCGACGGACCCGCAGACCTGGCGTCCGTGCAGCTCGATGCGGACCGCCGCATCGCGCGCCTGACACTGGCGCTGATGCTGGTGCCGACGGTGTGGTTCCTCCGCACGGACCTCTCGATCGCGCTGGAGCAGCTGCTCACGCCGCGGTTCGCGGTGCGCAGCGTGTTCGTCGGCTTCCTGCTCGCGGGGATCTGGGGGCTGCGGCGACCCCTGCCCCGCGCCTCGTACGAACGGATGGTCCTCATCGTCGGCATGGGCGCCGCCTGCTGCATCCTCGCGCTCAACGCGCTGCGCCCGGAGGGCAGCACGCTCCCACTGCGCACGCCGCTGATGTGGCTGCTGGCCTACTACGGCGGGCTGCACTCCCGCACGCTGCTGCAGATCCTCCCGCCACTGACGGTCAGCCTGGGCCTCACCTGGCTGCGCCTCACCTGGGTCAACAGTGGCGAGTCGGGGACGGTGGACGGTGACATCCTGGTGATCTGGGTGCTGAACGCCGTGGGCATCCTGATGGTCCGCAACCGGGCCGCGTTGATTGCCAGCGAGTGGGGACTCTGGGACTCCCGGCAACGCGCGCACGCGGCGACGGAGCGGGCGATGGCCGAGTTGCGGACGCTCAGAGGGATCATCCCCATCTGCTCATACTGCCGGGAGGTGAGGACCGATGCGGGGGATTGGACGCGGATCGAGTCATACGTGCGGGAGCACACGGACGCGGAGTTTTCGCACGGGATCTGTCCGGCGTGTGCGGGGAAGCAGTTCCCTGCGATGGCAAAGGGCGATGCGGGGTGACCCGCGGAACGGGACGCGGGTGGGGATGCGGGATGCGGGATGCGGGATGCGGGATGCGGGATGCGGGATGCGAAAGGGCGACCCCCACGGGCCGCCCTTCGTACTTGCTCCTCGTCCGTCCCCCTGACCCTCGCTCCGCGCCCCTCGCTCAGCCCCGCTTCGCGGCCGGCTTCGCGGCGAGTCCGGGCTTGGCAGCGCTGCCCGGCTGGGTCGGGGCACCGGGGGCGTTGGTGGGGTCGGCATCCACGAAGCTGGTGTCGTGGCCCTTCGCCTTCAGCTGTGTCACGAACGAGGCTTTGTCCACCGACTTCATATAAGCCTCCTTCGGCTCCACCAGCTTCTTCTCCACCAGGTCCAGCAGCGTGTCGTTCATCGTGATCATGCCGAGCCGCTTGGACGTCTGCATGATGCTCGGGATCTGGAAGGTCTTCCCTTCCCGGATGAGGTTACTGATGGCGGGTGTCACCAACAGGATCTCGCGCGCGGCGACGCGACCGCCGCCGATCTTCTTGCAGAGCACCTGGGAGATCACACCCTTGAGCGACTCGCTGAGCATCGTGCGCACCTGCTCCTGACGGTCCGCCGGGAACTGGTCGATCAGGCGGTCGATGGTGCTCGCGGCGGTCGTCGTGTGCAGGGTGCCGAACACCAGGTGCCCCGTCTCCGCCGTCTCGATCGCGATGCTCACCGTCTCCAGGTCGCGCAGCTCACCGACCAGGATGATGTCCGGATCCTCGCGCAGGGCGGCCCGCAGCGCGCTCTTGAAGCTGCCGGTGTGCACGCCCACCTGCCGCTGCGTGATGATGCAGTTCTTGTTCTCGTGCACGAACTCGATCGGGTCCTCGATCGTGATCACGTGGTCCGAGCGGGACCGATTCACGAGGTCCACGAGCGCGCAAAGCGTCGTCGACTTGCCCGAGCCCGTCGGCCCCGTGACGAGCACCAGTCCCTTGGTCAGGTAGCAGAGGTTCTGCACCTCCGGCGACACGCCCAGCTGGTCGGCGGTGACGATGGCGCTGGGGATCACGCGGAAGACGGCCGCGACGCCCTTCCGGTCGCGGAGCACGTTGGCGCGGAAGCGCGCGACCCCGGCGATCTCGTACGCGAAATCGGTGTCGTTGGTCTCGGCGAACTCCTTCTTGTTGCGCTCCGGCATGATGGCCTGGAGCAGCGCCTCGGTGGTGGCCGGGTCGAGCTTGGACTGCCCCTCCACCCGCTCCATCTCGCCGCTCTTGCGGAGGATGGGGGGCTCGCCCACGCGCATGTGCAGGTCCGAGCCGCCGGCCTCGACGAGCATGCGGAGGAGCTTCTCCATCGCCTCGCGGGCCTGCGAGGGGTCGCCGGCCGATTTCTTCACGTCGGGCACGGGCGGCGGCGAGGCCGAGGGGCCTTCCGTGATCACCCGCGCGAACATCCCGGTGGAGCGCTGGAACTCCCCTTCATCATCCACGACGATGGTGACGCTGAGCTTGTCGCCCTGGAGCATGGCCCGCACGGCGAAGACGGAATCCTCGCTGGTGTAGCGGAACTTGGTGGGCTGCTTGGCGTCGAGCGCCTGGGCGGCCGCCGGCGTGGCGATCTCCTTGATCAGCGCGATCACCTGGGCGCCGTTGAGCGCCTTGGTGACGGGCCGCGGGTTGCCTTCGACCAACAGGGCCGCCGCCTCACCCTCCTTGATGACGAGCGAGTCGGCGCGGTTCGAGATCATCACCGACAGGAGGCGATCGAGTTGGGCCATCAGCGGGAGGCCGGTGCGAGGGGGGTGGGCACTGCGGGAGGACAGCATTCCTCGAGGGGTTCACCCTCGAGCTGGATCGTCGCGTGGTGGATCCGGAAGCGCCCCACCGCCTGGTGGAGTTCACGCAGCACCCGCGGGTGGTCGCCCCCGGCGGGCGCGACGGCGTGGGCGCTCATGGCGACGATCCCGGAGGTCAGGGTCCAGACGTGCAGGTCGTGCACCTCGCGGACCCCGGGCACCGCCGCCATCGCGGCCCGCAGGGCCACGAGGTCGATGTGCGCCGGCGTCGCCTCGAGGAGCACGTCGACGGCCTCCCGCACCAGGCGCCAGGCGCCGCGGACGATGAGGACCGTCATCAGTATCGACGCGATCGGGTCGGCGATGAGCCAGCCCCGGGAGCGCACCAACAGCGCCGCGACGATCGCGGCCACCGAGCCCAGGAGATCCGACAGCACGTGCAGGTAGGCCCCACGCAGGTTGAGCGACTCGTGGGCGTGGCCATGCAGCAACCAGGCCGACAGCGCGTTCACGCCGAGGCCGAGCACCGCAACGACGAGCATGAGGCCCCCGGCGACCGGCTCCGGCGCGGCGAGGCGCGCGACGGACTCCCACAGGATGAACGCCGAGGCCATCAGCAGGACGGCGCCGTTGATGAGCGCGGCCAGGATCTCCCAGCGGAGGTAGCCGAAACTCTTCTGCGGGGTCGCCGGCTGGCGCGAGAACCAGGCGACGAAGAGCGAGAGCGCGAGCGCTCCCACGTCGGTGAGCATGTGCCCCGCGTCGGCGAGCAGGGCCAGCGAGTTGCTGAGCCAGCCGCCGACCACCTCGGCCACCAGGAATGCGGCCGTGACCGTCAGCGCGATGGCGAGCCGGCGCGTGGAGGCCGCGTGCGCGTGGTGGTGTGAGTGATCGTGCGGATGATCGTGTGGATGATCGTGCGCGTGGACGTCCGAGTGCTGGGCGCCGGGCGCGTCGGCGCTGGCACGCGGGTGCACGTGATCGCGTGCGTGCGCAAGGCCCTGCGCGGACTCCGCCGACTGGCGGCCCATCACGCAGTCCTCATAGGTTTCGCGGGTGATCTCGCGCCTGCTCGCCATCGTCGCCCTGTTGGCCCTCAACGCGTTCTTCGTCGCGGTGGAGTTCGCCCTCGTCCGAGCCCGGCGGTCGCGGCTCGAAGCCATGGTCCGTGCGGGAGACCACTTCGCCCGCTTCGCGGTCACAGCGACCTCCCGTAGCAATCTCACACGGGTGCTGTCGGCGGGCCAGTTGGGGATCACCTTGGCGTCACTCGGACTGGGCTGGGTGGCCGAGGGGACGCTCGGGCACTACCTCGAGACCTGGTTCGTCGCCCTGCCGCTCCCGCTGGAAGTGCCGGTCCGGATCGGCATTGCGGCCGCGATCGCGCTGACGGTGGTGACCTACCTGCACGTGGTGTTCGGGGAGCTCGCGCCGCGGGCCCTCTCGCTCAACTACCCGGAGCAGTTCGCGAAGTGGCTGTCGCCGCCGATCCTCGCCTTCACCTGGCTGGCGTGGCCGTTCATCTGGGTGCTGAACGGGTCCAGCAACCTGCTGCTCCGCATGTTCGGCCAGAAGGAAGTGAACGAGGAGGAGACGCCGCACTCGCCCGACGAGCTGCGACTGCTGGTGGAACGCGCCTCGGAGGGCGGCCTGCTGCCGACGACGGACGCCGAGATCCTGGGTGGGGTGTTCGAGTTCTCAGAGAAGAACGCCCGCGAGGTGATGACGCCGCGAACGGCGATGATCGCACTCCCCATCGAGGCGACGCTGGACGAGGCTCTGGTGACGGTGGAGGAGGCCGGGTTCTCGCGCTACCCGGTGTACCGCGAGACGATGGACGAGATCGTCGGCATGGTGCACGCGAAGGACCTGCTCAAGGCCCTGCACCGCCGCTCACCGGACTTCTCGCTGGAGTCACTGATGCGCCCGGTGCACCACGTGCCGGGTTCCCGCGAGGTGGAGGAGGTGCTCGCGGACTTCAAGCGCCGCAAGGAGCATCTCGCGATCGTGCTCGACGAATACGGCGGCACGGCCGGCATGGTGACGATGGAGGATCTGCTGGAGGAGATCGTCGGCGAGATCCTGGACGAATACGACGACGCGCCGGTGGCGGCGACGGAGGTCTCGGGCGCGCAGGTGGTGCCGGGTGAGGCGAACATCTCGGAAGTGAATGCGGAGTACGAGCTGTCGATCCCGGAGGAGGACTACACCACGGTGGGCGGGTTCGTGTTCGGGTTGCTGGGGAGGTTGCCGGTGGTGGGCGATCGGGTGGTGGGAGGGGGAGCGGCGTTTGTGGTGCGGGAGATGGAGGGGAGACGGATCCGGACGTTGGTGATCGAGAAATAGGGCGATGCGGGGTGCGCCGCGATGCGGGGCGCTCTAACGGCCGCGCGTCGACACCAGCTCCGCGCATACACGGATCGCCTGCAGCATCGACCCCGCATCGGCGACGCCCGTCCCCGCGATGTCCAGCGCCGTGCCGTGATCCGGTGAGGTGCGGGGGAAGGGCAGGCCGAGGGTGATGTTCACACCTTCACCGAAGCTCGCCACTTTGATGGCGGTCATGCCCACGTCGTGATACGGGGCGATCACGGCGTCGAACTCGCCCCGCATGGCGCGCACGAACACGGTGTCGGCCGGGAGGGGGCCACTGAGGCCCTCGCGCTCGGCGACCGGGCGCAGCAGGCGATCGTCCTCGTCACCGAAGCGACCGTGGTCCCCGGCGTGCGGGTTGAGCGCCGCCAGCGCGATGCGTGGGGCCGCGAGGCCGAAGGCCTGCGTCAGGCCTTCGCGCGTGATGCGCGCGACGCGGGCCAGGCGTTCGGCGGTCAGTGCCGCGGGTACGTCGCGCAGGGCGAGGTGGGTCGTGGCGAGGACGACGCGCAGCCGCGACGAGGCCAGCATCATCACGGTCGGACAGCCGGTGAGGGCTTCGAGCATCTCGGTGTGCCCCGGGAAGTCGTAGCCCCCCGCGAGGAGCGCCGCCTTGTCGATCGGGGCGGTGACGATGCCCTGCACCTCCCCGCGCTGCGCCAGCGCCACGGCGCGGGCGATCGCGAGGCCGGCGAGGCGGCCGGCGGTCGCGGTCCGCGCGTGATCACCCGGGTCGCCGATGCCGGTCCCGCCACTCCACGTGCCCACGGCGTCCGTCACCTCGAGGCCGGTGCCGGTCGGGCCGACCACCCGGAAACGGACAGCGCTCGCGACCTCCGGGGTCGCGAGCGCCGCGCGCACGATCTCGGGGCCGATGCCTCGGGGATCCCCGAGCGTCACCGCCAAGGTCGGCGTCGTCACAATCGCAGGGAGACGTAGAGCTCGCGTCGCAGGTTGTCGAGCGTCCGGCGGATGGACTTCTCCTCGCGCAGCTGCCGACGGATGTTCTCCTGGTACTCCGCCAGCGTATACGCGCCCTCCGGTTTCTCGCTGATCACCTGGGCGATGGCCCACTTGTTCAGGCCCGTGCGTCGGTCCGCGAGCGCGAAGATCGCCGTGAACTCCCCAGGCTTGAGGTCCTTGAGCGCCACGCGGTACTCGGCCGGCAGTGAGTCGCGGGGGAAGCCCTCGGGGATGGTGCGCTCCTCATCGCGGTCGTGGAACCGCGCGACGAGCGAATCGTGCGCCATGCCGCCGCGCCAGAGCGCGAGCGCCGAATCCGCGCGCAGGCGCGCGGTCGCGAGGTCGAGCGAATCGACCTTGGGCATGATGAGCACGTGCCGCGCCCGCACCTCGCCGGCGCGCACGCGGTCCACGCGGATCACGTGGAAGCCGTACTCGGTCTCCACCACCGGGCTGATGCGACCGGGCAGCAGCGCGAACATCATGCGCTCGAACTCGGGCACCATCTTGCCGCGGCGCTGCCAGTCGAGGTCGCCACCCTGCGGGGCCGAGCCCTCGTCCATGGACCGGGCCTTCGCCACGGAGTCGAAGTCGGCGCCCTTGTCGAGCGCCGCCTTGATGGAGTCGATGGCGAGGCGGGCCTTGATGATGTTCTCGTCGCGCGGCTGGAGCTTGAGCACGAGCTGGCGGAACGCGACCGTGGCCGGCCGGGGCCGGAGCTCGTTCTTGAGCTTCTCGAACGCGGCGGTCACCTCCGACTCGGTGACGTTGACCTGCGCGAGCCGCCCCTTGGCCTTGAGCGAATCGATCACGCGGCGCTGCTCCTCGTCGCGGATCGCCCCTTCCACGGCCTTCTTGCGGTACTCCTCGGGCGTGCCGAAACCTTCGCGCGTGAGCGCCTCGCGGAACTGCTGCTCGCTCTGGAACTGCCCGCGGATGCCCTCGAGGTCCCGCTCCACCTTGTCCGACACGTCGGACTCGGTGACCTCGATCTTGTATTCCTTGGCGACGGCGAGCAGCACCTCGCGGTCGACGATGCTGCCGAGGATCTCGCGCACGACCGTCATCTGCCCGGCGGAGTCCGGCGGCAGCTGCAGGCCGCGGGCGCGCGCGAACGAGACGGCCTCGAGCACCTCACTGAAGAGGATCGGCTTCTTGCCGACGACCGCGACGATGCGGTCGACCTCCACGTCCTTCAGGGGACCGGTGGTCGGGGGCCCGCCCTGCGCCGGCAGGGCCGACGCCGGAGCGAACGCGGCGGCCGCGACGAGGACCGTCGTGGCGCGCCGAGCGGCGTGGGGGACCCGCTGGGCGAGCCGGCGGGTGGCGAGACGCAGCGTGGTCAGCAGAGTGGACTCAGGGCTGTGGCGGAGTGGACGGAGCGGACGCCGGCGGTCCCATCGGCACGGCCGACGGCGGCTGCGTGGCGGCACGTGCCGAATCGGCCGCGGCGCGGACCTTGGTCGCCTCGGCCAGCACGCGATCGATGCCGGCCGGCACCACGCGGCTCTCGAACTTGTCGCGGAGCACGAGCACGATCTGCTCGGCGACATCCACGTACTCGATCTGGTTCTTGATCATCGCGCTCATGTAGTCCTCGATCCGCGAGGCGGCGAGCCGCTCCCGCGCGGCCGCATCGCTGCCGCTGTCGGCGAGCTGCGCCGGCGCGATGTTGAGACGGTTCATCGCCCCCATCACGCCGCCGTAGAAGGCCTGGCGGATCTCCGCATGCTGGGCGCTGTCGAGCCCGACCTTCGCCTCGTCCGCAGCCCGCAGCAGCAGCTCGTTGCGCATGACGTTGAGCACGAACATCGGGATCACCGAGTCCGGCGCCTGCACGACCTGCTGCCGCATCTGCGACTGCGGCGGGAAGGCCGCCATCCAGCGCGACATGCGCGCCGCATCGAGGTTGCCCGAGCGCGCGGTCGCGATGACCGTCCGGTCGGCGCGGTAGGCGTCGATGTCCTCGGCGATCGCCTTCACCAACCGGGCGGCGCCCGGCTTCACCTGCACGTTCGCCGCCTTCTCGAGGCCGTCGAAGAAGGCGCTGTCGGCCTTCTGCTTGGCCACGTCGCCGTACTGCTGCGCGAACTGGTCCTTGATCTCGTCCCAGGTGTGGCGCCGGATGATGTGGTAGCCGAACTGCGTCTCCACCACCTTGGAGATGCCGCCCGGCGGCACCGAGAGGATGCCCTTGTCGAACTCGGCGACCATGTAGCCCGGTGCGAACACGCCGTAGTCGCCGCCCTTGTCCTTGGAGCCCGGGTCCTGCGAGCGCGCCTTGGCCACGGCCGCGAACGTCGCCGAGGTCACGGTCGCCGCGATCTTCTCGGCTTCCTTGCGGATCGAGTCGTTGACGGCCGGCGCGAGCCCCTCGGGCTGCTTGGTGAGGAGGATGTGCGCGGCCGCGAGCAGGGCGCCGTCATTGTAGGCCTGCTCGTAGGTCGCCGGGTCGGCCGCCGGCCAGGACTTGGAGACGTCCTCGTAGTACTTGCGCGTCCGCAGCTGGGCGATCGCGCTCCACATGCCGAGGTCCGCGTTCTCCGGCGTCGCGAGCGTGTCGCCCGTCGCCGAGGCGTGGGCCAGCAACTGGTAGTTCACCCAGAGCTGCGCGACGGTGCGCACGGCGTCGGCGCGGAGCGGGACGTCGGTGGGGCCGAGGAGCTCGGCCATCCGCTTCACCGTGAGCTCCTGCGAGCCGGCGCGCGCGACCACATCGACGTGGGCGGTCATCGCTTCCTTGAAGCCCTCGCAGGCAGTGGCGCCGAGGAGCGCGACGAGGGAAGCGGTGAGGATTCGGGTGCGAGTCATTGCGGGATGAGCTTTGGGGGAGGAGTCCTACTACCGTGCATCGGGCGATATGGTCCGCAGGGCCCGGACGAGGCCGTCCAGCAACGTCGACCCGCCCAGACGGGTGAGCTTGAGCGACAGGGGCTGGACCCGACGCACGTCCACTTGGAACTGGACATCCCGGAAGGCGGCGGCGAGGGGCTTGAGCCGCGGGATCGCGTCGGAGCGGAAGTTAACACGGGCCTCGTTGCCATGCACCAGGATTCCCTCGACGCCCAAGGGGGCGCCGGCGAGCCGCAGACGGGCCACCGCGAGGTACGCCTCGGCGGGCGGCGGCAATGGTCCGAAGCGGTCCCGGACTTCGTCACGGATGGCGTCGACCTGGTTGCCCTCGCGTGCCGCGCCCAGCCGCCGGTAGAGATCGAGCTTGACCTCGGGGGCGGCGATGTAGTCGTCGGGGAGGTAACAGGGCAGGTCGAGCGACACGTCGGTGGGCGGCGGCGGCGGGGCCGCATCGCCGCGCATCATCCGCGTCACGGTCTCGTCCAGCAGGCGCAGGTACAGGTCGAAGCCGACGGCGTGCACGAAGCCCGACTGCTCCGGGCCGAGCAGGTTCCCCGCCCCGCGCAGCTCCATGTCCTTGAGGGCCACCCGGTAGCCCGCCCCGAGCTCGGTGTGGTGCTCGAGGACGCGCAGCCGGCGCTCCGCGTCCTCATCGGTGTTCTCGGGGACGATCAGATAGCAGTACGCCCGCCGGTGCGAGCGCCCCACCCGGCCGCGCAGCTGGTACAGCTGCGCGAGGCCGAGCCGGTCGGCACGGTTCACGAACATGGTGTTGGCGTTCGGCACATCGATCCCGGACTCGACGATGAGCGTGGACACGAGCACGTCCAGCTCGCCGGCGACGAACTGCTTCATGACCTGTTCGAGCTCGCGCTCCTTCATCTGGCCGTGGCCCACGCCCACACGGGCCCGTGGCACCACCCGCTTGATGTGGTCGGCGACCGCGAGGATCGTCTCGATGCGGTTGTGCACGAAGAACACCTGCCCGCCGCGGTCCAGCTCGCGCGCGATGCCTTCCTCGATGAGCCCGTCGTCCCAGGGCTCCAGGAAGGTGAGCACCGGCGAACGGTCACGCGGCGGCGTCTGCATGAGCGTCATGTCCCGCAGGCCGGCGAGCGACTGGTGCAGGGTGCGCGGGATGGGCGTCGCGGTGAGCGTGAGCACGTCGGTCTCGAGCTTGAGCTGCTTGAGCCGTTCCTTGTGCTTCACCCCGAAGCGATGCTCCTCGTCGACGATGATGAGGCCGAGCGCGTGGAACCTCACGTCGGGACTCAGCAGCCGGTGTGTACCGATCACCACGTCCACCTTGCCCTCGCCGAGCTCCACGAGTGCGGCCGCCTGCTCCTTGGCGGTCTGGAACCGGCTCATCACGGCGATCCGCACCGGGAAGTCCGCGAAGCGGTCGCCGAAGGTGCGCGCGTGCTGCTCGGCGAGCACGGTGGTCGGCACCAGCACCGCGACCTGCCGTCCGCTCTGCACCGCCTTGAACGCGGCGCGCACCGCGATCTCGGTCTTGCCGTACCCCACGTCGCCGACGAGCAGCCGGTCCATGGGCTTGGCGCCTTCCATGTCGCGCTTCACGTCGTCGGTGGCCTTGCGCTGGTCGGGCGTGTCCTCGAAGAGGAACGAGCTCTCCAACTGCTTCTGCCAGGCCCCATCCGGGAAGTGCGACGCACGACTCGCGATCCGGCGGCGCGCGTAGAGGTCCAGCAACTCCGCGGTCATCTCCTGGATCGCCGACCGCGTGCGTTCCTTCTGCGCCGCCCACTTCTTGCCGCCGAGCTTGTGCAGCTTGGGCGGTGGCAGGTCGTCGGATACGTCGCCGGCGGCCCGGTACCGCTCGATCTGGTCGAGGCGGTACAGCGGCACGTTGAGTCGGTCGCCGCCCTCGTACTCGATGACGGCCACCTCGATGGTCGCCTCGCCGTGGAAGACGGTGGTCATGCCGCGGTAGATCCCGACACCGTGCTCCAGATGCACCACGAAGTCGCCGGGCTTGAGCGCGGTCACCTGCTCGAGTGCCGTGCCCGCGGCGTACTTGCGGCTGCGCCGGATGCGGCGCTCGCGCCGGAAGATCTCGTGGTCGGTGAGGACGCGCAGGCCGTTGGGCGTGCCGCGCGGCGGGATGAGGAAGCCGGCGGCGAGCACCCCGATCACCAGCGCCGCGGGCGAGCGCCCCTCCTTGCGCGCGTCGAGCAGCTCCTCGAGCCGTTCGGCCTGGCCGGCGTTGTCGCAGAGGATGATGGTCGGCGTACCGTCGCGGACCATCGCGCTGAGCCGCGCGATGTCGCGGTCGATCGGCTCCGGCTTCCGCAGCGGGAAGGTCACGAGGGGCACGGCGGACGACGGGCGGTGGACCGCGGCACCCCCACGACCCTCACCGCCCTCGCCGGCCTCGGTTGCCGGCCCGACGCCGTCCCCGGTCTGGTACTCGGCGAGGAAACTCAGCTTCGGGAAGCCGTCGATGGCCCGCAGGGTCGCGTCGGGTGGCTGCAGGAGCTCCTCGCGGCTGGGGGCGTCCTCGCCGCGCCGTCGGGCGAGCTGGATGTGATGGGCCGCCTCGTCCCACGTGCGCGTGAGCTCGGGCTTGAGCACCACACCGGTCGGCACCACGACGAGTGTGCCCGGCGGCCAGAGGTCGCTGAGCGTGGCCCGCTCGTAGCGGAGCTCCACGTCGTCGCCCTGCACTTCCACGGGGAGGATCAGCACCGACTCGGCCGCCGTCGTCGTACGCTGGGTCGCCACGTCGAAGCGCCGCAGCTCGCTGACCTCGTCACCCCAAAACTCGAGCCGCATCGGCTCGCTCATGCCGAAGCCGTAGACGTCCACGATGCCGCCCCGCACGCTGTACTGCGCCACATCCTCGACGAGCATCACGCGCTCGAAGCCGACGCGGTCGAGATGTGCCGTGAGGTCCTCCAGCCGCCAGGTGTCGCCGCGTCGGATCTCCACCCGCGCGTCCGCGAGCGCCCGGGGCAAGCGCGTGCGTTCCTGCACGGCGCGCGCCGTGGTGAGCAGCACCCGCACGCCTCCCCGGGCGAGGGCCTCGAGCGTCTCGATACGCTCGCCCGCGATCTCGGCGTGCGGCTCCACCTCGCCGAAGCCCTCGCGCGGCGGATACAGCACCACGCCCTCCTCGCCGAGCACCGACCGCATGTCCGCCAGCCAGCGCTCCGCCTCGGGCAGCTGGTCGGCGACCACCACGAACAGGCGGTTGGGCTCCTGCGTCACGAGCGCCGAGAGCAGCACGGTGTCGGCGGAGCCTGCGAGCCCGCTCACCTGCACCTCACCACGCTGCCGCGGCAGGGCTGCGGTGAGGGAACGGAACGCCGGGAGCGCCGCGAGGCGCTCGATCAACACAGGCAGCGACATCAGGCCGCGGCGGTCTTGAGGATGCCGCGCCGCGCGACGATCGCCTCGGCGACGAGCAGGAGCAGCGCGAGCACGAGGAAGCTGCGCTCGAGGCTGCGCGACCCGCCGACATTGAAGGTCGCGCGGGCCAGGCCGTCCGGGCCCGACGCCACGGCGGCATCGCCGAGCGAGTCGGCGAGGGCCGCACCGGTGAGGCGGGCGAGTTCGGACTCGGAGGCTTCGCCGTTGACGACGACGGCACCGATGCGCTCGCCGGCGCGGCGCCAGAAATGCACGCCGGCGGTCCAGGGCAACTGCACCTGCGCGCCGCTCTGCACCGCCCGCAGGCTTCCGTCCGGCGCCTCGAGCTGGTCCGCGCGCGACGGCACCCGGACCAGCGCTCCCGGCACGGCCGCGATCACGCCGGCGCCGCTCTGCGCGAGCCGCTGCGAGAGCAGCGCGTCGAGCCAGGGCACGAAGGCCGCACGCACCGGCAGGTCCGTCGCGCTCTGCTCGGCGGCCGAGGCCACCAGCACATAGCCGTCGCCTGAGACCACCCAAGGCGCCGCGCCCACACGCGCGAGGGTGTCCACACCGGCCGGCGCGCCGACCGCACTCAGGACGTACCAGCTCCGGGCCACGGCACCTTCGACGCCAGCACCACGCAGTGGCGCCGGTCCCTCCCGCCGCGCACCGAACCGCCAGGGGATGCCGGCGCGCTCGAGTGCCCGGTTGGCATCCGCCACCTTGAGCGGATCCGCAGGTGCGAAGAGCAACCCGGGCGTCCGGGCCCGTTCGGCGCTGGCGATGAGCACGGTGCCACCGCGCCGCGCGCGCCCGCCCTGCACCAAGGCGTCCACCGCTCCCCGCAGGAAGAGACTGGCACCCGCATCGAGGTTCACCGCCGGTGGTTCACCCACGTGCACGGCGAAGTGCCGCACGTCGTCCGCGCGCAGTTCGTCCGGCCCGAGTTCCACCGTGCCACTGGCCCAGCCCCGCGCGATGGGCTGCACGTGCGCCAGGATCGCCGCGCCCGGCTTGGCGCTGCCGCGCGCGAGCGTGCGGCCCTCCAGCACGACACGCCAGGTCGTGGAGTCCGCACCGCGCATCGTGGCGCGCACGGCACCGCGCGGATCCCAATGCAGCGGCTCCGTCACCACCTCGGTCAGTGCGCGGTTGGGGCCCGGCGCGCCCTCCGGCACCACGATGGTGGCCGGCACACCGCCGAGTGTCTCCGTGCTCACGGCGCCCCATGACGAGACCTGTGCGTCGGTGAGCACCACCACGCGCTGCGCGGGCACCCCGCTCGCCCGCACCACGGCGCTGGCACGCCGTAGCGCGAGCGCGGCGTCCCCCGCGCCATCGAGCGGCCGGAGCCCGCCGAGCGCGGCGCCGAGCGTGCCGGCGTCGCCCCCGGTGACCGCACCGTCCATGGTCACGAGCCACAGGCGGTCCGCGGTATTGCTGGCGTCGAGCAGCGCGCGGGCCGAGGCGGTGAGCCGGCTCAGCAGCGGTCCACCCGCGCCGGCGGCCGCCGACGAGAGCGAGTTGTCGATGACGATCGCGACCGCGGTCGGCGGGTGGCCCAGTCCGGGCAGCGGTCCGATGGGGCGCGCGGCGGCCAAGGCGATGGCGAGCACGATACCCACGCGGAGCAGCATCAGCAGCAGGTTCTTGAGCCGCACCTCGTTGGCGTGCTCGCGTTCCATGCGCAGCAGGTAGCGCACCGCCGGGAAGTCGATCCGCGCGCCGGTCCGGCGGCGGAGCAGATGGAGCACGAGCGGCACACCGACGGCGGCAGCGAGCAGGAGCGCCCAAGGCGCGAGGAAACTCACGGCTAGTAGAGTCGCTGGCGGGCGGCGAACGCGCGGCGCAGCGGGACGCCGAACGGTTGGTCGGTGCCGATCGGTTCGTAGAAGGCGCCGGCGCCGGCGAAGCGCGCGCGCCACTCATCGATGGCTTCCTTCACGGTCTCGCCGTAGAGCTCCCGCACGTCGGCGGGCGTGACGGCGAGTGATTCGCCCTGCTCCGGATCGACGAACTCGGACTCCCCCGCCGCCATGTCGAAGGTGCGTTCGGCGGGGTCGAGCAGGTGCAGGATGGTGACGTCGTGTCCCTGCGCCCGCAGGGCGTGGACGGTGTCGTCGATCTCCTGCGAGTCCAGCAGCAGGTCGGAGACGAGGATCACCATGCCGCGGCGACGGATGAGCTTACCCGCCTGCGAGAGCGCGCCGGCCGCATCCGAGCCCTGACCCGCGCCGGGCTCGGCGAGCGCCGTGAGGATACGCTTCCATTGGACGGTGCGCGACTTGGGCGGCACCACCGAGCGCAGCTGATCGTCGAAGCGGATGAGTCCCACCGAATCACGCTGGCGGATGAGCAGCAGCGAGAGCGCGGCGACGAGCCGCTCGCCGTAGGCGAGCTTGGTGAGCAGCTGCGGCCGGCTCTTCCAATCCATGGACCGCGAGACGTCGAGCACGATCGTGGCGCGGAGGTTCGTCTCCTCCTCGTACTGCTTGATCAGCCACTTGTCGGCGCGGGCGGCGACCTTCCAATCCATGAAGCGCAGGTCGTCACCAGGCTGGTAGGCCCGATGCTCGGCGAATTCGACCGAGAAGCCCTTCTTGGGGGAGCGGTGGAGGCCGGCGAGCAGCCCGTCCACGATCCAGCGCGAAATGACCTCGAGGCGCCCGAGGGCCGCGAGGGTTCCAGGATCCATCAGGTCGGCCCGGACGGTCGCGGCCGGTGACGCGGGAGCGGTCATGCGCGGAGGAAGGTACCGTGCGGCGAGTGGGTTACAAAGGGGATACGCAGGGAGCTCGGTCGACGTTCGTGGCGGGCGGCAGGCCCGTCGCGTCCGACCGTCGAACGCGACCACCGCCGCTCGTCCCCCCGGGAGTCCCTGATGTCCCGGACTTGCTTGGCGCCGGGATGCCCGGGCGCGAGATTGGCGGCGTGGCCTCTCCGACCCGCCCTGCCGCCTCGGGTGACGACCCCGCACCCGCGGCGCGCAACCGCGACCCCGGATTCACGTTCCGGGACTTCGTGCGGGTCTCGGCCCTCGTGCACGCGGCGTTCTTCGTACTGCGCTTCACGTACGTGTGGCTTGACGACGTGGTGCGGGAGGACCACACCACCTTCCTCCCGCGGTTCATCGAGGAGGGCACCGGCTCGTTCGGGTCGTTCGCGCTGAGCGGATTCGTGTTCCTCGCGTGGCGACGTGCACCGCTGCGTGGATCGGCCTTCTGGCGGCGGGTTCCCGCGTACCTGCTCCTCGGTCTCGCGTTGAGCGCCGTGAACACGAGCTTCATGTGGGCCTCACGCTCCGTGATCTTCCCGCTCGCCGGCCTGGGCACGTACGACTACGGCAGGATGCCGCTCCGCTATCTCATGGAAGCCCCGTCGGCGCTGATCGGGTTCGCCATGATGCTGGGCGCGCTGTGGCTGGGGGAGGAGATCGTCGAGCGTCGGCGGCAGGCGACGGCGCAATCGGAACTCGAACGGGCACTCGCCCAGAGTCAGTTGCACAGTCTGCGACTGCAACTGCAGCCGCACTTCCTCTTCAACGCGCTCAACACCATCTCGGCGCAGCTCCATGAGGACCCGCGCGGCGCGGATCGGCTCATCGGCCGACTCGCGGACCTGTTGCGCGTCTCCTTCCGGGCGACCGACCGGGTGACGGTGCCATTGCACGAGGAGTTGGCGCTGCTCGACGCGTACGCGGAGTTGATGCGTGCGCGGTTCGGACGTCGGCTCGACTTGCGCATCGAGAGTGACCCGGCCGCAGCAGACGCGGTCTTGCCGCCGTTGCTGCTGCAGCCGCTGGTGGAGAACGCCGTGCGCCATGGTGCGCTCGAGCGCAGCGGCCACGCGCGGATCGCCCTCGGCGTGCGCGTGTCGGGAGACCACCTGGTGGTCACGGTGCAGGATGACGGCCCCGGTGTGCCGCCGGGGCGCGATCCGATGGCGTCCGGGACCGGCCTCAGCACCAGCGCACGCCGGTTGGCACTGCTGTATGGCGGGTCCGCACACCTCACCGCGCACAACCTGGCTGGCGGCGGATTCGAGGTCCGGATCACACTCCCCACCCGGCCCGGGTGATGCGCCTCCTGCTCGTCGATGACGAAGCGCCGGCCCGCGCGCGCCTGCGGCGATTGGTCGGGGAGCTCGACCCGTCGCTCGACGCGCAAGTCGTGGCCGAGGCCGAGGACGGTGAGGTGGCGGTCGATGCGATCGCGTCGCACGCGCCCGATGTCGTGCTGCTCGACATCCGGATGCCGCGACTCGACGGATTCGGTCTCGTGCAAGCGATGGGCGAGGAGATGCCGCTCACGATCTTCTGCACGGCCTTCGACGAACACGCGTTGGCGGCCTTCGATGCGCGCGCAGTGGACTACCTGCTGAAGCCGGTGCAGCCGGAGCGCCTGGCCGCGGCGCTGGCGCGCGCGCACAAGCTCCTGTCGGGAGGTGTCGCGAAGCGACACCGTGGCATGCGCGCCATCGCTGCGGCGATCGAATCGGAAGGATCGTTCCTCGCTCGGATTCTGGTGCACGACGAGACGCGCGCCTACCTGCTCCCGGTGGATCGGGTCGACCACATCCGCGCCGACCGCAACTATTGCGACATCCGATCGGGCGGCCGGACGTTCCGGGTGCGCCGCACATTGACGTCGCTCGCCGCGCGACTCGATCCGAAGCAGTTCCTGCGGATCAACAAGAGCGACCTCGTGCGGGTGGACGCGATGCGGGAGATCCATCCGTGGTCGCACGGCGACTATCGGGTGGTGCTGCACGACGGCACGACCTTGAGTTGGAGCCGGCGGTTCAAGCAGGAGCTCTGAGTCGGGCGCTGCGGGACGCGGCCCCCGGGCTCACGCCTCCGCATCGCCTGCGCTCCCTCCCCGTGGTCCCGACTGCTGTCCCGGTGGTCCCGGCGCCCTCCGTGCCCGGGCGAGAGGTGGTCTACCCTTCGCGCCGAACCCAAGCCGAGGTACCTCATGCCTGTCCCCCGATCCGCCGCGTCCGCTCCGCCGCCCGTGCGGCTGCTGCGCCCGTTGATGCGTTCGCTCCGGTCGACCGTGTGTTCATCGCTCGCCCTCGCGAGCCTGCCGCTGGCCGCGCTGGGTGCACAACGCCCGGCTGCCACCGAGTGGCCGGCCTACGGCGGAGACGCGGGCGGTAGCCGCTTCGCTCCGCTGACACAGATCGACCGGAGCAACGTCGCGTCGCTCCGGCCGGCATGGCGCTACCGCACGGGCGAGCTCGAGCCCGGCTCGCGTTCGTTCGAGGCCACCCCGATCCTCGTCGACGGCACTCTCTTCCTGAGCACACCTCTCGGCAAGATCATCGCGCTCGATCCGGTGAGCGGCGCCGAGCGTTGGCGATACGACGCGCGGGTGAGTCCGCGCGAAGGGTTCGGCGACTTCACCTCCCGCGGCGTGTCCGCCTGGCTCGACCCGCAGGCCGCGCCCGACGATGCCTGTCGCCGACGCATCATCGCGGCGACCATCGATGGGCGACTGCTCGCACTCGACGGGCGGACCGGTCGGCCCTGCCGGGGATTCGGGGTCGACGGCGTCGTGCACCTGCGCGACGGCCTGCGCAACACGCCGTTCGAGTTCGCGGAGTACGAAGTCACGTCGCCGCCCGCGATCGTGAACGGGATGATCGTGGTCGGCTCGGCGGTCGCCGACAACAACCGCACCGATGCGGCCAGCGGCGAGGTGCGCGGCTACGATGCGCGTACCGGCGCGAAGCGCTGGAGCTGGGATCCCGTTCCGCAGGACCCGCGCGACCCGGCGTACGCGACCTGGGAGGGTGCGGAGTCCCATCGCACGGGCGCCGCGAACGCCTGGAGCGTGATCGCCGCCGATACGGCGCGCGGACTGGTGTTCGTGCCGACGTCGTCGGCGAGTCCGGACTACTACGGCGGCAAACGACTCGGTCGCAACGACTACGCGAACAGCGTTGTCGCGCTCCGTGCCGCGACGGGTGAGGTGCTGTGGCACTTCCAGACGGTGCATCACGATCTCTGGGACTACGACAACGCCGCTCCGCCCGCGCTCGTCGACGTCACGATCGACGGGCGTCGCCGCGCCGCGGTGCTGCAGGCGACGAAGACCGGCATGCTGTTCGTGCTCGACCGCGAGACGGGGGCACCGCTGGTCCCGGTCGAGGAGCGCGCGGTGCCCGCCAGCGACGTCGACGGCGAGCGCGCGTGGCCGACGCAGCCGTTCAGCGCCTTGCCACCGTTGAGCCCGCTCGCGTTCACCGCCGACGCTGCGTTCGGACTCACGGCGGCCGGCCGCGAGGGCTGTCGCGCACAGATCGCCGCGCTGCGCAACGACGGCATCTTCACCCCACCGAGTCTCCAGGGCAGCCTTGCGGTCCCGTCGAACATCGGCGGCGCGCACTGGGGCGGCGTGGCATGGGACGCGCGTCGGGAGGTGGCCATCGTGCCCGTGAACACGATCGCCGCGTTCATCCGCCTCGTGCCGACCGAGGGCACGGACATCGCCGCGTTGCGTCGCGAGGCGTCGGCACGCGGGTATCAGGTGAACCGGCTCCGGAACACGCCATACCACCAAGTGCGCGGACTCCTGATCGGCAGCGATGGCGTACCGTGTACGCCGCCTCCGTTCGGCAGTCTCGTGGCGGTGGATATCGCCGCGAGGCGGATCCTGTGGACGGTGCCGCTCGGGTGGTTCGGACCGCAGGGGGACGCGGGCGCGACCGAGTCCGGCTCGCCCAACCTCGGCGGTGCGATCGTCACGGCCGGTGGGCTGGCATTCATCGCGGCGACCCTCGACCGCCGCTTCCGCGCGATCGATGTGGAGACGGGACGCGAACTGTGGAGCGCGGAGCTGCCGGCTGGCGGCAAGGCAACACCGATGACGTACATCGGTGCGGACGGGAAGCAGTACGTGGTGATCGCGGCGGGCGGGGATGGTGGGCGCTTCGGGCAGAGCGACCAGGTGATCGCGTTCGCGCTGCCGTGAGGGGAGTTGGTGGCGAGGTCACGCCTCACTAGGTTTCGGGGTTATCTCTCGAACCGAACCCATCGTGACCTCGCCGTCCCTGATTCGCAATTTCTGCATCGTCGCCCACATCGACCACGGGAAGTCGACGCTGGCCGACCGCCTCATCGAGGCGACGGGGATGCTCCAGAAGCGGGAGATGAAGGCCCAGGTGCTCGACACGCTGGACCTGGAGCGCGAGCGCGGCATCACCATCAAGCTGAACGCCGTCCGCATGTCCTACGATGCGAAGGACGGCACCACCTACGAGCTCAATCTCATCGACACGCCGGGGCACGTGGACTTCACCTACGAAGTCTCGCGCTCCTTGGCCGCCTGCGAGGGCGCGATCCTCGTGGTGGACGCGTCGCAGGGCATCCAGGCGCAGACGCTGTCCAATCTGTTCCTCGCGATGGACGCGGGACTCGAGATCATCCCGATCCTCAACAAGATCGACCTGCCGGGCGCCGAGCCCGAACGGCGGCGGCAGGAGATCGTCGACCTCATCGGGTGTGCGCCCGAGGACATCCTCCTCGTGAGCGCCAAGGAGGGCCTCGGCATCCCCGAGCTCCTCGAGGAGATCGTCAAGAAGGTGCCGCAGCCGCGGGGCAATCCGACCGGACCGCTGCGCGCGCTCATCTACGACTCGTACTACGACAAGTACCGCGGGGCGATCCCGAGCGTGCGCGTCGTCGACGGCACCCTGCGCAAGGGCATGAAGATCACCTTCGGCGCCTCCGAGTCGGTGTACGAGGTGCTCGAGGTGGGGTACAACCAGCTGCGGCAGGTCCCGGCGTCGCAGCTCACTGCCGGCGAGGTGGGCTACGTGGTCGCGAGCGTGAAGTCCGTGCGCGAGACCCGGGCCGGCGACACCATCTTCGACGCCGAGGACAAGGCCGCCGATGCCCTCCCGGGCTACCAGGCCGTACGCTCCTTCGTGTTCGCGGGGGTCTTCCCCACCGACACCCAGCAGTACGAGGACCTGCGCGACGCCCTCGAGAAGCTCCAGCTGAACGATGCGTCGCTGAACTACCAGCCCGAGAGCTCCACCGCGCTGGGCTTCGGCTTCCGCTGCGGCTTCCTCGGCCTCCTGCACATGGAGATCGTGAAGGAGCGCCTCGAGCGCGAGTTCGACCTCGACCTCGTCACCACGGTCCCCAGCGTGGAGTACCACGTCTTCAAGACCGATGGTACGCAGGTGCTCGTGGAGAACCCGGCGCTGATGCCGCCGAGCACGGTGATCGACTGGGTGGAGGAGCCGTACGTGAAGGCCCGCATCATGGTGCCCAGCGAGTACATCGGGCCGATCATGACGCTCGGGACCGAGCGGCGCGGCGAGTACAAGCAGATGAGCTACATCGACACGTCGCGCGTGGAGATCGACTGGGAGTTCCCGCTCGGCGAGATCATCCTGGACTTCTTCGACAAGCTCAAGTCGATCTCGCGCGGCTATGCGAGCCTCGACTACGAGATCCTCGGCTACCGTCGCTCGGACCTCGTGCGGCTCGACATGCTGATCAACGGCGACCCGATCGACGCCTTCAGCGTGATCGTGCACACCGACAAGGCCTACGAGTGGGGCCGCAAGGTGGCCGACAAGCTCAAGGACCTCATCCCCCGGCAGCTCTTCGAGGTGGCGATCCAGGCCGCGATCGGCCAGAAGGTGATCGCGCGCACCACGGTGAAGGCGTTGCGCAAGGACGTGCTCGCCAAGTGCTACGGCGGCGACATCAGCCGCAAGCGCAAGCTCCTGGAGAAGCAGAAAGAAGGCAAGAAGCGCATGAAGCAGGTGGGCTCGGTGGAGATCCCGCAGGAGGCGTTCCTGGCGGTGCTGCAGGTGGACTGAGGCCGCAGCGGTCGGTTCGGGGAGACGGCGATGCGGCGCTTCCCGCGCGCATCGCCGTGCTCACATCGCTCGTGTCACCTCGCTGGACGCTCGCCGCGCAGCTCCCCGTACATCCGCTCCAGCGCCGCCGTCTGCGTCCGCAGGTCGAAGTGCGCCACCATGTGCTCCCGGGCCGCCGCACTCATCCGCGCACGCAGTGCGGCGTCTCCCAGCAGCGCGGTGAGGTGCCCCGCCAGCGCCGCCTCGTCCCCCGGTGCGAACAGGTAGCCCGTGCTGCCGTGCACCACCCCTTCGCCGGTGCCACCGCTCGTCGACACCACCAAGGGCAAGCCGCTGGCCTGTGCCTCGAGGAACGTGATCGGCAGTCCCTCCGCGTTGCCGCGGTGGTCGGCGATGCTCGGGCCCGCGAGCACGGCCGCGCGCCGCATGAGCTGCTGCACCTGCTCCGGCGTCTGCACGCCGAGGAAGGTCGCGGGGACCTTGAGCGCCTCGGCCTCCCGCGCGAGGCCTTCGCGCAGCGGGCCGTCGCCGGCGATGGTGAGCGTGGCCTCGGGCACCGTGCGCCGCACGATGGCCATGGCGCGCACGAGGTGGATCACACCCTTCTTGTCCACGAGGCGGCCCACGAACAGCACCTCGTGCGCGGCCCGCGGCGCCGCGGGGGGCGTGAACTTCTGCGTGTCCACGCCGATGTAGTGCAACAGGATCCGGTCGTCGGGACAGCCCGCGGCGCGGAGCGCGTCCGCGATGAACCGCGAGACCGCGATCACCCGGTCGGCCGCGGCGAACGCACGCCGCCGCCGCTCGGCCTCGGCCTCGGTCTTGGCGCGCACCGTGATGTCCATGCCGTGGTAGGTCACCACCAGCGGGATGCCCAACGCCTTGGCGATGCGACTGGCCGGCAGCGCGCTCGAGCCGAAATGCGCGTGCAGCACCGCCGGCTGGGTGTCGGCGATGGCCCGGAGCCAGCGCCGCGGCGCACGCCCCGCGGACTTGAGCAGGAACTTCTCGAGCGCCGGGAACCAGCTGTGCTCATCGAGCAGCAGCTGCGGCCGGCCCACCAGGTACGCCGCGCCGCTGGCGTCGCGCGAGTAGCCCACCAGCACCGGCGCAAACCGCGTCATCGCGCCGGACTGCGCGGCGATGAACGTCTCGCTCCACGGCAGGATGCGCTTGCGGAAGATGATCGCGGCGGGCCGCGCGGCGGGCGCAGTCATGCGATCACCTCATGGATCCGCGTGGCCGGCCGCCGCGCGTCCTCGCGGAAGGCCTCCACCTGCGTCGTGATCGCCGCCCGCAGCGCCGCGCCGCCGGCGAGCGCCTCGCGCGTGGCGCGCAGCAACCCGTCCGCGTCGAGGTCCTCGATGTCGAATGCCCAGGCGGCGTGCCCCATCGCGGTCAGGAGTTCGCGGGACTTGAACTCGTACGCGATCGCGACCACCGGCGTGGCCACGCAGAGCGCCAGGATGGCGAAGTGCATACGCGTCGCGATGGCGACGTCGTAGCCGCGGAGCTCCTCCGCCAGCGCGTCCGGCGTGCGGAACGCGGTGTCCACCCGGATGTGCGGCTCGCCCGGCAGCAGGTCCGCGACGAGCTGCGCGGCGAAGCGCGAATCGTCGGTCCAGTACTCGGGCACGCCCTGGCAGGTGGAGAGGAAGGTGACGTCCGCACCGCCGCGGGCGAGCGCGCGCGCCGCGTCGGCCACGGCGCGTCGGTAGCGCTCGCCGGCGTCGTCGCCGCTGCCCGCGCGGAAGTGCGACCACCGCCGCACCGAGATCGCGATCCGCGGCCGGACCGCGGCGCCTGCGGCCGCCGCCGGACGCGCTGCCCCGGGCGTGGCGAGCGCGAAGGCCGCGTCCGCGTGCACCGCGACCTGCGCCAGCGGTGCCGCGATCTCCGCGAGGTGCCGGCGCGAGCGCTCGTCGCGCAGGAACACCCCGCGGCTCCCGCCGATGACGCGTCGCATGGTGGCTTGGCTGCGGGGCCGCGTGAACGGCCCCATCGACTGCGTGAACAGGAACGTCGGCTTGCCCAGCGCCTGCGCGGCGAGGAGTTCGTCGGCCTTGGCCGAGAAGTCGTAGTGCTCCACGAAGTACGTGCCGCCGGTCGCGACGACGGCGTCGGCGGCCGCGACCCGGTCGAGGTGCGCGCGCTGCTCGCGGGAGAGCAACAGGCGTGCGAGTGCGGGGGCATGGCGCAGGAGCCGCACGGCGAGACGCGTCCGCCGTTTCCGCAGCGAGGCGAGCCCGCCGTGCGAGCGCCAGCGCGGCCAGTGGGCATGCTGCACGTGCAAGCCGGCGTGGAAGCGGATGTCGGGGTAGAGCCGTGCCGCGACCGTCGGGGTCTGCTCGCTGACGTCGATCTGCAGCCCGGGGCCGAAGCGATCCTGCAGGGCGCGGATCTCGCCTTGCAGGATCGCGGCGTCACCCACGTTGAGGGCGACCGAGTTGACGATCAGGATCCTCAGAGCGGACTCGCGATGTCGAGGTGCCGGTCGAGGCCGAACTCGGTGCGCGTGAGCTTCTTCGCGGCGACCTCGTCGCGGATCGCGCGGTTCTTCGCCATCGCCTCGGGTCGCTTGTAGCCGCGTCCGTGGTCGAGGTGCACCACCAGCGCCCGATGCCGGATCTGCTTCCCGCGCACGCCGGCGTTCTCGAGGCGCTCGCCGAGCTCCCGGTCGAGGCCGCCCCATTCGAGACGCTCGTCGAACCCGTTGACCCGCAGCAGGTCGTCGCGCCACACCGAGCTGTTGTGCCCGTTGAACGTCGGTCCGGTGGTGGTCACGGCGTCGAGCAGGCGCGACAGCATGGGCCCCCAGCGCAGCCGCGCGGCCTGTCGCGACGCCGGTGTGCCGTTCGCCCGCAGCCACGCATAGTCCGTCGCCCGTCCGGCCAGGATGTCCTCGCGGCTGATGCGCTGCGAGGTCTCCAGCGGGAGCTTGAGATAGCCGCCCGAGAGGAAGCGCCCGCGCTCCGCCTGCGCCACGTGGACCGCGAGGCAATCCGGTCGCGGGATGCAGTCGCCGTCCGTGAAGAACAGGTACTCACCCGCGGACTGCACGATGGCCTCGTTGAGGATCGTGCACTTCCGGAACCCGATGTGCTCGTGCCAGAGGTGCCGGAGCGGATAGCGCAGCTGCGGACCCACGCGCGCGAGCACCGCGCGCGTGCGCTCGTCGGACCCGTCGTCGGCCACCAGGAGCTCGAAGTCCCGGAACGTCTGCGCCTCGAACCCCCAGAGCACCTTCTCGAGCCACTCCGGCTGGTTGTACGTGGTCGCGATGACGGACAGACGCATGCGGGTGCTGTTACCTTTGTCGGGGCGGTGAGCGGGCGAACGAGGGCAAGATAGCCGTCGCTGCCGAGCGGCGACAGCGGAACGACGGAGAGCCAAGTGGCGAGTGCGAGCGGGAGTGCGGCGGGTGGCGCGCGTCGGTACATCCTCGGGGTCGACCTGGGCGGCACCAACATCGTCGTCGGGGCCATGCGCAGCGACGGCGGCGAGCAGCACGCGATGCGCTCGATCCCCACGCGACCGGAGCTGGGCGCGGACGGCGTGGTGGAACGCATCGTCGGCCTGCTCGAGGAGGTGATCGCCGCCACGATGGCCGCCACCGGCGCGACGCGCTCGGACTTCCTCGGCGTCGGGATCGGGTCGCCGGGTCCGCTCGACCGCGAGAAGGGTCTGGTGATCGTGACACCCAACCTCGGGTGGAAGGACTTCCCGCTGCGCGACCGCGTCGCGGCCGGCGTGCGGCTGCCGGCGACGCTGGACAACGACGCGAACTGCGCGACCCTCGGCGAGTGGTGGATCGGCGCCGCGCGTGGCGCACAGCAGGTGGTCGGCATCACCATCGGCACCGGCATCGGCGGCGGCCTGATCCTCAACGGCAAGCTCTATCACGGCGCGAACGACGTCGCGGGGGAGATCGGGCACGCGACGATCGACTCCACGGGCCGCCGCTGCGGGTGCGGTAACTACGGCTGCCTCGAGGCCTACGCCTCCGGCCCCGCGATCGCGGAGCGCGCGCGCGAGGCGCTGGCGGGCGGCGAGACTTCCATCATGCCCGCGATGGTCGGGGGCGACGTGGCCAAGATCACCGCCGCGACGGTGTACGGCGCCGCCAAGCAGGGGGACGAGCTCGCGGGGCACGTCGTGCGCGACACGGCGCGGTTCCTCGGCACCGGGGTCGCCAACCTGCTCAACATCTTCAATCCCGAAGTGGTGGTGCTCGCCGGCGGCGTGACGCAGGCGGGGGACGAACTGTTCGAGCCGCTGCGCGCCGAGGTGCGGCGCCGCGCGTTCAAGCCGGCGGTGGACATCTGCCGCATCGTGCCCGGCGAGCTGGAAGGCAACGCCGGGGTCGTCGGCGCGGTGGCGACGTTCGCGCAGCAGCACGGACTCGCGTGAAGCGCGTCGGGGTGATCGGCAGCTTCGTTTGGGACATCATCCACGGCCGCGACATCCGGGCGCGTCCGGTCGAGGAGTGGGGCGGCATCACGTACGCCCTCTCGGCCGCCGACGCTGCCCTCGGCGACGATTGGGAGCTGGTGCCGCTGAGCAAGGTCGGGCGGGATCTGGTGCCCGAGGCGCGCCGCTTCCTGCGTGGACTGCGCCGCATCGCGCCGGACGCCGAACCGATCGAGGTACCGCAGCGCAACAACCGCGTGGAGCTGTTCTACCATTCGGACGAGCGCCGCAGCGAGGTGCTGAGTGGCGGCGTGCCGGGCTGGACCTGGGCCGGCCTGCAGCCGCTGCTGCGGGACCTGGACGCGCTGTACATCAATCTCATCAGCGGGTTCGAGCTGGACCTGGAGACGGCGCAGCTCATCCGGCAGCACTTCAAGGGCCCGATCTACTGCGACCTGCACTCGCTGGTGCTCGCGCTCGAACCGGACGGCCTGCGCAGCTACCGTCCGCTGCCGGAGGTGGCGGCCTGGTGCGCCTGCTTCGACATCCTGCAGGTGAACGAGGACGAACTCGCGATGATGGCCCCCGACGGGCTCGCGCTCGCCGCGACCGCGCTCGGTGCGGGGGTGCGCAACCTGCTGGTCACGATGGGCCGGCGGGGGGTGGTGTACTTCGCCGCGCCGGGTTTCGAGCGGCTCGCGGACCTCGCCGCCGCACCGCGGCCCGGCGCCGGGCCGCTGCGCACGGCGCTGGTGCCGGCCGCGACCGCCCGCGTGGACGGGCCCGGGGATCCCACCGGCTGCGGCGATGTCTGGGGCGCAACCTATTTCTCGCGCCTGCTCGCCGGTGATATTATGTCCGTGGCGCTCGACCGTGCGATGACGGCGGCGGCGCGCAACGTCGAGCATCGCGGGGCCACCGGCCTCGCCCACCACCTCCGCGGAGAACTGCACCCGCTGTGACCGCCGTCATCACCGTCCCCGCGTCGCTCGACGAATCGAACTTCGAGTCGGTCGTCGAACAGCTCGCTCCGCTGCCCGCCGACGCGAAGATCCTGGTGGACGCACGGCACTGCCGGTTCGCGACCCCGTACGGGCTCACCGCCCTGCTCTGCCTCGCGCAGTCGCGGGCCGAGCGCCCCGACTTCGCGCCGCCGGAGGACGACTCGACGGCGAGCTACTGGGCCCGCTCGAGCTTCTTCCGCTACGCCGAGGAGCTCTACACGATGCGCGGGGCGACGCCCCGCCCGCGGGCCTCGGGCGACTCGGACGTGTTGCTCGAAGTGACACCGGTCGCGAAGAGCGAGGACGTGCATGCGATCGTGGGGCGCATCCAGGACAAGGCGACCCAGATCCTGACGACCAAGCTGGACCTCGAACCGCGGGCGACGATGGGGTTCGCGATGACCCTCTCCGAGGCCTGCTCCAACATCATCGAGCACGCCGGGCGCGGCGGCTGGGTGATGGTGCAGCGGTACAACTGGTCCAAGCGCCGCGTGGGGCGCGACGTGGTGCAGATCGCGGTGTGTGATGCCGGCATCGGCTTCCGCCGGTCCCTCGAGCAGAGCCGCGCGCGAGCGCTCTCGGAGCGCTGGGATGACGCCATCGCGCTGGAGACCGGCGTGATGCAGGGCGTGAGCCGGTTCGGCGACCCGGGCCGCGGGCAGGGCCTCAAGGGGATCCGCGGCTACGTGCACCGTTTCGACGGCAAACTCACCGTGCGCTCCGGCACGGCGCGCATCGCGCCGATCATCCCCGAGTGGGACGAGGATGTGCCGCGCCGCGACGACCTCGCCCCCTTCGCCGGGACGCAGCTCCAGGTAATCATCCCCAAGCGGGTGCCGGCGCCGTGACGCACATCGACGTGCACTCCGCGCTGCAGGCCTCCACGGCGCTGCCGTATCACGACCTCGTGACCCGGCGGACCGGTGCGGCGGTGCGCACGCTCATCGAACACCAGCTGGCCGGCCTCAAGGACGGCACGGTGGCCTTCCTCGACTTCTCGCGCATCGGCGTGCTCGACCGCTCCTGTGCGGACGAGTTCGTGGCGAAGCTCATGCTGCCGCTCACCTCCGACCACCCCGCCCGCGACGGCTACGTGGTGTTCCACGGCGTGAACGAGATGCACCTCGAGACCATCGAGTCGGTGCTGCACGCCCACGGCCTCGCCCTGGTGGTGCAGTTCCCCGACGGGGCCGCGCACCTCGTGGGCGCGGTGAGCGAGACCGAACGCCAGCTCTGGGACCTCGTGATGCGGGGTCCGGCGCGGCACGTGGAGGCGCTCGCCGAGGCGGCCGGCCTGCCGGCCGACCACACCCGCGCGCTGCTCGACTCGCTCGCCCGGCGGCGCCTCGTGCGGCACGACGACGACACCTACCGCCCGCTGGGCGCCGCCGCCTGATGAGCCGCGCCTTCCCGCCGCTCCAGATCGTCGGCTTCATCGCCACGCGTCGCGACGACGCCGAGCGCGGTCCGCTGGTCCGCCTCCGGTCCGACGACGCCCGGCTGCGGCTCATCGACGAGGGCGAGCTGGTCTGGGTCTACGGCCCGCGGCGACACGAACTCGCGCCGGTGGTGTACGACGACACGTTGCCGCGCGGTGGCATCGTCGTGCGCGACCTCGCGGGACTCGCCGTGACCGAGATCGTCCGCCTCATCAAGATGGATATCGACCACCGCCCGGTGCTCACCACGAAACTCGCCTGAGGTCCTCCGTGTCACGCGCGAAGTCGAAGAAGCCCAATCTCGCGACCCTCGCCATCCACGGCGCCCGTGATGCCCACCGCCCGGGCGACCCGGTGGTGGAGCCGTTGGTCCAGTCGATCAACCACATCCAGGCGCTCGGCACCGGCGAGGGGCTCAAGTACACGCGCTACGGCAACACGCCCAACGCGGAACGCCTGCAGCGTCGGCTCGCGCTGCTCGAGGGCGCCGAGGCCTCGTTGGTGCTCTCGAGCGGCATGGGCGCCACGGCCTGCGCGCTGCTCGCGTTGCTGCGTCCCGGCGACCACCTGCTCTCGTCCATGTACATCTACGGCGGGACGCACCGGCTCTTCCTCGAGGAGTTCGCCTCCATGGGGATCGAGGTCACGCTGGTGGACCCGTTCGAGCCCCGTTCCTTCCGCAAGCGGATCAAGAAGGAGACGCGGGCCATCTTCATCGAGTCGCCGGTCAACCCGACCTGCCGCGTCCTCGACCTGCGCCCGATCTCGTACCTCACCAAGTCCGAGGGCCTCGCCCTCGTGGTGGACTCCACGTTCGCCAGCCCGGTGAACTTCCGGCCCATCGAACACGGCGCCGACGTGGTCATCCACTCGGCCACGAAGTACCTCAACGGGCACCACGACGTGCTGGCGGGTGTGGTGGCGGGCTCGCAGCCGTACATCGACGAAGTGCTGCAGAAGGAGATGCTCTGGGGCCAGACCCCGGATCCGTTCGCGCTCTGGTTGCTCGAGCGCGGCCTGAAGACGGTGGACGTGCGTGTGCAACGTGCGAACGAGAGTGCGATGGCGATCGCCACCTGGGCCGAGGGGCGGAAGGAGATCAAGAAGGTGCACTACCCCGGTCTGGCCTCGCACCCGGACCACCAGATCGCGCAGGAGATCCTCGACGGCTTCGGCGGGATGCTGGCGATCGAGCTCGTGGGCGGCGGCAAGGCGGCGGAGCGTTTCCTCCGGCGCCTCCGGCTCGTCACCCATGCGCCGAGCCTCGGCGGCGTGGACACGCTCGTGAGCGAGCCGCGCTACACCTCCCACGCCAAGATGACCTCCGCCGAACGTGCCCGGATCGGGATCCCTGACGGATTCCTCCGGTTGAGCGTCGGCCTCGAGAACGTCGATGACCTCATCGCGGATCTCGAGCAGGCCCTGAAGTGACCCGATGATCCGTTTCACCCACGTCACGAAACTCTATCCCAAGGGCGGCCCCGCGCTCGACGACGTCTCCTTCCACGTCAATCGCGGCGAGTTCGTCTTCCTCACGGGCCCGTCGGGTGCGGGCAAGAGCACCATCCTCAAGCTGGTCTACGTCGACCAGCGACCCACCGAGGGCGAGGTGCGGATCGCCGGCCAGAGTTCGGTGACGCTCACCGGCTCGGCCATCCCGAAGCTGCGGCGCCGGCTCGGCGTGGTGTTCCAGGACTTCCGCCTGCTCGAGGACCGCACGGCCGAGCAGAACGTCGCCTTCGCGCTCGAGGTGATCGGCACACCGCAGGACGCCATCGGGCCGAAGGTCGCACGCGTGCTGACGCAGGTGGGCCTGGCCGCCAAGGCCACCGCCCTGCCGCATGAACTCTCCGGCGGCGAACAGCAGCGCGTGGCGATCGCCCGCGCGCTGGTGAACGATCCGCTGGTGCTGCTGGCGGACGAGCCCACAGGCAACCTCGACGACCGCGCCACGCGCGGCATCTTCCAGCTGCTGCGCGACATCAACGCGACCGGCACCGCGGTGCTCATGGCGACGCACGACCTCGCGACGGTGCGCGCGAACCCGTATCGCACGCTGGAGATGAACCGCGGCAAGCTCGTCTACGACTCCGCCGCGGAGCACCCGGCCCCGGCCGACGAGTTCGACGCGCCGGTGCCGGACCGCGCGGCCCCGGCGCCGCCGCAGGGCGAGCTCCCGGAGGCGACGCCGTGAACCTCGCGCTGCGGGAAGCC
>CADEDA010000020.1:44285-57696 GCA_902825965.1 uncultured Gemmatimonadota bacterium | reverse complement strand
GCCATCATCGCGGTGACGAAGTCGGCGTACGCGACCTTCCACGAGCCGCCGTGGTGGCCCCCGTGGTCGCCGCCCTTCTTCTTCTTGATGATGATCTTCTTCTTGTCCTTCGAGGCCGGAGGCATGCGCGGTCCTGGCTAGGCCGTCTGGGACTTGGTGGCCTTCATCAGGGCTTCGAGGTCGCTGAAGCTCGGCCGCACGTGCGGTTCGAGGGAGCGGCGGGCCGCCTCGGCCGTCTGCTTGGGCGCGTCGCCGCGCGCGAACGCGAGCAGGGCGGCGCGCAGCACGCCGAGGTAGGCGTGTTCGGACTCGATGCGCGTCTCGATGGCGCTCACGATGGGCCCGATCACGCCGTAGGCCAGCAGGATGCCGAGGAAGGTCCCGACGAGCGCCGCGGCGACCTTCTCGCCGATGACCGAGGCCGAGCCGCCGATGGCACCCATGGTGATGACGACGCCGAGCACGGCGGCCACGATGCCGAAGCCGGGCATGGCGTCGCCCATCTTGGTGATGGCCGAGGGGACGAGCTTCTCCTCGTGGTGGTGCTTCTCGAGGTCGGCGTCGAGCACGTCGGCGAGATGGTGGTCCTCGATCGCACCCGACGACAGCGACTTGAGCGTGTCGGTGAAGAACGCGACGGCGTGGTGGTTGGAGAGGAAGAAGGGGTACTTCTTGAACACCGAGGACTTCTCGGGATCCTCGATGTGCTGGTCGAGACCCACGAGGCCGTCACGCGCGGCGATCTGCATGATCTCGTAGATCATCTGCAGGAGGTCGGCGTAGGCCTTGGCGGTGTAGGGGTCAGGCTTGAGAAGTGCGAGCATCCGTGACACACTCCCCTTGATCACGGACACGGGGTTCCCGACGACGAACGCGCCGATGGCGGCGCCGCCGATGATGATGAACTCCGACCACTGCAGCAGCACGCCGACCTGGCCGTGGTGCATGGTGTAGCCACCGAGGATGCTACCGAAGACGATGACGAACCCGACGATGAGTTGCACGGGGGTCCATGGGGCTCAAGGGGAATGGCGTCGCGCCCTCCGTGGCTGCGCCGCCGACACTCCCAGTATCGTCCTCCGGGGCACGAACGTGACCCGCCGGTGCCCCTCGTGACGGCGAGCCAGTCGGGGGGACCGAACGCCGTCCAGGACCCCGATGCCGCGGTGGTCGCGCTGGTGATGCGCGGCATGCTGCACGAGCTCGCCAACCTCGCGACGGCGCTCGACGGCGTGGGGAACGCCCTGCGCTACGACGGCGCGTCGGCGATCGAGCGGGCGCAGCTCGACCTCGCCCGCACCACCGACCGCGTGTTCGGCCTGCACGGGCACATGCGCGCCCTCTTGCCCGACCAGACGCGCGCCGAGCCGCTCGATCCGCGACAGATCGCGGACGAGGTGCGGACGCTGCTCACGTGGCACGTGGAACGCCCCTGCCGCATCACGGTCGACGACGCGGTCGTCGAACCGATCCTCGGTGAGGCCTGGCGCGTGCGCCGTCAGCTGTTGGCCGCCTGCGATGCCGCCGTGGACACCGAGGGGGTGTTGCGTTTCTCCTTCCGCGTGCGCGACGGGATGGTGGAGGCGGTGGATGCGGCGGGCCGGGCGTTCTGGTCCGCACCGACGTTGGCGGCCGCGCGACGCTTGGAGCGCGCCGGCGCCGACTGAGGCAGCTTGAGCCCGAGGCGCGAGAGCGCCTCCGGCGTGGCGACGGCCGCGACGGTGCCGGCGGTGATGTCGTCGACGATCTCCTGGCGCAGGATGGTGATCTCGGGCGGCGCCTCGATGCCGAGGCGGACCTGTCCGCGCTCGGTGGCGATGACGATCACGCGGATGCCTCCCGCGAGGAGGATCGCTTCGCCGGCGCGACGCGTGAGGATCAGCATCGGTCGGGCCCCGGCCCTAGCGGCGGATGTCGAGCAGCGTCTGCGACATCTGGTCGACCGTGGAGATCATCCGGGCCGCCGCCGCATACGCCTGCTGGAACTTGATCAGGCGCACGAGCTCCTCGTCCACCGAGACGCCGCTGACCTCCTGGCGACGTGTGTCGGCCTGGGTGGTGAGGGCGGCATCGACGTCGGCGCGGTCGGCCACGCTGCGCGTGAGGAACGCGGTGTCGGTGGCGACGCGCCGGAAGAAGTCGCCCATCGACTCGGTCGCCAGCGGCGCGCCGTCGGCGGTGATGAACGCCACGGGGGTGTCGCGCAGCTGCGAGAGCTGCAGGGCGAGCGAGGCATCACCCGGGCCGGTCGCGGCCGCGGGTGAGGCGGCGATCGCCTCGGGTGAGGCCGCGATGGCGCTGTCGAGCCGGATCCCGCGCGCGGTGCGCAGGGGATCGTCCTCGGGCGCGAGCAGCGGGTCGCTGGCGAAGAAGTCGCCGGCGGCCGCCGAGACGGGAGGGGTGCCCGACCAGGTCACGCCGCTGCGGTGCAGCGCATTGACGCCGTCGACCACACCACGGGCGAACGCGTCGAGCTCCGCCTGCATGCGCGGGATGTCCCCGACGGACGTGGTGCGCAGGCCGCCGAGTTCGCCGCCGATCTGCAGCGGACGGCTCGGCAGGTCGGCCCGCGTGACCTCGATCGCGCCACCGATGGTGGTCGCCGCCAGCTCGCGGCGGTCGATGCCGTCCACCAGCATGAGACCGTTGACCAGCACGCCCACCGAGCCGTTGTCGCGCTCGATGACCTCGGCACCGGTCAGCGCGGCCAGGCGATCGAGCTTGAGGTCGCGGGCGTCGCGCAGCGTGTTGGCGCTGTTGCCGTCGGACTCGAGCGCGACGATGTTGCGGTTCATCTCCGCGATGGCGGTGGTGAGGTCGTTGACCTCGCTCACCGACGCGTCGAGGCGCGTGCGGATCTCGCCCGAGAGTTGCGCGAGCTGGTCGCCCACGCGGTTGATCTGCTCGGCGAGGGCGGCACCGGCCTGCTGGACCGCGGCGCGGGCGCTGGTGGAGGTGGGGCGGGCGGCGAGGTCGCTCCACGCGTTGTAGAACGTGTCGAGCGCGGCGCTGATGCCGTCGTCGGCCGGTTCGTTGAGCAGGGCCTCCATGCGCGAGAGGCTGCCGGCGCGCACGCCGCCACCGGCGGCGTCGCTCGACGCACGACGGTAGGCGGCGTCGAGGAACACGTCGCGGGCGCGCGTGGTGCCCTCGACGCGGACCCCCGCGCCGAACTCGCCCTCGGTGAAGCGCGCGGGGATCATCGTGGACTGCTCCACGCGCTGCCGCGTGTAGCCCTCGGTCCCGGCGTTCGCGACGTTGTTGGCGGTGACCTCCACCGCGCGCTGCGCCGCGAGCATGCCCGAGCGGGCGGTGTTCAGGAGCGAACTGATGGACATGGCTCAGCCCCTCAGGTCAACGAGTCGGCGGCCGACCGGCATGCTCGGCCGCTGGCCGTGTGGGTACTGCTGCGGCATCGTCTGCGACGCGCCGGTGAGCACCTTCAGGAACTTGTCGCCGTTGGACATCGCGGCGTGGAGGAGGCGGCGGTTCTGGTCGACGACCTCGACGAGGCGTCGGGCGGCGTCGCGCAGCAGGCGACTCGCGTGGTGTTCGTCGTCGGTCATCCGCTGGCCGAGGGCGCGCGGCAGGTCCTCGACGCTGCCTTCACCGCCGCCGCAGGCGAGGATGACGGCACTGCGCCGGCGGCTCCGCGCCTCGCGGTAGGCGCCCAGCAGGCGATGGGCAGCGAAGACGGAGTCGTTGACGGCGTCGATGTCATCGCTGGCGACGGCGGCGCGCTGGCGATCGAGCGTCGAGACGAGGTCCTCGAGGACGGCGAGTTCGTCACGCAGCGCACGGACCAGCTGCGCCGAGCCCAGCATGGGGCTGGTCGGCGTGATGCGCGACGTGGTGGAGGCGGAAAGTGTGGCCATGGCCGGAATCGAGTGGGAGGACCCTAGCGCGGAGTATCGGCCGCAGGGCCAAGTCGTTGACGGAGCGCATCAAAGAGTGATGCCGAGAGGTCGGCGGGGCCGCGGTCCTGCGCGGCGACCTGCTCGGCCACGGTCTGGTCGAGCATGGAGGTGAACAGCTCCTCGCCGGGACCCTTCTCCAGGAAGCCGTCCGTGGGCACGGCGGTGCGCATGGCCGTGAAGAGCTGCTGCACGAACAGCGCCTCGAGCTGCTTGGCGGACTCCTTGAGCTTGGCCTCGTCCTGGGCGCGCGGCGCCTTGACGGCCGGCGCGGCTGCGGGGAGGCCGCCGATGGGGGCGGTCATCGGATGATCACCTCGACCGGCAGGGCGCCGACCTGACGGAGGGCCAGCAGGATGGCGGCGACCTCCTGCGGTTGCGCCTCGACGGCGCGGAGCGCGGCCGTGACCTCGAGCACCGAGGTGCCCACCGGCAGGCGGAGCGGGACATCCGCGCCGCTGGCCGAGTCGCGTGGCGCCGAGCCGGCCGGGGCGCCGGCAGCACCGGCGATGGTGAGACCGATCCGCCCATGCCGCACGGCGGCCGCACCGACGGTGGCATCTCCGCCGGCGACCACGAGGCCGCTGCGGGCGTCGAGATACACGGCGCTCCGCACCAGGGGCCGCACGCGAAGTTCGCGGACGCGGCCGAACGCCTCGGCCTTCTCGTCGGTGGTGCCCGTGAGTTCGAGCGCGATGGACCCGGGGTCCTCGACCTTCGCCTTGCCTTCGCCGAGGGCGGCGTTGATGGCCGCGGCGATCCGCTGTGCGGTGGTGAAGTCCGGCTCGCGCAGCGACAGCTTGGTGGCCAGTGCGACGCTGGGCTTGGGCAGTTCGTTCTCGAGCACGCCGCCATCGGGGACGACGGCGTGGTTCACCGGCGTGGACGCCCGGGGACTCCAGCGCACCCGGGCGGTGCCGGGCACGGTGTTGGCCGGCTCGTCGATCACCAGTGCGCCCTGCGCGGTGCCGTAGGCGGGCCCGTTGGGGCCGAGCACCAGCGGCGTCACCCAGAGCACACCGCCGCGCAGCGAGCGGGCATCGCCCAATGCGGCGACGTGCGTCACGAAGCGGCCACCGGGCCGGAGATAGGGAGACACCTCGGCGGTGACGAGCACGGCCGCGACGTTCGCGGTGCGCAACATCTCGACCGGCACCTCGAGGTCGAAGCGCTTGAGCAGGTTGACGACCGACTGCACGGTCATGCCGCCGTCGCGCGTGGACATGGACCGGTCCCCGGTGCCGTCGAGCCCGACGACCAGGCCGTAGCCGACCAGTCGCTGCGGCACGGCCGAGCCTTCGATGGTGAGGTCGGCGATGCGCGGTTCCTGCGCGAGTGCGACGCGGGGCGTGATGGTGACGGCGAGCAGGAGCCCGAGCGCGAGGCCGAGCGCGACCATACACACCAACTGCCAGGTGGCGAAGCTGCGATGGGTGCTCATGGCCAGATCAACCCGACGATGCGGCCGATCATGCCACCGCGCGTCTTGCCAAGGCGTCCCTTCTGCTTGACGACGATCTTCGCGTCGGCGAGGCGGTCGCCGTCGGCTTCGTTCTCGATGCTCACGTCCTGCGAGCGCAGCACACCCTCCACCGAGAGCTCCTGCGAGTTCTTGTCGATGTCGAGCAGGCGCGTGCCCTTGACGGTGTAGCTGCCGTCGGGGTTGCGGGCCGTGACGCGCACGCTGACGGTGGTGCGCAGCGCGGTGTTGCGGCTCATGTCGCCGGTCTGGGCCGAGCTCGCGCGCTTGCTGGACCCGAACGAGCCGTTGATGCCGGCACCGTCGCCCGGCGGGGCGACGGCGACGCCCATCTCGCGGCCGGTGTTGTCGGAGCCGCTCTGTGACTTGCGCGCCGAGGCGATCACGGCCTCGTCGACGTACACGGTGATGATGTCGCCCACCGCGATCTCGCGGCGGTCGCTGGTCCAGCTCGCGGCCCGCGGCGCGGCGGCCGGCTGTGCGGACTGCTGCGCGGGTCGCTGGGCGTTCCCCTGCGCGTGCAGCGCGTCGGCGAACGGCGCGAGGAGGACGAGGAGGGCGGCGGCGGCGAACAGCAGCAGCACCGTCGCGCTCGCGCGGGTGTGGCGATCGAAGTTTGTCATCGGATCAGCTGGGTCGCGACTTCGGACATCTCGTCCGCCGCCTTGACCGACTTGGAGTTGATCTCGTAGGCACGCTGCGAGGAGATCATGTCGACCATCTCCTGCACGATCTCGACGTTGCTGGACTCGAGGTATCCCTGGACGACGCGGCCGAAGCCCTCGTCTTCGGGATTGCCGGTGAGGGGCGCGCCGCTGGCCGGCGTCTCGGCATAGAGGTTCTCGCCGAGCGCGAACAGGCCCGAGGGGTTGGCGAAGCGGTGCAGGGTGATGCGACCCACGTCCACGATCTCGCCGGTGGAGCGGGTGACGCTCACCACGCCGGTGCGGCCGATGCTCAGGTTGCCCGCGCCGTCGGGGATGCGGATGCCCGGCTCGACGGTGAGGCCGGCCTTGTTCACCAGCACACCCTGGTCGGAGATCTCGAACGCCCCGTCGCGCGTGTAGACGAGCTGGCCGGTGTTCATGCGCACCGCGAACAGGCCGTCGCCCTCGACGGCGACGTCGAGCGGCCGGCCGGTCTGTTCCAGCGCCCCCTGCTCGTTGATGCGGTTCACGGCGGCGAGCCGCGTGCCGCGGCCGATCTGGATGGCGTTGACGGTCTCGGCGTCGGTGTTGCCGACCACCTGGACTTCGCGGACCGCCTGGTACAGCAGGTCCTCGAAGGAGGCGCGGGAGCGCTTGAAGGCCGTGGTGTTCACGTTGGCGAGGTTGTTGGCGATCACCTCGGTACGCTTCTGCTGGGCGGCCATGCCGGTGGCGGCGATGCGGAGGGCGGAGTTCATGGGAGTCGAGGGCTAGGGGATCAGACGGGCTTGCCGAGTTGTGAGGCCGCGGTCTCGCGCGCCTCGTCGAGCACGCGGATGGCCCGTTCGAGCAGGGCGTGATGCCGCTGGATGCCGAGCATCTCCACCATCGACGAGACCGATTCGACGTTGGAGGATTCGAGCGCGCCCTGGCGGAAGTTGCGGTCAGCTTCGCCGAGGCTCTCCCGCGCGGCGCCCGGCACGAAGGTGCCCTGCGGTTCGCGGACGAGTTCGGGGCCGCCGGCCGGTGCACGTTCAAGGCGCAGCCGGTCGAGGAAGGCCCCGTCCACCAGCACGGCGCCGTCGGGCTGGATGGTGAGCTTGTCGTACTGCAGTGGCAGCGTGATCGTGCCGTTGTCGCCGAGCAGCGGCGTGCCGTTGATCGTGAGGCGGTTGGCCGGGTCGAGCGACATCGCCCCCGCCCGCACCCAGCGTTCGCCGCGGGGCGTGGACACGACGGCGAATCCCTCCCCGTCGATCGCCAGGTCGAGCGGCGCTCCGGTATCGGTGACGGTCCCCACGGTCGTGTCCGCGCGGGACAGGATCGTGGGCGCGCCCTGCGCCGCGTCGAGCAGCTGCGCGAAGGTGCGCTCCGCCTTGAAGCCGTCGGTGGAGACGTTCGCGAGGTTGTTCGCGACCGCCGCCATGCGCAGCTCGTTGCCGCGCATGGCCCGGGCGGCGATGCCGAGACCGGAGACGGGGCTGGTCACTGGGCGACCCGCCGGTAGCCCTTCGTGGGCGTGACCGTCGCCGTCTTGCGCGGCGTCGGCGGCAGCTTGCGCGGGGCCGTCGGCGACTCCGTCGGCGACTCCGTCGTCGGCGCCGGCGCGGAGCGGCCGTCCTGCATCGCCGCGGCGAGCGGGTTGCCGTCGCGCATCGGCGCCATCACCGTGCGCAGCCGGGCGATGGCCCGCGACCGGATCTGCGAGACGCGGGACTCGGTGAGGCCGAGCACCGACGCGATCTGGTGCATCTTGAGCTCTTCATAGTAGTAGAGCGCGAGCACGGTGCGCTCCTGCTCCTTCAGCTGCCCGAGTGCGCTGCGCAGCGCGTCCTGCTCGGCTTCGGCCGTGAGGGTGTCCTCGACCGTCGGCGCGTCATCGTGCAGGGAGCTCTCGCCCACGGTGTAGGGGGCGTCGTGGTCGTCCTTGGTGGTGCGCTCGAGCGGCACGCGCACGCCGGCCTCGAGGTCGGCCTCCCAGCGCCAGAGCGTCAGCTTGTCGATCCCGAGTTGCTCGGCGATCTCGCCGTCGGACGGCTGGCGGCCGAGCTTGGCCGAGAGGGTGTCGCGGGCGCCGGCGATGTCGCGGGCCCGGCGGCGGATGGAGCGCGGCACGTTGTCGAGCCGACGGAGCTCGTCGAGGATCGCGCCACGGATGCGCGGCACGGCGAGCGTGCTGAACGCGAGGCCGCGTGTGTGGTCGAAGGACTCGATCGACTGGATCAGCCCGAGCGTGCCGGCGCTCACCAGTTCGTCGAGGTCCATCTCCGTGGAGAGGGATCGCGCGAGCTGCTGGGCCACGTGATGCACGAGGCTGATGTGTTCGCGGATGAGCGCATCGCGCGCGTCGAGGTCGCCGTTGGCGAGGGCGATCCAGGGATTCTGAGGGGCGGTCATACAAGAGCTCCGGGAGTGGCGGAGGAGGCGAGGGCGGACCAAAGGGCACCAGCAGCAGCAGTGAGAGCCGTGTCCGCCACGGCCTCGGCGAGAGGGATTCCAGCATCCAGCGCGATGGGCAGCGTGGGGTCGAACGGGAGGGACGGGGTGGTGCGGAGGGTGCAGCCGAGCCAGCGCTCGGCGGCGTCGTGCAGCGGCGCCGGGTCGGCGTCGCCGAGTCCCGCGACCGTCGCCGCCATCTGCGGGCGGCGCGCGTGGACGAGCTTGAGCACGGCGAAGGCGGCGGCCATCGCGGCGGCACCGCGGTCGGCGAGCACCACCGCGTTCGCCGGCGTGGTGCGGGCCGCGAGTTGGTCGATCGCGTCGAGCAGTTCCTGCACCTTCGCGCTCGGCACCGCGATCACCACGTCGGCGTCGAGGATCGCCGGGAACACCGCCGCGACCTGGATGCCGTCGGCGACGGGCACCGGCAGGTCGAGCACCGGCTGCGTGGCGCCGAAGAACGCCGCCAGCCGATCGGCGCGGGCCTTGGGGGCGACGAGCAACACGCGCGAGCCCTCGAGCTGCGCTTCGCTCGCGAGCAGCGCGGCGGTGACGCTCGCGCCCACGCCTTCGTGCCCGGCGGCGACGAGGACGCCCATCGGCGCACGCGCCGTGAAGGGGGTGAAGCGCTCAGGCCGCGGCACGCATCAACTCCCAGGTCCCGATGGCGGAGAGCTGCACGTGCGCCGGCAGCTCGGCGAGCGAGAGCACCGGCTGGTGCGGCAGCACCGGCTCGAGGACGTTGCGGATGCCGAGGCGCAGGGCGCTGGGCACCACGAGGGGCGGCAGGCGGCCGTCCACGGCGCGCGAGCTCGCGATGTTCTCGAGTTCGCGGATGAGCTGCGAGATCATGTCCGGGGTGAGGCCCGGTGCGGGCTGGCCCTGGCGCGGCGTGAGCAGCGCGCTGAGCGCCTGCTCCAGGCGCGCACCCAGCGTGATGGCCGGCAGCAGGCCCTGCTCATCGAGGTGCGCGCGGGCGATCGCGTCGGAGAGCGCGCGGCGCACGTGCTCGGTGAGCAGCACCGGGTCCTTGGTGCTGTCGGCGGCATCACCCAGCGCCTCGAGGATGGTGACGAGGTCGCGGATCGGCACGCGCTCGCGCAGCAGGCGCTGCAGCACGCGGTGCACCGTGCCGAGCGAGAGCTTGCCCGGCACCACTTCGTCCACGACGGCCGGATGCGACTTCTTGAGTGCATCCAGCATCTGTTGCACGTCCTGCCGGCCGAGCAGCTCGGCGGCCGAACGCTTCACGGTCTCAATGAGATGGGTGGCGATGACCGTCGACGGTTCGACGACGTCGTAGCCCACGGCGAGTGCATCGGCGCGGCGGGACGAGGCGACCCACTTGGCGCGCATGCCGAAGCTGGGATCGATGGTATCGATGCCCTCCACGCCGCCGGTGACGCGGCCGGTGTCGAGGGCGAGCAGGAACTGCGGCATCACGTCGCCGCGGGCCTTCTCCGTGCCGCGCACCTTCACCACATAGGTGCCGCCGGGCAGGCCGAGGTTGTCGAGGATGCGGACCGGCGGCACGAGGATGCCGGGGTCCTGCGCGCACTGCTGCCGGAGCAGTCCGATGCGCTTGAGGAGGTCGCCGCCCTGCGAGGCGTCGGCGAGCGGGATGAGCAGGTAGCCGACCTCGAGCTCGATGGGCTCGATCTGCAGCAGGTCGTCGAGCGGGTCGGCGCTGACCGGCGCGGCCGGTGCGGCGGCGGGCTGCGGCTTGTCCGCCTCCGCCTTCGCCTTGGCCTGCGACTGCTCGGCGGCGCGGGCGAGCAGCCAGAGGCCCACCGCGATGCCGATGAAGGGCAGCTTCGGCAGTCCGGGCACCAGCCCGAACGCCGCGATCACCCAGGCCGCGAGCTTGAGCGACTTGGGGTTGGAGGAGATCTGGTTGGAGAGCACCTGGCCCACCTGCACGCCTTCGCTGGCGTGGGTGACCATGATGCCGGCCGCGGTGGAGATGATCAGCGCGGGGATCTGCGAGACCAGTCCTTCACCGACGGTGAGGATGGTGAACTTGGCCGCCGCGTCCACCAGCGACAGGCCTTGCTGCGCGACGCCGATGATGATGCCACCGACGATGTTGACCGCGGTGATGAGCAGGGCGGCGATCGCATCGCCCTTCACGAACCGCGAGGCGCCGTCCATCGCGCCGAAGAAATCCGCCTCGCGTCCCACCAGCTCGCGGCGGCGGCGGGCCTCGACGGCGTCGATCGCCCCGTGGGCGAGCTCGCCGTCGATGGCCATCTGCTTGCCCGGCAGAGCGTCGAGGGTGAAGCGCGCCGAGACCTCGGCCACGCGTCCCGCGCCCTTCGTGATCACGATGAAGTTGATCGCGATCAGGATGAGGAAGAGGACTAGACCCACAACATAGTTGCCTCCGATGACGAATTCGCCGAATGCGGGGATGATCTCGCCGGCATGCCCGCCGGAGAGGATCAACCGGGTGGAGCTGACGTTCATCGCGAGCCGGAAGAGCGTCAGCAGGAGGAGCACCGTGGGGAAGCTCGAGAAGTCGAGCGGCTTGGTGCTCTGCAGGGCGACCAGCAGGACGATGATCGCCGAGCCGAGTGAGAACGCGAGGAACAGATCGACCAGGATGCCCGGGAGCGGCACGATGAGCAGTGCCAGCACGAAGAGGACGCCGACGGCGGTCCAGGCTTCGGTGTTCCTGTTGATGCGGCGGGCGGGAGTCGGGCTCATGGCCCCGTCTAATGCAGGGGGCGGGCCGGGTACCGAAAGTGCGCTAACTCAATGCTGTTGTTGCAGTTAGGTCGATTCTGGCGACCCGGCAGATGCTGCCGCCTGCCATTCTATAGAAGCGCGAGCGGCAGGGTTTGCCGGGGGAGGGCGGAAGAAAACGGTCGGCGCTGGCAGGACGGAGGGCGGCGACGCGCACCGCCGCGGACCGCTACGCGCGTGCGCTGCCGCGCCAGGCGCCGCGGGTGCTCCGCGTGCGGTACACGTAGGCGAGGATCTCGGCGACCGCGAGATACAACTCGACCGGGATCACGGATCCCACCTTGGCCGCCTTGAACAGCGCGCGCGCCACCGGGACGTTCTCCACCATCGGCACGCCGGCCTCGGCGGCGAGTTCCTTGATCTTCTCCGCCACCTTGTCCTGGCCCATCGCCAGCACCACCGGCACGGGCGCCTCGGTGTCGTCGTACTGGATCGCGACCGCGATGTGCGTCGGGTTGGTGATCACTACACTCGCCTTCGACACGTCCTTGAGCATCTGGCCGAACGCGATCTCGCGCGCGAACCGGCGCCGCGCCCCGCGGAGGTGCGGGTCGCCCTGTTCCTCCTTGGCCTCGCGCTTCACGTCGTCCTTGCTCATGCGCAGGCTCTTCTCCAGCTGGAAGCGCTGCCAGAAGTAGTCCGCCCCACCGAGCAACGCGTACGCCAGACCCACCGTGAGCAGCAACCGCCCCACATGCAGCGCGATCCAGGGGGCGAGTGCCACCGGCCCCGACTGCGAGAGCAGGGCCGTGGACGGGATCGCCACCTCGAGCAGCTTCCACACCAACGCCCCGACGACCACCACCTTGAGCATCGCCTTGCCGGTCTCGACGAACTGCGACGGCGAGATCAGGCGCTGGAAGTTGCTGATGGGGTTGATCTTCTCCCAATGCAGCTTGAGCGCCTTGGGCGTGAGCTGCCCGCCCGACTGCAACGCGGAGATGAAGACCGTCGAACCGGTGATGGTGAGCAGGATCGCGGCGGCCGCGGCCGCGAAGCGCAGCACGGCATTGCGTATCAGGTGCACGGCGGCGCCGTCGTCGAGCGTGATGGTGCCGGCACCGGCGAGGCCATGCCCGAGATAGTCGCGCAGCACGAGGCCGGCGTCGTCCCCGAGCATCTTGAACGCTGCGGCCGCCCCGAGGATCGCTGCGGCCACCGCCGCTTCCTGCGAGCGCGCGACGCGCCCTTCCTCGGCCGCCTCCTGGCGTCGTTTCGGTGTGGGTTCTTCGGTGCGTTCGCCGCCCTGTTCTTCAGCCATCGTCAGCGTGCCGCACGCAGGAGGGCGGAGATCACTTCGGTGGCGTTGGCGCGGACCTGCTCACCCCAGCCGGAAGCCGCGAGCCCGAGGAAGGGCAGCGAGGCGGCGAGCGTGAGGATGCCGATCCCGATCTGCATCGGGAACGCGAGGTTCATGAGGTTGAGCTGCGGCACCGCCCGCGAGAGGATGCCGAGTCCGGCGTTGGTCACGAGTGCGGCGCCGATCACCGGCGCGGCGATCTGCAAGCCGAGCACGAACAGGATGCCGCCCTGCTGGATCATCACCTGCAGGGCCTGCGCGACGTTGGGCGCGACCCCCACGGGGATCCGATGGAAGCTCGACGCCACGGCGTCGAGCATCACGAGGTGCCCGTCGGCGGCGAGGAGCAACGTCGCGGCGAGCAGGGCGAAGAACTGACCGAGCACGGACGTCTGGTGTCCGCCCATGGGGTCGAGCACCGAGGCGCCGGAGAGGCCGATGGCCTGCGAGGCGAGGTCGGCCGCGAGCTCCGCGGCACCGACGAGCAAGGCGGCGCCGAAGCCGAGTGAGAAACCGATCAGCGTCTCGGTGAGGAAGGTGCCGGGCGTGATGCGGGCGCCGTCGAGCGCGGAGGCCTGCACGGCGGGCTGCATGACCAGCGTGAGCACCAGCAGCAGGGCGGTGCGCACAGGCATCGGCACGCTGCGCGAGGCGAACATCGGGGCGATGAGCACCAGCCCGCCGACCCGGCAGGCCGAGAGGATCGTGACCTCGGCAGCACCGGGGGCGAAGTAGTCCCAGGGCCCCGGCACGGCCGTCATCGCGGCATGTCCGCCAGCAGCATCAGCACGCCGCGGGTGTAGCCCACCAGCGACTGCAGCATCCACGGCAACCCGATGACGAACACCAGCCCGCTGCTCAGCACGCTCGGCAGGGAGCCAAGTGG
>CADEDA010000020.1:40131-44275 GCA_902825965.1 uncultured Gemmatimonadota bacterium | reverse complement strand
TCACGAGCTTGGGCACGAAGGCGAGTGTCTGCTCCTGGATCTGCGTGAGCGACTGGAAGATGCCGACCAGCAACCCGACCACGAGTGCGGCGATGAGGAACGGCGCGGCGAGCTGCAGCGCCATCATGAGGGCCTGGCGCGCGAGGTCGAGGACGAACTGGTCGTTCACGGCGGACTCAGCGGAAGCCCGCGACGAGCGACTGGGCGATGAGGCCCCAGCCATCGACGAGCACGAAGAGCAGCAGCTTGAACGGCAGGGCGATCATGGTGGGCGGGAGCATGAACATGCCCAGCGACATGAGCACCGACGCCACGACCACGTCGATCACGATGAACGGCAGGAAGAGCGCGAACCCGATCGCGAACGCGGTCCGCAGCTCGCTGATGGTGAACGCCGCCATGAGCGTGATGAACGGCACGTCCTCGCCCTGCACGACCGGCTGCCGCGAGAGGCGCACCATGCGGCGCACGTCCTCGGGGCGCGTCTGCTTGAGCATGAACTCGCGCAGCGGCGCGGCGCCCCGCTCGAGCATCTCGGTCTGCTCGATCTTGTTGTCGAGCCAGGGCGTGATGGCCTCCTGGTTCACGCGGGTCATGGTGGGTGCCATGACGAATCCGGTGAGGATGAGCGCGAGCCCCGCGATGAGCGGTGCCGGCGGCGACGTCTGCGTGCCGAGCGCCTGCCGCAGGAAGTAGAGCACCACCAGGATGCGCGTGAAGCCGGTGGTCATGAGCACCAACGTCGGCAGCAGCGACATCATGCCGAGCATGACGACGACACCGACGGTGCCGTTCATGCGCAGGCCCTTGCCGTCCTTCTCGCTGCCGACCTTGAGGTCCATCTCCGGCGCGAGGCGGTCCACCACCTCGGCGGCCGTGGTGATCGCGTTGGTCGCCGCGGCGCCCATTCCGCTCGCGGTCGCGGCAGCACTCGTGGCGGAACCGGTTGGCGTACCGGCCTGTGCCGTGGTGGTGGTGCCGGTGGCGGCGGCCGTGGGTGTGGTCGCCGGAGTTGCCGCCGTGATGGGCGCGGCTGCCGCCGCGGCGGGGGCCGCAACCGTGCGTGGACTTGCCGCGGCCGCCTGGGCCGGCAACTGCGCGGAGAGGCCGGCGAGGAGCAGCAGCGGGATCACGCGCTGCATGCCGACCGCGTGCGCCAGCGCGCTGCGGAAGATCTCCGCACCGCGCGGCGGCGTGCGCCGGCTGAACAACGACGGCGACGGGTCGAGCAGGGGCGACGGACGCGCCGCGGGGGTCGCGGTCGGCACCGACGTCGACGTCGGCGCGGCGGACGCGAGGATCGCGTCGGCCTCGTCGCCGAGCACCTCGGCGAGCGGGTGGACACCACCGTCCCCGACGCTCACCATGATCACGCGGCGTCCCATGCGGACCAGCGCCACCCCTTGGCGCGGGCCGAGCGCGCGGCGCTGCAACACCTCGAGCGGGGCGTCCGCGCGGGTGCTGATGCCGCCGAGCCCGAACCGGCGATACGCCTTGGCGAGCAGGCCGACCAGGGCGAGGATCGCGGCGAGCGCGAGCAGGACTCCAACGTAGGTGAGCAACACGGGAACTACTGCTCCAAGGCCTGAGTGGGGAGCTGGGCGACGATGCGGCGCAGGCGGAAACCGTAGTGTTCGTTGACCACCACCACCTCACCCTCGGCGAGCTTGAGGTCCGAGACGTAGAGGTCCATCGGGTCGCCGGCGAGGCGGTCGAGCTGCAGCACCGAGCCGCGGCCCAGGCGCAGCAGTTCGCCGACCGTGACCGTGGAGCGGCCCACTTCGATGCGCACGGGCAGCGTGATGTCGATGAGCGCCGCGAACGGCACCTCGCCGCCGGCGAGCAGTGCGGCCCCGAGGTCGGCGAAGTCGGGCGCCTGCGCCTCGGGATTGGCGGCGGCGGAGGCCGCGTCGGCGTCGGTGGACGGGGAAGTCATGTGTCGGAGCTCCGGGGCGGTACGCCCACGCTGGGGAGGGATGAGGGAGTCGAGGTCTTCGCCGGCGAGCACGTCGAGCACGCTCACCGCACGCAGTTGCTTCACGCGCCCGGCCTGCACGCGGAATCGGGGGGAGCCGCCGATCAGCAGCTCCAGCGGGGTCTCGGCGGGGATGCCGGTGGCGATCATCGTGCCGGAGGACAGGCGGAGGAGGTCGCGCATGGGGATGCGGAACTCCGGCAGGCGCGCGACCGTCTCGACCGTGGTCATGCGCAGCGCCGACTCGGTGTGCTCGCGCGTGGCGCGACGCTCGGCGGCGGTGCCCACGGGTTCGGAGAGGCGCCGGTCCGTGGAGCGCGTGAAGAACTGCTCCACCACGTTGAGCGGCAGGCAGATGGAGAGCACGCCCGAGCCGCTGTTGAACTTGGCGTTCACCGTGGCGACGAGCACCGGCACCTCGCGCTCGACCGCCTGCATGATCTCGGGGATGGACTCGAAGCCGGTGACCGCGAGCCGGAGGTTGGCGTGCGGCTGCCAGACTTCCATGAGGTCGCTCACCACGCGATCGGCGACGTTGTCGAGCGCCATGCGCTCGATGGGGGACAGCGCCCGGTCGAGGATCGTCGGCGGGCCGTTCCCGCCGAAGAGCCGATCGAGCAGGAAGTAGCCGAGTCCCGGGTTGAAGTCGATGACGCCCTGCTGCGCGCCGGCATCCTCGATGCGCATGAGGAAGGAGGCGCTGGGCGTGTTCAGGGAGAGGAGGAACTCGGCGTACGAGATCTGCTCCACGCTCTGCAGCCGCAGGTCGATCGAGTCGCGGAGGCGCGACACGAGCCAGCCTTCGAGCGAGCGCACGAGCCGTTCGTACATCGCCTCGAGCGTGCGCAGGCGGTCGCGCGACACGCGGGCGGGGCGACGGAAGTCATAGAGCTGGATGTCCGACTCGCGCGAGGCGGTCGCGGCCGCCGGCGAGCCCCCGCCCTTGAGCAGGCGGTCGATATCGTCCTGGGAGAGCGAGGCGGCAGCGGCCTGCGGGCTCATCGTCGGCGTCCTACTGGATGACGAACTGGGGGAGGAGGATCCGCTTCACGGTGCCCTCCTTGAAGAGCGCGCCGATCGCGGCGGCGAGGTCGCTCTTGAGCACGTCGCGCGCGGAGGGGTCCGAGAGCTGCTCGATGGTGCGGCCGCCGAGCAGCGTGACGATCCCGTCGCGGATCTCGGCGTCGCGGTCCTTCAGCTCCGCGGCGGCCGCTTCATCCTTGGCGACGATGGTCGTGGTGACGAGCAGAAACCGCGAGCCGTTGGTGTTGGCGGGGTTGATGACGAGGTTCTCGATCGTATGCACCGCGGTCGCGGCCGCGGGACCACCGTGTCCGTCGCCCTCCGCCGCGGCATGCTCGCCCTCGCCGGTCACTTCCGCCGCGTGCGCCGCCCCGCCGCCCATCTTGGGCGCGATGACGAACGCACCGACGCCACCGCCGAGCACGAGGCCGGCGACGGCAGCGATGATGATGAGCTTCGGTCCCCCCTTCGCGGGCGGGGCTTCGGTGCCTTCAGCAGCTGGAGCAGGTGCGGAGGACATGGTGGTAGCGGTAGAGGTGGAGTCCTACGAGAAGGTGTATAGGCAGGGGGTGGGCCAGAGTGGCACCGGACGACGAGCGACGGTAAGTGGTTTACTGTCAACAACTTGCGTGAACAGTCCCGGATCGCGGAGGGCGGCAAGAACGCACCGCCGCCCCGAGCCTCGGCAAGAGTTGCCGGACGCGGGACGGCGGGTGTTGCCGGGGAGGAGCGGCGGGGGGAGCGAGGGGAGCTGAGAGGACATGCCGCTCAGCTCCCATCACCCCGCTCTCCGCTCAGCTCATCAGCGCTTGAGCGAGACCAGCTCCTCGAGCAGGCGGTCGGACGTGGTGATCACGCGGCTGTTGGCCTGGTAACCACGCTCGGCCACGATCATGCTCGTGAACTCCTGCGCCAGGTCGACGTTCGACATCTCGAGCGCGCCGGACACGATCTCCGATTGCGAGCCCTCGAGCGCGAAGCCGTAGACGGCCGAGCCCGAGTTGCCGGACGTGGAGTACATGTTGTCGCCGACGCGGAGCAGGCCGCCGGGGTTGTTGAAGTCGCCGAGCACGATCTGGCCCAGCGGCTCGGTGGTGCCGTTGGTGAAGGCGCCCACGATGGTGCCGGTGCGGTCGATCGAGAAGT
>CADEDA010000020.1:0-40031 GCA_902825965.1 uncultured Gemmatimonadota bacterium | reverse complement strand
GTGGTGCCGTTGGTGAAGGCGCCCACGATGGTGCCGGTGCGGTCGATCGAGAAGTTCTGCAGCGTGCCCGACGTGTAGCCGTTCTGGTCGCGCAGCACGGAGTTGTGCGTGCCGGCGAACTGCGTCAGGCCGTTCACGCCGTTGCCCCGCGGGTCGATCGTGATGGTCACGTCCGTGGCGCCGGAGTTCGGGCGGAACGTGATGCGCGGCGGCTCGAACGTGGCCGGGTTGATGTCCATGGTGCCGTCATCCAGGAACACGAACGGGTTGGTGCCCTGGTCGATCTGGATGCCGTTGGTGCCGAACGTCGCGTCGATGTCCATGCCCTGCGGATCGATCTGCCAGCTCCACTCGCTCGGACCGGTCTTGTAGAGCACGATCTTGAGCTCGTGCTCCTCGCCGAGCGAGTCGAACACGGTGATGGAGACGTCCTTGTAGGAGCGCTCATTGCCCGTCACCGCGCGCTGGTCGGGATCGAGCGGGTCGAGCGTGGCGGCCGGGCCCTGGTCGAACACCTGCGCCGCCGCATCGATGTTGCCGGCGAGCGTGACGTTGGTGGTCGCGAGGGCGGCGGTCTTCTGGCCGAACGGCAGCGTGATGTCGCGGATGCCGTCCTGAAAGACCCCGTTGATCGCCACGCGGCCCTGCACCACGAAGCCGTTGGACGGCGACACGAGGCGACCGTCGGCGTCGAGCTGGAAGTTGCCGGCGCGCGTGTAGAAGAACTGGTTGCCCTTGGCGACGACGAAGAACGAGTCGCCCTGGATCGCCATGTCGGTGCCGAGGCCGGTGGTCTCGACGTTGCCCTGCGAGAACAGCGTGTCGACCGACGCGACCTGCGAGCCGAGGCCGACCTGCACCGGGTTCACGCCACCCTGGTCGCCGGGCGGGCGCGTGGCGCCGGAGACGAGCTGGGCGAAGCCTTCCTTGAACGCGACGCGGCCGGACTTGAAGGCCGTGGTGTTCACGTTGGCCACGTTGTTGCCGATGACGTCGAGGCGGAGCTGGTGATTGCGCAGGCCAGTGACGCCGGAGAACAGTGAGCGGAGCATTGCAACCTCAGAGGGGAGATGGGAGAAGGGAGCGGGAGGCGGTCATTCAGTCGGGAGCGGCAGCATGCCGATGTTGTCGAGCTTCTCGTTGATGCTCACCAACTGCTCGAGGCTGGAGAACTGCGCGAGCTGGGCGGCGAGCTGGTCCGGCGAGGCCGGGTTGGTGGGGTCCTGGTTCTTCATCTGCGCGACCAGCAGCTTGAGGAACATGTCCTTGGTCTGCTGCGCGTTGGTGCGCGTCTCGGCCGGATCATCCGCCGCGTTGGCGGTGGGGCCGGTGAAGGGAGAGACGCCGGCGGTCGGGAAGGTGATCATGGATGGGTCCGGTGAGGGTCAGAAGCTGCGGGGGAAGCGCGAGCCCAGGACGCGGGCGCGCTGTTGGTCACGGTGTTGGTCGTGCTGCTGCTCGCGCCGCGCGGTCTGCTGCTCGCGGCCTTCGCGGGCGGCGTCACTGTCGCCGCGGAGCGCACGGTCGGCAGCGGTGGCCTCCGACTGCGCCACGGTGTCGAGCGCCGCGGCGCGTTGCTGCTGCGATTGGTCGAGCGCCACGGCGACGCGCGCCGAGTCGAAGCCCTGCCGCTCGAGCGAGCGCGTGAGCGAGGCGATCTCGCTCTGCAGGCCGTAGGCCACCCCGGCGTCGCTGGTGCGCAGCGTGGCGTCGAGGTCGCGGCCGGAGACGGCGAGGCGCACCTCATCCAAGCCGTCGCGTGAAGGGTCGAAGCTCAACCGCAGCTCGCCGACCGTGGGCGCCGGTGCCGCGTCGCGGGCGGCGATCAGTTCGGCGGCGCGTTCGGCCGCGTGCGAGGCGCTCACCGGCGTCGTGCTGCTGCCGCCGAACACGTTGCGCCCGATCGGACGCGTGTGATCGCCGAGTGTGGTCATCAACTCGCGGTCCACCACGAGCGACGACGGCGATCGCAGCGTGCGCGCCGCCTCGGCCGACTCGCGGTCGGCGTCGCGTGTCGCCTCTCCGCCGTCCCGTGCCGTGTCGCGGGTCATCTCGCGCGACGACTCGCGCGAGGCGACGCGCAGGCCGTCCGCGGGGGCGGCGGCATCGGCCGCCGAAGTACCGGCGATGAAGGGCAGTGACGCCTGCTCGTCCGCCGGCACGGTCGCGTCGCCACGTGCCGCCGACGGGCGCGCCGTGAGCTGCGCCATGGCGACGGTGCTGCCGTCCTTCGGGGTGGTGCGCGCGGCCCAGGCGGCCGACGCGGAGAGTGCGGAGCTGGGAACGGGTGTGCCGCTGGTGTCGCTCGCGCGGGAGCGCACGAAGGCACCCGGCGTCGCCACGCGCGCGACCTGTGCCACCTCGGCGACCCGCGCCACCTGCGCCACGCCGGAGCCGCGCATCACGGTCAATCCGTGACGAGCAGCGGCGCCATCCCTTGCGTCCGCTGTCGTCCGGGGAAGTTCGACGTGCCCCGGATCCTTGGCACCCAACGTGTGGAGTCCGGCCTCCTTCGCCAGACGCTGCAGGACATCATATCCCGGCCCGGACCAGGCGCCATCCACCTTGAGGTCGGCGGCCTGTCCGCGCATGTGCTGCGAGTCGAGGGTCCAGGTGACCACGTTGCCCGGTGTGGTGCGTCCCTGCGCGTACAGGGCGCGCTGGCGCGCGTCGCTGCGCACGGTCTCGAGCACCTCGACCTCGTGGCCCGCCTCGCGCATACCGGCGATCACCGTCGCGAGCTTGCCGGCGAAGGCGGCGTCCATGGTCATGGTGGAGGAGAGCGCCTTGGCTGCGGCGGCGTTCACGCGGGCCGCGCGGCGCGCACCCATGCGTGCACCTACGCGCGCGCTGCCGGAGGTGGCGCTCTCGGCTGCGGTCGCGTCGTCGGACTCGCTTGAGCCGGCGGCGGTCGCCGCCGCGCGGTCCGTCGCTGACGCGTCTGGGATCAACTGGGGGTTGGCCACGCGCTCGTGACGCGCACCCTCGGCCGGGAACAGCACCGGCATGGGCTCGTCGGTCAGCACGTGATCGAATGGCAGGGCGCTCGTCGCCTCGCCCTCGCTCACACCCTCACGCGCCGCCACGCCGCAGCAGTTCGCGTCGACGAGATCCTCGATCGCGACCTTCTTGACGGACGTGGGGAGCGGAGTGGGTGGACTGGGCTGCAGCGCTGCGTTGAGCACGCTGGCGAACTCATCGGCCGCGGCGCGGTCGACCTTCGCGGCGACCTCACGGGGCGTCGCCTCGGCGCCGAGGGGTGCACCAACGGGTGCACCAACGGGTGCAGCGGTGGGCAGCACGGAAAGGACGTTCACGGGACGGGCGCCTTGGGAATGAGGGCGAGCGTGGCCTGGAGCAGGCGCGCGGCCTTCTCCGGCGAGAGCTGCTGCAACACCAGCGCGGCCTGCTTGTCACTCATCGCGGCGAGGGCGCGCGCGGCTTCGGTGCCCTCGAGTTGTTCGATCGTCTTGGCGGCTTCGCGCGGGCCCATCTTGGAGAGCAGGCGCGCGAGACGTGCGTAGTCGGGCATGGAGTCCGGCTTGGCCGCGGCGCCACCCTCGGGGCCGATGCGTCCGTCGCGGCGCAGTTGCACCGTCGCGCCGGCCTGGGCTTGCACGAGGCGGTTGATCGTCGTCGTGCCCGGCGGGCCGCCGGGGCCCGGCTGCTCACTCGGCGCCGGTGCATGGCCGGGGTCGGCGACATGCGGGTCGTCGGCGATGCGTGCGCTGTCCGGTGCCGACTCGGCGCCGTGCGCGACCTCGGTGGCGGCGCCGGCCGCCGGCGCATGCCCGGCCTTGGCCGAATCGCCGTGCGTGGAGTCCGCGTGGGTGGAGTCCGCATGCGTGGAGTCCGCCACTGCGGCGGGCTTCATCAACACCGCGCCCGCACCGCCGCCGATGGCGAACGACACGAGGAACGCGATGATCGGGAGCATCAGGGCCTTCATTCGACACCGTCCATGCCGTGGGGATTGCTATTGCGGCTGTGCCGCTGGATCGCGAGCGCGTCCATCGCGGAGCGCTCGGAGCGCGTGTTGGCCTGGCGCCATTCCTCCTCGCGGCGTTCACGGAGCTTGGAGATGATGCGGCGCTGTTGCATGGCCAGGTTCAGGGCGTTGCGCGCCTCTTCGACCGCGGCTTCCGTGGCCGCGACGGAGGCCGACGCCACGTCCAGGTGCACGTCGAGCGACTGCAGCACGCGCTCGGCCTGGTGCAGCTGGCCGACCGATTGGGCGCGCGAGTGCGCGCGGGCCAGGTCGGCACCGTTGGCGTTGCGCACCGCGGCGAGTGCATCCATCGCGGCGCGGGCTTCGGTGGCGGCCTCGTTGGCGGCGCCGAGGCGGATCGCCACGGCCTGCTCGCGCTGCTCGCGCAGGTCGAGCACGCGCTGCAATCCGAAGGAGAAGCGGTTCGATGGCGCGGTCACGCAGGCATCCTCGGCACGGAGGTCGGGGCGGACACCGGGGGCACCGGCGGCAGGTGGGTCGCCGCGGCGCGCGGTGCGGCACCGGGGCGCGGGATGGCCGCGCTCGCGCGCTGGCCGATGTCGTTGAGCTGCTGCACGGTGCGGTCCATCGGCGTGTAGTCCTCCGGCGGCTGCTGCAGGAGGTCCAGCATCGGTCCCCGCAGCTCGAGCGCGGCATCGACCACGGCGTTGGAGCCACGCTGGTACGCGCCGACGAGGATCAGGTCCTCCTTCTCGCGGTACGCGGCCTCGAGGCGTTGCACCATGCCGGCGTTGTCGCGCTGCGCGCGCGTGATCACGTGATCGCGCACGCGGCTCTTGGAGTCGAGGATGTCGATCGCCGGGTAGTGCCCCGAGCTCGCGAGCCGCCGCGTGAGCACGATGTGCCCGTCGAGGATCGAGCGGCTCGCGTCGGCCACCGGTTCGGTGAAGTCGTCGCCATCGACGAGTACGGTGTAGAGCCCCGTGATCCCGCCCACGCTGCCGTTGCCGGCGCGTTCGAGCAGGCGCGGCAGGTAGGCGAACACGGAGGGCGGATACCCCTTGGTGGTGGGCGGCTCACCCACCGCGAGCCCGATCTCGCGCCAGGCCATGGCCACACGCGTCACGGAGTCCACCATCAACAGGACCTGCTTGCCTTGGTCGCGGAACCACTCGGCGATCGCGGTCGCGACGAGGGCCCCGCGCGCCCGCAGCAGCGCGGACTCGTCGCCAGTGGCCACGATGATCACCGAGCGCGCGAGGCCTTCGGGCCCCAGCGCGTTCTCGACGAACTCGCGCACCTCACGGCCGCGTTCGCCGAGCAGCGCGATCACGTTCACGTCGCTCTCGGCCTTGCGGGCGATCATGCCCAGCAGCACCGACTTGCCCACGCCGGAGCCGGCGAAGATGCCCACGCGCTGGCCGCGGCCGATGGTGAGCAGGCCGTCGATGGCGCGCACGCCGGTGACGAACGGCGTGTCGATGCGCTCGCGCTGGAGCGGGTTGGGCGGGTCGTTGGAGAGCGGGACGCGTCCTTCGAAGTCGATCTTCCCCAGACCGTCGATCGGCGTGCCGAGCGCGTTCACCACGCGGCCGAGCAGGGCCTGGCCCACGCGCACGCCGAGGTTGCGGCCCAGGTCCGCGACACTGGCACCCGGGTGCATGCCTTCGATGTCGCCAAGCGGCATGAGCAGCGCGCCGCGCTCGTGGAATCCCACCACCTCGGCCAGCACGGAGTGATCGTCCGAGAGGCTGGTCACGCGGCAGAGGGCGCCGAGTCCGAGCTCCAGGCCCGTCGCTTCCATCACCAGCCCGACGATGCGCGTGACACGTCCGAGCGGACGCAGACGCGGCACCTCGACGAGGCGGTCCTGAAGCGCGAGCAGGTTGGCAGAGACCATAGTGGGCGAGCGGGTAAGGGAGTCCGCAGTGGTGAAAGGCAACTGCCGTGCCCGCCGGAACCGCTCGCTGCTGCGCGCGTAACGTGTTGTGATTGTGTTGGTTAGGACGCTTCGGAGACTCGGGTCGCTCTGGTCGCGGTACTCGGCAAAGTGTGCCGTGCGGCAAGAGTGACCGGGCGACTCAGGCGTCGGTGCCGCTCAGTCGGCGGTAGATCTGCTCGAGCGCGAGGTCCACGCGGCCGTCGATGATGCGCTCGCGCCCTTCGACCACGCAGCCACCGCGCACGATACGCGCGTCGGAGACCCAGGTGACCTCGGGATAACTCGGGTCGCCGGCGAGCAGCGCGTGGTCGGCGGGATGCAGGCGCACGCGGAGGTTGCTCTCCTGCGGGAACTGCGTGAGTGCCTGCTGCACGATGGACCGGATGGTCGAGGGGTCGAGCTGCAGGTCGCGCTCGATCACGTGGCGGGCGATCGCGGTGGCGAGCGCCGTGAGGTTCTCCTCGAGCACGCCCACGTAGTGGCTCTCGTGGTCGGAGACCGCACGCGCGGCGCTGTTGGTCGCCGCGATCGCGTCCGCGAGCCGCCGCTCGGCGGCCGCATGCGCCTCGGCGCGACCTGCGGACCGTCCTTCCTCGAACGCCGCACGCTTGGCGTCGGCCACCGCGCGCACGAACTGCTCCTGCATCTGCTCGCGCAACGCGGTGAGCTCGCTGGGCGAGATGTGATGCCCCGCACGCGCGAGCGGGCGGTCGAACGGCCCCGCCGGTGCCGCCGGCGTCGCCGTTGGCTTCGCCGCCGGCTTGGCGGCGGCCGAGTGCACGCCGTCGGTGGAGAGTTCGGCCAGATCCCACGGCACGCTCGCCACCGGCGCGCGCTCGCGCGGTTGCGCGGCGATCGACGGTGGCGTGGAGACGCGGCGGGGCAGGCTCATGGCGACGGTGTCCGACTACTGCACGATGTCGTCGCTCGACGAGGCGAGCACGAGTTCGCCGGCCTCCTCGAGCGTGCGGATGGTCGCGACGATCGTGGACTGCGCCTTCTCGATGTCGCGCTTCTTCTGCGGGCCGAGGTTCTCCATCTCCTCCTGCAGCGAGGCCATCGCCCGGGAGGACATGCCGCCCATGATCTTCCGCGAGAGCGCCTCGCTCGCACCCTTGAGTGCGAGGGCCAGCGTCTTGACCTCGACCTCGCGGAGCAGGCGCTGCACCGACTTGTCGTCGAGCCCGACCACATCCTCGAAGACGAACATGAGGTCGCGGATCTGCTGGGCCAACTGGGCGTCCTTGAGGCTGACCCCTTCGAGCAACTGCTTCTCGGACGAGCTCGGCACCAAGGCCAGGATCGCGGCCACCGCCTGCGGGCCACCCGAGGTGGAGCCGCCCTGCGTGGTCTCGAGCTCCTCCGACCAGATGGACCGCTCGACGAGCTGGAGCATGTCGGGCGAAACCTTGCCGATGGTCGCCATGCGGAACACGACCTCCGAGCCGAGCTCGGGGGAGAGTTCCTTGAGCACCGTCGCCGTCTGCTGCGGGCTCAGGTGCGCGAGGATGAGGGCGATGGTCTGCGGATGTTCGTTGCGCAGCATGGTGCTGAGCTGCGCGGGGTCCGCGTGCTTGAGCCGGTGCAGGCCCGCCGTCTCGGCGAGCTGCGTCTGGATGCGCTTGAGGATCGCGCCGGCCTGCTGCGGGCCGTAGGCGCGTTCGAGCACACTATGCGCGTACTCCAGACCGCCGTGGGCGATGGAGTCCGCGACCGTGAGCAGGTCGAGCCACTCGCGCAGCACTTCCTCCGCCAGACCCGCGTCCACCGCCGCCAAGCGCGCGATCTCCACGCCGATCGCCTCCGATTCCTCGGGCGACAGGCCCTGCTGCAGCCGCGCGGCGGAATCGGCGCCCAGCACCATGCAGAGGATGGCAGCCTTCTGCCGACCGGAGAGGTCGGTGATCTTGCTCGGGCGGACGGCGGTGTTGGCCATGGTGCGGGTCGCTCAGGGGAGTGGGACGGTGGATCAGGCGTCGCGGAGCCAAGCGCGCATGAGCTTGGCGGCGACTTCCGGCTGCTGCGAGACGGAGGCGAGCACCTGCTCGCGCACCGGGTTGTTGGGGACGACGATCAACGGTGTCTGAGTTTGCCGGGGGGCCTGGGGAAGACTCCCCGCGGATGCCGCGGTGGGGAGTCCGGCCTGTGCGGCCGCACCCTGGAATGCGCCTTGGTACGCGCCGGCCTGGCTGGCATCGGGCATGTAGCCCGCGGGTGCGCCGGCCGTGGCGAGTGCCGTGACGGTCTCGCTGCTCTTGCCGGCGGCCCGCAGCGTCATCAACGCGATGATGAACGCGAACACGATGCCGAGTGCGGTGAGCGCCGGGCGTTGCACGGTCTGCAGGGTCTCGAGTGTGGTCGGCGGGGCGATCGCCGCACGCACGGGCGCCGCCGCGAACGGCAGCATCGACACGGTCACCACGTCACCGCGGGACTCATCGAAGCCCACGGCGCTCTTCACGAGTGTCTCGACCTGGGCACGCAGGGCAGCCGAATCCATCGGCGTGGCCGGTGCGGCGGCGCTGTCGGCGCCGTTGCCTCCGCCGTTGCCTACGCCCGGCGCGGGACCGCCGTCGAGCACGACCGCGACGGTCAGGCGCTTGAGCGATCCCACGGCCGACGAGATGCTCTCGGTGGCGACGCTGTTCTGGTACGACGCGCCGGTCTGCGACGAGGCCGCACCACCTTCGGCGCCGGGGATGATCTCGGACTTGCGCTCCTCGACCACGGCCTGCTTGTCGGGGTTCACGGTCTGCGAGGTGCGCTCCACGCGGTCGAAGTTGAGCAGCGCGCTCACCTCCACCTTGGCGCGTCCGCGTCCGACGACGGGCTCGAGGAACTTCTCGGTCTTGGCCTTGAGCGCGTTCTCCATCTCGCGCTGCATCTCCATCTGGCGGTTCGACACCGCGGCGCCGCTGAGCGGCTCGTCGGCGTCGGACAACGTGCGGCCCGCGTCGTCCACGATGTTCACATGGTCGGTGGTCAGGCCCCCGACGCTGGACGCGACGGTGCGGGCGATGCCCTTCACGACATCGGGCTGGATGGGTTCCCCTCCATCGGCGATGAGCACCACGCTCGCCTCGGCCGGGATCGCCGGGGCGCCGTAGGTCTCCTGCTCGGGGAGCACGATGTGCACCTTGGCCGCGCGGATGCCGCGCATCCCACCGATGGTCTTCTCGAGTTCGCCCTCGATGGCGCGCTGCAGATTGACGCGCTGCATGAGGTCGGTCTGGCCGAACGGCGCCGAGTTGAACAGTTCCCAGCCCGGCCGGTCGGTGGAGGGCAGGATGCCGGCGCGCGCCAATGCCACGCGGGCGCGCGCGAGCTCGGTGGACTTCACCTGGATGGAGTTGCCGCTCGCCCCGAGCCGGAACTCGATGCCCTCCTGCGAGAGGCGGTCGGTGATGGCGCCCACGTCGCTGATCGGCACGTCCGCGAGTGCCGAGACCCAGGACGGGGCGTTGAGCCAGCGGGCGAGCCCGAAGACGCCGAGCGCGGCGGAGAAGCCGACGGCGAGGATGAGGGCGCGGCGGGGGCCGCCGATCTTGTCGAACAGTTCCAGCAAGGCGGGAGGCATCGCGGTCAGCTCTGCATGTTGATGAGCGCGCGGTAGGCCTCAACGACCTTGTTCCGCATCTCGATGGCGAGGTCGAGGGCCAGGCCGGCTTCTTCGCTGGCGGCCATCACGGTGTGCAACTCCAGCGGCTCCCCGGCGGCGAACCGCTTGGCGAGATCGGCCCCGCGGTCACGCGTGTCGCTGATCTCGTTCATCGCGCGGGTGAAGGTGTCCTTGAAGCTCGGTCCGATCTCGGGTGCCCCACTACCGATGCCGGCCTCGCCCCGCTCGGGGAGGACGGGCACGGTGATGCCGCGCACCTGGTCGTTGGAGCGCTGTGCGATCTGCTGCATCGCACCGCTGAGGGAACCGATCGGGGAGGTCATGTCGGTCAGCCGCGGAGGTTGAGGCGACCGCCGCGCGCGGGCAGGCTGGGCTGCGCGGCGATGCGGGAGCCGTAGCTCAAGGGACCCATGGCCTCATCGCGGGCGAAGAAGGCGCGTTCGTCGGCGGTGAGGACCTTCCAGAGCTCCGGGTCGGTGCCTTTGGGGGGGCGGAGGCTCTGTGGCTCCTCCGACTTGGCGGGGACGGTTGCGGGAGGGAGCGGAAGGGCCTGCGGTTGCGTGCGCGTCGGGAACGTCGGGGGGACGTTGCGGGATGCGGGGGCGGGGAGGCCGTATGGGGAGCGGTTGACGGGCTGCATGGGGAACGGGATGCGGGGTGACCGACGCTACGGGACGCGGGTGGGGATGCGGGATGCGGGTGATGCGGGATGCGGGAGTCCGGGTGCGCTACCTCAGATGTCGATCGCGCGGCGCAGCATCGCCTTGGTGGCCGCGAATGCCGTGGCGTTGGCGTCGTAGAGGCGGCGGGCTTCCATCAGCGTCACGATCTCCTGCGTGGGGTCCACGTTCGGCAGCGTCACGTAGCCGCGGGCGTCGGCATGCGGGTGCGTCGGGTCGTAGATCGTCGCGCCCTCCGTCGTGTCCTTCGCGACTCCGGTCACGCGCACGCCGCCTTCGCTCGGGGCGTAGTCACCCATCGCCTGCGGGGCCGGGCCGTATGCGGGCATCGCTTCCATCGTCACGAACCTCCGTTGGTACGCGCCGCCCTCGGCGGTGCGCGTGGTTTCGGCGTTCGCCAGGTTCGCCGTCGCGATCTCCATGCGCAGGCGCTGCGCAGACAGACCGCTCGCGGCGGTGGCGAGGCCCTGGAACGGCGCCGGGGTCAGGCGCTCAGGGGTACGGCCCGCGAACGGGAGCATCGGGGGCAGGTTGCCGGAGAGTTTGGGCACAGGTCAGCGCTCCTTATCGGTCGCGGATCGCGCTGCGGAGCGAGGCATACGCCTTCTCCAACAGCTTGGCGGTGGCTTCAAAGCGCAGCTGCTCGTCGGCGAGCGCCGCCATCTCGGCTTCGACATCCACCGGTCCCGTCACACCATCGCCGGGCACGCGCGGGCCCTGACCCGCCGCCGACAACGCAAAGCCGTCGCCGTTGAGCGAGGCGCGGGCGACACGGGACTGGATGCCGCGGACACGCGCCTGATTCTCATCAAGCGCCGTCTTGAGCGTTGTCGCAGTGGTCGTGCGATCCACGAAGCCGAAGAGCATCGGTACTCCAGGTCCTGCAGGTGGTCCAAGGGAGGGGAGGGGACCGGCGACTTTGCCGGGCGCACCTTCCGCTGGCCATCCATAAGGCAGGCCATGGGCCACGCAGAACAGGGCGACGACCTCGCCGGTCGCCGCCCTGTCAAGTTATTACTATGAAACGTGTTACGTCAGTTCGCGTGCACCTTCGAACCCCGCTTTTGCCAGGCCGGTGCACCCGGCAGTTCTTGCCGCGGGGACGTTGTTTGCCGCTTCTGGCGACCCGGTTCGGGGTGCAGGCGACGCTCGGCCAAGGTGAACGCGGCAAGCATCGCATCCAGCGACCGCGCCTGTCCATTGAGCTCGGTGGCGGCCGCCGCGCTCTCCTCCGCCGACGCCGCCACGCGCGACGTCGTGTCCGAGATACGCGCCATCGAGCCCGAGATCTCCGAGAGACCGACACGCTGCTGCGCTGCGGCCTCCACGAGTTCGTCCATCACCTGGCGCACGCCCTGCACCGACGCCGAGACCGATGCCAGGTGCGTGGAGACGTCGCGGCCGATGGCCACACCGTCGGTGGATTCGCCGCGCGCCGTGGTGATAAGGTCCGTCGTCGTCCGCGCCGCCTCGGCGCAGCGCAATGCGAGGGCACGGACCTCGTCCGCAACCACCGCGAACCCGCGCCCCGCGTCGCCGGCGCGAGCGGCCTCGACCGCCGCGTTCAGTGCCAGCAGGTTGGTCTGGAACGCGATCGCGTCGATCGACTTCACGATCGTCGCCATCTTCGCGCTCGTCTCGTCGATCCGCGCGAGTGCGCTCTGCAGGTCGCGCATGCGGGAGTCACCCGACTGCGCGGCCGCGGCGCCCTCGGCGGTGAGCTGCTGCGCGTCGCGCGCCCGCGAGGCGGTCTGCGTCGACTGCGACTCGAGCTCGTGCACGGCTGCCCCGACTTCCTCGATCGCCGACGCCTGCTCCATCGCGGCCTGCGAGAGCTCGCCACCACTCAGTTCCACCGAGGTCGCGGCCGAGGTCACCTCGGCCGCACTCGACGAGACTTCCGAGAGCGTGTCGCGGAGGCCGTGCAACGCGACCTCAAGCGACTCCACCACGGCCACGAACCGATCCGGCGGTGTCCCGGGGTACGTGGCAGTGAGGTCACGCTCGGCGACCTTGGCCAGCGTGCTGCCCAGCCCGTCCACGAACTGCTCCGCCTTGCTCGCCTCGGCCTCGATGCGCGCGCGGCGGCTGTCGGTGAGGGCGGTGATCACCAGGCCGATGTCCACCTGGATGAGGCGGGAGAGCGCGGCCGCGAACCGTCGCTGCTCACGTTCCGTCGCGCCCGCCGCGACCACCGCCTGGTCGAGCACACGGCGGATCACCTCGTACATGCCGACGTACCAGTTCGAATCGAGGTCGATGCGGTCGTGGATCGCGCCCACGTGACGGCGGCCGGCGACGTACGCGTCGTCGATGCGCCCCTCGAACATGGTCGAGATGTAGCGCTTGAGCATCGGGCGCTGGCGCTCGATGGTGGTGTGCTGCTTCAGGATCGCCTGGGTGGCGGCGGTGCCGCCGATGTGTGCGTAGAACTCGTCCACCAGCTGGTCCAGCGCTGCACTTGCGGCCTCGCGCCACGTCTGCACCACGCCGAGGTCCTCGGTCGTGAGGCCGATGAACGCGATGCGTTCCCTTACAGCTGGATCAGTGACGAGATTGGTGCCGGCGGCGTAGCTACGCTCAAGGTCCTTCGGCTTGCCAAGACGAAACATTGCTGGGAGTTCCCCGGGAAAAGGTTACTCCTCAAGTATCGACCTGGACGTCCGTCGCTAAACGCTTCAGTGTAACGAAGCTCACATAGTGCGTGCGGGATTTCCCGACGCGAGCGGCGCTACTCGTCCTTGCCGTTGGCGTTCAGCTTATGGCGCAACGTGCGCACGCTCATGTTGAGCAGCTGTGCCGCCTTGGTGCGGTTGCCCTCGGCGCGCTCCAGTGCGGCCTGGATGAGCAGCGTCTCCGCCTGCACGGTGTCGAGTGACGGCAGCCAGATGCCATCGGGATCCGCCGGTGCCGCCGCGGTCGTGGCGGGTGTGGAGATGGCGCGCACGAGCGGTGTGCCGCGCATCGGCGTGGGGCCGCCCCCGCCGGCGACCAGCCCGAAGCGGGCCGCGTCGAAGTGATGCGGCTGCAGGATCGCGTCGTTGGCCAGGATCACCGCCCGCTCGATGGCGTGCTGCAGCTCGCGCACGTTGCCGGGCCAGTCGTAGTCCTGGAGCAGTTGCACGGTCGCCGGGGAGAGCCCCTCGAAGGCGCGGCCGACCTCCTTGGCGGAGTTCACGGCGAAGCGGAACGCCAGCAGCGGGATGTCGTCCTTGCGCTCGCGCAGGGGCGGGATGCGGATGGGGATGACCGACAGTCTATAGAAGAGGTCCTGCCGGAACCGCCCGTCGTGCGCCTCCACGGCCAGGTCGCGATTGGTGGTCGCGATGATGCGCACGTCCACGCTGAGCGGGCTGGTGCCGCCGACGCGTTCGAACCGCTGCTCCTGCAGCACGCGCAGCAGCTTGGACTGCAGGTCGAGCCGCATCTCCGAGATCTCGTCGAGCAGCAGTGTGCCGCCGTCGGCCCGTTCGAACGCGCCCTCCACGCGCTTGAGCGCGCCGGTGAAGGCGCCCTTCTCGTGCCCGAACAGTGCCGACTCGATCAGGTTCTCGGGGATGGCCGCGCAGTTGAGCTGGATGAACGGCCGGTCGCGGCGCGGGCTCTCCTCGTGGATGGCCCGGGCGGCGAGCTCCTTGCCGGTGCCCGATTCCCCCTGCAGCAGCACGGTGGCGCGGGTGGGGGCGGCGGTGGCGATCACGTGCAGCAGCTGCCGCATCTGCGGCGAGTCGCCGATGATCTGGCGCTCATGGCGCAGGGCCATGACCTCGCGGCGCAGGTGCTCGTTCTCGCGCCGGAGCCGTGCGAGCTCCAGGGCCGCCGACACCGCCACCTCGAGCTGGTCCGCGCGCACCGGCTTGGTGATGTAGTCCACCGCACCGGCCTTGATCGCCGCCACGGCGTGTTCGATCGACCCGTGCCCCGTGAGCATGATGACCGGGACCTCGACGCCCTCCTCGCGCAGGTACTCGAGGAACTCCAGCCCGGTCATGCCCGGCATCCGGTGGTCGAGGATGATGAGGTCGAGCGACTCGCGCTGGAGCACGCCGAGCGCCTCGGGGATGTTCGAGGCGCCGAAGGGCTGGTGGCCCATCCGGAAGAGCGTGTCGTGGAGGATCGCGCCGACCGTCGGGTCGTCGTCGACGAACAGGATCTGGGCCATGCGTGGGGCGAGGGGACGGTGGCAGTGCCCCGGGAAGGGGGTACCCGGCACTGCTCAAGTGGCAGCCGAGGCGACCGACACTGATGACAGGAACGTGTGTCCGGGAGAGGGGAACTTCCCACCCGGACGCGCGCCCCGGAAGTGAAGGTAGCGATTCCGTCCCTCCTCGGCACCCCAGAGGTCCCGAATGCGTGTCACCAGCAACCTCCTCGTGCGCGACCAGCTGTCGGCACTGCAGACCACCGCATCGGCGTTGGCGCAGGCGCAGGCACGGCTCACCACGGGCAAGAAGATCACCGCCGCCTCGCAGGACCCGGTGGGCGCGCGCGACGTGATGGCCACCGACGGCCGCCTCCGCGCGATCACGCAGTACCGTCGGGGGCTCGAATCCGCCAAGCAGCGGCTCGCGGTGCAGGACGAGGTGATGGACCAGGTCTCGCTCATCATGACCCGCGCCCAGGAACTCACGGTCGCCGCCAACACCGGCACGGTGGACGCGACGGCACGCGCCGCGATCGCGGCCGAGGCGCAGGGACTGTTCGAGGAAGTCATCGCGCTGGGCAACACGATGGTCGAGGGCGAGTACCTGTTCGGCGGGCATCGCGCCACGGAACGTCCGTTCGACCGCACCGGCAGCGGGACCACGCTCAACTACACGACCACCGGGGCCGACGGTGACCGCGCGCTCGAGGTGGATTCCGGTCGCACGGTCGTGCCCACCGACGACGGCGCAACGCTGTTCATCGACAGCGGCGTGCTCGACGCGCTGCGCGACCTCGCGGCCGAGCTCTCCGGCCCACCCACGGCGCCGACCGCCCTCCAGACCATCGGCCGCGACCTCACGTCGGCCTTCAATCACCTCCAGGAGCGCATCGGGTCGCTCGGTGCGCGCTCCAACACGCTCGATCTCGTGGCCGCCAACCTCGATGCCTTCGAGGGCAGCCTCCAGGTCTTCCGCTCCTCGGTGATGGACGTGGACGTCGAGCAGGCCGCCGTCGACCTCATCCAGCGCCAGAACGCCTATCAGTCCGCCCTGCTCGCCAGCAGCAAGGTCCTCGCCCTCAACCTCGCCGACTACCTCTGATGACCGCCCCGGCCGCAGTCTCCCGTTCGTTCGCACTGGCGCATCCGGTGCCGGTCTCCGTCTCGCAGCGCGCGCGCTCGCCCAAGATGCGGCGTCGTCGCCTGCAGTCCGCGTTGCTCGGCGACGTGATGGTGAGCGACGAGGCCATCCTCGAGTTCCCCGACGGGCTGTTCGGTTTCGCCACCTGCCGCAAGTGGGTGCTGGTGGATGCCGGCCGCCCGGGCTGGATGTGGTTGCACGCGCTCGACCATCCGGCGCTCGCGTTCCTGCTCGCCGACCCGTTCGAGTCGTTCCCGGGCTTCGCGGTGGAGCTCTCGGCCCATGACCTCGCGACCCTCGATGCGCAGACGGCGACCGAGGTCGCGGTGTTCGCGATCGTCACGCTGCCCATGTCCCCGGACGCGCCGATGACGATGAACCTGCAGGGCCCGGTGGCCATCGCGTTGCCGTCGCGGCGCGGCCGGCAGCTCGTGCTGAGCGATGCGCGCTTCGGCGCGAAGGCGGTGATCGAGTCGCCCTTCGTGACGACGGCTCAAGTCCTGCCCTGACCCGACGACACTGAACCTTGAAGTCGACGACGGGCATCGGCCCGTCACGAAACGGAGCACGGACGCTCCACATACCGTTCCAAGGGAGGAACACCAGCAATGCGTATCAACACGAACGTCGCGGCGAACGAAGCGTCGCGCAACCTGAGCCGCGTGAACGCGGACGTCGGTGGCTCGATGGCGAAGCTCTCGTCCGGCTTCCGCATCAACAAGGCGGGCGATGACGCCGCCGGCCTGGGCATCGCGAACAAGCTGCGCGCCGACACGCGCGCGCTCTCGCAGGCCGCGAAGAACGCCGAGCAGGCGAACTCGCTGCTCTCCGTCGCGGAAGGTGGCCTGCAGACCGTCGGCAAGATCCTGGAGCGCATGAAGGAGCTCGCCACGCAGTCGGCGTCGGACAACACCGACACGGCCGGCCGCACGGCGATCCAGGCGGAGTTCGCCGCGCTGCGCACCGAGATCGGCATGATCACGGCGACCACGAAGTTCCAGGGCAAGACGCTGCTCAACGGCAACTTCGGCAACACGGTCAACACCGCGGTCGGCACCTCCACGGCCCTCAGCGCCGCCAACGGCGTGCACGAGGCCCGCATCAACGGCACCGCTGCCGGCACCTACACGCTCTCCGTCGCCGCCGCGGGCCAGCTCACGGCCACGATCGGCTCGCAGACGCAGACCGTGACCGTCGCCGACGGCCGCCAGACCGTCAGCTTCGACGCGTTCGGCCTCACGCTCGAGACGGGCGCCGGCTTCGATGCCGACGCGGTCGCGGGTCGCGGTGTGATCGTCGTCGCCGCCGGCACGGACGGTGGCTCGTTCATGGTCCGCTCGTCGGGCGCCTACACCACCGACGACAACATCTCGCTCAGCAACATCGACGTGGACGTGGCCGCCCTCGGCATCACGGCCTCGACGCTGGCGACGCGTGCGGACTCGCAGGCGGCGCTGACCGTCCTCGACAGCGCCTTCGGCGTCGTCAACGCGGCGATCGGCGAAGTCGGTGCGGCGCAGAACCGTATCTCGTACGCCCTCGACAGCGTGCGCGCCCAGATCAACAACTTCGCGGCGGCCGAGTCGGTCATCCGCGACGTCGACATGGCGGAGGAGATGACCAAGTTCTCCAAGAACCAGATCCTCTCGCAGGCCGGCACCGCGATGCTGGCGCAGGCGAACCAGTCGGCGCAGGGCATCCTGCAGCTGCTTCGTGGTTGATCCACTCGGACCGGACGGGGGTGGCGATCCCGCCGCCCTCGCCCCGGCCACTGCTTGACCCGCGTCCCGCATCGCCGAACAGTCGTTCGGCGGTGCGGGATGACGGCCATACCGGAGTACTCCCGTGACGACACCCATCGGCTCGTTCCAAGGCCTGGCCAGCGGCATCCAATGGCGCGACCTCGTCGACCAGATCATCGAGGTCGAGACCGCGCGCGCCCTGACGCCCGTGAGCACCGCCCTCGGCGCCGAGAACCGGCGCATCGAAGGCTGGGCCGCCCTCACCACGTCGCTCACCAAGGCGCGCGACGCGCTGGCCACGCTCAAGGACGGCTCGGCGTTCCGCTCGCGCACCTCCACGGTGGGCAACACGGCCAGCGGACGTGCCCTCGCCACGGTCTCCTCGGTGGCCACGGCCGCGGCCGGCCGATACAGTGTGGAGGTCGAGAACCTCGCGCAGGCCGAGAAGCTCACGGGCATGGGGGTCGCCGACCCGGCGGCCGCCCTCGGCCTCACCGGTCGCTTCTCCATCAACGGCGCCTCGGTCACCATCGAGGCCACCGACTCGCTCATCCGCGTCCGCGACAAGATCAACGCGGTGAACACGGGTGCCGCCCCCTCGCGCGTCTCGGCCACGCTGAGCTCCGCCAACGGCGCCACGCGCCTCGTGCTCTCGGCCGAGTCCACCGGGGCGCGCGGCATCGAGCTCGCCGACGACCGGTCCGGCGCCGGCAGCACCAGCACACTCGAGGCCCTGGGCTTCGTGGACAGCAGCCGCACGCTCAACACGGGTGCCGACGGCAAGGTCCGCTCGATGCGGCTCTCGTCCACGACACTCGCCACGGCCGCCGCGCTCGGCATCAGTGTGTCGCCGTCGCCAGCGACCATCCTCGTGAACGGCCGCACGCTCACGGTGGACCTCGAGAACGACTCGCTCGCGCAGATCGTGGCGCGCATCAACGCCCTCAGCCCGAATGCGGCGGCGATCGAGACCGAGGTCGAAGGAAGCACCACCTGGTCGCGCCTCGCGATCTCCGGCTCCGTCGCCGGCGACGGGTCTCCTGGCGCGGATCTCGTGCTCGAGGCCCTCGGCATGCGCGTGGGCGGCCGCAGCAGCAACGTCACCCAGGCGGTGACGTTCGGTGCCGCGCTCACGGGATTCGGCGGCGCCACTGCCACCGGCAGCACGCAGCTCACCGACCTCGGCGTCGGATCCGCTGCGGGCCTGCAGGCCGGCGACGTGATCTCCGTGTCGGGCACCGACGGGGCCGGCGCGGCGGTGAGCTACTCGTACACCGTGAGCGGCACCGACACCGTCGATGACCTGCTCGATGCCCTCGAATCCGCGTTCGCGCCCGGGCGCGACGTGAGCGCCTCGATCGTCAACGGCCAGCTCCGCTTCACCGACAGCGTCGGCGGCGACTCGCGGCTCTCGCTCAACCTCTCGGCCGGCCTGCAGTCGGGCGGCACGCTCGACTTCGGCGCGACCAGCACCGTGTTCGGGCGGGTGCGTCGCCTCACCGCCGGCGAGGACGCGCGGGTGCGCGTGGACGGCGCGCTGATCACCTCGCGCAGCAACACGCTCGCCGGCGCCGTGGGCGGTGCCACGCTCAACATCACCGGCGAGGAAGCCGGCGCGCCGTTCGACGTGGTCATCGCCGCCCAGCGCGACGCGGCCGTCACCGCCGCCACGGCGTTCGCTACCGCGTACAACGAGCTCTCCGCCGCGATCGCCGCCGAGACCAAGACCGACGGACGCCTGCCGTACTCCAGCAGCGCGCGCTCGGTGCTGGGTGCCATGAAGGGCATCCTGATCTCGGAGCAGGTGGGCCTGGGGGTGGGCGCGCAGTACACGCGTGCCAGCAACGTCGGGCTCTCGCTGCAGAAGGACGGCACGCTCCGCCTCGACGCGACCGCGTTCCGCGCCGCGCTCGAGCGCGATCCGCTCGCCGTCGAGGCCCTGTTCATGTCGGCCGGCACGGCGTCCAACGCCAACGTGCAATACGTCGGCTCGGCGTCGGTCACACCTTCCGCCATCTCCAACCTCGTCGTCACCCGTGCGGCCACGCGCAGCAGCGTACTCGGCACGGCGTTCGCCAGTTACGCCGCCGGTGGTACTCCGGCCTCGATGACGGTCACGTCCGAGGCGTCCGGTGCGTCGGCCACCGTGGTCCTCGCCAACGGCGACACCCCGGCGATCCTCGCGGCCAAGCTCTCGGCGGCGTTCACGGAACACAACGTCGGGGTGGTGGCCTCGGTGGAAGGGGGTGCGCTGCGGCTCACCAGCACCGACTTCGGCGCGATCGGCGGCTTCACGGTCTCCTATACGGATCCGGGCGCCGAGAACCCGACCACGCAGCTCGGCCTCGCGGCGCAGGCGCACGACACCGGACTCGACGCCCTCGGCACGCTCGATGGCGAGGCGATGACGGGTGCCGGCCAGCTGCTGACCTCGCTGCAGGGCCTCGTGATCCGCTACACCGGCACCGACGACAGCGCGACGTCGGAGGTGCGGTACACGCGCGGCCTCGCCGGCTCGCTGAGCACCAGCGCCGATGCGGTGCTGTCCACCGAGGGTGGTGCGGCCGCGCTGCAGACGCAGTCGGCGCGCACGCGCATCGCCGCACTCGAGAAGCGTGAGCTCGATATCCTCAGCCGCCTCGAACGGCGCCGCGCCACGCTGGTGGCCGACTTCACGCGGATGGAGACGCTGCTCTCGCAGTTCCAGGCGCAGAGTTCGTGGCTCACGTCACAGGTGACGTCGCTGAATGCGATCGCAGCGGGACGCGCCGCGTCGTAACGCCAGCCGGGTGATGTGCGCCGCCGGAAGTACGACGCACGTTGTGAGACCTGACGGGTGAGGCGAGACGGGGCTGAAGGTGAGCGGGGAGACGCGAGTGGCGGACCATCGCCTCGCATCTCCCCTCTCACGCTTCCCCCTCACACCCATCACTCCTCCTCGCTCTTCCCTCCTCGCTCCTCGCTCTTCCCTCCTCGCTCCTCGTATCTCATTTCCGTCGCCCACCTGCCGATACTGAGCGTGTCCCCCTACGAGCCCCCGATGTCCTACACGACTTCCCCCACGACCGCACGACGAGGCGACCGCTACCGCGAGACCGCGGTGTTGTCGGCGACGCCCGGTGAGCTCGTGGTGCTCGTCTACGATCACCTGCTCACCAGCCTGCTGCGCGCGCGCCAGGCCGTGGTGGCGCAGAACCTGGAAGCCCGGCACACCGAACTCTCGCGGGCCCGTGACTCGATCGCCGAGCTGCTCGCCACGCTCGACCGCGAACGCGGTGGGCAGGTGGCCAGCCAGCTCAGCGGCCTGTACGCCTACTTCCTGCGCGAGCTCTCCTCGTTCGGCCTCAAGCCCGACGTGCAGCGCCTCGACCGTGTGATCGCGATGATCCGCGAACTGCGCGAGGCCTTCACCGCCATCCAGCAGGCAGCCCCCGGAGCGACCCGATGACGCTCGTCCAGACCCGCGGCGCGATCATGGCCGACTATGCCCGCAGCATCTGCGAGCGCCTGGCCCAGGCCGACGAGGCGCTGCGCAGCGCCGTCGCGGCCGCCGACATCGATGCCCTGCTGGTGGGCATGGGAGAGCGCGAGGCCTCGCTCTGCGCCACCGAGGACCTGGTCAGCGAGCTCGACCTGGCCGGCCTCTCGGCCGCCGAGCACGCCTCGATCATCCGCCAGATGGTGCAGGCCCTCGAGCGCAGCCAGGTGTCCCAGGCCGCCCTCGAGTCCGAGATGTTCCGGGCCCGCCGCAACGCCTCCCGTGACCTCAACAGCCCCGCCCCCCGGTTCCGCGGTCCGGAACGCGCCGGGTACGGCCTCACCCTCACCCGAAAGGTCCTCGGGCAGGCCGGCTGATCTTGCCGGTTAAGTCGCTGTCGGCTCTGCCGATACTGCGACCCATAGGAGGCTTACCATGACGATCCAGCCCAGCGGCCCGAACCGTCCCCGAATCGAGGGTGCGGCCCCGGCCCGACCCAGTTCCCCCGTCGCTCGCGTGAGCGATGACGTGTCGTCCCGCGCCACTGAGGCCACCCTCAGCGGGCACCGGGACGTGCTCGACTTGTCCCCGGCGGCGCGTGCCCTCGTGGCCCGCACCGAGGACGAGGGCGCGCTCAGCGCCGAGCGCATGCTCGAGCTGCGCACGCGCGTCCTCGACGGCACCTACAACTCCCCCGCGGTGCTCGACGTGCTCGCCCGGCGTCTGCGCACCAGCGGCGACCTTCGCTGACCTGCGTTGACCAGCGCCGACACGCACCCCTCATCTCCACCGCGACTCTCCCGAGTGCCCCATGCGTTTCCTCGTCGTTGACGATTCCGCGACCATGCGTCGCATCATCGTGAATTCCCTCGACCGCATCGGCTACCAGGATGTGGTCGAAGCGGACGATGGCGCGAGTGCGCTGTCCAAGTTCGCGGAAGGCGGCATCAACTTCATCATCACCGACTGGAACATGCCGCAGATGAGCGGCCTGGACTTCGCTCGCAACGTCCGCGCGCGTGCGGACGGGGCGTCGACCCCGATCCTGATGGTCACGACCCGATCCGCCCGTGAGGACATTCTCGCCGCCGTCGAAGCCGGCGTGAACAACTACGTCCTCAAGCCCTTCACCCCGCCGGTGCTCAAGGAGAAGATCGATGCCGTTCTCTCCGTGAGCGCCGCCGCCTGACCGGAGGACGCAGGTCCGATGGCACACCCCGCACAGTCCCACGATGACGTCCTCCATGCGACGGACACCGCCCTGCGCCTCGTGAACCAGGCGCTCGGTGACCTCGGCACGGCCGAAGGCCTCGCGCGCGTCGCGGTGCCCATGGCCGAGAAGGGCGCCCATGGCAGCGGCAGCCTCCTGCAGCTCGCGTCCACGCTCCTCCGCGCGTACGCCGAGGTCGCCTCGCTGCTCGACCGCATCAAGCAGAGCCGCGGCATCCTGCAGGAAGCGCAGGACGCCCGCCTCGAGCAGATGAACAAGAAGCTCTCGGCCGTCACCACCGCCACCGAGATGGCCGCCACCGGCATGCTCGACGGCCTCGACCGCGCGATCGCCGTCGTGACCGAGCTCGAGCAGGAAGCCGAGGAGTCGCAGGACCTCGTGCGCCACGCGCGCTACACCGCGCTGCGCGAGGAGCTCTACGGCGTCATGACGTTCATCCAGTTCCAGGACATCACCAGCCAGCAGCTCGGCTACGCGGCCGCGGTCATCACCGACACGGAGAAGCGGCTCGAGCAGCTCACCGGGATCTTCGAGCCCTTCGCCGCCGACGTCACGGCGGTCACGGGCAACTCGGTGCCGCACTCCGCGCCCAAGCACTTCGACCCCAACGCCGTCGCCGACAAGACGGATTCCCAGGCGTTCGCCGACTCGCTCTTCGGCCGCTGAACGGACGACCCCATGGCCACGCTCACGATCGACGACGCCATCGCGGCGTTCGTCGCCTGCGAACCCGGTGACGAGGCCGCGCGCCGCAAGCTGCGCGAACGGTTGTGGACGCTGGTCGCGGACCGCTCGCTCGCGTCGCCCATCCGCACGGCCCTCGCCGACGCCATCGCGGTGCTCGACGACCCGGCCGAGTTCAAGGGCGCCAAGGAAGCCGACGGCCTGGAGAAGGTGCGCCAGGCCCTCGAGGTCGCGGTGGACCACGCGGAGTGCGGCGACCGCGCCGTGAGCGAACCCGAGGTCCCAAGCGTGCCGAAGGAGTTCGTGCCGGAGGCCGCCGTCGCCCGCGCGAGCACCATGTTGCTCGCCATCCCGGACGACGCCGACCGCTCGCTGATCGAGGACTTCATCGCCGAGGCCCGCGAGTACCTCGAAGGGGCGGAGGCCGCGCTGCTGCGCCTGGAGTCCGCGCCCGACGACGGCGAAGCCATCAACGACGTCTTCCGCGCCTTCCACACCATCAAGGGCACCTCGTCGTTCCTGGGCCTGAGCGCCATCGCCGGCTTCGCCCACCACGCCGAGGACATGCTCGACCGCGTGCGCGCGGGTGAGCTGGCCTTCGCAGGCCAGGTGCCGGAACTCTCGTTCCGCGCCGTGGACCTGCTCAAGACGCTGGTCGCCGCGATCCCGCAGGCCCTGGCCGGCCATGCGCCGGAGCTGCCCGACGAATACGAGCCGCTCTCGCACGCGCTCTCGCATCCCGAGGAGGCCGCCGCCCCGCGTGCGCGTACGGTCGAGTCCGAGGGTGGGAGTGCGCCGGAGCCGTCAGCGGCCGACCATGCCCCCGACCATGCGCCCGTGGTGATGCGCGCCGGCACCGCCGCCTCCGTGCCCACGGCCGACCCGCTCGTGAAGGTCCGCACCGACAAGCTCGACCGCCTGGTGGAGATGGTCGGCGAACTCGTCATCGCGCAGACCATGCTCGTGCAGGACGGCGTCGTGCGTGACGCGAGCAACCATCACCTCGCCCAGAAGGTCCGCCACGCCGACAAGATCGTGCGGGAGCTGCAGGACCTCTCGCTGGGCCTGCGCATGGTGCCGCTCAAGGGTGCGATCACCAAGCTCGCCCGCGTCGTGCGCGACCTCGCCACGCGCAGCGGCAAGCAGATCACGTTCACGGTCGCCGGCGAAGACACCGAGGTCGATCGCACGCTGGTGGACCTGCTGGCCGACCCGCTGCTGCACATGGTGCGCAACGCGGTGGACCACGGCATCGAGACGCCGTCCGAGCGGCTCAAGGCCGGCAAGCCGGCGATGGGCACGGTGCGCCTCGAGGCCAGCCAGGCCGGCGACCGCGTGCTCGTCAAGCTGATCGACGACGGCCGCGGCCTGCAGCGCGACAAGATCGTCGCCAAGGCGATCGAGAAGGGCATCATCACCAGCGCCGAGTCCATGTCCGACACCGAGGTCTTCGACCTGATCTTCGCCCCGGGCTTCTCGACGGCGGAGCAGGTGACCGAGGTCTCCGGGCGCGGCGTCGGCATGGACGTCGTGCGCCGCAACCTCATGGCGATGCGCGGCCGCACGGTGATCTCCTCCAAGGCCGGCAAGGGCTCGGTCTTCACCATCGAGCTCCCGCTCACCCTCGCGATCACCGACGGCATGATCGTGCGCGTCGGCGCCGAGCGCTTCATCGTCCCCACGGCGCAGATCCGCCGCTGCTTCCGCCCCGAGCCGAGCGCGGTGTTCACCGCGCAGGGCAAGGGCGAGATGGTGCAGACCGCCGGCGAGGTGCTGCCGGTGGTGCGCCTGCACCGGGCGCTGCGCGTGGTCGGGGCCCAGGAGGGTGTCGACCAGGGCATCCTCATGGTGGTGGGCGACGGCAACAACCGCACGGCCTTCCTCGTCGACGAGCTCCTCGGGCAGCAGCAGGTGGTGGCCAAGCCGCTCGGCGATGCGATCGGGCGCGTGCAGGGTCTCACCGGCGGCGCCATCCTCGGCGACGGTCGCGTGGGCCTGATCCTCGACGTGGACGAACTCGTGGTGGCCTCGCGCGGCACCTCCTCCGCGACCGGCGTGCAGGCTGCGTGATTCCGCCTGACCGGTCGATACTGAACCCATCGGCTTCCTTCACCTTCCGCAGCAGAGCAGCCCATGACCGCCCCTCTCGTTGAGTCCCCCGCGACCACTCGCACCCTGGGTGGCAAGTACCTCACCTTCGTGCTCGCGAACGAGGAATACGCGTTCGAGATCCTCACGGTCCACGAGATCATCGGGATCATGGCGGTCACGCCGGTGCCGCACAGCCACCCGGTGATCCGCGGCGTGGTGAACCTGCGGGGCAAGGTCATCCCGATCGTCGACCTGCGCCGGCGCTTCAACATGACGCCGCCCCCCGAGGGCGAGACGCCCGAGACCTGCATCATCGTGCTCAACGTGCGCAACCTGCTCGTCGGCATCGCCGTCGACGCGGTGTCCGAAGTGCGCATGATCAACGAGGCCGAGATCGAACCGCCGCCGTCGTTCGGCAGCGACGTGGACACCTCCTGCCTGCTCGGCGTGGCGAACTCCGAGGGCAAGGTCCGCATGCTGCTCGACGCCGACAAGGTGCTCGCGCTCGACGTCATCGCGACCCTCTAGTGTCCGCGCCCGTCTCCGCCCTCACCGCGGGCCCGGATCTGCGGCTCTCGGCTGCGGACTACGGGGCGGTGGCCGACCATCTCTACACCCTCGCCGGCATCACACTGCGCGAGGGCAAGGAGGCGCTCGTCATCTCGCGGCTCGGCAAGCGCGTGCGGGCCACGGGTGCCAAGTCGCTCGGTGAGTACATCCATGCGGTGATCGACGGCGGCATGCCGGCCGAGCGCACGCACTTCATCGACGTGCTCACCACCAACAAGACGGGGTTCTTCCGCGAGCCCGCGCACTTCGACTTCCTGGTGGACGAGCTGTTCCCCGCCTGGACCGAGCGCCGCGGCGAGGTGCGCATCTGGAGCGCCGCCAGCTCGTCGGGTGAGGAGCCCTACACGGTCGCGATGCTCGTGCGCGAGCACCTCGCGAGCGAGATCCAGCAGCGCACCCGGATCCTCGCCACCGACATCAGCACGCGCATCCTCGATGCCGCGCGGCAGGGGCGGTACACGAGTGCGCAGACGGCGGGCATCCCGCCGGAGCTGCTGCGTTCGTACTTCGACCGCGAGGCGACCGCCGACGGGTGGGTGGCGCGCAGGACGCTCAAGGACCTCGTGCGCTACGCGCGACTGAACCTCATGGAGGAGTGGCCCATGAAGGGCCCCTTCGACCTGATCCTCTGTCGCAACGTCATGATCTACTTCGATCGCGAGACGCAGGAACGGCTCGTGAATCGGTTCGCCGGACTGCTCGCGCCGGGCGGCGTGCTCATGGTGGGGCACGCCGAGTCCCTCTCGGGCATCCAGCATCCCCTGGAACAGCTGCAACCTGCGGTCTTCCGCAAGCGTGGGGCCCTGTGAGCGCCGTCCATAAACTCTCCGTCGCCGGCCGCCAGTGCGTCGGCATCGCCGGCATGCACGTGGCGACCGACCCGGCGAGTGAGATCGTCACCTACGCCCTCGGCTCCTGCCTCGGCATCACCATGTACGACCCGGTGAGCAAGATCGCCGGGCTGGTGCACGTGATGTTGCCGGAGTCGAAGATCGACGCCGTCAAGGCCGCCAAGCAGCCCGGCATGTTCGTCGACACCGGCGTGCCCGCCCTCCTCGACCAGATGACCAGGGCCGGTGCGCAGCGCTCGCGCCTGCGCGTGTCGGTGGCCGGTGGGGCCTCGCAGCGCGCCAGCGGCAAGGATCACTTCCAGATCGGCGAGCGCAACATCAAGGCCTTCGAGCTCGAGATGCAGCGTATGGGCCTCAACGTGATCGCGTCCGACGTCGGGGGCGCCAACCAGGCGCGCACCATGACCCTCGCCGCCGCGACCGGCTCGGTGGAGATCCGCGCCGACGGCACCACCCGGAAGCTGGTGCCATGAGCGCCCCGCTGCCGGGGGTGGTGCGCGTGCTCATCGTCGACGACTCGGCGCTGGTGCGCCGCCTGTTGTCGGAGGCGCTGGCCAAGTTCCCCGACATCGACGTGGTGGGCACCGCCCGCGATCCCTTCGAGGCCCGCGAGCAGATCCTCAAGCTCGACCCCGACGTGATCACGCTCGACATCGAGATGCCGCGCATGGACGGACTCACCTTCCTCGAGAAGCTGATGAAGTCCAAGCCCATGCGCGTGATCGTCGTGAGCTCGGTGGCGCAGGCCAGCTCGGCCAATGCGATCCGCGCCATGTCGCTCGGGGCGATCCACGTGGTGCCCAAGCCCGAGGGCTCGATGTCGGTGCCCGACGTCGAGAAGTTCCTCATCCGCGCCGTGCGGCAGGCTGCGCAGGTGCCGGCGCATCGGCTGCGCGCGCCCGCGCGGCGCATCGTGCCGCCGGTGGCGTCCAAGCGCGCCTCGCGCAGCGGGCCGGCGTCGCGGCGGATCATCGCCATCGGCGCCTCCACCGGCGGACCGCCGGCCATCGAGGCGGTGCTCACGCGCCTGCCGGCCGACGCGCCGGGCACGGTGATCGTGCAGCACATGCCGCCGATGTTCACCGCGGCACTCGCCAACCGGCTCGACGGGCTCTGTGCCGTGCGCGTGCACGAGGCCACCGACGGCGAACTCATCCGAGACGGCGTGGTCTACATCGCGCCGGGGGGCTACCACCTGCAGCTGCGCCGCACGCCCGAGGGCTACGTCACGCACGTGAAGGACGGACCGATGGTGCACCATCAGCGGCCGGCGGTGGATGTGTTGTTCGACTCCGTCGCCGACGTGGTGGGGCCGGCCAGCACCGGCGTGCTGCTCACGGGCATGGGGGCCGACGGTGCGCGCGGCCTGCTCGCGATGCGCGAGGCGGGCGCCCACACGATCGCGCAGAACGAAGAGACCTGCGTGGTGTTCGGCATGCCGGGTGAGGCGGTGGAGATGGATGCTGCCCAGGAGATCCTCCCGATCGACCGCATCGCGGACGCCATCATCTCGCACCGCGTCGCCGTGGGTGCGGCGCACTGACGCTCCACTCCGAGGCAACCATGGCGATGATCCGCGACCTTCCGCTGCGCAGCGTGCTGGCGGTCACCTTCCTGGTGACGCTGGGCGCCAACGCCTGCCGTCGTCCGACGCCGGATGGCGGCCCGGACGCGCTGGGGAACGCCGAGTCGATCACGGCGCGCGAGGCGCGTGAGCGCGCGGCCGCCGTGCGCCTGGAGCCGTTCCAGTCGGTGGACCACACGTTCCGCGACGCGAAGAGCCTGCTCGCCCACTCGGTGCGGCTCACCGTGCAGGACAGTGCCGACTGGCGCGCCGTCTGGTCGCGCATCGTGGGGCCCCACAGCAACGCCCCGCTGCCGCCGGTGGACTTCTCGCGCGAGATGCTGCTCGTGGCGGGCATGGGGGAGCAGCCCTGCATGGGCTACCTCATCAACATCGACACGATCTTCCGCGACGACGACAAGCGCATCTATGCGGTGGTGCGCGAACGGCACCGCGGGGCCGGCTGCGGCTGCCTCAACGAGGTCACGTCGCCGGTGGACATCGTGAAGGTGCCCAAGACCATCCGGCCGGTCACGTTCCTCGAACGGCGGGAGTCCAACGTCTGCGAGGTCCGCTGAGCGGCGGTCTGCGGCGCGAGCCTCAGCCCCGGACCACCGGCAAGGCCCGCGTGGCCTCATCCACGGCGTCGAGCAAGCGGTGCGGACGGAACGGCTTGGAGAGCACCACCGTCCGTGCCCCGGCCTCGTTCTGCTCCTCCACCGTGATCGGCCGCCCCGAGATCAACACCGCGTTCTTCACCAGGCCACGCCCCCGCAACTGACCCGCGAGGGTGGACCCGCGCATCCCCGGCAGCCCGACGTCGCACACGATCACGTCCGCCTGCTCGGCCTCGGCCAGCGCCACCGCCTCCTCGGGCCCCACCGCCAGACGCACCTTGTGCCCGCGGTCCTGCAGCAGGCGACGCAGCACCTTCCCCAACTGCGGGTCGTCCTCCACCACCAGCACGCGACGCGGCGGACGCAGGGCGCTGATGGGCGCGCGACGCGGCCCCGTCGGATGCTCCGACGGCGCGAGCAACCGCGGGAAGTAGCAGCGGAACTCCGTGCCTTCGCCCGGCGCACTCTGAACCGAGATGGCACCACCCGACTGCAACACCGTCCCGAGCACGGCGGCGAGGCCCAGGCCCGTGCCGCGACCCTGCGGCTTGGTCGTGAAGAAGGGCTCGAACACGCGCCGCCGCGTCTCGTCATCCATGCCCACGCCGGTGTCGGTCACGGTGATCACCACGTGCTCGCCGGCCGTGAGCGGACCGATCGCCTCCGCGCCCTCGCTCGAGAGGATTTCGTGCCGCACCGCCACGCGGATCTCACCCCCGGTGGGCATCGCGTCCTGCGCATTCATGATGAGCGCCGTGATCGCGCGCTCGATCTGCATGCGGTCCGCCTCGATCAGCCACGGCGCATCGGGGACGGAGACCGTGAGCGGATGATCGGGCCCGAGCACGCGGTCCATCCAGCGCTTGAGGCGCACGACCACTTCGCCGAGGTCCAGCGGCCGTGGTTCGAGCAACTGCCGCCGTCCGAACGCCAGCAACTGCCGTGTGAGCTCCGCCGCGCGCTCCGCCGAGGTGCGGATCTCCTCGAGGGCGGTGGCGACCGGGCTCTGCCCGCCCACCTCGTCGCTCGCGATGTCCACCCAGGCGAGGATGCCCGTGAGCATGTTGTTGAAGTCGTGCGCCACGCCACCGGCGAGCAGACCCACGGCTTCCACCTTCTCCGCCTCGGCCATGCGCACCTGCAGTGCGCGGGCCTCGGTCATGTCGGTGACCGTGCAGAGCAGGGCGGGGGAACCCTCGAAATCGACCATCGACGCGGCCACGTCCACTTCCACCGCGCGGCCGTCGGAGTGGCGTGCCTTGAGCGGCACGCGGATCGAGCCGGTCGCCCCCATCGCGAGTTCGTCCCGCGCGTCCCGCAGGGCCGGCACGGAGCGGCGGTCGAGCAGGGTCACCACGCGCGGCCGTGCCCCGATCTCGTCCGGCGTGAAGCCGAGCAGCTGCTGGAACCGCGGGTTGGCATACACCACGCGGCCCTGCTGCAGCACCACGATGCCGGTGAGTGCCTGCTCCACCAGCTGCGAGAAGCGGTACTCCACCTCGCGCAGCGCGGCCTCAGTGCGCTCGCGCGCCGTCACGTCGCGCGCGTTGAGCACGAACACGCTGTTGTTGAACACGTCGGGGTTGAACCCCGACATGGTCGCTTCGAGCGTGCGGTACCCGCCGTCGCGATGCCGCGCACGGAACACCATGGAGCGGACGGCCGCCGGATCCTCCTTGAGCGAGAGGAACAACGCACGCACGCCGTCCACGTCCTCGGGATGCAGGATGTCGCCGAGGGGCTGGTTGTCGAGTTCGACGGGCACCCAGCCCAGGTGCACCGAGATCGATTCACTCATCGAGCGGATCGACCCGTCGGCGTTCACCAGGCCCCAGATGTCGAGCGTGTGCGCGGTGAGCGCGCGCAGGCTGTTCTCGTAGCCCTCGAGGATGCGCCGGGTCTCGCGCTCGGTGCTCAGGTCGGTGGCGGTGATCCGCACACGCTGCGGCGCATCGGCCTCGAGGTGCAGCAGCACCACCCGGTCGTCGCGGCCATGCTGGAGGAAACGCACTTCCATTGAGCAGCCCGGCCAGTCGCCGGAGGCCACGGCCGCTATCGCGTGGGCGAGTGCCGGCCGATCCTCAGTACGGATGACCGTGGGCAGGGGCTGCGAGAACAGCTCCTCGCGGCGGATCCGCAGGGCCGAGGCAAAGGCCCCGCTGACCGCCCGCACCTTGCCGTAGGCGTCCACGATCGCGTTCGGCAGGGAGGTCGGCCCGCTGTCCCGGCCCGGTTCCGCGGCACGGGAGCGGTCGCGGTCCCCACGCTCGAGGTCGCGACCGGGGTCGCGACCGCGGTCGCGTTCGAGATCCCGAGTGGCGTCGGTCGAGACAGGCGGATGCACGCCAACAATATAGAGGTGTGTCAGCCACCCGGCAGAAGGCTCCAGTTCCCTGACAGCAGGCCGATACTGGGGACAGGAAAACCGGCATTTCACCGTCTGGGAGGCGGTATCACCTTCAGCCCCGATCTCCGTGCGTCCCCCCCGGGGCGCGAGTTGTCGCGTTCCGCGGAGCGGATGCGGCCGGCGTTGATTCGCCCGGCCACGAGCGATGGCGAAGGGGAACCGAAGCACCTCACAGTGCTCATCCTCGAGGACCACCCGTTCCAGCGCCGCATGCTGGGCCGGCTCATCCTCGGCCTCGGTCACGTCGCCGTCGTCGAAGCCTCCACGGGCGACGAGGCGCTGGAGGCCGTGCGCCGCAGCGACCCCGACCTGGTCATCGCCGACCTCGAAACGCCGGGCATGGACGGCATCACATTCCTGCGGATGCTCTCGCAGGAGGTGGCCTCGCCACGCGTGGTGCTCACCTCGGCGCACGATCCCTCCGTGCTCCGCTCGGTGGACGAGATGGCCAAGATGTACGGGCTGCACGTGCTCGGGGCGATCCCCAAGCCGGTGTCGCTCGACGCGCTGCGCGGCTTCCTGCACGAGGTCCGCACGCACGAGGCCGCCAAGGCGCGGCAGGCCAAGCGCGGCCACGCACCGGCCGACCAGTACACCCCCGAGGAGATCGGCCAGGCCATCGCCAACGGCGAGATCATCCCCTGGTTCCAGCCCAAGATCGAGGTCGCCAGCGGCCGGCTCGCGGGTGTCGAGGCCCTCGCGCGCTGGCAGCATCCCAGCCGCGGCATCGTCGGCCCCGGGGCGTTCATCCCGGTGATCGAGACCACGCCGCTCATCGACGAACTCAGCAAGACCATGCTCACCCAGGCGCTCAACTGGGTGAAGCGCTGGGAACGCGCCGGACTCACGGTCAAGGTATCGGTGAACCTCCCGGGCAACGCCCTCTCCGATCCTGCCCTCGCCGATCGACTCGCTGCCTTGGTGCGCGGGATCGGCGTCGAACCGTCCACGCTCGTGATCGAAGTGACCGAGACGACGGTGAGCCGCGAACGTGCCCTCGCGATCGAGACGCTCGCCCGGTTGCGGCTCGCCGGGTTCGGGCTCTCGCTCGACGACTATGGCACGGGCTACGCCTCCATGGAGATGCTGAAGACGATGCCGGTCACCGAGGTGAAGGTGGACCGCCGCTTCGTGCACGGCGCCGCCACGGACGCCAAGGCCACCGCGGTGCTGGCCTCGCTGCTCGAGCTGGCCTCGGGCCTCTCGCTCGCGGCGGTGGCCGAAGGCGTCGAGACGCTGGAGGACCTCGCGTTGCTCCAGGCGCTCGAGTGTCCCTACGCCCAAGGCTACGTCATCGCGAAGCCGATGAGCGGTGACGATCTCCTCAGCTGGGCCCAACAGCGCGAACGCGCCGAGCCGTAGGATGCTCGACCACCAGCACGTGGACTCCGCGACCGACGTCGAAGGGCGCAAGCGGCTGCTGCGCCACATCGTGATCGTCGGTGCCGGCTGCCTGGTCCTGCTCGCCGTCGCCATCGGCTGGCGCGGCCAGGTGGCGCTGCTCGCGCAGCTGGAGGAGTCGGCGGCCGACGTGCGCGCGGCGGACGCCACGGGGCTCATCGAGCGGCAGGCCGCCCTGGCCGCGCGCGTCGCGGTCCTCGTGCAGTCGCACGCCTCGCTGCCGGCAGACCGCCTCGCGCCGCTGCGGGTGGAGCGCCTCTCGGGGCCCGATGCGGTCGAATACGTCGCCAGCGACGCCAACTCGCGCCTCGCCGTGGGCGGCGTGATCGCCCTCGACGACAAGCCCGCCCGCGACCCCCGCGCGATCCAGGCCCTGCTTGCCGCACTGCCCTCGCAGCGGCTCGCGATCGAGTCCGAACGCGAGGTCGAGGGCCTCTACATCGCGCTGCGCGACGCCAGCGCAGTCGCCCGCGTGCCGTACGTCGCCGGCGAGCAGCTGCGCGTGCGCCTGCGCGATGCCTCGCTCGCCACCTGGTTCGAGCAGGAACTCTTCGACGGCGACCGCGGCTCGGCGCTCGATCCGCGTGCATTGCCCAGCACGGTGGCCGATGTGCCGCTCGACAACGGATACCTCGGTCGCGATCCGGTGTCGGGCAATGCGGTGGTGCGCGTGGAGCAGCCCATCTGGCTGCGCGCCCGGAGCATGCCGGCGACGATCATCGTCACGGTGCCGGTGGACACCTACCTCGCGCGCCTCGCGCAGGCGCGCGCGCCCATCACGGTGCTCACCGCCCTCGTGGACGACCACGGCCGGCTCGCCGGAGCGGCCTCGCGCCGCGCCGGCGAACCCAACACGCCGGTGCGCGAGCTGCCGGCCGAGCTGCGCAGTGTCTCGCAGTCGCTCACGCCGAACTTCCAGCGCTACGGCTCCTGGTACGCACTCGCGGTCCCGGTGCCCGACGCCCGCTTCGCGGCGATGTTCGCGGTGCCGGCCACCGAGGTCCACGCCGAGACCTTCCGGCGCACCGCGCCGCAGTTGGTGCTGGTGTTCCTCTGCGGCGTGGCGATGGCCGTGCTCGCTTGGGTGGTCCGCCGCCGCATCATCGAGCCGGCCGAGCGTGCGGTCGCGCACGTGAGCGCCGCCGAGGCGCTGGTGCGCGAGATCACCGACGGCCTCCCGGGGCTCGCGGTGTTCAAGGCCACGCGCGACGACGACGCACGCGTGACGGTCTCCTTCGTGAGCCGCGGCACCGCCACGGTGCTCGGTGTGCCCGCGGTCGCCATCGCCAGCGACTGGCAGTTGGCCTTTGAGACGGTGGTGCCCGAGGACGCGGCCTCCGTGCGTGCGGGCTACGAGCGCGCGTTCGACGACGCGGTGGGTTGGCAGCAGGAGTTCCGCGTGCGCCGTCGCGACGAGGAGCGCTGGATCCGGGTGGAGGCGCGCGCCACGCGCGTCGGTGCCCACGTGGAACTGCTCGGCTCCTGGCGCGATGTCACCGAGGGCCGCGAGCACACCGAGTTGCTCGCCGACGCCCACAAGCGCCTGGTGGAGCTCGCCGACGGCGTGCCGGGTGCGGTGGTGCAGTGGCGCGTGACGGAGGACGGCCGCCAGGAGGTCGCGTTCGTCGGCAACCGCCTGCCCGAGATCGCCGGCATCGGCACCTCCGACCTGTACAACGGCCTGCACGCGTTCGAGCAGGTGCAGATGGCCGAGGACGTGGATGCGGTCCGCCGCGCGCGGCAGCAGGCGGTGGCCACGCAGCAGAACTACGCAGTGGAGTATCGCGTGATGCACCCGGGGCGCGGCATGCGCTGGCTCCGCGAGGAGGCGGTTTCGCATCAGGTCGCCGGTTGCCTCGCGGCCTTCACGGTGCACATCAGCGACGTGACGCAGCAGCGCAAGGAAGCCGGCGAGCTGCGCCGCGCCAAGGAAGAGGCCGAGACAGCCACACGCGCCAAGTCGGTGTTCCTCGCGACCATGTCGCACGAGATCCGCACGCCGATGACCGGCATCAGCGGCATGATCGAGGTGCTCGGCCGCACGGTCCTCGACGCCGACCAGCGGCAGCAGCTCGGCACCATCGCCGACTCGGCGCGCACGCTGCGCCGCATCCTCGACGACGTGCTCGACTTCTCGCGCATCGAAGCCGGCAAGATGACCGTCGAGCGCCGACCCATCTCGGTGGACGACGTGATCGAATCCACCGCAGGCCTCTACGCCGCCGCCGCGGTGGAGAAGGGCGTCAAGCTCCGCGCCTCGGTCGACCCGCGCATCGGCGAGCTGGTGATGGGTGATGCGGTGCGCCTGCGCCAGGTGCTCGGCAACCTGCTCTCCAACGCGGTCAAGTTCACCGCGCGCGGCTCCGTGCGCCTCACGGTCACGCAGGAAGGGGTGGACGACACGCACCGGCAGCTGCGCTTCGAGGTCACCGACACCGGCCCCGGCATCCCGTACGAGGTGCAGCCGCGGCTCTTCGCGCCGTTCGAGCGCGGCGAGCATGCCATCACCACGCAGGTCGGCGGCACCGGGCTCGGCCTGGCGCTGGTGCGCCGCATCGTCGAGCTCATGGACGGCAAGGTCGAGCTGCGCTCGCTGCCGGGCGTCGGGACGGCGGTCTCCGTCTGCATCCCGTTCGAGCGGTTGCATGAGGAGACCTCCGACATGCGCATCTCGCTCGCGGGGCTCAAGGTCGCGGTGCTGCACGACGTGGAGCTGGACGCGCGCTTCGTCGCCACGCTGCTCGAGGGGCGCGGCGCGCAGATCATCCCGGTGAACCCCGACCAGGTGAGCGCCGTGCCGGAGCACACCGCCTGCGACGTGGTGGTGGTGGGTCCGGACGTGGCGCGCGAGAGCCAGCACGCCCTGCGCGCGCGCCTCACGCCGGGTGTCACGGGCCGTACGCAGGTCGTGCGCATCTTCGACGGTGCCGGCATTCGCCCCGAGGTCCGCGGCGACGGTGGTGTGACCATCGCGCCGCACGCGCGCCGGTCGGCCCTGCTGCGCTCGGTGGCCATCGCCGCCGGCCGCGACGAACCCGACCTGCCGTCGACCACGCAGGAACACCGCACGCCGGCCTCGCCCGAGGCCTCGAGTGTGGCCGAGGCCATCGCGGAGCGGCGCCTGATCCTCGTCTGCGAGGACCACCCGATCGCGCAGCGCGTGATCGAGAAGCAACTGCGCGTGCTGGGCTACACGGCCGAGCTGCACAACAACGGGGCCAGCGGCTTCAACGCCTGGAAGTCCGGGCGTTACGGTCTGGTGCTCACCGACCTGCACATGCCCGAGATGGACGGGCTCACGTTGGCCCGCCGCATCCGCGCCGAGGAGAACCGCGACCCGAGCCTCAGCCGCACGCCCATCATCGCACTCAGCGGCAACGCGTTCGATGAGCAGCGTGTGGTCTGTGTGGAGGCCGGCATGGACGACTTCCTCGCCAAGCCCGCCCTGCTCAAGGAACTCGACGCGACGCTGCGCTTCTGGCTGCCGCCATCCTCGCGCCCGGTGGGTGACGAGGTCACGCCGCGCACGACCTCGGCCATGCCGGTCACGCTGCCGGCCCCGCTCAGCCACAAGGCGCTCAAGGAATCGCTCGGCGACGACCCCGAGGTGCTGCGCGCTGCGCTGGCCGAGTTCCTCGCCGCCGATGCCGACGACGTGGCGGCCCTGCTCGCGGCCCACGAGGCCGACGACCGTCCGACGGTCGTCTCGCACGCGCACCGCATCGAAGGGGCGGCCCGCATGCTCGGCGCCATGCCGTACGCCCGCGCCGCCGAGCGCGTGAAGCGCCTGTTCGGGCTCGATCAGGATGCGAAGGAGCGCGGCGAGGCGGTGGTGCTGCTCCAGCAGGAGGGCGAGCGACTGCGCACCTGGTTGCACACCACGCGCGATTGGTTCGAGCGCGTCACCGTCGGCGCCAACAGCTGACGATTGACTGGCTGACCAACGGTTCAGTTTTCGTCCGGGCGGCCGATACCACGAAGTGACTGCGGCACCACGCTCCATCATCACTTCGTCCCACGTCATGTTCAACAGCCTGACCTTGCGAGCGCGCATTCTCGCGCTCCCCGCGGTGGCCGCTGTCGGCTGCGCGCTCACGTTCGCCGTGACCGTCGTCCTCGGCCGCACCGCCCGCACCGAACAGTCGCTGGTCCAGTCCGCCTACTCACCGTCGCTCGACCATAGCCAGTCGCTCGAACGCACCCTCGACGCCTTCCAGCGCGCGCTGCAGGACGCGGTCGGCGCCAGTGACGTGGCCGCCGTCGATGCCACGGATACGTTGGTCGCGCAGTTCGACCGCACGCTGGACTCGCTGCGGGCGCTCTCGGTGAACACCGAGGCGGCACTCGACTCCATCGCGCGCCCCTGGGCCGCCTATGCCGGCCTCGCCCGGCAGAGCACCAAGGCCATGATCGGCGGCGAGATGTCGCTCGAGTCCATGCAGGCCATGCGCTCCGGCGCCGCCACCATGAAGGAACTCCTCAGCGCGCGCGTCGGCTTCGAGCGCGGGCGCATCACCGAGGCCTTCACGTCGGCGGAGTCCGCCCAGTCCACCATGATCTGGGTGGTCTCCATCGTCCTGTTGGTCGTACTCGCCGCGCTCGGCGTGCTCGCGGTCAACACCGTGCGTACCATCACCGGGGCCGTACGCGAGCTGTCGCGGGCCGCCAACGAGATCTCCGAAGGCCGCATCGACCAGCAGATCACGTTGCACAGCCGTGACGAACTCGGCGCACTGGCCGAGTCGTTCCGGGGCATGATCGCCTACATCGGCGACGTGTCGCGCGCGGCCGACCGTCTCGCGGTCGGCGACCTCTCGTCGGACGTCACGCCGCGCTCCGACGCGGACGTGCTCTCGCGCAGCATCAACGGCGCCACGGGCACACTGCGGCGCATCCTCGGTGAGGCCCAGGGCCTCATCGCCGCCGGGCAGGCCGGCGAACTCTCGCGCCGCGGCGACGCCGCGCGCTTCGATGGGGCGTACCGCGAGCTCATCGCGGGCACCAACGCCCTGTTGGAGTCGGTGGTGGAGCCGGTGCGCAACGCCCGCGCCGCGCTCGAGCAGCTCGCCGACCGCGACCTCACCGTGCGGGTGGACGCGGCCTATGCCGGCGAGCATGCGGCGCTGGCCACGGCACTCAACCGTGCGCTGGCGCAGATCGACGAGGCCTTCGGGTCGCTGTCCGCGACCATCGCGCAGGTCAACGCCGCTGGCGGCGAGATCGGTGCCGCCTCGCACGAGCTCGCCAGCTCGGCGGCGGACCAGGCCGGCGCCCTCGACCAGGTGACGCAGAAGCTCCAGCAGGTCGACGAGCGCACGCGCACCAACGCGACCCGCGCCACCGAGGCCTTCGGTGTGATGGAGAAGGCGCGCCAGATCACCGACGAGGGTGTGACGCGCATGGAGACCCTCGCCGCGGCCGTGAACGAGATCAAGAAGTCCGCCGACGACACCGCCCGCATCGTGCGGTCCATCGACGAGATCGCGTTCCAGACCAACCTGCTGGCACTCAACGCCGCCGTCGAGGCCGCACGCGCCGGCGATGCCGGCCGCGGCTTCGCCGTGGTGGCGGACGAGGTGCGCTCGCTCGCCATCCGCGCCGCCGACGCTGCCCGCAACACCGCCAAGCTGATCGAGCTGTCGGTGGCCAAGGCGGAGCAGGGTGTGACCCTCAACGCCAGCGTCGCCCGCCGCCTGGCCGAGATCAAGACCAGCGTGCAGTCCGCTTCCGCGATGATGCAAGGAATCGCCGAGGAGACGAAGTCGCAGACCGACGACATCGCCGAGATCACCGGGGCGATGGGTCAGGTGGCCATGCTCACCCAGCGCACCGCGGCCAACGCCGAGGAGTTCGCCGGAGCCGCCGCCGAACTCTCCGCGCAGGCCGGAGAGATGCAGGACCTCGCCAGCCAGTTCCGCGTGGGCGCACTCGACGCCGCCTCGCAGCCGAGCTCCCGCATCGCCGGCACTCCCGCACTCCCGCGTTCGGTCACCAGGGCGAGCCGGCGCAGCAAGACCACCTCGTAGTCCACCGTCCACCATCCCATGTCCAACATCCAACGTCCAATGTCCAAGCTCGCCCTCTGCCTCGCCGCCCTCTCCATCCTCGCCACCACGGCTCCGGCCCAGTCCGATCTCGCCGACCGCCTCACCATCCACGGCTCGATCAACGTCGGCTACGGCAAGTCCGACGGCCTGCCCACCTTCGGCATCGACAAGGACGGCAGCACCAACTACCGCGCCGTCGCGCTGCAGTTCGGCTACAAGATCGACGACAACGATCGCGTGGTGACGCAGTTCCTGCACCGCGTCAACGGCACGTCGCCGCTCAACGCGGCCGAGAAGGACTTCGCGCCCATCTGGGCGTTCTACGAGCACACGTTCGACAACGGCACCAAGGTCAAGCTCGGCCGCACGCCGCTGCCGCGTGGCCTGTTCAATGAAGTGCGCTTCGTCGGCACGCTGCTGCCGTTCTACCGCGTGGGCCGCGTGGCCTACGGCGAGACGCTCGAGCAGCTCGACGGCGTCGTCGTCAGCAAGCCGTTCGACCTCGGCGGCTTCCGCCTCGAGACCTACGGCTTCGCCGGCGGTTTCGACCTCCGCGCGGTGCTCGCCGGGTCGTCCGGCTCCACCGTGTACCAGGCGCGCCAGGAGAACTCGTACGGCACGCAGCTCTGGCTGAACACGCCCGTGGACGGCCTCCGCTTCGGCGGCTACGCGCACTCGTTCGCCGGCACGCCGCGGCTCTCGCTGCCGGACTCGCTCCGCGGCGACCGCTCGTGGACCTGGATGGGCTCGGCCGAGCTCGTGAAGCGCCTCGGCTTCGTCCGTGGCGAGCTGACCGAGTTCTACTCGGGTGAGCGCCGCAGCGTCGGTTCGTGGTACACGCAGGCCGGCTTCACGCCGACCGAGCACTGGACCATCGCGACCGAGTACCAGGAGATGAAGATGACCATCGGCCTCCCCGCGCCGATCCCGGCCGTCACCATCCCGGCCTCCAAGGAGATCACGGTCGGCGTGAAGTACTCGCCCTCGGCCAACGTCGCCTTCAAGCTCGAGGGTCACCGCGTCACCGGCTATGACTTCGACATCGCCGTGCCGACCATCATCCCGCCCACGGCCCCGCCGTTCGTCGCCGGCATCGCGCCGGCCTCGCGGGCCCACTATCTCCTCGCGTCCGTCGCGATCACGTTCTGAGGAGAACCCATCCATGTCGATCCGTTCATTCTTCCATGCGCTGGCCGCGGTCCTCGTGATCGCCGCGGCGGCACGCCCGGCCTCGGCCCAGGGCTTCAAGGTCATCGCCCACGAGTCCGTCGCGGAGTCCGAGCTCAGCAAGGACGTGGCTGCCAAGATCTTCCTCAAGCAGGTCAGCAAGTTCCCGTCGGGCGCCGCCGCCAAGCCGGTGGACCTGGCCAAGACCAGCGCCGCGCGGGCGGAGTTCTCCAACGCCGTGCTCGGTCGCGCGGTGTCGGCCATCGAGACCTACTGGCAGCAGCAGATCTTCGCCGGCAAGGAAGTGCCGCCCGCGGCCAAGGCCTCGGACGATGAAGTGCTCGCGTTCGTGAAGGCCACGCCCGGCGCCATCGGGTACGTGAGTGCAGGTGCCGCGACCGCCGGCGTGAAGGTCATCGCCATCAAGTAACGGCTGTCGCAGTGTCGCAGTTGTTCGCAGGGGTCCGCCGCGCCGTTCCCCAACGGCGCGGCGACCGGTAGCTTTGCGGCATGACCACACGCCGCGATTTCCTCAAGCAGGCCGCGGTCGTCTCCGCGGCATCGCTCACCGACACCGCCGCGGGCCGGGATCCTTCCCGGCGCGCGGCGCTGTCGCAGGCAGCTCAGCCGCTCGCCCCGCTCCCGCCGCCACCCGCCGGTTCGCCCCAGGCGGTCGCGCAGGACGAGACCTATTGGCGCGCCGTCG
>CADEDA010000019.1 GCA_902825965.1 uncultured Gemmatimonadota bacterium | reverse complement strand
TGCTCAGCCTGCTGAGCGTGACCACGATCGCGTTCTCGCTGTTCGCGTTCGGGCTGTTCGGCCTGGTCTACCTCAACCTGCGCGACGCGCTCGCCAACGTCGAGGAGCGTGTGGAGATCCGCGGCTTCGTCGCCGAGGGCACGCTGGCCGAGGCGACGAGTGCGGCGGTGGGCGACATCGCCGCGTTCCCCGAGGTCGCGTCCGTGCGCTACGTGAGCGACGTACAGGCCCTCGAGCGCGCCCGCCGCGAGCTGGGCGAGTTCGAGGACGTGTTCGAGGCCGGCATCCTGCCGGCATCGATTGAAGTGCGCCTGCGCGAGGGCTTCCGCGACCCGGAGCACGTACGCTCGGTGGCGCGGCGCCTGGAGTTCTACGACTTCATCGACGACATCCGGTATGGCGAGGAATGGGTCGAGAAGCTCTACAAGATCCGCAACATCGCCACCGCGGTGGGCCTCTCGCTCGGCGTCACCTTCGCGCTCGTCGCCGTGATCATCATCGGCTCGACGATCCGCATGGCTGTGCTGGCGCGGAGCCGCGAGATCCACATCATGCGCCTCGTGGGTGCGACCAACGGCTTCATCCGCGCGCCCTTCCTCGTGGAGGGGTTCCTCAAGGGCCTGCTCGGTGGGCTGCTCGCACTCGTGCTGACGTACTTCACGTTCCAGTTCGTGGGACAGTACGTGGTGGAGGCGACGTATTTCAGCACCGGCCTCGCCATCCTCGGCGTGCTCGGCGGCGCCTTGATCGGCCTTCTCGGCAGTGCGGTGTCGGTGGGCCGGCACCTCCGGCGGGTCTGAGATGATGCGCGGCGCGATGCCGGCGCTGCTGCTCGCGCTCGGCGCCGGCATGCTGGCCCTGCCGGCCGGCGCCGCGACGGCGCAGTCCAAGGCCCCGTTGCCACCGTCCGCGCAGCAGGCCGCCGAGCGGCTGCGGCAGGAACAACTCGAACTCGAGCGGCTCCGCACCGAACGCCAGGAACTCGAGCAGCGCATGCGGCGCCTGCAATCCAATGCCCGCGACGTGGCCGCCGAACGGCAGAACCTCGAGCGGCAGGCCGCGGCCACGTCGCGCGTGGTGCGCTCCCTCGACGCGCAGCTGGGGTCGCTCGTCGAGGAGGTGGAGAACGTGAACACCAGCCTGGCGCGGACGCAGGATGAACTGCTCATCAAGCGCTCGACCCTGCGGAACCGCGTGCAGGAGATCTACAAGCGCGGGCCCCTCTACAGCCTCGAGGCCCTGCTCTCGGCCGAATCGTTCGGCGCGCTGGTGGCGCGCTACAAGTACCTGCACCTGGTGGCCCAACGCGATCGGGCGCTGGTGAAGCGCGTGGAGACGCTGAGCGGGCAGATCACGGCCCAGCGCTACCTGCTGGTGCGCCTGCGGTCCGACATGGAGACCAACCGGCAGCAGAAGGCCGACGAGGAGGCGCGGCTCCGGCGCCTGGAGCTGCAGCGCGGGCGCACGCTGGCGCAGCTGCAAGCGCAGGCGCGGCAGGCGGAGGAGCGGCTCAAGCAGGTGCAGCGCGACGAGCAGCGGCTCGGCGGGATCATCGCCGCGTTGGAAGCCTCGCGACGGCGCGCCGAGGCGCGGCCCAACGCCGCACCGCCCACGCGCTCGGTGACGACGACGGACCTCGGGCGGCTCGACTGGCCGGTGAACGGCGAGATCGTCTACCGGTTCGGGCGGGCGATGAACCCGAACAACACGTCGATCCGCTGGAACGGGATCGGCATCGGCGCGCCGGTGGGCACACCGGTGAAGGCGGTGGCCGCGGGCGACGTGGTGTACGCCGAGCCGAACGGCACGTACGGACTGACGGTGATCGTGCAACACGGCGGCGGCCTGTACTCGCTCTACATGTCGCTCAGCGCGATCAGCGTGCGGAAGGGCGCGAAGATCAACAAGGGGGACGTGCTCGGGGCGGTCGGGCAGTCGGATCCCGATCTCCCGCCGCGTCTGCACTTCGAGATGCGCCGCGACGTGACGGCACTCGATCCGCTGGAGTGGCTGCGGCGGCCGTAGGCGGACGCGCGCGGTCTCGCGGCGACGCGCGTGGGAGCCGCAGTGCGACCGATCGGCCGGGCAGCGCAGCGGAGCCCACCGAATCCCGACTCCGGCGCGTGCAAAACGCGCTCGGAGCCGAGTAACTTCCAGCGTGCTCACGCTCCTCCTCAACGCGCGCGTCTACGCTCCCGCCCCGCTCGGCGTCCGCCACCTGCTCGTCGCCGGCGGCCGCATCGTGTGGATGGGCGGGCCGCGCCTCGACCTGCCGCCGTACCTCGGCGCCGAGTCCGTGGACTGCGAGGGCCGCATCGTCATCCCCGGACTCGTGGATGCCCACGTGCACCTCACCGGCGGCGGGGGGGAGGCCGGTGCCCACACCAAGGTGCCCCCGCTCGCGCTCACGCGCTTCACGCGCAGCGGCATCACGTCCGTCGTCGCGCTGCTCGGCACCGACGACGCGACGCGCCACCCGCGTGAACTCGTCACCGCCGTTCACGGCATCCGGCAGGAAGGGCTCTCCGCGTGGTGTTACACGGCCGGCTACCACGTGCCGCCGGTCAGCATCACCGGCTCCGTGCGGGGCGACATCGCGAGCATCGACGCCGTGATCGGTGCCAAGTGTGCGATCAGCGACCATCGCTCGTCGCAGCCGACGACGGACGAGCTGCGACGCCTCGCGAGCGAGGCCCACGTGGGTGGCCTGATGACGGGCAAGGCCGGCGTGGTGCACCTGCATGTGGGCGACGGGGCGCGCGGGCTCGAGCCCATCCGCGCGGCGCTCGCCGGCACGGAGCTGTACCCGCGCACCTTCAACCCCACGCACGTCAACCGGCGCAGGGCGTTGCTCGACGACGCGATCGCGCTCGCGCGCGAGGGCTCGCACGTGGACCTCACCGCCTTCCCGGTGGCGGAGGGCGAGGATGCGTACGCGGCCGAGGACGCGCTCCTGCGGTATCTCGACTCGGATGCGCCGGCGGATCGTGTCAGCGTGAGTTCCGACGGCGGCGGCTGCCTGCCGACCTTCGATGACGCCGGGCGGGTGACCCGCATGGGCGTGGGCGAGCCGGGCGATCTCGCGACGGCCCTGCGCGCCGCCGTGGCCAAGGGTGCACCCCTGGAGCGTGTGCTGCCGGCGTTCACCGCCAACCCGGCCGCCTTGCTCCGGTTGCCGGGCAAGGGCCAGGTACGGGTCGGTGCCGACGCGGACCTCGTGGTGCTCGATGCGGATGGCACCGTCCGCGACGTGATGGCGCGCGGCCTCTGGCACGTCCGTGCCGGACAACCTGTGGTCCGAGGGACCTTCGAATGAGTCCGTCCAAGGTGCCCGCTGGCGGGGCGCGTGGGTACATCATCCCCATCGGTGGCGGGGAGCAGAAGGAACACAATCCGGTGATCCTCGACCGCTTCGTGCAGCTCTGCGGCGGCCGGGACGCACGGCTGATGGTGATCCCTACCGCGTCCAAGCTCGAGGACACCGGCGCGCGCTATCAGCGCCTGTTCTCGGACCTCGGCGCGGCAGAGGTGCACGTGCTCGACTTCGACACCCGCCGCGACGCGTACGAGCCGGGCCGCCTCGCGCAGATCGCGGACTGTGACGGCATCTTCCTCACCGGCGGCAACCAGTTGCGGTTGTCCACGCTCATCGGCGGCACCGACGTGGCGCGTATGCTCCGCGAGCGCAATGCACACGGCGCCCACATCGCCGGCACCAGCGCCGGCGCGAGTTTCCTCTCCGAGCACATGATCGCGTTCGGCGAGGACAACGTGACGCCGCACGCCGGCTCCGTGACACTGGCCCCGGGCCTCGGACTCACCAATCGCGTGGTGATCGACCAGCACTTCACGCAGCGCAACCGGCTGGGCCGGCTCATCACCGCCCTCGCCTTCAACCCGTTCCTCATCGGATTGGGACTGGACGAGGACACCGCCGCATTCATCGGGCCGGACCAGACCGTCGAGGTGGAGGGCAGCGGCACGCTCACGGTGGTGGACGCGGAGCACCTCAAGTTCTCGTCGATGGACCAGGCCGGCGCCAACGACCCCGTCTCGATGCTGGGCCTGACCATGCACGTGCTCATCCGCGGCAACACGTTCAACCTGCACAGTCGCGAGGCTTCCGCCGGCACCCTCGCGGTGGGGAAGAGCTAGCTGCACCTTAGGGGCATGCGCATCCTCGACCGCTCCGTCTACGTCGGCCCCTCGCTGTATGCCCACTTCCCGGTCATCCGGCTCGAACTCGACCTCGGCGCCCTCGAGGACTGGCCCACCGCGAAGCTCGGGCCCGCGTTCACCGGTGGCCTGATCGCCGCACTCCCCGGCCTGGCGGAACACGGCTGCTCCTACGGCGAGCCGGGTGGGTTCATCCGCCGCATGACCGAGGACGAGGGTACCTGGCTGGGCCACGTGCTCGAGCATGTCGCGATCGAGCTGCAGAACGTCGCGGGCATCAAGGTCACGTTCGGCAAGACCCGCGGGGCGGGCCGCCCCGGCGTGTACCACGTGGTCTACGAGTACGAACAGAAGGACGAGGGGCTCGAAGCCGGCGAGCTCGCCATGCGGCTCCTCGATTCCCTGCTCCCGCCCGCACTGCGCACCCAGACCGGGGAGGAGCCCTTCGACTGGCCACGCGAACGCGAGGCCTTCATCCGCTTCGCACAGCGACGTGCCCTGGGCCCCAGCACCGCGAACCTCGTGCAGGCTGCGGAGAAGCGCGGCATCCCCTGGATCCGGCTCAACAACCAGTCGCTCGTCCAGCTCGGCTACGGCAAGTACCAGCAGCGCATCCAGGCGACCGTCACGGGGCGCACCTCGCACATCGCGGTGGAGCTCGCGAGTGACAAGGAGGAGACGAACAAGCTGCTCGGCATGCTCGGCCTGCCCGTACCCAAGCAGGAGCTGGTGCAAAGCGCCGATGCCGCCGTGCGCGCGGCCAAACGGATCGGATACCCGGTGGTCGTGAAGCCCTACAATGGCAACCACGGTCGCGCGGTCGCGATCCACCTCACCACCGAGGAGGCGGTCCGCAGCGCCTTCGCCGCCGCGCAGGAGGTCTCGCGCTCGGTGCTCGTCGAGAGCTACATCACCGGCGATGACCATCGGCTGCTCGTGGTGAACGGCGTGCTGGTCGCCGCCACGCGCCGCACGCCGGGTCACGTGGTGGGGGACGGCCGCCGCAGCATCGCCCAGCTGATCGACGTCGTGAACCAGGACCCCCGCCGCGGCATCGGGCACGAGAAGGTGCTCACGCGCCTCGAACTCGACGCGCAGGCCGAACGCCTGCTCGAGAAACTCGGCTATACGGCCGCCAGCGTGCCCGCGGCCGGAGAGGTCGTCTACCTCCGCTCGACCGCCAACCTGTCCACCGGCGGCACGGCCACCGACGTCACCGACGTCATCCATCCGGACAACGCCGAGATGGCCGTCCGCGCGATCCAGGCCATCGGGCTCGACGTCGGCGGCGTGGACTTCCTGTGTGCCGACATCACCGAGTCCTACAAGAAACACGGCGGCGCGATCTGCGAGGTGAACGCCGCGCCCGGCTTCCGCATGCACAGCGCCCCCAGCGAGGGCAAGCCGCGCGACGTGGCCGGGCCGGTCATCGACATGCTCTTCCCGGTGGGTTCGCCGACGGTCGTGCCGATCGCGGCCATCACCGGCACCAACGGCAAGACCACGACGTCCCGCATGCTGGCCCACATCTGCAAGATGGGCGGCATGACGCCCGGACTCACCACCACGGACGGCGTCTACATCGACGGACAGCGCACGGTCGAGGGTGACATGACGGGCCCGGTCGCGACGCGCACCGTGCTCGGGGATCCGTCCATCGACGTCGCGGTCCTCGAGATCGCGCGCGGTGGACTGCTGCGCGCCGGCATGGGCACGCGGTACGTGGACGTCGGCGCCGTGCTGAACGTCCGCTCGGACCATCTGGGCCTCAAGGGGATCGACACGCTCGAGGCCCTGGCCGAGGTGAAGCGCACCATCGTGGAGGTCGCACGCGACACCGCGGTGCTGAACGCCGATGACCCCCTCTGCCTGAAGATGGCGGCGTACACCGACGCCAAGCACCTCTGCTACGTGACGATGGACCCGGCCCACGCCCTCGTCCGCGAGCACATCCGCGCCGGCGGCCGTGCGGTCTCGCTCGAGACCGGCGTGAACGGCCAGATGATCACGCTCTACGACAAGGGCGCCCACATCCCGCTGCTGTGGACGCACCTCATCCCGGCGACGATGGAAGGCCGGGCGATGCACAACGTCGGCAACGCGATGTTCGCCGCCGCGATGGCCTTCTCCATGGGCCTCAAGCTCGAGACCATCCGCCAGGGCCTGCGCACCTTCGACACGACGTTCTTCCAGGCGCCGGGCCGCACCAACGTCTTCAACGAACACCCATTCAAGGTCATCCTCGACTACGGCCACAACGCCCATGCGGTGGACGCGATGGCGCAGCTCGCGGAGCGCCTCGACGTCAGCGGCCGACGCATCGTGGTGGTCGCCGGCCCGGGCGACCGGCGCGACGAGGACATCCGCGAGATCGCGCGCGCGGTGGCCAACCGTTTCGACCACTACATCTGCCGTCGCGACGACTCGCTCCGCGGCCGCGACGGCGACGAGGTGCCCACCATGATCGCGGCCACGCTCAAGGAGGCCGGCGTCCCGGCCGCCCGCATCGCCGTGATCCCGGACGAGCAGCAGGCCGTGGACGCCGCCCTGCGCATGGCGCGCGCCGGCGACCTCGTGCTGGTCTTCGGCGACGAGATCGTCCGCACGTGGAAGCAGATCATCCACTTCCACCCGGAAGGGGCCGCCAAGCCGGTGACGGCCGAGCACCCCGTGCCGCGCCCGGTCCCGACCCCGAGTGAACCGACGGCCGAGTTGGTGCAGCGCGAGCTGGGGTCGCTCGTCCGCGACGAACGCGGCGTGCGCCTCGCGCGCGCGAGCGACGACTGACGCGGTGACCGAGTCCTCCGCCCCACCTCCGCTCTGGACTGACTCCCGCCGGCTCTTCGGCCCGTCCCTCTGGCTCGACGCTCCCGGTGCCGTCCTCGATGCGGCGCTGACCCCACGCCGTGAGGCGGCGGAGGTCGTCGCGTGGCGTGCGTACGTGCACCGGCTCACCAGCGCCGTGGGGTGGCAGGTGCGGACCACCGCGCGCGGCGGCATCCTCGCGCTCACCGCACCCATCGACCTGCTGCTCGCCGCCACGATGGTCAACGAGTGGGCCTGGACGCGCGCCGCGCCCGATGGCGCCGCACGCGCCGCGCTCACGGGCGACCTCACCGAGCCCCGTCTGCCGATCGACGACGCCGCCGCACTCGCCGCACTGCGCGAGCACATCGCGCTGGAGCAGCATCCCACGCTGGTCGCACTCGCCGCCCGCGCGAGCGTGACCAACACGCCGATGCTCTTCGACGAGGCCGAGGTGAGCCTCGGGTACGGCATCAACAGCCTCAAGTGGCCACTCGCGGCACTGCCCAGCCCCGCGTCCGTGGATTGGTCCGCACACCGGCCGGTGCCGGTCGCCCTCGTCACCGGCAGCAACGGCAAGACGACCACGGTGCGCCTCGTCGCGGCGATGCTGCAGCGCGCCGGGCACACAGTGGGGTACTGCTGCAGCGACGGCGTGTTCGTCGAAGGTGAACAGGTGGCGCGCGGCGACTGGTCGGGGCCGGCCGGTGCGCGCATGGTCCTGCGTGACCGGCGCGTCACGGCCGCGGTGCTCGAGACGGCGCGCGGCGGCCTTCTGCGGCGCGGACTGGCGGTGCCGCGCGCGGATGCCGCCATCGTCACCAACATCGCCGCCGACCACTTCGGGGGCTATGGCATCCAGTCGCTGCAGGACCTTGCCGAGGCCAAGCTCGTCGTCACGCAGGCGCTCGCCGCCACGGGGACGCTCGTGCTCAACGCCGGCGACCCCACGCTGCGCGAGATCGGCCCGCGCTACGTCGAGCGGCACCGCGGGCGCACCGACTGGTTCCACGTAGAGGAGACCTGTGACGGCGTCCCCGAGCCGGCGGCGATGCCGTTCACGCTCGGCGGGACCGCAGTGCACAACGTGGCCAACGCCATCGGCGCGGCACACGTCGCGCGGGGACTCGGCGTGAGTCCCGCACTCATCGACGCCACACTGCGCGTGTTCGGGCGCTCCAACCAGGACAATCCCGGACGCCTCGAGCGCTTCGAGCGGGCTGGGGTGCGCATCTGGATCGACTACGCGCACAACCCGCACGGCCTGGGGGCGCTGCTCGACGCCGCGGCGACCGCACGAGGCGACGGGCGCCTCGGGTTGCTGCTCGGTCAGGCCGGCGACCGCGGTGACGACGCCGTGCGCGAACTCGCGCGCACCGCGTGGCAGGCCCGGCCCGATCGTGTGGTGCTCAAGGACATCGACGGCTACCTCCGCGGGCGGCTGCCGGGCGAGGTGCCCGCGATCCTGCGCGACGAACTCCTCGCATGCGGCGCGCCGCCCGACCGCATCGACCACGCCACCGACGAAGCGGATGGGGTGGACCGACTGCTGCGGTGGGCGGCGCCCGGGGACCTGCTGGTGTTGCCCGTACACGCACTCGACGCACGCGAGCGCGTGAAGGCGCGCGTGCGCGCGTGAGGCGCGCCGTAAGCGCCTGAGTCGCGCCTGAGGCGCTTACGGCGCGACGACCGACACGTTCACGGTGAACGGACCGAAGTCGTTGTGGTTCTCCTCGATGTGCAGGAGACCGAACTGCACCGCCACCGTGCCCGCCGCGCCGGCGGTCAGCGTCCCGGCGAAGGGGCCCGTCCGCGCGAAGGTGATGCCGGCCGCCGGCGTGACGGAGACCTGGAAGGTGCTGCCGACCACCAGCGGATCCGGCGCGCCGGCGGCGTTCAGGAACTCGACCGTGAAGGCACGCGTGCCCGCGGCCGGGACCGTGAGCGTGCCCGTGACGACACCCGTGCTGCTCACCGTGACGGCGGCGCCGCCGGCCGGCGTGATCCGCATGGTCACGACCTCGGGCTCCTCCTCGGGCGAGGTGGAATCCTTGCAGGCGCCGAGGCTCAGGGCGAGCAGCGCGGCGGTGGCGGTGACAAAACGACGACGGGTGAAAGCGGAGAAGACAGCCATGATGATGCCTCTGTGGTTGTGGAGTGGAATGGAGCGTTGGGTCAGAACTGCACCCGGTACAGGAGCGAGATGTTGCGCCCCATTTCCGGGATGATGGTCTTGGTGCGCGAGAGATGGTCCCGGATCTCCGCGTCGAGCAGGTTGTCCACCTTGACGGTGACGCTGTGCAGCCGGCCGCCCAGCAGCAGGCGCCAGCCCACGAACAGGTCGGCGGTCGCGTAGGCGTCCGTCACGGTCTCGAAATCCCCGAGGCGGTCCTGCGCGGCGGCCCAGCGGAGCCCGCCCCCGTACGACCAGCGTGCGGTCTCATGGCGCGCACCCACGCGACCGTGCAACGGCGGCATGAGGGGGAGGAAGGACGATTCCAGCACGTCCGGCGCGCCGTTGATGCCGGGGACGGTGTCGCGCGGACCGCGCAGGTCCCCGCGCACGTACGACACACTCCCGTCGAGCACCACATGCTGCGCCAGGGTCCACTCAAGCTCCCCCTCGGCGCCGACCAGCGTCGCGTCCTCGTTGCTGTACTGGAACTTCCAGCGCTCGCCCTGGCGACCGAGCTCGCCGGTGTTGCGCGGGAAGATGTAGCCGTCCATGCGGTTCATGAACGCGGCGACCTCGACGCGCACGCGCTCGCGCTCGACGCGGCCGAACAGCTCCGCGCCGCGGCCCGTCTCACGACGGATCCGCGGGTTGCCGACGTCATACGAGTAGGCCGCGAGGTGCGGACCGTCGGAGTACAGCTCGTTGAAGTCCGGCGTGCGGTACGATTGGCTCGCGCTCGCCCCCAGCCGCAGTCCGTTGTCGAACTTGTACAACGCACCCAACGACGCGGAGAGTGCACCGAAGGTCCGCGGCGCGGCCGGGATGGCGACGCCGTCCACCGTGACCGACGCGGACTCCAGCGGCGTGAACCTCGCGAGGTCGTACCGCGCCCCGGCCTGCAGGCGCAGCTTGCCCAGCTCCGCCTCCTCGATCACGAACCCCGCCGCCGACCAGTCCGAGGTGGACGGGGTGCGCAGCGCACCCGCCGTGGTGATGTCGCGGTACTGGGCGCGCAGGCCGAACGCCCCGGAGGTGAACGGGCCCACCGGCTTGTGCCGGACCTGCAGCTCGCCCACCGACATCAGTTGCTCGAACCGCGTGGAGACGTTCCCGCTGTTGGTCAGTTCGGAGTGTGCATAGTCCGTGAAGCTCAGGCTGGCCTTCACGCTCTCGAACCGCCCGTCCTGCGGATGCCAATCGGTCTCGCTCCGCACCATGTGCCGCGTCATGGTGATGTCCACGCCGCCGGGGTGCGCCCCGACGAAGCCTCCCGGCAAGCCGTAGTCGTTCTGGAAGAACCGGTACGAGACGCCCGTGTAGCCCCAATCGCGGACCAGTGAGGCGCCGACGCTGCCGTTCACCGATTGCACGTCGGTATTGACCAGCGCACCCACGGGTGTGCGCATGTCGCCTGCGACCCGACCGCTGGCTTCACCGCGCACAGTGAGGCCCAGCAGCGGCGCCTCGCCGAACCCGCCCGCGGTCACGCCGCCGTTCGCCGACGTCGCTTGCACACTCACGCTGCCGTGCAGGTGCTCCGCCAACGTGGACGGCACCTCCTGCCGGATGAGGTTCACCACGCCGCCGAGCGCACTCGACCCATACAGCAACGACATCGGGCCACGCACCACCTCGACCTTCGTCGCGGTGAGTGGGTCCATCGCGACGGCATGATCCATCGACGTGCTCGACAGGTCACCCGGCCGCAGGCCGTCCTCGAGGATGAGCACCCGGTCACCGCTCATGCCGCGGAGCACGGGGCGCGCCGTGGCCGGTCCCATCGACGTCACCGCGACGCCCGGTGTGCCCGCGACCGTCGCGCCCAGCGTGCCGTCGAGGCGTCGGTCGAGCTTGGCGTCGCTCAGCACGCTGGTGGCGGTGATCGCATCCACCGACCCCCGCTCCGAGATCTGCCCGGTCACCACGCTGGCGGCCAACTGGATCGGCGCCTCCACCATGCGCACGGTGACCGTGACGGCGCTGCGCCCGACGACGAGCGGCTGCCGCACCGCCCGATACCCGATGCGCTGCACCACGAGTTCGTACGTGCCACTCGGCACCGCCGAGAACACGAACGTCCCGTCCTCATGCGCACGGGCATCGCGATGTAGCTCCACGATGCGGATGTTGGCCGCAGGCAAGGGCGTGTCGCTGCCGGCCACCACCACGCGGCCGGACACCGTCACCGCTGTGTCCTGCGCCTGCAGCGGCGTGAACGCCACGCCACAGCATGCGGCGACCATCGCCGCGCGCAGGGTCGATCGGAACGCCGACATGGCGTCTCCAGGGGATGAGGGAGGTGCTGCTGCGACGGGAGCGGAGCTCGACCGTCCGCCGCGCGCGGGGCGCGGCATCACGTCACGCCGTGGGAGGTCCGCGCGACGCCGGTGGGGCATGCGTGGCGCCCGAGGCGATCCGGTCCGCCGCCTCCGGACGCGCGACATCCGCGTCGGGCTGGCCGACCGCGATCGCGTCGGCGCCGGCTGCCGGCGCCGCGCCGCTCCCGAACACCTGGAACAGCGAGCACTCGAGGCCGCCATGTTGCGGCGGGCACTGCTCGTCCGAGACGTCTTCCCAGTGCGCCACCACCGGCCCGTGGCCGATCTCCGCGTCCACGATCGGCAATCCGCCGACCACGGCCAGCTGGAGCGCGCACCAGACCCCCGCGAACGCGCGCACGAACCACCCGCGTCGGCGGGCCTTCGGGCGGTGAAGGGTCGGGCTCGGGGTCATCGGGGAATGACTAGCGCGGAAGGAGGAGGGAAACAACCTCAAGTACGCCGTCGGGCCGGAGGGCGTTCCCGCTCCCGGGGAACTGGACAGCGACCGACCCCCGGGCCTCGGACCGTGCGCGGCCGGGGGACGGCAGCGGGAGCCCCACAGCCCCTTCGCCCCACCCCCCTCGGGCTGCCGCATCCCAATGGAGCCACTAGATTTAGCTGGATGAGAAGAGAGGATGCCCTCGAGTACCACGCGCGAGGCCGGCCGGGCAAGATCGCGGTCGTTCCGACCAAGCCCCTGACCAATCAGCGGGACCTCGCGCTCGCCTACTCCCCGGGGGTCGCAGAACCCTGCCTGGAGATCAAGGCCAACCCGGACGACGCCTACAAGTACACCGCCAAGGGCAACCTGGTGGCGGTCGTGACCAATGGCACGGCCGTGCTGGGGCTCGGCAACATCGGCGCGCTCGCCGGCAAGCCGGTGATGGAGGGCAAGGGCAACCTCTTCAAGCAGTTCGCGGACCTCGACGTGTTCGACCTCGAGGTCGGCTCCGAGCATCCCGACGACGTCATCAAGTTCTGCCAGCTCCTCGAGCCCACCGTGGGCGGCATCAATCTCGAGGACATCAAGGCGCCCGACTGCTTCTACATCGAGGAGACGCTGCGGAAGACCCTCAAGATCCCGGTCTTCCACGACGACCAGCACGGCACGGCGATCATCTCCGGTGCGGCCCTGCTCAATGCCCTCGAGGTCTCCGGCAAGGACATCGGCAGCGTGAAGGTGGTGTTCTCGGGCGCCGGGGCCGCCGCGATCTCCACGGCGGAGCACTACGTCCGGCTCGGTGTCAAGCGCGAGCACATCCTGATGTGCGACCGCAAGGGTGTGATCTACAAGGGCCGCACCGACGACATGGACCCGTACAAGGCGCGCTTCCAGAACGACACGCCGGCGCGCAGCATCGCCGACGCCCTCGTCGGTGCGGACGTGTTCGTGGGGCTCTCCGTGGCCGGCGCCGTGACCGGCGAGATGGTGAAGCGCATGGCCAAGCAGCCCATCATCTTCGCCCTCGCCAACCCCGTCCCCGAGATCCTGCCGCACGAGGTGCGTGCGGTGCGCGACGACGCGATCATCGCGACCGGGCGCTCGGACTATGCCAACCAGGTCAATAACGTCCTCGGCTTCCCGTTCATCTTCCGCGGCGCGCTGGACGCCCGCGCGACGGAGATCAACGAGGAGATGAAGATGGCCGCCACGCGCGCACTCGCGGCGCTGGCCAAGGAAGACGTCCCGGAGAGCGTCTCCGCGCTCTACGGCCTCACCAACGTGAAGTTCGGCCCCGAGTACCTGATCCCCTTCCCCTTCGACCCGCGGGCGCTCCTGCGCGTGGCACCGGCGGTCGCCTGGGCGGCCGTGGCGAGCGGGGTGGCGAAGGAGTTCATCGACCTCGACGAGTACCGCGACCGTCTCGAGGCCCGGCTGGGCCGGGCCCGCGGCATCATGCGCGGCCTCATCTCGCGGGCGCAGCAGGAACCCAAGCGGGTCGTCTTCCCCGAGGGCGAGGATCCCAAGATCCTCCGCGCCGCGCAGATCCTCGTGGACGAGGCCATCGCCCACCCCATCCTGCTCGGCCGGCTGGACCGCGTACGCGCGATGGCCGACGAGATGGCGATCCCGCTCGACGGCATCACGCTCGAGGAACCCGGTGCCTCCAAGCGCCGCGACCGCTACGCCCAGCACCTCTGGCAGCGGCGGCAGCGCAAGGGCATGTCCCTGGTGGAGGCCAACCAGCGGATCTCGCGCGCCACCACCTTCGGCTCGGTGATGGTGGCCGTGGGCGACGCCGATGCGCTCGTGGGCGGCATCGGCAAGCACTACCCGGAGACCGTGCGGCCGGCACTCGAGGTGATCGGCGCGCACCCGCGGGTGGGCCTGGCGTCGGGTCTCTACATGCTGGTGTTCGAGAAGCACATCGTGTTCTTCGGCGACACCACGGTGAACATCGACCCGAGCGCCGAGCAACTGGCCCTGATCGCCTGGTCGGCGGCCGGGCTGGCCCGGACCTTCGGGATCTCCCCGAAGATCGCGATGCTCTCGTTCTCGAACTTCGGGTCCGTCAAGCACCCGGAGGCGGCCAAGGTCGCGGAGGCGGTACGGCTCTTGCGGCTCCGGGACCCGTCGCTGATCGTCGACGGCGAGATGCAGGCCGACACAGCCTTCTCCGAGGAGGTGCTGGCGGGGCGCTACCCCTTCAGCATGCTCAAGGAAGCGGCCAACGTCCTCATCTTCCCCAACCTCAGCGCCGGCAACATCGCGTACAAGCTGCTCACCCAGTTGGGCGGGGCCACGGCGATCGGCCCCATCCTCGTCGGCATGCAACACCCCGTGCACGTGCTCGAACAGGGTGCCGACGTGCAGGAGATCGTCAACATGGCGGCGGTCGCCGTCATCGATGCACAACAGCGGACGCGCGGCCCCGACGCGCCCCGCCTCTGAGTCGTCGTCCTCCCTTCCCACCGACCTTCCCACTCATGTCGACCACCGCCGCGCCCACCCGCGAGAGCGCCACCGGCCTCTCGGCGCAGGGCCTCGCTCCCAAGGGCACGATCCGCTGGAACCTCGAAGCCCCGGACCTCATCCAGGCGGCGATCCGCCACAACGAGGGCGAACTCGCCCACATGGGCCCCTTCGTCGCCGTCACCAAGCCGCACACCGGACGCTCGCCCAACGACAAGTTCGTCGTCAAGGAGCCGTCCACCGAAGCCGACGTCGACTGGGGCAAGGTCAACCAGCCGATCAGCGAGGCGCACTTCGAGACGCTGCTCGCCGACGTGCGCGGCTACCTCAACGGCCTCGACCAGCTCTTCGTGCAGGACCTCTACTGCGGTGCCGACGCGGCCTACCGCCTCTCCTGCCGCTACGTCACGCCCAACGCGTGGCACGCCAACTTCGTGCGGAACATGTTCATCCGGCCCGATGTCGCGGAACTCGCGCGCTTCGCGCCGAACTTCTCCATCCTGCACGCGCCCGAGTTCCAGGCCGACCCGGCGAAGCACGGCACGCGCACGAGCACCTTCATCGTGCTCAACCTCGCCAAGCGCATGATCCTCATCGGCGGCACGCGCTACGCCGGCGAGCTCAAGAAATCGATGTTCACCGTGATGAACTACCTGCTGCCCAAGCAGGGTGTGCTCTCCATGCACTGCTCGGCCAACATCGGGCCGGCGGGTGACACGGCCCTGTTCTTCGGGCTCTCCGGCACCGGCAAGACCACGCTCTCGGCCGACCCGGAACGCGGCCTCATCGGGGACGACGAGCATGGCTGGAGCGACAACGGCACCTTCAACTTCGAGGGCGGCTGCTACGCCAAGGTGATCAACCTCTCCAAGGAACAGGAGCCCGACATCTTCGCGACCACGGAGATGTTCGGCACCATCCTCGAGAACGTGGTGCTCGAGCCGGGCAGCAAGAAGGTGCGCTTCGAGGACCAGTCGATCACCGAGAACACGCGCGCCTCGTACCCGCTGCACTACATCCGCAACCACGTCCCGAGCGGACGCGGCGGGCACCCCAAGCACGTGGTGTTCCTCACGGCCGACGCTTTCGGCGTGCTGCCGCCCATCGCCAAGCTCACCAAGGAGCAGGCGATGTACTACTTCCTCTCGGGCTACACGGCCAAGCTGGCCGGCACCGAGCGCGGGGTCACCGAACCGCAGGCCACCTTCTCGGCCTGCTTCGGTGCGGTCTTCCTCGTGTGGCACCCGACCAAGTACGCCGAGATGCTGGGTGAGCTGCTCGACAAGCACGGGGCACAGGTGTGGCTCGTGAACACCGGCTGGAGCGGCGGGGCGTACGGCACCGGCGCGCGCATGAAGCTGGGCTACACCCGCGCGATGGTCCGCGCCGCGCTCGCCGGCAAGCTCGACAAGGCGCAGGTGACGCCCGACCCGGTGTTCGGCCTGCCGATCCCGTCGGCCATCGACGGCGTGCCGAGCGAGATCCTCAACCCGCGCAACACGTGGAAGGACGGCGCGGCCTACGACACGCAGGCCAAGAAGCTCGCCGCGATGTTCCAGGAGAACATCAAGAAGTTCGGCGCGGCGGTGAGCCCGGCGATCCTCGCGGCCGGGCCCAAGTAGGCGCGCTGGGGTGAGCAGGACTGCGTGCGGGACGGCGGCGCGGGGACTCCAGTCTCCGCGCCGCCGTTCTTCCCTGTAGCTTTTCCCTTCGGTTCCCCGTTTCCCCGCTCCGCGCTCCCGGTGCCATTCCTCCGCGACCCGCTCTGGAACAACATCCGCGTCGACGGCCCTTACCTGGCGCTGCTCGATTCAGCGCCGTTCCAGCGCTTGCGCTACGTGCGCCAGCTCGGGCTGGCCCACCTGGTGTACCCGGGCGCGACGCACAGCCGGTTCGAACACGCCCTCGGCGCCTACCATCTCGCCCGACAGACCGTGCGGGTGCTCGACGACGCGGGCCAGCTCTCGGAGGTCAACGAGACGGCACGCGAACTGGTGGTGGCCGCCGCGCTCCTGCATGACATCGGCCACTACCCGTTCTCCCACGCCCTCGAGGAGCTCGGTGTACCGCACCACGAGCAGATCGCCGGCCCGCTCATCACCGACGGCCCGGTGGGGGAGATCCTGCGCGCGGCCTTCGGGACCGAGGCGCCCGCGCGGGTGCTCGCCCTCATCCGCGGCAGCAGCGATTCACCGCTGCAGGGCCTCATCTCGGGGTCGATCGACCTCGACAAGACCGACTACCTCAAGCGTGACGCCATGATGTGCGGTGTCGCCTACGGCGAGATCGACGTGGATCGCCTGCGGCACGCGTTGGTGCTGCTGCGCGACCCGTCCACCGGGCGCCTCGGCGTGGGCCTGCGCGAGAAGGGACTGTCGGCACTCGAGTCGCTGCTCTTCGCCAAGTACCAGATGTACCGGAACGTCTACTGGCAGCATGCGGTGCGGTCGGCGACCGCGATGTACAAGCGGCTGGTCGAGGACGCACTCGCCTCGGGACGACTGCAGGTGGACCGCCTCGTCTCCTACACGGACGAGGGCCTGCTCCATGCGCTCGACGCCGCCGACGCCCCGCCGCTGCTCGCGGCGATCCGCGAGCGGCGGCTCTACAAGCGGGCGGCGGAAGCGCCGGCGGCGGAGCTCGTGACGCGCAGCGACATGGACCTGGAGTGGATCGCCGAGGATCGCGCGCGGACCCGCGCGGCGGAGGACCTGCTGGCCAAGCGCCACGGGCTGCGGAGCGGTGAACTGCTGCTCGACTACCCGCGCAAGGAACGCATGATCGGGCTCGACCTGCCGCTGCTCGCACGCGACGGCAGTGTGCGGCACTTGAACGACCGCGGGCTGGCCGGCGCGATCAATCTCCCCATCCTGGCGGAGCAGCTCTACCACTCGGCGCGCTGGCTCCGCGTGTTCGTGCGCGGCGACGTGCGGATCAAGGTGCCGGAACTGCTCGGTGTGCTCGGCGGGGCCTGAGCGCTAGCCCTGGGGCGCGGCCTTCTTCGCGCGCCCGTGCGCCTCGGCGAGCATCTTGCCGATGCCGCGGTAGAACGCGGCGTCGGACCCCTTCCCTTCCTCCGCCATCGCCAGCGCACAGCGCTCCAAGGCGTAGAGGATGTTCCCGAGATAGAGCTCCGCGACCCCGCCGACCGTCTCGGGCTGCTCAGCCATCGGTGATCGGGTCGAGGGCGTCCACCTGGATGACGATCGCCGTGATGTTGTCGAGGCCGCCGCGCTGGTTGGCCTCGGCGATGAGCGCATCGACGATGCGCCCGGGGCCGGACCGCGCGAGCAGCAGCTGCTGCAGCCGCCGATCGTCCACCATGCCGGTCAAGCCGTCGGAGGCGAGGAGGAACGCGTCGCCGGCCTTGAGTTCACCGCCGTAGAGGTCGACCTCGACGTCGTCGCTCGCGCCCACGCAGCGGGTGATCACGTTGCTGTAGGGATGGTAGCGCGCCTGCTCCGGCGTGAGCAGCCCCGCGTCGACCTGCTCCTGCACGTACGAATGGTCCTTGGTGATCTGCGTGAGCGCGCCGTCGCGCAGCAGGTAGACACGCGAGTCGCCGATGTGCCCGATGATGAATCCGTCGTCGGCCATCAACATCGCCGAACAGGTGGTTCCCATGCCCTGCTTGTCCACCTCGGCGAGCATGCGCTCGTAGATCGCGCGATTCGCGTCCTTGAGGGCCTGCGTCATGGCGGCCGGCACCGTCTCCTGCCGGACTCGCTTCAGCGGCAGCAGCGCCCGGGAGACGATCTGCACCGCCATCTCCGAGGCCACCTCGCCGGCCGCATGGCCACCCATGCCGTCGGCGACGATGAACACGCCGCGGATCGCATCCGCCTCGGCGAAGAAATTGTCCTCGTTCCCCTGCCGGACCATGCCGACATCCGTGCGTGCACCGACTCGGATCTGCATGCGGTCAGCGCCCGATGAGAAGGAAGAGGCTCAGGAGTCCGGCGCCAGCGCCGACGAGGGACACGACGACAGCGATCACGGAAGCACACCCCTTCTTCTGTTCCACCGGCGCGGCGGCAGGTGCCGACTTGGCGGCCTGCTGGCGCTTGAGCGCCTCGACGTTCACCGCGGCGATCGCCCGCGTCCCGGCCTGCTCGGAGGCGGGGAGCGCCGCGGGCCGGAAGGTCATCTTGATGCCACCGAAGCGGAGGTCCGGCGCGCCTTCGATGCGTACCTCACCCTGCACGCGCCGCCCGCCCACGTAGGTGCCGTTGGTCGAGCCCTGGTCCACGACGTACCAACCGTCCGGCCGCTTCTGGACCTTGGCATGCGAGTCGGAGATCGACTCGTCCTTGATCGCGATGTCGTTGTGCTCGCCGCGCCCGATGTTCGTGAGCGCCGAGTGGAGCTCGAACTTGGTCCCCTTGAGGGGCCCTTCATTGATGACTTCGAGGGTCGCCAGGGCCTGACGACCCGCCGTACGCGCCGTCGGCGCCGCGGCGGGTGCCGGCGTCGGGGCGGTCGGTGGTTCGACGATCGGTGCGGGCGCCGGCGGGGCGGCGGGAGCTGCCGCTGGCGGTGCGACGGGCGGTGCCGGTGGCGTCGCTGCCGCGGGGGGTCGCACCGCGGCCGGTACGCCGATCATCGTGGCCGCCAGCGAGGGCACATCCGCAGGCGTGACCGGCGCGGCCGGAGCCGGCGGCTTGGGCACGTCCGCGTAGAACCGGTATTCCTCGGCGCCCATCTTGATCACGTCGCCGCGGCCCAGCAGCTGCGACTCCGAGACCCGTGAGCCGTTGACCCAGACACCATTGGTGCTGTGGTCGGTGAGCACGTAGCCGTCCAGCGTCGGTGCGATGCTGGCGTGCTTGCGCGAGATCTCGGTGGAAGCGATCACCACCTCGTTGCCCACTTCGCGGCCGAAGCTCATGCCCGCGTCGGGCACCGGATACTCTCGCCCGTCCACGAGGCTCACCAGGCGGCCGCCGGTCGCGGCGGTCGGCTTCTTGGGTGCCGCACCCTTGGCCGCCGCGGCGAACTTGGCCACGTCCGCGGCACTCACGAACTGTGTGCTCCCACCCTTCTGGTCGTCGCCCAAGCGCAGCTCGAAACCGCTGATCTGCACCTTGTCGCCGTGCAGCAGCGGACTCGGTTCGACTCCAAGCTGGACACCGTTCACCAATACGACGGCGTCCGGGCTGCCTCTGCGGATCGACACGCCGGTCGGCCCGAGCGAGACGATCGCGCGGGTCTCGGGGTCGCCACCGGGGAGCGGGATCGTCGCGCCGGGGAAGGCGCCGATCGTGCTCTCGCCCGCCTCAAGCGGGTATTGCCGGTCTTGCAGCTTCAGGTAGGGCATTGAATAGGGGAAACTACCGGGGTTCAGGGGGGGTCGGCAAGCGCCAAACCGCGCTCAGGCAGAGGCTTTCGCGGCGGCGTCCCACTCGCCCGCCTGGAGGCGGAAGAGTCGAGCGTACAAGCCATTACGCGCGAGGAGCCCGCGATGTGTCCCGCGCTCCCGCACCTCGCCGTGGTGCAGCACCAGGATCTCGGTGGCGCTGGTGATGGTGCTGAGCCGGTGCGCCACGGCGATCGTCGTCCGGCCCTTCATCAGTGTCGTCAGGCCCCGCTGGATCTCCGCCTCCACCTCGCTGTCGACGGCGCTGGTGGCCTCGTCCAGGAGCAGCAGGGCCGGGTCCGCGGCGATGGCCCGCGCAAAGGACAGCAGCTGCCGCTCGCCCACGCTGACACTGGCGCCGCGCTCCCCCAGCCGCTGCCCGTAGCCGTCGGGCAGCCGGGCGATCACCCGATCCGCCCCGACCCGCGCCGCCGCCGCTCGCACCGCCTCGTCGCTCAGCGGCGCCGACAGCCGGATGTTGGTTGCGATGTCCCCCGCGAACAGGAAGATGTCCTGCTGCACGTAACCCACCACCTGCCGCAACTCCCCCACGGAGAGCTCCCGGATGTCGCGGCCGTCGAGCAGGATGCGCCCACGCTGGGGTTCGTAGAAGCGGAGCAGGAGGTTGACGATGGTGGTCTTGCCCGCGCCCGTGTGGCCCACCAACGCGAGGGTCTCACCCGGACGCACCACGAACGAGACGCCGCGGAGCACCCATCCGCCCGCGTCCGGCGTCCCGGCGACCTCCTCCCCGTACCGGAACCAGACATCCTCGAACGCCACGGTCACCCCCTCGCCGCGCCGCTCCCCCACCACCGCGTCGCCCGTGCCCGCGGCGGCCTCGGTGTCCAGCAACCGGAAGATCCGCTCCGAACTCGCCATCGCCTGTTGCAGCGTGTTGTACTTGTCCGAGAGGTCCTGCAGTGGCTGGTAGAACCGCCGTGCCAGCTGGATGAACGCCGCTACGGTGCCCACACTCAGCACGCCGCCCTCCACCCGCGGCGCCGCCGCCACGATCAGGCTCGCAAGCGCCACCGAGGTCAGCACCTCGATGGCCGGGAAGTAGAGCGCGTACACGGTGATCGACTTGAGGTGGGCGTCCAGATGCGCCTGGTCCAGCGCCCGGAACTGCGCCTGCTCGTGCCCCTCGCGCCCGAACAGCTGCACCACGCGCATGCCCGAGATCCGCTCGGCCAGGTACGCGTTGATCCGCGCGATGCGCGTGCGGATCTCCCGGTACGTCTCCCGCACGCGGTGCCGGAACACCTTGGAGACCCAGATGATGCCCGGCACCACGAGATACGCCGCGATCGCCATGCGCCAGTCGACGACCAGCATGAGCACGGTGATCGCCGCGAGCGTGAAGAGGTCGCCCAGGCCGGCCACCACACCCGACGCGAACAACTCGTTGAGCGACTCGACATCCGTCGTCACGCGGGTGACGAGCCGACCGACCGGATTCCGGTCGAAGAACGGGATCGGGAGCCGTTGCAGGTGGCGGAAGAGCTGCCGCCGCAGGTCGTGCATCACGCGCTGGCCCAGCAACCCGGTGAGGTAGGTCTCCAGGTACGCGCAGGCGACCTGCAGCAGGAGGGCGGCCACCATCACGATCACGCTGTTGCGCAGCAGCGTCGCGTCGCCGGCCGGGATGGCCTCGTCGATCACGTGCCGCGTGAGCAGCGGCGGCACGAGTTGGAGCGCCCCCTCGATCATCAGCACGCCCACCGCCCCCAGCACCAGCCCGCGGTAGGGTCGCACGTAGTCCAAGAGCCGTCGCGCCAGACGGCCGTCGAACGCCTTGCCGAGTGCCTCTTCCTCGTGGGAGATCGCCGGAGGTGCCGTCACGGCCGCAAGCTAACCCCAGGCATTAGATTCGTGCATTCCGACCGCCGACCCACTCGACTCCCGTGATGCCGCCCACGCTCGACGCTGCTCTCGCTGGACTGCCCGCTGCCTTGGCCGGCGAGTTCGAGCTCGAATCCGAGTTGGGTCGCGGCGGCATGGGCGTGGTCTTCCGCGCCCGCGACGTGCGGCTGGAGCGGCCGATCGCCCTCAAGGTGCTGCCGCCGGACCTCGGCCAGAACGACGAGGTGCGGGCCCGCTTCCTGCGCGAGGCACGCACCGCCGGCCAGCTCTCGCACCCGAACATCGTGCCGGTGCATCGCGCCGACGAGCGCGGCGGGTTCGCGTTCTTCGCGATGGGGCTCGTGGACGGCGAGTCGCTCGGCCAGCGGGTGAAGGACCGCGGCCCGCTCGCCCCCAGCGAAGTCGTGCGCCACCTCCGCGAAGTCGCCTGGGCGCTCGCCTACGCGCACGCCCGCGGCGTGATCCACCGCGACGTGAAGCCGGAGAACATCATGATCGAGCGCGGCACCAACCGCGCGCTCGTCACGGACTTCGGCATCGCCCGCTCCGAGCGTGCACCCGGCCTCACCTCCGAGGGGCACGTCGTGGGGACGGCGCACTACATGAGCCCCGAGCAGATCCAGGGCGCCCCGATCGACGGCCGCTCGGACCTCTACGCCCTTGGCGTCGTGGGCTTCCACCTGCTGAGCGGACGCCTGCCGTTCGAGGGCGACGCCGCGACGGCGGTGCTCGTCGCGCACGTCACCAAACCCGCACCGAGCCTGCTCACCGTGGCGCCAGGGGTCCCGCGGCCGCTGGCCGCGGTGATCGACCGCTGCCTGGCCAAGGACCCCGCCCAGCGCTTCGAGAACGGCGAGGCGCTCGCCGACGCGCTGGGCAAGGCGATGGAAGGCGTGGCGGCGATGCCGGCGCAGGTCAGCGGCGGTCACGCCGTGCTCTCCGAGGACCAGGCCGCGTTGGTGTGGCGGCGTGCGGCGCAGCTGCAGGCCGAGGCGGCCGCGCGGCTCGAGCGGGAGACGCGAGCCCACGCCACACGCGCACTCGGCGGCGAGGTGACACCCGCCGGCGTCGCCTCGGGTGCCCCGGGCGTCGCGCCCACCTCCACCTTCCGCGTGCAGGACGTCGAGGCGGCGGCCGTCGAGGCCGGTATCTCGCAGCGCTTCGTGGCCCTGGCGCTCTCCGAACTCCCCCGCGACACCTCGGCGCTCGCGGCAGTGGCCGAGGGCGGCGTGCGCGAACGGGTCGGCAAGGCGCTGCTCGGGGAGATGGCGCGCTCCATCTCCGTCTCGCTCATCATCCGGGCACCGGCGCGCGACGTGCTCAAGGCCATCGGGCGCACGTTCCAGGGCATCCCGTTCGTGATGAGCCTGCGCGACCAGATCGGGCCGCACCCGCTCGACGGCGGCATCCTCGTGTTCGCCATCCCGGCGATGGACGGCAGCGGCATGGCCGCCGGCTACGGTGGCGGCTACAAGTTCACCTGGCTGCGCTACGGCCTGTTCGCCAAGGAGGTCCGGGCGACGTTGCGCACGCTCGAGCATGACCGCGGCGCGGTGGAGGTCACGCTCGTCGCGGACCTTCGCCCGGGCCTGGGCGCCAACGTGTGGGGCTACGCCGGCCTCAGCTTCGGGGCCACCGCGACGGCCTCGTCCATCGGGGGCGTGATCGCGGCGAAGGCCGCGGCACTGGGCGGGTTGCTCCTCGCCGCGCCCGTCGGCCTCACCGCGATCGCCGTCGGCGCACTCTCCGTGGGCGCCTCGCGCGCGATGTATCGCTGGGAAGTGCGCGCGGTGAAGGCCGAGCTGGAGGAGTTGCTGCGCGCGGTCGACGGGTCGCTGCGGTCGCGGTCGATCTTCGACGACGATCCGCTCGGGTGAAGGACCGCATCGTCGTCCGTGGGGCCCGGCTCCACAACCTGAAGGGCATCGACGTCGAGTTCCCCCGCCGCGCGATCACGGTCGTCACGGGACCCTCGGGCTCGGGCAAGTCGTCGCTCGCGTTCGACACCATCTACGCCGAGGGGCAGCGCCGGTACGTCGAGTCGCTCTCGGCCTATGCGCGCCAGTTCCTCGAGCGCATGCCCAAACCCGACGTCGACAGCATCGACGGGCTCTCGCCCGCCGTCGCGATCGAGCAGAAGAACCCCACGCGCACCTCGCGCTCGACGGTCGGGACCGCCACGGAGATCTACGACTATCTTCGGCTGCTCTGGGCGCGGGTCGGCCGCAGCGTCTGTCCCACCTGCGGCCGTGAGCTTCGCCCCGATTCGGCCGAACGCGCCGCCGAGCAGCTGTTGCAGGAGCCGCGCGGTACCCGCGTGCACGTCGCGTTCCCGTTCGCGCGCTCCAACAAGCTCGTCCACACGCAGATCGTCGAGCACCTCCGCGCCAAGGGATTCGTGCGGGTGATCGCCGACGGGGTGGTGAGGCACCTCGACGAGCTCGACGGCGGCAAGCCCAACCTGGCCAAGGCCCGGGAGCTGCTGGTCGTGACGGATCGGCTGGTGGTGGACGCGGAGCAGCGCTCGCGGCTCACGGACGCGCTCGAGACGGCCTTCACCGAGGGCGATGGTGACGCCGTCGTGCGGCTCGAGGCGGGACCGGAGGCGAGACCGGAGGCGGCCGCCCGCGAACAACGGTTCACGACCACGTATCGCTGCCCCAACGACGGGCACGTGGCGCCCGCGCCCACGCCGCAGCTGTTCTCGTTCAACAACCCCCGCGGCGCCTGCGGGCACTGCAACGGATTCGGCGCCACACTCGAGTACGACGAGGCCCTGATCGTCCCGTACCCCGAACGCGCGCTGAAGGACGGCGCGCTCGATCCCTGGACCGCGCCGCGCTACGACACCAAGCGGCGGGCACTGGTGGAGTTCGCGCGGAAGGAAGGCATCCCCGTCGACCGCCCCTGGCGCGAGCTGACCCGAGCGCAGCAGGAGCAGATGCTGCATGGCAAGGCCAAGGGGTACGTCGGGATGATCCCCTTCCTCGTCGCGCTCGAACCCAAGAAGTACAAGCAGTACATCCGCGTCTTCCTCCGGAAGTACCAGACGGCGCAGACCTGCCAGCACTGCGGCGGCACCAAGCTCCAGCCGGACGCGCTGCACGTGAAGGTGGGCGGCCGGCACATCGCCGAGGTCGCGGCCATGCCGGTGGGCCTGCTCAAGCCCTGGGTGGACTCGCTGACGCTCTCGCCGCAGGAGACGGAGATCGCCGCGCATATCCTCCGCGAGGCGCGGGACCGCATCACCTTCCTCTGCGACGTCGGGCTCACCTACCTCTCGCTCGATCGTGCCACGCGGACGCTCTCCGGAGGCGAGGCCCAGCGTATCCTGCTCTCCAACTCGCTCGGCGCCCGCCTGGTCGACACCCTCTACGTGCTCGACGAGCCCAGCATCGGCCTGCACGCCCGCGACCTCGACCGGTTGCTCGCGCTGCTCGCCAGGCTCCGCGACGGCGGCAACACCGTCCTCATGGTGGAACACGACCTCGACGCCATGCGGATGAGCGACTGGATGCTGGAACTCGGCCCCGGCAGCGGCGAGAAGGGCGGCGCGCTGGTCTTCACCGGCCCCACGGCCGATGCCGGTCGCAGTCCGCTCACCGGGCAGTACATCACCGGCGAGAAGCGCATCGCCCTGCCCGCCAGGCGTCGTCGTGCCGGGCCGCAGTGGCTGAGCGTCACGGGCGCGCGCGAGCACAACCTGCGCGGCGTGGACACGCGCATCCCGCTGGGCACGCTCACCTGTTTCACCGGAGTCAGCGGCTCCGGCAAGAGCACCCTGGTGCACGACGTGCTCTTCCGCGCCCTCGAGCACAAGCTCACCGGCGAGCATAGCGCGCGGCAGCACCTCGGCGAGAAGGTCGGCGCCTACGACAGCCTCAGCGGCTGGGAGGCCCTCGACGAGGTGGTCCTCGTGGACCAGGAGCCCATCGGACGCTCGCCGCGGTCCAATCCGGTGACGTACGTGAAGGCCTTCGACGAGATCCGGCGGATCTTCGCCGAGGTCCCCTTGGCGCGGCAGCGGCGCTACTCGGCCGGGACCTTCTCGTTCAACGTGGCCGGCGGACGCTGCGAGACCTGCGAAGGGGCGGGCGCCATCGAAGTGGAGATGGTCTTCATGGCGGATGTGTTCGTCCCCTGCGAGACCTGCGGCGGGACCCGCTACAAGGCCGAGGTGCTGGACGTGACCTACTTCGGCAAGCGGATCACCGACGTCCTCGAGATGACCGTGGACGAGGCCATCCGGTTCTTCCCCCGGGAGGAGAAGCTCGGGCAGGCGCTCTGGCAGATCCAGCAGGTGGGATTGGGCTACCTGCGGCTGGGACAGGGTGCCACGACCCTGTCCGGGGGCGAGGCCCAGCGGCTCAAGATCGCCCGGGAGCTGGCCTTCGCGGCCAAGAAGGGGGGCCGGAAACTGTACATCCTCGACGAACCCAGCACCGGCCTGCACCTGCAGGACATCGAGGTGCTCTGCGGGGTCCTGGACCGCCTGGTGGACGCCGGCCACACCGTGGTCCTGATCGAGCACAACCTCGACCTGATCAAGCGGGCCGACTGGATCGTGGACCTGGGGCCGGAGGGTGGCGACGGCGGGGGTCAGGTAATCGCTGAGGGCCCCCCCGAGCAGATCGCGAAAGCCGCGGGGTCACACACGGGGAGATTCCTTGCCCCCCTGCTCGCGCGGTAGTTTTATCACGTCGGCTCCCGCATTTCCCTCCCAGAGGACTCCATGGCGACCAAGAAGCGGAAGGTGAAGAAGGTGGCGCGCAAGGCAGCGACCCGCGCCAAGCGCGCGAAGAAGACGGTGGCGAAGAAGGCGAAGCGCGCCGTATCACGCGTGAAGAAGTCCGCTTCGAAGGCGCGCAAGGCCGTGAAGAAGGTCGCCAAGCGCGTGGCGACGAAGGCGAAGGCCGTGAAGAAGGCGGTGCAGAAGTCCGCCGCCCGGAAGGTGAGCGCGGTCAAGAAGAAGGTGGCCGCCGCGAAGCCGAAGCCGTCGGCGCCGAACGCCGCTGCGAAGCCCGCACCGGTGGCGGCGAAGCCGGTCCTCACGCTCGTCTCGACGCCGAGTGCCCCGCGTCCGCCCATGGCGGCCACACCAGCGCCCGCGCCCGCTCCGGTTGCACCGCCGGCCCCGCCGGTCGCGCCACCGCCGGCCTGGAACCCGCCCGCCGCTCCCGGATCGAACGGACCGATCGCGTTCTGAGCGGATGGACGATGGGTGTGGGGTGCCGCCGCACCCAGGTGGTTGTGGTGGAGGGAAGCGAGAGGGGAGCGACGATTCGGCCTGAATCGTCGCTCCCCTCGCTTTCGGTCTGGATCTCGCTGCCCTTCTCCCGCCGTCCTCGCTCCTATTCGTGCCTGATGGCGTCGATCGGCGAGAGCCGGGCGGCCCGCAACGCCGGATACAGCCCGAAGATCAACCCGATCGCGATCGACAGCGCCGCCACGCTCACGATGGTGCCGGGTGTGACCGCGGCCTCGATCGGCGCCTTCGTCTGGAGGCGCATGATCCACGCCGTGAGGAAGGCGATCCCGAGCCCCAGCAGCACCCCGATCGTCGCGCCGAAGCCGGTGATCGTCACCGACTCGGAGAGGAACTGCACGAGGATGTCGCGGTCGCGTGCCCCCGTCGCCTTGCGGATCCCGATCTCCCGCGTGCGCTCCGCCACCGCTGCGAGGAGCACGTTCATGATGCCGATGCCGCCCACGAGCAGTGACACGCCGGTGATCGCCGCCATGAGGAGCTTGAAGACCATCATGCCGGTCGCGACCTGATCGACCCGCGCCTGGTTGGTCGAGACGTCCACGCGCTCCTTCCACTTCGGGCCGAACCGCGACGCCATGTGCGCCTCGGCTTCGCCGCGCATGCGATCGACGTCCTCGATCACCGGGGCCACGAGGATGATCTGCGGCGCGCGGAAGCCGGGCATCGCGCGGGCCGCATCATCCACGGGGACGAATCCGGCCAGTGGCGCGCCGCCACTGCGGCCGCCCTTCACCACACCGACCACGCGGTGCGTGTGGCCGTTGAGTGCGAGCGAGAGGCCGAGCGCCTTGGCCGGCGCGAGACTGTCGCGGGCGACGACGCCGGCTGCCCGTTCGTTGAGCACCACCACGGCCGTGTCGGTGTCGGCAAAGGGACCACCGGCGACGAACGACATCTCCGCGGCCGCGAAGTGCGAGGCGAGCACCCCCGACATCCCGAAGCCGCGGGGCGCCGCGAGCGAGTCCAACTGCACGAGGGTGGCGCCGCTGGTGAGCATCGCGACCTTCGCCTCGCCCTCCACCGCCGCGAACAGCGACTCCGCGTCGGCGCGCGTGAAGCTGATCGCATCGAGGCGCCGGACGAACTGGCCGTCGACGTTGGCCGTGGTGCGTGGGGCGACCGTGATGCCGAGCAGGTCGGTGGTCTCCTCGATCTGCTGGCGCGCGAAGGCCTCGACCCCGTCGCCCATGGACAGCACCGAGACCATGGCCGCGACGCCCATGACCACTCCCAAGGTCGAGAGTAGGGTGCGGAGCGGGTTGGCGCGCAGCGCCTCGAGGCCGACGGAGAGGGATGAACGGGCGGAGATGGTCATGCGAACGGAAGGATGCGGGGGTGCGGGCGCGCGCTAGTGTGCGCGTGCGAGGTCTACGGGCCACCGGGAGGGGCTGTTTCGGCACCTTGGCCAACCCGCGCCAATCTGGGCCACGGGCGGTACCGCCGGGCGGCTCGCGTGCCGAGACTCCAAGGGTTGAACGGGCCCAGCCCGCCGACTAGCTTTTGATGTCTCTGGCCGCGTAGCTCAGCTGGTAGAGCAGGTGACTGTTAATCACCGGGTCACAGGTTCGAGTCCTGTCGCGGTCGCTTCGTGTAAACGCCCCCTTCGCCATGACGCGCGGGGGGCGTTTGCGTTCCGCCACCGGCGGAACCTCCGCGGCGCACGGGTCGTTCGCCCCGTCATGTCGTCTTCCCCGCTCGCCGATGCCGGCGCCTTCGTCATCCTCGGCGGGTCCGGCGGCATCGGATCCGCCATCGCCCGCGCGCTCGCAGCGGACGGCGCGCGTCTGGTGCTCGCCGCGCGCAACCTTGATCGCCTGTATCCGATCGCCGACACGCTCGGCGCGATCGCGCTCGAGGTCGAGGCCGCCGATTTCGGCGAGGTCGAGGCGCTGCTCACCGAGGCGCGCGCCCGTTTCGGCCGCGTCGCCGGTGCCGTGAACGCGGTCGGTTCCATCCTGCTCAAACCGGCGCACCTGACCAGCGAGGCGGAGCTCGCCGAGACGCTCCGCTTGAACCTGCAGACCGCCTTTGCAACGGTGCGCGCGAGCGCGCGCGTCATGACCGACGGCGGCAGCGTGCTGCTCTTCTCGAGCAGCGCGGCCGAGGTGGGACTGCCCAACCACGAGGCGATCGCCGCCGCCAAGGGCGCGGTCGCGGCCCTCACGCGCAGCGCGGCGGCCACCTACGCTGCGCGGCGCCTCCGCGTGAACGCGATCGCGCCCGGCCTGGTCGAGACGCCGCTGGCGTCGCGCATCACGGGCAACGCCAAGTCGCTGGAACTCTCCACGGCGATGCATCCCGTGGGGCGCATCGGGACGGCGGCGGACATCGTCGCCCCGGCCCGCTGGCTGCTCGACCCCGCCAGCGACTGGGTCAGCGGTCAGGTCCTCGGCGTGGATGGAGGGATGGCGGCGCTACGTTATCGTTGAGCGTGCCCACCTACATCGCCCTGCTCCGCGCCATCAACGTCGGCGGCACCGGCAAGCTGCCGATGGCCGAGCTCCGCAGCCTCTGCGCCGACCTCGGCTTCGCCGATGTCCGCACCTACATCCAGTCCGGCAACGTGGTGTTCGCCACCCGGCGCAGCGCCGCTGCCGCGAAGGCTGCACTCGAGCAGGCCCTCGCGGCACGACTCGGGAAGCCCAGCGCCGTCATCATGCGCACCCTGGAGGAGCTCGTGGCGGTCGAGGCGGCGAATCCCTTCCCCGACGCCGCGCCGGCACAGCTGCTCGTGCTCTTCCTCGATGCCCCGCCGGACGCCGCGCTGCTCAAGACCGTCAAGATCCCCGGGCGGGAGCGCCTGAAGCTCCTCGGCCGCGAACTCTACCTCCACTTCCCCGACGGCATGGGGCCGTCCAAGCTGAGGATCCCGTACGCCGACATCGGCACCGGCCGCAACCTCAACACGGTGCGCGCCCTCATCGCCCTTGCCAGGGGCGCGGATGGGACCGCCGACCGCAACGCTGGCGGCGAGGGCGCACGGGGCAGTGGGCGCGGTCGCGGGCGCGGGCACGGGCGCGGGCGCGCCAGCACGTAGCGACGTTGCCGCGTAGCGATCCGGGTGGTATCGTCGCGCGAGCGGCGGTCGCCGCCGCTCGCCCCACCTTCCCAATCGAGGTTCGCATGACGGCACACTCGCTTCGACCGACCGCCGAGCGACTGCGCTCACGAGGACGCTGGCTCGCGCGCCGGGCGGCCCTCGTGCTCGCGACGGCCACGCTCCTGCTCCCCGCCCTCGCCCGCGCCCAGGGCAAGCCCGGTCCCGACAAGCTCACGATCGCCGACTACATGAGCTGGGAGGATGTGGGCAACCCGCAGCTCTCGCCCGACGGGACCAAGATCCTGTTCACCAAGGGCTGGATCGACCAGATGAACGACCGGCGCAAGTCCGCGCTCTGGATCATGGATGCCGACGGGTCGCGGCAGCGCTTCCTCGTGGAAGGCAGCGGCGCCAAGTGGTCGCCCGACGGGACGCGTATCGCCTACATCGCCGATGGGGAGCCCACCGGCGCACAGATCCATGTGCGCTGGATGGACGCGGAGGGCGCGACCTCGCAGGTCACGCGTGTGGTCGAGTCCCCGAGCGGCATCGAGTGGTCGCCCGACGGCAAGATGCTCAGCTTCCAGATGCGCGTGCCCAAGCCGGAACCCTGGCCGCTGGAGATGCCCCCCGCCCCGAAGGGGGCCAAGTGGACGGAGCCGCCACGGGTGGTGCAGTCGGTGAAGTACCGCGCCGACCGGCAGGGCTTCCTCCCGGACGGGAACACGCAGCTCTTCGTGGTCTCCGCCGACGGCGGCGCACCACGGCAGGTCACCACGGGGGACTGGGACCATGCCGGTGCCCGATGGATGCCGGACGGCTCCGCGCTGGTCTTCGCGGCCAACCGCATCCCCGACGCCGCCTACTCCTGGCGGCAGTCCGACATCTACTCGGTGCGTGTCGCGACGGGGGAGATCCGCCGGCTCACCACCCGCAACGGACCGGACGGCAACCCGGTGCCGTCGCCCGACGGCAAGTACATCGCGTACACCGGTTACGATTCCACCGACGCGACCTGGAAGGACGCCGCGCTCTACGTGATGAATGCCGACGGCTCCGACCCCCGGGTGCTCACGGCCGCGCTCGACCGCACGCCGAACGAGCTCATGTGGGATGCGAAGTCCGCCGGCGTGTACTTCCTGGCCGATGACGCCGGCGCCCGGCAGCTCTTCTACGCGCCACGTACCGGTGGCGCCAAGGCACTCACCACCGGCGCGCATATGCTGCAGGTGACGGACATGAGCGCCGCCGGTGTCTTCGTCGGCACACGCGCGACCTTCGACTCGCCGCCCAACATCGTCAAGTTCGACGCCAAGGCACCGATGAAGATGACGACGCTCACCCGCGTCAACGGCGACCTGCTCGCCGGCAAGAAGCTCGCGACGGTCGAGGAGATCTGGTACCCGTCGGTGGATGGGTACCGCATCCAGGGCTGGATCGTGAAGCCGCCCGACTTCGACCCGCGGAAGAAGTATCCGCTGATGCTGGAGATCCACGGCGGTCCGCATGCGATGTACAACGTGGCGTTCAGCTTCGCACGGCAGGACCACGCCGCCCATGGCTATGTGATGCTGTACACCAACCCGCGCGGCTCCACCGGCTACGGCTCGGCGTTCGGCAACGCGATCAAGAACGCCTATCCGGGCAAGGACTACGACGACCTCATGGCCGGCGTCGACAGCGTCATCGGCCGCGGGTACATCGACACCAACAAGATGTACGTGTTCGGCTGCTCGGGCGGCGGCGTGCTCACCAGCTGGATCGTCGGGCACACCACCCGGTTCGCCGCGGCCAGTGCCAACTGCCCGGTCACCAACTGGATGAGCTTCGTCGGCACCACCGACGGGGCCACCTGGTACAAGAACTTCGAGAAGCTCCCCTGGGAGGATCCCAGCGAGCACCTCAAGCGCTCGCCCATCATGTACGTCGGCAACGTGAAGACGCCGACCATGCTGATGACGGGCGTGAACGACCTGCGCACCCCGATGGGCCAGACGGAGGAGTACTACGAGGCGCTGAAGGTGCTGAAGGTGCCCACGGCCATGATCCGCTTCAACAACGAGTGGCACGGCACCAGCTCCACGCCGTCGAACTTCCTGCGCACGCAGGCGTTCCTGCGCAGCTGGTTCGAGAAGTGGCCCAACAAGCCGACGATGTGATGGTCCGCTGAGGACCGAGCAGCACCGAATGGCACCGAGCAGGACCGACGGGGCCCGCGTCTCCCTAGGCGCGGGCCCCGTCGCGTCGTCATATTTCCGGTATGACCGCCTCTGCCAATCCGCTCGTCGGCGTCATCATGGGTTCGAAGTCCGACTTCGAGCACCTCGCGCCCGCCCTCGAGCTGCTGCAGCATCTGGGTGTCCCACACGAGGCGAAGGTCGTCTCGGCGCACCGCACGCCCGACTACATGTTCGAGTACGCCGCGTCGGCCGAGTCGCGCGGCCTGATGGTGATCATCGCGGCTGCGGGCGGGGCCGCGCACCTGCCGGGCATGGTGGCGGCCAAGACGCTGGTGCCGGTGCTCGGCGTGCCGGTGCCCGCCACCACGCTCAACGGACTCGACGCACTGCTCTCGATCGTGCAGATGCCCGCGGGCGTGCCGGTGGGCACCCTGGCGATCGGCAAGCCCGGCGCGACCAACGCGGCGATCCTCGCCGCCGAGATCGTGGGCACGCATCGCCCCGAGGTGCGCGAGAAGTTGCGGGCCTGGCGCGCGAGCCGCGCGGCCGACGTGCGCACGCAGACCCTGCCATGACGCACGCGCCCGTCCCTCCGGGCGCCACGTTGGGCTTCCTCGGCGGTGGCCAGCTCGGTCGCATGACCGCGATGGCCGCGCGGACCATGGGCTACGACGTGCGCGTGCTCGACCCGGAACGCGATTGCCCCGCGCGCCCGGTGGCCAGCCACACCATCACGGCCGCGTGGAGCGACGCGGCGGCCGCCGCGGCGCTGGCGACCGGCTGTGCGGCCGTCACGCTCGAGATCGAGCAGATCCCCCGCGCCTCGCTCGAGGCGGTGGCCGCCATCGCACCGCTGCATCCGAGCGTCGAGGCGGTCTACACCGTGCAGGAGCGCGCGCGCCAGAAGGAATGGCTCGCGTCGAACGGGTTCCCGCTCGGGGCCTTCCGCAGCGTGCGGCACGCGACCACGGCTGCCGACGCGGTCGCCGCCCTCGGCCCGTCGATCGTGAAGAGCGCGATGGGTGGCTACGACGGGCGCGGGCAGGTGCGCGTGAAGACCCCCGACGACGGACGCGCCGCCTTCGAGTCGCTGCGGGCGCCGGTCTGCGTGGTCGAGGCCTTCCTCGACATCGCCGTCGAGATCAGCGTGCTCGTCGCACGACGCAGCGATGGCGTCGCTGTCGCGTACCCGACCTCGCGCAACCATCACACCGACGGCGTGCTCACCTGGGCCGTGACGCCCTCCGGGGTCCCGGAGGCGCTCGAGTCGCGCGCCCGCACCCTCGCCCTCGCGATCGCCGAACGCCTCGGCGTCGTGGGGTTGCTCGCCACGGAGATGTTCGTGCTGCGCGACGGCAGCCTGCTCGTGAACGAGCTCGCCCCGCGTCCGCACAACACCTTCCACCACTCGGAGCGCGCGCATCCCACCAGCCAGTTCGAGCAGCTGGTGCGCGCCATCTGCCAGCTCCCGCTCGGCGGCGTGGACGTCGTGCGGCCGGCCGCCATCCACAACCTCCTCGGCGACCTGTGGACCAACGAGGAGCCGGACTTCACGCGCGCGCTGGCGGTGCCCGGGGTGCGCGTGCATCTGTACGGGAAGAAGGAGGCGCGCCCCGGCCGCAAGATGGGACACCTGTCCGCGGACGGCAGCACGCCGGATGAAGCCCTGCTCCGCGTGCAGGCGGCCTATCGCGCTCTCACCCCCTGAGGAGGCCCACATGCGCTCGCCCCAGCCACGGTTCCGCGACCTCAGTGTCGAGGAATGCCATGCCCTGCTCGCGTCGCAGCACGTCGGGCGCTTGGCGTTCGCGTACAAGGACCGGGTGGACATCGAACCGATCCACTACGTGCACGACAACGGTTGGCTGTACGGCCGCACCAGCGCCGGCACCAAGCTCGAGGTCGTCACGCACAACCGCTGGATCGCCTTCGAGGTCGACGAGGTCCGTGGACCCTTCGATTGGGAATCGGTGGTCGTGAAGGGCGGGCTCTACCTACTGCGGCGCGAAGGCAGCGCCCAGGAGATGGAGACCTACGACCACGGGCTCGCGGTGATCCGTCGGGTGTTGCCGGTCGCGCTGACCAACGCCGATCCCACACCGGAGCGTGCGTTGCTCTTCCGCATCCATATCGACGAGATCACGGGTCGCGCCGCGCGCGCGTGACGCACGCGTATGACGCGCGCGCCTGACGCACGCCGACGTCAGCGCGCGATCCCGTACGTGCGGAGGATCTCCCGCACATGGTCGAGCGGGATCGCCTCCACCGTGCGCCCGTTGCCGCTGAGCGTCGTCGCCTGGAACAGCGAGTTGTAGATCGCCTCCTCCACCGTTTCCACGGCGGCCTGGAAGAGCGCCGTCATCTCCTCGTTCGCGAGCTGTGTGGTCTGCAGGCGCGGGGCATCGTACGCGCGCCGGACGGCCGTCGCCGTCGAGAACGCCAGCGCATAGTCTCCGCTGCCGTTCGAGGCCGAACTGCCCGTCCGCCCCAACCCCATCATCGCACGCGAGGCGAGGCGGCCGAGGTTGCGGTCGTCGACCGGTGCGTCGGTGGCGATGATGATGATGATCGAGCCGTCGCCGTTGCCGCCGGCGTCCGCGGCGTCCGCGGCGTCGGACCCGCCGCCGGTGACGTTCTGGAAGGCGTAGCGCCCGAGCTCGCGCCCGACCGGCGCGCCCAGCACCTGCAGCACACCACCGAAGTTCGATTGCACGAGCACCCCGAGGCGCCAGCCGCCCAGTCGCGCGGGCAGCACGCGCGACGCGGTGCCGATGCCGCCCTTCCAGCCGAACGCCACGGTGCCGGTGCCGGCGCCCACGCTGCCCTCGGCCACCGGGCCGTCGGTCGCCGACTCCAGCGCCTTCCGCACGTCGACCGCGGTGATGGGTCGGGCGCGGATGTCGTTGAGCCCGCCGTCATTGGTCTCCCCGACGACCGGATTGATCGAGCGCACGTTCTCCATGCCGGGCTGCTCCAACATCCACGCGGCCATCGCGTCGGCGGCCTTCCACACGCAGAGCGTGCAGGTGAGCAGGATCGGTGTCTCGAGCTCCCCGAGCTCGGCCAGCTGCGTGCTGCCGGCGAACTTCCCGAATCCGTTGCCCACGTGCAGGGCGGCCGGCACGCGCGACTGGTACGTGTTGCCCGCGTGCGGGAGGATGGCGGTGATGCCCGTGCGGACACGGTCGCCGTCGATCAGCGTCACCTGGCCGACGGCGACACCCGCCACGTCGGTGATGGCGTTGCGTGGCCCTGGCGCGAACACGCCGGGTGCGACGCCGAGCTCGCGCGCCCGCGCACGCGGTTGCACCTGCGGGGACGACGGTTGCTGTGCGTCGAGGGCGCTGCCCGGCAGCAGGAGGAAGGCGGCGGCGAGGCCGAGCGCGCGCACCCTGGCCCGTGCAGCGCGTGAGGGATCGGGGCGGTGGATTCGCATGGCGCTTATCTTACTCCCGTGCCCATCGTCCCGCTCTACGGCCACGAGACGCTCCGCGACCGCTTCGCCGAACAGGTGCGGCGGGACGCGCTGCCGTCGAGCATCCTGCTGCAGGGCCCGGCGGGCGTGGGCAAGCAGCGGCTCGCACTCTGGCTCGGGCAGTTCCTGCTCTGCGAGGCGGACGACCGCCCCTGCGGCCTCTGCGCACAGTGCCGCTACTCGCTCGAGTTGCAGCACCCGGACCTGCGCTGGTTCTTCCCGCGCCCGCGCATCACGGGCTCGGACATCGCGACGGACGAGGTCCAGGAGGAGTACGACGCGGCCATCCGCGAGCGGGTCGAGGCGCACGGGCTGTACGCGCGCCCGGACGGATCGGCGGGCCTCTACCTGTACGTGACCCGCTTGATCCTCCAACTCGCAGCGAAGTCTCCCGCGATGGCGCGGCGCAAGGTCTTCGTGATCGGGGATGCGGAACGGATGGTGCCGCAGGCCGCGTCACCCGAGGGCGCGAACGCGTTCCTCAAGCTGCTCGAGGAGCCGGCACCGGGCACGACCTACATCCTGACCTCCAGTGAGCCGGGCGCCCTGCTGCCGACCATCCGGTCGCGCGTGGTGGCCTTCCGGATCGCGCCGCTGGCCGATGCCGCCGTGCGCCGGTTCGTCGCCGACGACTACGTGCGCACGGTGGTGCCCAACGAGACCGCGGACGACCTCGTGCGGTTCTGTGCCGGCGCGCCGGGTGCCCTCATCGGCGGCGGCGACCGCAGCGCCGCGATGACGCGGGCGCGGCAGCTGCTGTCCGCCGCCGACCAGGGTCGCGAGCAGGCCCTGCGCGCGGCCTTCACCTCGGGCTCGGGCAAGTCCCGCGGCGCCTTCACCGACGTGCTCGATGCGATCACCGTGCTCCTGCACGAGCGCGCGCGCGTGGCGACCGAGCGCGGCGACGCGCAGGCCGCGCGGCACGCGGTCCGGGCCGTGCCGGCCGTCGAGGAGGCGAAGCGGGCGGCCGAGGGGAATGCGAACCCGCAGCTGGTGACCGCCAAGCTGCTCGACGACCTCGCGAGGGCCTGATGGCAGCCCGGAAACCGAAGCCGATCCTCTCGCACGTGGACGCCGGCGGCAAGGCCGCGATGGTCGACGTCTCGGCCAAGTTGCCGTCGGCACGGTCGGCGCGCGCCGAGGGGCGCATCTGCATGAGCGCGGCCGCGTTCGCCGCCGTCCGCGACAACACCCTCGCCAAGGGTGACGTGCTCGGGGTCGCGCGGGTGGCCGGCGTGATGGCGGCGAAACGCACGGCGGAGCTCATCCCGCTCTGTCATCCCCTCGCGCTCACCGACGTCCAAGTGCGGTTCACGCTCGAGCCCGCGGCATCGGCGATCCGCTGCGAGTCGGAGGTGCGCCTGCACGGCGTGACCGGCGTGGAGATGGAAGCGCTCACGGCCGTGTCCGTGGCGCTGCTCACCGTCTACGACATGACGAAGAGCGCCGACAAGGCGATGCACATCGAAGGGGTGCGGCTGCTGGAGAAGCGGAAGTAGGCCCCGCAGGCGCGGTGCCGCCCCCGCCCCGCGCAGGACTCAGCGCACGCGCAGGCGCTGCCCCACCCGGATCCGATCGCTCTTGAGCCGGTTCAACCGCTTGAGCGCCGTCACGCTGGTGCCGTTCTTCTTGGCGATCACGCTCAGCGACTCGCCCTTCTTCACCACGTGCACCCCGCCGGCAGCCGTGCCGTAGCGCTCGATCTTCGGGTCGGGGACGTCACGCGCTGCGCGCACCACGTCGAGCCGCGGCACCAGGATCCGCTGGCCGGGATGCAGGTTGCCGTTCTTCATCCGGGTGGCCTGCGGGTTGTACATGTTCAACTGCTTGGCGGTGAGGCCGTTGGCCTTGGCGATCTTCGTGATGTAGTCGCCGCTCTTGGTCACCACGCGCTTGGCCCCGCTGCGTTCGGCCTCGGGCAGCGCGGCGAGCCGCTCCGCGAACCCCTCGCTCGCGCCCGCCGGCACCCGCAACCACAGGTCCGCGCCCACCGGGGGCGTCATGCCGCGCAGCACGTGCGGGTTGTAGTCCAGCACCGTGTCCACCGGGACATCGAGGGCCTTGGCGACCGCAGCCAGCGGCGTGGCCGGCGCCACCAGCACCGAGTCGAAGGTGAACGGGATCACCGGGGCGATCGAGACGCCGTAGCGCGCCGGGTCCTTGCCCACCAGCGCCGCAGCGATGAGCTTCGGCACGTAGTCCGCGGTCTCGGCCCGCAGCGCCTTCTCGTCGGCGAGTGCGAAGAACAGGTCCTCGCCTTCGACACCCTCCAGCTGGCTGGCGTGTTTGGCCAGGCCACGCGAGATCCGACCCGACCCGCCGTTGTACGCGGCAGCCGCGAGGTACATGGAGCCGAAGTCCTCGCGCAACTCGAGCAGGTGCGCGACGGCACCGTCGGTGGCCCGCACGGGGTCGCGGCGCTCGTCCACCCACCAGTCCACGCGCATGCCGACCCCCTTCGCGGTGGTCGTCATGAACTGCCACATGCCCACCGCGGCGGCGCGCGAATACGCGTGGGGATCGTACCAGCTCTCGATCAGCGGCAGGTAGATCATGTCCTCGGGCAGGCCCGCGGCGCGCAGCTTCGCGTGGATCATCGGCGCGTAGCGGGTCTGCCGCGCCAGGGCGACCTCGAAGGTCGGGCGCATCGCGCCACTGAAACGCGAGACGAAGTAGGCGACGCGGGCGTTGCTCTCGTACGGGGCGACTTCGATGTCCCAGGCCGGCGGTGCCGGCGTGGTGTCAGCGGGAACCGCGACGGGCTCGGGCGTGACCTCGGCAGGCGTCTCCGGCCGTGCCTGGGGCTGGTTCTCGGGCTCGGGCTCCTCGCGCACCACGGCAGCGCCGGGCGCGGCCGCGGGGGCCGGCGGCGCGGGCGCCGGCACGGGCTGCGGCCGGTTGCCCCGCGACTGCAGCGGGAACGAGAAACAACCTGCCGACACGAGTGCGACAGCGACGATGGAGACCTTGTAACCCCTGAACGAAACCGCCACGCTTCCCCCTGACCCATGGGCTGACTGGCGCGGCGACCCGTATATTCGGCCCGTGCGCACTCTCACTGTCTTCCTGCTCGCCGCCTGCTGCGCGGCCTTCCCTTCGACACAACCCGCGGCGCGCGGGTTCCCTCACCGGTCCACTACGTTCGCAGGGCCTGCCGACGTTGGCCAGCGACCGTCCGGACAGGACACAACACTCCTCGCCGCACTCCGCGGCCGCATCGCAGCGGTCCCAGGCGCGCAGGTCGGGCTCTACTTCGAGGACCTCGGCAGCGGGGAGTCCTTCGGAATCCACGACACCGTCACCTTCCACGCCGCCAGCACCATGAAGGTGCCGGTGATGTTCGAGCTCTTCCGACAGGTCGACCAGGGCCGGCTCGACCTGGATGCCACGATCACGTTGGAGAACCGCTTCCTCTCGATCGTCGACCGCTCCCCGTACCAGCTTGAGCTCGCCGACGATTCCGACAGCACCCTCTATGCCCGGATCGGGAGCCCCATCTCGTTGCGGGAGCTGAACGAACGCATGATTGTCCGCTCCAGCAATCTTGCGACGAACGTGCTGATCGAACGACTCGATCCCACGCGCGTGACATCCTTCGCCCGCAGCCTCGGAGGGGCGGGCGTGGTGGTCCGGCGTGGGGTTGAGGACATCCCGGCGTTCCGCGCCGGCCTCAACAACGAGACGACCGCGAAGGGGCTCGGGAAACTCCTCGCGGCCCTCGAGCGCGGGCAGGTCGCATCCCCAGCCTCCACGGCGGCGATGCGCGAGACGCTGCTGCGCCAGGAGTTCGCGGACGAGATCCCGGCCGGATTGCCCCCGGGCACTCGTGTCGCACACAAGACCGGCTGGATCACCGCGACCACGCACGATGCCGCGATCGTCTATCCGCCGGGGCGCGCCCCCTTCGTGCTCGTGATCCTCACGCGGGCGATCCCCGAGCGCGCGGTCGCGCAGCGGCTCATGGCCGACTGTGCTCGCCTGGTGTGGGACGCCTATGCGACGCGCGGCGTCGGCAGCGCGACCACGTCGCGGTAGTCGTCCACGAGGCGGTCCCAGACCGCGTCCCAGCCCCAGCGCGCGGACTCCTCGGCTGCCGCAGCCCCCAGCGACGCGACCAGCGCAGGGTCCGCAAGCAGCCGCTCCACCCGTGACACCAACGCAGGCACGTCGCCCGTCGGACAGGTGAGCGCCGTCCCCGCGCGGGCGAACTCCAGCGTGGGCCCCGCATCCGGCGCGATCACCGCCAGGCCGGACGCCATCGCCTCCAACACCACGTTGCCGAACGTCTCGGTCGCGGAGGGGAAGATGAAGCAGTCGGCGGAAGCATAGAACTGCGAGAGCTCGATGCCGCTGAGTGCACCGGCGAACCAGGTCCCCTCGGGCGCGGTCGCACGGCACTTCGCCTCGTCGGGTCCGTCGCCCGCCAGCACGAAGCGCACGGCATCGCCGTGTCGCGCCCGGATGGCGTGCATGGCCTCGATCGCGGTGTGCACACCCTTCTCCGGGGCGAGGCGCCCCACGTACGCGAACACCACGCGGTCGGGGCCGGCACCCATGCGTGCGCGCATCGCCGCGGAGCGGTGCGTGGGCGAGAACCGCGACGCGTCCACCCCGCGCGTCCAGAGGCGCACATCGTGGAAGCCCTGCGCCGCCAGCTCGGCCTGCACCGCCGCTGACGGCGCGAAGGTGCAGCGTCCCGAGTTGTGGAACCAGCGCAGATACGGCCACGCGATGCGGTCGAGGGCCGTCAGGCGGTAGTGCTTGAGGTACGCGCTGAACGACGTGTGATACGAGGTCACCAGCGGCACACCCGTCGCGAGGGCGGCGGAGCGGCCGGCGAGCCCCACCCCGAACGGCGTGGTCGCATGCACCAGCGTGGGTCGCCAGCGCGCGAGCCGTTCGGCCGCACGGCGCGCACTCGGCGCCGCGATGCGCAGCTGCGGGTACGCCCAGAACGGGATGCTCCCGGCCCGCTCGACGCGCGGATCGACCGACGCCTCCGGGACGTCGACCGTCTCCACGTGCACCGCACCCCCGCGCCGCTCCACCGCCGCGACCAGGCGCTCGAGCGTCCGCGCCACGCCGTTGATCTGCGGCGTGAACGTGTCCGTGAAGAGCGCGAGTCGGAGTCCGCTGGCCCGTCCGTCCGCAGTCATGCGGAGTAGTCTAGAGGAGCGCACGCACTCCCGCGACGGTGAGCACGGCGATCCCCTGGCCGGCGAGCACGTCGCCGGGGTAGTGCACGCCGAGCCGTACGCGCGACAGGCCGATCAACGTCGCCAGCAGGATCGACGACACGGCGTAGGCGGGGAACGCGAGCGCGTAGGTCAGCGCCACCGCGAGCGCCGCGCAGGCGTGGCCACTCGGGAACGAGAACCGGTCGGGGATCTCGACCAGTGCAGTCCCCTCGGCGAATCGCGGCCGCGGGCGCCCGACGCTCCGCTTCACCACCTGCACCACCAGGTGCGAGACCGTGAGCGCGATCGCCGCCGCCACGGCCGCCGCGCGCTCGGCCGCCCCGCCGAGTGCGAACGGGACCAGCACCGCCGCGATCGTCATCCGCGCCCCGCCGAGATGCGTGAGGACGCGCCACGCCCGCGCCTGCCGCACGGGCGCGAGGGCATCGAGCATCCAGCGCGCGAGCAGGGCGCGGTCCCTTGCGTCCAGCCGCGCGATCAGCGGTGGCATCTGCATGGGCTAGGCCGCCAGCGCATCATGCGCCTGATGCAGCGCGCCGAGGAGCGGCGTGCCGGGGTAGCTCTCGGGTCGCGGCACGCCGAGCGCCGCACAGATGGTCGCGGGCACGTCCAGCAGCGAGGTGCCCGCCGCCAACTCCCCGCGGCGGACCGCAGCCCCACCGAGCATGATCGGGATCGTGCGGTCGAGCGGATGGTCGCTGTCGTGATGGTCCGCGCGCTGCCCCCCACCCCCGTGGTCCGCGAGCGCGATCAGCAGGGTCTCGGGATCGTCGAGCCCCACCGCGTCCACCACCCGGCCGAGCGCCTGGTCCATGGCGCGCGCGGCGTCGGCATACGCGTCGGACATCCAGCCCGCCGCGTGCCCCACACGGTCGGCGTCGGGGAAGTGCAGGAGCACGAGCCCCCGGCGCTGCGCGCCGAGGGTGGGCCGGGCGACGGTCACGATGTCGGCCGCATCACGACCGGCGAACCGGGCCTTGGCCCCGACGTGCGCCGCGATGCGCGTCGCGATCGGCGCGAACAACAGCGGCAGCCGCGCGAGGAACGCGGTCGTCGGCAGCCCGTGGCCCGCGAGCACACGAGGCAGCGGGTGCAGCGCGCCCCCGGGCCGCGGAATGTGGAACTGGTCGCTCTGCAGCCCGTGGCGCGCGGGATCGGCGCCGGTCAGCAGCGAGGCCATGGCGCAGGCGGTGACGCTCGGGCTCACGGTGCGGCCCAGCATGGTGCTCGCGCCGCTGTGCGCGAGCTGAGTGATGCGCTCGAGCCCGAAGCGCGGGATCGCATCGGGACGGAGGCCATCGAGGACGACCAGGATCACGCGGCGGACGGCGGCGGGACGCGTCATGCGGGACTCGGCTGGAGGGGGCAGTGGCTTCACGCTGAGGAAGCTCGCCGCACCTGGTCGCGTCCCGACGACGGCGGCGTATCCCTCGCGTAACGCTGCACGGCCATCTCGGCCGCCCCTGCTGACCGTCCCGTGACGCGATCGTCATGCGGTGTTGACCCGTCGCCCACACCATGCGACGATGCGTATCCTGTTCTGCACCGACACGTATCCACCGCAGGTGAACGGCGTGAGCGTCGTCACCGCACTCTCGGTCCACGGCCTGCGTGCACGCGGCTGGGAGTGTGCGGTGCTGGCGCCCCGGTATCCGACGGGACGGGCGAGGCTCTCGACGCTCGAACCCGACGAGCCCGAGCTCACCACGATCGCGTCGGTGCCGCTGCCGGGGTACGCCGACATCCGCCTGGCGATGCCGCGCCGCGCGGTCGCGCGTGATCTCGTCCGTCGGTTCCGCCCGCACGTCGTGCACGCCGCCACGGAGTTCGTCATCGGCCGCCTCGGGGCTTGGGCAGCGCACGCCGACGATGTGCCGCTCTGCACGTCCTACCATACCGACTTCGCGAAGTACACCGATGCGTACGGGATGCCGTTCCTGCGCGATCCCGTCCGCCGCAGCATCGCACGGTTCCATCGTCGGGCGCAGCGCACCTTCACGCCGTCGGAGAGTGCGCGCGCCGACCTCGCGGCCCTCGGCGTCTCGGCGGTGGAGGTGTGGGGGCGCGGGGTGGACACCACGCTGTTCACGCCCGCCAAGCGCTCACGCGTGGTGCGCGAGCGCATCCACGCCGGACACGGCTTCACCTTCCTGCACGTCGGTCGGCTGGCGGCCGAGAAGAACGTGGCCGTGCTGATCACGGCCTTCGCGTCGCTGGCGCGCTCCTTCCCGGAGGGCGCGGTGCGTCTCGTGGTGGCGGGTGCAGGACCGTCCACCGCCGCGCTGCGCGCGCAGGCGGGCCCGGGCGTGAGCTTCCTCGGGAACCTCGATCGGCACCGCGAGCTGCCGGCGCTCTACGCCAGCGCCGACGCGTTCCTCTTCGCCTCCACGACGGAGACCCTGGGGCTCGTCATCCTCGAGGCGATGGCCTCCGGCCTGCCGGTGATCGCCACACCGGCCGGCGGCGTCGCGGAGCATCTCCGCGACGGGGAGAACGGACTCGCCTTCCCGCCGGACGACAGCGCCGCGTGCACCGCCGCCATGCGACGGCTGGTGGAGGATGCCACACTGCACCAGCACCTGCGCAGCGGAGCGCTGGCCACCGCGTCACGACGGAGCTGGGACAGCGAACTCGACCGCCTCGATCGCAGCTACCGCGAGGTGCTCACGTCGCCACGCGGACCGTGAAGCGGAAGGTGCTGCCCTTCCCCAGCTCACTGTCGGCCCACAGGCGGCCGCCGAGCGCCTCCACGATACCGCGCGCGATCGCGAGGCCCAGGCCCGTGCCGCCCTTCGGGGCGTTGCCCCGCACCGTCCAGTAGCGCTCGAAGATCAACGGCATCGCGGAGGCCGGGATGCCGCTCCCCGTGTCGGTGACCGAGATCTCCACCTCCTCGCCACGCCGCTCCGCGCGCACGGTGATGCGCCCGCCCCGCTCGGTGTAGCGCAGCGCGTTCCCGACGAGGTTCGAGAGCACCTGCACCAGCCGCTCCGCGTCCCCGACGATCGACGGCAGCGCCGCGGGAGGTTCGAGTGTGAGCGCCACGCCGCGATCGGCCGCCTCCTGCTGGAAGAGGGCAACCGTCCGCTCGAGGATCGGCCGCACCTGCTCGTCGCGCCGCTCGACGGAGAGCCGCCCTACCTCGATGTTCGCGACGTCCAGCAGGTCGCGGATCATGCGCTGCGTCAGGTCCTGGCTCTGCAGGATGTTGGCCACCAGCGCCCGGCGGTCGCCGTCCGACTCGCCCAGGCTCGCCTGCAGCGCGCGGGCGCTCATGCCGATCGCGGAGATCGGGTTGCGCAGGTCGTGCGAGACCACGCCGAGGGCATGGTCCCGCGCGTGCGTGGCCTGTCGCGCCGTGGCATAGAGCCGCGCGTTGTCGAGCGCGAAGGCGGCGCGGAGCGCGAGTTCCTCCGCGACGGTCCGCTCCGCCGTGGTGCAGGGCGGTCGGCCCTCGCGACGGAAGATCTGCAGCACGCCGAGGACGTGCTCGCGTGCGATGAGCGGCAGCAGGATCAGCGACTGCATCCCGAGCGCCCGCATCCGCTCGAACTCGTCGCGGTCGGCGGTCCGCGCCTCCAGCCAATCCTCCGTGATCAGCGGCACCACCTCGGCGCGGGCGAGGCGCAGCACGTCCACGGCCCGCGACGGGGAGTCGAGGTCGATGCGGCGCTCCCCCACCGCCCGCAGCGCGGCATCCCGCGCGGGGTCGTCCGAACGGGACACGATGCGCCGGAACTCGCCGGAGCCCACCATCACGTCGAGGATCGCGCCGTCGCCGAGCCAGGGGATCGCGAGCTGCACGATCGACTGCTCGGTCGCATCGACCTCGAGGGTCTCGCCGAGCAGCGCGACCGCGTCCGTCAGGTGGCGCCGGGCATCCTCGCGCAGCTTCCGCTCGGTGACGTCGCGCAGCAACACGGTGTACACCTGCTCCCCGTCGATCATCGAGAGCTTGGAGATCGACGCCTCGGCCGGGAACTCGCTGCCGTCCTTGCGCTGGCCGAAGATCTCGCGGCGGTCCCCCATCTGGCGCGCCGTCTCGCGCGCCTGGGCGAACCCGCGGAGGTGCGCCCCGTGCGCGCTGCGGAAGCGCGCGGGCAGCAGCAGGTCGAGCGACTGGCCGATCGCCTCGGCGGCGACGTAGCCGAAGATGCGCTCGGCCCCGCGGTTGAAGTGCAGGATGCGCTGGTGCGTGTCCACCGAGATGATCGCGTCGGCGGCGATGTCGAGGATGCCGGAGAACTTGGCCTCGGAGGCGCGGACCGCGGCCTCGTCCCTGGTGCGGCGCGTGAGGTCGTCCTGCAGGCTCGCGTACGCGAACCACGCGAGCACGGCGCCCAGCAGCAGCATCACCCCCAGCAGGGCCTGGACGGTCCGCAGTTCCACCGTCGTACCTGCCGCCTCGGCCACGCGGTCGGTCCAGAGGAACGCGACCGTGCCGACCAAGATGAGCGAGAGCACCCCGCCGATGACGACGAGGCGCAGCTTCGCAGCCGTGGAGATCATCCGCGCATAATGGCGGAAAGTGCGCGCGCGCGAAACCCGTTACGCGTGAAGCAATCCGAGCCGCAGCGCGAACTGCACGTACTCGTGGCGATGCGAGAGTCCGAGCTTGTCCTGGATCCGCTGCTTGTACGTGTCCACGGTCTTGGGCGAGATGAACAGCCGCTCGCCGATCTCGGGCGCCGAGTAGCCTTGGGCCGTGAGCCGCAGGACGTCGCGCTCGCGTTCCGTGAGTCGCTCGTAGCGCGAGCGGTCCTCCGCCATCGGGTCCTTGCGCTGATAGCCCTTGGCCAGGATACGCGCCGCCTCCGCGCGTACGAAGATGTCGCCGCGGGCCACCGTGCGCACGGCCTCGAGCAACTCGCGATCGGCCGCGGTCTTCGGCAGGAAGCCCGACGCGCCGGCCTCGAGCATCGGCACGAGGTAGTCTTCCTCGGGATGCATCGTGAGGATGAGCACCTTGGACGGGATGCCTTTCTCGATGAGCATCTTGGTGGCCTGGCCACCGTCGACCTCGCCGATCGAGAGATCCATGATCACGACTTGAGGCTTGAGGCGTTCGGCCATGGCCACTGCCTCAGGGCCATTGGACGCCTCGCCGACGACCAACATGTCCTTCGCCGATCCGATGACTGCTTTCAGTCCGGCTCGGACGACGGCATGGTCGTCGGCGAGAATCACGCGAATGAGGTCGTCGCTCATGCGATGAAGCCTAGGGGCGCGGGGTTTCCCTGACAGTAGGGAGTCGCTGGAAAGTTGCTAGGGGAAACCCCGACAGCTGTCTAGCTGTTTCTCAGTGATCGTGGTGGCCGCCGATCGGGTTGCCGTCCTTGTCGTGCCGCATGACCGCTCCCCGCGCCATGGTCGGCTTGGGGAGCGGGGGCAGGAACCCCACCGCTGGCCCTCCCTGGTTCTCCTGCCCCATGCCCAAGGACATCCGTTTCCAGCCCGCGACGGTCATGACCTCGGTGGTGTCGTCGCGGTAGGCGGCGGCCGCCTTGAGGATCAACGCCCGCTTCTGCGATCGCGGCACGGCGTCGTTGGCCAGGATGTCCGAGATGACGTCATGCATCGAATGCAGGTTGTCGAATACGATCGCCAGGGTCGGCCAGCGTTGCGCGAACTGCGGCGCCACCGCGGCCGTCATCGGCATGACGGTCGGGAAGCCCTCCGGTGCCTCCGGGAGCATCTGGCGGAACCGCGCCACCGTGGCCGCCACCAGCGCCTGTCGCTCCGGACTCGTGCGTCCCACCACCAGCGGCTCGTACAGCCCGATCTGCAGCCAGTGGTAGGCCCAGATCAGGCCGTTGAACTTGGGGTACCGCTGCCGGAAGGCCAGCGAGTACGGCTGCTCCTGCATGAGCGACATGTTCTTCGGCTTCGCGCTGAAGGCCAGGTCGCGCCGGGTGAAGTAGTAGGCGGTCAGCCGTGTCAGCTCGGCGTCCTTGTCCGCGTCCGACAGCCGCTCGTCGGCGAGGATGTCGTAGACCTGACGATGCAGCAGGTGCGCCCACTCGAACATCGCCTTCGCCTCCGGCGCGAGGCGCGCGTACATCGGCTCGATCGCGTCCTCGACGAGTGGCAGCCGCGGCGGGTGGTTCAGGAGCTGGGTCGTGAGAAAGCCGTACTCACGCTCCTCCAGCAACGCCGCGGGCGCGCCGGGGCGGGTGTAGAGCCGCTCGTACAGGATGGCGTGCCCGTAGTCGAAGGCGTTGAACAGGCGATCCGCGGCTGGATACTCCCGCCGGAAGACGAAGTTGTGATCGGCCGGGAGGTAGAACTGCTCGTACACCTGCGACCATTGGGCCCCGACCGCCCTCGCGGGCACCAGCAGTGCGACAGGCAGTGCGACAGGAAGTGCAGCAGGCAGGCCAGCAGGCAGGGCAGCCAGCAAGAGGAAGCGTCGCATCAGCGCACCCCCCGCCGCGACGGCCGCGCGAACGCGTACGCCGCACCCGCCGTGAGCGTCCACGCCGATTCGCCGGCGCTCAGCCGACGCCGCACACCCAGGTCGCCGGCGAGTCGCGGTGAGAGCTGATGTCGCAGCCCTGCGCCCGCCGACCACTCGGTGCGCCCCGCGCTCCCCGCGCCAGTCATGCGTGGCAGATCGGCCGCGACCAGTTCCGCACCGACCAGCAGTGAGCGGAACACGAAGGTGCGGTCGATCGCCACCCCTGCGGTCCAGCGCGACGCCGCGTCCGCGCCGCCATCCCCTGCACCGAGCAGCTGGCCGGCGTTGAGGTGCACACGTCCCCAGCGCAGGGTCCGCGTGGCCAGCGCGCGGAGCATGCCGGTGGTGGACGCCCCGTCGCGCGTCGCCCCCGGCACGTGGACACCCACGCCGATCGCGAGCACCGGCCAACCGATCGTCTCCGCATTCAGTTGATGCAGGGCCTCGATCTCCAGGCCCTCGACCTCGACGTCCGCCCTGGCCGAGGCGCGTTCGGCGATACCGACCGGCAGCGCGAACTCGATCTGGGTACGGGGCAGCACGCCCCACGCCAGTTCCGGCGCGATCGTCCATTGCGTCGCGCCGCGCGCCACCCGCGTGCGCGTGAGCGGGGCGGCTTGCAGCTCGAAGGCCCGCCGCTCGATCACGAGTGCGTCCTCCGTGAGCAGGGGACGGCCGCGATCGGTGTTGTAGAAGTCGGTCTGCGCTGGCAACGCAGTGGTGAGCGCCAGTGCGCCGACCATCGCGAGGCCGGCGGTGCGCATCGGCGACACCGGGCGCTGCGCCCGGCGGTGTGGTATCCGCATGTTGTCATCCGCGTGGGATCACCGCGTGCGCGGCGCAGGAGGTGCGCGCGACGCTCGGCGATCAGGGGGAACGGACACGCGCGAGGGCGCGTGCGCGGAGGATCAGGCGCGCGGAGGCGGCGGCTCGAGCGAGGGACTCGGCGACTCGTGCTGCGTCGTGCGCAGGGCCGTGCGGGCGCTGCCGGGCTCGACGTGCAGTGTCGTGCAGGGCGCGCCCGGGGTGAGCGCGAGGACCGAGCAGGCGGCCATGTCGTCGCAATGCGGCTGCGGAGCCGTCGCCGGAGCCGGCGCCCCGTGCGCCATGGCATCGGCCGCCGCAGGGGACGACGCGTCGCCGTGACAGGCCGGTTCCGACCCCGGATGCGACATCGCGTCCGACGCACACATCGCCAGCCCACGCAGCGGCGTCGCCAGGCAGGCGACCGCGGCGAGCAGAGCGGCGAAGCGGCGGAAGGGGGACGGCGACACGAGGCGAGCGGCGGGAGGGCGGCGGAAGGAGGAGTGGGGCGGAATGACCCGGGCGGGGATCGAACCCGCGACCTACAGATTAAAAGTCCGTTGCTCTACCAACTGAGCTACCGGGTCCTGGGACCCGTTCAAGATAGCGGGGCGACCGTCGCCGCGGGCAGCACCGACGCTCACCCGGGCCCGAGCGGCCAGCCCAGCAGCATCCAACCGACGAGCAGCAGCGGCCAGACCAGCAGGTTCACCAGCGAGTACGGCAGCATGGTCGCCGTGAGTGTGCCGATGCCCGCCTGCGGCTCGTATCGCTGCGCGAACAGCAACACGAGCGGGAAGTTGCTCGCCAGCGGCGTGATGATGTTCGTGATGCTGTCGCCCACGCGATAGGCCGCCTGCGTGAGCTCGGGCGGACTGCCCAGCAGCATCAGCATCGGGATCAGGATGGGTCCCAGCATCGCCCACTTCGCCGACGCCGATCCCAGCACGAGGTCGATCAGCGCCGTCAGCAGGACCAGCGCCAGCAGCAGCGCGACCGGCCCCAGCGAGAGCGCCTTCAACGTCGCGGCGCCCTGCACCGCCAGCACCACGCCGAGGTTGGTCCAGTTGAACAGGTTGACGAACTGCGCGATGAAGAAGATCACGACGATGTAGCTCGCCAGCACCTCGACGTTCTGCTCCATGCCTTTGTAGATGTCGCGGTCGCGGCGGATGGTGCCGGCGCGCCAGCCGTACGCGAGGCCGGGCAGCAACCCGAACCCGAAGAGGAAGAACACCAGTCCCCGGATGAGCACCGAATCGACCAGCGCCGGCCGCGCCGGATCGCGCAGGACGCCGTCCGCGGGCGCGAGGCCGAGCACCAGGAGCACGCCCAGCAGCGCGATCACGCCGAACGCCCAGCGCAGGCCGCTGCGCTCCGCGGCACTCAGCGGCTCGAACGACGCCGCCACCGCCGCGCCACGGTACGGTCCGAGCCGCGGGACGATCACCCGCTCGGTGATCACCGTGCCCGAGAGCGTCACGAACAGCACGGACGCCGAGAGGAAGTAGTAGTTGGCCATCGGCGACACGACGTACGCCGGGTCGATGAGTCGGGCCGACTCCTGCGTGAGACCCGCGAGCACGACGTCGGTGGGCGAGAGCAGCATGTTCGCGGCGAACCCGCCCGAGACGCCGTAGTACGCCGCGGCGAGGCCGGCGAGCGGGTGCCGCCCCAGCGAGTGGAACAGCGCGGCCCCGAGCGGCAGCAGCAGCACGTAGCCGACATCGCCGACCGTGTGTGACATCGCCCCGCAGAAGACGAGCACCACGGTGAGCACCCGCGCCGGTGCCGCCGCGACCACGGCGCGCACCACGGCGCCCAAGAGGCCGCTGCGCTCCGCCACCGAGAGGCCGAGCAGGCTCACGACCACCGGGCCCAGGGGCGCGAACTGCACGAAGTTCGGCACCACGTTCAGCGCGAGCCGCCGCAGCCCCTCTGCCGAGAGCAGGTTCACCACGGCGACCGTCTCCCCGCTCAGCGGGTGCGGCACCGTCACCGCCAGCCACGCACAGAGCGCGGACAACAGCACGACGACCGCGCTGAGCATGAGGAAGAGCGTCGCCGGGTGCGGCAGCGCATTGCCGACCCGCTCCACGCCGTCGAGGCTGCGCTGGAACCAGCCGCGCGGCGCCGCGCCGGCGGGCTCGATGCGCTCAGGCGCGGTGTCCGTCACGGCCCCACCCCGCCCGGAGCGGCGGCACGCGCCCAGGCGCAGAACTCCTGCACGAACGCGCCAAGGTCATCCTGCAGCGCCGTGAAGCCGGCATGGGGCTCCGCGCTCCGCTCATCGAGGTACAGGGCGCGATTCACCTCGATCTGCACACTCTGCACGCCGCGCGCCGGGGCCCCGAACGTGCGCACGAGATCCCCGCCCTGGTACGGATCGTTGGCCGCCGTCCGGTAACCGCGCAGCGTGAACCAGCCGACGATCCGGGCGGTGAGCGCGGGATCGGCGCTTGTGCCGCGGCGGTCGCTCACGACGATATCCGGCCGGGCGGCTCCGGCGTCCACGTTCATCGCATTGCCCTGCGACTTCATCGAGTGGCAGTTGAGGTGCCACGCGATCCCGTCCGCCGCAAGCGCCTCGTCGATGAGCGCGCGCAACGCCGCGCGATACGGCCGATAGTACTGCGTGATGCGCTGCTCCACCTCGGCCACCGCCAGCGGGGCGTCGTACATGGGGACATCGGGCAGTGCGAACCGCCGGATCAGCCCCATCCCCCGTGCCGTATACGCGGTCGGCTGCAGCGGACGCGGCCACGGCGACGCCAGCAGCGCCGCATCGATGTCATCCTCCGCCCGGTTCGCGTCGCAGAAGGCCCGCGGGAACTCCGCCGCGAGCAGCGTCGCGCCGACGCGGGGTGCGGCCATCCAGAGCCGGTCGACGTGGGCGTCCCAGGTGCTGCGCAGCGCCGCGAGCGGGGCGACGGGAGCGAACTCCGTCGGGAACGTGAAGCCGCTGTGCGGGGAGTCGACCACCACCGGCGCCGGTCGTCCCTGCGGCGGCGAGACGAGGTAGGACGGACGCGCCGCCCGACGCGGGACCTCGCTCACCCGTGGGCCCGGGACTCGTAGCGCCAGAGCCCGATCAACGCGATCGCGAGCACCGCGCCACCGGCAGCCGCCACGCCGCGCCTGCCGAGCGTGACGTAGCCGACCAGGAACACCGAGCTGACCAGCAGCGTGAAGACGGTGACCTTCACGCCTGTCCGGGCGAACTCCGCGAACGAGATCCGGACCCCCACACGCTCGGCCAGCCCGAGCGTCGTCACGTTGGCGGAGGCCCCGATGGGCGTGCCGTTGCCGCCGAGGCAGGCACCGAGCGACAGCGCCCACCAGAGCACGGCGGTCTCGCCGGGCAACGACCGCGTGAGCGCCGCGATGATCGGGATGCTCACCGCGACGAACGGGATGTTGTCCATCACGGCCGAGAGCACGCCGGCGACCCAGAGCACGAGCAGGGCCGCGAAGATCAGGGTGCCGGCCTCGCCGAGGCCGAACGCGCCGCGCCCGGCCGCGATGGTGCGCTCGAGCGCGGCGGCCATCGTGCCGATCAGGCCCGTCTCCACCGCGGCGCCCACGATGATGAACAGGAACGCGAAGAACGTGAGTGTGGGCCACTCGATCTCGCGCTCCAGCACGTGCAGGATCCCGTGCCGTCGCTCGTCGTGGGTCGGACGATGGGTCCGCACGTAGCGCACGTCCTGCACCACCAGGGCCACCGCCGCCCCGATGATCGCGGGGACGGCCGCTGGCATGCCAGTGAAGCCGTGCGAGACGAAGCCAGCGAGGACGAAGGCGCTGATCCACCCGAGCCACTTGAGCAGGCCCGGGTCGGAGATCTGCGGACCTGCCCCCGGCTCGTCGGCACGGGCCGGCAGGTCGGCGCGCCCCCCCATCGCCGCGCGCAGGCGACGCGACCCCCACCAGTGCAGCGCACACATCATGATCAGCACCGGGATCGCGAGCGTTTCGATGAACTGCAGGAACGTGAGGCCGGCCCCGGATCCGATCATGATGTTCGGCGGATCGCCGATCAGCGTCGCGGTCCCGCCGATGTTCGCCGCCATCACCACCGGGATCAGCACGAGGGCCGGCGGCGCGTTGAGTCGCTGCACCGTCGCCAGCACCACCGGCGTGACGAAGATGACGGTGGTGACGTTGTCCAGGAACGCCGAGGCGACGCCCGTGAACCACCAGAGCACGGCGATGGCACGCGCCGGCTGTCCTCCGAAGCGCTCCAGCAGGCGCTCCACCGTCCAGCCGAACACCCCGGTCTCCTTGAGTACGCCCACCAGTGCCATCATCGCCGCGAGCAGCAGCAGGACGTTGAGGTCCAGCGCCCCGGCCGTCTGCTCCAGCGAGAGCAGATGGTACGGAGTGAGGTACGTGATCCCCCAGAGCAGTGCGACGGCCGACAGCACGATCAGCACGCGATGCGCCTTCTCGATGCTCAGCATCGCGAACATCGCGACCAGGAGCACCGCGACCAGCAGCTGGGAGATCGGATCGGTGGTGCTGGCGACCGCTTGGGCGTGCACGAGGGATGGGGTTCGGGAACGTCCAAAGGTGACCTGTGCATCGCCGTCTCGTCAGGGGGGCGAGGGCCGCCCGGAGGGAACCCTTTCCTGCCCTTCCGGTAGCACCAACACGGGTTGCCCGTACCCACGGCACCAGTCAGTTTCCGTGCTGGTCCGCTCTCCCCCGGAGTCCTCCGCCTTGATGGTCACTGCGCTCGCGCGCGCCGCTCGCCCACTGGCCCTCACCCTCGGCCTGACGCTGCCCGCCTACGCGGCGGCGCAGTCCCTGCGTCCGGGTCTCCTGGTGGGTCGCGTGCTCGACGCCGAGGGCGCCGCCGTGGAGGGCGCCACGCTCCGGGCCTCCCGCGGGACGCAGACGGTGCTGGCCTACTCCGACGACGACGGCAGCTTCCGGCTCTCCGCACTCGCTGCCGGACAGTGGACCTTGTCCATCCGACGACTCGGCTACACGGCGGCGCGGTTCGACATCACCATGCCCGAGGCGGGGCTCCGCCGAGATTTCGGACTCATCGCCGTGAGCCGCGCGCTCGATCCCGTCCTCATCGCCGAGCGGTGGACGGGCATTCGCGGGCTGGTGCGGGACGCCCGGCTCCTTACGCCGTTGGCGGGCGCGACCATCCGCGTCCTGGGCGGGGACGCCAGCGTGAGCAGCGACATCGACGGGAACTTCTCGCTGCCGCTGCCGTCGGGCCGCGAGTTCCTGCTGCGCGTGGAACGCGCAGGGTACGCCACGCAGCTGGTCAGTGCCTCCGTCCCCGCGGACGGATATGTGGAACTCGAGGTGGGCCTCGACACGGTGCTCAAGGCCCCAAAGGATTACTGGGTCTGGCGCGACCTCGACCAGCGTCTCAAGTACGCCACTCCGCGCGCCGGGCTGATCCACCGTGACGAACTCTCGCGCACCGGGGCGACCTCACTCGCCGACGCGCTCCCGTACACCGGCTCGGTCGCGCGACTGGGACTGCGCATCTCCAACGACGCCTGCCTCTACGTCAACGGGGAACCGCGTCCCGGCTATCCCGTCAGCTCGATCCTCGCGGGCAATGTCGAGTTCGTGGAGATGTATCCGGCGGGCTCCGACCTCACGCGCACACTCACCATGAAGTGGCCGCCCGGCGGCACCTGCGGCAACGGCGTCGCGCCGGCCGCCGCGCAACGCAGCTCCAACCAGGTGCGATTCGTCTCGGTCTGGCTCCGCGCGCCGTAGCGCGCGCTGCCGGCGCCCCTAATCAGAGCTCGAGCTGCCGCCCGAGCGCGGACCGGCAGAAACTCACGCGATGGTGCGCGGTCAGGCCGGCGCGGCGCAGTCCCTCGAGGTGCGCCGGCGTGCCGTATCCGGCATTGGACGCCCAGCCGTACGCCGGGTAGCGCGGATCCAGGCGCGTCATCAGGCGGTCGCGCAGCACCTTCGCCACGATGCTCGCGCAGCCGATGCTGTAGCAGCGGCCATCGCCCTGGACGATGGCGCGGTGTGGGCGCCCGAGGGTCCGGAGCGGCTTCCCGTCGATGAGGATCTCCCCCGGCTCGGCGCCCAACTGGCGTGCGACGCGGTCCAGCGCTCGGCCCATGGCGCGCACCGTGGCCTCGAGGATGTTGTAGCGGGCGATCTCCGCGACCGGGGCGGCGGCGAGACCCAGCGCCAGGGCCTCGGCGCGGATCCGGGTGGCCAGCCGTTCGCGCGCGGCCGCGTCGAGCCGCTTGGAGTCATCGACGCCGGCGATGGCTCGGCGGTCGAGGGGCATGACGACGGCACAAACGACGACGGGGCCCGCAAGCGGGCCCCGTCCGACCTCATCCACTCCAGCGATGGACCCGACTCCGGCGTCGCGCAGCGACCGCTCGAGAGCGCTCCAGCCGCCGGCCATGCGGGCGGGTGTTACGCCTCGCCGGTGACCGGGACCTGCACCCGCACCTTCTTCTCGGCGATGCGGGCGGCCTTGCCCGTCACCTCGCGCAAGTAGAAGAGCTTGGCGCGCCGCACGCGACCGCGGCGGACCACCTTGATCTCGGCCAGCATCGGCGAGTGCAGCGGGAAGATGCGCTCCACGCCGACGCCGTTGGAGATCTTCCGGACCGCGAACGTGGCCGAGACGCCGGTTCCCTTGCGGGCGATGCAGACGCCTTCGAAGGCCTGCAGACGCTCCTTCTCGCCTTCCTTGACGCGGACGTTCACGCGGAGCGTGTCGCCGGCACGGAACGGCGGCACCTGCTTGAGATATTCCTTCTGGGTTTCGGCGAACGGATGCATATGCGGCTCCGGACCGGAAGGCGGTCCGCTGAGGGTGTCGTGTTGAGCCTTGTAAGCTACTGTCACTGCGGACCTTGCGCAACGGGTCCCCGGCGCTCCTGCGTGAGGCGTTCGCCCTGCTCCCGGCGCCACTTCTCGATGGCCGCATGGTTGCCGCTCAGCAGGACGTCGGGCACGCCGAACCCCCGGTACTCGGCCGGCCGGGTGTAGCTCGGGGCCGAGAGCCCGCGGTCGAAGAACGAATCCGTCCGGGCGCTCTCGATGTCGCTCATGGCGCCCGGGAGCAGGCGGACGACGGCGTCCACGATGGCCAGGGCGGCCGGCTCGCCGCCCGAGAGGACGAAGTCGCCCAGCGAGATCTCCTCCGTGGCCAGATGGTCCGCCACGCGCTGGTCCACGTCCTTGTAGTGCCCACAGAGCAGCGTGAGCTCGGCCCCGGCCGCGAATCGCATCGCGTCGGCATGCGAGAAGACCCGGCCGCGGGGCGAGAGCAGCACGATCGGGGCCTTGGCGCCGATGGACTCGACCGCGTCGAAGAACGGCTGCGGCTTCATCACCATCCCCGGTCCGCCGCCGAACGGCGCGTCGTCCACCGTCTTGTGCTTGTCCGTGGCGAACTCGCGCAGGTCGATCGTCCGGTATGCGACCAGCCCCGCCTCCGCCGCGCGCTTGGGGATGCTCAACGCGAGCGGTGCGGTGAAGAAGTCGGGGAAGATCGAGATCAGGTTGATCTGGAGCACGGCGGGCGCCTTGGGAGGGGAGGACGCGGGCTACGACAGCAGCCCGTCCGGCAAACGCACGACGATGCGCCGTCCCGCGCGATCGACTTCGTCGACGAACTCATCGACGAACGGGAGGCTGAACAGCCCCTGCGCGTTGCGGCACTCGAGGAGCAGGCCCTGCGGCAGCTCGTAGAACTCCACCACCTCCCCGAGCGGCGCGCGGGACTCGGCATCGACCAGCTGCATGCCCACCAGCTCGTGCGCGAAGACCTCGCCGTCCTCGGGCTCGGAGAGCTCGGAGACCGGGACGAGCAGGTGCCGGCCGTTCCAGCGTTCGGCTTCGGTGCGATCGCCGACCGCGTCGAGGGTGATCAGCCAGCCGTCCTTGAACGGCCGCAACCCCTGCACGTGCACTTCGCGGGGACGGCGGGACGCGGGATCGAGCCAGAGATCCCCGTCGTGCGTGCCCTGAAAAAGCCGACGGCCGGGCGCGAGGATCGCGTCCGGCTCGTCGGTGAACGATTCCACCACCAGCTCCCCGCGCACGCCGTGTGGGCGGCGTACCCGCGCGACGATCGCGCAGTCGGGGAGCGTCACACTCAGCCCTTCACCGGCACGGCCTTGGCGGCCAGCTTCGCGGCGAGACGGGTCTCGTGACGGGCCTTGAGCACCCCGGCCTTGCGGAGCAGCGAGCGGACGGTGTCCGACGGTTGCGCGCCGCTGTCGAGCCAGTAGTTGGCACGATCGACCTTGAGCTGGAGCGCCTGCTCCCCGGTCCGCGGCGAGTATTGCCCGATGATCTCGAGGAACTTGCCATCGCGCGGCGAACGCCCATCGGCGACGACGATGCGGTAGGTGGGCGCCTTGGTGCGGCCCTGACGACGGAGACGGATACGAACGGCCATGGAACATTCCTCGAGGAACGGGTGACGGGTCCTGCGGACCTGGCTCATCGCGCACACCGGCGTTTCCGGGGCGCACCAGGGGACTGCAGATGGGAGAGGTGAGGTGTGAGGGGCGCGCCCGTTCGGGCGCGCCATCCCGCATCCTACCGTCGTGCTCCCATCTTCTTCATCATCTTCTGCATCTCCCGGAACTGCTCCAGGAGCTTGTTCACTTCGCTCACCGGCCGGCCGCTGCCCTTGGCCACCCGGGCGCGACGCGAGCCGTTCAGGATCGTGTGGTCCTTGCGCTCCTCCGGCGTCATCGAGAGCACGATCGCCTCGAGATGCTTCATGCGCTTGGGGTCCACCTGACTGGCCTGCTTCATCATCTTGCTGTTCACGCCCGGCAGCATCTTCAGGATGTTCTGGATGCTGCCGAGCTTCTCCATCTGCTTCATCGCGCCCAGGAAGTCCTGCAGGTCCATGCCTTCCTTGCGCACCTTCTTCTCGAGCCGCTTCGCCTCGTCGGCGTCGAACGACTCCTGCGCCTTCTCGACGAGGCTGAGGACGTCGCCCTGCTGGAGGATCCGGCCCGCCATGCGGTCCGGATGGAACTCCTCGAGTGCATCCGACTTCTCGCCGACGCCGATGTACTTGATCGGCTTCTTGGTGACCCCGTAGATCGACAGCGCGGCGCCACCGCGGGCGTCGCCGTCCATCTTGGTGAGGATCACCCCCGTCACGCCCAGCGCATCGTTGAAGCCCTGCGCGATGCGCACGGCGTCCTGGCCGGTCATGCCGTCGGCGACGAGCAGGATCTCGTCGGGCTGCACGGCGTCCTTCACGCGGCGCAGCTCGTCCATCATCGCGTCGTCGATCTGCAGCCGGCCGGCGGTGTCGAGGATGACCACCCGGTCCCGTTCCTTGCGCGCGAGTTCGACGCCCGCCCGCACGATCCGCAGCACATCCGACGTCGAGCGATCGGCGTACACCGGTACCTCGAGGTCGCGGCCCAGCGTCTCGAGCTGGTCGATGGCCGCTGGGCGGTACACGTCCGCCGCCACGAGCCGCACCGCCCGCCCCTCCGCCTTCAGCCGGCGCGCCAGCTTCGCCGACGACGTCGTCTTTCCCGAGCCCTGCAGGCCGACCATCATGATCACCGTCGGCGGCAGCGTCGAGTGCTTGATCCCCTCGCGGCGCTCGCCGAGCATGAGGGTGAGCTCGTCGTAGACGATCTTCACCAACTGCTGGGCGGGGGAGACGGTCTTGAGCTGCGTCACCCCGACGGCGCGCTTCTCCACCCGCTCGAGGAACTCCCGGGTCAACTGGAAACTGACGTCCGCCTCGAGCAGCACGCGGCGCACTTCCCGCAGGCCGTCCTTGATGTCGGCTTCGGTCAGGACGCCCCGGCCGCGGAGCTTCGCGAACGTGGCTTCGAGTTTTTCGGAGAGTTCTGCGAACATAGAGCCTTGAAAGCTATCTGCTCCGTTCGCTTCCTCCAAGTGGACGGCGGTGCGGGATTCGCGGGGTTCTGCCCCCCGGGGGGGGAGCCCTT
>CADEDA010000018.1 GCA_902825965.1 uncultured Gemmatimonadota bacterium | reverse complement strand
CTCACCCACTTTGGGTGGTGCGAGGTCCTGTGCAGTTAGTATCTGAATGCGCGCTGCCTAACGATGCTTGGTGCTGATGGCCGGCTGAGGTAGCGGCGCCTGCGGCGCCGCATTCTATTTGATCGTCCACAGCACAGGCTGACGTGAGGCAGGCCTTCAGGACCCGGAGAAGAGCGCACCGTGTTTCCCGCAAAGGCTCTCGAGACAATCGCAGCTCGCATCGAAGGCCTGCCCGAATGGTTGCGTCCCGCTGCGTACGGCGCCGGATTGGTGGTCGTCCTGACGCTGTCGCGTGCCGGCCTGATTGTCGGACCGGTCCTGGTGGCTTACCTCCTTCTGAAGAGCAGGTCACCCTGGGCGGACCTTCGCGTTGGAGCGACTGTCCTGTTCCTTGCAATCGCTGGTGGAGCACTCGGCGGACTCGCGTATGGTGCGGTTGGTCGCCGCGTGCGCAACGCGTTCCCCGGTGGCCGGTATCTCGCTGGCATTGTCTCCGTGTGGCCGTACACGCTAGTGCTGAGCTATCTCAGGGGGATTGTTGACGACGTTCCGAAGCCACTCTGGCGCTGGCTCACCGTCGAGGAGTTCGCAATCAGCACGTTTGTCGGCGTGCTCTTCGGCCTCGTTGTGGGGCACTCATGGTTCGCGCCGGATATCGCCGACGAGTCGGGTTCCTCCGCAGATGAAACAACGGCTGCCTAACGACGGTTGGTGCGCACGGTCACGGTATGGAAGTGGCGGCTGCGCCGCCGCATCTTACGGAGTGCCCGCAGCACAGCCCCACGTTATGCGAACCAGAAGACTTCGTGACATGGCCAAGCTCCTCCAACACCGGCTGATTCTCGCTGTCCAAGATCTCCGGCGCTCCACCGAGTTCTGGATGACGACCCTCGGCTTCGCGCGTGACTTCGGCGATGGTTCCGATGGCTGGAGTTGGCTCTCCCGCGGCGGCTTCGCCGTCGGACTCGGCGAATGCGCCAACGAGCCGGCAGCGAGCACCCTGGGCGACCATTCCTATGTCGCGTACGTCACCGTCGACGATGTTGACGCCCTGTACGACGAATTCCGCGCGCGCGGGGCGAGCCTGCAAGCCCCGCCAAGCAGCAAGCCGTGGGGCATGCGCGAATTCGCCCTCCGGACACCGGACGGGCATCGCCTCACCTTCGGGGCGGTAACGCCCGCCGCATAGCGACGCTTGCTGCCGACAGCCGCGGCTGGGGATGGGTTGGGCGGGGCTTCCGTCTGTGACCTAGGCTCGGTTGCGGACGCCCCACCCAACCCTTCTTATTGGAGCGGCTGCAGCAGAAGCAAACGTTATGCGGACTCCGACACATCCACGTAAGGGACAAATGAGCAAGGTCTTTGTGAGCATCGGGCTAAGCCTTGATGGCTACCTCGCGCCCGAGGGCATGACGATGAGCGATCCTGGCCACATGGGCTGGGGAGCGAAGTGGGGAGCACTCATGGCCTGGATCCTGAACACGCAGTACTTCCGCGAGAATCTGAAGATCGGCGGAGGCGGAGAGACCGGGCCGATCAACGACCTCGTGCGCAGCACGACCGAGCGCATCGGCGCCAACATCATGGGCAAGCGGATGTTCGACCAGGGCGAAGTCGCGTGGCCGGAGGAGGCGCCGTTTCACACGCCGGTCTACGTGCTCACCCACGCCACGCGGGAGCCGTGGCCGCGCCCCGGCGGCACGACCTTTCATTTCGTCACCGACGGCCCTGAACGCGCGCTCGAACTCGCACGATCCACCGCTGGGGACCGCGACATCCGTATCGCTGGCGGCGCGGATGTCATCCAGCAGTACTTGCAGCGCGACCTTGTCGACGAGTTCGAGATCGCTCTCGCCCCCGTGCTGTTTCACGGCGGGCGTCGGCTCTTTGAGAACATTGCTGAGCCCGGACCGCGGTTCCGCATCGATCGCGTGTTGAACGGACCGGCCGCAACCCATCTGCGCTACGTCAGAGCCTGAGCGCCGCATAACGACGCTTGCTGCCGACGGCCACGCTTCGGTTCACGACTGCGTATTCTCGGCCCGTTCTTGCAGCCGTCGGAGTTCGTCGCCGCCACGATCGAGAGTGCGCAGCGTAACGCGCGCTCCGGCACCTAACGATGGTTGGTTCTGATGGCCGTGTGCGCGGAAGCGGCGGCGGGGCCGCCACTCGGATAGAATCAACGGAACGCGGCGGCCCCGCCGCCGCAGTTTATTGGAACGGCCACGACATAACCTTATGCTATGCCGACTCCCCTCCGAACGCCTCAGAGGGCCAGCGCTCACACGGGACGGTGCATCCTCCCGTCCAGCCGCATCACTCGCCCGAGGTGTGAGTGTCTACGCGGCCTTGTTGAACATGTATCGAGCGATCTTCCACCCTTCGGCGCCGCGGTGAAAGATGAAGATCTCCCGGTTCGCCTCGGCACTGGTGCCGTTTGTCGCGAGCACGGTCTGCACACCGGTGCTTCGCGTCAGCGCGTAGGCAGACTGGTCGCTGGTGACGACGAGTTCATCAACCGTGAAGGTGACGCGCAGACGGATCGCAGCGAACACATGGCTGTACGCGGTCAGCATCTGGTCGCCCGAGGCGGTGGGTAGAGTGGTCGGCATGAAGACCCCATCCGCTGTATAGCACGAGGCGGCCAGGGCCGCGTCGCTGGTGTTGAGCGCCCTCTCGTAGGTCGTCAGCAGCGCGCGGATCTGATCGGAGTGGTTCGACATGGGGTTGCCCTCAGGATGGCGAGTGCATAACGTGGAATGTATCAGGTGGAAGGTATATTCCAAGGAATGCATTGTGTCAAGGGGAAGCATGGCGGTCGATTCCGCGGAGCTCTTCAGCGAGCTTATCCGCTACGAGACCGAACTGTGGAATGCGGTCGAGGCCCGCCTTCGGCAAGTGCATGGGCTGGACCTTTCCTGGTTCGAGCCCATGCAGGTCATCGAGCGCACGCCTGCGTGTCGCGTGAACGACATCGCCGAGGCGCTGTCAATCACGGTCGGCGGCACGAGCAAGTTGGTCGATCGAATCGAGGCGGCGGGGTGGTGTCAGCGGCGATCGAACCCCAAAGACAGCCGGTCCTCCCTGATTGAGCTGACCGCGGCGGGACGTCGACTGCTCGCAGCAGCATCGAAGACCTTTGCGAAGGAGTTGGACCTCCACTTCACCTCCGCGCTAGCGCCCGGTGCCTTGGAGCAGTTGTCGACGAGCGTGCGCCAACTGCGCGCGGCACTCCGCTCGCGCTCGGCCATGGCCGGCTGATGCCCTTGCTCGGTTCACTCGAAGACCTGAGGAGTTCCGCTCGCACTGGCCTTCCGCCTCCGCGCAACCCGGCTGGTGTAGGTGCCAAGAGTCACACACTGCGAGGCCGCATAGCGGCATAACGACGCTTGCTGCCGATGGCCGCGGGTGCGGATGGGGTTGGCGGGGCGGCCGCGATGTCCTAGGCTAGTAGCGGAGGCCCCGCCAAGCCCTTTTCACACGAGCTTCCACTACAGTTGCACGCGTTAGGCAGAAACGAGAGGCTTGAGCGCGCCACAGGGTCCATCGACCCGGCGTGTTTCCCACCGGTACGCGTCACCGATCGGAGGCGGCATGCGGCTTGGAGTGTACGTGAACTATCGCGGCACGTGTGAAGAAGCGTTTCGCTTCTACGAACAGCACCTCGGCGCGCGTGTGACGAGCCTCCTCCGGCACAAGCAGCAGCCGAATCCGCAGCTGCTCGCCGACTGGGGCGAGAAGTTGGTGCACGCGCGCCTGGACCTCGCCGGGATGACGGTCATGGGCGCCGACATCCCACACGCCGAACCGATGCGGAGTGCCTACCTCACGCTGACGCTCGAGAGCGAGGCCGAGGCGGAACGGGTCTATGCGGTGCTCATCGAAGGCGGGGAAGCGTTCGCAAAGATCACGAAGACGCCGTTCGCGAACCGCTTTGCGATGCTCCGTGATCGATTCGGCACGTCCTGGATGCTGCTGCATCACGGTGACCAGGCCTGAGCTCAGGCGCGTCACCGCCTGACGCCGCTCGCTGCCGATGAACGCGGGGCCTAGGCTCGGTTGCGGAGGTCCCGCACGACCCTTCTTATTGGAGCGGCTGCAGCAGAAGCAAACGTTATCCTGGCCACCATGGCACCGATGCGACCGAGAGCTCCCGATCGTCCACTCTCGCCCGGCGAGGCGTCCACGGTGCTCAGGGCCGGCCGGTACCGGACCTTGCGATCCGCGGCATAGGCCAGTGCAGCGACATCCCGTAGCCCCACGCCGGGTCTGCGCGCTTGGCCGCGATCAGAAGCGCGGCGATATGCGCCGGCGTCTGGGTGGGCGACGTGTGCGGGCGTCGGATTTGCGGCCGCAGGCCTGCCGCGCCGAACGCCTCGACGTGACACACCATCGCGTAGCCCGACCCCCGGCTGATGTCGCAGCGCCCCGCCAGTTCGGTCATCGTGTACAGCCCGCGCCGGTACCCCCCGACGAACTCCTTCTCCTGGTCCGCCGGTGGCATCTCCTGCCAACGCATCGAAACCTCCCCGGTTGCGGGCCAGATGAGCAGTTCTTCCTATTCCCCGGGTTTCGAGTGTGACCTATGACCCCGGTTGGTCCCTTCCGTGGCTCGCGTGGACGCACGACCGTCGTGGTGGCTGTCGGTCCCGCGCCACCGAACGACGGCCGGCGACCGACGGCTGGCTACGGTAGCGGTGCGGCGGTCCCCGCATCGCTCCCTCCTTCGTGATCCTCGTGACGTCGCCGAACCAGGTGGCGATCGCTCCCAGCACCGACCTCATCCGCTGGATCAAGCTGCTGCCGACCCACTGGAAGCGCTCGCGCGCCGGTGACCGCGGACTCGAGTGCGCCCACCATCGTGTCGACTCGATCGCGCTGGGCGTGCGGGTCTACTTCTGCGATCCGCAGCATCCGCGGCACCGCGGTGCGACCGAGAACACGAACGGGCTGCTTCGGCGTACTTCCGTCGCAGCGCGGACCTCGACAGCTTCACGGAGCGCCAGCGCGACACCGTTTCCGACCGCCTCGATGGTCCGCCCCGCGGGGCGCGCGGCTGCCAGACGCCCGCCGAGGTCACTCAGCACGTGTTGCGCTGGCGTCCTGATCCTACCCTCATAGCCCACGTTGATATGCATTCCCGCACCCTCGAGTGGCGTCGCCCGTTCCTCCAACATCCCAAGGCGGGAGTCGCCGCTGTCATCCTTGTCGGGCTGTGCTTTGCTTTCATGCGTGCACTCGGCGTCCTTGGACCCCCACAACTGCGGCCACTCCTTCCGCTGAGTTTCGTACTGATGGTTGCCACGCCATGGCTCTTCTTCAATCAGGACGGCCGGAGGCAGATCGGCGTAGTACGCGCGACGTCGAAGAAGTCTTATGTCCCGGCAGCCGCTACCGGCGCTGTGCTGGCGCTGGTCTGCGGAGTCATTGGCTCACGAGTCTACGGCGCCACTCAAGACAACTGGTTCGTCTCGATCGCCCAGGCCTTCTACCGGTCATTCGACACGACGGGGAAGTCCACCCTCCTCCTGTTCGTCGTCTTCACGGTTCCGGCGATCATCTTCAGCCCCCTTGGCGAAGAGACGTTCTTCCGGGGAGTACTTCAGCGCTCGCTCGAATCGTCACTGCCTCGGAATACCAGCACATACATCGAGTGTGGCGCTTTTGCGACCGTCCATCTATGCCATCATGGGCTCCATTGGGCGGACAACAAGCTCTCGCTACTGCTGCCCTCGGGTCTCCTGTGGATGCTGCTGATGTTTCTCGCGGCGCGCCTCTTCGCGCACTGGCGGTCAGCAACGCAATCCATCTATCCGTCCATTGTGTCGCACATGGCTTTCAACGCGGCCATGAGCATCTACATCTTCATGTTCGTATGGGAGAAGCTCGACTGAGGCCGTGCGCCTCGAGCGAGGCCACCCGCTACGGCAGCATCTCTGTGCCCGGCCGGAGGCACATCGTGCCGCGTCTCTGGTCGGGCTCAACACGCGTGCATGCGCGAGCAGGTCAAGGGCGCGATTGATACCCTCGTGCGCTGCGGCCAGTTCGTCACGCGAGGGCGTGCCGGACGATTCACCATGGCGACCGAAGCGCGGCTCGGCGCCGCGTGCGTCCTGCCGGGCCGACGCGGCCATCGCCCAGTGCGTCTTCCCAAGGGTCTCCCTTCGTCGCAATGTGTCGGACGCACGGTCACCGGCGCGCGAGTCCTTCTCCGAGGCCTACCTGCATTGAATCGCCTCTCTGACTACTTGGACCTCTTCATCCGACTGGCGTGGCCGATTGTCGTGGCCGTCGCGAGCAAACGGTTCGGTGCGGACCGACAGGGGGCGGCGGTCGGCATCGGAACAGCCGTGCTGTCCGTCCTCGTCCTCGCTGACTGGGTCCGCTCGGGGGACTGGAGTCACCCGGCCCTGCCCGCGCTGGTCTCGGTACTCGTCGTCGGGTATCTGGGCGTCCTTCTGCCGGTCGAATGGCACGGACTGACGCGCGCGATCCTGCTCTTCCTCGTCGGTGCCGTGGCGTACACCGTCGTGCTCTACGCGTGGCTGCTCGTGACGTGGCACTGAGCGCATGAGCCGTCCGTGGGGGACAGGCGCGCATTCTCATGCGCATACCGGTTGCTGGGCGCCGTAGAGCCTGGTCTCGGCGTGACCTGCGAGCGGCATCGGTGACGCGCACCCGCGAGTGAGGGACTGGGGGCCTCTCACTCATCTCACGTTCGTCGCGGCGGAAGTGCAGGTGCTACGACCGGGCGGCGTGCCTGGGGACACGAGCGGCCCGTCCGCCGAGAGGAGCCGCGCGGCGCTCCTGCCGTCCAGCTGAATCCGACGGCCCAGTGCGGGAGCCTCTGAGAACCTCCCGCCGCAGCGCTCGAAGAAGAACTCGCGCGCGCGGTCGATGTCCGCGGAGGGGTCGTGGCGCCAGCGGAGATTGCCGAGGCGACGTGGGCCAGAGGGCATGGGCAGTTGCGCGGGGAAGAAGCGGAGACAGAACGACGGGAAACAGCACCCATTGGACCCGAAGTGGACTCCGATCCTGTCAGGGATGGCTTCGCGGGTCGAGTCCGCCGCCTCACTGCGGCGTGTACGTCAACCGCATCGCAGGGACCGTGACCTCGGTGGCGACGGAGGCGGAGCGCCTCGTGGGGCCCGACGGCGACTGGCGGCCGCTGACACTGAACCTGATGGTCATCGTCTCAAGCGAGCATTCCGTGTGCGGTGCGGGAGTGCCGATGGGGCAGGAGCCTGATGGTGCGCTCGAGGAGAAGCTGGCTGTTCCACTGGTGAAGTCGAAAGCGTCAACCCTGTCACCGGACACCTGCAGCAGCAGACCGTTCACCATCCCGCTCCCGTCTCCGATCGTGCCACTCTGGGAAGTCGGCGCCGTGCTGGTTGCCGACTGCGCGAAGCCGCTCGTCTGGACAATGTGGGCAAAGGTGCTTGGCGACTCGAAACCGACCAGTGTCCACGTTGAGAAGGATCCGCCGTTCGATTGGTGGATGACCCGATGCAGGCCGACGAAGTAGAGCGGCGCAGTCGTCAGGTCGGTCGTGACCGGGAGCTGTTGCAGCTGAATGCCCGCTTGGAGCGCGAGCAAGGTCGAATCGACGAGAGAGGTGAAGCTCCCGATGCCGGGATTGGCGTCAGCGAGTGCCTCCGCTCTGTCGCGGAGCAAGGAGAGTTGTGCGCTGGAGAGCGTGATGGTGTCGCCCGACGGCGATGGCGACGTGGCATCCTCTCGGCACGCGGTGGTGAGTGCCAGGACGCCGGCAAGGAACAGCGATACACGTGAGCGCATGGTAGGCGGTTGTCGGAGTGCGAGTGGTTGGGCGCTTCCCAAAGGCTACCCGCGCCTCAGTGGTGCGGTCACATCCAGTCGGAGTGCGAAGGGCGGCTCGCACGCGCGCGGAGTGCGACCACAGTGACGAACGGCCTGTGGGCGCTGGGAACGGGTCGTCACAGCCGGCAACTCAGCCGGCACGAGGAGGCGTCGCCCGGCCGTCTCGCGCCGCGCGCTTCGGGACCGACGGTGTCCACGAATGACGGTCCCTCCGTCCGCACGCCTGCTCAATGCTGACATACGCGTGGGGGGTATGGCGAAGGTCTGGGACAACGCAAGCGGGGTCTAGCGGTGGCTGGCGTCGTGCGGTCGTGTGCCGCTGAAGGCGCGCGGAAACGCGCTGGGAATGTGCGCATCCCACGGCGAGCGAATCCCGCGCGAACCGAGGCGGTCATCGCGGAACGGTTCAGTGAGGTGCTCGACAGGCGCGTCCTGTACCGGCGGCCGCGATGGGACAACGATGGGGGCGATGCCGCGAGCGGCGGCCCAAGAATCGGAGGCGCGGCTGCGGAACGTGCTGCCGCAGTCGATTGACGTCGGGGCGGGCGAGCCTCGTTCGGCGATCACCGACTCGGGTGGTGATCGTTGCGGGACCAACCGCACCACGGAGCGCGCGAAGCCGATCGCGCGACCGCCAAGCGTTCACCGACCGGATGTCGCGCCCGCGGTGCGGTGACCACCGCCCGGCGGTCGTCAAGGAGTCCTCCAAGTCATGATCCTTACCCCAGCACATGAGTCAGGACCTGCAGAGTGTGCGTGTGGTCGGCGACGAGACGCTTCAACCGCGCGGCCACGTCTTCGAGCGCCCTGAGCCGCTTTGCGTCGCGCACCTGCCGAGCGCCGTTCTGCACTTGACCACGCGATGAACGCTTTCGGTGAAACCTTGTGGCAGCTTCGACCGGGAGGATCTCATCCAAGCTGCTCGGGTCCCTCGATGGCGACTGGCATGGCGTACGATTCAGTCATCGCGTGGTCGCGCGCGCGGGGGCCCGCGCCGACGATCGACAGCCCTGTGTGGTCGAGTGCACGCTTGGTGGAGCCAGTGGTGCCTCTCATGTGTGCGAAGAGCGCATTCCCGTGGTCACAGGCAAAGACCCCCACTCCAACGTTCAGTACTGGCGTGGACGAGTCGTCGCCTGCGTGATGCTTGAGTCACGGGGCAGAGCGACTGGTCGCGACATCATGACCGTGGACATAGGGTGGTCGTGGGGTCCCGGTTCCTAGACCGATTCGGTGCGGGTCGTGGCCAGTCGAGAGGAGGGTCTTGGTCTCACTCCCGGGACCGATTCGCCGGGAACTGAAGCCGACACACGGCTGCGTGCGGACGATCGACCGGCCGCAGCGCAGGCACACGGCGGACCGAATCCCTATCTCCGAGACTTCGCACACATGAGCAAGTGGCAGACCATACGGCACGCGCGGCCAGACCTGGAGCGGTACGTCAGGTCAGAGCTCCACCACGCGGCCAGTGACGGAGATGTCGCGCGCGCGAACTCACTCCTCGCGTCCGGCGTGGATCCGGCCTTGCCAGACGACGACGGGTGGACGCCGTCGCACATTGCCGCGCAGGCGCTCTCGGTGGCGACGTGCGAGGTGTTGCTGCGTGCGGGCGCGGCGGTCGATCGGCCAGACAACTTCGGGAATGCTCCATTCCTCAGGGCGATGTTCGCGTTCAGGGGCAGTGGCGAAGTGATCGCGTTGCTGCTTCAGCACGGCGCAGATCCGAATCGGACGAACACCTCCGGTGTCCCACCGGCGCGCCGTGCCCGCACCATCTCCAACTACCATGTGCCACAGCGCTGCCACGACTTGCCGCTGGACGACGGAGAGCGAACCGACTGACCGTGGGTGGCAACCGTTGGCCGTGGGAGGAAGCTCCGATCCATACGGCACCAGAGGCGCTGCTTGCCGAACACGGCGCGCGCGACACCGCCGACCGGGTGGACGAGTCGTGGCTGGACGGCGCGCTCACCTGCAGCGAGCGCCTCACCAGCGAAGTCGCGCACGTCGTGACCGGATACGAGGTGCGCTGGCAGGAGTTGGGTCGCGATCACGCCGTCGCCTGGCTGCGATCCGTCAGTCAGCACGTTGTGGTCTGGATCGGTGACTCGCTAACGATCGAGCCGGTGCGTGACCCTCTGGTCGAACGCCTCGTCCTGCGGCGCACGAACGGCGGATGGCGGGTCGACGGGGCGCCGGGGGGCTCACCTGTCGCCAAGTCGGGCGCTGCAGCGAATGGCTCAGCTCACACCGGCGTCGCGCCGCCGACCCCAGGGAATGGTCGCGCGTCCCGGCGGCTGACGGCGGTCGGTCAGCGATGGCCCGGCCGGGGTGGCGGGTCGGCGTCCCGGCCTTATGATGAATGGCGCGCTGGTGCGGATGCCGATCCGCTTTGGACGAGAACGACCACCACACACCATCATTGGCCCGACTCCCCCCGATGCGGCTCATCGCCACGATCGTCTTCGCGCTCGGACTTGTGCTCGTCGCCATCACCGCTGGGGCGCCGCGATATGAACCTGATGGCTGGGACGCGACGATTCTCGAACGGGGGCCCGGCGCGGACCCGAAGGTTGCCTCTGCGGAGTTCTTCGCTGCGCAATCGTCCGCACGCACGTCCGCCTCTCGCGTACAGGATGTCGGCCGTGGGCTGGCAGCGCTTGGGGGCTCCGTGTTGCTCGTCTTGCTGACGGCCGGTCGGCGAAGCCAAGAGCGTGAGCGTGGCTGGCGGAGTCCTTCGCGCGCCTCGGTCATCGCGGCAGCGGCGATCGGCGCTTGGGTGTCACTGGCGGCAGCACAAGTCTGGTGGCTCGGCCATACGATCCATCGCGGGGACCATCCGCCCTGGGCTGATTCTGCCGGCATCCCGCTCTTCGGCATCCTCGTGGGGTCCGCGATCATCCTCCCGATGATCGGGCTGCTCCTCGTCCTTGGCCTCCGGCGCGTCACGCTCCCTGTTGCAGTGGCGGATCTGGAGTTGACGCCCCGCTTCTGGGTCACGTCGGCGTGTGCGCTGCTCGTCGCCGTCCCGCTCAGTGTCACTCTCGTGCGCAGTGTACGGAGCGGTGCCTTCCTCTTGGTGGCGGCGACGGTCTTCGGGTTGGCGGCGGTGTGCGCGTGGTGGCCGGCCGCCGCTTCGCGCCGCCGCTGAGGTTGCACGTTCGGTTCACCCTCATGGAGTCCGGAGCATGCATCGATTCAGGTCCCTTGCGGTCGGAGCCGTCGTCGGCGCTGCCGTGCTCGGCTGCCGTGGCGGTGAACAGGTCACGGCGCTGGATCCGGCGGTGCACCTCACGGGCGCCGGGTTGCGCCACAGGGAAGGGCGCACGTACGACGGATGCCCGACGGTCACGGATTCGGCGCGCCTCGACAGCCTGCATACATTGCTGCGAGACGGCCGTTGGGAGCGGATGGAGGTGCCCTCGCCCGCCTACACGTACTCGGTGCTGCTGTGGAACGACTCCACGTCGGTGGGCACCCTCTCAGTGGGTCCCGAGTACATGTTCGTGCTTCCGATGACGAGGAGCCCGGTCTCGGCGCGTCGGAGCCCCCGACCGCGTCAGGGCCGCTCACCGGCGTTCGTCCGACACGGCCAGCGCACGAGCCGACGCCCAGCTATCACGATGAGGTCCTCTTGAGCTACGATCTGCTGCTGGTAGGACGCGCGGACTCCGCCGTTGCGCGATCACTCGACTACTTTCGGTCGCGTCCGCACTACACCGTCACGGACGCGCAGGCGGTCTATGAGAATCCCGACACGAATGTCTACTTCAGTTTCGATGCGACGGGATCCGAGGCGGATGATCCCGAAGCGGATCAGCCCAGGGGCACCTGGCTCGCGCTCAACCTGAATCTCTATCGTCCAAGCGTGTTCGGGCTCGAAGCGGCGCGTGAGGTGCTCGCGGTGACGGTGGCAACGGATTCCGACGTGTTCGATCCGCAGGCAGACGACCCGGCGGTCCGATCCTTCGACACCGAGGAGTTCCTGGGTCGGTGGAATCATGCCAACCGAAGGGGTCACGTGGCGCTGCTTTCGGAGCGAGAGGGGCAGGATCCAGTGCCGTGGCCGCGCTCGCTGCCGGCGAGCACCTTGCGTGCGGTCTGGGAGTGGAACTGCGCGCGCCAAGCGTGGAACGATGCGCTGGGCGACCAGGTGTTCGTGCCGTGCATCTGCTTCCTCGACGGTGGCACTGACGTCGAGACTGCGGTGGTGTGGACCGATGCCATCCCCGTCGTACTTCCCCGCGTGGATCGTGTCCTGCTGTACCGGGACGAACTGCGCCCGAAGAGGTGGTTCGGAAGGTCAAAGGCACCCGACCTCAGCGAAGTCACTTGGGCAGAGCTCGCACCGTTCCTCCCGAGTCCGGTGGAGAGCGGACGTCCCCTGCCGTACTACGACCTCCGCGCGCCCTCGAATGCAGTCGCGCTCCAGCGACTGATCGCCGGGCAGCCGCCGCTTGAGCGTCCACCCAAAGGCCTTGCACTCGACCAGGTGCACGACGCCGAGCTGCTGCCGACGGGCAGCGAACGCTAGTCCGAGCAACCGTCATCCGACTGGAGCTGTCAACGGGGGGTGCGCTGGCCGCGGCCGCCAGTCGCCGCCCACCACACTCCCGCATCGGAATCGAATGTTTCGCACCGTCGTCCTCTCGCTCTCGACTCTCGCCGCGCCGGTGCTCCTCGCCGCCTGTGTCCCACAACCCACGTTACAGACGGCCCCGCCGTCCAGCACCTCGTCCATGGCCGCAGCGGCGCAGGCCTACCTGAGTGCCGCGCTCGATTCGATGGAGCGTACGATGCTCCGTCCCGATGCGCTCAGCTGGACCACGCTGCGCGACAGCGCGATGATCGTGGCGGCCGGTGCACAACGGCCTTACGACACGTATCCGGCCATCGAGTGGGCGCTTCGTCGCGCGAACAAGCACTCGTTCCTGCAGGTATCCGTTCCCGGGGCAGTCTCGACCATGCTTCCTGGCCGGGTGGGATATCTGCACGTTCCCCAGCGCGGCGGCGTCGCGATTGCGCTGGCCGATTCGCTGCACGATGCGGTGCGCACTCTGGTTCGCGACGGCGCGTGCGCGTGGATCGTCGACGTCCGAGCCAACGGGGGCGGAAACATGTGGCCCATGCTAGCGGGCGTCGGACCGTTGCTGGGTGACTCGCTGGTCGGAAGCTTCGGCGGGCGGTCGGATTCACCTCGCTGGCACTACCACCAGGGCGTCTCCGGCATTCTCGCAGCCTCCGGGCGGCTGGACACGGCGAGCCGCATCACCACGGCTCCGGTGGAACCGGTTCCCACCACCGCGCCTGTCGCGGTGCTCTTCGATGCCGGCACGGGTAGCTCGGGAGAGGCCGTCGTCATCGCATTTCTCGGCAGGCCGAACGTGCGCACGTTCGGCAGTCCGTCTGCGGGATTCGCGACCGTGAACCGCGGCGTCCGCCTTGGCGACGGCGCGAACATGGTCGTGACGACCGGCTACAATGCGGACCGCCGAGGAGTCTCGTACGGCGACCAGCTCACGCCTGACTCACTGATCGCCCTGCCTACCGGTTGGCCTTCGCCGACCGATCGAGTCACGGCCGGTGCGCTGCATTGGCTCGCGTCGCGAGTGACCTGCCCGGTGACCCGCTAGCTCGGGAGCCGGACAGCCAGGGTGGCTCGCTGGCTCCGAGACCGGGGTCACGGGCAACACTCGGCGAAGGGGCCAGGTCGTCTTCGAATCCGAGGGGCAGTCGTCGCGTGACGAGGAACGGATGCGCGTGGAGGCGGGCAGGAACGTGCGCGGCACCGGCAGCGCGTGATGCGCCCAACCCCCCTATATTCGGCGGGTGGAATCCCGGGAACACGTCCGGCTTCCAGGTCACCGGGCGGCACAACATCTGAACCGGAGTGGAGATGCCACGCATGGATCGGCGAGCGGCGCTGGGCTACACCGCGATGGTCGCGCTGGGGACACTCGGGCGCCCGCAGATGTTGGCAGGACAGTCCGCGGGCGCGCCGCGTGCGACCGCGCCGGAGGCCGGCTTCACGGTGGAGTACTACTACAAGATCCGGTGGGGTGCGTACGCCGAGTTCAGACGGCTGTACATCAAGAACCACCTGCCGCTGCTGCGGCGCTACCAGGCGCGCGGCTACATCCTGTCCATGTCGGCGACGACCCCCATCACGCATGTCGGAGAGGGCAATCGCTGGGACCTGCGCTTCGACATCACGTGGAAGGACGCAATCCACGCCTTCGGCGTGCTCCCGGACGAGGACGCGATCACGCGGGAGCTGTATCCGGACCAGGAGACGTTCCGGCGCGAGGAACAGCGCCGGTTCGAACTCATCGTCGAACACCTGGACGTACCGGTGACGCACGAAGACGTCAGCACCTGGTAGCCTCGCCGTAGCGAGCCGCGCACACTCCATGTCCCGCCTCTTCACGCTGAACGACAGCCGTCCGCAGCACCCGGACGTGCGACAGTGGCTGCGCGAGCAGTCCGGTCCCCTGGCACCGATCGCGGCGTACTGGTTCGCGGCGCTCCGCGCGTGCGGCGACGACGTGAACGAGGTGATGCATGACGGACAGGCCACGGCGTGTGTCGATGGGGCTGCCTTCGCGTACGTCGCGCGCTTCCAGTCCCACGTGAACATCGGATTCTTCGACGGCGCTGCGCTCCCCGATCCCCGTCGCTTGCTCCAGGGAAGCGGGCGGTTCATGCGGCATGTCAGGGTCAGTGACCTGCGCGACGGGGATGAAGGGGCGCTTCAGGAGCTCGTCCGCGAGGCCTATGCTTCGGTGAAGGAGGCCCTCGCACGGGCGGAGGAGGAGGGGGACTAGCGCTCTCGCGCTCCAGCCCTCACTGTAATTCGACGGTCGTCGCCCCGGCGACCCTGAGCCGAAGCGACGGCTCTCGCCGCCGCGCCGTCAGGCCGTCCAATGGAGGTACGCGTGCGCTCTCCGATCATGCACAGCAAGTCCGGGGACTTTCAGGCCCGAGCGATCGCGGGGACCCGCGCGGTGATCCTCGCGCTCGACTGCTCCTCCGCCCGGCTCAAGGGATTCCGGGGATTCTCCATCTGGCGCGAGAAGAAGGGGGCGCCGACTTCAGGGCGTTGGCTGCGCTCACTCAAGGTCTTCAAGAGCGTCGTGCCCGACCCCCTGCCTGCGAACGGGCAGAATGCGCCGCGCTATTCCACCGAGGACCACCCCATCCAAAGCTTCCTCTGGAGCGACTACACTGCGTCGCCGGGCACCACCTATGTGTTCCGCATCGTCCCTCGGTACGGGACCGCCGGAGCGCTCCGGGACGACCCGGCGGACCATCTCAAGGTCGAGGTGACCACCGAGGCCGAGGCGGTGGTGGGTGGGCACGGGGTCTGGTTCAATCGCGGTGCGATCGCGAGTCAGGCCTTCTCGAGGGAGTTCGGCGACGTCTCGCCGGCCGATCATGTGGACGACCTCGAGGCGCCCGTGACGCGGTGGCTGTCGCGCGGGCTGGCCGAGGCCTGCTTGGCATTCATCGACGGGGTGCCGAAGGGCGACGAGCTCGTGGGCTGTGTGTACGAGTTCACGTACCAGCCGGTTCTGCTGGCTCTCAGGGCCGCCGTGAAGCGCGGCGTGCGCGTGCGCATCAGCTACCACGCGAAGGCCGCAAATGACACGGCGATTGCCACCGCGAAACTGCCTCGGACCTCCAAGGGCGCGCAGGTGCTCTTCCCGCGCAGCAAGCCGAAGATCCCGCACAACAAGTTCTTGGTGCATGTGCGCAAGACGTCGCCTCGGGCGGTATGGACGGGGTCGACGAACCTCACGCCCTCCGGCTTCCTCGGCCAGAGCAACGTGGGGCATGTCATCGAGGACGCGACGGTCGCGCAGGCGTACTACGATTACTTCCGGGCGCTCTCCAGCGACCCTACGCTCGCCAAGGCACAGGAGCAGGCAGTCGCCCTCTCACCGCATCCGCCCGAACTCGTTCCGGCGTCTTCCACCACGGTCCTGTTCTCTCCGCGTGGCTCCGCCAACATGCTGGAGTGGTACGGCAACCGGATCACCGACGCGGCCGAGGGGGTCATGTTCACCGGAGCGTTCGGCATCAACGCGCAGTTGCTGCCGAGACTCACGAAGGGCCGTGACTTCCTCCGGTTCGTGATGCTCGAGAAGCGCCCGACGGCTGCTGAGTCCAAGCAGCTGCGCGGCGACCGGGACCTGGTGGTGGCGTATGGCGCGGAGCTCGGGCGCAGCTCCCTGTTCCGGGACGGGGAGTTCAAGCGGCTGCCCATCGAGAACTTCAGCCTTGACAGGTGGTTCCGGCGAGAGGAGCTGTTCCGGAAGCAAGGCAACATCTTCTTCGTCCACACCAAGATCCTGCTGATCGATCCGCTGTCGGATGACCCGCTGGTGTGCACGGGCTCAGCCAACTACTCGAAGAACTCGTTGGTGGCCAACGATGAGAACATGCTGCTGATCCGTGGCGAGACCCGGGTGGCGGACATCTACCTGACCGAGTTCGATCGACTGTTCCGGCATTTCTACTTCCGGAACGTGGCCAATGAGATCGAGGCCAAGGGTGGCGACGCCACGGATGCGTTCCTGGACGAGACGGACAGTGGGCCGGCGGTGTGGACGAAGTCCTACTTCCGGCCGGGGGCGTTCCAGACGCGGCGGCGGGAGATGTTCTTCGTGAAGGCGAAGAGAAAGTGGACGGCGGCGGCGGGCAAGCGGAAGAGGTTCGAGACGTCGGACGAGGTCTGAACGACGTCGAGCGGCGAATCGATGCAATGCACGGCACTCCATGAATCGGAGACATCACCATGGCTGGCTCCCTCGTATTGATCGACCGTACCCCTGAGACGTTCCCTGCCATCGCGCATTCCGGCGACGCGGCTGTGGACGCCGCGATGCGGCAGCATGCGCGCTCGACCGAACACCGATTCTTGCTCGAAATCTCGGGCCCGGGACTCGATGTGAGCGGCGAGATGATGCAGGTGAAGCGGGCGAGGCTTCGCGCGAACGAGAAGTGGTACCCACTCGGTGCCACAGCGTCGCTTGCCGACGGTCGCAGCCTTTGGTCGGTGGTTGTCTCGCGTCCTGCGGAGCGCCTGGTGGCAAAGTACCGGTACCACTTCGAGGTCGATTACGAGGTAGTCCGACTTTCTCCCAAGGCGCCGTACGTGAAGGTCGTCCGCGCGGGGACGCTTCGGGAACCCGCGGCGGGACTTCCGGCCGCAGAGTCGCCGTTCCAGAAGCAGTTGCTCAGCCTTCGTGCCTCGCGCGCCGCGCGGTCCGAATCCAAGCTCAGGCGACCCCCTCGCGTATTCGAGCGATCGGCGATCACGAGTGTGACGGCTTTCGGTGAGGTCGCTACGTGGACGAACCCGTGGATTGAATCTGCGCCGTCACCGTGGGCCGGATTCCCTCCCCACCCCGTGGGGAGCGACGTCCATGTGCGGTGGGGGATCCCGGGGCCGGCGGAGATCGTCATCGCCAACTACGGGATGACCGGCATCACACTTGAGAGTGTGTCGCTGCTGGCGAATCCTGCGGTTCCACTGCCGGTGAGTCAGTTCTGGAGCATCACGCACGACCCGACGGCGAACGGACCGGTGACCGTGGCGCCGGGAGCGACGGCAACGATCCTGCTCAGGGTGCAGCAGATGGACTACCCCGAGGCGGTGTTGGAAGTGATGATCGACGGCGGCGTTCAGCGATACTGGCTAGAGGCGCGGCCGCCGGAGGCGTAAGCCGATCCGCGTGCTTCGTGTCGGTCGGAGCCGGAGCGGCTCAGGCGCTGGCCGAGCGAACCTGCAGCCGCGAGAGCTTGTCGGGGTTCCTGACGATGAAGACGCGACGCACGGTCTCCGCGGACATCTCGAGGGCCAGCGTCCCGGCGACGCCCCCCCGGACGGAGAGGATGACACCCGGACCGCCGTTGAGCGTGGCGCGGGTGGCGGTCACGTCGGGCGGCAGTTTCGCCGCAACCCCGACGAGGAAGCGTGCGACACGCTCCGCGCCGGAAACGACGTTGAGCGCCGAGGGCACCCTGCCGCCGCCGTCGGAACGCAGTGTGGCGTCCGGCGCCAGCATGGTGATCAACCCCTCGAGGTCGCCGACGGTGACGGCGTTGAGGAAGCGGGCCGCCAAGGCCTCGGCTTGCCGCGTGTCGGGGCGGAATCGCGGCGTTGAGCCCTGCAGATGCCGCCTCCCGCGTGAGACGAGCTTGCGGACGGCCACGCTGCTCTTGCCGAGGATCCGCGCGACCTCGTCGTGTTCGATCGCGAACGCCTCGCGCAGCAGCCAGGCGGCGCGTTCCTCGGGCGTGAGTCGCTCCATCAGGACCAAGAACGCGACCGAGAGCGACTCCGAGAGGACGGTGGCGTCCATCGATTCCGACTCGACGGGCTCCGGGAGCCACATGCCGACGTACGCGTTGCGCTCCGCCTGCACGCGTCGCAGGTGATCGATCGCGATACGCGTGCAGGCGGTGAGCAGCCACGCGTCGGCCGAACGGACCGGCGCGTGTTCGGTCGATTGCCATCGCAGGAAGGTCTCCTGCACGATATCCTCGGCGTCCTCGACGAGCCCCACCATGCGATACGCAAGCGCGAAGAGCCGGGGGCGCGCCGCCTCGAATGCGGACAGGACTTCGTCCTCACGCATCGGACATGACGATCCGAGTGGCGCGGCAACTCTGCGCGAGGCCCAGGCCCCGCTTCAATGCCGGATGGAGCCGCGCCGCCGCGACGGCGAACGCCAGCTCCGCGATCATCCGCGTGCCATGCTGCGCTGCGAGCCGCTGCCGTACGTCGTCTGCCGCCGGGTCGGACGCGACGACGCCTCGTCCGAACCGGACGGCATCCGCGAGCGGCGGTGGCAGTTCATGCACGCGATCATCGAGCACGGCTCGAACGTACCGCGGATCCACCCCGTCGGCGAGCGCCCGGTTGACGGCGATCTGGACGCACTCGCCGCAGTCGTCGTGGATGGTCGCCGCAAGAGCCGCGAGATGAATCGACGCGAGATTGATCGAGGCGCAGTGGCTCCTGCCAGCGGCGGCTCGACCCGACGCAGCCGCATCCAGGACAGCGCTCAGTTGCAGCACCTTTGCGAATGTCGCCGGCGATGTCGAGGCGAGCACGCGCAAGTATTCGAGGGTGACGCCCAGCCTCTGTTCCGCCACGCGGATCACGACCTCGGACGGGGCGAGGCGACCCAATGCGCGGAGTGCTTCGAGACGCAGGATCGAGCGGAGCATCCAGACCGCGGTGACCGCCGGGAGATACACGGCACCGAGTTCCACGGCGAGTGGCGCGCCGCGGGGGAATCCGTGCGCCATTCCCAGCACGAGGTGGACGGCGGCGTGACCAGCGAGGAACGACACCCCGGGCAAGGCGAGCAACGGCGAGCGCAGGCGAGTGCCCAGTCCTATGGCGAGCGCGGAGGCCAGGAAGGCGACGCCGACGTCGGCGACAAAATGCAGGTTGAACGGGCCGGTGGCCATGACGCCAGGGACAGCGCTGTACCACCAGCGGCCGGCGACCAGCATGGCCACCGCGTTCACGGTGAGCAGGAGAGGCAGGGTCAGCGCCAGGGCTGCCCGGAGACGAATGGAGTCGGCCATCGCCGGTGTCGGGCTAGGGTTGAGCCAGGATGTAACCCTCTAGACGGACACCGGCGTCGTGATGTGACAGCGCCGGTCCTGCGCGGCCTCACATACCGCCGAGCACCTTCTTCACCGCCGCATCGATATCCTGCGACTCGCCGACGCCGGTGTACACCACCTTGCCCGCACCGTCGAGCACCACGACATAACTCGTGTGCGGCACCTGGAAGGCCTTCGTCGCGGCGTCGTGGCGATCGAAGACGTACACGCCGCCCATCCTGTTCGCCTCGATGTGCGCCTTCTGGCGCTCGGGTGACTGGTTGGCCGAGACGCCAACACCCACGAACTTCACCTTGCCGTCGTACTTGGTGCGGGCGGCGGCCATCGCGGGCTCCAACTTGCGGCAGAGCGGGCACCAGGTGGCCCAGAACTCCAGCACCACGGGAGTGCCCTTTCCGTAGATGTCGCTCAGGTTCATCGGCTTGCCGTCGAGCGACTCCACCATGGCGGCGGGAGCCATGGCACCGACGGCTATGCCGGCCTCCTGGGCGCGGACCGCTGCGACGGGCGCGACGATGGCGAGGAGGGTCAGGGACGCGAGGGCGGCGAGGTGCCGACGTGAGGGGATGTTCATGTTCGCAGGGGTCGAAGGGGTGGCCACCCGGAGTGGGTGGCGCAACTCCGAGCGGTAGCGACGAGCCCCGCGACGAGTTCCCGGGAACTCACCCGGGCCGCCGGCACTAGTGCCTGCAGTGACCGGACCGCCAACTTCCTCCATGCCCGACGCCGTCCAGGACTTCAGCGCCGTCGCGCTGCCGCACCTCGACGCGGTGGCTCGCGTGGCGCGTGCGCTCACGCGGGACGCGGCGGACGCCGACGACCTCGTGCAGGAGACCTTCCTGCGCGCGCTCCGGCACTGGAACACCTTCGTGCCCGGGTCGGACTGCAAGCGTTGGCTCGCCACGATCTGTCGCAACGCATTCCTCGCCAACAAGGCCCGCTCCGAGGTGGTCATCGCGTCGGAGGACGAGACGCTCGAGATCCTCGGTGCCGTGCAGGTGCACCGCGATGCGCGAGCGATGGGGCTCGACGACCTGTTCGACCGCCTCGACCTCGGGCCGGCCATCCGCGCGAGCCTCGAGCGGCTGGAGCCCATCTTCCGCGACGTGGTGACGCTGTACGACGTGGAGGGTTTCACGTACGAGGAGATCGCCGAGCTCCTGATGATCCCGCTCGGCACGGTGCGCTCGCGGCTCTACCGCGCGCGGCGGCTGTTGCAGGAAATGTTGCTCGCACACGCCATCGACCGCGGCTTCGCGGCCGCGACTCCCACAGGACCTCGCCCATGACCCTTGTTTCGCCCGTCCCGCTCAGCTGCGCCGAGGTCGTGCGGCAGCTGTGGCCGCACCTCGACGGTGCGCTGCCGGAGAGTGCGCGCGCGGGGATCGTCGCGCACCTTGAGGCTTGTGCGGGGTGCCGTTCGCACTATGACTTTGCGGCGGCGTTCCTGGAGGCGGTGCGCACGTCGCATGCGCCGGACGAGTTCGCGTCACTGCGGGTGCGGGTGGCGACGGCGCTGAGGGCTGAAGGCTGAAGGCTTAGGGCGGCATCGGCGTCTGAGTTGTCGGACGCGAGGAGCGCCGGTCGATCTTACGCGACACACACAGGACTCCCGTTTACTCGACCGGGGCCGGAACGCTAGCGTTCCCATTCGTTGCTGGGCCCTGCTCGAGGGGCAGCCGTCACAGGTCGGGTATGCACGTGCGTCTAGCGGGTTAGTGGGGGCCGCAGGCGCTCACCGGCCTGTGCGGCATGCCGCTTCGAGCGAGAGGAATAGGACCACGTGGGCGACTCGCGAGCGGGTGGACGCGGGCCACACAGTGTGTTGCGTCCTCGGGGCCAGGCTTCCCAGAATGGTCGGGACGCAGCTACCGCCCCACCCAGGTCGTCGTGAGTCCCGCCGCCGCGTCCAGCAAGACGAGGGCGCGTCCCTCGGCGCCCTCGAAATGGACCACCCGGGCTGGCATCTCGGTCGTGGCCCCCGCTGTGAGTCTTTCCCTCGCGGCGCCGCCCGGCGTGATATGCTCGCCGTGGCCGACCAGCAGCGTCCCCTCCAGCACCGTGAGCCGCTTGCTGAGGTTGTGGGTGTGTGGAGGAATCCAGCGTCCGTCGTCGATGCGAAGCACCATTCGGATGCGCCCCGTCTCGCTCGTCGGAACGGCGAGCGCGGTCCAGCCGTCGGCGGGGGCGCGCATGCGGCGCAGCGAGTCGACGGCGGCGCGCAGGGCGGCGGAGTCGGAAGCGGTGCTGGGCTGAGAGCGCCCGGTGATCGTCAGCTCAACCGCATCGGAGTACGGCGGTGCGAGGACCGGCCGCATAGGCACGACCCACAGCATCAGGGCGAGAGCGAGGCGCATGTTGCAGATGTACGCGATCGCGGCCCTTTCGCACGGGTACGTCCGCAGGACAAACGAGACGCACACATAGGCACCGTGCCGGCCGCGGGCATCTTCTTAGGTTTCATTGGGGACCGCGCGCGGCGCCGGAGCTGCCACCCTTCACACCAGAGCCATTGATCATGTTCGCATTGTCGTTCTCCCCGGCCAGACAGATCCTGGTCGCTCCGTTGCTCCTTGTCTTGCTGCTTCCCGGACGCCCCGAGGCGCAAGTCACGTCCGCGACGACGATCACGCGGGCGCAGTTCGCCGCACTGCGGTGGCTTGAAGGGCGCTGGCTCGGCTCGGGTGGCAACTATCCGCGCTTCTTCGAGGAGTACGTGTTCGTCAACGACACGACGATCGAGCAGCGCGAGTTCGGTATGGACTCCACGTTCACCTCTGCGCCCAATGCCGCGCGCATCGTCCTCTCGCAGGGCAGGATTCTGAGCCTGCGTCGAGGAGCGCAGTCGGCGAGCGTAGCCCGGATCGCGACGGACACGGTCTGGTTCGAGACCGGGCGCTCGGGATCAGGGTACCGCTGGCACCGCGTCGACGGCAACGAGTGGGTGGCGACGCTCGGCGGAGGATCCGCGCCCACGGTGTACCGGATGCGGCGGGTCGGCGGATGGGTCGGCGGCGCGTCGTCGATGGCGGACGCACGCGCGAGCGTCGAGCGCGCCGCGCTCGATTACCTCGAAGCATTCTACGAGGGCGACAGCACCAAGCATATCCGCAGCATCGATCCTGCCGTGCACAAGATGGGGTACTCGCGTCGGCGCGAGGGTGGCTTCGCGATGTCACGGATGTCGTGGGAGGAGTTCCACGCGTTCACCCGAACGGTCCGCACATCGGGCCGCGGCGGGCCTCCGCCGGGAGCGCCCAAGCGGGTCGAGGTGCTGGACGTTCTTGATCAGATCGCCGTGGCGAAAGTGACCGCGTGGTGGGGTGTGGACTATCTCACGATGGCGCGTCAGGACGGGCGCTGGCGTGTTGTTCAGGTACTTTGGCAGAGTCCACCTCGGTAGCGGGACGAGGCACCCATGCTGCGCGTTCGAATCCTGTTGCTTCTCCTTGCCGCCAGCGCGTGCGCGCCGCCGACGCGACGCGCGCCGGAAGGTGAGGCAGGACGGCCTCGCGCGCTTGCCATCATCGGCGTGTCGGTGGTCGACGTGCGTGAGGGTCGAACCGTGTCCGACCAGACTGTTCTGGTGCGCGGCGAGCGGATCGTCGCAATCGGCCCGCGGGGGTCCGTTGCGGTGCCGACGGACGCCGACCGAATTGACGGACAAGGGCGTTTCGTGATGCCCGGTCTCTGGGACATGCACGTGCATCTCTCGTACGCGGGTCGCGAGAGCCTCGAGGCCTTCTTGCGTCACGGTATCACGGGCGTGCGGGACATGGGTGGCACCGGCCCCATCATCGCGTGGCGGGATTCCGTTGCCGGCGGCGCGTTGCGAGGGCCGCGCATCGTCGCGGCGGGGCCAGTGCTTGAGAGCGCCAGGTGGATACAGTTCGTCACGGAGCGTGATGATGCGGACTCGGCGTTCGTGCGGGAGATCCGGTCGCGGCTCGCCCTCGCGACCCCGGAGGACGCCGTGGTGGCCGTCGACGCTATCCAGCGCACGGGCGCAGATTTCGCCAAGATTCGAAACTACCCGCCGGGACCGGCCTACTTTGCGCTTGCTCGGACGTTGCGCGCGCGCGGAGTGCGGCTTGCGGGCCACGCGCCTCCGCTGAGTGCCGTCGGGATCGTGTCCGACTCCGGGATGGGGTCGTTCGAGCACTCTGTCCTGGCGGCGGAAGCCGGCGGTCTTCGCGAGGCCTTCTCGACGCTCAGCGACTCGGCGCGACGGGCGTTGATGCAACGGCTGGCACGAAACGGCACCGCGTGGACGCCGACCATCGTGACCGGTCTCGCCCGCAGCGTCCCGGATAGCACGTGGCGGCGGATGCTCGCGGACTCCCTCGGTGCCAAGGACTCGCGAATGCGCGACGTCGCCGCAACTCTTCGCGACAACTGGCGAGACGGCCTGCGTATGCGCGCGACGGACCCGGACACGTCGACGGACTGGGCTACCATCGAGTCTGCGTCGGCGCGACAGGCGCGCGCGATGCGTGATGCCGGCGTCGTGATCCTTGCGGGCACAGACGTCGGCGTGTTGGGGATCGTTCCGGGGTGGAGTCTACACGAGGAACTGGAGATGCTCGTGCGACGGGGCGGCCTCTCACCCACGGAGGCACTTCGTGCCGCGACGATGGACGCGGCGGCGGTCGCGGGACTCGCGGGACAGGTGGACGAGGTCGTCATGGGCCAGGCTGCGGACCTGGTGCTGTTGGATGCGAATCCGCTTGTCGACGTTGCGGCAACTCGGCGGATCCGCGCGGTGGTTCTGCGTGGCGCAGTGCTGCCTCGGCACCAGCGCCCGTCGGCACGAGCGAGGTGAGGAGGGATGCCCGCAGCCGTAGTCTGAGCGTAATCACTCTTCCGCCGAGATGCGATGGCTAGTTCTAGACCGCACGTCTCCCACCCACCGAAGACGCGGGGCACGAAGGGACTTTGCTACGGCTCTCTCGTGTTCGTCCTTGGCGCGCGCGTCCACCGCGATGGACGTCGGGGGCTGCGCGGCTCCCTCCGCATCACCGAATCCCTCGCCGGTGGGCCGTGCAGGGGTCGCTCATCCACGCGGCTGGGGATGGGAGTCGAGCGCGGGCCGGGGAGCGCCTCGAGCGGGGCGCTATATGGACGGAGCGGAGGCGTTCACTCCAATGGGATCGGATGGATCGCCGAGCTGCGCGCTCGGCCGCTTACGCGCACGCCCGGTGTCGGCGTCTGGGTCGTCGCGGAAAGCCTCGCGCATAGCCTCGCGCGTTGCGTCGCGCCGGCCGCAAGACGGCTTGCGGGGTTCGCGGGCTGCTGGGGCGGCCTCGGATGTCCCAGGCGAGGACCGTGTCCGCGACCTGCGCGACGACGGGGCGCCCACGGGGCGCCCACGGGGCGCCCACGGGCGATACGCGCGCGGGAAGCGCTCGTCGTAGACCGTCCGCAGGCGCTGCAGGCGATCCGAAATCAGCCGAATGAGCGGCGACACCTGCGGGCGCCGCCCCTCACCGTTCCGTTGCGCGGCGGGCCCCGTGGACGCGACGTTCGCGAGGTGCCGGCATCAAGACGCTTGCTTCAGACGGGCGTTTGCGGAAGCGCGCATCATGTTGGAGCGCTCGCAGCAGAAGCCCACGTCATCCGCAGCAGCCCCCATCAGCTTCCACCCACACAGAGACACTTCGCAATGACGCGCAAGGAGCCGGGCGAGTTCACGACAGTAAAGTTGAAGATCGGCATCGCACTCGTACTCACGTTGCTCGGAGTCGGCTTCATCGCCGCATTTCACTTGCTGCCGACCGCGCACGAGCTCGTCGTCTTTGCCGCGGCTGTTGTGGGAGGCGCGGCCGCAGTCTACAGCGCATTCTTCGCGGGTTGGTCAGTGCGAGATGCGTTGACTCAGAAGCGTCGCGACAACGCGTTCGCGTTGGTCCAAACCTTTGCGCAGATGGACAGGGCCAAGGTACGGCTTCTCATCGACAAGGAGATCGCAAACAAGGCCATCGCGCCGCAGGATCTGCACAAGAAGATTCTCGCGGACCACGAGTTGTTGGCAGGCGTGAGTTCATTGCTTGGACAGCTGGAACTTGTCGCCATCGCCGTGCAGCAGCAGTACGCAGACGAGGAGACGCTCTTCTACTCGCTCTCCTTCATCGCTCCATGGGCATACAATGGACTGCGACACTATATCGAGGAAACACGGCGCATCGATAACAACCCTGAGCTCGATATCGAGCTGGAGAAGGTCGCCGATTCGTGGAAGGATCGAAAGTCAGTCTTGACCTCGAAGGTCTTTCCTGCGTCGCGCGGACTCTTGATCGCCGGCGGATAGCGACGCTTACTGCCGACAGCCGCGGCCAGTGATGCCGTTGTTGGGCGGCCGGAGTATTGCACGCGGGACAGCCCGCGGCCGAAGCGCACCACGGTCATGGGATCCGGACCGGTGCGATAGCGATGGTCCACTTGCGGTCGGCCCATGCGAGGCTGAGGACCGTGCCGCGCGGACCGTCGACGACTGCGATGGTGAACCGCTCCGTGTGCGGTTGGCGGAGCGCGACGGTCAGGGGAATGCGCTGCAGGTCCTCGCGGGCATCGTACTGGGTACCCCAGATCCCGACTCGGCGATTGATGATGAGTGCCGCCTGATCGCCGACCGCATACACGAACAACGTGTAACGTCCCGCCGGGATCTCGGCGTGCCCGATGCGTGCCGCCGCCGAGAGCGTGAGGTGCGTGGCGCCGTTGGCTCCGGCCCTCCAGATGGTGTCGCCAAGGACGCCGCTGGCGAATACCGGCCGCCCGCGGACTGACGGGCGACCGTAGTCGACTTCGAGTGTGAGGTCCCCGATCCGCGCGCGCAGCGTGTCGCGCGGAGAGAGCGGGCCGCCCACGTCACGCGCGGTCCAGTCAAGCTCGATCGCGCGGAATCGCTTCAGGTCGAGCTTGGCCGCGGTGATCCGCTCCTTGAGTGTGCTCGCGGACGCGTCTGCGTACTCCAACCAGCCATCCCGACGCAGACGCGCGACGGCGAACCCGCCGGACAGGCGATACTCCACGCGCTCGTCGCGCCGCCGGGCGATGAAGCGACCACCTATGCCGCCGACCGGTGCGATGAACGGCAGCGCGGCGCTGTCGACGCCGAGGCGGAGGAACTCCGAGACCGCGAACGAGAGGAGCGCACCGGACCCGAGCACCGAGAGTGTGGGAGACGGCGCGGGCACCATACGACGTCCGGCCTCGCTCCGGATCTCCACCGAGTCGCCGATGGCGCGCAGTTGAACGGGTAGTGCAGGTGCCCAGGTGCCGTCCCGCCAGACGCGCCGCGTCACTTCGACCTCGCCGAATCCGCCCCGGGTCGCGCGGACGAGGCGGTAGTCCACGCGAGCCAGTTGGGGGTCGCGCCGGATCACGGCGCCGCGCATGGTGTCGGCCGAGACGCTGGCGTACTCGACCGAGACGGTGTCGACGCCGAGCCGGGAGATGAAGGCCACGCTGGGCGAGCGCGGCAAGGCGGTCGGTGGTTCCGGGGGCCGCGTTGCAGCGCGGCAGCCGAGTGCAGTCAGCGAGGCGGCGATCAGACAGCGTCGCGCGCGCGAGCGGAGGAGTCGCATGGCAATATGGTGCGTGGGTGCGCGAGCCGGTCGCCACCCGTCCGGGTTGTGAGAACGGTGTGCGTTGGCGCGCGAGCGCAGGACGCTACGTGTCGCCCGCCGCGCCGGGTCCGTGCAGAGTGCGAGCAGGGCACCCAGCCCGGCCGCACCGGTCGGCGAGGTCGGGATCCCGGGGTCCGCTGCCGCAGGAGACGTCAGCAGGGTGTGCGCGTCGCAGGCCCACGCGTCATCGATGGCGAGGAAGGCGTCGACCTCACGTTCGACGATCCGCAGCGCCGGGCCGGAGGGGACGCCGCGTCATCGTCGCCGTCGACCCGGCGCACCTCGGCGCACCTCGGCGCACCTCGGCGCACCTCGGCGCACCTCGGCGCCGAGCGAGAGCAGTCGATCGCGGCGCGAGGCGACCCTCGTTCCGCAGGGCTGTCAGCGCGTAGGAGGGCTCGAGCGCCTTGAAGCTCGTGAGACCGCCGCGCGCGGTTTCGTCCTTCACCGCCACCGACCCCAGGCGCAGCGCGCCCGCCAGCGCGGGCAACCGCACCAATGGCGTCGGGTCCAGAGGCGGGGCCGGCACGTGCAGGCGAACGAGACTGCAGAGCATCAGTCGCGCGCGTTGGGGCTGCGAGATGCACGCGGGTGGCACGACGCGTTCTCGCGGGTGGGAGGGTCACCGCGGGGCATCCGATCCGGGCGCGGAGCAGCGCGGGAGTTCGCGCGGGACGGCAGGACGACTGTCGGTTGACTGCAGGAAGAAAATAGGATCGGAACGAATCGCGGCGACGACAAGTGCGCAACGCCCCGGTCCATGCTTGTGATCCGATTGGGCGCGCGGCCCATCCTCGCGCAGGTCAGCGGTGCGTGCGCTTCGGGCGACCGCTCGCATCTGCAGGCGGACCATCCAAGAGACAGTCCATCGTGGCAAGTGGCACTTCGGCGGACTTCGAACGGTGCATGTCTCCTCTCTGAGTACGACCCGACGACACGATCGGCGTCGTGCGAATCCGCTGCGCGTCGTTCCCTAGAGTTCACCGATCACGCCGCCACTGCCCGCGCGAGGATCTCCGTTCAGCGAAGCGAGAACTCGACGAACGTGTCGCAGACCGCGTCGGCCGCATCGTCGCGACTCAAGAAGCGTTCGGCGTACCGGCGCAACGTGGCGTAGAGCCGCCGGTAGATCTCGCGGAAGAGCAGCTCGAGCTCGGACTCGACGACGATCGCGGCAGGCTCCGTCGGACGACGGACCACGGCGGCGGCGGGTGGGGATTGGGACCGATCGCGAACCAGTCGCATGGTGGTGCGGGTGAAGGGGTGGGATCACGCCTCTCTACCAGTACAACTTGCGAAGGGGGCGATTCCTATGAATGCCAGAATGGCACGCCGAAATCGGCCATCGGGGCATTCATAGGAATCGGGGGTCTGGGAAGTTGTATGAATAGAAGGGATCGACCCGCCGACCGCGTGTGAGGCTCCACCGGTCGTGCAACTGCCGCAAGCGGCGAATCTGGAGCCACACGCCGCCAGTCGCGAGGAAGGGCCGTCGATCGCCTTGCTGGGGCGGACCCGCTCGATGGGAGAGCGGCGCAGGGCGAGTCGCGTGTGCACGACCACGACTCGCAGCCGACCGACCGGAACGGCCACGGTGCCGACCGGCATGCCCAGGCCTCCAACGGGAACGATCCCATGACCACTCGAGACGATCGGGCGACCGAGAGGAGTGATCGCGCCGCGGACCGGGTTGTGCGCGCCGCCGACTGGATTGATCGCGCTACCGACCGAGTTGTCCAGGCCGCCGACCGGATTGATCACGCTACCGACCGAGTTGTCCTGGCCGCCGACCGGATTGATCGCACTACCGACCGAGTTGTCGAGGCCGCCGACCGAGTTGTTCGCAGTGCCGACTGGATCGACGGAGCCGCCGACCGAGTCGTTCGCACTGCCGAGCGGATCGATCGCGCCGCCGACCGAGTTGTTCGCCGTGCCGACTGGATTGACGGAGCCACCGACCGAGTCGTTCGTGCTCCCGACCGGACTGCACACGCCGCGTCGCGAGACGTGCCTGCTCCGCGCCGAAGCGATCACGACGCCGCGCGGATGGCGACGCCCGCGTCCCGGGTGCAGCGCGATCGCGCGGACGTCGCGCGGACCACCGCGCGACTCACGCAGCGGCGCTCGGCGGTCGCGCAGGGTTGCGCGGACGTCGCGCAGCGCCGTGCGCAAGTTCCGCAGTGTCGCTCGGCGCCTGTGCAGCGCAGCACGGTCGCTCCGCATCGGCGATCACCGAGTCCGCAGCGCCGATCGGGCGTCTCGCAGCGCCGATCGGGCGTTCCGCATGGGCGATCGCACGTGCCGCACGCCGGCGCGGCATCCGCGCAGCTGCGATCGCGGCCAGAGCGGGCTCCCTCGCGAGCGCCGCAGACTCCGTCGCCAGCGCCGCAGGCTCCCTCGCACGCGCAGCAGGCTCCCGCGCAAGCGAAGCGGACTCCCTCGCGGGCGCAGCAGACTCCCGCGTACGCGCCGCAGATTCCCGCGCAAGCGAAGCGGACTCCCTCGCGGGCGCAGCAGGCTCCCTCGCCATCGCAACAGCCTCGCGCGTGACGCGCGCCGGGACATGCAGCAGATCGGCCGTCCGTGACGGACGCACACGGGCGGGGCAGTCCGGCAGGCCTTGCGTCCACTCACATCCATATGAAGGAGGAGGGTCCGATGGACAAGCGTCAGAAGCAGGTGATGGACTCGCTGGTGCGTGTGCAGGCGTTCCTCGACGCCCACCCGGCGACGGGCACGCTCACCTACACGCACGCGCGGGAGATGCTGGACGGCGTGGTGGACCGCCTGCGCAGCTACGCCGGGGCGCAGCTCACGGGACGCAGCCAGAGCCGCGCGGAGCTGCGTCGGCAGCGGGACCAGATCGCGCTGCTGGTGGCCCAGCACATCCGGCCGATCGTGACGATCGCGCGGGCGCAGATCGAGCCGACGTCGGACGTGGGCCTGCCGGAGGGGCTCAAGATGCCGCGCCTGCCGCTCGGGCCGACGAAGATGCTGGCCGTGTGCGACAGCATGATCGACGCGGCGCGGCCGCACCAGGCGGTGTTCGAGGAGAGCGGGATGCCGGCGGAGTTCCTGGCGCAGTTCGTGGCCGCACGCAACGCGCTGGTGCAGCTCATGGGTGGGCGCGCGACGCAGGTGAGCACGCAGGTGGCGGCGCGCACGGGGCTCAGGGTGCAGCTGACGCGCGGGCGTCGGGCGGTGGACCGTCTCGATGCGATCGTGCGGGCGTCGTACCGGCGTGATGAGACGGTGCTGGCGACCTGGGCGCAGGCCAAGCGGGTGCAGCTGCTGCCGGGGACGGGGCGCGCGGGCGAGGGAGCGGGCGAGGGAGCGAACGCGGCGGCGGCGACGTCGAGGATCGCGGGTGAAGGCCGCGTGCTGCCGCAGGCCGCGTAAGCCACACCAACCAATCACCGGGAGGACATCACCATGAAGACCATGAAGCGTGGCGGAGGTGTGCACACGGTGCCGGCGGCGACGGGTCGCGGCTGGTGGAACAAGCTCGACGGTCGCGTGCGGTCGAGGCACCGCCGCAAGCTGGATGCGGTGGCGGAGGGGCGTGATCTGGCGCGTCGGCTGCAGGTGGAGCACACGATCCATCGGCTGGACGGGCTGATCGCGGCCAAGAACTCGTATGGGAACGATCCGCACCCGCCGCGGGATGGGCGGTAGCGGCGAGGCTCGAGGAGCGATCAGTAAGCGAGAGGACACCTCAACGACAGGAGGCGGAATGCCGGAAGTGAGGAAGAAGGGCGAGGGGCCGCAGGGTGGGCCGCAGGGTGCGCGGCAAGGCGAGCCGCGCGGGGCGCGGGCGCTCCTGGGGGCGGCGATCGCGATGCTGGGGGCGCTGGCGACGGTGCAGCCCACGAACGCGGTGTTGGTGGCGCTGAGTGAGGCGGTGCCGCAGTTGGCGGTGGCGCTGCCGCCGGTGGTCACGGCGTGTGGGGCGCTGCTGGCGGCGTTGAGTGAGCCGCCGCGGGTGGGCCGGCGCGGGTAGGCGGGCGGCGAGCGCAGGAGACGGGGCCAGCAGCGGACGCGCTGCTGGCCCCGTTGTCGTGGGCGGGTCTGGCGGCACGACTGCGGGAACGACTTGCACGGAACGCTGGCGGGGCGGTTGCCGAATGCTGCGCGCAGTGACAGTGTTTGGACATGCGGGGCGGCGAACCGCCTGCAGGAATACCTCGGGGTAGATCGACTTCTCATTGGCGAGGCCTTTTCCGGAGGTTACGATGGCACGCGCTCGCGCAAAGACGGCCGGGTTCTCTCTGATCGTTGCCGAGGATGAGCGCCATCGTCTCGTTTGCTCGACCCCAGGCTTCCGGTACAAACCGGACGTTCTTCGCTACGTCTACGGAAAGTCGAAGCGCAGGCCGCTGGAGTCGTGGTTCCTCGACGAGCTTGCCTTCTTCCGCCAGCGCTATCCGAATCACGAGATATTCACTCTGGGGTCAAGCTGCGTGTTTGGTGAGAAGTTTGTGAACTATCTCACGATTTGCGAGTTCTCAGTCGCCGGCCAGAAAGAGTTCGACGCCCTGAAGGAGGCCCTCTGGCACTCAGATCAGGCGATTCGCAGGAAGTTCTGGCCGATGTGGAAGTGGGACATGGCGGCGCATCGCGGCTGGGACATTGTGTTCATGGTTGGTCACCTTGACCTCGCGTACTTTCTCCAACACCGAGCCGAGTTTCGCGGTGCGGCTCACGGTCGGTACATGCGAGCGTTCACCTCTCCTGAGACCGAGATTCGATCGGCGGACTTCAAGGTTCTTCAGAACGGCCTCATTGTGGAGTTCGATCCCACGCGACTCGACGAGGCGGACCGGTTCGTGTATGAGCATCACGGCGAGATTCGCTACGAGACTCAGCTCCTCAAGTCGCGATCAAACGGCAATGCGCGCAGGCGCCCGCGTCAATGAAGCGGGTGGGCCTCCGCGCCCTGACGTGCCATTCGGTGTGGCACGGTCGACCTCCGGATTCCATGAATGCGGTCGCTGCACGAGTTGAAGTCCATATCGCTATACGTCCGGCAAGGGCGCGGCTGTCGACGCTGTTCGTCGTAGCGGTGGAGGGTGGGCGTTGTCGAGGTCGTCAGTCTATGCGAAGCCGCGGGGTAAGAAGTCGGAGTCGTCGGGAGCCGGCTCGGTCTAGGATCCGGGATTCACGACGTGGCGTCGCACGAGGATCGTTGAACCGGAGACGACATCGAGCGTCGTCCGCGGTCGTGCCGGTGTCGCCGTCCTCTCCGCGCCTCCGTGTGATTCCATGACCTGCGGCACCGGCCCCTCGATGTCCTGCATGACACTCCAGCAAGCGCGGCCTCGATGATCTGACCGAACTCGCGCGGCGCAACGCGGAACAGTTGCGCGTGCAGCGAAGACGCCACACCGAAGAGACCGAGGCATGCCCAACAGCCGAGCCCTACGCGACGAAACAACATTGCAGACTCCTCTCGCTGTCAGGACTGTGACTTCAGGCGCGCCGACTGATACTGCACCGCGGCATCAGCGGAATCCTGCCTGGATGATCGCGCACTGCATTGCGTCCAGCTGCATTTCATGCTCTAATGTTGAGGCGCGGTTCACTACACGCCACGGGGAGCTGCGCGGGCGAGATCGATCATCCATGTGCGGGTGCAACTGCAGCTGAACGGTTCTGCACCCATCGGCGAGGTTCCATGACACTTGTTCTTGCATCGGTCACGCGAGCTCTCGTGCTTCTCGCGGTGGACCGCCGAATCACGTTCGACTCGCGTGCTCCGATCGACGACGCAACGAAGTTGATGCGGTTAGAGACGACCGATGGAAAGGCGCTTCTCGGATACTGTGGACTCGGCAGGACGGCCATGGGCACCGAGCCCAGCGCGTGGATGTCGCGGTGCCTCAACGGGTTGAAGGGTCCGTTGGAGAGCCTTCTTTACAAGCTTGGAACCGACATGGCTTCCGAGCTCGTGCCACACCTGAGAGCGCTCCCTCCGCCGCTCCGCGGCCCCCACAAGATTCTCATTCCGTGTTGGCATGCTGCGCGGCCGCGTCTGTACGCCCTCGGCGCCCGGCACAATCCTCAGGCGCAGCGCTTCGAGGTCAAGTGCGTCCGGGTCGTCGATCGGCGAAGCCTCGCTCGAGACGAACCGGAGGCACCGCAGCTCGTTGCCGTCGGCTCCGGCAGTGCTGCGATGTCACGTTCACGCGAGTGGACGTCACAACTCAGGCGCGCAATACGGAACTTCCGCCGGGGCCGAATCGGCGAGATGCAGACCGCGAACCTGTGGAGTTGACCCGATTTCGTGGACGCCTCACGCACCCTAGATTCGGGGTGGAGGTAGTTCATGACACCGAAGGGAAAGGCAGGCGCATCGGGCCGGCGTGAGCGCCGCGTCATCAGTGCGGAGTTCAAAGCGGCGGCGGTGCAGCTGCTGGCGGATCGGCAGGCCGTCGGCGTACCCCTCGCCCAGGTGGGGCGTGAACTCGACGTCCGACCGGACCAGCTCCGGACATGGGCGAAGGAGAGGCGGGGCGCGTCGGGTGCGCCGGCGCCCGCCGAGACGGCGGAGCAGGAGCTCCGGCGGCTGCGCCGCGAGAACGCGGTGCTGCGGCAGGAGCAGGCGTTCGCAAAAAAAAGTGGCGGTGTACTTCGCGAAGGAGTCGCGATGAGGTGCGCCGTGATCGCCCGCCATCGCGACGAGTTTCCCGTGCGACTCATGTGCCGCGTGCTCGACGTCTCGGTCTCCGGCTTCTACGCCTACCTCAAGCGGCCGCTGAGCTGGCGCGCGGTGATCGACGAGTTGCTGATGGCGCACATCCGGATCGCCTTCGCCGAGAGCGGCGAGACGTATGGCGCGCCCCGGGTGCTCCAGGAGCTGCGCGCGACCGGCTTGCCGACCAGCATCAGGCGCGTGGCGCGGCTGACGCGGGACGATGGCTTGGTGGCGCGGTCGCCGGCGCGGCGCCGCGTCGTGACGACGGACTCGAACCACGCGGACCCCATCGCACCGAACCGGCTGGGGCGCGCGTTCGATGTGAACGGCGTGGCGCTCAATCGGGTGTGGGTCGGCGACATCACGTACATCCCGACGCGGGAAGGGGTGCTCTACCTGGCGACGGTCTTGGATCTTGGCTCACGGCGCTGCGTGGGCTGGGCGATGCGGGACACGATGGAGGCGGAGCTGGTGCTCGCTGCCCTCCGCATGGCGCGTGGGGCGCGCCGACCCGCGCCGGGCCTGATCTTCCATTCCGATCGCGGGAGCCAGTACGCGTCGGAGGACTACCGCCAGGAGCTGGCCGCCCACGGCATGATCGCCAGCATGAGCGGCAAGGGCGACTGCTACGACAACGCGGTGGCCGAGAGCTTCTTCGCGACGCTGGAGTTCGAGCTGCTGATGCAGCACGACTGGCAGACGCGAGACGAGGCTCGGTGTGCGATCTTCCAGTACATCGAGGCATGGTACAACCGGAAGCGGCGTCACTCCACGCTTGGGTACGTCAGCCCGGCGGAGTACGAAGGGCAGTTGGAGAAAGCCGCGTAGTCTCTATCACTTACGCGTCCACAATATCGGGGCAAACTCACTCTCTCGCATGATCAACGCGATGTACGACCGCGACACGGCAGCCCTGCGGGCCACCTGCGACAGCTCCGCGCGCATCACGCTGCCGCGTCCTACAGCGAACGGCGGCATGCGGCTGCTCGTGCTCAGTCCTGAACAGTTCATCGGAGCAGTATCGAATCCGAACCAACCGCCTGCGGATGAGCCACTGCGCGGCCTGCGCGTCTTTACCGACGGCCCGACAGCGATGGTGTGGGCCGAATATCAGGTGCGCAATGCCACTGGCGTGTCGCACTGCGGATACGACGCGTTCACGCTCCTGAGGCGCGGAGGCGAGTGGCGAATCCTCACGGTCACTGACAGCTACAAGCCGGCTGCAGAGTGCGGGACGGTGTGGACGGACGCGCCGATCGATCCGAAGCGGCGGCGGTGAAAGCTTCGTTCCTCGTGTGCTTTGCGCTTGGTCTGACGCGGGTCTCGGCGACCGGTCGCGCCCGCGTAGAGCGCCAGCGTCTCACCGGCAGGCGTGTGGTGCCGAAAGCTCCGCGATACTCGTTCGGACCGTTACCTTTGCGTCCGAGTCATGCGGCCATGTGACCCGGCAGCGCCTACAAACGTCTCGCGCTGTGTGTGCAGTGCTCGATTACGGCCGCAGCGAGACGCGCCAGCGCGGGTCTCGCGTGTGCCGCGCCATCCTCCCGATCAACCAGCGCCTCCACCGCGCGCGGAAGCCTACTTGCGAGGGACGATACCAGCTCCAGCACCTCTGTGGGCGCGGCTCCAACTTCGCGCGCAAGTCGACGCCAGTGCTCTCCGTTGATCTTCTCGACGAGGCGCTCGCCTCCGATGCTCATCGCCAACGTGTTGCGTCCGCTGGTGAGCTGCGGATACGGAAGCACGGTGATCACGTCATATAGTGGAGCGAACCGAGCCTGCGGACCCCACGCGTGGAGCAACGAGTAGTTCTTCGCGTGGCCATCGGATGCCGCGAGCAGCCAGTTCAGCGCCATCGCTTCGATGAACCGTACCCGATCGCTCTCTGGCTCCGCTGATGACGCCATCAGGAGTTCACAGATGTCAGCGACGCCTGGCCCCCCATCCACCTCGTACTTGCGCGTGGGCAGGACTCCCCGTGCCTGGCACATATCCTCCTGATGCACGCGCAAAAGCCGACCGTCGACGCGGGCTCTGTCGTAGCGCTCGACGACGATGACGGTCTCTTCACCAAACTTCTGCACACGCGATTGCGCGGCCGGCAGTCCAAGCTCACGCGCCAACATCAGGCAGAAGTGCTCGTTGTACGCGAGGTCATCGAGACCCATCGTGGGCGGCTTGAGGATTCGATTCGTTGGCACGCGACCCTGAGGGATGCCCCAGCGGCCGGCCTCATCCTCATACAAAGCCGTCTTTGGTTGCGCGCCGGCCAAGCTGAACTGCCCCGTGTCCTGAGCCGCCCGTCCGGCAGCGGGATTGAGCCGTAGCTCCCGCAACCGCTGCTCGAGCTCGCCGGGAGTAATCCACTGGATGCTCCTCGCCTCCTCGCGCTTGGTTGGTCTGCCCAATAGCGCCTCGACTCGCGAGGGTTGCGCGAATTGAACGGCTCCCGCGCAGTCCTCGCCCACATGCGTCAGCAGATCTACAATGCGATACCGAGACACTCCGTAGCGGCGCGCCCACCACTCGAGCACGTCGGGGTTGTCGGGCAGCAGTCCCCAGAGGAACGCGCGGATGGCGCGATCGTTGTGTTCCGTGGCCGCGAGTGGCATCGAGAGCGAGAGCGGGTACGCGTCGGCGCTGCTCTGCCACTCCGCGTCGTAGCGAAAGGCGAGTCTCCCGTTACCGGACTGGTAGACTTGGCCCACGACAGCACCATCAAGCAAGGCGACGAGTCGAGGCTTCGCCGAGCGCGTCAGACGCGTGCGCTTAGGCATCACTTCTTCCTGTTGGGGTGCGAGTACCTACCACCCTTGATGCCTGCGTCGGCGATGAGCGGCTTGGCTTGGTTCGTCGCCTGCTCCAGCAGTCGGGAAAGGCTCAAGCGCGGCACCGTCGCGCTTGAGAGTTCGGGTACAGCGCGTTCCCCTGCAATCCGCTTTGACTTCGATTCGATACTCAGCGTCAGTCCGAGCGCCCGTAGCGCCTTCAGCGTGAGCCCGAGCTCGGCGCCTGACTTACCGCGTTCGAACTCGGCGACCCAGTACCTACTCGCACCGATCAGTGCGGCAAGCGCCTCCTGGGTGAGGTTGGCGTCCGTGCGCGCCTGACGGGCGAGGGCGCCGATGTCTTTCGGGCTGAGAGAGCGCATAGGTCGTCGCGGTGGGTTGCTGCATTGTGGACGTACGTCAACATAACCTGCATGTGGGCGTACGTCAACATATGTGCCGTGTGGACGAACGTCCACAAGCGCTCAGCGACCTCGACCTCTCCGCGGCGAGGTCGGAGCCCCAAAGCGTGAACAGCGTATCCCCAACTGCCAACCGGGCGCAGACATCGCAGTCCGTGCGGCAGCGCGCATTGCCGAGTTGCTCGACAATCCCCGGCACCCATCGATGCCGCTGCACGCCAAACTCCGCGCCTCCGGCGGCGTTCGTGACCAGCCCCACCCACTGCAGCACCTCCAGCGACGCCACGTTCATCGAGTACGGAATGACGTTCTCGTTGCGCTTAAGCGAATGATTCTGCGGAAGTCCGTCCAGATACGTGGGATCATCCAATGTTTCAGCCTCTTACGTCGACACTCGGTCCACGCGGTACGTGCCAAGACATTGGAGGCAGGGGCGTCCAGGCCCCACGACTTGCACCTACCAGTCGACACCCTGAAATACGCCGTCTCGGTAACGCGCGGCGCGGCCCCCATCGATGACCGGGATAAGGTGCGTATGGGCAAAGTGATCGAGAATGTGCCGCGCGCGCGGTCGGTCCACACAGCTGAACAGCACGTCACAGTCGAGCGCTGCGAGGTAGCCCTTGCGCTCGGCGAGCGAGTACGGAACGGCCGTCGCTCGAAGTGACTCCGCTGTGCTCACCGTGAGCACTCGCTCACGGGCAACATCGACCTCGAGCCGCCCCACGGCGCGCGCTGACGCGAAGAGCAGACGATTCAAGGTGTGCGTCTCCACTCGGTCGAAGTCAATCCGTACGATCTCTTCGACACCCATCCGCGCCCGCGTACGCAGCGTCACCGAGCAGGGAATCACCACTGCGAGCATCGAGAGCGCGGCGCGCACTCGCGACGCCGGACGCTACATGACTCGAGGCATGAATGATCTGGTTCGGCGAGTGTGAGCGAGGGTTGTGTGGAGGCGGGTGGTGTTGTACTACCGGACGAAGTCGCGGAGTACCGCGGCTAGCTCGCGGTCAGTCACCGAGTGCCGACCCGCGCGTCGCACCGCCAGTGGCGGATCGTCTCGACGCAATGTGGCAGTGTCCATTAGATCGGGGGAGCTCCACGGCGGCCAACGACGCCATTGAGAAACACACCGAGCACGACTGAGCGAAGCGAGTGCAAGCGACTCGAGTGCCGGCGGGGGAGCGCTCCCCTCTTGGCATATGACGAGGAGCGAAGCAACACACTCGACCAGTGCAGGGTACAGCCGCGATGGGCTCACGGCACAACGACCCTCAACAGGCGTTGCCGTTGATCGAGCGTGAGTCGGGCACGCGACAGCAAGAGTAGTTCGTTTCCGATGTTCACTTCTGAGACCACGTCTGCAAAGTGCGATCGAGACGTGACCAGCGTCGAGCCCCCAATCCGAACGCTGATAGGCGTCCTCGACTCCTGAACGGGATGTTCTGAGTTCGAGCGACGCGCGGTTCCGCCCGGAGCAAAATCGGCCATTCCGAGTCGCGAACTCCACGCGGTGGGGAGTAGCACTTGCCCGGAGCTGCCCGTGTCGATCAAGGCCTCGGACGGATGCCCGCCGATGACTACCGGAGCCAGCACTAAGCCGAAGCCCGAACCACGGTATCGCACGACGTCCGACTGCCGAGCGTCAAGCGCTCCCTCCTCGAACATGAGCTCGCGCGACCCGTAGTCGATCGTGAGCAACACGTCGCTGAAGAACCCGAGTCCGAGAACGCCGTCAAACCCCGTCGCATCCGCCAGGACGCGACCCTGGTTGAATCCGCGGGCGATGACGGGCGATGTCGCTCTCCGAGTCAGACTTCCGAGCCGCAAGGTCTCAATGCGCACCGTCCGCGAGAGTCGCTCAGAGACCCCATCGAAGTTTGGCACCGCAGCGGAAGCGGGAAGCTCCAGATGCTCTGCTAGCGAGGTATCGACGCGAGCTAGACCCGTCGCGCCAATATCGACCATGAAGTGGTACGGCCCCCGGTCGTTCACGTACACCGGCACGACAATGCGATTTCGCACCACGCGAAATGGGACACGATCCACTGTCCTGCTGACGTTGAGAAGGGAACAGCCGATCCGTGACGCGCTGGCATAACGGACGGCGTGCATCTCTGGCCCCGACGACAACATGGTTGCGACGGCGCACGCGGACAGGACGAGAGGAGTCGTGAGCATGGGAGTAGCTCGTCAGAGGTGTGAGCGGCACGCCTGATAGCACGCCGAAGAGGGATGGAGCGCGCATCCGCACGCTATACTAGACATCGCCGACGAATAGCACGACGTCTGTTTGACTTCACCCGCTCTGTTCCACATCAGGATTGGCCTGCTTTGAGCACGTGCGCGGCGTGGTGCACCGGCGACCCAGCCACGACTGCCGCTGCAGTGCGAAGCGCAGGTGCCCAGAGCAGGCTAGCGTGGCTGCCCACAGGACCGGGTGAAGTCCAGTTAAGGGCGCCGTCCCATTGCCAGGGTGACGGCGCCGCAGTTCTCGTCGCGAAGGAGGAAGCGGCAGCCAGGAGCGTCAAGCAAAGAATCGGTCGGAAACTGGTGCGCATGGTGCCGAGTCAAAAGGAAAGTCTGGAGGCGAGAGGGCAAGCTCGAGAAAGGGCTTTGCTGGCCTCGGTGAGTGCGGGGCGGCGGCGAGCCGGCGACGAGACTGTTCCTGTTGCGACCCAGCGCACGTCGTCTCAGTTGCCCGTCGAGAGTGTGAGACCTGTCAGCGCAAGAGACCTGGCACGACCAGTGGTCGCCTGACGGGGCGGCAGCGCTCCTGCAATTCGAGGACGTCGTCGAGTAGGCGCGAGACCGAGTGTGTGCATTCTGTTTGCGTACCACAATAGCTCCGGACTACGAGACATATTGTGCCGCGGTCAGACTCATCGCCGCGGAGAGCCGTCGCCGCGGCAGGCCCGCGGCTACCGACGTCCGATCTACGTGCATTCCAAGCCACCTACAGCATCCGTCACCATGCGCGTTCTCCGTCTCGCCCCACTGGCCGCCTGCGCCACGTACCTGTTCACCGTACCGCTCCCCGCGCAGAGCGGCAGCGACGCGGTGTCGACGCCGCAGGCGCTCGCGCCGAACCTCGCGGACTCGGGGCGCGTCTTCCGGGGCGTGCTCGCCGACGGCGGGCGCGAACTCTGGTTCTTCAAGCGGGTGGGATCCTCGGGTGAGAACTACCGCATCTTTCACTCTCGACGCATCGGGTCGAGTTGGTCCGAGCCCGTTCAGGTCGCGCTCGGCGACTCCACGCAGTCGGACCTCTATCCCACGCTGTCCACCGACGGCACACGGCTCGTATTCTCGAGCTATCGCCCCTTGCCGGGACCCGACTCGGCGGCGCACAACGCACACCTCTGGGTCGCCGAGCGCACGGCGACCGGATGGAGCGCACCCGAACCGCTGGTGAAGGTGAATCGTCCGGGCCTGTATCATCCCGGCGTGCTCTTCCGGCCCGACGGTTCGCTACGCTTCGTGCTGGTCGACCAGGGACAGCGGACGTCGCGCGTGATGACGGCGGCGCCTGAAGGACGATCGTTCGCGGCCGCAACACCGGTGGCGGACCCAGCCTTTTGGCGGAGCACGCAGCAGGAGTTCGTGTATCACGGGGCCGTGCTATCGCCCGACGGCTCCCTCGCCGTGATCGGCGCCAGCCGGATCGACCGGGCGCAACGCCGAGTGCTGCCGCCGGATGCGTTCTTCAGCCGCTGGGTGAACGGCGCGTGGACCGGGCTGGTGCCGCTGGCGGCGGGCGTGAACACGGAGCGCGACGAAAACTTCTTCAGCTTCTCGCCCGACGGCTGTGCGCTGATCTTCACGCGGGACTATACCGCGTTCTACACCGTGCCCGTGGGAGCGGCCACGGGACAGGCACCCAAGTTGTGTGCGTCTGGTAAGAACCGGGAATGAACCGAAACGGTCGCCGCATCGTCTCATAAGCCTGACCAGAGCGGCCCTCTACGCCGCCAGCAAACCCTTGCACAAGGATGTGATCATGCTTCGCCGACTCTCTCGGACGATCGGAGTCATCGCGCTCTGCGTCATCGCCGCCTCACAAGCGTCGGCTCAGGCGACCGCTCCTCTTCCCCCCGACTCCACGCAGCGCGCGCGCTCCTACGCGCGCTGGTTCTTCGCAGCCCAGGCCGACAGCCTGTATCCTCACGTCGTCTCCGCCGGATCGCGCACCTACGCCTCGAAGGAGTCGCTCACCGCATTCCTAGCTGTACATGACAAGGACGTTGTTCACAGAAACGTGAGCAGGCGCGCGACTGGAGTCTGACCGTTGATGCCGCCGTGTGGACGGACCGTGTTGTAGAAGGAGAGATACCGCGACAGGGCCGCGGTGCGCCAGCGCGAGTGGTGGTACGGCCGGGCGTAGGCCCATTCGGTGAGCAGGATTCGGATGAAGCGCTCCGCCTTGCCGTTCGTCTGCGGACGATACGGCTTGGTGAATCGCTGGCTGATGCCGAGGTCCAGGGCGCGCTCGGCAAAGACCAGCGCGCGATAGCAACTCCCATTGTCCGTCAGGATGCGTTCGACCCGAATGCCCTGCGCGGCGAACCAGGCGACCGCGCGGGTGAGGAAGCCGGCAGCCGTCTCGCCGCGCTCGTCTCGCAAGGTCTCGGCGTAGCTCAGCCGCGAGTGAGCGTCGATGGCGACGTGCGTGTATTCGTAGCCGACGCCGCGCGCGCGCCGGCGGCGATCGCCATGGATGCGGTGCCCGAGCTGCCCGATGCGTCCGAGCTTCTTGATGTCCAGGTGCACCAGCTCCCCGGGGTAGTCGCGCTCGTAGCGGACGACGGGCCGGGGCGGCGCCAGCCGCTCGAGCCGCGCGAAGCCGAGACGGCGGACCTCCCGCACGACGGTCGAGACGGGAACGCCAACCTCCCGCGCAATCCGCGGACTGCTCCAGCGCTTGCGACGCAGGCGCTCGATCTGCCGGCGCCGCGCGCGCTTGAGCCGCGTGGGCATGCGCGCCGGCTTGGACGATCGGTCCTCACACGACGCGGCGTCGGCCGGATCCTCCCGGCGCACCCACTTGTAAACGGTCTGCCGGGAGACGCTGATCGCCCGCGCGACGGTGCTCGCCGGCTCGCCCGCCCGGACCCGGGCCACCGCCTAAAGTCGCCCCGCGGGCGTCAAGCGTGCATTCTTGTGGATGTTCACAGAGCCTCTGGTTGTTGTGAGTTGAGTGTCTCGACAACCCCAGCTTCGCACGGCTACGCTCTGTGAACAACCTCCTTGTCAATTACATCTAGCTCGCCGCCACTGTTCCCATTGCCATCCTGCTACGCGCGGGCCCGTCGCACGGGCTTGCCGACGCGACTGGAGTCGGAGGCATCTATCTGCAGGCGCTGCTGCTCACGGCAGCGCTTGCGGTGGATACGCCTGCTGCGGAGCGGTCGCCGGCCCCTGCGTCAGCGGACGAGCCGGCGGACGTGCCAGAGGGTGAGCGGCACACGACCGGCTGAGCCGGGCGCGCGTACTCATTACAGCACTCACACGAAGATGCCCTTGCGGAAGTGAGTCGGATCGAGGAGCTATAGTCGAGACGCGCAGCGCAAGCGTGTATGGGTCAAGACGCTGCGCCACCACCCCGACGAGGAATCCATGAAGCGCCGTACACGGAGTTCGCGGTTGGCCCTGATGATGTTGGGCTCGAGTCTGGTGCTCGTCGCCTGTGGGCCTCGAGCGGCGTCGACCGTTGCGACCGCCCCTGCCGCAGAAGCGGCGATGCGGCCTGCGGGGCCTGTGCTTCCCGCTGGCGTGAGTCCGGAGATGGTCGCGGAAGGGAAACGACTGTTCAGTTCAGGATCCTGCGCGCGATGTCACGGTGCGTCGGCCACCGGGGGGCAGAACGGGCCAAGCCTGACGGACGGTCCGTGGCTGCATCAGCGCGGAAGTCTTGATGAACTGGTCCGCGTCATCACCGACGGTGTCTCAGCCGCCATGAAGAAGGACGCCAGCCGTCGCTTTCCGATGAACCCGCGAGGCGGACCGATGAACCTCACCGATCCGCAAGTCCGTGCCGTCGCGGCGTACGTCTGGACGATCTCGCGGAACAAGAAGTGAATACGGCCCCGTTGGGCGTCGCACGATCGGTCGGACGGGCGGCGCTCATCGCGTTGTGCGCGTGCACGTCGAGCGCCGTCCGCCCCGTTGCGGAGCCGTCGACGAGGGACCTCTCGTGGACGTTGGGGCAGTTGGAGCGGGCGTTCGTGGACAGCGTGCGCGCGAACGGTGTCATCGGCGCCCAGCTCGCGGTCTCGATCCCCGGGCAGCCACTCTGGACGTCGCGCTACGGCGTGGACGCGCCCGGGCGTCCGATGACCGACGACGCACTGCTCGGCACGGGGAGCATCTCCAAGATGCTCGCAGCTGTCGCCGCACTCCGCGTCATGGAGCAGGGGCGGTTCACGCTCGATGACACCCTCGGGCGCTGGTTCCCGGGTGTCCGAAACGTTCCGGGAGATCTCACGATCCGGTTCCTCCTCTGGAACCAGAGTGGCCTCCCCGACTACGGGTCCGCGGCGACATTCGGTCCGGCTGTGCTCGCGGATCGAGGACGCAACTGGCAGCCGGAGGAGCTGCTCGGCTTCATCGGTCCGGCCGACTTCGCGCGCGGTAGTGGGTGGCACGCCAGCAACACGGATCGACTGCTGCTGTCGATCATCGGCGCCCGCGAGCGGGGCCTCCCGTACGGCGAGTACCTCCGCCGGGAGCTCTTCGCGGTGCCAGAAGCCGAGGTGTGGACGCCGGGAGAGCAGCACCAGAGGGTCCCCCGTCTGGCCACGCACTGGTCGCGCGGCGCCTCCGGGGAGGCGGTCGACTTCAGCGCTTCAACGTTCGGGCCATCGCTCTTCACCTCACGCCTAGAGACCTACCTCTCGACCCGCGAGCTCGCGCGGTTCGCCCGGCGGTTGTTCGAGGGGGATCTCCTCTCGGCCGAGTCGCGGCGTCACCTGCTGACCTTCGTTCCCGACGATGGTCGCATCGGCGGCCAGAACGGCGGAGGGGTGGGGGTGCGGCGGTTCTCGTATCTCGGGCGCGTCCTCTATGGCAACAGCGGTGCGACCGCGAACTCCTCCGCCATGTATCTCTATGATCCCGGAACGGGCGTCATCGTCTCGATGAGCACCAACTCTGCCGGCGCCCTCCATCGCAGCTCACACTTCAACATCGTCCCAGCCCTCGTGCGCGAGGCGAACGCTTTCGTCGAGACGCGCCGGGCCCTTCCATAGGCCGGCAGCCGGTCAGCGCACGCGAACGGTCACCGTCACCCAGCGCGCGGGCTCGTACACGTGGAGCACGCGGAGCGAATATGCGCCGCGTGCGGGCCGGCCGACCCGCCGACGTGACACGACGAGCGAGTCGCCCGGAGCTAGCGAGGCAAGCCGAGGCAGTCCTCGGCAGCGCGTGTCATCCGGATGCGGGGTGGACTGCATTCGACCGGCGAACTCGAGCTGACAGCCCGCCATGATCGCCTGGTATGGCCGACTGCTCTGATTGGAGATGATCGAGCGAACGACGAACGCCGTCGAGTCGCGGTCGGAGTCTTGAACAACCGACACACGCTGCCACACCCTCGGAGCGAGTTCGACCTGCGCCTGAGCGCTGATCCACTGGGCGTCCGCGCCCGCGGCGGCGACGGGCGCGCACGCCGCCGCAGTGAGGGCGAGCCGCGTCAGACCGAGGCGACCCGATCGGCACCATCGCATGGACATCATCTCGGTTGGCATGAACAGAGTACCCGCTCGTGCGATGCCCTCGTCACTCCCGGTGGAGCGAGGAGGTCCAAGCGAGTGTGAGAATCGTATGACTCATGTCCTTGCCGGTCGAGCGTCTTGAGATGCGCGGTCTCGGAGGCAAGCGTGGAGTGCAGGTGACTCGAGCCCGTCGGTCCTCACGCTGCGCCTGCGCGCAGAGATCCCTCCGCGTCGGCCCCCGGCTCGCTGCGGCGATCGGGTGCTGTGTCGCGCTGCTGCTGGGTTGCGTGGAGCAGTCGGCTGAGGTGTTATTGGCGCGACATGGTGAATTCGCCTACGATCCCTCGGTGGCCCTTCCGGAGGGTTCGCGTCCGGATCCGATGCTGAGTGCGCGCGGTCGCGCCCAAGCAGAGTCGCTGGCCGAACTGGCAAGCCGAATGAAGGTGGACGTGATCGTCACCAGTCCGTTGCGACGAGCGCGCGAGACTGCGGAAATCATCGCGCGAGTCGCGCAAGTCCAGGTGGAGGTCGACGTCAGACTCTCCGAGTACGACCCCGGAGACTTACTCGGGAGGAATTGGGGCGTGTCGCCGTACCGGGAGCAGTTCGACTCGTTGTTGGCGCACCCGGCCATGCGGCGCCGCGGCGGCGAATCCATCGCCGAGCTGTGCGGTCGCGCGATCGCGAGTCTCGACGCCGCAGCGGCCCGGCATCCCGGGCGCCGCATTCTCGTCGTCGCGCACGGCCTCACGAATCGGTCGATTCTCGGGCACCTCCGCGGGGAGGAGCAGACCCGCGCCTTGCGTCGCGCCGCGCAGCCGAGCACGCTCGTGTATCGGTTGTGGTGGCCGAGCGGTGTCGGCCGGATCGATAGCTTGTTCGCGGTCGGTGGCGCCCGGGTGATCGTGGAACCCTACTACTCCGTGCAGGACGAGCCACCACGTGGCGGCTGACGGCGCCTCGACTCCCTCAGGGAACTTCCGCGGGAAATCCACATCTGAGACAGGCGCTGCGCCGACTCGTCGTGCTGGCGTCACTTGCTGCAACTGCAGCTGCAACCGCGTCTGCGGGCGCTGTCTCGTGCGCTGGCCCCCGGCGCGCCAGTGTCGGCGGCGATGTCGTCCTGTTGCGCAACGTGAAGTTGCGTTCGACGTCCGGACGCGACCATGTGAAGGCGCAGTCCGTTCTCGTGGTCGACGGGGTGAATCGCCCCGGGTTTGCCGGAGACTCCAAGTCGTGAGAGGTTGGAGTCATGCCAAGACGTTCACAAGTTTCGCCTGAGTTTCGCGAGCGCGCCATCCGAATGGTCGTGGAGCAGACGCCGCAGCACAACTCGCAGTGGGCCGCGGTCTCCTCGATCGCTGAGAAGGTGGGGTGCCATCGGGAGACCCTCCGCCACTGGGTGCGTGAGCACGAGCGCAACACCGGCCAGCGGCCCGGGCCGACGACGGATGACGTAGCGCGGATGAAGGACCTCGAGCGAGAGAACCGCGAACCACGGCGCGCCAATGAGATCCTCAAGAAGGCGTCGGCCGATGTCGCACTGGCGGAGCTCGACCGCCGACCGACCTGATGGTGCGCTTCATCGACGCGCATCGCGACGCCTACGGAGTCGAGCCGATCTGCGCGGTGCTGCCGATCGCTCCGTCGACCTTCTACGAGACGAAGGCGCGGGAACGCGACGCCACGCGCCGATCGGCGCGCGCGCAGCGGGATGCGACGCTGATGCCCGCGATCCGCCGCGTGTGGGAAGCGACGCGCTGCTGCTACGGCGCAACGCAGGTGTGGAAGGAACTCGTGCGCGAGGGTCGGCGCGTCGCCCGCTGCACGATCGCGCGGCTCTTCAAGGCGAAGGGGCTGCGCGGCGTGCTGCGCGGTCGGCGCCGACGCTGGGCGGTCGTCGCGGAGGCCCAGGCGCATCGCCCACAGGATCTCGTCCAGCGGAACTTCACCGCGACCCGACCGAATCAGCTGTGGGTCTCGGATTTCACGTATGTCGCCACGTGGCGTGGCTTCGTGTACGTCGCCTTCGTCATCGACGCCTTCTCGCGGCGCATCGTCGGCTGGCGGGCCACGACGACGCTCCGCACGGATCTCGCGCTCGATGCGCTGGAGCAGGCCCTCTACGATCGCGACCTGGACGGCCCGCTGGTGCATCACAGCGATCGCGGCGTGCAGTACCGGGCGATTCGCTACACGGATCGCTTGCTGGAAGCCGGCATCGAATCGAGCGTCGGCAGTCGCGGCGACGCCTATGATAACGCGTTGGCTGAGAGCATCAATGCGCTGTATAAAGCCGAGGTGATTCACCATCTCGGGGCCTGGAAAGGGCGGGACGACGTCGAATACGCGACGCTCAAACGGGTCGCGTGGTACAATTCACAGCGCCTGATGGAACCGCTCGGCTACGTCCCGCCGGCGGAGTACGAGGAGCAGCATCACCGGGTCCAGGCCGACCAAGCGGCCGTGGCACTCAACTAACCGAGCCTCCGGAAAACCCGGGGCGATTCAGATGAGGACGGGTTGCAGACGCTGGAGGCGTATTCGGTGCCGCAGTGAGGGGCCTTGGATCGTGGGTCGTTCTACTGCGTGGAGTTCCTAGACATTGGTGGTAATCGCAACTGGCTCCCACTGCCGCGAAACGAGGAACCCATGCGAGCGAACACAACCACGGGGGCGTCTAATCCAGTCGTCGCAGAACCCACCTGCTGGAGGTCGCGACAGCACGGCCGCCGCGGTGTCGGAGCGAACCCGGAGGCGCGCTCTTCGCTCTCGATCAGCGGAGTCACACAATTCGCAAACACATGCCACGTTCGTTCACGGTGCGCTCCGGCACTCATCGACGATGCTCTTGGACCAAGCGCTGCGGTGCGCGAGCAAGAGAGAACGCGACTGCTCTCATGAGGAGGGACTTGTGACCCGCACTGAGCATCGAAGTCGTGCGCGTAATTCCCCGACACTCGTGCTGAGCGAGCTACGGTTCCAGCCAACCGTCCCTGAGCCGGACAACGCGGTCTCCATACGCCGCATTCTCCTCGGAGTGGGTGTGTCCTCTTCCCCCTGAGGGGGACCGCTGAGAGTTAGACTATGGCGATGACCAAGGAGACGTCATGCGCCGTTCGAAGTTCAGTGAGTCCCAGAGCGTCGCGATCCTGAAGGAGGCGGAGTCGGGCCTCGCGATCCCCGAGGTCGTTCGGAAGCACGGGATCAGCAAGGCGACCTTCTTCGCGTGGCGCGCCAAGTACGGCGGCGCGACCGTCGCGGAGCTGAAGCGGCTGAAGGAATTCGAGCAGGAGAACAGCCGCCTGAAGCGGATGTACGCCGATCTCGCGATGGAGAACGCGGCGATCAAGGAGGTTCTCAGTCGCAAGCTGTGACGCCGCCCGCGGCGCGGCAGGTGATCGCCATCCTGGTCGACCAGGGCCTCTCGGTCCGTCGCGCCTGCCAGGTGGCGTCCCTAGCGCGGGCGGCCTACTATCGGCCGCTGCAGGATCGACTCGATCGCGACGCGGAGATCATCGCGGCGCTGTCGGCGCTCGTCGCCGAGCTTCCGCAGTGGGGCTTCGGGCTCTGCTTCCTTCATCTCCGGAACGCCGGCCATCGGTGGAATCGGAAGCGCGTGCTGCGCGTGTATCGCCAGCTCCGGCTCCATCTCCCGCGGCGGGCGAAGAGGCGCGTGCCCACCCGGGTGCAGCAGCCGCTGGACGCGCCGGCCGTGCTGAATCGGGTGTGGGCCATCGACTTCATGTCGAACCAGCTCTACACTGGCCCACGCTTCCGCACCATGAATGTGCTCGACGAGGGGAATCGTGAAGCGCTCGCCGTTGAAGTCGCCTGGAGCTTCCCGGCGGTCCGGGTCGTCGCCATCCTCGACCAGCTCATCGCCGTCCATGGGGCCCCGGACGCGATTCGGCTCGACAACGGGCCCGAAATGGTGAGTGAGGTCCTGCGGGCGTGGGCCGAGCAGCATCGCGTCCGCTTGCTCTTCATCCAGCCCGGCAAGCCGACGCAGAACGCCTACATCGAACGCTTCAACGGGACCTACCGCAAGGAAGTACTCGACGCCTATATCTTCGGCTCGCTGGCCGACGTCCGCTTCGAGACCGAACGCTGGCTGCCGATCTACAACCGGCGGCGACCCCATGAGAGCCTCGGCGGGGTCCCACCGCTCACCTACCTGCCGAGGCCAGCGGTCGCGGCATAGTCCAGGAATCGGTGGTCCCCCTCACGGGGAAGAGGACAACGTCAACATAGCTGGTATGTGGGCGTACGTCAACATATGGGTTGTGTGGACGAACGGCCACACGGGTCGGGTAGCGCGACCTGTCTGCGGCGAGCTGCGCTGCGCGCCATATGTGTGCGATTGGTGAGTGTTGCGCCGACTCGCCGGCGACGCGCGGACGCGCGCGCACGATCCCGGCGACTACCGCCACACGACGTGTCCGTTCTTCACGACGAGGTTCACTTGGCGCAAGTTCGCGAGGTCGCCGACAGGATCTGCACCGAGCACCACGAACGACGCATCGAAGCCGTCATCGAGCCTGCCGACCCGTCGGCGAGGAAACGCTACGCGCGCGCCAACCCGAGTCAGCGCGTCGAGAATCTCTGCGTTTCCTAGGACCCCGAATTCCGCAACACCTAGCGCCTCACTTACAACATCGCGCTCGCCAGCGTCCGAACCGATCGCGAGCGCTACCCCAGCCTCGCGCAGCACGCGCAAGTTCCATGCGACCAACTCACGCCGGACCGCGAGCGCACTGCGCAACTGAGACGCTTGCACGGCGTCCACTCCATCCGGAACCTGCCCAGCGCCGCCGAGCGTCGTGATCACCGTGACTCCCGCTGCCGCCGCGATACGAGCGTCCTCGGCGCGGATGCGAAATCGATCCGGGTTTGCCGACTCCGCAAGTCTCGCGGGGCTGGCCAAGTCACTCACCGTGTACGGGCCCATCGCGAATCCTGGGAGATGCGCGATAATGTCGACACCCGCACGAACGGCCACGCTGAAGTCGTCTGCGCTCTCGACATGCGCTGCGACGCGGCGGCCAGCGGCGTGCGCACGGCGTGTCACATCGGCGACGAGTTGGGGATTCATACCGCGATATCGGGCGGGGACGGCCGTATCTCTTCGGCGGCTGGCATAGTCGCTTGAGCCGACGAGAAAGAGCTTGATGAAGTCGGGATTGGCCGCGAGCATTTCATCCGCCTTCTGTGCGATATCGACCTCCGATTCTGCAAGCGTCACCCAATCGCCATCCAGAGCTTCGATCGTACGGCCGTTTTGCATGCCGATCTGTACAGGATGCGCGCCGCGCTCCGTCACGGCAGCCGACGCATAGTTGACATCCACGCTGGACGGATGGTTGAACCGGCCGAGATGGCGTTGAATGAACGTCCGGTCGACGTTCATGATCACAGCGTACAGGATGCCGGACTGGACGAAGTGTGGAGCGCGCGTCGGGACATACGCGAGTGTGTGGGTATGAGCCTCGGTCAGCGGAGGAATCACGAACTTGCCGGCGAGCTCGAGCACAGAGTCCACGCGTGCGGGGCGCTGTGATGACAGAAGTCCGGCCTCGATGTAACGGGTCTGTGCTACGAACCCCGTGCCGTTCCACCAGCGCCCGCCTCGGACCTCGAGCGACGCCGGCCCGAGTCGCGGAATCGAACTGACGTCGGCGACGTAGATGTCCGACCGATTCATTTCTACGGATGCACGGGCAAAGAGCAGTACTCGGCCATCTCGCGACAGTGACGGGGTCCACTCGACATCCGCCGTATTGACGTCGGCACCGACGTTGCGTGGCGCGGCCCAGCCATCGGTCGTGCGCTCCGCCACCCAGAGATCACCGCTGCCAAAGCCGCCTGGGCGATCGGAATAGAACACCATGCGGTCCCTTCCGGGCCAGAGCACGGCCTCACCGTCGGTCGCGTTCGAGTTCACAGGAACCGCGCGCGCGACGCCGAACGCGGGTCCAAGTCTGTCCGCGGCATAGATGTCCACGCCGCTGCTGCCTGTGGTCCTGCGGTGGAAGTACAGCGCACCATCCGTCGCCTCAAACGGATGCGAGGCCATGCCCTGGTCTTCGGCAGCCAATCTCAAGGGCTTCGCGTCCGACCAGCCGTCACCATTTCGCTCCGACACCCAAAGCGTATTGAATCTGGATGCCTCACGGGTACCGGGAATCGGTCTTCGCGACGCGAAGTACAAGCGTCTGCCGTCGCGGGACAGAGATGGGTACTCATCTCCATCCGTCGAGCCGAATGGGAGGGGTCCCAACTCCCTCCACTTGCCACCGATGTCGCGGACTGCTGCAACGATTCGCGGAGGATGTGAGAATGATCGGCGCCTCGTGAAGAACACGGTGTCGTGGGTCAGCCCAAAGCTGGCTCCGTACTCGATTTCGTCCGTCGACACGACGCCGGGCGCCATGAGCTTGGCGACCTGGGCAGTGGCAGCGTCGGGGTTCTGCACGCTTGCAAATAGCAGGGCACAGGCTAGTCTGGAAATTCGCATTAAGAGTGTTGCTCCTTCTGTGACAGGCTGATTGGTGTTGGCGCTTGCGCGACAAGTTGTCGCGACGGCGTACAAAGAACCCCGCGCGCCGAAGCGCCCCATTCGCAGGGGGAGGATCGAGGGCCGCGAGGTTGCAGAGGATCCATGCGCCGCGGCCCCTCCCGAATCACCCTCACGAATTCCCGCGGCAGAGCGCGCCAAGGCGGTTTGGGAGGGCGGTGAGCATTTCGATCGACCCCGAATCGATGCCCCACGTATTGGAGAGCACCGTTACCACGAGCCGGGCTTCCGGCTCGACCTGCAGCACCGCCTGAACTCCCGGATTCCCTCCACTAATACTGATGCGCCGGGGCATCGGTCCGGCTGGACGGTAGAGAAACCCCACGCTCCAGGGAGAGGAGGCATGGGCCGTGGCATTCGGGGTGAAAAGCGGCGCGTGCGCCGACGCTGTCAGGAACCCTGGGCTGTTGAGCGCATCGCCGAATCGAAGCAAGTCGACCGCCGTCGTGGCGATGTTGCCGCCACCCATGTTGTGCGAGTAGTCCCACTCCGGGACGCGATAGAGGGTCTCCCCGTCGATGGCGCGCGTGACCGGATGATAGAAGGAGTACCGCCTCGCCCGGTGCGGCTGTACGGACTGGACGTTGTCAAAGTCGGTGCTCGTGAGCCGCAGCGGGGTGAGCACCTCGTCGCGGACGTACTCCTGAAAGCTGCGACCGGTAGCGCGCTGGATGGCCATCGCCAGCAGGTTGTAGCCATGACTCGAATAGAAGTATTGGTGACCCGGCGGCCCCACCAGCGTGTCATCCGCGAACAGCGGCAGGATCTCCAACACGTCAGTCATGTGGGTGGCATAGAGATCCGGCGTCCGCTCGCCGGCCCGGTGCCGGAGGCCCGCGAGGTGGGCCATCAACAGTCTGGCTGTGATCTCCCCGCCGTCCTTACGCGGGAACTCAGGCACGTACCGTTGGATTGGCGCGTCGAGATCAATCGTGCCTGCGGCAACCGCCTTCAATAGGGCCACCCCAGTGAAGGCCTTCGTCACGCTGGCGACCCCGAAGCGGGTGGAGTCGGTCACCGGCACTCGGTGCTCGAGGTCGGCGAAGCCGAGGTTGCCCGTAAAGACCACCTTCTTATCGAGCATGATCGCAGCGCTCAAGCCCACGTTGCGCTGCTTGCGGTGGACCGCGTCCATCGCTACGAGCAGTTCTCCGCTGCTCGCGCGGCAGACGGGAGCGGCGCCTCGGGCGGCGATCTGCCCCTCGGCGATTCCTGGGAAAGCGATCACCACCGCCATGAACATGCCCGCCAAGAGTCGCATCATCGAGTTCTCCGACGCACGTATGCGCCACAAATTGTAGCCATTCTTGAGTCAAGAAAACGCCCGACGGGCGCCTTCGTCGGCCAGCCTTACCGTTCCGGGTGGAGCGTGATCGTCCCGATCCATGCCTGCAACGCCACATCTCCTACGCGCTTGGCCTCCCCTGTTCTCCCGTAGAGAGGCGCTAGAGGCGCATCGTCACTAAGCTTGGTTACGGTCGCGACGCCGGGATACCACAGGTCGATGGAGCCACGCTGCGTCACGATCCGAAGGTCTTCCCCAGACGTTCGGCCGACCCGGGCGGTGATGTCGCCTCTCGTGGTCCAGATGCTGGCGGTCTCGCTGGTACGAACCGTGACGTCGCCGGTGACTGTCCCGGCGGCGACCGGCGAGGCGACGTCTACATCGACCGTTCCTCTGCCCGCCCAGGCAAGGATCGGAACCCCGCTCGGCAGATCCACCACCAGGACCACCGCCCCGGTCACTTCCTTGCCGGCGGCGTCGGTGACTCCAATGACGCGCCGCCCCTCATCCCAGCTCGGAACCAGGTGAAGCGGCGCCTCGCCGCCGTCTGCCCAGCGGCCCCGGACACGAGCAACCCCGTCTGGCGAGGTGCGCGCGACGACGGTGCCGAGTCGCGTCCAGACCCGCAGTGCGCTGCCGACCTCGCCGGTCCACAGAGGCTCGCTGGCCGGCGCACTCGTCAGCGCGCTTGCTAACGGTTCATGATCGAGCTGTACCGCCTCGCGCGTCACTTCGATGGCCCGCTCCGCTGCGGGGGCGGCTGGCCGAACGGCGAGCAGCGGGGTTATGGCGGCGATAGCCGCAAGCGCCCAGCCCACGGGATGCCACCAGGACCGCTTCCCGGGTGGCATTGGGAGAAGGAGGGCGCGAAGTCGCCCCTCGAGTCCGGCTGGCCCGTCGACGACTGTGAGCGAGAGCGCCGGTGCAGGGTCTCCGATGGAAGCGGCGAGTCTCACGAGGCCTTCGGCATATTCGGATCTGGCCACGCCGCACGCGACCACCAGTGCATCAGTCAAGAGCTCCGCATCGTGGCGGAGCCGCACCGATACTAGCCAAGCCAGTGGGTTGAACCAGTGAATGACACATGCCAGCTGCGCCACGAGCACCCAGATCGCATCGCGCCGCTGTAGGTGTCCCAGCTCATGCAACAGGACGATCCGCCTCTCGGCCGGCGTCCACCGCTCGGCGCCAATCGGCAACAGCACTTCTCCGCGGATGCCCCAGGTGAGCGGCGAGCGAACGTTTGCTCGCCGGACGCGCGGTACCCGCGCTAGCCCGAGCCGCAAAGCCTCCGCTCGCACCTCTTGTCGGAGCGGGGAAGGAATGCCCGCGCTGCTGCGCGAGAGCCGGACGAGCCGCAGCACATCCGTAGTCACTCGCCCCAACACAGCCAGTGCCCCGACGCCCCAGACCATCAGCAACAACGAGCCAAGCTGCAGCGGCGCGCGCGCGGGAAGCTTGGTCGCCGGCATCGTGACCTGACCGGGGCCGCGGTCGCCAAGCGCCGGGAGCGCTCCGGGGGGCGGCATCATCTGGGTCACAATGGTCGAGGCAACTGACGAAGGGTCTGGCGCGACGATTCCAAAGAGGGACGCTCTCCACACGGGCGTGGTGAACGCCACTAGCGGGACCAGCAGGAGCAGCAGCAGAGTTGCGCTCCAGATGGCATGCCGAGTCTCTGCGCCGCGGCCCGCGCTCAGACGAGGAGCAAGCAGGATCGCCGCCCCGAGCAGCCCCGTTGTTGTAAGGACCGCTAGGCTCGCCCGAAGCACGGTGTCGCTCATGAACCCGCCGAGTCCTGGTCGCGCAGAGCCTGGATCAGCCGCTCGAGACGCTCGCGTACCGCCAAATCCTGGATCTCGTCGCTCGATGCGCGATCGAGAAGGGTAAGCGCAGCCGAGATCGAGGAACCGTCGAAAAAGGTTGTGACGACCCGCTCAACTGCCGTCTGGCGCGCTGCGGCAGACGCCCGGCGGGGTCGATACAGATTGCGACCATCGCGTGAGTTGACGCTGGCGTGCCCCTTCTCGACCAATCGAGCGAGCACCGTGCGAACGGCGGACGGCGAGAGACGGGGGCCACGGAGTTCCGTGCGCACTTCCTCGACCGAGACCTCTCCCCGCTCTTGGAGGAGCTGCATCGTCTCGAGTTCGCGTCCGCGTAGCTCATGGAGCGGGTTGGTGCGCATCGTAAACCTGGAGCAAAGGAAAAGCCGACTCACCGCTACAACATGTAGCGGAGGGTTCGCCCTGTCAAGCGAGGCGCCGGTGCAGCGAGCCATACTGGCAACCCGGAGTGGCTTCACATCTTCGGACTTGAGTTCCCAGCTAGTAGTGGACAGCGCGCCGCCGTCGCTGATCTGCGGCCTCGAACTGCTCCGGGCTCACGCCCCTCAGATGGCTGTGGCGCCGAGTGGTGTTGCAGAAGTCGCTGATGTACGTCGCGACGTCCGCAAGGGCGAGCTCTCGGCTCGGATAGATGTGCTTCTTGATGCGCTCCTTCTTCAAGCCGTCCACGTGCCTTCAGATGACGGTACTGCGCGCCGTACGTGAGAACGAGGCGCTCGTTTCGCGCGTGCGTAGCACAAACACGACTCACACCATGCCGCTGCCCCGCTCGCTTCTGAGACTGAAGAGCGAATCGCCAACCGCCAACCGAGCGCTGACATCGCAGTCCGTTCGGCAGCGCGTATCGCTGAGTTGCTCAACAATCCCCGGAACCCAGCGATACCGCTGCACGCCGAATCCGGCCCCACCCGCCGCATCGGTTACGAGCCCAACCCACTGCAGCACTTCCAACGACGCCAAATTCATCGAATACGGAAGGACGTTCTCGTTGCGCTTGAGCGTTTGGTCCTGCGGCAATCCGTCCAGATAGGTAGGATCATCCAGCTTCCCAGCCTCTTCCGTCGACACGTCGTCCACGCGGTACGTGCCGAGACATTCGAGGCAGGGGCGTCCAGGCCCCGCGACTTGCACCTGCCAGTCGACACCCCGAAACACGCCATCTCGGTAGCGCGCCGCGATGCCCCCGTCGACGACCGGGATGAGGTGCGCATAGGCGAAGTGATTGAGGATGTGTCGCGCGCGCGGTCGGTCCACACAGCTGAACAGCACATCACAGTCGAGCGCCGCGTGGTAGCCCTCGGGCTCGGCGAGCGAATACGGAACGGCCGTCACTCGAAGTGACTCCGCGGTGCCCACCTCGAGCAACCGCTCGCGAGCAACCTCCACCTTGAGCCGACCCACATCGCGCGCTGACGCGAAGAGCAGACGATCCAAGTTGTGCGTCTCCACTCGGTCGAAGTCTATGAGCACGATCTCCCCGACTCCCATCCGCGCAAGCGACTCACCCACGAGGCTCCCGACGCTGCCGAGTCCCACGATGCCCACGCGTTGCCGCGCGAGCTGTGCGTGATTGTGATCTCCCCACATTGCCACAGTCCGCCGAAACTCCTCGCGAAGGCTCGGCAGTGGCCTGAGATGATCGGCAAAGCTTACGCGCAGCTTCTGCCCGACCACGCGTACAGCCGTGCACCACCGCTTCGATGGGCGAGCCTCCGCGGCGCCCGAGTGCTCCCACACGCGCGCACTCCACGTGTGGTCCTTGCCGATAGTCAGGCCAACCAAGGGAAGGCCCGTGAGCGCGAGCGCAGCCCCGGCCATTCGCGTCTCGGCGACAACGTCGTCGCGACTCATTCCCTGCCAGCCTGGAAACGGGTGACTGTGAAGGAATGCAACGCCGCAACCAGCGGCCATCGCCTCACGGCAGGCGCGCTCGAAGTAGTCGGGGAAGAAGCTGACGTTGCCGTGAACCTCTCGCTCACCATCGAATGGAAGCAAGGCACGGACGATGAGCGCCGACCGTCGAATGGTCCCGGCGGAGGGATTCCAGAGAGCAAAGGCGAGGTCTTCCTGCCCGTCGGGGCGCAGGAGGTGGTCTGCCAGCTCCAAGGCCACCACGTCCGGCATCGCCACCGTCCATTCGCTAGGCATTCTCGAAGATCCTGTTGATCTGTGATGTGAGTCGGCGCGCGGTCCGCTCTTCGCTCCACCCAAAGTTGTGACTCCAGTAGCGCCAGTCCACGCCGAGTATGCTGGTCGTGATGTTGCGGACGTTGGTGAGGGTGTCGGAGTAGTCGAACAACTGCGGTTTCGCACGAACGTGGATCGCCGACGCTACGGTTCGCGGAAAGTCCGCCGTGGCCTGCAGGGCGAGTTCGATCTCTCTCTCCGCAAACTTTCCGCAGGGAACCAGAAACGGAGAGATGAGCACGAACGGCGTGCCATCCGGCGCCTCAATCAGCGAGGCGGCGTGTCCGAGGGCCTGCAGGTCAGCGAGCAATCGATTCGGTCCGTACATCACGACACCGGGGTGGGGCCGTTGTGGAACACCACGAAGTGCATCCCGTTCTTCAGCTCGATGGGAACGTCGAGGTCGGGATACTTCTGGATCTCGCCGCCCTTCTTCAGGGCGAGCGTTGTCTCGGCGGGGTCCTCGCCTGCGAGCGTCAGCAGCTCCCGCGGCGTGTAGGGCCGATTCTCGAGCTTGAACTGTGCTTGGTCAATGAAGATCACGACCTTCTGCCCACCTGCGACTGCGTCTGCCATAGGTCACCCGCCTGTGAATGGGAATCGAGGTTTGCTTCTCGGCGGGTTAACCGCGCGTGGCTGGCGAGGGCTCACCCCCTTGTGGTCGGAACGCGCTCAGTAGCGTCCAACAGATTGCACACCTGGGGGGTGAGCCTTGCCCGCTTGCGCGCGGTTAGACTCTCATAGATGAGCGCGCTCAACCGCCCGCCGAGATCCGCCGCCGAGGTTGCGGCCCTAGAGGCGCTGGATTCCACCCAGCGTCTCGCCTTCGTGCGGGAGCGAGGCTCGTCGCTAGCTGCGGAGACCCTCGTGTACCTCATGCGCTTGGGGTACGCCGAACGCGACACGGTGCTCCTCGAGATGGCGGCGAAGGAGCTGCTCGGGCACCCAGATGGCGCGGGCAACCTGAAGGGCGGGCATTGCGAGCCCATCATCGGATCAATCGCTCGGACCTCGTTCCCACAGAATGCGCGCGATCGGCAGACTGAGTTCAGGCAACGTTGCCTCGCAGCCGCACTTCTCGAGATTCGCGCGGGCGCGGAGACCAAGCACTACTGGGAAGAGCGGTTCGGCGCCGCGTTTCGCACAAAGTGCATCGACGTGCGCCGGAAGCTCCACAACGAAGAGCGTCGCGAAGTGTTGGGCAGCGAGCTTCGTGATGATGATGAAGATGCGTGGGCGGAGTCCGTGGTCGACCCGCGCTCGGATGACTCTGTGGTGCTGGCGCTTCACCACCTGTTGCGAACTGAGCGAGACGCGGCACTTTGGCAGGCTGTGAACGCACTCCCGCCGCGGCAGCGCGAGGCACTCCTCTTGCGCTACCGTGAGCAGCTGCCCATCGCCGGTGCCGGACCTCGCACGATCTGCTCGGTGATGCGCATTTCGGAGGCGAATGGTCACAAACTTCTGAATAAGGCGCTCGCTCGCCTGCGCAAAAACCCCGAGCTCAATTCCCTCTGGCGAGACGGCGCCTAGATGCTATGTTCGAATCCTCCACACCATTTCAGATGAACAGTTCAATCGAGGTCGTCAAACTGGAGATGGTTGCCGCGCAGCGAACGGCCGGCAACGTCGACATTATCGATTGGGTGGGTAGATACCCACAGTTTCGCGAGGAGCTGCTTGAGTTCTGGTCGTGGCTTGTCGGCACGGACGATGGCACTGCAGCTCCTGAGACAGCAGAAGCAAGCGTTGCGCTCTCGCCAGAAGATCTCGCCAGCTATACGGACGCGGTCCGCGATGCCTGCCTAGCGGTCAGCTTCGGCCGAGAGATGATTCTGCGTGAGGGCCCGCCGGAGCTTGAGCGGCTTGGCGCCGACCTTGAGTACGCGCGGCGAGGAAGGCCGGCACCAACGCCAAAGTTCAAGGACTTCTCGAGAGCCGTTGTGTACACCTGGATTGTCAGGTCGCTGGCGGAGAAGCGACCGAGAGTGTCGCGGCTCGCGTCGCAGAAGGTGTCGTATCTGCTCGAGTGCTCGCTTGAGCTTGGCTTGTTCGATGGCCACCGCCGCAATCAGTTAGGTCCGTACGACTCGGCTGCGAAGTACCGCGATGCCGAGCCGATCGCGAAGAAGAAGGGATGGCTACGCGTGGAGGGTGCCACGCTATCGGTCACCGAGAAGGCGAGCGCAATTGATACGTACTGCAAGCGATATCTCCGGAGTGCAGACGCGGCGGCGCGGCTTATGACCGTGCTGGCAGACGTCGACGACCCCAAGCTTGAAGTGCTTGCTACGGTGCTTCCTATAGCGCGTGAGATTCACCAGGCGGGGAGGGAGGTCTCGGTGGAGGCTGTGCGCGCTGCGATTGGGGAAACAGCAGAATGGCGGGGCAAGCTGGGGAGAGCACACTTTGCCCCAGAGCGCGTTGACGAGGCGTTGGTTACGCTGCGGGCGCTGCGGCTGGTTGGTGCTTAGGCGGCGGGCGTAAGGTCGCCATCCGCCGAGAGCATGCACGCAGTGTCAAACACGCTGGAACGGAGTCGAGCTTCTTGAGCAATTCAATAGCAACCTCGCTCTCAATCGTGCTTGAGTGACCGAACTGCCGACCGTCGGAACCTCCGTCCAACCTGACCCGTAGTCGCATCATGCCCGCCCTCTTGAGCCTGAGGATTAACGAGTACGCGGAAGGCGCATCGCAGCCACCCCACAGCCACGACGCACTGCACCTGAGTCTCGTCCTTCGCGGACAGCTCTCCGAGACTGTCGGCAAGCACACCGTGCATGCAACAGCGCTGAGTGTCGTCGCTAAGGATCCAGGAGTCCTGCACGCGAATCGTTTCGACGGGACTTCCGTGGCCGTCGCACAGCTATCGCTCCGCAACCTAGGCATCGGCGCGCTCCTGGACGCGCCCTCTCGCGCCTTCGCCTGGCGCTGGTTGCATGACTCGGCGGTCGCGCGTGCCTTTCTACGAGTCCTCAGATCCGAGGAAGGAACTCCTGCGCAGGTGCGAGACGACGATCCCGCGCTCCTCGACCTGCTCGCATGCCTGTCAGCGCGTACGACAAGCCGCCCGGCAGGACTGCCACCCAAATGGCTCGTCGATACACTCGACCGACTGCAGGCCGAGTGGCGGCCGAGCGACCGAGTCTCCGATGTCGCACGTACAGCTGGCGTGCATCCCGTGTACCTTGCCCGATGCGTACGGCGGTGGTACGGGCACGGAGTTCAGATACTGCTCCGCCAACGGCGGCTCGCCGCTGCAACAGACCTCCTGTCGCGCAAGGGGATGACCGTCTCAGAAGTCGCGACCGCGACGGGATACGCAGATGAGTCGCACCTTTGCCGAGAGACGCGAACGCTGCTCGCGTTGGCGCCGGGCGGTCTGCGCAGCGCCATTCGACAGGTTGCGCCGATACAGGGCAGCGGTCGGCACGCACAGTAGAATGGTGGTCATCGTAACGCGCAGTCACCATTGATCGGAACCCCTCACATGTATTCTCTTGCCCACGCGGCTCGATTCGCGCTCTTGCTTCTGTCCGTGATGCCGGTCCGCTCGCACGCGCAGCCGCCGAGGCCCGACGCTGCGGCAATCGCGAGCGCGGTCGATTCCCTCGCACGGCACGCTATCGCGCTCGGCGCCGGACCGGCGCTCGGCGTCGCCATCGTGATGGATGGGCGCACCATCCTCTCGCGGAGCTACGGACTCGCTGACGCGTCGGCCGGCGTTTCTGCCGATGACCGTACGCTTTGGTATATCGCGTCCACCAGCAAGTCTATCACTGGCGTCGCTCTCGCGTTGCTGGCGGACGAGGGTAGAGTCTCATTGAACGCGCCGATTGCGACCCTCCTACCGAACGCACGCTGGCACGCCGAGAGTGATCCAACGTCAATCTCTCTTGCGGACTTCCTTGGACACACCTCTGGGCTCCGCGGAGGCGCGGTGGTCGCGCAATCGTCTTCGTTCGGACAGATCCAAGAGCGCGACTGGCCCACACTCCTTGAGTGGTCAGGCCCGCTGCCGAATCGAGATCTGGCATATTCAAATCTCGGTTACCTCGTTGGCGCGATGGTGATTGATCGCGTGCAACCTGAGGGGTGGCGTTCGTTCTCCGAACGTCGACTCTTCCGACCCGCCGGGATGCACGAGACGTTCGCACGAGTGTCCGGGCTCGACACCCGTCGCTTTGCGATGCCCCACCTGCGACAGCGCGACGGTTCCCTCGAAACCGCCACCTTCGCTAAGGTGGACGGTACAATGAACGGCGCTGGCGGGCACCTAGCGACGATGTCCGACCTCGCTCGATGGCTCATTGTGAACATGGACTCCGGTCGCATTGATGGCCGACAAGTATTGCCAGCCAGCGCGGTCGCGCTGGCGCAGACTCAGCTTCGGCCGCACCCACGTGGCGATGCCGTCCGGTTCAGGTTCTTCGAACGGCTCGGCTGGGGCTGGGGATGGGATCTCGGTCGCTACGATGACGAACCCATGGTCAGTCGCTTCGGTGCATATCACAGTTTCCGCTCACATCTCTCGTTCCTTCCACAGCGACGCATCGGCGTGGCGGTCCAGGCGAACGGCGAGGACGGCAACGCCCTGACGGATATCATTGCCGCGTTTGCGTACGACCTCCATTCGGGCCGCGACGATGCGCGCGAGCGCACCCGAGCGCGGCTGGAAGCGTACTTGGTGACTCGCGAATCCGAACGCACGAGCCTCGCGACTAGCGACTCGGAGCGCGCCGCGAGACAGACTCAGCCGCTTTCTCGCGGATGGGACGCGTACACCGGCGTTTTCGCGCACCCTGGTTACGGTACGGTGAGCTTCTCGCGGTCCGGACCCAGTCTAAGGTTTCGTTGGGGGGCCGTGTCCGGACCGGTAGAGATTCACGAAGCCGCACAGGATTGGCTGCGGATGAGCGCATTAGGTAACGACTGGCACCCCCGGTTCACATTCGATGCATCGGGTCGTGCAACGAGCGTCAGGCTCTACGGCGTTGAGTTCTCGCGGGTGGCCACAGTGCGGTAGCGGACTTGAGTGATGTTCACCCGATTCAGTGGACACCGGCTCCGGGCAGAGCCCTGCACGCTAGGTGCGGGCGAGCGTCAATCAAGCCGGTCGGCGCGGTGTCAACTGAATGCGTGGAATTCCACCCAGCTACGCAGGGCAGGCTAACGTGTGTGTCCACCAGACTTGCTGAAGTCCACTCGGTTGGGCATCAGCGGGATCGTGCAGCAACATCATAAAGTTCGGCATGTCTTCAGATGAGCGAAGGGTGACTAGCTGTACATGACAAGGACGTTGTTCACAGAAACGTGAGCAGGCGCGCGACTG
>CADEDA010000017.1 GCA_902825965.1 uncultured Gemmatimonadota bacterium | reverse complement strand
GCCCACTTCGACATCGTGATCGCCTGGGCATGGTGATGGATCATGCCCGACATGAAGTCGATGTCGGCCTGCGTGTACGGATAGCGGAGCGAGTCGGCGCGGGCGCGCGCCTTGGCGCCCTCGTCGCCGGTGAGGAAGGCGGGGCCTTGCGGCGCACGCGCGGCGCCGCAGGCCGTCAGGAGCGTCATGACGGCGGCGGCGAAGAACAGTCGGAAATTGGGCATTCGGCGGATTCGGTCCTGGGGATGAGACACCGACCACCCCCCGCGGGGTTGGTTCCCGAATCTAGTACGCAAACGGCTCGGCTGGGCGTTCAGGGCGTCCGAACGCACCGCCGCCAGACTCAGCCCGAGGCGGCCGCCGGCAGGTCGTCCGCCCCGTAGTACCAGGAGAGCGCCCCACGGATGTCGGCCGGGGCCGCGATCTCGAACTTGAGCGCGAGCCGGGTCACGAACCGCAGCTGCTGGTCGATCTCCATGGAGGCCGGGTCGCTGAGCGCGATGGTGAGCGAGGCCTTGTCCACTGCCACCGGCAGGAAACCCAGCCGTTTCGCGATCCGCGCGGGCACCAGGGCCAGCGCGTCCGGTGACACCGCGTCGAGGTCCGCGAGCTTCATCTTGTGCGCGGTGGCGACCATCGTCGCCAGTTCCTCGGGTTCCACGTTGTTCGTCTGCGAGATCGCGGCCCAGATGTCGTCGAGGGACGGGCGGTCGCTGAGCATGCGCGGGTCCGGGGCGCCGAGCTGGTTCGCCAGCGCCAGCCGCACCAGCCAGTGGCTCTCCATGCGCTTGGCCCGCGCGACCTCCACGGGCGACAGTGGGGCGTCGTCGAGGTTCACGCTCGGGCCTTCGACGATCTCCTCGGTGTCCAGCGAGTCGTTCTGGCTCGGCGTCCCGCGACGGATCCCTCCCCAGGCCGCCTGGGCCTGCGCCGAGCTCGGCGCGTTGGCGCTCATCGACTTGGCGTCGCGCACGGCCTTCACGGCCGTGGAGTTGAGCGCCACGTCCCCGTAGCCGACCCCCACCGGGAGATGCACCGCGCCCACCAGCGGGATGAAGTGCCCGCAGGAGGCCAGATAGTCGGACAGCCGCTGACGCGCGGCGAGCTGGAGCTTGCCCTGCAGGCGCGAGCCGTCCTCGAGCAGCACGTCCACGTCGCGCGAGGCGGTGGACGCGCTCACGGAGAGCCCGACGTCCGGATCGACCGATGCCGCGAACAGGATGTCGTCGGATTGCACCACCACGTGCGGGTGCGCGATGCCCTCCGAGCGCCAGGCGGCGCTGACCACGTTCATCCAGCCGCCCTTGCGCGAGCTCAGGTACGGCGAGAGCGCGTGCCCCTCGGTGAGATACACGCTGCCATCGAGCACGTCGCCGTCCCGCAGCACGAAGCGGATGGCGCGGGGCTTCGATTGGTTGGTGCGGGCGACGGGGGGCCGTGGAGGCATCGGGCGGAGGAGGGACGGCGCTCCGACACGGAGGACCGACCCTAGAGTATCGGGTCTCCCGGTGGGAAAAACCACCCCGAACGCACTCCGGGACCGGCGCCACCGCGGTGGGCCGGTCCCGGAGGTCCTGCGCCGGGTCCGCTGCTCAGGGCACCGCGCCCGGGCTCCGGCTGACGTGCAGGGTGAACTCGCGCGAGGGGCCCGTGATGTTCACGGCGCCGATCGCCAGGGTGAGCTGCCCACCGCGCGGACCGAACTGCATCGACCGCGACTCCTCGCCGACGTAGCGGCGCATGATGGCGTCACCACGCAGGTAGGCATACGTGTCGAGGTCCGGACCGAAGGCCTCCCACGCCGGAGTGAAGTCCGTCGCCGAGGTGCGGATGCTGATGCGTTCGAAGGGTTCGGCGCGGATCGTGATGAAGTTGTACTCGGCGGTGTCACCGCCGAACTCGGCGAGGTACTCGTTGCCGCGTCGGCAGGGGCTCGCGCGCAGCGTGAAGGTGGTCGTGCCGGTGTCGGCTGCGAGACCGAGCACGGGACAGGCCTCGACCTCGAGTTCGTAACCACCGAGATACTCGTACTCGTTGGCCGGATCGTACGAGGACACGACCAGCTGGTGCTCGCCGCGGCGATCCGCGACGAAGAAGAACTCGGCGATCCGGTCTCCGCCGTTCGACTCGCTCACCGCCAGTGGCAGCGAGGACGCCCCCTCGCCGCGGCCCCAGAGCGACAGCACCGGGTAGAGTCCGTCGCGGCCATTGCGCTCCGGGTCCGGGGCGGCCGAGGTGCGCACGAAGTACGCCTTGCCTGGCTCGAGCGAGATGGGGTGCGCGGCGTACGCGGCCGAGCGAGAGGTCCAGAAACTGTAGGGGTCCACGCAGGAGTCTTCGTTCAGTGCCCCCGTGATTCGCTGGCCGCTGCGGGCGCGACTGCGCTCGCAGCCCTCGCCGAAGAGCGGATTCAAGATGCTGTCCTTGGCGCAGGCGGCGGCCACGAGCAGCATGAGGGTGGCCACCGCCGCGCGGAGCGGTCGGCCAGCCCGGGTGGGATGCGGGCGCGGGCCCGTCGTCATGGGATCGGTAGTCATGGTGAGAGCCTCAGTGTGGGGTCGCGACGATCGTGGGCACGCCGCGGCCGGCGTACGCCTCGACGGTCGCCCCCGAATCGGCGTGGACGCTCAGGAGGAGTGTGGCGCGGCCCAGTCTTGTCAGGTTTCGCGTGAAGACGTAGTTGGTGGTGACGTTCGGCTGGGACCGCAGGAAGTCGGCCTCGCGCGTCTGGCTGACGGCGGCACCGTACCCGGCGAGGCGGCCGGTGACACTCCCGGTGCCGGCGCTCCGACGGAATCCGACCGCGTATTCGCCGAGCTCGTCGACGTCGAAGGTCAGGAAGCTCACGCGGGATCGCGCCCCGCCGTGCATCCCACGGGCGGTACAGCCGGTGTTGGACCCGATGCCGGTGACGGTCGAGTCCAGCGTCAGGCGGCGCAGCGGGCAACTCGACAGCTCGAGCCGGTAGCTGCCGCTGTCGGTCGGCGACCACGCCTCCACGCGGAGCGCGAACGTCGTCGGTTCCGTGGCCGTCAACGCGATCTCGCGGTTGCGCTGTGCAGTCCCGAACGAGAACGCGTCGCCGCCGAGCAGTTGCACCTCGTTGCGTCCGTCGCGGGCGTAGGCCACCAGGCTGGCGCGCAGCGGCGTGGCGCCCGCACCGGTGTCGGTCGGGATGAGGCGCACGATGTGCGCCGTGTTCGCGTCGGCCTCGAGCGTCCAGGTCGCCGTGGGCACGACGTTGTACATGTAGCTGCTCCAGAGCTGGCAACTGGCGGCGTCGAGCCGGCCGCTCGGCGCCGCGTCGGCGCGGAGTTGGCCTGCGACGCAGCGCGCGCCGTCGATCGGCCCGAGGGCGGTATCGCCCTCGCATGCCACCGTGAGCGTGAGGAGTGCAAGCGCGGCGAGTCCGGCCGCCGTCCGCTTGCGAGGCAAGGAGATCATGGGTGCTCCGTTCCGTGGTCGAGTGAAGGTCAGTTGTCGAGGATGCGGCGGCTCAGGTGCAGCGTGATGCGCCGCGAGGGCCCCGTGGAGTCGAGCACGCCGACGGCGATGGTGGCGTAGCCGGCGTCGGGGGAGTCGTTGTAGAGCGTGCGGGCGAGTTCGCCCTCCGCCTGGGTCTGGTCCCCCGCATTGAGGCGGCCGTGGCTGTCCATGCCCCTCAGGTGCGCTTCCCAGAACGGCGTGAAGTCCGCCGCGGTGAAGCGGATGGTCAGTTCCTCGTACGCCGCGACCGGGACGCGGATGAAGCGGTAGGCGATCTCCGTGGGGGTGTCGCCCTCGCCCGTGCGGTAGCACGCGCTCTCGGGCAGTGTGAACTCCGTCGCGCCGGTGTCGGGGCGCAGCGAGAGCACCGGGCACGCCGTGAAGGCGACCTCATACCCGCCGAGGTCGTCGACGTCGAGCGCGTCGTAGTAGGAGCTGATCTGCGCGCGGTAGGTCCCGGTACGCCCCGGGAAGAAGAACAACTCGCTGCCTCGGTCCGCGCCGTCATCGTCACTGATCGCGAGCGGGCGCGCGGGTCCGCGCCCACCGACGCCGTACACAGTGAGCACCGGGTCGAGTCCGTTGCGGCCGTTCCGCGAGGGATCCGCGACCGGCAGCACGGTGAGCATGTACGCCTTGTCGCGTTCGAGGGACATCCCGTGGGAGGCGTACGCCGAGCGATAGGACGTCCAGGGGTTGTAGGTCTCGACGCAGGAGTTCTCGTTTAAGGCGCCGCGGGTCTTGCCGGGCGCAAGGCGCCCGGCGTCGCAGCCGGCGCCGAAGATCGGGTTGACCACGGTGTCCTGTGCGCAGGCCGAGGCCAGGAGGACGAGCGCGGTCGTGGCGAGCAGCGCCGAGCGCTGCAGTGCACTGGGGAAGGTCATGGTGGGTTCAGCGGGAGGAGGAAGCGCGCAGCAACGTCGAGCGGTCGCGCGTCGCGTCGATCGTGGCGCTGCTGTCCGCGTGCACGCGGACGCTCAGGGTGTACCGGCCGATCCGCTGCGCGGACGCGTTGAAGTCGAACACGTTGGCCGTCGCGGGCGAGGCGGCCAGGAACGACCCCGAGAACGAAGCGGCCACGTCGAGGTCCGGTCCGCTCAGGCGCGCGCGCAGCGTGCCGGTGTTGGTGCCGCTGCCGGCGCGGCGTTCGTACGCGATGAACAGGTCGTCCAGGCGCCGGATGTCGAAGTCGAAGAACGTGAGCCGCGAGCGGGCGCCGGCGAACGTGCCCTCGGACAGGCAGCCCGTGTTGCTTGACACGCCGCGCACCGTGGAGTCGAGCGGCACGTGATGCACCGGGCAGGTGGACACCTCGAGGCGGTACACGCCGGTATCCGAGCGCTGGCGCGCCTCGACCCGCAGCGCGATCACGCGCGCACGGTCGGTGGTCATCACCAACTCCTCGTTGCGGTTGCCCGGCCCGTAGGCCTCGCTCGCGGCGACCAGCTGCCGCTCGCCGTTCGCGTCGCGCTCGTAGGCGAGCAGCTCGCCGCGGAAGGGGAACACCCCCGGGGTCTGCTCGTGCGAGATGAGCCGGATCACGTAGCCGGTGTGCGGCTCGAGCCGCAGCGTCCAGGTCTCGGCGGGGACCGGTTCGAACTGCCACTCGCTCCACAGTTCGCAGTCCGCACCGTTGACGGCGCTCTGCGTGCTGGTGGTGACGTCCAGCGCGCCGCGCGTGCAGGCGGCGGTATCGATCGGCCCCAGGATCTCGTCGCCCGAGCAGGCGAGCGTCAGCGCGAGCGCGCCGCCGAGGGTGCAGGTGAGCACGGACGCGCGCCACGTGCGCGCGGCGGACCATCGGAACATCGCATCTCCGTCGTTGGGATTGAGTGCCTGCCGCAGTGATGGCGGCAGGGATTTCGCTCCCGGAGATGCGACGCGAGGTGGGCGCGGACGACAGCGCCGCTCCTAGTGGTCTTGCTTCCTCCCGGCGACCAATCGCTGCACGTTCGCGACGTGGTGCGTGTTGTGATACACGGTGAAGAACAGCATCTCGCGCACCGTGAGCGGTCCCAGCAGCGGATGCGGCAATGTCGCGGCATCGAGGTCCGATTCCGACCACTGTGCGCTGCGCGCGATGAGTGCCTGCAGCGTGGACGCGTGCACCCGCATGATCCGGGCGCGCTCGGCCGCCGGATCGGCGGCGGGGGGCTTGGCCGACGGTGCGAAGCGTCCGGCACTGGCACCCTGCGCGAGGCGCGCCCGATACACCGTCACGACGCTGTCATAGTCGCGCGAGGCCGCGCCGGCGCGGCCGAACACCCAGCGCACGAGGAAGGGTGGCAGTCGCAGGCCCTGATGGACCGCACGGATCGACTTGCTGAGGTGCCGCACATGCATCGCCGGCGCCCACGCGAGGCCGAAGGGCGTGAAGAACTCGGCATCGGAGAACGTCGCCCAGTACGCGACGCTCCCCTGATGCACCTCCTCGAGTGCGGCGCGGATGTCGGCGCCGCTGCGGGGCGGGGCGCCGAGCAGCATGCTCCAAGCTAGCACGCACCCGCCTAGTGCGCGCGCACGCGGCGCGTAGATTCCCGCCCGTAGCCCCCTGACGCGCCACTCTTGCGGAGCCTCCCCGTGATCCAGGGCAGTCCGAAGTCGCAGACGAAGTACGACGTCATCGTGGTCGGTTCGGGTGCCGGCGGCGGCATGGCCGCGTACCAACTCGCCGTCGCCGGCCTCAAGGTCCGCGTGCTCGAAGCCGGCCGGTCGTACGACCCCGTGCGCGAGACGCCGATGTTCAAGCTGCCGCGCGAGGCACCGCTGCGCGGGGCCGGGTCCCGCGAGAAGCCGTTCGGATTCTACGACGCCACGGTGGACGGCGGCTGGGAGGTGCCGGGCGAACCCTACACCAACGCACCGGGGACCGACTTCCGCTGGTGGCGTGCGCGCATGCTCGGTGGCCGCACCAATCATTGGGGCCGCATCTCGCTGCGCATGGGCGAGTACGACTTCAAGCCCAAGACCCGCGACGGACTCGGCGCCGACTGGCCGCTCACCTACCAGGACCTTGCGCCGTACTACGACAAGACCGAGATGCTGATCGGCGTCTACGGCGGCGACGACGACCTCGAGAACACGCCACGCTCCTCGCCCGGCGTGCTCATGCCGCCGCCCGCGCCGCGCGCCGTCGAACTGCTCGCCAAGAAGCACGCCGCGCCGATGGGCATCCCGGTGATCCCGGCCCACCTCGCGATCATGACCCAGCGGCAGGATGCCGACCGCCTGCCGAAGCTGCTGCACCCCGGCAACGCACTCGCGCAGCGCGTGCTCCGGCAGTCGATGCTCCAGCGCCAAGCCTGCTTCTGGGCCACCCCCTGCGGCTGGGGCTGCTCCATCAAGGCGAACTTCCAGTCCACGACGGTGCTCCTGCCGCCGGCGCTGGCCACGGGCAACGTCGACATCGTGCCCGACGCGATGGTGCGCGAGGTGACGCTCGGCAAGGATGGCCTCGCGACCGGTGTCCACTACATCGACAAGAACACGCGGCAGGACCGGCACGTCAGCGCGCGGATCGTCGTGCTCGCCGCCAGCGCGGCCGAGACGGCGCGCATCCTGCTCAACTCCAAGAGCGCCCAGGCGCCGCAGGGCGTCAGCAACTCCAGCGGCCTCGTGGGCAAGTACCTCATGGACACGGTCGGCGCCGGCATCGGCGGCCAGATCCCCGCGATGGAGAACCTGCCGCCACACAACACCGATGGCGCCTCCGGCATGCACATGTACATCCCCTGGTGGCTGTACAAGGAGCAGATCGGCGGCAAGCTCGACTTCGCGCGCGGCTACCACGTGGAGTTCGGCGGCGGACGGGGCATGCCGGGCAACGGCTCCTTCAATTTCCTGGAGAACACCACCGAAGGCGCGTACGGTGCCAAGTACAAGGAGGCCGCGCGCCGCTACTACGGCTCGTTCGTCTGGTTCGACGGCCGCGGCGAGATGATCCCCAACGAGCAGTCCTTCTGCGAGATTGATCCCGAAGTGGTCGATCAGTGGGGCATCCCGGTCCTGCGCTTCCATTGGAAGTGGTCGGACCATGAGCTCAAGCAGGCAGTGCACATGCAGAAGACGTTCGCCGAGATCATCACGGCGATGGGCGGCAAGGTGAATGGCACGCCGCAGACGGACGGCAACCGCGCCATCGCCCGCGGCGGGCAGATCATCCACGAGGTCGGCACCTGCCGCATGGGCGAGGACGCGCGGACGTCGGTGCTCAATCCGTACTGCCAGTCCTGGGACGTGAAGAACCTGTTCGTCACCGACGGCGCGCCGTTCGTCTCCAACGCGGACAAGAACCCGACGCTCTCGATCCTGGCGTTGGCCTGGCGCACGACCGACTACATCCTCGACCAACTCGCGAAGAAGGAGATCGGCTGATGCGCGACGAGACGACGCCGAACCACCCGGTGGAGGCGACTGACGCCGGCGAGGCGGGGGCGCTGAACCGGCGCGACGCACTCAAGTCGCTGGCCGCTGCGGCGGGTGTGCCCCTGCTCGCCGGACTCGCAGCGAGCGACGCGGACGCCCAGCAGGGCAGCACCCCGCGGCCCGCGACCGCCCCGGCCGCGCAAGCCGCCCCACCGCGCGCGGGCCCGCGTGGGGATGCCTGGGACCCGGACCTCATCAAGCCGAAGAAGGACTGGCCGCGCAAGCTGAATGCGGCGGAACTCGCGACGCTCGCGGCACTCGCGGACATGATCATCCCGGCCGATGCCAAGTCGCCGAGCGCCTCGGCCGTCGGCGCGCACCACTACATCAATGAGCACGTGAGCGCGCCCGGGGAGAACTACGCCCGCGACCTCGTGCGAGTGCGCGGCGGCGTGAGCTGGCTGAACCTGGAGAGCCAGAGACGCTTCCAGCGCCCGTTCGTGCGCCTCACCACCGAGCAGAAGACCGCGATCTGCGACGACATCTGCTACACGCCCAAGGCCAAGCCGGAGTTCCAGGCCGCCGCGCGCTTCTTCTCGCTGGTGCGCAACCTCACCGCGACCGGGTTCTATACCACCGACGCCGGCATGAAGGACATCGGCTACGTGGGGAACACGCCACTGCCCAAGTGGGACCTTCCGCCGGCCGCGGTGTTGAAGCAGCTCGGCCTCGACTAGTCGCGCCGTCGTCCCCCTCTTCCCCCCAGGACACGCCACGGTGACCACGTTCAAGCTCGACCTCATCCAGACCGTCGCGCTGGCGGCGGTCATCCTGTTCGTCGGGTACGGCGTCCGCCGCCGTGTGGGCGTGCTCGACCGCTTCAACATCCCCGCGCCCGTGATCGGCGGGTTCCTGTTCGCGGCGCTGGCACTCACGCTGCGGCAGACGGGCACGGTCGCGTTCGAGTTCGACACGACGCTGCAGTCCCCGTTCATGGTGGCGTTCTTCACCACCATCGGGCTCGGCGCCAGCCTCGAGCTGTTGCGCAAGGGTGGCCCGCAGGTGCTGCTGTTCTGGGTGCTGGCGAGCCTGCTGGCGGCGATCCAGAGCGGCGTCGGCATGTCGATGGCGACCGCGATGGGCGTCGATCCGCTCATCGGCCTGCTCTCCGGCTCGGTGACGATGACCGGCGGCCACGGCACCGGGGCGGCGTTCGGCAAGCTCTTCGAGGAGCAGTACCAGCTCACCGGTGCGGTGACCGTCGCGATGGCGGCCGCGACGTTCGGGCTCGTGAGCGGAGGGCTGCTCGGCGGTCCGGTGGGGACCACGCTGATCTCGCGATTCAAGCTCAAGTCCGGCGGCGGTGCCGCGGGTGCACTCGCCGACCAGGCCAAGCACGCGAGCCTCGACGAGGAGATCGACACCGAGACGGCTGGGGAGGCACCCACGGCCTACCTGATCCTCCAGATGCTCGCCGTGATCCTCGTCTGCATGGCGCTCGGCGGGCTGCTGTCGAAGTGGCTGGGACAGTTCGTGACACTGCCGGGGTACATCGGCGCGATGCTCGTGGCGGCCGTCGTCCGCAACCTCGCGGAAGCCACCGGCGCGCTCCGGATCGCGACGCGGACGGTGGATGACCTCGGCACCATCGCCCTGTCGTTGTTCCTCACGATGGCCCTGATGTCGCTCAAGCTGTGGGAACTGCTCGACCTCGCCGGCCCGATGACCGCCATCCTCGTCGTGCAGGTCCTCATGATGGGTCTGTTCGCGTACTTCGTGACCTTCCGACTCATGGGGCGCGACTATGATGCGGCGGTCATGGCGAGCGGGCACTCCGGCTTCGGGCTCGGCGCGACCCCCAACGCGGTGGCGAACATGAACGCGATCTCGGAGCGGTTCGGCCCGGCGCCGCGGGCGTACCTCGTGGTGCCGATGGTGGGCGCGTTCTTCATCGACTTCAGCAACGCGATGATCATCACCGCCTACCTGAACCTGGCGCGCGGCTAGCGGGCGGGGCGGTCGTTCCGATGTGACATGGCTGCCGTCCCCCGGGTGACCTGCGGGAGGACGCAGCGGTCTGGCAGGCATGAGACTCCGCGCCCTCGGCGCATCCGTCGTCGTGGTGACGCTGGCGGCCTGCGCCGGCGAGGACCCGCTCGCGCCGTCGGGTCCGGGATTCGCCTGGACCGTCCCCACGGCGACCCCGGCGCACGGCGCGACCTCGGTGGACTTCGAGGTCGCACTCGCTCGGCGGGCGCGGATCGGCGTCGTGCTGTACGGCAGTGCCAACGCCCCGGCGACGTCGCCTTCCGCAGAGACGCTCCGGGCCGCGCTCGGCGGTGGCGCGGCGGGCGTGATGCGCGTGGTGACCCGCGAGGTCGGCAGCGCCGGCGTGCGTCAGGTCACCGTGGACTCGCTCAGCGCGGGCGCGTCGTACCGCGCCTATCTCATCGCCATGCCCGTGGACGGCGATCCGGCCGTCACCGACTCGGCGACCGTGGTCGAGGTGAACGGCACGTTGCAGCAGCGGCAACCCGCGGCGTCGGTCGTCGCGAGCAGCGTGAACGCGACCATCGGATACTACTGGTACGCCCCGGAGGCGTACCGCAAGAGCAGCACTGCCACGGCGCCGCTCCTGCTGTTCCTGCACGGCAGCGGCGAGAAGGGCAACGGCAGCAGCGAGCTGACGCGGGTGCGGGTGCACGGCCCCCCGCGGCTCATCCACGAGGGGCGCGACTTCCCGTTCCTCGTCGTCTCGCCGCAGTTACCGTCCGCGCAGGGCAGTTGGTCGAGTGCGCTGATCAAGCAGCTCATCGACAGCGTGCAGGCGCGCTTCCGGGTGGACCCCACGCGGATCTACGTGACCGGGCTGAGCCTCGGTGCCATGGGGACTTGGAGCTTCGCGGTCGCGCATCCGTCCGTACCTGCCGCCATCGTGCCCATCGCCGGATCCGGGTCACCCGGCAATGCCTGCGCCATGCGCGCGGTGCCAGTGTGGGCGTTCCACGGCGACGCCGACGGCGCCGTGAACATCTCCGGCAGCCGCAACATGATCGACGCACTCAACGCCTGCCTGCCGCAGCCGAGCACGGCGCCGCGGTTCACGGTCTACGCGGGAGTGGGGCACGATTCGTGGACGCGCACCTACAACGGCTCGGCCGGGCACGACATCTATAGTTGGCTGCTCACGCAGCGTCGCGCGCCGTAGCGATCCCGGCTGCGCGACCGGTCGCCCAGGCCCAGTAGAAGTTGTAGCCGCCGATCGGGCCGAAGGCGTCCAGCAGCTCACCGCAGAGGAACAGCCCGGGATGGAGCCGGCTCTCCATCGTGCGCGGGTCGATCTCCGCCAGGCTCACGCCGCCGCCGGTCACCTCCGCCTTCTTGTACCCTTCGTCGCTGCTCCACGGCAGCGTTCCGCGCACGAGGGTGTCCACCAGTCGCAATCGCTCCTCCCGCCGGAGCTCCGCCAGCGCGCGCGTCGCGTCGACGTCCGCGACCTCGAGCAGCGCGGCGGCGAGGCGGTCCGGCAACTCGGCGCGTACGGCCGCCAGCGCGGTCCTGGCGCCCGCCGGACGGAACCGCTCGGTCCACGCGGCGTCATCGAGTGGGGCCCACTGCACGGCGAGTCGCGCGCGATCCGCCGCGGACGCCTCGCCCAGCGACCGCACCAGCACGTGTGACACGTCGAGCACGGCGGGGCCACTGTAGCCGCGGTGCGTGAAGAGGAATCCGCCGGTCGCGATCGCGCGGCGGCGAGCGGAGGTCGCGGTCAGCGTCACGGTGAGCGAGAGCCCGGCCAAGGCTGCGAATCGCCCGGAGTCGTCGAGGATCGGCGTGAGCGCCGGGTAGGTCGGGTGCAGCGTGTGGCCGAGTGAGGCGGCAAAGGCGAGTCCGGCGCCGTCGCTGCCGGTGGCCGGCACCGAAAGTCCACCCGCGGCCAGCACCACGGCGTCGGCCGTCAGGCTGCTGCCGTCGGCGAGCGCCACGCGCCAGCGCCCGGTGTCGGGCACGACGGCCGTGACGCGCATCTCCATGCGGCGCGTCACGCCGACGCGGTCGGCGAGGGCCAGCAGGCCGTCGCGGACGTCGCGCGCCCGGTGCGAGGCGGGAAAGACCTTCTGCAGGTCCGGCTCATCCCTCAATGCGATCCCGACGTCATGCTCGAAGAACCGACGCTGTTCGGCCAACGGCCAGGAACGGAGGATCCGGCGCATCGTGTTGGGCGACGAGTCGGTGATGTAGCGCGACTCGTCGAGCTGCATCGGGAGGACGTTGCAGCGTCCCCCGCCACTGATCAGGATCTTCCGGCCGCCGTCCTTGCTGCCTTCGACCAGCGTGGTGTCCGCACCATGCCGTGCCGCGAAGATGGCGGCCATGGTTCCCGCCGCGCCGGCGCCGACGACGACGACCTGTCGGCGCGGGTCCGACGCGGGGCGCGGGGCGCCGGACCGGGATGGCATGCGGGGAAGGTAATCCGGCGAGCGGCCCGGCATCGGCTGGCTCGAGCGCTGGGGTCGCGGCCACCCCAGCTTGACCGCCCCGTACCGGGGTCCCATGCTTTCCCGACGCTGTCGGTGCTCTTCAATCGAGGGATGCAGCCGTGACGGTCCAGTCCAGTGGGTACTCCGTGGGTCGCGCCCTGACCCGATGGGCCGCCGGCGCCGCGGCGCTGGTCTTCGCCGGGTTGTTCGCCTGTTCCGGCGACGGAGGCACCGAACCCGTCACCCTCGACCTCGGCCGCTCCACGCTCACCGTGGCCGCGGGACCGTACGTGGCCGGTCAGACGTACACGGCGACCTTCACGGCGCGCGACAATACCGGCGCCCCGTACGACACGCCGGTCACCGTCGCGTTCGACCTGGTCGGCGGAGTGAGCGACGGCATCTTCAGCGGGGTGACCTCCGGCGGGCCCGGCATCTACCAGGCCAGCTTCGAGGCGACCGTTGCGGGCACGGCCTCACAGCTCACCGTCGCGATCAACGGCACGCCACTCACGGGCGCCCTGCCGACGGTGACCGTGGTCCCGGGCGCGGCCTCGGTCGCGCAGTCCACGGTCGCCCTCGCCGCCACCACGCTGGCGGTGGGCGCGACCACCACCGCGACCGTCACGGTGCGCGATGCGCGCGGCAACGTACGCAGCGCCGGCGGCGACGTCGTGCTGTTCACCAAGGGCACGGGCACCAGCGACGGCACGTTCACCGCGACGACGGACAACGGCAACGGCACCTACAGCGCCACCTTCACGGCGACGGTGCAGGGAACGCCGCTCCCGGTGTCGGCGACGGTCAACGGCCAGGCACTCACCTCGACGCCGGCGAGTGTGACCGTGACCGCCCCGGCCCCGTCGCTGGCGCAGTCCACGGTCGCCGTGGCGGCGTCGACCATCGCGTCGGGCTCCGCGACGACCCTGACCCTCACCACGCGATCCGCTGCGGGAGTGCCGCTCACGACCACCGGCCTCACGGTCGTGTTCACCAAGGGCGCGGGGACGAGTGACGGCACGATCTCGGCCGTGACGGACAACGGCAACGGCACCTACTCCGCGACCATCACCGGGACCACGGCGGGCACGCCCCGCGCGATCTCGGCGACCATCGGCGGCGCCGCGCTCACCAGCGCCGCACCCACCCTCACCGTGACGCCGGGCCCGGCGTCGGTGAACTCCACGGTCACCGTCGGGGCCGCCACCGTCGGGGTGGGCGCCGCCACCACCCTGACACTCACGGCACGCGATGCCGCGGGGAACAACCTCACTGCCGGCGGTGCGACGGTGCTGTTCACCAAGGGTGCGGGCACCAGCGACGGCACCATCTCGGCCGTCACCGACAACACCAACGGCACGTACACCGCGACGTTCACCGCCACCACGGTGGGCACCGCGCGCAGCATCGGCGCGACGGTGGGTGGGGTCGCCGTGACCACGGCTGCACCGACGATCACCGTGCAGCCCGGCGCCTTCTCGCTCGCCCAGTCCACCGTGACGGTCGCGTCGGCGGCCCTCGCGGCCGGCGCGCAGACCACGCTCACACTCACCGTGCGCGACGCCGGCGGCAACGTGCTCCCCGGCGGCGGGCTCGCGGTGGCCTTCACCAAGGGCAGCGGCAGCAGCGACGGCAACATCTCCGCCGTCACCGACAACAACAACGGCACCTACAGCGCCACCTTCACCGCGACCACCGCCGGCACGGCACGCGTCATCGGCGCGACGATCGGGGGCGCGGCCGTCACGAGCGCCGCGCCCTCCATCACGGTCTCGCCGGGTGCGGTGTCGGCGGCGACCTCCACCGTCACGGTGGGTGCGGCACAGGTGACGTCCGGCGCGTCCACCACGCTGACGTTCACCGCGCGCGACGCCGGCGGCAACGCGCTCACGTCCGGCGGCCTCACCGTCGCTTTCACCAAGGGCAACGGCGGCAGCGACGGCAACATCTCCGCGGTCACCGACAACAACAACGGCACCTACACGGCGACGTTCACCGGGACCACGGCCGGGACGGCGCGCGCCCTCTCGGCCACTGTCGGCGGCGTCGCGCTCACGAGTGCGGCCCCGACGATCACCGTGACGCCGGGCGCGATCTCGCTCGCGCAGTCCACGGTGGCGGTGGGGACCGGCACGCTGAGCTCCGGCAGCACGACGAGCCTCACGCTCATCACCCGCGACGCCGCCGGCAATCTCCGCAACAGCGGGGGCAGCGTGGTGCTCTTCACCAAGGGCAGCGGCAGCAGCGACGGCGGCATCTCCGCGGTCACGGACAACAACGACGGCACGTACTCCGCGACGTTCACCGCGACCACCGCGGGGACCGCCCGGGCGATCGGGGCCACCATCGGGGGCGCGGCGGTGACGAGTGCGGCCCCGACCATCACCGTGACCGCCGGCGTCGCCTCGCTCGCGACCTCGACGGTCACGGTGGGCACCAGCAGCGTGGTCTCCGGCGCCGCGACGACGCTCACGCTCACGATGCGCGACGCGGCCGGGAATGCGATCGGCAGCGGTGGGCTGGTGGTGACCTTCACCAAGGGCAGCGGCACCAGCGATGGCACCATCGGCGCCGTGGTGGACAACAACAACGGCACCTACTCGGCCACGTTCACCGGCACCACCGCCGGCACCGCCCGCAGCATCGGTGCCACGGTCGGCGGCAACGCCGTCACCAGCGCGTCGCCGAACATCGTGGTGACGCCGGGTGCGGCATCGACGGCGTCGACCGTGTCCGTGAGCGCCAACAGCGTGGCGAACGGCGGCAACGTGACCCTCACCCTCAACGCCCGTGACCTGGCCGGCAACGTGGTGACGACCGGCGGTGCGACCGTCGTGTTCACCAGGGGCCCCGGCACGAGCGACGGCACCATCTCGGCCACCACCGACAACGGCAACGGGTCGTACACCGCGACCTTCACCGCGACGGTCGCCGGCACGCCGCGGCAGATCGGCGCGACGGTGAACGGTGCGGCGGTGACCACCGTGCTGCCGGGCGTGCTCGTGCTGCCGCCGCCGACGATGGCGTTGGGGGCGGACACGGTGCACATCAACGTGCAACTCAACACGCTGTCGTCGACGCAACTGATCACGGTCGCGAACATCGGCAGCGGGAGCATCGCGGGCTTGGCCACGAGCAACGTGTCGTTGCCGGGCGGCGCGCCGCAGTGCGCCAGCGTCAACTGGCTCGTGGCACCGACCTTCGACCAGGGCGGCGTGGCGGCACCGCTGTCGCTCATGAGCCTGCAGGCCAACGCGACGGGCCTGGCCCTCGGCACCTGCGCGCGTTCGGTGACCGTGACGTCCACGACTCCGGGCGTGGCCTCGCGGCAGGTCGTGGTGGTGGCCAACGTGGGCCGGAACCCGGTGGCCGAGGGTGCCGTGCGCGTGGTGATGATGGGCAACGCGAGCGACAACAGCGTCCAGGTGATCGCACCGACGCCGGTGCTCACGATCGACAACGGTGGGCGCGGCGTGATCTCGGGCGTCACGGCAACGGTGGTGAGCACCACCGGCTACGCGGAATGTACGGATCCCTTCGATACGGACACCTGCGTCCCCTGGCTGACCAACGCGGATCTCCTGCTCAGCTCGACCACGTTGCCCACCACACTCTCCATCATCTCGCAGGTGCGGCCGTTCTCGGCCAGCGCGGTGATCCGCGTGCAGGGCAACGGGATGGCGGCGCGGGAGTTCCCCGTGAGCGTGCTGTTCAACATCGAGCCGGAACTGGTGACCAACGCCCGCAACATCCTGCTCAAGGGACGCGTGGGTGGCGCCAACGTCGCCGACACCGTCGTGGCGCTCAACCAGAACGTCGCCAACGGCGGCCTCACCAACTATCGCGTGGATCCGGCGGGCCCGGCGGTGCCGTCCTGGATGTCATTCGCCTTCACGCCCACGGGCAACAGCGCCAACGTCGTGGTCACGGCCAACCTCGCCGGCTTCACGCGCGACACCGTGATCGTGGACACCATCGGCGTGCGGCTCATCGCCGATTGCACGGACCCCGGGGACTGCTTCAGCGGCCCGAGCAAGACCTTCAACCTGGCGTATGCCCTGGTGGTGGAGCGCGGGCTGGTGAGCGCCTTGTCCAACGTCGGCCTCTTCGCCCCCGTGTCCGGTGGCGCGGTCACGCAGGACGTGCAGTTCACGAACTCCGGTGCGGGCGAACTCAGCGGACTGGGCGTCAGCATCGCGGGCGGGGCGCCTTGGCTCTCGGCGGCCTTTGTGGGTGGCTCGACCACGCCGGCCACGCTCCGGCTGACGGCGAATCCGACGGGACTCGCTGCGGGCCAATACAACACGACCGTGACGGTGTCCGTCGGTGCGGGGGCCTCGTTGCAGCAACGGACGTTGCCCGTGCGCCTCACGGTCTACTGAGTCCGTCCCCGCCTGCCATTCCTCACCTCTCGCCCGCCGACCCGATGCCATCCCTCCGCCGACGTTCGTTCCTCTGCCTCGCGACCGTCCTCGCCGCACTGGTGAGTCCCCGCCTCGTCGAGTCGCAGGTCAAGTTGGAGGTCACGCCATACTTCGCGTCGTACTATCGGACCAACTTCCTCCGCTACGTGAACGAGAACGAGCTCGAGCGGCATGAAGCCGGGCCGGGCGTCGGCACCAGCCTGACGTGGCGGTTCAACAACATCTGGGCCGTCGAGGCGTCCGGGACCTACGTACGCACGGGCATCGTGGCCTTGCTGCCGAACAGCGTCAACTTCCAGCCGGCCACGCCCGCCAGCCTCGTATTCGCGAACGCGCGCGTCCTGTTCCAGCCGCGCCGGTCGAACCTGTACTTCTCGGTCGGTGGCGGCATCGTGCGGCGTCAAGGTGAGGCGTTCGATGTACCCACCTTCGGCGATCGCTCCGACTACTCCGGCCTCGTCGGCTTCGGTGTGCGGGCGCGGGTCTCGCCCACCTGGGGCTTCCGGCTCGGCGCGGAGGCTCAGTTCTATCGGACGGACGTCGACGGAGAGCAGTCGTACTATCCGCGACGGCTCCAGCGCGACATCATGGTGACGATCGGCGTCCCGGTGGCGCTGATCGGCCGCTAACCGCGCGGCGTCACCTTGATCGGCGTGGGCACGAGGAGATTCGTGCCTGCGGCCCCGCCGCCCAGCTGCCCGCGCGAGTTCGCGCCCCAGCAGTAGACGGCATCGCTGCGCGTGATGCCGCAGGTGTGGGCGGCGCCGACGCTGACCTTCTTCCACTGCGTCCCGCGCATGATCACCACGGGCACCTCGCTGCGCTGCCGCGAGCCGTTGCCGAGTTGGCCCGCGCCGTTGTCGCCCCAGCACGCCAGCGTGCGGGTGCTCGTGATCCCGCAGGTGTGGCCGGCGCCGGCGCTGAGCTGCGTGAAGATCAGCTCGGTGGCCACCGAGTCCGGGACGTCGCGGTTGTCGTGCGTGTCGTTGCCGAGCTGCCCGCGACGGTTGTCACCCCAGCACCACGCGCGGCCGCTGGTCGTGAGGCCGCAGGTGTGTAACTCGCCCGTGACGACGGAACGGAACGCGGCCGTGGTCTTCACGGGGTAGGGCTCGCGCTGGTTGTCCTGGATGGCATTGCCGATCTGCCCCGAGAAGCCATCGCCCCAGCAGTAGAGCTTGTTGGCACGCACACCGCAGGTATGCGATCCGCCGGCGCTCAACGACTGGAACTTCTCCTGGCCGCGCACGAGCACCGGGCGTAGGCGGCTATTGAGCGAGTTGTCGCCCAGTTGCCCGGCCTTGTTGCTGCCCCAGCACCAGGCGCTGCCGTCGGCCGCGAGGGCGCAGGTGTGGGCGGCGCCCACGCTGATGTCGCTGAATCGCGTGTTGCCCTTGACGGCCGTGGGGGAGCTGCGGGCGGTGCGCGAGTCGTCGCCGAGTTGGCCCTGCGAGTTGTCGCCCCAGCAGAACGCGGCGCCTTCGGCCGTGAGGCCGCAGGTGTGGCCGCCTCCCACGGCGAGCTTCTCGAAGAAGGCGTTCGCGAGCACCGTGCCCGCCGGCGCGCCACCACCCCAGCACAGCACGCGGTCGCCCGACGCCAGCGACGCGCAGGTCTCGGTCGCACCCGCACTGATCTCGGCGACCGGGTTCGCGGTGGCACCGTCGGCGGCATCGCCGTCACCCGAGGCGACGCCGGCCGGCGGAGTGGTCGCTGCGCTCACGGGTGCCGAGGTCGGTGCCGAGGTCGGCGCCGCGATCGGTGCTGCCGTCGGCGGCGTGGTTTGGGGGGTGGTCTGCGCGTTGCCTTGTGCAGCGCCTCCCGCCACCGTGTCCGTGGCACCTGCGGGTTTCGTTGCGGTGTTGGCAGGATTGGTGCCCGGTCCGGTGCCTGGCGCGTTCGTCGGCGCTGCGGACTGCCGACCTGTGCTGGGGTCCGTCACGAGGTTGCCCGGCGTCTTGGTGCGCGTCTCACTTCGCGTCTCGCCGTTGACGACGGGTGAGGGGGCGGCATCGCTGCCGCTGTTCGCCGCGCGACCCGCGGCCGCACTGTCGCCGGCACCGATCGCGGCGGAATCGTCGCTGCGCTCCGCCGCGGCGAGGGTCGTGGAGTCGGTGCCTGCGCCGCGGGCCGATCCGCCGATGATCCCCTGCTGCCACATCACCCCGGCCGTGAGCGCCGCCACCACGCCAGCAGCCGCGAGCAGCGGCCCTACCCGGCGCCCGCGAACGGCCGCCGGCTGCGCTGCGGCCTGCGCCGCGATGGTGCCGCTCGCCGAGACCGCGACCGGCACGCGGATCTCCACGCCCTCGCAGGTCGCGACGATCTCGGTGGCGCCGCGACCGCGCGCCGTGATCACGCCGTCCGCGTCCACGGTCGCGACCGCAGGATCGAGCGACTGCCACGCCGTCGCGCGCCGGGCGAGCTGACGCCCGGTGTCGTTGAGCGCCGTGGCCGTCAACCGGAGCGATGCCCCCACGGTCACGCTCGCCGTGGCCGGCGAGACGTTGAGCTTGGCGACCTTGCCGGACGGAGTGATCGGTTGGTTGCTGCCGCTCGCGATCACGCGCTCGCCGGAGCCCTCGGTGCGCACCGTGATGGCGCTGCCTGTCGCCGTCGCGAGCGAGACGAGCTGGGTGCGCGTCTCCTCGGGTGCCTGCGTCACGGCCAGCGCAGCGATGGCCGCGACCGCCTCCTCCAGCGAGGGATACCGGGCCGATGGCTCCTTCTCGAGCATCCGCATCACGATGCGCTCGAGTGCGTCCGGGCAGTCCGGTCGGCGTTCGCTGATGGGGGCGGGTACCTCGTTGAGGTGCGCCCACAGCATCGCGGTGATGCTGTCGCCGCTGTACGGCGGGGTGCCCGTGATCAGCTCGTACGCCACGCAGCCGAGGGAGTACTCATCCGAGAGCCCGGAGACCTCATGGCCCGCCCACTGCTCGGGGCTCATGTATGCCGCCGTGCCGACGATCAGGCCGGTGCCCGTGAGCTTCTCGGCCCGCGCCACCTTCGCGATGCCGAAGTCCGCGACCACCGCCCAACCTTCCTCGTCCAGCATGATGTTCGCGGGCTTGATGTCGCGGTGCACCACGCCGTTCTTGTGCGCGTAGGCGAGCGCGCTCCCGGCCTGCTGCAGGATGGTCTGGATGAGCGAGAACGAGAGCCGGCCGGTGCTCGCGAGCACACCTTCCAGCGAGCGGCCGCGGATGAACTTCATCACGAAGTACTGCAGGCCTTCGCTCGCCCGCACGGCGTACACCGGGATGACGTGCGGGTGGTTCAGCTTGGCCACCGTCCGGGCCTCGCGCCGGAACCGCTCCACCTCGGCCAGGCTGTCCGGGTCGTCGGGCCGCGTCTGCGGCGCGAGCACCTTGATGGCGACGTCGCGCTCGAGCGCGAGGTCCCGCGCGAGATACACCGCCGCGAACCCGCCGCGGCCGAGCTCGCGGATGATCTCGTACTCGCCCGCCGTCGCGCTGCGAAGGCGCTCGAGGAGTGGGTCTGCGCCGGACGTTGTCATCGCCCCGATAATCTACTGCGCGATGACGATCCGGTAGCGGACAACGGCCGGCACATCGTCGGTGCCGAGGTCCACCGTGTAGACGTGGTCGCCGCGGACGGTGAAGGGCAGCCAGCTGCCGAGCTTGGCGCGCGGCAGCGACGCGATCGCCAGCAGCCGTCCGTCCGCGCTGAACACGTCGAACTCATAGCCGCCGGCGCCGTTGGCGCGCTGCACCCAGATGCGGTTCCGCGGATCCACCACCACGCGGTCGATCATCGGCTTCACGGAGGGGATCCGCGAGAAATCGAGTCCGCTGGGCCCGTTCTCCTCGAACGACGCGATGGTCGCCGCGCGCTCCTCCGCCGTGACCGGGATGGGAGGTAGCTCGCGTACCACGCGCAGGGTGTCCTTCGCGGCGTTGGAGATGCGCAGGACCTCGTAGCGCGACGACTTCGGCACGCACCAGAGGAATCCGTTGTTGTCGATGCTCCAGACCGCACGCGCCGCGAACGGCACCTGCCGATACGAGGTGCCTGTCTTGGTCCGCGTGATCCACGTCGCCGACTCGGCGAGTTCCGTGGTCCCGCAGGCCGGTCGCTCCCCCAGGGTGTCCACACGCGACATGTCGCGGTGATACGCGAACACGCCGTTCCCCTGGGCGCGCTGGTTCACCACCATGCAGTCCTCGTCCAGCAGGCGCCCGCTGTCGTCCTCCTTGGGGTCCCAGCGCCCCTGGGACGAGCAGAAGGTCATGGGCCACGAGGCCTGGAACACGCCCTCGCCGTCGAACACGCTGAGCCGTGCGTTGGCGGCATCGCGCAACCAGAGCCTCCCGTCACGCGTGCGGTAGATGCCTTCGGCGTTCTTGAGTTCGCCCGGGCCGGACCCACGGCGCCCGATCCGCGTCAGGAAGGCCCCGTCCGCCGAGAACACGCGGATCTCCTGCGCGGTCTGCTCGTACACGAACAGCCGGCCCAGGGAATCGCTCTCGATGCCCTTCACCCACGAGAAGAGCGTCGGGCCCTCGTCCTCACTCCCGATGCGCAGGGTCTCCTCGAGCGTCCAGCGTGGGACCGCGGCCTCACGCGATGCACCGCTATCGCAGGCGCTGAGGGTCAACGCGAGGGCGAGAGGGATCGCACACGCCGTCGCGACGCGACTCCGCCGCGTCAACGACCGTCGTCCCTGCCAGCAGCCTGCATGCATCGTCCACTCCCGGTTGGCGTCAGTCCCTCAAGCGATCGAGCAGTACGGGGCCCGCGATCACCACCCAGGCAGTGATCGACATCAGGATCGACAGGAACACGGCGGCGCTGCCCAGATCCTTCGCGCGGCCCGCCAGTGGGTGCAACTCCATCGACACGCGATCCACGCTGGCTTCGACGGCGGTGTTCAGCAGCTCCACCACCAGCACCAGGAGCATGGCCAGCACCAGGATGAGCCGTTCGATGCGAGGCACGGGGAGCAGGATCGCCGCGGGGATGAGCACGACCGCCGCGAAGAGTTCTTGGCGGAACGCCGCCTCGTTCCGGAACGCGAACGCGATGCCGACCGCCGAGTAGCGCGTCGCATTGAGCACGCGGCGCCAGCCGACCACCCGCTTGAGGTCCTCGGCGGAGCCCGCGCCGCTCGACGGCGTCGTCATGCTGTGACCTCGTCCGGGCGCGTCACAGCGCGAACCAGCGCCGCCGCACTCGAGGCGAGCAGCGCGGGGAAGGCGAGTGTGAGCACGAGCAGCGGCCCCGCGCCGACCTGCATCGCGGCCCCCACCGACCGCAGCACGGATCCCGCCGGTGCGGCACTCGCCGACAGCGCGAGCAGGAGGCCCCACGCGACGATGGCGGCGAGGCCGGCGAGCAGTGGCACGGCCACATCACCGCGACGCGCGTACGCCCACACGGCCGCGACCACAGGGACCATCCACCAGGCCACCACCCACGTGAGTGTCGCCATCGCCGCCGTGACGCCGAGGAACCACAGCGCGCGGCTCATGGTGCCGCTCCGGCCAACGGCGTCAGCCGCAACGTCGACGCCAGTCGCTCACCCTGCACGTCGTCGGCGCGGCGGGGCAGGAAGACCGGCGCGAGTGCGCCGGTGCGCCACTGCTCCACGCGGTCCGCGTAGCGCGACGACACCGGATTCCCGCTCTGCCCGCCGGGATACGTGGCCCAGGCCGTCGGCTCCGGGCCCAGCTCGACCACGAAGCGCCAACTCGCGCCGAACGTCCCGCGCCCCTCATTGGGGCTGAGGGTGCCGGGTCCGGACTGCACACTCAGGCTGTCGCGTCCGAAGCCCGACAGCCGCAGCAGGTGTCCGATGTTGGCCTGGCGCACATCGCGCCAGCGCCAGGCGCTCGGATCGTTGCCGCGCCGCGTGCGCACGCCGCGCCAGGCCTCGCGAAGGCTCTGCACCAGCACGTCGTCGGCCGTCTCCTGCACGGCACTGCTGCTGCGCAGATCCCACCACGGCGAGGTCGGATCCTCGAGCAGGCGGATCAGCATCATCCCGCTGGGGGTCGCGAGGCGACGGGTCTCTCCCGGCAGCACGAACTCGTCCCAGGTGCGCGCGTTCAGTTCGGCCAGGAACGCCTCGAACAGCACCGGTCCCCCGGCCTCGAGCGTGAAGCGGCCGTCCCAGGCGGCGAGGAACTCCAGTGCCGCGCGCGACTCCGCGTCGAGCAGGTCGGCGCGACCGCGCGCGAGCGCCCCGAGCCGCAAACGCAGGGCGTCGACGAACACCGACTGCGGATCGGTGTGCGCGGCGCGCATCTTCTCCGGCGTCATGCCGGCATCGGCACGCAGGATCTCGTTGATGCGCATCGCGCGCCACGGCGTCGGCCAGTCCCAGCCGAGGTAGCCGGGACGCACGCTCGGGTCGAGCGGCTGCTGGTTGTTGGACGCGAGGAAGCCCTGCGCCGGTGCGAGCGACTGTGGGTACCGCGAGACGGGCCAGTCGCCGGTCCAGTCGTTGGCGGCGGAGCGTCCGTCCAGAACACGGTCGCCGCGACCGTCGCCGGGCCGGATCGGGAAGCGTCCGTTGCTGCGCACGCCGATGGTGCCGTGTCGGTCGGCAACGAGGAAGTTCTGCGCCGGTGCCTTGAAGCCCTCCATGGCGCGGAACCACGCCTCCGCGCTCGTCGCCCGCATGGCCTCACGCAGTGCGACCGCTTCGCCGGAGGGCTCCAGCGCCGTCCAGCGGAGCGAGAGCCATCCCTCGCTCGTGCGCAGCAGCGGCCCGCGATACGTCCAGCGCACGGTATCGGTCGCAAGCAGCTCGCCGCGCTTGCCGACGTACCGTTCCTCACGCATGGCGACGTCGTGCCAGACGCCGTCCACCTGATGGCGTCGCGGTGCGACGGAGTCATCGACCGTCTCACGATAGAAATCCATCGCGTCGGCGGTGGTGTTGGTCGGCGTCCAGGCCACGTCGCGATTGAACCCGATCGGCACCACCGGCCCGAGCGGGAAGGTCGCGCCGTACACGTCGAGTGTGTCCGCGATGACCAGGTGCACCTCGTACCACACGCTGGGCAGAGAGAGCCCGAGGTGTGGATCACCCGAGAGCAGGGCATGTCCACTCGCCGACCGCGACGGGGCCACCGCCCAGTTGTTGGAGCCGAGCACGGCGTCGCCGTGTGTGAGGCTCTGCAGGCCGCCGCGGACGAGCTGCGGGTCCCGTGCCCGCAGGTCCGGGCCCAGTACGACGCGCACGGCGGCGCGTTCGGCGCGTTTGGCCGCGGCCACCGACTGCGCCGACGGCCGCAGCGGGGCGGGGAACCGCACGGGCGCGAATCGGGCCGCGGTCCGGCCGGCCACCGGCTCGATCGGCTCCTGGATGGGTGCGTTCACGGGGAACAGCGCTTCCACTGCCTCGCGCCCCACCAAGGCCTCCACCGCAGGGCGCTGCAACTCGTCGCTCTGCCACGAGAGCGTCTGCGCCATCTCGGCCAGCAGGTAGAAGACATCCTGCGGCGTGAATGTCCGCGGCCGCGCGCCGAGGAGCTTGTACTCCACCGGCACGTCCTGCGGTCGCAACGTGGCGACATAATGGTTCACGCCCCCGATGTAGGCCTCGATCGCCGATCGGAGCGCTGCGTCCTGCGGCAGCGCGGCCCAGCGGGCCTGGGCCGCGCGCGCCAGGCCGCGCTCGCGCGCCTGACGGTCGGTCGGCAGGAGTGCCGGCCCGAGGAGTTCGGAGAGCCGGCCTTCCACCTTGCGCGCAGTGAGCTCCATCTGGAACAGCCGGTCCCGCGCATGCACCCAGCCGAGGGCCCGGTTGAGGTCGCGCTCGTTCCGGGCGAAGATGTGCGGCACACCTCGCGTGTCATAGCGCACATCGACGGGGGCCAGCAAGCCGTCGAGCACCGCCGATTGCGCGGCCGGCAGCTCGGCCACGCGTGCCGCCGCCCACACGCCACGCGCGGGGTCGAGCAGGCCGCCGAGCGCCGGCAGGTCGCCGATGGGCCTGCTGCCGACGAACAGGGCGCCGCCGAGCGCGAGTGCGGCGACCGTACCGGTGAAGACCCGAGGGAGCTGCCGGACCTGGCGCCGCGACCGCTCCCTCGTGCCCAAGGACATCAGCCGCGATCCCCGATGATGCCGCCGAGGACGCCGGCGGCGCCGCCCTGCCGCTGCGACGGCGGCGCGTGGGCGATCACGCGCTCGGCCAGGCGCGAGAAGGGCAACGTCTGCAGGATCACGCGTCCCGGGCCGGTGAGCTTCACATAGAAGAGGCCTTCGCCGCCGAACAGCGCGGTCTTGATGCCCTTCACCATCTCGATGTCGTAGTCCACCGATGCCTGCATCGCCACCAGGCAGCCGGTGTCCACCCGGAGCACCTCGCCGGCGCGCAGGTCGCGCTCGATCAGCGTACCCGACGCGGCCAGGAACGCGAGGCCGTCACCGCGCAGGCGCTGGAGGATGAACCCCTCGCCGCCGAAGAAGCCCGCGCCGATGCGCTTGGTGAACGCGATGTCGATGTCGGTCCCGCGTGCCGCGCAGAGGAAGCTGTCCTTCTGCGCGATGAGTTCGCCCCACTGCTTGAGGTCGGCGACGAAGATGCGGCCCGGTGTCGGTGCCGCGAAGGCGACGTCGCGACGGGACGCGGCCGCGTTGCCGAACAACGTGATGAAGAACGACTCGCCCGTGAGCAGGCGCTTGCCGGCGCCCATGAGCTTCCCGAACAGGCCGCCGCCCTTGGAGTTCGGATCGAGGGTCGTCGCCATCTCGATGCCGTCTTCCATGTACATCATGCCGCCCGCCTCGGCGAAGACCGCCTCCCCGGGATCGAGCGTGATGATGACACCCTGCATGTCGTCGCCGACGATCCGGTAGTCGATCACATCAGAAGGCATGGTCGTGTGGAGTGAGATGGTGTTGGGGTCGCTCGAACGGTAGGAAAAGTACGCCCGATTCCGGCGAACGTGTCATTCCGCCCTTCGGGAGGCCGGAAGTGTCCGAAAGTTCGGACGCGGCGGCCTCCGTGACAATGCTATACCGTTGACAGTCAATCACTTACAGATCTGCAACAGTCTGGCATCAACTCTGCTATTCAATAGAATCGCGCGGGACCAACCCGCCAGTCTGACTCGAACCCTGTCCCCACCCGGGAGACCGTATGCTCCGCAGCCGCGCCGTCCTCGCCCTCACTCTCGCCGCCTTCGCCGTCTCGGCCTGCGGCATCAAGCGCGTCTCGCGCGTCGACCCCGAGTCGGTGACCGACCTCTCGGGCAAGTGGAACGACACCGACTCGCGTCTCGTCGCCAACGAACTCATCGGGCAGTCGCTCAGCGCCAACTGGTCGCGCGAATGGGCGGCCAGTCATGGCGGCCAGTCGCCGACCGTGATCGTCGGTGACTTCCGCAACCGCACCATGGAGCACATCGCCGTGGGCACCTTCGTCCGCGACCTCGAGCGCGCCTACGTGAGCTCGGGTGCCGTGAAGGTGGTCGCCAGCGCCGCCGAGCGTGAGGAGGTGCGCGCCGAACGCGCCGACCAGCAGACCAATGCGAGTGCGGAGACGCGCGCACGCCTGGCCCGCGAGATGGGCGCCCGCTTCATGCTGCAGGGTGACGTCCAGGCGATCGAGGACTCGGAAGGCCGCGAGAAGATCGTGTTCTACCAGATCGATGCGACGCTGATCGACCTCGAGTCGAACGCGAAGGTCTGGGTGGGCCAGCACAAGATCAAGAAGTACATCCAGCGCCGCCGCCTCACGCCGTAAGCGTACCGCGCAGCGCCTTCCGCCATCCGCCATCCGCCGTTCTCCTTGAGGCCCCTATGCTGAACCCCACGATCTACCTCTCCCGTCGTCAGGCCGCCGGCCTGCTCGCGATCTCACTCGCCGCCTGCGCGCCGTATCCGCAGCGTGTGCGCGAAACCCCAGTGATGGTGAACGGCGACCGCGTCCGCGCCGCCGATGGCGCCAGTGCCGCCGGTGAGGTCGCCGCCGACCGCGGCGCCATGAAGGCCACCGTCGATTCCATCTACGCCGTCGCCACGGCCGGCTGCAATGTCGCGGTCTGCGAGTCCGTCGCCCGCGGTGAGGTGCAGATCGGCATGAACGAGACGCAGGTCTACGCGGCCACCCGCACCACGCCGGCGGCCTGGGTCGTGCGCCGCAGCAACGGGGACGCCGTGATGGTGCCCTCGGTGCCCAGCGCCTCGCCGAGCGACAAGGTGGGCGAGTTCGTGATGGTGCAGCTCGATGGCGGACGCGCGGCGGTGCTCTCGCGTCGTGGTCCGCAGGGCATCATGGTCGCGAGCCGCACGCAGGAGGGCTCCGCACTCGCGCAGGCCAAGGAAGCCGCCGCCGCGCTCATCCGCGAGGGCGACGACCTGGTCGCGAGCAACGACCTCGCCGGCGCGCTCAACCGGTACGACCGCGCCAGCGTGCTCGATCCCGATGCACCGGAGACGCAGTTCAAGGCCGCCCGCCTGCTCGACCTGCAGCTCCGCCCGCAGGAGGCGCTGATGCGCTACCAGCGGTTCCTGCTCTCGCTCGACATCGAACGCATCAAGGCCCAAGGCGACGCCAACGCGAAGATGGCCGAGGCGATCGCGATGGCCCAGCAGCGCATCGTCATCCTGGAGAAGCAGCTCAAGTAGTCGCGTCCCCGCCGCCCGCCGTCGTCCGCCGTCCGACTCCCACCGTCCTCATGCGCTTCTCCCTCGCTGCCCTCACGCTGTTCTCGCTGTCGGCCTGCGCCTCCGCGGGCCAGGCATGGCGTGCGGGCCCCGCGGGGATCCCGGCGGAGCGGCAGATCCGGCAGCAGCTGGTGGCGGGCCAGTTCGGGACGGCGCTCGAATCGCTGAAGGACAAGAGGATCGCCCCCGCCGATGCACTGCTCCGACACATGTACCGCGGACTGGTGGCGATGCATGCCGGTCAGGCGGAGATCGGCACGCGGTCGATGGACCGCGCGTGGGAGATCGCGTATCAACGCTGGACGAAGCGCCTCAGTGACGGCGCCGCGGCGATGCTCACAGGCGACGGCGCGCTGCCGTACGATCCCGGTCCCGCCGAACGGATGCTCATCCCGTACTACGGCGGCCTCAACTGGCTGGCGCGCAACGAGCGCGCCGAGGCGGCGGTCGAGGCGCGGCGCCTCGCGGTCTTCCTCGAGAGTACGGCCGGTGCGAAGCCGGACGACCGGTTCGAGGGCCTCATGCGCTACGTCAGCGGCGTGATGTTCGAGGTCGCGGGCGAGCGCAACGACGCCGACGTGGCGTACCGCAACGCCAGCCGGCTGCTCGGCGGCGTGCTGCCGGGCGACACGTTGCCGCCCTCGGAGGCCGAGGGCGACGTGGTGATCTTCATCGAGGACGGGTTCGTGGCGCGACCCGAGCCCATGGCGTTCGACTTCTGGGTGAACGACGAGGAGCTCGGCTACCTCAACGGCACCGACTACGACCGGCGGATCGCCACGTACCATCGGATCAACGACCGGCGCGCGCTCCAGGGCGACTGGGCCGCGCAGCGGTATCGCAACGTGAGCCTGCGCTGGCCCGCCATGCCGGCCGAGGGCCAGGCCAGCGCCGTCGGCAGCGTCGGGGCGCGCGCGCTCCGGCCCGATGCACAAGTGCAGGGGGAGGTGCAGGCGCTGGTCATCAGCGCGAGTATCAGCGACGCCGTTCGCGCGGACTTCGACCGCGAGCAACCGGCGCGGCTGGCGCGCGCCATCGCCCGTGCCGCCGTGCGCGAAGCGTCGTTGAAGGGGGCCGAAGGTGCGTTCAACGCCGCTGGCGACCTCCTCGACGACGATGACAAGAAGAGCGAGAAGAAGAAGGACGGCGACAAGAAGGACAAGGACGACGACAACAGCGGCTGGGCGGCCGCGGGCGCCATCCTGTTGGGCGTCGGCCTGCTGGCGACCCACGTGTCGTCGCAGGTGCTCGACCAGCCCGACCTGCGCGCCTGGCAACTGCTGCCCGACCGCGTGAGCGTCGCCCGCCTGCGCCTGCCGGTGGGGGAACACGTCATCGAGGTCACGCGCGACGGCGAGGCCTACTCGATGGGCACGGTGACCGTGAAGCCGGGCTCGGTGACCGTGCTCGCGCACCGGTGGTGGGCGCCCACGCAGCGCGTGGCGGCGATCAGCGTCGAGCGCTGACGCGGCGGGGTAGGGTGCCGCGCGCGGCGCCCACACACGACATTGCGAGGGTGACGAGGCCCGCTTCCTCCCGACCCGCACCCGTGGCGCAGGCGCTCACCGAGGTGCTCGAGGCGATCGCCGCCGATCCCGAGCGGAACTCCGGTGAGCCGTTGGCGCGGCTCGTCGCGGTGCTGCGCAGCGGTCGGCGCGAAGCCCCCGAGGTAGCCACCGAACGGCTTCGTGTGCTGCTCGGCCTCCTCGATGAACGCCCGGACCTCGCGACCGGGCTGCGCGTGCACCTCCGCACCATCCTGCTCACGCGGATGCACCGCACGCTCTACGCCGAGTCCGGCATCCTGGCGAGCCAGGGCTTCCTCACCGGCCTCTGGAGTCGCGTGTTGGCCCGGGTGCTCCCGCCCGCGGTCGACCCCGACTTCCTGCGGGACCTGGTCGCGGAGGTCTTCGATGAACCCCGCGACGGCGATTGGGTGGCCGGGCTCCCGCTCGAGGTATGGGAGGGGCTCTTTGCGCGACTCGGGGTGCACGCGGAGGGATTCGACGCCGTCCGTGCGCACACCCGTCGGGAGCTCCTCGAGGCCATGCGGATCCTCTCCCACCGCATCGCGGCGCTGGGGGTGGAACCGACGCTCCTGCGGTACCTGCCGGCGCTGGCGCGACAGGAGTCACCGTTCCTCGCGCAGAGCGACGAGGTCCGGCGATTCATCGAGACACACCGCGACGCCTCCGACGCGCTGTCCCACGACGGGCACCTCGAGGTCCTGCTGGGTCAATGCACCGCGCTCATCGCGCGCATCCGTCGGCGCGCGCACGAGACGGGGGTGGGCGTGGACCTCGTGTTCGTGCTCGCGCGCCTGGAGCAGATGATCGAGCGCCTGCGGTTCCTGCGGCGGCTGGTGCGGCCGGATGCCGGGGCCCCGCGCGTGCCGGCGGTCGAGCTCTGGGTCCTGCTGGTGCGACACGAGAGCCGTCGCTTGCGCATCGGCAGCCTGTTCGAGGGCACCACGGAGCTGCTGGCGCGACGCGTGACGGAGCAGGCGAGCAAGTCGGGGGAACACTATGTCACCGACTCGCGCGAGGAGTACCGTGACATGTTCCGCGCCGCCGCCGGCGCCGGCCTGCTCGTCGGCGTGATGGCGCTGCTCAAGATCCTGGCCTCGGGCCTGGGATTGCCCGCGTTCTGGGTCGCCGTCGCGTACAGCCTGATCTACGGCCTCGGCTTCGTGCTCGTCCACGTGCTGCACCTCACCATCGCCACCAAGCAGCCCGCGATGACGGCCGCCACGCTCGCCGCCGCACTCGATCCTGCCAAGGACCGGGAGGCGCGCCTGGACTCCATCGCCGAGCTCGCGGCGAAGGTGAGTCGAACGCAGTGGGTCTCCATCGCCGGTAACGTGCTGATCGGCTTCCTCACGGCGCTCTGCATCGCGCTCGTGGGCCGCGTGCTGTTGGGCTGGCAGCCGGTCTCGCCCGACAAGGCGACACACCTGCTCCACGACCTGCATCCCTGGCGGAGCCTGGCGCTGCTGCACGCCGGTGTCGCGGGCGTCTACCTGTTCGTGAGCGGACTGCTGTCCGGCTACTACGACAACCAGTCGCTGTACCACCGCGTGCCCGACCGCCTGCGGCGCGTGAAATGGCTCCGGGCGCTGATCGGCGCGGCTCGCCTCGAACGTCTCGCGCGCTACGTCGAGCACAACCTCGGCGCATTGGTCGGCAACTTCCTGTTCGGTTGCATGCTGGGCAGCACCGGCACGCTCGGCACCTTCTTCGGGCTGCCTCTCGACATCCGTCATGTGTCGTTCGCCTCGGCCAATCTCGCCTACGGGCTGCAGGCGCTCGACTTCCGGCTCGACTGGGTGGCCGTGTTCACCAGTGTCGCGGGTGTGGTGCTGATCGGGCTCGTGAACCTGATCGTGAGCTTCCGGCTCGCCCTCAAGGTCGCGCTGCGCTCACGCGGCATCACGGCCGAGGACACCGAGGGCATGACCGCGCGCGTCCTGCAACGCTTGCGACGGCGTCCGGTGGACTTCCTGCTGCCCCCTCGGCGGGCGACGGTCAGTCCAGCGCCGCCGCGAACTCCCGGACGATCTGCCCCGCCGGCTTGACGTCGTGGATGCCGGCCACGGACTTGCCGGCCTGCCAGTAGTCGGTGCTGACCTGCGCGCTGGTGAGCGACTTCTTGAGCCGGCGCACCGAGTTGAGTGCGTACCACGTGCGCATCCAGTGCTTGGTGCGGCGTCCCTTCAGCATCCACTTCGCGAACGGGCCGGCCGAGGTCCCGAGTTTGTCGATGTACGGATTGCGGATCACCGCCACCGGCACGCCCGTGAGCCGCTCGGTGAGCACGATGTCATCCTCGTCGGCATCCACGATGGCCTGCTTGTACGCGTCACTCGCGCTGCACTCGGGCGTGGCGATGAACCGGGTGCCGAGTTGTACGCCGGCGTACCCCATCCGCAGGTGCCGCGTGAACTCGGCCGGTGTGCCGACGCCGCCCGCCGAGACGATCGGCACGCCGAAGGGCAGCAGTTCCTCGTAGAGCGCCTCCGGCGACTTGCCTCCCGCGTGGCCACCCGCCCGCGCATTCACCGCGACGAGGCCGTCCACGCCGCCGTCGATGCCCTTCTGTGCCCACTTGCGCTCGGTGACGTCGTGGTAGACCACACCGCCCGCCGCATGCACGCGCTCGCAGACCCACTTGGGGTTGCCCAGCGACGTGAGGAAGAACCGCAGGCCCTCCTCGAGCGCGATGTCGATCCACAGCCGCATCCGGTCGAGGTAGATCCGGTTGTTGCCTTCGATGAGCGCGTTGAAGCCGATCGGCTTGGCCGTGAGCGACTTGATGAGGCGCAATCCGGCCCGGAAATCGTGGCCGTGCACGTAGGTGAGGGCGATGGGCTGCACGATGCCGAGCCCGCCCGCCTCGCTCACCGCCGCGACGAGCTCGGGATTGGAGCAGGGGTACATGGGCCCGCAGACCAGCGGCACCTCGATACGCGCATGGCGTGTGAACGCCGTGGAGAAGGTCACGTCTTGCTCCGTTCCGGTCCGAGTCGCCAGCGTACCGTCGCCCGCGCCACCACGGCGCCGTCGCGGTCGAGGCATTCCGACACCACGTCGAAGTCGGTGTCGGTGGTCACCGTGGGCACCGCGACCCGACTCACCGCCGTGATGGTGCCGCGGGCCTTCTTGAGATAGTCGATGGAGATGGAGGTGACGATGCCGCGCACGCCGTCCGGCAGGCCCGACATCATCGCCAACCCCGACGCCATCTCGGCGACGTTCATGAGGGCGATGGCGTGGACGGAACCGAGATGCTGCCGGTTGGAGCGCCGGTCGGGGATCTCGACGCGGACGTGGCCGGGTTCCAGATGCCGGATCCGCGGACCGACGGAGCCTGAGTAGGGCACCATGCGCGAGAACATCTGCGCGAACAGCCATTGGCCGCCTGGGAGCGGGCTGAGTGAGCGCCAGAGTTTGAGCAAGCGAACGCCAGGGGAGCGCATCAGGAACGAGGACGGAGGGAATGGGGGGAGGGGAGCGGGGGAGGCGTGAGGGAGAACGGGTCCGCTGGAGCGGCTTGGTCACCACGGGGGAAAGCTACCGCATCGCGTTTACGCCGCATCGGGCATCCCCACCCGTGTTCCGTCGCGCGGGGCACCGCGCATCCACAGACCGCATCCCGCGAGGCTGGACGCCTCGCCTCCCGTATCCGAACTAGATTGCACCACGCCCCCGCCGGAGACCCACATGCGTTCTCTCCTCCTCGTGTCCCTCGTCCTCCAGACCTCCGTGCAAGCCCAGCAGCCGCCCAAGCCGCCGGTCGCCAAGCGCATCCCGCAGGCCACGGTCCTCCATGGCGACCGCAGCGTCGACGACTACGCCTACTTCAAGGACCGCAAGCATCCGGAGACCATCCCGTATCTCGAGGCCGAGAACCGGTACACCGATGCGATGATGGCGCATACCGTCGAGCTGCAGAAGACGCTCTACGATGAGATGCTCGGTCGCATCAAGGAAGACGACAGCCAGGTGCCCGTGCTGCGCGACGGGTGGTACTACTACTCGCGCACCGAGAAGGGCAAGGCGTACCCCATCTTCGCGCGGCGCAAGGGCGACATGGGCGCGCCGGAGGAGATCTACTTCGACCAGAACAAGGAAGCCGAGGGCTTCGCCTTCTACGAGCTGGGCGGCATGGAGGTCTCGCCCGACCACAACCGGCTGGCCGTGCTCGTGGACACCAACGGCTACGAGGACTTCGAGTTGCGCGTGAAGGACCTGCGCACCGGTGCCTGGTATCCCGAGCGGATCCAGAAGCTGAGTTGGGGGCTGGCCTGGGGCAGCGACAACCGCACGCTCTTCTACATGACCCCAGACTCCGCCAAGCGCGGGGACCGGGTGTGGCGGCACGTGATGGGCACCGCGGTCACGCAGGACGTGAGTGTCTACCACGACCCCGACGTGCTGTACAACGTGAACCTCGCCCGCTCGCGCAGTGGCGCGTGGATCCTCATCTCGAGCACATCGTTCACCTCGAGCGAGTTCCATGTGATCCCGGCCGCGACGCCGAGCGCGGCGCCGCGGGTGATCGCACCGCGGCGGCCGGGCATCGAGTACGACGTCGAACCCGGCGAGGGCTTCTTCTACATCACCACCAACTGGAACGCCCGGAACTTCAAGGTGATGCGCGCCTCGTTCGACGACCCGGCGCCGCAGAACTGGACCGAGTGGCTGCCGTACCGCGCCGACGTGTTCGTCGAGGGCACCATGGCGTTCAAGGACTACGTCGTCGTGCTCGAGCGCCAGCGCGGCCTGCGGCAGATCCGCGTCACCGACCTGGCCAGCGGCGTGCCGCACGACGTCACGTTCCCGGAATCCGCGTACGGCGTGTTCCCCGGCGGCAACCCCGAGTACCGCACCAAGCAGTTCCGCTTCACGTACAGCTCGCTGATCACGCCGAACTCCGTGTACGACTACGACATGGAGGATCGCGGGCGCGAACTGCTCAAGCGCACCGAGGTACTCGGCGGCTACACGCCGGCGGCGTACGAGGTGGAGCGTATCATGGCCACCGCCCGCGACGGGACCTCGATCCCCGTGTCGCTGGTGTATCGCAAGGGGTTCCGCCGCGACGGCCGGTCACCGTTGCTGCTCTATGCCTACGGGTCGTACGGCTCCACCACCGAGCCGACGTTCAGCTCCACACGCTTCTCGCTCGTGGACCGCGACTACGTGTTCGCCATCGCCCATGTGCGCGGCGGGCAGGAGATGGGCCGCAGCTGGTACGACGACGGCAAGATGATGCGGAAGATGAACACCTTCACCGACTTCATCGACGTCGCGGACCACCTCGTGAAGGAACGCTACACGTCCAGCGACCGCCTGGTGGCCAACGGCGGCTCGGCCGGCGGCCTGCTCATGGGCGTGGTGGCGAACCTGCGTCCCGAGCTGTTCAAGGTGATCGTCGCCGACGTGCCGTTCGTGGATGTGATCAACACCATGCTCGACGCCAGCATCCCGCTCACCGCGCAGGAGTGGGAGCAGTGGGGCAATCCCAACAAGGTGGATGAGTACCGCTACATGCTCAGCTACTCACCCTACGACAACGTCACCGCGAAGGAGTATCCGCGCATGCTCGTGACCAGCGGATTGAACGACTCACGGGTCGGCTACTTCGAGCCGACCAAGTGGGTCGCCAAGCTGCGGGCCAAGAAGACGGACAACAATCCGCTGCTCCTCAAGATGAACATGGGGGCAGGGCACGGCGGCGCGTCGGGACGGTACGAGCAGCTGAAGGAGATCGCCTTCCGCTACGCCTTCATCCTCGACCAGGTCGGGGCGAAGGTGGTGCAGTAGCGGCGGTCGCGGGGCGCTCAGCGCTTCAGCAGGCGCACCCCGCCCGAGCCGGTCGACACCTTCACGAGTCCGCCGCCCGCGCCGATCCGTCCGCGCAGCTCGCGGCGGCGGAACTCGTCCATCGACACCGCGAACTCCGACGAGATCCCGCCGGACCCGGTCTCGATGTCGAGTTCCGCGTTCGCGTCCGCCGGCAGCGTGAGCGTGACGCTGCCCGAGCCCGTGTCGATCTCGCTGCGGCGCGGCACCTTGCTGAGCGCGACGCGGACCGAGCCCGAGCCGGTGTCGATCAGCAGGTCGTCGGTCGCCACACCGTCACCGGTCACCGAGCCCGACCCGACGTCGATCGACACCCGTTCCGCGGCCACGTCGCGCAGGTCGATCGAGCCCGAGCCGGCGTCCACCAGCACCCGCGACAGGCGGCTCCCGACCACCGTCGTCGAGCCCGAGCCGGTATCGACCTCGAGCTCACCCGCGGCGTTCTCCACGCGGACGCCGCCCGAGCCCGCGTCCACCATGAGGCGGCCCTTGGTGCCGATCGCCCGGACGGCGGCGGCGTGGACGTCGAGCATCAGGTCGGCGTCCGTATCGCGTGCGGTCATGCTCCCGATCGCCAGGTTCACCTCGACCCGCTTGCCCGCAGGGACCTTCACCACGAGGTCGGCGTGCGCTTCGAGCCCGTCGCCGTAGGTGCGCACCGTGGTCCGGCGCCAACCCGCGTTCCAGTCGCCGTTGAAGGTACCGTCGCTGCGGACGTTCAGCGTGGTGGACGAGCGCGAGCGGCCGTTCCGATAGTCGTCGCTTCCGGTGCCCGCACGATACACGATCTCGTTGTCGGGATAGCGGATCTTGAGCTCCCCGCCCGACGCCGAGATGTCGAGCCGGCGACCGTCCGCCCCGCCGCGGGTCACCTCGACCACGACGTCGTTGCCGGTGCCGGGCTCGATCCGCACCTCGCCGGCGAGATTCCAGATGATCGCCGTCGCCCCGCGGAGCACATGGCGCTCCTGGGCCTCGAGGGGTAGGGCGACGACGGCGAGCAGGGCAGCGGAGAGCAGCGCGCGTGGCGACATAAGGAACCCGGAGCGAAAGAGTTGGTTGGCCTACGACCGGCGGATCGTGCGGGTTTCCCGCTACGTCCAGCCGGCGCCGCCTTCGGTACCGCCATCGGTACCGCCATCGGTACATCGGTACCTCCCTTGGACCGCAGCCCCCGCGCAAAGGTTTGACGGCCCGGTTGGTCGAACCATCCGACCCTCGCAGCCGTTAGCTTCGCAGCACCCGTGCTTTTCGCCCTCGCCATCCTCCAGACCGCCCTGCTGCTCATCCTCGTCGCGAGGCTGATGGGCGGGCGCACGCGTCGGCCACCCGAGCGCCCGCTGCCCGCGGGCCTCGCCGCCGGCGCAGATGGCAGCCGGCAGATCAGCATCGTGGTCGCGACGCTCAACGAGGCCCAGCGCATCGGGCCCTGTCTCGATGGCCTCCGCGCGCAGGGTGAGCCCGTCGCGGAGATCCTGGTCGTGGACTCCGGCTCCACCGATGGCACGCGGGAGCTGGTCGAAGCCGCGGCCGGACTCGACCCGCGCATCCGCCTCGTGACCGACCCGCCACTGCCCGACGGCTGGATCGGCAAGGCGTGGGCCCTGCAGCACGGGACCACGTTGGCCCGCGGTCCGTGGGTGCTCGGCATGGACGCCGACACCCACGCCGAACCCGGCTGTGCCGCCGCGACCGTCGCCGCGGCCGAACGCGAAGGATTCGACGTGGTTTCGTTCGCGCCCTGCTTCGATGGCCAGACAGCGGCCGAACGCTGGGTGCAGCCGGCGCTGCTGGTGTCGCTCATCTATCGCTCGGGGGCGCCCGGCGACCCGCGCGTGCGTCCGGACCGCGTGCTCGCCAATGGCCAGTGCTTCCTCGCGCGTCGCCGGACCATCCTCGAACACGGCGGCTACGAGCCCGTGCGGGCGTCGTTCGCGGAGGACGTGAGCCTGGTGCGCCACCTCGCAGCGCGCGGGGTGCGCGTGGGATTCCTCGATGGCTCACGGCTCTACCGCGTGCGCAGCTACCGTAGCGTGGGCCAGATGTGGCGCGAATGGGGCCGGTCGATCGATCTCAAGGACGCCGCCACGCAAGGCCGCCAGCTCTTCGACACCGTCTTCGTGGTGCTCGCCCAGGGCGCACAGTGGCCGATCCTGCTGGCCCTGTGGGCCGCTTGGCCGAGCGTCCGTGGCGAGCCACTCCTGCTCTGGAGCACCGCCGGCCTCGCGACCATGCGCGGCATCCTGCAGGTCGCCATCCGCGGCAGCTACGCACGAAGGGGCCCAGCCTGGTGGCTGAGCCCCCTCGCGGATCCCTTGGCGGCGCTGCGGATGGTGCTCTCCACCACCCGGCGCCCGCGTGCCTGGCGCACTCGGAACTACTGATGGGAGGTGGGAGGTGGGAGGTGGGAGGTGGAAGTCCCGCGTTCCTCATGCCTCCCGCCCCGTCACCCCGCATCGCCGTTCTCAGACTTGCTTGACCTCCGCCACGAGCTTGGACAGGGTCCCCTTCGCATCGCCGAACAGCATCTGCGTCCGCTCGCCGTAGAACAGCTCGTTCTCGATCCCCGCGAAGCCCGCGCTCATGCCGCGCTTCATCACGATGCAGCGCTTGGCGAGGTCGGCGTTGAGGATTGGCATCCCGAAGATCGGTGACGACGGGTCCGTGCGCGCCGCGGGGTTCACCACGTCGTTCGCGCCGATCACGAGGCAGACGTCCGTGCGCTCGAACTCCGGATTGATGTCGTCCATGTCGAGCAGCTTGTCGTACGGGATGTTGGCCTCGGCGAGGAGCACGTTCATGTGACCCGGCATGCGGCCGGCCACCGGGTGGATGGCGAACTTCACCGACCCGCCGCGCTTCTCCACCAGGTCCATGAGTTCGCGCACTTGGTGCTGCGCCTGCGCGACCGCGAGGCCGTAGCCCGGCACCACGATCACCGTCTGTGCGTAGGCGAGCTGCAGCGCCGCCTCCTCCACGTTGGTCGTCTTGGCAACCAGCCCCTCGGCCGTCTTGCTGCTCTTGCCGGCCGCGGCCCCGAAGGCGCCGAAGAGCACGTTCGAGAGCGAACGGTTCATCGCCTTGCACATGATCTGCGAGAGGATGATGCCCGAGGACCCGACCAGCGCGCCCGACACCACCAGCACCTCGCTCTTGATGACGAAGCCGGTCATCGCAGCGGCGATGCCCGAGTACGAGTTCAACAGCGAGATCACCACCGGCATGTCGGCGCCGCCGATCGGGATCACCAGCAGCACGCCGATCAGCAACGACAGGCCGATGAGGGCGTAGAAGGCCCAGAGCGGTGCCGTCGGCACGACGATCAGCCACGACGCCAGGGCCACGATCACCGCGAAGAGCAGTGCGTTCACGGTCTTCTGCCCGCCGAACACGATCGCCTTGCCCGTCATGACCTCCTGCAGCTTCGCCCACGCGATCGCCGAGCCCGTGAGTGTCACGGCGCCGATCAGCACGCCGAGGTGCGTGGACAGCGCGACGTCGACGCTGGCCGTGGCCCCCGTCTGCTGCAGGTGGAGGAACTCGGCCGTCGCCACCAGCAGCGACGATCCACCGCCGACGCCGTTGAGCAGGGCGACCATCTGTGGCATCGACGTCATCTTCACGCTGCGGGCCATGTACAGGCCCAGCGCCCCGCCCACCAGGAGTCCGGCGGCGATGGTCGCGTACGTGACGGTCTTGGTGCTGAGCAGCGTCACGATGATCGCCAACAGCATGCCGAGGGCCGAGACCTGGTTGCCGCGGCGCGCGGTCTCCGGACTCTGCAGCTGCTTCAGTCCCGTGATGAACAGGACCGTCGCGACGAGGTACAGCAGCCGTTCGACGGAGGTCGAGATCACTTGTCACCTCCCGGCGCCTTCTTGAACATCTCGAGCATGCGGTCCGTCACCGCGTACCCGCCCACCACGTTCATCATCGCGAACACGATCGCGATGAAGCCGAGCACCGTGCCCAGCCGGCCGTAGTCCGTGTGGCCCGCGACCGCCATCGCGCCGACGACGGTGATCCCGGAGACGGCGTTGGCACCGGACATCAACGGGGTATGCAGCGTGGGGGGCACGCGGCCGATCAGCGACGCGCCCAGGTAGGTCGCGAGGATGAAGACCACGATGAAACCGATCAAGTCCATGCCGCTCATGAGGCCTTCCTCCCGGTGACGATCATCGCGCCCGTGATCTCGTCGGCGCGGTCCACGTTGAGCGTGCCTTCCTTGGTCAGCAGGTGCTGGACGAACGTGAGGATGTTGCGGGAGAGCATCTGCGAGGCGTGCTGCGGCATCGTGGCCGGCAGGTTCACCGGCCCGATCACCTGCACGCCGGCGACATCCACCGTCTCGCCAGCCTTCGTGGCTTCGCAGTTGCCGCCGCTCTCGGCCGCCAGGTCCACGATCACCGATCCCGGCGCCATGGTGCGCACCGTCTCGGTCGAGATGAGGCGGGGCGCGGCCCTGCCCGGGATCTGCGCCGTCGTGATCACCAGGTCCATCGTCGCGAGGTGCGCCCGCAGGGCCGCCTGGATCGCCGCCTGCTGCTCGGCACTCTGTTCCTTGGCGTACCCGCCGGCCGTCTGCGAGTCGGCGGAGATCAGGTCCTGGGCCACCACCGTCGCCCCGAGCGAGCGGATCTGCTCGGCTGCGGCGGCGCGGATGTCGAATCCCGAGACCACGGCACCCAGCCGGCGGGCCGTCGCGATCGCCTGCAGGCCCGCGACCCCGGCCCCCAGGACGCAGCACTTGGACGGTGCGATGGTGCCGGCGGCGGTGGTGAGCATCGGCATGAACTTCACGAGGTGCGAGGCACCGAGCAGCACGGCCTTGTAGCCGGCGACCGTGGCCTGCGAGGAGAGCACGTCCATCGACTGGGCACGCGTGATGCGCGGCACCAACTCGAGTGCGAAGGCCGTGACACCACGCGAATCGAGCGCCGCGATGGACTCGGCGCTCGTCGAGGGCTGGAGCAGGGAGATGAGGTGGGCGCCCGACCGCATCTGGGCGACCTCACCGGCCGTGGGTTTCTGGACCTTGCAGACGAGGTCCGCGCCGAAGGCGGCGGCCGCATCGCCGATGGTCGCGCCGGCCTTCTCGTAGGCGGCATCGGTGAAGCCGGACCGCAGGCCCGCACCGCGTTCGACCGTGACACTCACTCCGGCCTTCACGAGCCGGCCCACACTCTCTGGGATGAGGGCCACCCGGGACTCGCCAGCGGCGCGTTCGAGGGATACTCCGAGGATCATCGGATCGGGGGGAAGGGGGAGGCGACTGTCGGAACGGAGAGAAGGTGCACCCGGCGAGCAGGGCCTGCTAGGTCCGGCGTACACCGGAGGATGCGCCGCCTGCGGGCGCCGCGCCGTCGGCGATTGATAGGACGCGATGTAGGGGAGTTACCGCTCCCCCATCGCGCGTGTGCGCGCCGCACCGTATCGGCCCGGAGGGATTCCGATGACTCGCTTGAATGATCGGGCGAGGTGGCTCTGGTCGCTGAAGCCGCAGTGTCGCGCTACGTCCAACACCGACTGCCCCTCGTGCAGCAGTCTCTGCGCGAGATTCACGCGGAGTTGCAGCATGTAGGCATACGGCGTCATTCCGGTCACCTGCCGGAACTTGCGAATCATCAGCATCGGGCTGTGGTCGCAGGCAACGGCGATCGCGTCGAGGCTCAGCCGCTCGGTGAAACGGTCCTCGATCATCGCACGGGCGCGACCGACCGCCGCGATCGTGTCGTCGTCGAGGTCCGTTGCATCGGATCCCTTCCGCGCGTGACGCTCGACGAGCAGGCGCGCTGCATCGATCAGCAACGACTCGCCGTCGCGGGGGCCGGGCTCGCCGCGCAAGCGGCGGTGCGCAGCGCGCAAGTGTCGCGCGATATCCGGATCGGCGAACGCAGGGGACCTGAAGCCCAGGATGCCGACGAGGGGCTCGAGCAGGCCGACCACTGGATAGAGCATCGCGTAGCCATAGCCGCCAGCGGTCACCGGTTCGACCGCGTGCACTTCGCCAGGCGCCAGTGCCACCACATCTCCGGCCACCGCGAGCCACTCGCCGCGTCTTGTCCGCAGCAGGTGTGTCCCGTGGTCGACGACGCCGAGAGCGAAGGTGTCGTGGAAGTGGGCGGGGAACCGCCGCGTGAGCCCACGCACCGAGAGCAGGTCGAGTGAGCCCCCGCCCAGCGTCGCTCGCGCCATCGCGATGCGATCGGACGCGCGTTCGGCGACCGCTGATTCGAAGGGGGTGCGCATGCCGCAAGATATACGGCGGCGCGTGCCGCCGATCCCCGCGCCTTTGTCAGGAGACTGCAAGTCGGTCGGCGCAACCGTCCGCGCCCGCTTGCCTCACACTCACCCCGGTGGCGCCGTGATGCCGCGCCGGCTCGGGCCGCTGCCGGTGAGCAGGAAGCCGTGCTCGCGGACGATCTCGCGGACCTTCGGATCGTCGAGCACGCGGCCGTAGATCCAGGTGTAGTAGCGTCGTGCCGCGAGTTCCTCCCGTGCCTCCTGCGCCCCGAACAGCTCCGTGAGCACCTGCAGCTCCATATCGCAGACGAGGAGGTGGCGATACGTGCTCTCCAGATCCTGCGCCCCCGTCGGTCCACCCGCGGGGGCGTCGGGATACTGCGCCCGGAACGCCTGCATCGCCGCGCGGAACTGCGGGTTGCCGTCCTCGAGCCAGTGGAACTGCTCGTGCAGGAAGTCGGCGAGCAGGCGGCGGTCGCCCGCGGCGACTGCCGATGAATCCATCCCAACTGCCGCGCCCTCACGCGGCAGACGCGGCGCAAGCGTGAGCACCGGATGCGAGAACGGTGTCGTGCGTTCGTCGATCACCACGCGGCGTGTGTAGAGCCAGCGATCGACGTCATGGGTCTTGAGGAGCGCCCGCAGCCGCTCCGCGGTCGCGCGTTCGGCCGGCGCGTCGGTGGCGAGTGTGATCTCCAGCGGCGCGCCGCGCCGCTGCGCGTGGAGTGCGGGGCCGAGTGGTGCGGTGGCGCAGAGGCAGGCGACGGCCGCGAGGAGCAGGGAATGGCGCACGGTCGTCGCTCCGGTGTCACGGTGAGGTGGATGGGTGCGTGTCGGCGTCGGTGGTCGCCGCCGATGATGCCCGCAATCTGCACTGCGGCATCCGCGCTGGTCGAGCACCGGTGCTGGTCGGGACACACGACGTGTTGAAGGCCTGGACCTTCCCCGTGCCGCCGCGCGAGGCCGGGTGGTTCGATGCCGGGCCGATGGTGGGTGCCTGGTTCACCGTGGTCTCGGTGCTGACATGGCGCGCGGCCCTGCAGAGGGAGACCGACGTCAGGCTTGTGCCGACCGAGGGACACGGCAAGGGCGACTAGATTGACTGCATGCGCTACCTCCTCGCTCTCGCGGCACTGCTCGGCGGCGCGTCGGTCGCCCTCGCGGGGCTCCGGTGGTGGGACCTCCGCGCGGATCGCGCCGAGTGGGTGCGTCTGGCGGGGATGCAGCCGGCGGATCCGCCGCGATTCGACGCGGCGATGGTGGCCGCCTTGCCCGAGCCGGCGCGTCGGTACTTCGCGTTCGCCATCCTGCCGGGGACCCCGCTGTACACCGTGGCGGAGATCGCGATGGGGGGCGAGTTCAGCCTCGGATCGCGCGACGATCCGCGCTATCAGCCGATGGAGGCGCGGCAGATCCTCGCCGCTCCCGCCGGATTCGTGTGGACGCTCCGACTTCCAGGCATGCTGTCGGGCTCCGACTACGGCGCGCTCGGCGGGAGCTGGACGCGGTTCCGCGCGTTTGCGCTGGTCCCCGTCGCGCGTATGGGAGGTGACGTCGACCATCGGCGCGCGGCGTTCGGTCGCTACATCGCGGAGGCCGTCTTCTGGACACCCGCCGCACTCCTGCCAGGACCCGGGGTCCGTTGGGATTCCCTCGGCACCGACCGCGCACGTGTGACGGTGACCGCCGCGGGGCTCGCGCAGGCCGTGGACGTCACAGTGGACAGCACGGGACGGCCGGTGGACGTGCAGTTCATGCGCTGGAGCAACGCGAACGCGGAGCAGCAGTACCGTCTGCAGCCCTTCGGTGGTGTGCTCTCGGATTTCCGCGAGGTGCAGGGTTTCCGCCTGCCGCACCGCGTGGAGGCGGGCAACATGTTCGGGACCGACGCGTACTTCGCGTTCTACAAGGCCGTGGTGACGCGGATCGAGTTCCCGACCGGCGGCCAGCGGTGAGCGCGGCCGTTCCATGCCGCTGAACGCCATCCGGCAGCTGACCGCCCGCGAGCGATCGCGGGCCGACAACGTGCGTCTCGGTGCCGGACTCGCGTTCGTCGCCGGTGCGACCAACGCCGGTGCGTTCCTCGCCGTCGGCCGCTACACCTCGCACATGACCGGCATCGTGTCCGAGGTCGCGGACGCCGTGGTGCTGCGACGCTGGCCGGTCGCGGCCGTGGGAGCGGCGGCGCTGCTCGCCTTCATGGCCGGCGCCGCGACGACGGCCGTGTTGGTGAACCTCGGTCGGCGGCGCGGACTGTCCAGTGCGTTCGCCGTGCCGCTGCTGCTCGAGGCGCTGCTGCTCCTCGGCTTCGGCGCCTTCGGTGCACGACTCAGCGAGTCCCACGCGTTGCTGGTGCCGGCCACCGTGCTGCTGCTGTGCTTCACGATGGGCCTGCAGAACGCCGTGATCACCAAGATCTCGCGGGCCGAGATCCGCACGACCCATGTGACCGGCCTGGTGACGGACCTCGGGATCGAGTTGGGGAAGCTGTTCTACAGCAACCGACGGGACCGTGCGGACGCACCCGTGCGTGCCGATCGCACACGACTGCGCGTGCTCTGCCTGTTGCTCGCGTCGTTCTTCGCCGGCGGCCTTGTCGGCGCGCTCGGCTTCCAGCGGTTCGGGTATGTGGCCACCGTGCCGCTCGCGGCGCTGGTGGGGCTGCTCTCGCTGGTGCCGGCGGTGGACGACTTGCGGGCGCTGTTTCGAGCCGAGCCGCCGGCGACCCCTTAACGCCCTCACCCGGACTCGGAGGGCCGTCTCGTCGGGACGGCCGCGGTGACACCGCATGCGGTCTGTCCCGCTATCGCGCCCTCCACCCCGCGCCGAGCGCCCGTGGTGGCGCGGCAGAGCGGCGCGGCGGCGCGCTGTGTCGAAAGGGGAACGTTCTCCCACCGCCTCGAGGGTCTGCATGTTCATCCGCGCTCGCTTCGCGTTCTGCATCGCGTTCTGCATCGCGTTCTGTTTCGCGCTGAGCCTCCTTGCCAGCGAAGTATCCGCGCAGCCCGCTTGCGCGGTGCCCGCCGCGTTCACCCTCTCTGTCGCGCCGACGGAGACCCTCACGCGACCCGAGCTCTGTCGCATGGCCTCTGAGGCCGCGTCGCGCAACACGGACCAACTGGTCATCCTCCAGCGCGGGCGTCCGGTCTTGGAGTACCGCTCCAGTCGTGCCGAGCCGGCCATTCACATCATGTCGGTGACCAAGTCGGTGGCCGTCCTCGCGGTGGGCCTGCTGCTTGCGGAGGGCAAGCTCGACTCGCTCGATCAGCCGGTGAGCACGGTCTTTCCGGAGTGGCGTCAGGGCCGCAAGCAGCGAATAAGAGTCCGGCACCTGCTCACGCACACGAGCGGGCTGCAGGATGTCCCCAATGCGGGTGCCGAAGTCGAACCCGCGCCGGACGTGGTGCAACTTGCCCTCGCAGCGGAACTGGTGTCGGACCCGGGCGAACGCTTCCAGTACAACAACAAGGCGGTCAACCTGATCGCGGCGCTCGTGCAGCGGCGAACCGGCCGCGACCTCGCGACGTATCTCGAGGAGCGACTGTTCTCGCCGCTCGGGATCGGCGATGTGCGCTGGATCCGCGATCCAGCGGGGACCCCGTATGTCATGGCGGGCCTGCATCTCAGCGCGACGCAACTCGCGCGCGTCGGTCAACTGGTGCTCGACTCCGGCGTCGTGGACGGCCGGCAGGTGATCCCGCGTGCGTTCATCGAGGAACTCCAGCGCGTGCAATCTGGGGATGGACCTCCTCGCGGGCTACTGTGGTGGCGCCACGCCGCCGGCGTGCAGGCCAACGGCTGGCTCGGTCAGTGGCTGGTACTGATCCCGGAGTCCGGCGTGGTGGCCGTGCGGCTGATCGATCGTGCGTCCTACCGGCCGGGGACGCAGGACGACTTCGCGGAGTTCGCGCAGGTGGTGGGGGAGTGTGCGCGCGCTGACTGCGCGCGTAGGCTCATGCCGCAGCCGCCCGCGTGAGCATCTCCGCCCAGCGGACGAACCGGTGCCCGTCCGCCTCGCGGAACGTCCGGACCTTGCGCAGGGTGCTGTGCCCGTTGGCCGAGCCGTCGTCGTTGGTGTTCCCCTCGACGGTGATGCAGACGTGGACGTCGCGCTCGTGCACGCGCGTCTCGTCCTCGACGCCCACGACGATGCCGGTGTGGATGAAGCGCCGGCGGAGCGGGCTGTAGAGCAGGAAGACGTCGCCCACGTAGGGCTCGTCGCGCAGCACGCCGTACTCCCGGGCCGCGCGGGCGAGGGCCTCGCAGCTCCCCGTCGCGGGCAGGGGCCAGCTCGAGCGGCGCGTGAGGTGGTCGTAGTGCGCCGAGTGTCCGACGTGATGCACGAAGGCGGCGCACCAGGGCTGACCCGGTGGGAGGGCGACCGAGCGGAGGAAGTGCTCGACCATCTGGCCGCGGTTGTCGCCGCCGTGTTCGGCGACGCCGATGAAGGCGTTGGCGGCGGCGACGAGGAGTGCGGGGCTCAGGGGGACGAGGTGACCGGTGCGGGCGGGGCGAGTGATCGAGCGGTCGAGCGGCATGGAAGCCTCAGGTCGTGGAGAGAGTCGGTGTGGCGGCCCTGTGGCGGCCGTGTGGCGGAGCGTGAGCGTCCGTCAGCGCTGCGGTCGGATGACCTCGATGTCGTGCCCCTTCATGATGCGGGCGCCTTCACCTTCGAGGAGGAAGTGGTGCTGCCCGCGCGCCGGCTCGTCGAGCGAGGCCTGCACCGGCCAGTAGTCGCGCTCGCGGGCCGTGCGCGGTCCGGCCCGGTGGACCTGGACGAGCGTGGTGTCGGGACGCGCGGTCACCGTGAACTCCGATTCGAAGGCGCCGACCGAGCCGACCAGGGCCTCGACGAGGAGCACGTCCCGGCGGACGGGGGGCTGCGTGGTGTCGCGCGCGGTGATGCGGAAGCGGGCCGTGCCGAGCAGCTTGACGACGCGCTTGCCGTCCCGGAGCCGGTGGGCGGTGCGGAGCGAGGCGCCGGGTTCCAGGCGCACCGTGATGCCGTCGTTGAGGTCGATCCAGCCCGTGTCGTAGGGCACGCGGGTGAAGGCGATCTCGTCGTTCTCGGGGATGTACTGCGCGGCGTTGGCGGAGGCCTTGAGGGCGTAGGCGCCGACGTTGTACGCGAGGAAGCCGAAGATCACGACGGCGATCCAGCGGCCCCAACGGATGCGCTTGCGCGGTGCCGCAGCCGGCGGGGGCGCGGGCGGCTCCGACGGCGGCACCTCCGTCCGGAGTCGGAGTTTGATGCCCGCGCGCTCGGCGAAGCGATTCCAGTCGCGCACCAGCTCCTCCTCGGAGATCTGACGGACCGGCGCGGACCTGTACGCGCTCCAGGTCAGCAGCATCGGCTGCGCGAACTCCAGAAACTCCGGGTCGTTCCGCAGCCGCGTGTGCACGGCAGCCGTGCGCTCGGCGTCCAGGTGGCCGTTCAGGTACATGGTGACGAGTTCCAAGTCGTCCATGTCGGGATACATCGAACCGGGCGGGATGTCGTACTCGAGATCGTCGGGCAGGTCGTCCGGCAGGTTGTCCGGCAGGTTGTTGGGCAGGTTGTTCGGCAGGTCGTTGGACCCGTGCGCGGCGGCGCCCTCGGTGGGATCCTTGTGCTCAGACATGGTCGGTGTCTCGCGAGGAAGCGGGAAGGAGAAGTTGAAGTCCGGCGGCCTTGAGTTCCTTGGTGCGGAAGCCGGCGCGCTTGAAGGCGTCGCGCAGGTCCGCGTTGGCCAGGCGGAGGTGCGTGTTGACGGTACCGATGCTGACGCCGAGGATGTCGGCGACTTCCTGGTAGCTGTAGCCTTGTTCCTTGGCGAGCAGCAGCGCTTCGCGGCGGCGGGGCGGCATGGCGGCGAGGACCGCGTCGACGACGTCGCCGATCCGCTCGTGCGAGGACGGCGCGTCGGCGTAGGCCTGCGCGTCGCGCCGCTCGAGCTCGGCCGCGACGTCCTCGAGCGCGATGCGCTCGCGCTGCCGCCGCTTGGCGTCGTAGATGAAGTTGCGGAGCGCGCGGAAGAAGTACCGGTCGTTCCGTTGCTCGGGTGTGAGGTCCGCCCACCGGAACCAGACCTCCGCGAACGTATCACAGACCGCGTCGGCCGCATCGTCGCGACTCAAGAAGCCCTCGGCGTACCGGCGCAGCTTGGCGTACAGCCGCAGGTAGGTCTCGCGGAAGAGCAGCTCGAGCTCCGACTCGACGACGATCGCGGCGGGTTCCGTCGGACGACGGATCACGGCGGCGGCGGGAGGGGATTGGGACCCATCGCGAACCAGTCGCATGGTGGTGCGGGTGAAGGGATCGGATCACGTCTCTCTACTAGTACAACTTGCGAGGAGGGCGATTCCTATGAATGCCAGAATGGCACGCCGAAATCGGCCATCGGGGCATTCATAGGAATCGGGGGTTTGGGAAGTTGTATAAGTAGAAGGGATCGACGCGCCGACCGCGTGTGAGGCTCCGCCGGTCGCGAGGAAACACCGTCGATCGCCTGTCTGGGGCGGACCCGCTCGATGGGAGAGCGGCGCAGGGCGAGTCGCGTGCGCACCACCACGACTCGCAGCCGACCGACCGGAACGGCCACGGTGCCGACCGGAATGCCCAGGCCTCCAACGGGAACGACGCCATGACCAATCGAGACGATCGGGCGACCGATCGGAATGCGAGTGCCGCCGCGCGGGTTGCCGGGGCAGCGGAGTGCATCGTCGGCGCGACGGACGGGGTTCGTTGCGCACCCGAACGGATTGCGATCCCGACGGACCGGCTCGTCCGAGGTACGGACCGCAATGCGCACGCTCCCGACTGGAACGATCGCGCGCCCAATCGAAACGTCGGAGGTCCCGACCGGATCGTTGAAGTTCCCGACCGGATCATCGGAGCTCCCGACCGAATCGTCGGAGCCACCGACCGAGTTGTCTCGGCTGCCGACCGGATTGATCACGCCACCGACCGAGTTGTCCCGGCTGCCGACCGGATTGATCACGCCACCGACCGGATTGTCCGCAGCACCGACCGGATTGAAATCCCGGCGGCGCGCGTTATGCGCGCTGCCGCGCGGATTGCGTCGCCCACCGCGCGGCCGGCGCAGCCCATGGACGTGGCGACGCGTCGGCGCCTGCACGTGCCGCTCGGACCTGCGCGTGCGCAGTTGGGTCCTGCGCGAGCGCAGTCGGGTCCTGCGTGTGCGCAGTCGGGTCCCGCGCGCGTGGAGTCGAGTCCCGGCCGCCCGCCGCTGACTTCGCTGCGCGTGGTGCCGCCGCGCACACGACCGCTGCGGCGCGGCGCGGCGATCGCGCAGTGCCGATCGCGCGTTCCACAGCGACGTGCGCGAGTGCAGCCGGCTCCTGCGCGACTGCAGCCAGCTCCTGCGCGAGTGCAGCTAGGTCCTTCGCGAGTCAAGCCAGGTCCTGCGCGAGTCAAGCCAGGTCCTTCGCGACTGGAGCCAGGTCCTTCGCGACTGAAGCCGAGTCCTTCGCGACTGAAGCCGGGTCCCGCGCGAGTGAAGCAGGGTCCCGCGCGCGTGTCGTCGGTCCGATCGCCGCTGCAGCCGTAGCGATCGGCGTTCTTCTCCGGCCGTCCGTGACGGACGCACACGGGCGGGGCAGTCCGGCAAGCCGTGCGTCCACACACTTCCATAGGAGGGCAGGACGATGGACAAGCGACAGCAGCAGGTGGCGGACTCGTTGGTGCGCGTGCAGGCGTTCCTCGACGCACACCCGGCGACGGGTACGCTCGCGTACACGCACGCCCGCGAGATGCTCGACGGCGTGGTGGAGCGGCTCCGCAGCTTCGCGGGGGCCCAGCTCAGCGGGCGCAACCAGAGCCGCGCCGAAGTGCGCCGGCAGCGCGATCAGCTGGCGCTGCTGCTCGACCAGCACATCCGCCCGATCGTGACGATCGCGCGGGCGCAGATCGAGCCGACGTCGGACGTGGGGCTGCCGGCGGGGCTCAAGATGCCGCGACTCCCGCTGGGGCCCACGAAGATGCTCGCCGTGTGCGACAGCATGCTCGAGGCGGCGCGCGCGCAGCAGGCGGTGTTCGTGGCGAGTGGGCTGCCCGCGGACTTCCTCGCGCAGTTCACGGCCGCGCGGAACGTGCTGGTGCAGCTGATGGCCGGCCGCGCGACGCAGGTGACCACCCAGGTGGCGGCGCGGACGGGGCTCAAGGTGCAGCTCACGCGCGGGCGTCGGGCGGTGGAGCGCCTGGACGCGCTGGTGCGGGCGTCGTACCGGCGCGACGAGACCGTGCTCAGTGCCTGGGCGCAGGCCAAGCGGGTGCGGCTGCTCCCGGGTGGCGGGGCGGGGCGCAGCGGGGAGTCCGTGGAGGCGGAAGCGGCGGTGCTGCCTGTTGCGGTCTCGGCGCTGCCCGGTGCGGTCCCGGCGGCGGCGTAGAACGGACCTGACACTCCTCAACACAACCATCAATCGGAGAACCAACCAATGAAGCGAGGCGGAGGCGTACACACCGTGCCGGCGGCGACGGGGCGCGGCTGGTGGAACAAGCTGGACGGGCGCGTCCAATCGCGACACCGGCGCAAGGTGGATGCGGTGGCGGACGGGCGAGATCTCGCGCGGCGGCTCGCGGTGGAGCACACGATCCATCGGCTGGATGGGCTGATCGCGGCGAAGAACTCCTACGGGAATGATCCGTACCCGCCGCGGGATGGGCGGTAGCGGGACGAGCGGAGGAACGAGGAGCGAGGAGCGAGTGGGAGGACACCTCAAGACCGAGGAGGCAAGAGGATGAAGATGAAGGGGAGGGGTGAGGGGCCGCCGCAGGGACCGCCGCAGGGGGCGCAGGCGTTGCTGGGCGCCGCGATCGCGATCCTGGGCGCGCTGGCGACGGTGCAGCCCACGCACGCGGTGCTGGTGGCGCTGAGTGAGGCGGTGCCGCAGCTGGCGGTGGCGCTGCCGCCGGTGCTCACGGCGTGTGGGGCGCTGTTGGCGGCGCTGAGTGAGCCGCCACGGGTGGGGCGGCGGGAGTAGGAGGAACGAGGGAGAGTAGCAGAGTCGCAGGGTAGGGACGGGGGCAGCCGCGGACGCGTGGCTGCCCCTGTTGTTTGCGAATGGGCCGGGACACCCAGTGGGGAGCGCTTGCCGCCAAGGCGGCGTGCAGCGCCGTACACGACGCGGACAGGGGATCGCGACCGAGCGCGTATGGCGGCGCGGTACGCCGGGTCCGGTGGGACGGGCGACTGAGCGCCGAAGGGGCCAAGTGCTGGTGGGGGCTTGGAGTGGCGCGTGGAGTGGACGAGGTGAGGGGACCAGAGATGCCGTGCTGTGTGCAGGGCTACGGCTGGCGGGGCCGTTGCTGAATGCTGTGCGGGGCTGCAATGTTTCACGGACCGACTGGAGCGAATGCACGCAGCATAGTATACGTTAGCCTGACCGGAGATAGCCCTTGGGCCTTCGATCGTGTGGCGACTGTGGTTCGCGCATCAGCTGTTCCGCGCGTGTATGTCCACAATGCGGCAAGCCGCAGACCACGTTCGGAACCAAGTTGATTGTCTGGTTGCTCGTGTTGACAGTCGTTGCTGGATTCTGCTCGATTTAGCGGCCGCCGGAATCACTTCGAGCGGCGTACGCGAGCTACCGACGTCGGCAGGCTAACGGCGGTTGGTGCCGATGACCGCGCTAGGGAAGCCGGTGGGCGGCCGTGCTCGGTGGTACTTTAGGGAATCGCACGGCCGCCCACCTGCAGTTGATTGAAGCGGCCACGGCACAACCTGACGTTATGCGGACCTGACAAGGCATACTCTTGATTACCGTCGCGCGCTCATATCTCCGCGTCTCCTCGTCGTCTTCCTCGGAGTCCGATCTAACGGACTATGGGAGCGTAGCATATGAGGCGGCCGAGGCGGCCGGGCAGAATATCTTCTCCTCGGATGATCGCGGCACGCGAGTCGAGGTCTGGCCGGGCAGCATTCAGGCTGCGGCCTGGATTGTGGGTTCGTCAGCAGCTCTGGTTCTGGCTATCGGAAACTATGGTGCGTTCTGGGATGGGCTCGCAACCATTCGAGAACACGCTCGAGTTGCAGCCAAGTTCATTGAGCGCCGACTTCGCTCGAAGGCCTCAGAGGACGGCAACCGCGTCCTTTCTACTCGCGTAACGACGCGCCAGCTGACGGCACTCGAGCGGCTACATCGTCAGGTTACTGAGAAGCGACTCTCGCCTGATGAAGCGGCCTCGAAGGCACTCCGCATTCTTCGTTCGGGCGACGAAGGTGCGGACCCTCAGCTGATCCGCGCGATCGAACACGCCTTTGGGGCGAAGGAACTTGGCGAGAAGAGGCTTGAGGCCGACACTGAGGTTGTGAGTCTCGCGCACAGGGTCAAAGACGAGCTGCTTGTCGAGACTGCGCCCAAAGAGCGTCGCCAACTACGGCCTCGCAAACTGGTAATCGAACGCGCAGTCGGCTCGAGTAGGGTGGTGCGCCGGTTCGAGTAGCCCCGTTCCGACACGTAGCCGCATAACGACGCTTGCTGCCGACGAGCGCAGCTGGTGTAGCGGTTGTGGGAGCGATCGCAGCAGCAGCACACGTGAGGCAGTGCCTTTACTTCTGCGGTCTACGGACTAGGAGACGCAGCACACAATGGGGTTTCAGCAGAATGCGCGTAGAAGCTCTCAGAGCGCTGCATCCTTACGGCGCAGTATTCACGCGCACCTCGTCGCTCTTGGTTTCACGAAGAATGGCCACGGCTACTTCGTGGATGGCGAGCTATCGAAACAGAAGGTCCGAGACTTGCACGCAGTGCATCGTCACGAGATCGTGGCGCACCATCGCGACTTCGTCGAAGCCGAATGGTCCGATCTTGCTCACTGGTTCTCGACGGGCAAGCAACTCAATCCTGAGGCCATCGATCCAGAACTCGTTGAGGTTAGAGCTGGCTCGGAGGAATCGCGGCTGTTCCGGCTCGCAAGCCTGTTGTGGTCGGTGCCAGTCTCGCAAGGATTCGGCCGACGATTGCGATTCCTAGTGCGAGATCGGCAGAATGGCTGCCTCGTCGGGATGTTTGCGCTCGGAGACCCAGTCTTTAATCTCACTGCGAGAGACTCCTGGATTGGTTGGACACACCAGGATCGGAGCGATCGGCTCGTTCATGTCATGGATGCGTACGTAGTAGGGGCGTTGCCACCATACTCACTATTGATTGGCGGCAAACTCGTAGCAGCGTTGATGACGAGCAAGGAAGTGAAAGCTGCTTACGAGCGAAAGTACCTCGGAAGCCGTGCAGTCATCAGCGAGGTCGAGAATAGGGCTCGTCTAGTTCTGTTGACGACAACGTCGGCATTGGGAAGGTCGTCGATGTATAACCGACTTTCTCTGCCCGGGGGAGTGAAGTTTCAGCACTTGGGTTCAACCCGCGGCTTTGGACATTTTCACCTCTCTGGCAGCATCTTCGAGTCGTTGCGAACCCACCTTGAAGACATCGGCCATCCTTACGCCTCGGGACATCGCTTCGGGATGGGACCGAACTGGAAGATTCGCGTCATACGTGCGGCGCTCGAGAGCATTGGAGTTGACGGGAACTCCATTCTGAAACACACCATCCCCCGCGAAGTCTATGCTGTACCTTTGGCGACCAACTGGAAGAACGTTCTTCTGGGCGCGCACGTCAACACTCGTTCGTGCGTGCAGCCAGCGAGCGAGATCGCCAACTTCTGCCTCCAGCGCTGGGTCTTGCCGAGGGCTGAGAGGGATAAGAGATACAAGCGCTTCGCACGACGCCGAATAATTGACGCGTTGCGTGACGGCGGACCAGGGCCAACGTGGTAATGAGTGAACTTGCTTCGTGGCAGTTGCGGCTCGCTGAGCACTTCCGAGATCTCGCATCTCGACGGGGCGCCAGTCCGAATGGGACTCCCCTCTTCGCTCTCGAGCACGGACTCGATAGCATTGAGTTCCAGGCGGTCGCCGCTGCTATCAGGAAGCAGATCGTCCACAGCGTCCCATCGGCCGATCAAGCGCTTCCTTGGATCGTCTACGCCGCCGAGATCGGATACGGCTACGCTGGCGATGAGTATTGGCAGACCTTCGAAGAGCAGACTCCCGGCTGGACCACCCACGGAGACCGCTACTGGATTAGAAGCCGCTTCCAGGAGTTTCAGAGAACGTGTCGGGGCGCGCAACCGTCCGGCGCATGGGCTGATCACTTCTCGATCATCTGCTGGCCGATCACCCATGCCATCCTGCCGCGAGATCTGCAGCGCCAGCTCGCGCGCATACTGTACGAACTGCGTCACGCCTTTTCCGCGGAAGTGTTCGAGTTTCCCCAGCAACTCGGTGAACTGATCGGGAGCCGGAGCTGGACCGCTACTTCGCGTTTTCAGAGTTTCGCGGAACAGACGCACCTGGTCGGGCAGATCGCCGCGGCCCTGCTGCTAGAGGGTCAACCGAACGCGAGTGGCCTTCTCCACCCGGCGGCGCTCCGGAGGATCGGAGAGGATCTCGACCGTGAGCGGCAGGCGCGTGAGTGGCTGCGCGGGGCTCGCCGCGCAGCTCAGGAGCGCAGGACCCTTCGGGGCCTCGCACTCGGCCGCAGGGCCACATCGACCATCGTTCGTCGCCCAGATGAGGCGCGGGCCGAGGTTGCCGCCCTAGGGATCGAGCCGCGCCTTATGCTTCGGCCCAAGGCTTCGGATGCATCATCTTGGGAGGTCTTGCTAGAAATCCCGGATCTTTCGCAACTGCTGTTGCGGTTCCCGAAGTCCCGCGACATCCTCACAGAATCTCGGTGTGTAGTGGCCGGCTCGTCAGGCCGGCCGCTTGCGCGTGGTCGGTGCCTGTATGGCACCAAGCGGGTTACGTTGTCGCGCTGGCCCCGCGACGACGAGGTGCTGTTACAGTTCGAGAAAATGGATGCACAACTCGAGTACCTGCTCCGTGCGGAATGTCTCCTGCGTCCTGGACCTCGGTGGCTCTTCAGGATCGCGTCTGACGGCTTCGCATACGAGTCGCGTAGTCTCCGGGTTCGCCCCGGCGAGCACTACGTCCTGGTCAGCACCGCAGAATCAATAGCGACCGATGATCACGTCCTCGCAGTTCAGCTTGAGTGTGAGGGGGTCCGTGGTGCGCTTCTCGAACTGCCTGCGGCCCTCACGGGAGACTGGCAGGAGGCACTGCGCCGCTTCGGCCTCGGGCAGACGAAGACCGTCCAAGTCTGGCCGGCGGGCCTCGGTTCGGCCCTTTGGGACGGAGAGGGCCACGGGGAGTGGTTGGCGTCTGAGCGCCCCTGCCTGGCGATCCGTACTGACCATCCTATCGCGGCGCTGATCGTGTCTGTCGACCCGGGTGCACAGCTTGAATTGAACTCCCTCACGCCCGGCGAGCCGATCTTCGTGCAACTCCCGCAGTTACCTGTCGGACTCCACACCGTCCGGATATGCACGCGAAGCAGTTCCGCGGGACAAGCTGAGCCGCTAGGTGATCTTAATGTCGTAATTCGAGTCCGAGAAGCGCGTCCGTGGACAGCTGGTGTTGCGCGCTCCGGACCCCTCGTCGTTCAGGTGCATCCTCCAGCACCAACGATGGAGCAGCTATGGGAAGGCCAGGTTGATATCGACGTCTGGGGTCCTACCGGACGCCAGATCAGGTGCGCCCTCACACTATTTGAAGGCATGGCTACGGAGCCCACCATCAAGGTGGACCTTCCTCCCATCCGGTTGCCGCTGCAGAGCGTCAAGTGGAAGGCTTTAGTCGAGCAGCGCTTTCGTGGAGACAAGAAGGTTCAGGATGCCTATGACAGCGCGCGCCTTTGCCGCCTCGTGTTTGTTGCCGAGGAACTCGGCACGTTCACGGTCGACTGTGAGCGCGACTTTGTTCCGTTGCGTTGGGCGCTTCGCCAGCGCGGCGCCGATGCCATTGCGCGACTCGTAGACGACAGTGGTGCAGGGGATACAGCGAACCTCGAGCTCTTCGGCTTCGACAAGCCTACCGAGGCTACTCGATTGTCGCCCTCTCTGGAGTTCCCGGTCGTCCCACCCGGCGGTTTGTTCGCTGCGCATCGCGGCGACGCCACCGCCGGTCTCATCGCAGTGCCGCGCAGAATCCGGAACTTGTCGGATCTTAGGGCGACCCCACAAATCAAGGCTGGAGTTCGCTCCGTTGATGAGGTGTTTGCGGCACTTGAGTATGCTCGGCTCTGGCATTCGGCTAGATCGTCGGGCGACGTTCTCTCGTCGACCAAGCGGCGGAGCGTTCTTCAGGCACTCACTCGGCACATACTGTACTTGCTTGGCGGCGATCATTGGGCCCGCGCAGAGAACTCGGTGGAAAACGGCAGTGACGCGTACTTGTCGGCACTGAAGCAGGCTGTTTCGAGTCGCCGGGATCAGGTTGGCGTAGCCGTAGCCATCGCCCTTGAAATCGACCAGCTGGCCGCTGTTGAGCTTGAAGCGCGAGTCGCGCGCCTCGCGACGCTTGCACGGAGCTTTCGAATTCTCACAGCCGATGTGTCTGAGGATGGCCGTGAGACGGCTTTGTGGCTTGCCGAACTTTCACTGCGCATCGCAAGCAGCCCGGCTCATGTAGCGGTGTGGGCAGGCCCGCACCTGCGACCCTCCATCCAGAAACTGTTCGAAGAAGTACCTGTTCTAACTAGGGCCGCGCGGTTCATGGTCATCGCTACGGACCGGCACCTCCAGTCACAGGCCGCGGCGGGTGAGCTCTACGCAAGCTGGCGGTGGTCATGAAACAGCTCGGTGCGGCAGATGTCCACGCTCAGATGGTGACCGAGTTGGGGCTCGACCCGAGCGCAGTTGATCTCACGTCAATCGAGGCGGTTGCGGGCGCTCTTCGTCGTGCGGCAAGCTTCCTCTGTCCATGCACCGCACTGACGTTGATCCGCGCCGTGGTGCGTCCGATGCGTGGCCTAGTCCAGGACCTAGACGCGTTCAAGGAACTCGTCCACGAGACGCTCGAGGCGATGATCGCGCACGGCGACATCCTCGAGCACCGCGACGTCGAAGAAGATCCCGGGCACGGAGCCGCGGCGCTCCTCTACGCGGCGCCCGCCGGCTTCGTAGCGCGCGAGAGCGGGACGGTCTTCCTGCTCGGCGTTACCACCGACCAGCTATCGCCCCTGCCGGACAAACTCGAGGCCCGTATTGAATACGTGAACCACTTGCGTCGTCTAAGCTCTGGCCAAGGAGAGGACTTGCGTTCTGATCTTCTCCATCTCGGCCTTCTCGAGGTCTCTTTTCGCACTTGGTCGAGAGCCCCACAGCCCGAGACAGCCTCGCAGCACGTGGCGCGTCTCGATCAGATGTTGGATGCCGCGCAGCCCTCCCGTGAGGTGCCGGGTTTGTCGCTCTTGGATCCGACGCGGGGCGTTCGCTACTACCGTGGAAGGTGGGTGGAGCCGCGCTCCCATTCCGGCCGCTACGTCGCGCGTCGAAGCCAAGCCTACGGCGCCGATCTCTGGTGCTACATCGAGATGTGTAACGGCAGCCCGGAGCGTCTTATCGACTTCCCGAGCGTAGGTAGTCGGTGGCGCGGATGCGACGAGGCCTGGCGACTGCAGATGGCGATCGACGCGCACGGTGGGAATCCTCAGCATTTCCGAATCCGCTCCGGTCCTGAGGGGACGCGCGTGATGGAGTTCTTCTCACCGCTTCCATTGTGGATCCGCCGCAGATGGGATGCCGTCGGGGAGCCGGTCGCGGCATCAGGCTGTCTGTTCGCATATCGGCTGAGAGACGCTGAGCTGCCAGAGGAGTTGCGATTTGCAGGTGACTCCCTCTGGCTTCAAGAGATCAGCGCGAACCCCTCGTAGCACCGGACACAGTCATGGCACTCACCATCGGCGAGACGACCCAACAGCTCCACCGCGCCCTGCGCGATTATATCGAGGCCACGTACCACGTGAGCCATCCGACGCTTGTCGATCAGCGCAGTGCGCTGCTTGACCTGGTCGGCGTCATCCACCAGCGCCCGTACCTAGAGAGCACGCCGCGCTACAAACCGGGGAAGAAGTTCGCGGACCTCGGCCTTCCAGGGGCGGCGCTCGACGTCTTCACGTCGGTTTCGGCGCCGGAGGGCGACCTCGGGCTGCTGATCCACGACCCACCCTACCAGCACCAAGCACTCGCGACACAGCTTTCGCTCGCCGAAGGGCGCAGCCTCGTGGTGATGACAGGCACCGGCTCGGGAAAGACCGAGTGCTTCCTCCTGCCGATTCTCGGAAAACTCGCTACTGAAGCCAAGGTCAAGGGCAAGGAGTTCGGCGCGACCAGCGCCGTGCGCGCGATGGTGCTCTACCCGATGAACGCACTAGTCAACGATCAACTCGGCCGCCTCCGGCTGCTGCTCGGCGACCCCCGCATCGTCCAGCGCTTCATTGGCTGGTCCGGGCGCCCCGCGCGATTCGCCCGCTACACCAGCCGTACGCTGTACCCCGGCGTTCGCGACAAGGACAAGGACCAAGACCGCCTGAAGCCGATCGGGAAGTACTACGTCAAGGCCCTCGAGGTCGCCTCCGGTCCTCCCTCGTCTGAGCAAATCGAGGCCGCTTACCTCGTGAACGAGTTGAAGAAGCGCGGCAAGTGGCCGGCGAAGCCCGACCTCGCGGCGTGGTACGGCAAGGGGCGCTGGCTCGACAAGAACGGCGACTTCGAGCGCTGCGTGACGCTTCCGGATGACCCTGAACTCGTCACACGCCACGAGGTCCACTCGGCACCGCCTGACGTGCTCGTCACGAACTACTCGATGCTCGAGTACATGTTGATGCGCCCGCTTGAGCGGCCCATCTTCGATCTCACGCGCGAGTGGCTCGAGAAGTCCCCTGAGGAGCGCTTCCTCCTAGTCATCGACGAGGCTCACCTCTATCGGGGCGCGCAGGGCGCCGAGGTGGCGCTGCTGATCCGGCGTCTGCGCACGCGGCTCGGCATCCCCCCGGAGCGCCTGCAGGTCATCTGCACGAGCGCCAGCTTCAAGGACGCGGACTATGCCGTCGACTTCGGCGCGCAGCTCACGGGCAAGGACCCGGCGGAGTTTCGAAAGGTCCAAGGCGATCTCCTTGAGCGGCCCGGCGCCGCGAAGGGGACGGCCGCCGACGCCGCCGCACTCGACGCGTTCAACCTAAACGACTTTTACGAGGCCGCGAACGACGCCGACCGCGTGAAGGTCATCGAGTGCTTTCTCAAGTATCGAGGGATCGCACCGCCGTGGGAACTGCAACCCTCGCTCTACAAAGCCCTAGAGTCGTTCGGGCCGATGTCGAGCCTCGTCAACTCTACGATGAAAGAAGCACAGCCGGTCGACGAGCTGGGCACCAAGTTGTTCGAGACAGGCATCGTGGCCGACGTCGCCGCCCGCGCGGTGACGAACCTCATCGCTTTGGGCAGCGTTGCACGCCGGGAGCCGACAGAGCCCGGCCTCCTGCCTTGCCGAGTCCACTCGTTCTACCGCGGCCTCGCGGGCCTCTGGGTCTGCATGGACCCCAACTGCACGAGCCTCCCCGCGGCTGAGCGTGGAGGCCCCGCAGGCAAGCTTTACAGCCAGCCGCGCGACACGTGCGACTGCGGCGCCCGGGTGTTGGAGTTGTACACGTGCCGGAACTGCGGGACCGCGCACGCTCGCGCGTACACCAACAACGTCGACAACCCAGATTTCCTCTGGGCGGAGCCAGGCGGCGCGTTCCGAACGCTCGCTGGATTCGTCGATGAGATATCTCCGCTCGACCTCCTCCTCGAAAAGCCTGTCTTCAACGACTTCGCTGAGCCCGCCGAGTATGATCTCGTCACCGGGCGGCTTAACTCGCAAAAGCTCGGCGCGCGAAACAGACAGGTCTACATCCGCGCCGGTCGATCACAGCCCACAACTGACGACGAACCTCAGGACACGAAGCCCGGAGAGTTTCGTCCGTGCGCCGTCTGTGGAGCGCGCGCGTCGTTCGGGCGCTCCTCCGTCCAAGATCATCAGACGAAGGGCGACGAGCCATTCCAAGCGCTCATCGCAAAGCAGATTCAGGTGCAGCCGCCTAGCCCTGTACCCGCGACCAAGCTCGCTCCGCTGCGCGGGCGCAAGGTTCTCATCTTCTCTGACTCGCGTCAGACCGCGGCGCGCCTCGCGCCGAACCTCCAGACGTACTCGACGCAGGACGCGATCCGTCCCCTCGTCGTTGCGGGCTACGTGCGCCTCGCTGGCATTGCATCGGTGGCACCGTTGCTATCGCTAGACGACCTCTACCTCGGCGTGCTGATCGCGATGAAGGAGTTGGGCGTCCGGCTCCGACCCGAGCTCAAGGCTGGCGAGAGCTTCCAAGATGAACTTGACGTGGATGCAGCCATAAGAGCGAACGCTCTCTCCAATCCCGCAGCGCTGCTTACACTCTGGGGCAAACTGCGCGCGTCTCGACCGCCGGAGTCGCTGCTGCGCGCGATCGTAAATGCGCTGGGGGATGGCTACTATGGTCTCGAGGCGCTCGCTCTCGCGTCGCTTCGCGAGCGCGCAGACCACACGGCGTGGATCGAGGCACTCGCAGGCATCCCGAACTTCGCGACGACTTCGGAGCAGAAGCTCGCGACCGCACGCTCGTGGATGCGTTGCTGGGGGCGCGCGGGCCTCTGGATGAGTCAGATGCCACCCGCTTGGCGCAACTCAAGCCGTCAGTTTCAATCTCGCTCCGGCAAGTTCGACGAAATGGATCGACTCTTTGTGGACAAGCCCGCGCGCACGTTCTTCAACAAGGAGTGGTTACCCGAACTGCTCCAGAAGTTCGGCGAGCAGGCGGCTCCGAACAAGTATCACTTGAAGGGCAGCGAACTCTGTCTCTACGTTGGCGGCCCGTGGGCCTATTGCCAGTCGTGCAAGACGGCGCAGCGCCCGTTCCCCGGCCGCACCATCTGCGTGGACTGCGGACAGCCCACCGCGACGGCTATCGACCCAAACACCGATAAGGTCTTCGTCGCGCGCAAGGGCTACTACCGCGCGAGCACTGTCGACGCGTTGAAGGTTCCGCCGTTGCCGCCGATGGCGCTCATCGCGGCGGAGCACACCGCGCAACTCAACACTGCGCAGGCGGACGAGGTTTTCTCGAAGGCGGAGGAGCACGAACTGCTCTTCCAAGATGTGCACCTCGGCGACGATGGCACCGGGCACTATCGGCCCGCTATCGACGTGCTGTCCTGCACGACAACGATGGAGGTTGGTATCGACATTGGGTCACTCTCCGGCGTCTCGTTGCGGAACCTGCCGCCCGCGCGCGCGAACTACCAGCAGCGCGCAGGCCGCGCTGGTCGTCGAGGAAACGCCGTCGCGACCGTGACCGCCTTCGGTAGCGCAGACAGCCATGACGAGCACTATTTTTCGAATCCTGACCAGATGATCCGTGGCGCCGTCGACGACCCGCTCCTCACGCTCGACAACAGCGAGATCATCCGACGACACGTCACCGCCTACCTGCTGCAGCGCTACCACCAGGGTAAGTTGCCCACCATCAAGCCAGAGGAGCAGCCGCACCTCTTCGCCGTGCTCGGCACCGTGGCCGATTTCAAGAGGTCCGCGAAGGTGCTCAACCGATCGGACCTCAAGAAGTGGCTCGAATCGAATGAGGCGACCCTACGCGCTGAGGTCGACGCGTGGCTCCCGCAGCAGTTCGCGGCCGCCGAACGTAAGCGCCTGCTCGACGAACTCGTGCCGAAGACGATGGAGCCGATCGACGCGGCAATCGAATGCGAGCCACCGACGCCTACGGCGGCAGCAGCACCTGCTTCGATAGCAGCGTCACCGCCCGCCGCTGAAGGAAACGGGACCACCTCTGCGAGCACGGACACCAGCCTCGAAGCGCCCGACGAGGAGGGCGAGGAGAAGCCGGGGCGTGACCCGGCCTCTGAAAACCTGCTCGACCGGCTCCTCTACCGTGGCGTCCTCCCTCGCTACGCGTTCCCGACCGATGTCGCGACGTTCCACGTCTTCGATCCGATCAACTCGACGATGTACCGTCCCATCTTCCAGTTCACGCCGTCGCAAGGCCTCACAATCGCGCTCTCGCAGTACGCGCCGGGTAAGGAAGTCTGGATCGGCAACAGGCTGTGGACCTCCGAAGCGATCTATTCACCCATGCGCGACGACAGACACCGCGCGTGGCTCGGGCGACGCCTCTACTACGAGTGTAGTGTGTGCCACTACGCGAGGACCACGACGTTCGAGGACGGCTCGCGCGGCGAGACCAAGGACTGCGACGCATGCGGAGGCGTCGGCACCCTCGGGCCCGCGACGCAGTGGCTGCGCCCGCCTGGATTCGCGCACCCCGTCGGCAAGCCGGAGGGAACGACACCTGACGACGTACCCGCCAAGAGCTACGCGACGCGGGCGAAGCTCACGGCTCCCTCGCCGGCAGATGTTACGAAGTGGAAGCGGATGAACAACCGCCTCCGCGTTCACCACACACGGCAGCACCTTCTCGTCACAAACCGAGGTCCGCGCGAGGAAGGCTATACGTACTGTACCAAGTGCGGGCTGATCGAGCCGACTGCGAACCCGAACGGCACCGTCGGCGCCGCTCACCGTAAGCCGTACCCCGACCTCAAGGAACCGACGTGTCCGGGCGGCGGCGTGACAAAGGGCTTGGTGCTAGGCACCGACTTCATCACCGACGTCTTGCTCGTCTCGATTCGTGTAGACGCGCCCGTCACACTGGCGCCGGGAGTGCTCGCCACCGATGTCGCACTGCGCACCATCTGCGAGGCGGTAACCAAGGCCGCGTGCGCGCGGCTCGAGTTGGAGGCGAACGAACTCCAAGCTGAGTACCGCCCGGCGCTCACGCCGGAGGGGCACGCGGGGCTCGAGTCCGAGATCTACATCTACGACACGCTCCCCGGCGGCGCCGGCTTCGCGAAACGCGTGGGGGACGTTGGGCTCCCGATCTTCGAGGATGCGCTCAGGCTGCTTGCGGTTTGTCCGGACAACTGCGACCGCTCCTGTTACCGTTGCCTCCGCAGCTATAAGAACAAGTTCGAGCACGACCTCCTGGACCGCCACCTCGGCGCGAGTCTGTTGCGGTTCGTCCTCAGCAACGCTGCCCCGACGCTCAGCGCGGATCGCGTCGCGCGCTCGACCAACCTCCTGTTCGAGGATCTCGATCGACAGGACATCGAAGGGCTTACGCTGGAGCGCGACAAGCAGATCTCGGTTGCCGGCCTCGGCGACGTGGTCGCGCCTATCCTCGTGACCAACGCGAGCGGCGCGCAGTTCGTCATCGGGCTGCATGGGCCCCTGACGCCGAACGAGCCGACGGACGCTGGCCTCAAGGACGTCAAGGAGTACGCCACTTCGCTTACCGTTCACCTCGAGGACGAACTGGTTGTGCGGCGAAACCTCCCGTTCGCCACGAAGAATCTTATCGAGAAGCTCGGCTGAGAGGTCGCGAGTCAGCATAAACAACAACATGCACAGGCGTGTCATCACACCGGCCTGTGGCCCGCACCGCCTGCCGAGATGAGCGCGTCGACGCATGTCCTCTTCCCTGCGGGGCGGACCACTGAGAGCTAGACTATGGCGATGACCAAGGAGCCGTCATGCGCCGTTCGAAGTTCAGTGAGTCCCAGATCGTCGCGATCCTGAAGGAGGCGGAGGCGGGCCTCGCGATTCCGGAGGTGGTGCGCAAGCACGGGATCAGCAAGGCCACCTTTTTCGCCTGGCGGGCCAAGTACGGGGGTGCGACCGTGGCCGAGCTCAAGCGGCTGAAGGAGCTCGAGCAGGAGAACAGCCGCTTGAAGCGGATGTACGCGGATCTCGCGATGGAGAACGCGGCGATCAAGGAGGTCCTCGGTCGCAAGCTGTGACGCCGCCCGCGGCGCGGCAGGTGATCGCCATCCTGGTCGACCAGGGCCTCTCGGTCCGTCGGGCCTGCCAGGTGGCGTCCCTCGCGCGGGCGGCCTTCTATCGGCCGCTGCAGGACCGGTTGGACCGGGATGCGGAGATCATCGCGGCGCTGACCGCGCTCGTCGCCGAGCTCCCCCAGTGGGGCTTCGGGCTCTGCTTCCTCCATCTGCGCAACGCCGGCCATCGGTGGAATCGGAAGCGGGTGCTCCGCGTGTATCGCCAGCTGCGGCTGCACCTGCCGCGTCGGGCGAAGAAGCGCGTCCCGACACGGGTCAAGCAGCCGCTGGACGCGCCACCGGTACTCAATCGCGTCTGGGCGATAGATTTCATGTCAAACCAACTCTACACCGGCCCTCGCTTCCGCACGATGAATGTGATCGATGAGGGGAATCGCGAGGCGCTCGCCGTCGAAGTCGCGTGGAGCTTTCCGGCGGTGCGGGTCGTCACGATCCTCGACCAGCTCATCGCCGTCCTTGGTGCGCCCGATGCGCTACGCCTCGATAACGGCCCGGAAATGGTCAGCGAGGTGCTTCGGGTGTGGGCCGCGCAGCATCGCGTCCGCTTGCTCTTCATCCAGCCCGGCAAGCCGACCCAGAACGCCTACATCGAACGCTTCAACGGGACCTATCGCACGGAAGTGCTCGACGCCTATGTCTTCGGCTCGCTGGCCGACGTCCGCTTCGAGACCGAACGCTGGCTTCCGATCTACAACGCGCGGCGACCCCATGAGAGCCTCGGCGGGGTCCCACCGCTCACCTTCCTGCCGAGGCCAGCGGTCGCGGCATAGTCCAGGAATCGCTGGTCCCCCTCATGGGGAAGAGGACACTATGACACACCCGGGTCTCGGATTCCGTAGGCACGGAATACTTGCGTGTGACCCCATTCGCGGACACCTCCATGGATGACACAACGATTGCCTTGCTCACCGGATTGGTCGGATCTCTTCTTGGCACGGTCCTCATCGGGGGCGCGATGGCGGCCGCGTTCCTGATTGGGAAGGAGCGTGGCCGACGGGAAGCGCGGGAAGCACTGGTCGATGAGTCGACGGAGCGCGAAGCGCGATTGATTGCCCTGGAAGAGAAGTACGAGCGACTACTCCGGACGCTCCCGG
>CADEDA010000016.1:14606-74635 GCA_902825965.1 uncultured Gemmatimonadota bacterium | reverse complement strand
CCGATCGCGAGCGAGAGGGCGAGCAGCGTCATGGTGTTCAGCGTGAAGCCGAACATCCACATCGCGAAGAACGACGAGATGATCGCGACCGGCAGCGTCAGGCCGGTGATGACCGTGGAGCGCCAGGAGTTCAGGAACAGGTAGATGATCATCACCGTGAGGATCGCGCCGAGCACGAGCGTGAGCTCGACGTCGAACAGGGCCTCGCGGATCTTGCTGGAGTCGTCGCGGATGATGGTGAGTGCGATGTCGCTGGGCAGCTGCTCCTGCAGCTCGCCGACGACGAGCCGGACCTGGTCCGCGACCTCGACGGTGTTGGAGCCCGTGATCTTGAGCACCTCGAGCGAGAGCGCGGGGTCATCGCCCATGAGGGAGGCGCTGCGCTTCTCGGCGGTACCGTCGACGACCTTGCCCACGTCGCGCACGCGGATGGGGGTGCCGTTGCGCACGACCACGGTGACGTCGCCGAACGCGAGCGGGTCGCCCACGCGGCCGGTGATGCGCACCAGCCGCTCGGTGTCCCCGCGCTGGATGCGTCCCGCGGGCACCTCCTGGTTCTCACGCTGCAGCGCCGAGACGACCTGCGCCGGCGAGATGCCGTAGGAGCGCAGCGCCGTGGGATCGAGCTCGACCTTGATCTCGCGCGCCGTGCCGCCGACCACGTTCACGCCGCCCACGCCGGGGATGGACTCGATGCGCTTGCCGATCACCTCGTCGGCGAGGTCGGTGAGCTCCCGCATCGGCCGCGTGCTGCTCTGCATGACGATGCTCATGATCGGGCGGTCGTTCGGATCGAAGCGGATGATCACCGGCTCCTCGATCTCGCGCGGCAGTGCGCGGCGGATGCGCGCCACCTTGCCCTGCACCTCGGGCTGCATCTTCATGACGTCGACGCCGAGGTTGAACTGCAGGCGCACGAACGACGAGCCCTCGGTGGAGGTCGACGTGATCTCCTTGAGCCCCTCGGTGGTGTTGAGCGCCTCCTCGATGGGCTTGGAGACCTCGCGTTCGACGACCTCGGGTGAGGCGCCGGGATACGCCGTCTGCGCCACGATCACCGGGTAGGTCACGTCGGGATACTCGTCGACGGCCAGCCGGAAGAACGAGACGCCGCCGAGCACCACCAGCGCGACCATGAGCATGGTCGCGAAGACGGGGCGCTTGATGGATACGTCGGAGAGGAACATCAGCGGGTCCTAGGTAGGGGGCAGGGCGACGTGGCGCGCCGGTCCGGACGGGACCGTCTACGGGCGGCCGCGGTTCGCTTCGGTCCCGATCAGTTGCACCTGCATGCCGGCGCCGAGCAGGCCGACGTTGCCGACGACGATCTCGTCGCCGGCGGCGAGTCCGCTCACGACCTGCACGACGCCGCGGGCGTCATCGACGATGCCGATCTTGATGTCGGCGCGCGCGAGCGTGCCGCCGGAGAGCTTCCACACGAAGGTCTGGGCGCCGGCGCTCTGGGCGGTCTCACGCACGGCGGCCTGCGGGATGACGAGGCCATCGGGGATGCTGCTCTCGATGATCTGGCCCGTGGCGAAGGCGTTGCCCTTGAGCACGCCGGTCGCGTTGGGGACCTGCACGAACACCGTCACCGATTGCGACTGCAGGTCGATGGTGGGACTCACCCGCGAGACGCGTCCCTCGATGGTGCGTCCGTCGGCGGTGAATCGCACCACCTGTCCGCGCTTGAGCGCCGAGGCGCGGCGCGCCGGGACGGCGGCGGTGAGTTCGAGGACGTCGTTGCGCACCACCGTGAACAGCTCGGCGCCGCGCGAGACGCGCTCGCCGTTCTCGACGTTGCGCCGCTCGACCATGCCGTCGACCGGCGAGATGACCTTGGTGTCGCGGGTGAGCGAGGCGGCCGCGCGCACCCGGGACTCGGCGGCCGCGAGGCGTGCCGTGGCCGTGAGTGCGGCCTGCTCGGCCGCGCGCATGTCGCGCTCGGCGACCGCGCCCGCCTTGAAGAGGTCGCGCGTCTGCTCGAGGTTCCACTGCGCCGTCTGCGCATCACTCTTCGCGGCGAGCTCGTCGGCCTCGGCGGAGCGCAGGGCAGCCTCCTGCTCCGTGCGTTCGAACTCGGCGAGCACCGTGCCCGTGCGCACCGCGTCGCCCTCGCGCACGAGCAGCGCGGTGAGGTCGCCCTCGATGCGGGCGCGGATGCTCACCGTCTCGATGGGACGCAGGTTGCCGCTGATCGCGATGCCCGCCTCGATCAGGCCCGGGCCGACCTTGTGGATGTCCGCCCCGGAGAGCACCACAGAGCCGCCGCCCCGTCCACCCGGCCCGCCGCCACCCGGCGCCTTCCCGGACGTGGACCCGGGCGTGGATCCGGCACCACCGGGCGTCGCGCCCGGCGCCTTGCCCGGCGTGGCGGACGCGGCGTCCGCCGGATCGCCGCCGCAGGCGGCGAACGCGACGAGCGAGAGGGCGAGGGCGGCGCGCCGCGGCGCGCGGCAGGAGAGAGACAGCATCGGAGTCCAGGTCATCGGGCGGCACCGGTGGAGACGGTGCTCCCGTCGGGAAGCGGGATGGGCATCGCGCGCACTCGCGCGAGCTCGGCGACCGCAAGGTGGAGGTCGAACGTCGCGCGGGCTTCGGTGGAACGCGCCGTGAGCAGCGCGAGTTGCGCGTCCGAGACCTCGAGCTGCGTGCCGATGCCGCGGGCGAAGCGCAGTGACGCGAGTTGGAAGGCCTCGTCGGCCTCACGGACGTTGGCGGCGCGCGCCGTGAACGTCGCGCGGGCGCGCACGAGTTCGGCGCGGGCGCGGGCCACGTCGACGGCCGCCGCCTCACGCGCCTGGCGCACCTGCAGGTCGGCGACCCGCGCCTGCGCCTGCGCGAGATCGATCGCGCCCTTCGCGCGGAACCCGTCGAAGAGCGGCCAGCTGAACTGCACGTTGAAGCTGCGGTCGGGGAACCAGCCGTTGTTCTGGCAGGGACGCGTCGCGGTGCCGGGATTGGGGCAGAACGCCGTGGACGTCTCGCCCATGCGGGTGGGGAGGCCGTTGAAGGCGGGCAGCGCGAGGTACCCGAAGGTAAACGAGGCGTTGAGCGTCGGGAGCAGGTCGGCGCGGGCGACCTTGATGGCCGCCTCGCGGGCACTCGCCGTGAGCTCCACGGCCCGCACCCCCGGCTGCACGCCATCCGGGGACCGGTCGTTGATCGCCGCCTCGGCGAGCGTCGTGATCACCGTCGCATCGAAGTCCGACTCGAGCGCCACCGGTTGGCCGACCGGGATCTGCAGCAAGCGCTTGAGCTCGAGTTCGGCGAGCGCGCGGTCGCTCTCGGCCTGCAGGGCGAGCGGCTCCAGGTTGGAGCGTTCGACGCGCGCGCGCAGCACGTCGTAGCGCGAGGACCGCCCGGACCGCTCGAGTTGCTCGACCTGCGCGAGGCGCTCGTCGGCGATGACGAGGTTGCGCCGCTGGATGTCGACGAGCCGCGCCGCGAGGGCGGCGTTCAGGTAGGCGCGCTGCGCGAGCAGCGTGAGGTCGGCGCGGGTCTGGTCGCGCGAGAGGCGTGCGGCGCGTTCGGTCCGTGCGGCGGCCTGCGATGCCGCGACGATGCGGCCGCCCTGGAAGAACGACTGCTGCAGCAGGAGGTTCGAGTTGTACGTGTAGGCCTGGCCGAACACGTTGCCCACGATGAGCGCCCGGGCGTTCTCGATCTGCTGGCCGTAGGTGGAGTTGAGCCGCAGCTGCGGCAGTCCGGCCGCGCGGGCGGAGAGGACCTGCGCGTCCGCGAGTTCGACCTGTGCGGACGCGATCCGCGACTCGTCGGAGCTGCGCAGCATGCGATCGACCGCCTGCGCGACGGTGAGGCGCAGGGTGTCGCTGCCCTGCGCCGGCAGCGTCGGGGCGAGGCAGAGCAAGGCGGCAAGGGCACGCGCGAGAACGGGTCGGGTCACAATCATCAGAGGAATAACGTAAAACCCCGCCGCCCCGTTCAGGATTCCGGGGGCGGCGGGGCGGGGCCGGAGGTACGAGCCCTTACTCGGGGACCGCGTCGAGGAACTGCAGCGTCTTGCGGCGCGTGACGACCACGTGCAGGGCCTCGAAGACCTTGGGGTCCAGGAGGGTCCCGCGCCGCTCCATGAGGAACTCGATCGCGGCCGCCGGCGTGAGGGGGTCGCGCCAGGCGCGGCTCGAGGTCAGCGCATCGAAGGCGTCGGCAGCCGCGAGGATGCGGCCACCGAGGTCGATGTCCTCGCCCTTGCGGCCATGCGGATAGCCGTTGCCGTCGAAGTGCTCGTGGTGGTCGCGGATGGCGGGCAGGATGCGGGCGAGCGGCTTGAGCGAGGCGACGATGTCGAGTCCGATCCGCACGTGATCCTTCACGTGGTCGAACTCCTCCGGCGTGAGGGCACCGGGCTTGTTGAGCACCGACTCCCGGATGCCGATCTTGCCGACGTCCATGATGCGCCCGGCGAGCCGCACATCCTCGACCGCATCGTCGGAGAGGCCGAGCTGCGACGCGATGGAGGCGGCGAGATCCGCGACACGGTCCGAGTGGCCGCGGAGGAAGGGATCCTTGGCTTCCTGCGCCTTCACCAGTGCCTTGACGACGTCGACGACGACGCCGTGCAGCAGCGTGCGCTCGCGCTGGAGCTCCTCCGTCTGCGCGGCGACCTCCTCACGGATGAGCCGCTCGACCTTCCGCTGCTCGATGGAGAGGTCGCGCTTGTGCAGGACGCGCTCGACCGCCGCCGCGAGGTCGCTGAGCTCGATCGGCTTCATGAGGTAGTCCATCGCCCCGTGCGCGAGCGCTTCGGTGGCGGTGGGCGCGTCATTGACGGCGGTGAGCATCATCACTGCGAGGTCAGGATCGACGGCGAGCGCAGCCGGCACGAGTGCGAGTCCGGTCATGCCCGGCATGCGCACGTCGGCCAGCATGAGGACGTGCTTCTCCTTCTCCAGCGCCTCGAGGGCGGCCGGTCCCGAATCGCAGGTCGACACCTCGTAGCCGCGCGACCGGAGGAACTTCGCGAGTGCGCTCCGGATCAGCTCCTCGTCGTCCACGACAAGGATGCGCCGGACCTGGGGCTCGGTGATGGCCCGGATGGCGCGACTGAGTCGAGAGGGTTGGGAGATGCGACGTTCGGTCATGTGAGGCGAGAGGTCCGCGAGGGGCCGGAATGCCGAGGCAAAGATACGACGCGGCACGGGAACGGCCACCCGCCCGCGTCGCCCACCCTAGTATCGGACTTACGACACGAACGCGGAGGCCGGACTGGCGGTGGCGCGGGGGCCTGGCGGGTGAGGAGTCGGGTGGGTTGGCCGGCGCCGGTGCTGTCGATTCCGCGCCGGGGGGAGGACCTCAGGTGCTGTGCGCAGTGGTCAGTACCCGCGACCCTGCCGATGGTCGCGCGGGTGGCCGCGTAACTGAGCCGGCGCGAGAGTTCTCCGGCCACCACTTTATGTATCTATACTGTCGCCTTGCTGTCCTGTAAACGGCTTAGCGAGGCGCGTTCTGGCTCGGGGGAGGCGCTGGGGCCGGAACAGGGGCCGGCCCCGCAGCTTCGCGCAGCGCTGCGTCGATGTCCGGGCCGTGGTCCACGTACTCGGGGAGGTTCTTGGCCCGCTCCGAGCTGAGCGACGCGACCAGCCGGTTCGCGAAGCCGCGGCGGGCGACGGTATCGCGCTGCATCCCGGCGGTGCGCATCGCGAGGATCAGCCCCAGCAGGTGCTGCGGCTGCGACCCCAGGATCGTGTCGGCCTGCGCGCGCGCCATGACGGGATCGCCGCTGACCATGCCGAGCAGGCCGAGGTCGTAGCGGCGGTGCGCGTCGAGCGGACTCAGCGCGAGGATGGACTGGATCGCCATCGGCGAGAAGAACTGCACGCTGTCGGTCTGCCCGGCGGAGACGTAGACCATCACGCGCTGGAAGAGCCGGTCGGCGCGCTCCTCGGGGCTCATCTGCGAGATGTCGGGCGCCCGGGACGGTGCGTCCGCCACGGCGCCGGGTGCACTCGCCGCTGCCGGCGCAGTGCCGCCGCGCCGGAAGTTCTGTCCGACGATGAAGGCGAGGAGGCAGAGCAGCGCGATGCCCGCGACGCTCCAAGGCAGCAGGTTGCCCTGGCCGCCGCCGCCGGGCGCGGCACTGCGGGCGGGGCCGCTGCCGTCCGCCGGCGCACCGCAGCGGTGACAGAACTTGGCGGTCGGCGACAGCGGCGCGCCACAACTCACGCAGAATCGGTGTGCGGTCATCGTGCTCCAAAGCTAATCGGCCGCTGCGAGCGTAGCGTCCCCTTCCCCCTCGACCGATATTGGAGGGCCATGCACGCACCGCGTCCCATCCCTGCCGACCTCACCGGCGCGACCGCGAAGGACATCCTGGAACTCGCGCACGCGCACCAGGTCAAGTTCCTCCGCCTCCAGTTCACCGACATCCTGGGGGTGAACAAGAACGTCGAGGTGCCGGCCTCGCAGTTCGCGAAGGCACTCGCGGGCGACATCCTGTTCGATGGGTCGAGCATCGAAGGGTTCGTGCGCGTGGAGGAGTCGGACATGCTGCTGGCGCCGGACCTCGCGACGTTCCGCATCTTCCCCTGGGGCGAGCCGCAGAGCCGGGTTGCGCGGGTGATCTGCGACGTGACGACACCGGAAGGTGTCGCCTTCGCCGGTGATCCGCGGCAGGTGCTCAAGCGCCAGGTCGCGCGCGCGGCGGCGAAAGGCTACGTGATGAACGCGGGCATGGAGGCGGAGTTCTTCCTCTTCCGGCCGGCCGCCGACGGTTCGGCGGCGACACTCACCCACGACGTGGGCAGCTACTTCGACCTCGCCCCGATGGATCGCGGCGAGGAGGCGCGCCGCGCGATCGTGGCGACGCTGGAGCAGATGGGGTTCGAGGTGGAGGCGGCCCACCACGAAGTCGCGCACGGCCAGCACGAGATCGACTTCCGCTACGCGGACGCACTCACCACCGCGGACAACATCGCGACGTTCCGCTTCGTGGTGAAACACGTCGCGCAGCAGTTCGGCCTGATCGCGTCGTTCATGCCCAAGCCGATCTTCGGGCAGAACGGCAGCGGCATGCACACGCACCAGTCGCTGTTTACGCAGGGCGAGAACGCGTTCTTCGACCCCAAGGGCGAGTACCAACTGTCGGCGATCGCGCACCACTACATCGGCGGCCTGCTCAAGCACGCGCGCGGCATGAGTGCGATCACCAATCCGCTGGTGAACTCGTACAAGCGGCTCGTGCCCGGCTACGAGGCCCCGATCAACGTGGCCTGGTCGATGCGGAACCGATCGCCGCTCATCCGCGTGCCGGCGCGTCGCGGCACGGGCACGCGCGTGGAGCTGCGGTCACCGGACCCGGCGGCGAATCCGTACCTCGCGCTCGCGGTGATGCTGGCCGCCGGCCTCGACGGCATCGCGACGGAGGCGACGAGCCGCGAACCGGTGAACGAGAACATCTGGGAGATGAGCCATCGCGAGCGTCGCCGCCTGCGGATCGACGACCTGCCGCGCGACCTCAACGAGGCCTGCGACGAACTCGAGAAGGATGCGGAGATCGTCGAGGCGCTCGGCGAGCACGTGACGGCGCACTTCCTCGACGCGAAGCGCTCCGAGTGGCGCGACTACATCTCGCAGGTGTCGGCCTGGGAGCTGGACCAGTACCTCGCGAAGTACTGAGGGCCGCGCCGGGCGCGGGCACAGGGGAACCCTGACGCCGTGTGAGGCGGCTCGCCCTACACCGCGGGCGGCGCGCAGCACAACGTGGTGGTGAGGGCAGGGCTTCCCACACCGCAGGCGCCGGAGGGTCCCATGATCTCCACCATCCTCGTCCCCGTCGACGGGTCCAAGCTCGCGGAACGCGCATTGGCGGTCGCGATCCCGCTGGCAGAGCAGCACGACGCGCGACTCGTGGTCACGCTGGTGCACGAGCCCATCCTGCCACTGGTCTCGGGCGGGGGCGCGCCGGTCCGCGATCCCGCACTGGACGAACGGCATCGCGCCGAACAGGAAGCGAGCGTGATGAAGCTCGCGCAGCGGACGCGCAAGCTCACTCGCGTGCCCGTGGAGGCGGTGTTCGCGCACGGACGCATCGTCCCGACACTGGTCGCACAGGCCGCCGCGATGCAGGCCAGCCTGATCGTCGCGAGCACCCACGGCCGCGGCGGCATCCAGCGCTTCTGGCTGGGCAGCGTCGCCGATGGACTGGTGCGGCACGCGCCGGTGCCGGTGCTCCTCGTGCGCGGCAACCGACCGGCGGCCAAGCGCGTGGTCGGCACGGCCCCCTTCACGCGGGCGCTGGTGCCGCTGGACGGATCCCCGCGCGCCGAGGAAGCGCTGACGGCGGTGAGCGCGCTGCTGCGCGGCGCGCCGAGTCGGCTGACGCTGCTGCATGTGGTGCATCCGATGACGGCCGTCGCCGCGGCCGCGTCGGACCTGGCACACGGGCCGGAGCAGGAGGTCGCGACGCAGTACCTCGAGCCGCTGGCGCGGCGATTCGCCCGCGAGCAGCTCGACATCCGGCTCGACGTCCGCGTCGACGCGAACGTCTCGCGGGTGGTGCTCGAGGCGGCGGAGACCCACTCCGCGGAGCTGATCGCCATCGCGGGGCAGGGGATGAGTGGCCTGCAGCGCTTCGTCGTGGGCAGCGTGGCGGACAAGCTGATCCGCACGGCGGCGGTGCCGGTGCTCGTGGTGCCGCCCCACGAGCCGCGCTAGAATGGAGGCATGCATCTCCGACTGCGTTGGGACCACGTACAGCGGGCGCTGGGGCGTCGTCCGCGCCGCACGTCCACACGGAACGGCGCGCGCGGCCCCGCCCTGACCGACACCTTGGTCGACACCCTGGTCGGCGCGCTGGTCGTCTCGCTGGTTGTCTCCCTGCTCGGCGCGACCGGCTGCGGTGGCGCGACCACGGCGGGTGCGTCCACGACACCCGCCGCGCGGCCGGACGAGCGCGCCGAGGCGGAGGTGGATCCCGCGCTGGCGACGCGCGAAGGCGAAGTGGAGCGCACGCAGTTCGCCGAGGACCTCAACGTCGTGCTGCTCGCGATGACGCGGCTGCCGACGGGGATCTACTATCGCGACGTGGAGGAGGGCACGGGCGTGCCCGCGATGCCGGGGCGTGAGGTCTACATGACCTACATCGCGTACCTCGCGGACGGCACGGAGGTGGACCGTACCGCACCCGGTGCGCGCCCGCTGCTGTTCAAGGTGGGCGAGGGGCAGGTGATCCGCGGTTGGGACCTCGGGGTGCGCGGCATGAAGCGTGGCGGCACCCGGCAGATCGTCGTCCCGTCGCGCTACGCGTACGGCAGCCGTGCGGTGGGCAAGGTGCCGGCGAACAGCGTGATGGTGTTCCTGGTACGGCTGGATCGGGTGCAATGACGCGGGGCGGCGGCCATCGGCCGCCGCCCCGCGTGAAGCCGGATGCTGCGCGCCTTACTTCGGCGGCTGCCGCGTGGCCGTGAACGCCGCGCCACCCTGACCCGCGAAGTCGACAGTGCCCTTCAGGTGGTCCTTGTCGACGACGACGCCGGCGAAGGTGAGCGTGACCCCGTCGGGGCCGTTGGCGGCGAGATCGAACTTGAGTGAGTCGCCCTTCTGCGTGCCGGAGATCGCGCGCACGCCCATCATGCGCGACTCGTAGGTCCCGGTGATCTTCTCGCCTTCCTGCTTGATCTTCACGGTCGGCGTGCCGGTGCCGTTGTCGGTGATCACCTGGAAGTCCCAGGTGCCGGTCAGGTCGTGCGCCACGATGGCGGCGACGGCGACCGACGCGGAGAGCGTGACAGCCAGCAGCGCGGCGGCGACACGCGAGAGCGGACGGGTGAGGACGGATCGCATGCCAACTCCTTGGAGGGAAAAGAACGGGGGCGCGTCCGACCGGACGCGCCCCCGGTACTACCCCGGAACCTAACTACGGCATGGTGATGGCGAGACCCGTCGTTCTCAGGGTCTCGTTCACCCCGGCGATCTTCCCGAACAGGGCATCGGCTTCCTTGATGGCATCGGTGAGCGCCTTGCTCGCATCCGCTGCCTGCTTGAGACTGGCCGCGCTGGGGGCTTCCCAGATGCCGATGAGCAGCCCCTTCACCTGACCGACGCGTCCGAGTGCGTTGTTGGGCGCGGCGAATCCGCCACCGAACCCACCACCACCGCCGCCGCCTCCCGGACCGCCCGCGCCCGGGCCAGCCGGTGCAGTGCCGGGCAGCCGCCCCGGCTGCACGCCGAACTTCACGCGGAGGTCATCGAACTCCTTCTTGAACGCCGAGTAGCGAGCCTTCATCTCGGGCGTCACGCTGGCCGTGGAGTCGATCTTGGAATCCATGATGGCGACCTGCGTGGCGAGTGCGCCGAGTCTGCCGGCCGTCGCCGTGCCGGTGGTCTGCACGCTGTGCAGGTCGGTCACGACCTTGTCGTAGGCGACGCGGGCCGAGCCGCTGAAGTGCTTCTCCACTTCGGGATCCATGATGATCTGCAGCGGCTTGCTGTCGACCACCTGGCCATCGGCGACGAGCGAGACGGTGTAGGTGCCCGGCGTCGCGTACGGGCCGGCGTTGCCACCGCCGCCGAATCCACCGAAGCCACCACCACCGCCGGGACCACCCGGACCACCGGGGCCCGCAGCAGCGCATGGATTGAGCGGGAGATACCCCGCCGTCGGCAGCGGAGCACGGACGCCCGGCACCGGTCGCGCACCGCCCTGTCCGCCACCGAACTGCCCGCCGCCACCGGGTCCGCCGGGGCCGCCGCCGCCCGGGCCGGCGCCCTGCGCGGCCGGGATCGGTGCGACGCGCTGGTCCCAGCACACGGTCTGGATGCCTGCGCGGTTCTTGCTCGCGGGCACGGCGATCTCCCGCACCGTGGTCGAGCCGCGCGTGATGCGCAGGGCGAGCGACTGCGCGCTGCCCTTCACATGGAACTGGATGACGGCATCGGTGGGCGGATTCTCGCCGATGAAGGTCTGGTGTCCCCAGAACTCATCGTTGCGATCGTCCTTGAACTTCCACTGGAGCGCGGCCGGTACCGTGAACAGGCGCGACTGCGCGGCGCCCTGGGCGGCGGCGTACTCCTGGATCGGCGAGAGCTGGTCGAGCACCCAGATGGAACGGCCGTGCGTCGCGACGAGCATCGCGTTGTCGCGGTGGTGCAGCGTGATCTCGTCCACGCGCACCGACGGCAGGTTCGCCTTCAGCCGCCGCCAAGTGGCACCGCGGTCGAGCGAGAGGAAGATGCCGGTCTCGGTGCCGATGTAGAGCACGTCGGCGTTCCGGTGGTCCTCGGTGAGTGTCCGCACCACTTCGCCGCCGAGGCCGCTGTCGATGCGACGGAAGGTCGCGCCGAAGTCGGTGCTCACCCAGATGTACGGGTTGTAGTCGTTCTCGCGGTGGTTGAGGACGGTGACGTAGACGGTGCCGGCGGCGTGGGCGGAGGGCACCACCTCGGAGACGAAGGCGCCGGCGGGGAAGCCCGGAAGGCGCGAGGTGATGTCGGTCCACGTCTTCCCGGCATCCCGGGTCATCTGCACGACACCGTCATCGGTGCCGGCGAACAGCAGGCCCGCGGTGCGCGGCGATTCGGCCAGTGCGACGATGGCCGGCCACGCGGCGATGCCGTCGTTGCGCGCCAGCTTGATGTCGCTGTTCTTCACGCCCATCGTCACGAGGTCGTTGCGATTGGCGTTGCGGGTGAGGTCGGGACTGATCATCGCCCAGGAGTCGCCGCGGTCGGTGGTGCGGAAGACGCGGTTGGCGCCCACGTAGAGCACGCCCGGGTCATGCGGCGAGCGGATGAGCGGCGTGTCCCAGTGGAAGCGGAAGGCCTCCCCGGCCGGCGGTGCCGGCGTCACGTTCAGCGGCGTGGGCCGGATGGAACGCGATTCGCCGGTCACGGTGTTGCGGCGGATGAGGTTGCCGTCCTGCGACTCGGTGTAGACGATGCGCGAGTCCCGATGGTCGGGGAGCGCCACGAAGCCGTCGCCGCCGAGGATCTGGAACCAGTCGTAGTTGTAGATGCCGGCGCCGTGGCGCGAGGCGCTGGGTCCGCACCAGTTGTAGTTGTCCTGCATGCCGCCGCAGATGTTGTACGGCCGTTCCATGTCATAGCTGACATGGTAGAACAGGCCCACGGGCAGGTTCGGGATGAACGTCCAGCTCTTGGCCTGGTCGTACGAGACGGCGAGGCCGCCGTCGTTGCCGATGAGCACGTGCTGCGGGTTGCGCGGGTTCACCCAGATGGCGTGTACGTCGTCGTGCGTGACGAGCGCGGCGTCGGTCTCGACCGACTTGCCGCCATCGATGCTCATCTGCAGCCCGACGCCGCCGTAGTACACGGTCTCGGCGTTGGACGGGTCGATGCGCAGCTTGGAGAAGTACATCGGGCGCGGGTTGGTGCTGCTGGTCTTGCGCCAGGTCGCACCGCCGTCGTCGGAGCGCCAGAGGCCCGTCTTGCCCGAGTCCACCGGCACCGCACTCGGCGCCTCGACGAGCGAGTACACCGTCGCCGTGTTGGACGGCGCGATGTCCACCGCGATGCGTCCGAGGTCGCCGGTGGGGTAGCCGCCGCCGACCTTGGTCCAGGTCTCGCCGCCATCGACGGACTTGAAGAGCGCCGACCCGGGGCCGCCACCGTTCATGCAGCAGGTGGTGCGCCGCCGCTGGTACATGGAGGCGAACAGCACCTTGGGATCGCTGGCCGACATGACGATGTCATTGGCGCCGGTGTGCTCGTCGCCCTTGAGCACCTGCCGCCAGGTCCGGCCGCCGTCGATGGTCTTGTAGACGCCGCGTTCGCCGCCCGGGCCCCAGAGCGCGCCGGTGGCGGCGACGTAGACGATGTCGTTGTTGGTGGGGTCGATGACGATCTCGTTGATGTGCTTCGAGTTCCTCAGCCCCATGTGCGTGAACGTCTTGCCGCCGTCGGTGGACTTGTAGAGCCCCTCGCCCCAGCTCGTGGACTGGCGGTTGTTGGACTCCCCGGTGCCAACCCACACGAGGTCCGGATTGGTCTGCGAGATGGTGACGTCGCCGATGGACATCAGCCCCTCGTGCTGCAGGAGCGCGGTCCAGGTGGCCCCGTTGGACGTGGTCTTCCACACGCCACCGTGTGCGGTGCCGACGTAGTAGACCGCGGGGTTGGCCTCATACACGGCGAGGTCGGCGATGCGGCCCGACATCGTCGCCGGGCCGATGGACCGGAAGTGCAGCGACTCGAACTCGGTCGCGACGGGGAGCTGGGCCGGCAGTCGGGCGGGGACCGTGCTGGCCGCGAGGGCGCTCAGGACGAGCGCGGCGGCAAGGGTCCGGGAACGCAGGTCGATCACGAGGGATCTCCACGCACGGGGGTGGGACGCGGGAACGGGGCAGGCGAACAGCGATAGAACGTACGGCCCTCGTGCTTCGCTGGGGAGGACGGCGTAGCTTCCAGCCATGCGCCGACTCTCCCGCGTCCTCATGGGCATCCTGTTGGTCCTGTTCGTGGTCGCACTCGCGGCCTGGTACGGCGGGCGCGCCTACCTGGCACGGTCGGTGGCGCAGGAGCGGGGAACGGTGCTTGTGGCAGGTGTGAGCGCTCCGGTGGAGATCCTGTTCGACGCCCGCGGCGTGCCGCAGGTCTGGTCACGCACGGACGCCGATGCGCGGTTCGCCCTGGGCTGGCTGCACGCCTCGGAGCGACTCTTCCAGATGGAACTCACGCGGCGCATGGCGCGCGGCGAACTCTCGGAGCTGTTCGGCCCCATCGCCGCCGAGCTCGACGCCTCGCAGCGACGCCTGGGGTTCGGCCGCCAGGCGCGGCGCGACCTCGCCTCGCTCGACGCCACGGTGCGCAGCGAGCTCGAGGAGTACCTCGCCGGGGTCAACGCCTGGATCGCGCAGGCGAAGCCGCTGCCGCCGGAGTTCGTGCTCCTGGGGACCCGGCCCGCGCCGTGGACCGTCGAGGACGTGACGGTGGTGGGTTTCTACCAGAGCTGGTTCGCGCTCACACTCATGGACCGCGGTGCGGACTACCGCGACATCCTCGGCACACTGGGCGGCGACGCGGCGCGGCTCGCGGCGACGGTGCAGGCCTGGTCCGCACCGACGGTGCCGGCCGCCGCCACGGCTCTCGCGGCCGGCGCGCCACGCATGACCAAGGCATCGAACTCCTGGGTCGTCGCGCCGCAGCACTCAACCAGTGGCGCGGCGTTGCACGCCTCCGATCCGCACCTCGAGCTCTCGAGTGCGCCGGGCCTCTGGTACGCCGTCGGGCTCCACTCCGCCGAGGGGCTCGAGGCCGTGGGTGTCACCGCGCCGGGGATCCCCGCCGTGTCGATGGGGCACAACGGACGCATCAGCTGGGCGTTCACCGTCGCACCGCTCGACCTGGTGGACGAGACGCTGGAGCTGGTCGACGACGCGGACGGACCCACGCCGCGGATCCGGACCGGCGGAGGCGAGACGCTGCGCGTGGAGGTCGACACCATCCTCGTGAAGGGTGAAGCCCCGCGGGTGCAGCGCACCCTGCGCAGCACCCGCGGCCCCGTGATGTCGATGCGCGGCGACACGGCGCGCGTGATGCATTGGGCCGGGTACGACTTCCCCGCCTGGGGCGTGGTGGCGGGCGCCGGCACGCTCATGCGGGCGAAGGACTTCACGGCGTTCCGCACCGCGGTCACGATGGCCGGCGCGCTGAGCGTCAACTGGACCTACGCCGATCGCGACGGGAACATCGGCTACCAACTCGGCGCACCGCTCCCGGAGCGCGGGGCCTTCGATACGTTCACACCGCAGTGGGGTGGCGACAGCACCGTGCGGTGGCGCGGCTATCGCCTGCTCGCCGCGACACCGTACGCGCTGAATCCCGCGCAGGGATGGATCGCGACCACCAACAGCCAGGTGGTGGACGCCTCGTGGCCGTATGCGATCCCGGGGTTCTACAACCTCACGCGCAAGCTGCGCGCGACCGGGTTGCTCGCCGCGGCGACTGCCGGCGGGGCACGCACCGATGCCGCCGCGATGACCGCCATGCAGCTGGACCTCATCTCGGGCAACGCGGAACGCTTCAAGGCGCTGGCCGCGGCGGGCGCAAGCGCCCTCGGGGAGCCGACGGTCGCGGCACGGCTGGCGGCGTGGAACGGTCGGCTCGACGTCAACGACACGACGGCGACCCTCTTCGCATACTGGTGGGAGCGACTGCCGCGCGAGCTGTTCGAGGATGAACTCGGCGCCGACTGGACGAAGGCACGCACGCTGGTGCCCGCCGTGCTCAGCGACAGTGCGGGGGCCTTCGTGGACGATCGACGCACCGACCACGCCGAATCGGACACGGCCATCGCCGCACGGGCCATGCGCGCCGCGCTGGCCGAGGACTGGGAGCAGCCGTTCGGTGCCGTGCAGACGCTGACGATCCGGCATCCGCTGGCGAGTGTCCCGGCGCTCGAGCGCTGGTTGCGCCTGACGCGCGGCCCGTTCCCCAGTGCCGGTGATGACGCGACGCTCAATGCGGCGTTCGTGCGGTTCGATACCGCCACCAAGCGCTGGCACAACGAAGCGGGACCGAGCATGCGGTTCGTGCTGGACTGGGCCGACATCGACGGCTTCACACTCAGCCGGCATCTGGGCCAGTCGGGCAATCCGTTGAGTCCGCATTTCGACGACTTCCTCGAGCCGCATCTCGCCGGCACGCCCTGGCCCATGCCGTTCACGCGCGCCAAGGTCGAGGCCCGGGCCGTGAACACCCTGCGCCTGGAGCCCGCCACTCAATAGAAGGGCCGTGCCGGGGACTCACGGAGCGGACGGACCCGCCGATACTGCGGATGAGGTCCTATGCCCACTCCATCCCCGCTCCGTCTCGTCATCGGCTTCCTCGGCGCCCTCGCGGTGCTGGGCAGCGCGGCCTGTGCCAAGGATGTCGCGGCGCCGGCGCCGCTGGCGTCCATCGTCGTCGTGCAGGGTGACAACCAGGCTGGTCAGGTCGGCCGCGCGCTCCCGACACCGGTGATCTTCCGCGCGCTCGACTCCACGGGCAACGCAGTCGAAGGACGCACGGTCACGTTGATCGTCGGCGCCGGCAGCGGCACCGTCACGCCGACGGCCGGTGAGACGAACGCCACCGGCGAGATCACGGCGACGTGGACGCTCGGCCCGAACGAGACCTCGCAGTCGCTGATCGCCACCGCGCCGGGCCTCGATCCCGTCGTGGTGTCGGCGACGGGCCTCGTGCCCACGCAGGTGATCATCGCGCAGGGCAACAACCAGAGTGCGCGCGCCGGGACCGCGCTGCCGACGCAGATCGTCATCCGCGTGCTCGGCGCCGGCAACGTGCCGCTCGTGGGCGTGCCGGTAGCGCTCCAGGTGACATCGGGCGGTGGTTCGTTCACCCCGCAGACGGCGCTCACCAACGCGACCGGCGAGGTGACGGTGCGTTGGACGACCGGCAGCACGGCAGGCACCAACACCGCCAGCGTGCAGGTGTCCACGCTGGATCCGGTGACGATCACCGCGACTGGGACGCCGTAACGACGCCATAACGACGCCGGAGCGACGGCGTAGGAACGCGGAGAGAGGAGAGCGGTTGCGCGAGCGCTACCAGCCGCCGCTGCGTCCACCACCGGAGGAGCCGCCACCGCCGCGCGACCCGCCACTGCTGGAGCTGGGAGCCGGCACACTCGCGGCCATCCCGCCAACGGCACTCGCGAAGCTGGCCCCGGCCCCCGCGCCGGAGAAGCCACCACCACCGGAGAAACCCGTCCAACCGCCTCCGGCGCCGCCGGCGCTGCTGCCGCCCATGCGGCTCGCGGCGCCCGCGACACTCGCGGTGCTCGCGCGTGCGGCACTCGCGCCGCCGAAGGCGCGGAACCACTTATCGACCGAACGGCCGAGTCCGAAGGCGATGAGGTACGGATACCAATCGTCCTGGAGTCGCGGGCTCGCGGTCTTGAGCTCCTCGACGAAGTAGCGCCTTGCGGCCATCAATCGCTGGCGCAGCGCCACACGTTCGGCCGAGTGTGAGGTGCAGGCGGTGTTGGCGATGCTGTTGATGAGGGCCGCGGCCCAGCATGCGGCACCGAGCCAGGTGAACAGGCCGATCGGTGCCGGCGCAGTGATCGCGGCGACGGCGAACGCCGCGACGATCGCCGCCACCGGCAGCACGACGAAGAACGCCGTGAAGATGGTCGTGCGCGCGGAGACCTTGTAGACGAACGCGCCGATGGCGCCTGCGATGAATCCGCCGATGCCGATGCCCACGGCGAGGAGTCCGAACGGCAACTCGTCGGGATGCCGGGCGGCGCCGATCCCGATGCACAGCAGTGCCGCGAGTGCGAGCCCGATGGTGAGTCGCCCGGACGGGGTGGCGGTCGGGCCGGCCGTGGCGTCGACGATGCGCTGTTCGAGCTGGGCCTTGATGAGTCGGGCCGGATCGAAGCCGGTCTTCTTGTAGCGCTTGCGGACCCGTGTGGTGTCGGTGCTGGTCTCGTGCGGGCGGAACAGTCCGTCGATCAGCGAGCGTTCGTGATCCTTGAGCTGGCCACGCGGGACCTCCAGCTGCAGGTGCAGCGTCTCCGAGGAGAAGATCCAGACCTTCTCCTGTTCGATGCGGCTCGAGAGCTTCCCCTCTTGGACGAGGCGTGCGAGCGTCGCCGCGACCTCCGGGGCGGAGGTGTGCTCATCGATGGCCGCTCCGGCGGCCTCCGGCAGCATCGAGAACAGGTGTGTTGCGAGCCACTCGGGTGTGATGCTCCGGTGGTCGGGGATGGGTCGGAAGCGACCGAGCCGCGCTTCGTGCCTGGCCGTCCGCAGCAGCGCGACCACGGCGAACGCGAGCAGTGTGATGACGAGCGCCTTGCGATTGGCCGCCGAGGTTCCGCGTCGCACGCTCGACGGCTGGCCGGCGGCGACGAAGTGCAGCGGGATGCTGAGCACCACACCGGAGTCCGCCGCGACGTCCGTGAGCGTGAGCTCGAGCGGCATGGGGCGCTCGGCACGCCAAGCCGGGTCGAGCGTGAGGCGCAGCGTGTAGCGGCCGATCGGGGCTTCGCGTGTGCCGATGCCGAAATCGTGATCGAGCAGGTAGCGCGTGTCCTCGCGGGCCCTGAGGATGTTGCCGTAGCTGTAGACGAGTGTGTAGGTGCGCAGCACCCCGTCGAAGGGCGGATCCTCCGGCAACCGTCCACGCCAACGCAGCAGCGTGGCATCGACCCACTCGTAGTCGTCGACGCGGGCGAGGCCACCCGGTCGCAGCGCGCGTCCCTCGCCCGTCTCGCCGGAGTCGAGCCGCGTGAGGGCATGCAACGCGAGTTCCTGTCCCCATCGCAGGTCGAACTGCCGTTCCCCACCGTTCCAGTCGCCGGTGTAGCGGATGGTCTGTGCCTCGCGGACATGCAGGCGTCCTGCCGAATCGAGGTGTGCGGTGACGGCGACCTGCGGCCACTCGAGTCGGCGCTCCTGGGCGGGGAGGGCCGGGGCGAGGTGGAGGGCGGCGAGGCCGGAGAGCACGCCGGAGAGCACGAATGAGCGGACACGCATGCGGAAGAATCTCCGTCGCAGGGACGCGCTGCGCCAATCGCCGCGGGCCGACCGGCGATCCGCATTGCGGTCCGCGCGTGACCCACATCACACGACTAACACCCTCGCCGCCTCGGCGTCTCCCCTTGCAGACGCGCCACTCCCGGCGCCGACATCAACCCGAGGAGATTCCCCATGCGCCCCACCATCTTCGTAGCGACCCTCGCGGCCCTCGCCCTGGCGGCGAGCCCGGACGTGAGCAACGCGCAGGACAGCGCCAAGACCCGCAAGTGCGCGGAAGGCAGCAAGTGCGACAAGGTCGAGGACCGCGTCGATCGGCGCGAGGACGTCCGCGACCGTCGCGAGAACGTGCGGGACCGCCGCGAGGACGTCCGCGACAAGCGCGAGGACGTGCGCGACGCGAAGGTCGACGGCGGCAAGCGCGACAAGATCGAGGACCGTCGCGATGCGCGCGAGGACGTCCGCGACCGCGCGGAGAACCGCGCCGACCGCCGCGAGAACGTGCGGGACCGCAAGGAAGACGTGCGCGAGAAGCGTCGCGAGACCAAGAAGCCGGCAGGGCGTCGCTAACCGCGACGCGAGCGGCGGACTAGCGGCGAACTAACGGCGTACTAGCGGCGCCTTAGCGGCGACGCAGCGCCACGTCGGCGACAACGGGGCGGTGATCGGACGCGAGGCGTTCGGTCACCGCCTGTGCGCGTCCGGCGGTCCACGCCGCCCGCGGCGCGACGAACACGAAGTCGATCTCCTTGGTGGGGGCGGTGCTGGAGAACGTGAACCGGTCGACGGCCGGCTTGGCCAGCTCCTGCGCGCGCGCGTGGAACAGCGCGAGTGTGCGGCTCCCCGGTTCGTCGTTGAAGTCGCCCAGGAGCACATAGGGCACCTGCACGGTGTCGAGTACGGCGGCCAGGGCGCGGGCCTGCGCGAATCGGAAGGCATCGTCCTGTACCCAGTCGAAGTGCACGTTGTACACGTTCAGCGCGCGCCCGTCCGGCAGGCGCACACGGACGGCGAGGGCGACCCGCGGCTCGTTGCCCTCGGGCAGGCGGATCGCGGTCTGTGACTCGATGGGGAACCGCGAGAGGATCGCCATCCCGTACTCGCCGCCCTGATACGGCATGAATGCCCCGAAGGCGTGCGACATCCCGAGTTGCGCACCCAACGTCGCCGCCTCGTCCACGCCGCCACTGCGCTGCACGCGCCGGTCCACCTCCTGCAGCCCCGCGAGATCGGGACGCAGGGCCGCCAGCACCTGCCCGGTGCGCGCGAGATCCAGCCGATCGTCCGATCCGCGCCCGTGGCGGATGTTGTACGAGACGATGTGGAGCGCGAGCGGATCGCGTGGTGTCGCGGACGTCGGTCGGCAGGCGCCGCCTGCGAGTAGCGTAAGCGCCGCAAGCAGCGCGGCCGCGAGGCCGGCGAGGATCAGCCGGCGCCGGGCGACGGAGGCGCGTGAGCGGGAGGTCATGCCCGAAGTTGTCACGTCCTCGGCGCCGCCGACAGCCGCAACGACAGCCGCAACGACAGCCGTCAGTGGTTCGACGACTCGGGACCCAGTAGTCTTCGCGCGATGCCACTCGCCCCAAACACGCTGCCGCCGGACGATCCCGCGGCCCTCGACCTCACGCCCGCGACGATGCAGGCGATGGGCGAGGCGGTGGTGGCGCGTGCGGTCGCCCACCTCGCGGCCCTTGCGTCGGCCCCGAGCCGCGGCGACCTGGTGGCGGAGGAGCGCTGCCGAGCGCTGCGCGAGACGGTGCCGGAGGAAGGCAGCGCACTCGAACCGCTGCTCGACCTGCTGTTCGACGACCTCATCCCCCGTTCCTTCGGGACGCCCGGCCCGGGCTACCTCGCCTACATCCCCGGTGGCGGCATCTATCCGGCAGCACTCGCCGACTACATCGCCGACACGACCAACCGCTTCACGGGCATCTGGGCGGCGGCGCCGGCGCTGGTGCAGCTCGAAGCCAACGCGCTGGACTGGCTGCGCGAGTGGATGCAGTTCCACGCCACGGCCCGCGGCGTGTTCACCACCGGCGGGTCGATGGCGACGTTCAACGCGATCCTCTGCGCGCGTGAGCGGCACCTCGGGCCGGAGATCCGGCGCGGCACGCTGTACACCTCGTCGCAGGCGCACCACTCGGTGGAGAAGTCGGCCAAACTCGCCGGGATCGCCCACGACCGGGTGCGGGCGATCCCGGTGGACGCGCAGTTCCGCATGCGCGTCGATGCACTCGAGGCCGCGATCGCTGCGGATCGGGCGCAGGGACTCACGCCGTTCTGCATCGCCTCCACGGCGGGCACCACCAACACCGGCGCGGTCGACCCGCTCGACGCCATCGCGGACGTCGCGGCGCGCGAGGGGCTCTGGCATCACGTGGACGGGGCCTACGGCGCCTGCTTCCACCTCGTGCCGTCGCTGCGGCCGCTGCTCGCCGGGCTGCCGCGGGCCGACTCGCTCACGCTCGATCCGCACAAGGGCCTGTTCCTGCCCTACGGCACGGGGGCACTGCTGGTGCGAGACGGGGAGGCCCTGCGTGCCGTGCATGCCTCGACGGCCGGCTACCTGCCCGAGAACCAAAGCGAGTTCTACGATCCGGCGCAGTACGGCCCCGACCTCTCCCGCGGATTCCCGGGCCTGCGGGTCTGGCTGACGCTCAAGTTGTTCGGCGCGGCCCGCTACCGCGCGGCCCTCGCCGAGAAGCGCACACTGGCACAGTGGGCGGCGGAGCAGGTCGCGGCGATCCCTGGCGTGGTGCTGGACGCGCCGCCGCAGCTCTCGCTGTTCGCCTTCCACATGGCCGGCGCGACCCGCGCCGCCGAGAATGCCGCGACCCGCGCGCTCATCGAGCGGGTCACGGCCCGCGGCAAGGTGATGCTCACGGGCTGCACGGTCGATGACCGCGTGCTGGCCCGGCTCTGCGTGCTGAGTTTCCGCACGCGTCGCGCGCAGGTGGAGACGGCGGTGCAGCACCTCCGTGAGGAGTGCGCGTCGCTGCACCGCGCGCCCGCGCCATGACGCCGCCCCACGCCGCGCCCGGACCCGCCCGCGATCCGTACGCCGCGCTGCGGCAACCCAACTTCGCGCGCTACCTCGTCGCGCTGTTCACGCTCACGGTCGCCATCCAGATCCAGGGTACGGTGGTGGGTTGGCAGGTCTACGCTCTCACCAAGGACCCGCTCGCGCTCGGCCTGATCGGCCTGGCCGAGGCGTTGCCCGCCATCTCCATGGCGCTGTACGCCGGCCATGTGGTCGATCGGCACGACCGGCGCCGGATCGCGATGATCGCCCTCGCGGTGCTGCTGGGCTGCAGTGTGGCGCTGTGGGTGCTGGCCGCGCCGTTGAGCGCGGCGCTGGTCACGCCACTGCGCATCCGGGCCATCTACGCGGTGATCGTGCTCAGCGGCATCGCGCGGGCCTTCCTCCAGCCCGCGCGCCAGGCGCTGTCGGCGGAGATCGTGCCGCGCGCGCTCTTCGCGAACGCGATCACCTGGCGCAGCGGCACGTGGCAGATGGCGGCCGTGCTCGGGCCCGCACTCGGCGGCGGGCTCTACGCGCTGGGCGGCACCACACTCGCCTACGCCGTGGACGCGCTGCTCATGGTGCTGGCGCTGGGCATCTTCGGCGTGATCCGGCACCGCTCCCCGCCGCGCGGCGCCACGCGCGAGAGCGTGCTCGAGTCCGTGACCGGCGGCGTGCGATTCGTGTTCCGCGAACCGGTGCTGCTCGGGGCGCTCACGCTCGACCTCTTCTCGGTGCTGTTCGGCGGGGCGGTGGCGCTGCTCCCGATCTTCGCGGCCGAGGTGCTGCAGGTGGGCCCCACCGGGCTCGGCGTGCTGCGGGCCGCGCCGGCGGTCGGTGCCGTGGCCACCAGCATCCTCGTCGCCCGGCACCATGACTTCACGCATACCGGACGGGTGCTCCTGCTCGCGGTCGCGGGGTTCGGCGTCTCCATGATCGCCTTCGGGCTCTCGCGGAGCTTCCTGCTCTCGGTCGCGATCCTCGTGGTCAGCGGCATGTGCGACATGGTGAGCGTCGTCATCCGCAGCACGTTGCTGCAGTCGCGCACGCCGGAGGGCATGCTCGGCCGCGTCTCGGCGGTGAACCAGATCTTCATCGGGTCGTCCAACGAGATCGGGGCGTTCGAGTCCGGCGTGACCGCCCGCTGGTGGGGGGCGACCCGTGCGGTCGTCGTGGGCGGCGTGCTCACGCTGGGCGTGGTGGCGAGCATCGGCGCGTTCGTGCCGACGCTGCGGCGGCTCGGGCGCCTGCATCCGGACGAGCGCAGCGGCGTCTGATCCACCGGAACCAACACCGAACGCTGACTGCACGTACGGTAGCGGGTCGCCGGTCCCCTCCCCACCTTCCCTCGAATGTCCGCACCCAGCTCCGCGAAACCGAAGAAGACCTTCGACCGCTCGATCGTCGAGGGTCCGATCCTGGGTTCCGTGTGGAAGATCGCGTGGCCGACCGTGCTCCAGAACGTCATCGGCGGCCTCCAAGGCATCATCGATCACGCGATGGTCGGGCACTACGTGGGGTTCAACGGCAACGCGGCCGTCGGGGTCGCGTTCCAGATCTTCCTCGTGGTCATCGTCTTCGTGATGTCGATCTTCACGGGGATGGGGGTGCTGGTGGCCCGCTTCGCGGGCGCCGGTGACGAGCACGCGGTGAACCGCACCGTGTACCAGGCGGTGCTGGCCACACTCGCCCTCTGCCTCGGCGTGTTCGCCCCGGTGGGCTGGTTCGTCGCGCCGTACCTGCTCGACCTCGTACATGCCGCCCCGGCGGTGCAGGTGGAGGCGCTCAGCTACCTGCGCACCATGTTCCTGGGCAGCGTGGGCATGATGATGATCTTCCTCCTCGGCGGCGCGCTGCGCGCGGCCGGGGATGCGAAGACCGGGCTCCGCCTGGGCATCGCGATGACGGTGCTCAACGTCATCTTCAACGTCATCTTCATCCGGGGCCTGGGCCCCATCCCGCCGATGGGCGTGATGGGGGCGGCGCTCGGCACGGTGCTTGCCGGCGCGATCATCGCCACGTACGGCTTCTCCTGCCTCTTCAGCGGCAAGTACGTGATCCACTGGGAGGCGGGGATGGACCGTCGCTGGGATTGGACGACCATCCGGCAGCTCTTCCGCTTCGGCTTGCCCGCAGGCCTGCAGGGCATCGCGATGAACATCGCGGGCGTGATGCTGCTGCGCTTCATGGGGTCGTTGGAGAACAGCGCCGAGACGCAGGCGGCGTACGCCGTGGGGTATTCGGAGTTGTTCTCGTTCATCACGTGGACGAGCGTGGGCCTGATGGGGGCCGCGGCCACGGTCGCGGGGCAGAACCTCGGCGCGGGCAAACCCGAGCGCGTGGAGCGCACCGTCCAGCTCGCGTCGCGGCTCGGGCTCGCGATCGCGGTGTTCATCGGTACGCTGTTCCTCACCATCCCGACCGTGCTGCTCGGCCTGTTCGGCATGGAGGATGCGACCGTGCTCGCGGTGGGCACCGAGTTGCTGCGCTGGCTGAGCCTCTCGGGGCTGTTCATCACGGTGGCGCTCACCTACACCGGCGGGCTGCAGGGCACCGGCGACACGAAGGGGCCGCTGTACATCACGCTGGTGTCGCAGATCGCCGTGCCGATCGGCCTGCTCACGATCCTGCAGCTGACGCGCCCGTTGGTGCCCTCGGACATCTGGCTCGCCATCCTCCTGGGGCACATGATGCGCGCGACGCTGAGTGTGCGGCGGTTCAAGGGCGGCGCCTGGCGGTCGATCGCGATCGAGACCTCGCCGACGCGGTAGCGCCCGGCGCCGTAGCGCCCGGCGCGTCGCGTCGCCAGCTTCCCGCCATGGCACCGACGCGCCATCTGCGCACCTGCACGCTCTGCGAGGCCATGTGCGGGCTCGTCATCAGCACCGAGGGCGACCGCATCACCGACATCCGCGGTGACGCGGACGATCCGCTGAGCCGCGGCCACATCTGCCCCAAGGCGGTCGCACTCCAGGACATCCACGCGGACCCCGATCGCCTCCGCACCCCCATGCGCCGCGTCGGCGACGACTGGGAGCCGATCGGCTGGGACGTGGCGCTGCGCAGCGCCATCGACGGTCTGGCGCGCGTGCGGCGCACACACGGCCGCGACGCCGTGGCGACGTACGCGGGCAATCCGACGGTGCACTCGCTCGGGGCCATGCTCTTCGTGCCGGAGTTCAACCGGGCCCTCGGCACGCGCAACCGCTACAGCGCGACGTCCGTGGACCAACTGCCGGCACACGTCGCCGCGATGCTCATGTTCGGGCATGCGTTGCTGATCCCGGTGCCCGACCTCGATCGCACGGACCACCTCGTCATCATCGGTGCGAATCCGGTGGTGTCCAACGGCAGCCTCATGACGGCGCCGGGTGTCGCCGACCGCCTCCGGGCGATCCAATCGCGCGGCGGACGTGTGGTGGTGATCGATCCGCGACGCACGGAGACGGCCGCACTCGCGGACCAGCACCACTTCATCCGTCCCGGGACCGACGCGCTGCTCCTCGCCGCGCTGCTGCAGGTGCTCTTCGCCGATGGTCACACGGCGCTCGGGCGCCTCGCGGGCTTCACCCAGGGCGCCGAGGCCCTGCAGGCGGCCGTCGCACCGTTCACGCCGGAGCGCGTCACCGCGGCCACGGGCATCCCGGCAGCCGTCATCCGCACGCTCGCCGTGGACATCGCCACCGCGAGCCGCGGCGTGGTGTACGGCCGCGTCGGCATTTCGATGCAGGCGTTCGGGGGACTCGCCACCTGGCTGGTCTCGGCCTTGAACGTCGTCTGCGGCCGGCTCGACGCCGAGGGCGGCGCGATGTTCGCCACACCGGCCGTGGACCTGGTGCGCGACGACCAGCGCCGCACCCGCGGCGTGCGCTTCGGTCGCTGGACGAGCCGCGTGCGCGGCCTACCCGAGTTCGCCGGTGAGTTCCCGGTCGCCACACTCGCCGACGAGATCGAGACCCCGGGGCCCGGACAGGTGCGCGCGCTGGTCACGCATGCGGGCAACCCGGTGCTCTCCACCCCCAACGGCGCACGACTCGACCGCGCACTCGGCGGGCTCGAGTTCTTCGTGGCGATCGACTTCTACCGCAACGAGACGACGCGCCACGCCCACCTGATCCTGCCACCGAGCTCCCCGCTCGAACGCGACCACTACGACCTCGCCTTCCACATGCTCGCCGTTCGGGATACCGCCAAGTACTCGGCGCCGGTCTTCCGTCGTGCCGCGGACACGCGGCACGAGTGGGAGATCCTCTCCGCGCTCACGGCCGGGCTCGCCCCGACGGCCGCGGCGCGCTGGCGGGCACGCCTGCTCGGCCGACTCGGGCCCGCGCGACTGCTCGACCACGCGCTGCGGACCGGCCCGTACGGCAGCGGCTACCGGCCGTTCGGGGGCGGGGCATCACTCGCGCGGCTCAAGCGTGCGCCGCACGGCGTCGATCTCGGGGCACTCAAGCCGGTGCTGCCGGATCGCCTGCGGACGGCGGATCGTCGCATCCACCTGGCCCCGGACCCCTTCCTGCGCGACCTCGCACGGCTGGAGCGCAGCATCGACGAGCCGGCAGGGGGACTCGCGCTCATCGGTCGGCGGGCCCTGCGCTCCTGCAACTCCTGGATGCACAACAGCGAACGCCTGGTGCGCGGCAAACGTCGCTGCACGCTGCTCATGCATCCCGATGATGCGGTGGCACGGGGACTGGCCGACGGCGACCGGGTCCGCGTGCAGGCACGGGCGGGTGCGGTGACGGTGGAGCTCGAGGTGAGCGACGAGGTGATGCGCGGCGTCGTGAGCCTGCCGCACGGCTGGGGACATGGACGCGACGGCACGGCGATGCGCATCGCCGCCGCGCATCCCGGCGTGAGCATCAACGACCTCACCGACGAGTGGCGTATCGATGCCCTCACCGGCAACGCGGCCTTCAGCGCCGTGCCGGTGCAGGTCGACGCCGCGTCCGCCGACCCGGCGGCGCTCGACGCCCTGGTCGTCCCATGAGCGAACCCGGCCGTCCGCACACACTCTCCAAGTCCGACTTCAAGATCGCGCGCAGCTGCGCGAGCAAGCTCTACTACCGTGAGCTCCGGTATCCGGACACGCTCGCCGAGGACGAGTACCTCGACTTCCTCGCCGAGGGCGGCTACATGGTTGAAGCGCTCGCCAAGCAACGCTTCCCCGGCGGCATCACCCTCGAGTACGGCCGCAGTCCTGCGGAGGACTACGCGGCCACGCGTGCACTGCTGGAGGCCACACCGAGCGTCACGCTGTTCGAGGCGACGCTGTTCGATGGCCAGCGCCTGGCGCGTGTCGACGTGCTCGCGCGCGGTCCGGCCGGCTTCGACCTGTACGAGGTGAAGTCCAAGGTGTTCGATCCCGAGGACGCCGCGGAACGGCACGCCAAGTCCGGCAGCTACTTCAAGAACAAGACCAAGCCCCACGCCATCAACGCCGACTGGCGCGAGTACCTCGAGGACGTGACGTATCAGGTCGCGCTGCTCAAGGACCTGTTCCCCGGCGTACCGGTGCGGCCGCACCTCATCCTCCTGGACAAGGGCGCCGTGGCGGCGCACGACGGCATGCCCCACTGGGTGCGTGTGCGTCGCAGTGCGGACGGGCGCCTGCTCACGGCGGAGTTCATCGGCGATCCGGAACTCGTCCGGCGCGATCCGCTCACCATCGCACTCGACGTCGCGGCCGAGGTCGCGGCGCTGGAGCCCGAGGTGCGCGAGTCGGCGGCGACCTTCGTGGCCTCGCTCACGCCCACACTCCGCCGTCTCGAGGTGCCGCTCGGGGGGCACTGCCGCCGCTGCGAGTTCCGCGTGGATGCGGATCGCGCACCGAACGGCTTCCTCGAGTGCTGGGGCGACCGCGGGCGCGTGCAACCGCACGTGCTCGACCTGTACCGCGGCGGGCCGTTGGTCGGCACGCTGGTCGCGAACGGCGTCGACCACCTGCATGACGTCACCGAGGAGCACTTCGGCGGGAAGTCCGGCGTGGTCGTGGATCGCCAGCGCATCCAGATCACCCAGTCCCGGAAGGGCGAGGAGTGGTTCGACCCCGCCCTGCGGGACGCCATGCAGGACATCCGCTACCCGCTGCACTTCGTCGACTTCGAGGCGGCGACCATCGCGGTGCCGCATCACAAGGGCATGCCGCCGTACGGGCAACTCGCCTTCCAGTGGAGCTGCCACACCGTGGCGTCACCCGGGGCCATGCCCGAGCACCGCGAGTACCTCAACCGCGATGACCGTTGGCCCAACGAGGAGTTCGCCCGGACCCTGCGCGCAGCCATCGGCGACCAGGGCACGGTGCTCGTGTGGTCGGACTTCGAGAGGACCGTCATGAACCGCGTGGCCGGCGAGCTGGCCACCCTCGGCAGCGGGGACCCGGCGCTCGCGGCCTGGCTCACGGCCACGGCGGTGAAGCCGGGAGAACCCGGCGCGCGGCTGCTCGACATGCTCAAGCTCTGCCGGGCGTTCTACTACCACCCGGGCATGGGCGGCAGCAACAGCATCAAGGCCGTGCTCGACGCACTCTGGAAGGCCTCACCCGAGCTGCGTGCGCGTTTCGTCGCGCTGGCGGGGCGCGAGGGCGATCCCGGCAAGGGCCCGTACGCGACACTGCCGCCGCTGCTCATCGACCAGGAGGAGGAGAGCGTCACCGAGGGCACCGGGGCCATGCGCGCCTACTTCGCGATGGCCTACGGCGTCGAGAAGGACGATCCCGCCGCCAAGGACAACTGGGCCCGCCTCCTGCTCGAGTACTGCAAGCTCGACACGCTGGCCATGCTCCTCATCTGGGAGCACTGGGAACGCCTCACGCGGTCGCGAGCGTCCTGATCGCCTCCACGAAGAGATCGATCTCGTCGAGGGTGGTGAACACGTTCGGGGTCACGCGGATGCACTCGAACTCGTCGGGCACGAAGCGGGGACGCACGTGGATGCCCCAGCGACGCTGCAGCGTGTCCGTGAGGCGCTGCGCGCCCATGCCCGCGAGCGACATCGCGCCGAGTGCGCAGGCCTGCGCCGGGTCGTAGCTGGTGCGCAGCGTGACCCCGGGCAGCGGCTCCACGGCGCGCATCCAGCGCTCCCGCAGGAACCGCAACCGCGCGGCCTTCCGCTCGGCGCCGATCTCCTCGTGGAACAGCACTGCGTCGCTGACCGCGGTCCGCAAGGCGATGGGGTAGGTGCCGATCGACTCGAACTTGCGGATGTCGTCGTCCTGCGCCGCCTCGGCGGCCAGCAGGGGCCAGATGCGCGCGATGAGCGGCCGGCGCACGTAGAGCAGGCCGTTGCCCACCGGCGCGCAGAGCCACTTGTGCAGACTGGACCCGTACACGTCGCAGCCGAGGTCGTCGCGCGTGAACGGGAACTGCGCGAAGGTGTGCCCGCCATCGACGATGGACAGGATCCCGCGGCGCCGTGCCTCGTCGGCGATGCGCCGCACGGGGAAGATCTGCCCCACCGTGTAGGTCATGTGGCAGATGTGGATGACCTTGGTGCGCGGGGTGACGGCCGCGAAGATGCGGTCGTACAGTGCATCCATGCTCGGCGGCGGCGTGGGAACCGTCACCAGCTTCAGGCGCACGCCGTCGCGGCGCTCGCGCTGGCGCCAGGCGGTGAGCATGCGCGGATAGTCCTGCGTGGTGCTCACGATCTCGTCGCCGCGCTCCAGCGGCCATCCGAGCTGTACCGTCTGGAGCGATTCGCTGGTGTTCCGCGTGAGCGCCAGTTCCTCGGGACTGCAGCCGAACATCGCGGCGAGCCGACGCCGGACCAGCTCCACCTCGGGGTACAGCAACTCGTCGACGTAGTACGACGGCGCCATGTTCGTGAGCGTCCAGTACCGCTGCATGGCCTCCGAGACCACGCGCGGGGCGGGGCTGACGCTGCCGGAGTTCAGGTTCACGTGGTTCGCGTCGAGCGTGAACGCCTGGCGCACGCGCAACCAGTAGGCCTCGTCCTCCGCCACCGCCTCCGGGGAGCTTCCGGCGACCGCGCGGTTCGCGTCGCGCAGTCGTGCAAGGCTGCCCGTACCTGCGGTGGCCTGCCCTGCGGACGATGCGGAGAGTCCCGCGTGGAAGAACAGCGGCGAGCCGCCCAGGGCGGCGACGAAGTCTCGACGGTCCATGGCAGGATGATACGACAAACCGGACGGGTCGGCCGATCAGCGCAGGTGTTCGGGCACACGCCCGCCGGGCTCGCGCACGGGCGTGACCGGCAGCGTCCGGAGGTTCCCGAGCACCTCCCACTGCAGCGTGAATGCGCGGTTGGGCGGCAGGTCGCAGAACACCCAGCCGCCGGATTCGTCCGTGAGCGTCTCGCGCACCTGCTCGCGCGCGCCGTAGGTGGTGCGGTCGAGGATGACCGGTTCGGTCCACACCGCCCGCAGCAGGACGCGGCCGGGGGGCGAGGCCGAGTCGTCCGCCGGCAGGGTGCCCTCGGCCGCCACCGTCGACCGCGCCAGCGCGCGTTCGCTGCAGCGCGCCGCCGCCCGCGAGGCCGGCATGGCGTCCGTCACGGGATCGCGCTGCCAGAGCACGCGCCCGTCGCGCCCGACGGCGGTGATGAACCCGCCCTGCGAACGGAACCCCGTGAGGTCGGCGACCATGATCGAGCTGCGGACGAACGTCGTCGTCCCCTCCGAGCTGCGATAGCCGATCAGCGGGAAGCGCTGCTCCCAGGCGGTGATCACGTGATCCCCGGAGCGCAGCACGGTCAGGTCGATCATGCCGGCCACCAGCGGCGACCGCTCGCTGCCGCTGAGCCCCTCGTAGCGGAAGTCCACGCGCGTGAGCGCCAGCGTCTGCGGGTGGAACCGATAGCTGCCCGAGACCTCCACGAGCCCGCGGGCCTCGCGGGTGGGGCGGAAGTGCAGCACCGGCACCACGCCCCGCTCGAGGGCCAACGTGAAGCAGTGCCGCCGCACGAACCAGGGATCGATCAGCACCGGCGGTGTCGGCGCGCGGAAGATGCGCTCGCCCCGCAGGTTCACGAAGAACCCGTCCCGCTCCAGCTCCTCCACGCTGCTCTCGCGGAAGGTCTCCGGCAGCGGACCTTCCACGCGCCGCAGCAGGCTCCGCAGCGTGTCCTCGCCGTTGCGTGCCGTCCGATGGTCGTAGGTGACCGCACGCGACGACAGGTCCGGGTCGCCGATCCGCGCCTGCGCGATGAGCAGGGTCTTCCGTGCCTCCTCGAGCAGCAACAGCACCGGCGCGCGGTCCTCGGCGCTGCCGCGACAACTGCGCGCACCCGTCCGCCAGGTAGGCAGCGGGATCGGCCGGTCCTCGAGCGTCGTCACGAGGTCCACCACTTCGTCGGTCGCGAGTCGACGGGTGCCGAGGTCCTGCGGCAGGTGCCCCGGCCGCAGCAGGCGGAGCGAGACGGGTGCGTCGTGATCGACCGACAGCGAGAAGTCGCCCGAGCCGCGGGTGACGGCGCGCGCCATCTCCTGCGCCGTGGAATCGAAGGCGACCACGAGCACCCCCGGTGCCGGTGTCGCCCCATCGGCGCGCAGCACGGTCCCGAGGATCCGTTGGGCAGCAACGTCCCGCGGTCCGAGCATCGCCAGACCGAGAACGAGACCGTACCCGAGGAGAGGTCGCATCAGAGGCACGCCTATACCGTCGCGCGGGCTGCGTGCTGCCGCAAGTCGCGACGCCGCGATGCAGGCGATATCGCCCCCTATTGCGCATCTGCACCTAAATCGTTTGTATCAACGCTCATGCACCACACGCTGACCCGGTGACCGCGGCACCGATCGCGTTACGAGCAACGGCAGACGCACCCCTCCTGGTGTGGGTGCTGTCGCCGCTCGTCGAGACCGACGATCCCGAGATCGCTTGGTACGCCGACTATTCGCAGAGTCGCGCCGAGTACGATCGCGCCTTCACGGCGCTCGGCCACGCCTGGCGCTGGCAGCCCGTCACACTCGCCAATCACCGCGACGTCATCGCGCGCATCGTGCAGGAGTCGGCGGGCCATGAGCCCGTGGTGCTCAATCTCTGCGACGGCGACGAGGTCAACGGCTCGCCCGGCCTGAGCGTCATCCGCTGCCTGCGCGAGCATGGCCTGCGCTTCACCGGCGCCGACGAGCGCTTCTATGACGTCACGACCTCCAAGATCGTGATGAAGGAAGCCTTCGACCGCGCGGGGGTGCCCACCTCCCCCTGGGCCGTGGTGCCGCGCACCGGCGCCCGGTACGGCGAGATCCTCCGCACGCTGGGGGCTCCGCTCATCCTCAAGCCGGCCGTGTCCGCCGGCAGCATGGGCATCACCACCAAGTCGGTGGTGCATTCGCATCAGGCGTTCCGTGCACAGCTCGAGCGCCTCCACAACGGCTACCACGGCTGGGACCTGGTCGGCGGCGGTGTCTTCGTCGAGCGGTTCGTCGAGGGCCCCGAGTACACGACCTTCATCGTGGGCTCTTACGACGCGGCGTCGCGCTCGACCGTGTACCCGCCGGTCGAGCGGCTCTTCAATGAGACGCTGCCGCCGGCCGAGCGCTTCCTGTCCTTCGACCGGCTCTGGGGCATGTACGAGGTGGAGGAGCCCATCGAGACCGGCGACGGCGAGCTCTGGAACTACCGGCCCGTGCGGGACCGCGCGACGGCCAAACGCATCAAGGACATCAGCTGGGCGGCGTACGAAGCGGTCGGGGGACGCGGCTACGGCCGCGTGGACCTGCGGCAGGATGCCAAGAGTGGCGAGATCGTCGTGCTCGAGGTGAACGCGCAGTGCGGCATCTCCGAAGACGAAGCCTATACCTCGATCGGCGCCATCCTCCGGTTCGCCGGCGTGCCGTTCCACGATGCGGTCCGCGAGATCATCGCGGTCTCGGCTGATCCCGGCGTCTCCCGTCCCCGGCTGGCCAAGTCACGCCGCGCGGCCGCCCCCGCTTCCCGCACCGCCACGCGATGAAGGTCTGCGTCCTCCAGCCGGACTACTCGACGTCCGGCGTGGACTACCGCCATTACGATCCGACCCGCGACCTCGCGCGCCTGCTGCCGGGCGACACGGTCCACCATGAGGCGCTGCACAAACTCTCCACGTACCGGCAGCTCAAGCGGCTCTCGGCCGAGGGTTTCGACGTCTTCGTGAACCTCTGCGAGGGGTACCTCGAGTGGGACGTCCCGTCGATCGACGTGATCCACTCGCTCGAGGCGCTGGGGTTGCCGTACACCGGGCCGACGCCGCTGCTCTACGACCCGCCCAAGCCACTCATGAAGTACGTGGCGCACACGGTGGGGATCGCGACGCCCATGCACACCACGGTCGACGTGGGCGCGGTGGCGCGTGCGGCGGCCGACGCTGGCCCGGCGATGTACGACGCGCTGGTCGCGGCCACGGCCCGGCTGCGCTATCCGCTGTTCGTCAAACCCGTCAAGGCGGGCGACAGCCTCGGCGTGGACGAACATGCGGTGGTCGCCGACGCCGAGGCACTCGAGCGCCAGGCACGGCACGTGGGGCAGGAGTACCCGGAGCTGCTCATCGAGGAGTACATCGACGGGCGCGAGTTCACCGTGCTCGTGATCGGCGAGCCCTCGGGCGTGGGGCATGGCGAGGCGCTCACGCCGGTGGAGTACATCTTCCCCGAGGGTTTTCGCTACAAGAGCTACGCACTCAAGACGAGCGAGCTGCACCCGGAAGCCAACATCCCGGTGCGCGATGCCGCACTCGCGGCGCGCCTCAAGGACGCGGCGCTGCGCATCTTCCGCGGGTTCTCCGGCGTGGGCTACGCCCGCATGGACTTCCGGATGGACGCGGCGGGGCGGCTGTACTTCCTCGAGGTCAACTTCACCTGCTCGGTCTTCTACGCCGAGGGCAGCGAAGGATCCGCCGACCACATCCTGCGGCACGACGGTATCGGCCAGGCCGGATTCCTCAAGCGCATCATCGCAGAAGGCATCGCGCGGCACCGTCGTCGCACGCGGCCCTTCACCATGCGCGGCGACGCGATCGCCGGCTACGGGATCGTGGCGTCGCGGGCGATCGCCGCCGGCGAGGTGCTGTTCCGCGGCGAGGAGCGCACGCACCGCCTGGTCACGCGAGGCCACGTCGAACGTCGCTGGGACGCCGCCGATCGTGAGTTGTTCGCGCAGTACGCGTTCCCGGTCGGCAGCGAGGTCTACGCGATCTGGGACGACGACCCCAACGTCTGGGCGCCGCAGAACCACTCCTGCGACGCGAACACGACGTACCGCGGACTCGACGTGGTGGCAGCGCGCGATATCGTTGCCGGGGAAGAACTTACGCTCGACTACGCCGAGCTTCTGAACGAGCTCGGCGCCCCGTTCGACTGCCGCTGCGGCTCGCCGCGCTGTCGGGGGAAAGTGTACGGTACCAAAGGCAATTCCATTGATGCGCGGGAGGCAGCGCAGCGATTACCCTGAACCCCGAACCTCACGCGCCGGTTCACACTCAAGTCCTTCGGCCCCCGGGCCGATGTTCGAAGAGTGGACGGTTGGATTGGGGTTTCAGTGGCAGTCTGGGTCCCGTTCCGGGAACAGCGTGATGGATCGCCGCTTTCGGTGTATCAGGACGGTACGGGTTGCGTACGTGCTCGGTCACGCGTCGTTCGGCAGACAGACCCCGTTGGCAAGGCGATCTTCGCTGGCATCATCTGGGAGGCTGCAATGCAGTCGTACGTCATCGGAATGAACGTGATCCTCTTCGTGGTCGCCTTCTGGACCTCGGTGATCTACGGGTTCATGACCCGCGACCTGCTCGGTGCAGCCCTCTGGCTGACCATGGGCTTCGCGGCGCTGACGTCCTCGCGCCTCACCCCGCCACGCGTGGACGACACACCGGAAGAGTAGGCGACCGCCGTCGGCCGCTCGGATGAACGAAGGGCCCGCTCCAGCGCACCGGAGCGGGCCCTTCTCGTTCCGTACGTTGCAGCGCTGCGTTCAGCGCTGCGTTCAGCGCTGCGTTCAGCGCTGCGTTCAGCGCCCCGCGCTCAAGTCGTTCCAGTGCAGGATCGAGTTGAAGCCGAGGAAGAACGTGCCGTGTGTCTGCCAGCGCCAGAAGGGGCGGATGCCGAACATCACGACGTGTCCGGTCCCGAGCGGTGCGTCCACGATCTGCGCGCGGTTGGAGAGCGTCTCGCCGCCGGCGAGGGTGCCGGAGAGCAGCATGTCGGCGGTGTTGGCCGGGAAGCTCATCACCACGCGCGGACGTTCACCCGCGGCGAGACCGCCACCCTGTCCGAACCCACCGCCCTGTCCTGCGCCACCACCGCCACCGGTGCCGGGTCCCGCGCCGGAGCCGGGGCCGCCTGCTCCGCGCCCGGCCGGCGCCGCGGCACGCGGCGCCTCGTCCACCGCGTTCCAGTCCCAGGTGGAGAGCGCGAGCCTGCTGGCCATCGGCGTGGTGTTCTGGCCCGCGGCGTTGCCGCCGCCACCGCCGCCGAATCCGCCGCCGCCCGCACCACCGGCGCTCAGCACCGGAGCCTGGTTGAAGTACACCGGCACCTGCGCGTTGTAGCCGTAGGTGATGGGGCTCTTGCGGTCCGTCACGATGCCGCGCATCACCGAGCCGCGCACGAACAGGTTGGCCGGGGTCTCGACCGTGATCCCGCTGGTCAGCTTGTACTCGGGGAAGATCGTGGACGTGGAGCCCTCGGTGATGAGCGTGCCACCCGCCTCGACGAACTTGCGCAGCTCCATGAGGCCCTCGAAGCCCATGCCGCCGCGGATATCATCCGTCTCGTCGATGCCCCCGAGGTTCGGGGTCTCGGGCGTCCGCTTGTACGGCACGGGCGTCTTGCCGGTCATCGCGACGCCCGTCACGTGCGCCTCGGCCGTGCCGCCCACGTGCGGGAAGATCAGCACGTCGTACTTCGCGCGCAGGTTCCCCTCGCGGAGCTTCTGGTCGGCGAAGTAGGTGTACGGCACGCCGTAGGTGTCGAGTGCGGCGCGCACCCAGCCTTCGTCCTGCGTGCGCTGCCAGCTGTGGATGTAGCCGATGCGCGGGATGTCGAGGTCGTGCGTCTTGACCGTCGGCGCGGCGGCGAGTGCGTGCCCGGTGAGCCCGAGCTCGGTGAGCACCGGCGTCAGCTGCGACGCGTTGGCGTTGGCGATGATGAAGGCCCCGGCGCGGAACTTCCGGCCCCCGGCCTCGAAGTCCTCCTCGGCCGCCGTCATCTTCACGTCCTTCAGGCGGAACCGCATGGTGACGAGGTTGTTGTCGGTCGTGTGGTCGACCACCACCACCGGGCCGGACCCCACGATGCCGCCCGGCGCGCGCGTGAGCGCCGTGAGCTTGGTCATCCGCTGCGTGAAGATGCTCGAGTCGGTGATCGGGTTGATCACCACGTTGCGCATCAGCTGGAACGTCCAGCCCGTGTCGTCATAGGGGCGCGGGTTGGACGGGGAGAAGTTCTGCACGGCGAAGTACATGTCGGCCAGCGTGCGGTACGGCTGGTCGCCGCGCACGATGAAGTCCCCCTTCTCGATCTTCATGCTGCCGAGCGTCATGGCGGCATCGGCGACGTGGATCTCGAGGCCCTGCCGGAAGAGCTCGTTCACCGCATCCACCGCGTCGGCCTTGCGGCGCTGGCCGGCCGGGATCACCCAGGCGTGCGTCGGGCCCGCCTTGCCCTTCTCGATCGAGCGCTTGTTCTTGAGCCAGTAGTTCTCGAGGTAGAGCTTGCGGTTCTTGGCGAAGTGGTCGAGCGAGAACAGCACACCCGACTGCCCGATGTTCACCGAGTTGCGCGGACCCCACTTGATCTCGGGCAGCGGCGGGTTGGGGCGGAACCACTCGCGGCTCGTCGTCTGGGCCGGCACGCGCAGGTTGGCGTTGTTGTCCGGCCCGTAGCTCTGCACCTCGTAGAAGCGCCCGATCGCGTTGTGCGAGTGTGCGGCGAAGAACAGGTAGTTGGGCGTCCAGCCGTCGTAGAACCCGTAGGTCCACACGCCGGGCACGCCGCGCTTGGTGAGCTCCATGACGTCGGCCTGCGCCATGGTCCACCACTCGTTCACGGTGATGGCGTCGAGCCACTCGTTGTAGGGGCCCGTGCCGGTGGAGGAGTACAGGTACGACACCGACTCATGCAGGTCGTGCATGACCTGCGGTGTCCACTCGAGGAAGGCCTTGTTCACGTTGCGCGTGAGCGCGAGGAACTGGCCCATGCCGTCGCGATTGTTGTCGTGCGCGACGTACTTGCCCCAGTACATCAGGGGCAGGCGGCCTTCGCCGGTTGGCCGCTTCTTGTTGTAGTAGTACGTGTCCACCTGCCGCTCGCGCCCGTCAACCTCGAGCACCGGCGTGATGAACGTGATGACGTTGCTGCGGATGTTCTCGTAGAACGGGGTCTCCGTCACCGCGAGGCGGTACGCCAGCTCCATGAGCATCTCGGGGCCGCCGGTCTCGGTGGAGTGCAGCCCCGAGGTGAGCCAGTAGATGGGCTTGGCGGTGTCGAGCAGCTCCTGCGCGCGGGCCGCCGACGTGCGGCGCGGGTCCGTGAGCTCCTTCAGCATGCCACGGTACCGGTCGAGGTCGCGGATCACGGCTGCGTCGGCGATCGCGAGGATCACCATGTCGCGTCCCTCCTCCGTCTGCCCGATCTTCCACATCTTCACCCGGTCGGAGGCCGCGTCGAGCGCCTCGTAGTACCGGTGGATGTCCTTGGCGTAGGTGAGCTCGCCCGGCGTGCCCACGATGCGGCCGAAGAACTTGAGCGGCGTGGGCACCTTGTCCGAGGCCGGCAGGTGGTCCACCAGCTCGGTCGAGATCCGCGCATCCTGCAGGTGTTCCTTGATCTTCGCGGTGTACTCCGCGTCGACGGGTTGCGTGCCTCGCGCTGCCTGCGCGCGCAGCGGCGCCGGGGCAGCGAGGGTCACGGCGAGCGTCACCGGGGGCACCAAAGCGGGCACCACCGCGAGCGTGACGGCGAGCAACGCGTGGACCGGGCGGAGAAAAGCCGCGGGGAACGTCATGGGGAGGGACTCCAGAGGGTGGGAAGGGACCGACGCTGGGTTACGTCCGGGCCGCCGCCGGTGTTGTGTCCGCCGCGAATCTCGCACATTGCGTCCAGGCGCGCTCGGCAGCGCCCGCCATTTCCCGCCGTTGCCCAAGACCGCCCGCCACTTCCCGCCACCGCCCCAGAGGTCCCCCCATGCCCGCGAGCCCGCTGCCCCGCCTGCGTCAGATCTGTCTCGCCCTCCCCAACGCCACGGAGGTCGAGGCCTGGGGTGAGCCCACGTTCCGCTGCGGGAAGATCTTCGCCATGTACGCCTCGGGGGCGAACCACCACGGCGGGGGCCGCGATGCCGTGTGGCTCAAGGCCGCCCCCGGCAATCAGGCCTACATGGTGCGCAGCGACCCCGACCGCTTCTTCGTGCCGCCCTACGTCGGGCCGGCCGGCTGGATCGGTGTCCGCCTCGACAAGCGGCCGCCGTGGAAGGAGATCACCGCACTCGTCGAGGAGAGCTGGCGCCTCATCGCACCCAAGAAGCTGGTGGCGGCGCATGCTGCGTCTCACGCTGCGGCGCCCTCGGCGAAGCCACGCCGAGGCGCAACGCCACGCGGATCCCGCTCGGCGGCTCCGAAACGCTCACCTCGTCCACGTAGCCGATAGCACCGGGCGTGCGCGCCACGAACAGCAGCACCGCCTGATCGCTCGCGAGTGTGGCCGGCGGGGCGGTGCCGTGGAACCACAGGTCGTTCCAGTACGTGGAGTAGTCCTGCACCGTCCCGCCCAGCGCTTCGCGCGTGAAGCGGATGCGCACGGCACTGCGCGCCGGCTGGTTCACCGCGCGCACCGCGATCCCGTCGCTCCAGAACCGCTGGCGCACGAGGAACACCCGGCGCAGCGTCGCCACGTCGATCGGATCCTGCACCGCGGCGTGCACCACCACCGCGACCGCGTCCTGCGCGATCGTGGTGCGCGCGCCGAGCGCGACGAGGATCAGAACAGTGATGAGACGGACAGGAACCATCCGTGCGCCACGGCGCCGGGGACTCGCCCGGCATGCTGGTGTTCGAGCTTCACCACGACCCGTCCCGGGCCCCGCCAATGCAGGCCGCCCAGCCACAACTCGCGCCGGCTGCCGGCCAAGGGTGTGACCGACTCCGCGCGCCCGACGGCGTGCAGTCCGCCCCCCAGCGGCAACGCGAGCTGCACGAACCCCGCGCGCTCGCCCGGGCGCGAGTCGCTCGGCGCCAACCACACCACTTCCGAACGGAGTTCCATCCCGCGGGTGCGGTACGTGAGGTCGAAGCCACCGAGGGCGCGACCCTCACGTTCCTCGCGCTCGTCGTCCTCATCCTCGTCGTCCTCGCCGGGCTCCGGCACCTCGAGCGAGTCGTCGTCGAGCGCCGACACCGGGCGCCGCTCCCGCACCACGGCGGCACTCAGCCCCAACCAGAGACCGCGCGTCAGCTCGACCGCCGTCCGCGTGCCCACCGCGCCGCTGAACTCGAGCTCCTCCTCATCGTCGTCGCGCATGCCGAGCAGTCCCGGCGCCACCCAGACGGCGTAACCCGCGTCCCGCGAGAGGATGCTGCCCTGCCCGGCGAGGGCCGCACCGGTCGAGTACTTGGCGAACGAACGGTACGTCGTGAGCGGGCGCACCGCGGTCCACGTCAGCGGTTCGGCGTGGATCTCGTTCCACTGGCCGATCGGCGTCAGGAATCGCCCGACTCTGAGACGGAGCAGGTCGCTGTACGATACGTCAGCGTACAGGCGCGCCACTTCGAGCTGTCGGTCATCCTGTCGGCCCGCGTAGTTCTCACGCGAACTGCTCACCGCATCCAACTCAGCGAGGTAGGTGATGCGCGAGGTGAGGCTCCCGGACAGGATCGCGGCGAGGTTGCCCTCGGCCAGCCGCACGCGCGTGCTGTCCGCCGCGCGCGACCACGTGAGCGATGCGTATCCGCCCACCTGGATGCGCGACGGGCTCGACGCCGGCGCCGCCGGCAACTGCGCGCGCGCCGCCGCGGTCCACGCACCGAGCAGCGCGGCGAGTGTAAAGACTGCGGCGCTTGAGGCGACGATCCGGTACGCGCGCGACGTCATGCGGCGAACGATGCGCACCACCGGTGGGTCTCGTAAGTCGGCGAAGTGCTGAGAAGCCGCGCGGTCAAGCTCCGCCTCCTGCTCGGGCTGCTGGGGTTCGGTGTGCTCGCCGCCGGCTTGGTGCTGGCCGTCGAGTGGCAGCGCGGCAGCACGCGCGCACTGGCCCAGGCCGAGCGGGACCTCACCGACCGTGCGGAGGACGTCGCCGCGCATCTCACGCGCGACCTGCAGGAGCGGCAGCGTGCCCTCGCGTCCTGGGTCGCACTCGATGTCGCGCAGGACCTCGCCGTCGACGACGTCGACAAGCGCCTCTCGGCCACACTGCGGGCGCTCGCGCGCGACCTCGAGGCCTCGGACCTCGCGTTGGCCGAGGATGCGACCGGCCGCATCGTGGCGGCGAGTGATTCCACCGCGATCGGTGGGATGCTCGGTCGGCGTTTCCCCGCATTCCGGCGCGACAGCGTCATGCCCGCTGCCGGCGAGCTCGCACTCGTCAGCGACTCCGCCGGCGTGGACTGGTTCGTCTCCGCATCGTATGTGCTCGACGACGCGGGCCGCGTCATCGGGCGGCTGGCACTGCTGGCGCCCGTGTCGTCGTTGGTGCGCAGCCACCTCGACGCCGGCACACTCGCTCGGGTACGCGTCGAGGGCCCGTCCGGCGTCCTGTTCCGCGGCTCCGCCGCGCAGGACGATGCCGCGGCCACGGTCATCGGCCTCGCGCGCGCCGACGCTGCGCCGGAGCTCCCCCTGCAAGTGGGCCTCGTCGCGTCGCGTGAGTCGGTCCTCGCACCGGTGCGTGCTGCCCGGCGTTCGGCCGTACTCGTGGGGGCGACCGTGCTCGCCGTGCTGGTGCCGCTGGCACTGCTGCTCGCCGGCGCCGCGTCGCGTGAGCTGGCCCGGCACGAGGCGCTCGCTACACTGGGCACCATGGCGGCCGGGCTCGCGCACGAGATCCGCACGCCGCTCGGTGTGCTCCGCACCTCGGTCGACCTGCTCGCGCGCGGTGGCGATGCCGCACGCCAAGCCGAACTCGGCGGCATCGTCCGCGAGGAGACCGATCGCCTCGACCGACTCGTCGAGGACCTGCTCGCGTTCGCGCGCCCGCGGGCGCCACAACTCGTGCCCACCGACCTCGCGGCCTGCGTGCGCGGCGCCGAGGTCCTGTTGGCGACCCTCGTCGCTCGGCACGGGGCGACCCTCGCACTGGCCCTCGAGCCCGTGGACGCGCCCGTGGACAGCGAACAGATCCGTCAGCTGCTGTTCAACCTCGTGGACAACGCCGCGCGGGCCGCCGGCGTCGGTGGGGTCGTCCGCGTCGGCACACGCGCCGTCGATCGCGTGGCGGAGATCTCCGTCCGCGACACCGGCCCCGGCGTGCCGCCCGAGCTCCGCGCGACCCTCTGGGACCCCTTCGTCACGTCGCGCCGCACCGGAACCGGCCTCGGGCTCGCGATCGTCAAGCGCATCGTCGAGGCGCATCACGGCGAGGTCCGGCTCGTCGATGCCCCGGACGGCGGTGCCGACTTCCGACTCACCTTCCCCCTGCCATGACGCACGCCACCGTCCTCATCGTCGATGACGAACCCCGGCTGCGCCGGGTGCTCGAGATGTTGCTCAGCGACCGCGGGCACCGGGTACTGCCCGCCGCCACGCTCCGCGACGCCCGGCGCATCCTCACCAGCGAGCAGGTGGACGTCGCCCTGGTGGACCTGATGCTGCCCGACGGCAGCGGACTCGAGTTCCTGCGCACCCTGCAGGAGAGTGCGCCTGACATCGCGAGTGTGATGATGACGGCCTTCGGCACCATCGAGACCGCCGTCGAGGCCATGCAGCTCGGCGCGCGCACCTACCTCGTGAAGCCGTTCGACTCCGCGCAGGTGGACGCCGTGATCGCCCGCGCGCTCGAGTGGCGGCGTGCGCGGCGCCAGGAGGTCTTCCTCAAGGACCAGGCGGTCTCCGGTCTCGCGGGGTTCATCGGCCAGACTCACGTGATGCGGCAGGTGTTCGATCTGATCGCCCGCGTCGGCCCCACCGCCGCACCCGTGCTGCTGCGCGGCGAGACCGGCACCGGCAAGGAACTCGCGGCCCGTGCGGTGCACGCGGCCTCCGGTCGCGCCGACGCCCTCTTCGTCGCCCTCAACTGCGCCGCCATCCCGGCCGCGCTGCTCGAGGCCGAGCTCTTCGGCGTGATGCGCGGGGCCTTCACCGGCGCCCACGCCGACCGCGAAGGCAAGTTCGAGCTCGCGGACGGCGGCACGTTGTTCCTCGACGAGATCGGCGACCTGCCGCTCGAGATGCAGGCCAAGCTCCTGCGGGTCATCGAGCAGGGCGTGGTCGAACGTCTCGGCGGCGGCCTTCCGCACCGCGTGGATGCGCGCATCATCGCGGCCACCCATCGCGACCTCGAGGCGATGGCCAAGGCGGGCACCTTCCGCGCCGACCTGTTCTACCGGCTCGCGGTCGTGCCCATCACGCTGCCGCCGCTGCGCGCCCGGCGCGACGACCTCCCGCTGCTCGCCGAGGACGCCGTGGCGCGCTTCGCGCGCCGCATCGGCCGGCCCATGCGCCTCACGGCCGACGCACTCGTCACACTGCGCGACTACGACTGGCCGGGCAACGTCCGCGAGCTGCACAACGTGCTCGAGCGCGCGGTGCTGCTCTCCGACGACGGTGTGCTCGACGGCCTTCAACTCGCCGAGCTCCTCGCGCCGCCACTCGCCACGCCGCGCGGCCTGCCGAAGGTGCGCGAGGTCCCGCCGCTCGCCGAGGTGGTCGCCGCCGCCGAGCGCCACGCGATCCGCGAGGCCCTGCTCGCCACCGGCGACAACAAGACGCGCGCCGCCGAACGGCTGGGCATCAGCGTGCGCGCGTTGTGGTACAAGCTGCGCCGGCTCGGACTCGCCGACGGCGAGCCCGAGCCGACCCCACCCCGCCACGCACCCTAGGGCACGCGCAAGTCATCATCGTCGTCATCGTCACCACCACCGCCGGGTCCTGCCGCCGGTGCGGCGAGTGTGAGTGTGCCCGCGGCGGCGTCGTAGGTCACCGGGATCGCCACGAGTGCCGTGGTGCGCTGCCCGCTGAGCCACGCACCGTCCTTCCCGAACTTCGCGTTGTGGTTGGGGCAGGTGAACCCCGTCGCCGTGATCGAGACCGTGGTGCCGGCGTGCGGGCAGCCCATCGCGAAGGCCTCGAACGTGTTCGCGGCACTGCGATGGACGGCGATCGGTGTGCCCGTGGACGTCACGCGCGCCACGCCACCCACCGTCGCGAGCGCTGCGAAGTCGGCGAGCCGCACCGTGATCGTGCTGCCGCCGGTCGGGCCGCCAGGCAGTGGGCCTGTGACGCCGCCGATCTGGTGGTCGCCGCAGGCTACAAGCGCGAGCGTGACCGACGCGGCAGCCGCCGCACTGAGGAAGCGGCGACGGTCCATCGCATCGCTGTGCCCGCCGCAGCGACCGCGGCAGGCGGGGCGGTGGTTCGCAGGGTCATGGGGCATGGGTCCGTCCGGTTGGGAGTGAGGGCACTCAGAGCGTCACGACGGCAGCGGCCCAGTCGGCCGCCTGCGCGTCGGCTTCGAACACGCGGTCCACGTCCACCACCACCGTCTCGCCGGCGCGGGTGATGGCGAAGCGATCCATCGCCCGCGTCGCACGTCCGGCGATGAACGTGCCGTCCGTGCGGTAGCGGGACTTGTGCTTGGGGCACTGGAACTCACCCGCCTTCTCCTGCCAGCGCAGTGCCGTGTTCTGGTGCGGGCAGATCAGCGAGAACGCGATGACCCGGTTGCCGCTGCGGGCGAGGATGACATCCTGGTCGCGATCGATCGTCACGCCGTCCGCGGCCGGGATCGGGTACGTGACCGTCGCGCCGTCCCGGCGCAGTGCCGCACCCATGCGTACGGGCATGGCCGCCGCATCGCGGCCGAAGAACAGCGTGAGGGCGAGCAGTGCGGCGCCCTGCTGCAGGAAGTCGCGCCGTCCGCAGGCGCCGGTGCAGGATCCGAGTGAGGACATGGTCGGCTCAGGCCGTGGTGAGGAGGACGCCAGCCAAGGTGACCGCGAACCACAGCAGCAGGCTGAGCACCGAGCTGGCGAGCAGCAGCTGCCAATAGCGCGCCGAGCGGTCCGGCCGCCGCCGCATCATCTCGGCGTTGTGGCCCAGCCACCAGCCGTTGGCGAGCAGCAGCGTGATGAGCCCCATCTTGAACCAGAACGACGGCGCGCCGATGAAGCTCTCGATGTCCGCAGCGGTGAGCATAAGGCCGGTCACGAAGACCACCGCGAGACCGACCAGCACCGGCCGATGGACACTGTCGAGCTCGCGGAGCAGCGCGCGTTGTGCGCCGCCGTCGCGCTCGCGTGCCGCCCGCAGCAGCATGCGGTCGCTCGCGATCGCAAAGCCGCCACCCGTCAGCAGCCCGGCGAAGTGCAGGAACGAGGTGCCGGCCTGCAGCGGCACGGACGCCGCGTAGAGGTCGGCGAACGGCTGTACGGCGCTCGTGAGCGCGGCCGTCACGGTGGCCAGGAAGGCGGACATGTCAGTCTCGGCGAAGGGGAGGGAGCATCATCACGTAACTCGCGAGCGCGATCGACCCCGAGGTGATGGCGACCCGTTTGTGTTTGCGGCGGATGTCGGCCGAGTCTTCCGCGTCGTCGGCGAGTGAGCCGGCGTAGGCGAATCCCGCGTCGGCGGCGAGCATGAGGATCGAATGCAGCGTGCGCCACGTGCGCCCGTTCGGGTCATGGCGCGCGTCCCAGAGATTCCAGACGCCGGTCACGGTGTTCACCGCGAACAGCCCGGCGAGTGATCCCGCGATGGCGCCGTGGCTGTCCTTGGCCCAGTCCGCCGACTCCGGGCCGTGAGCGAAGAGCTCCTGCCCCGTGACATACTCCGCGGCGAACAACGGTACCGTGGTCCACGAGGCGATCCAGTGCACCGTGGCGCGCCGCTCGTACCATACGGAGTACTCGATCGCCTTCGGACGTGTCCGCCGGCGCACGGTGTCGGCGTCCACCATGCCTGCGGCCGCAGGTGCGAGAGATGCCACAGGTGTCACAGGTGCCACAGGTGCCACTGGGAGCCGCACGACCCCGGCCTGCAGCTCGGCGACCAGCGGACCGCTGGCCGGGCCCTGCTGCGCGGCGGCCGGTGAAGCCGGTGCGGCCCAGATGAATGCGAGTGGCACGAACCACGCGATGCGACGATGCAGCGTCACGACGGACTCCGAGCTGGGGAGGGGGCGGAGCAACGGGCTTCCCGCTCGCTCAATCGCATCGATGATGCCGTGAGGCGCCCGCGTGGCGCCGCGACGCGAACCCGTTCGTGGACAACCGCTTAGCACGCGTGTCGGCCGACGCCTGACCGCTGCTGGACGTGCAATCGGGTTCGCACCGTGCCAACGCTTGCACGGTCCGGGGTGACAAACGGCTGCCGCCCGCTAGGTTCCGCCCAACTTCCTTCCCCGGGACTCCCGTGATCCGGCTCGCCTTGCTCGCGCTGCTCTGCCTTGCAGCGCCACTCCACGCCCAGACCAAGCCCACCCTCACGCCGGCCGACTACGGCAAGTGGGAGACACTCGCCGGATTCCGGCTCTCCCCCGACGGCGCCTGGCTCGCGGTGAACATCAACCGCGTGAACGAGGAGCACGAACTCCGCCTGCGTGGCGGCGCACGCGACACCACCGTGGTCGTCGCCTACGGCGCCACTCCCGTCTTCACGCCCGACTCGCGTTGGGTGGGTTACCTCGTGCGCGTCTCCCCCAAGGAGCGCGAGCGCCTGGAGAAGGAGAAGAAGCCCGTCCGCACCAGCTTCGCCGCGCGCGACCTCCGCAGCGGCGAGACCTTCACGCTGCCGGACGTCTCGGCCTTCGCATTCAGCGCCGACGGGCGCTACGTCGCGCTCACGCGGTATCCGGCCGACGGCAAGCGCACGTCGGACGTCGTGCTGCACGACCTGGGCACCGGTGCGCGCCTGTTGTTCAGTGGGGTCGCGGAGCAGCAGTGGGCGCCGGTGGGGGCGCTGTTGGCCTTCACCGTAAACGGCGAAGGTGGCGCCGGCAGCAGTGTGCAGTTGTTCGATGGGGCCATCGGGGCCACGCGGGTGCTCGAGACCGCGCCGGGGCTGTACCGGTCGCTGAGCTGGCGCGCCAAGTCCGCCGACCTCGCCGTGCTGCGGTCCCACGCGGACAAGGCCTTCACCGACACCACGCATGCCATCATTGCGTGGCGTGCCGTGAACACCGCGAGTGCCGCTGGCAGCGCGCCGCAGCGCTTCGATCCCGCCGCGCAGGCGGCCGGCATCCCCGCGACGCTGCGCATCTCCGAGGCGCGGCGCCCCGTGTGGGCGCGCGACGGGTCGGCGCTGTTCGTCGGCGTGCGCGAGCGCATCGACACGGCCGCCGTGCCCAAGAAGAGCAGCGAGAAGGTCTCCGACGTCGAGATCTGGCATCCCGACGACGTCCGCGTCATCCCGCACCAGCGGTCGACCGAGCAGGCCGACCTCCGGGCGACGCGCCTCGCCGTCTGGCCGCTCGCCGCATCCACCGTCACGCCGCTCACGGAGGACGCCGGGGAATCCGCCGTGGTGCTCGAGGGCGACCGGCACGTGACCGAGACCGACCGCACACCGTACGCCTGGGGCCACAAGTTCGGGCGGCCGGACATCGATGTGTACGTCATCGACGTGGCGGGGGCGCGCCGCACCAAGGTGCTCGAGAAGGTGCGCTACTTCTTCGGTGGTGACCCGACCGGCCGCCTGCTGGCCTGGTTCGACGGCCGCGACTACTGGACCCACGAGATCGCGACCGGCAAGCGCACCAATCTCACCGCGACCCTCACCGCGTCGCGGCGCGCGGACTTCGTGAACCGCGACGACGACCATCCGGTGGACGTGCTGCCGAGCATCGGTGGGCCCACGTGGACGAAGGACGGCACGCGGATGCTCGTGTACGACATGACCGACGTGTGGTCGCTCGCACTCGACGGCTCCGGCGGCACGCGACTCACCAACGGTGCGGCCACCGGGCTCGCGCACCGCCTGCATTCGTTCGCGGCGTTCAATGCCACGCCGGCCGAACGTGCCGTGGATCTCGCCGCCCCCGTGCCCCTGACGTTGTTCGGCCGCCGCAGCAAGCAGAGCGGGTATGCACGCCTCGTGAACGGCCGGGTGGAGCGCCTGCAACTGGGGGATGCCATCATCACCGCGCTCACCAAGGCCGACAGTGCCGAGCGCTACGCATTCTCGCGCCAGCGCTTCGACGAGTCACCCAACGTGTTCGTGGCGGGCGCCGACCTGGCCGACCCCGTCGCCAAGACGGCGACCAACACGTTCCAGTCCGACTACGCCTGGGGCAGGGCGGAGCTCATGGACTTCACCAGCAGCATCGGTCGTCCGTTGCAGGCGATCCTGTACTATCCCGCGAACTACACGCCGGGCCGGAAATACCCGATGATCGTGTACACCTACGAACTCCTCTCCCAGGGCCTGCACCGCTACATCGCCCCGCGCGAGGAGGACTACTACAACGCGAACATCTTCACCCAGCAGGGCTACTTCGTGCTCATGCCGGACATCGTGTTCCGGCCGCGGGAGCCCGGTCTCTCCACGTTGCACGCCGTGGAGCCGGCCGTGCGCGCGGTGCTCGCGCGCGGGCTGGTGGACCCGGCGCGTGTGGGGCATGCGGGCCACTCGCAGGGCGGCTACGAAGCCGCGTACCTCGCCACACACAGCCGGCTGTTCCAGACCGCCGTGATGGGCGCCGGCATCTCCGACATGATCAGCTTCGCCGGCCAGATGCACTGGGGTTCCGTGCCCGAGTTCGATCACTGGGAGACGGGTCAGTTCCGCATGCAGGTCCCGCCCTGGGAGGACATGCCGGCGATGATGAAGAACTCACCCCTCAACAAGATCCACGAGATGCCGGCCAAGAGCCTGCTCATCGAGATCGGGGGCGACGATCCCGTGGTGGACATGCGGCAGGGGGTCGAGCTCTACAACTATGCCCGCCGCGCCGGCAAACACGCGGTGATGTTGCTGTATCCCGGCGAGGGCCACGGGCTCGGCAAGAAGGAGAACGCCGTCGACTACCAGCGCCGCATCATCCAGTGGTTCGCGCACTACCTCAAGGGCGAACCGGCGGCCACCTGGATCACCGACGGCCAGACGTGGATCGACCGCAAGCGGATCCTGGATGCCAACCGGTAACGATGCAGGACGTACTCAGTGACCGCGACGGGCGCGGCGTGAGCGCCGTAGGCTGAGCAGCAGCAACACCGACATGACGCTGTGGACGCCCGCCGTCACGAAGACGGCGGGCGTCGCTGTTCCCGTGACCCCAGCTGCGAGCTGGATCACCGACTCGGCGGCGTTGAAGCAGAGGAGTGCCCAGAGCAGCACGTTGACCACGGCGGGGTCGCGCTGGTCGCGGAGGCCGAGCACGAGGAGGCCCAGGCCGATGAGGCTGGCGGCGTAGCCTCGTGCGACGAGGGAGCCGCCGGCGTCCAAGGTGATGCCGAAGCTGGCGAAGGTCTTTGCTGGGGCGAAGAGTGCGGCGAGGCCGAAGGGGAGCGTGAGGAGGGCGTTGAGGCGGAGGAGGAGTCGGGGCACGTCTTGACTACGTCAAAGACGCGAGGACGGATTGTCGAGGGGAGCGGGCGTCCATCGCTTGCGACATCGCTTCGAGCGGCCTGCGCTGACGCACCTGCGCCGCTCCGCGCCTGTCCGCATGACTCAATCCGGGTGGCGTGTTCTCGCACTCGTCCGGCAGCACGCCGAACCTCCGGTCCCGACTGCTCAGCAGGGGGAGCAACTCGCGTCCGATTCGATGAGTGGAAGCGACCAAGCACCGACTGCGGCTGCCGCAAGCCCTGCCACGACCGAGACCACTTGTCGTCCCGTAGCCCACGCGGGCTGTTCGATTGAGGCGGCTAAACTCACTCCTTCGCCACCACCGTATCATACAGGCCGTAGTGTCGCAGGCCTTCGTGGCTCTCTATGCCAGTGTACCGAAGCGACGCATCCTCATATCGTCGGAACGCGAACACCGCTTGATTCATCTGTTCGGTGTTGAACACGCGAAGTCTCACCAGCAGGTGGAAATCCTTCACCGTCAGACCGGTCACGGTGAGGAACAGGTCCGGCTCGAGCTTGGTGATCACATCCTGCAGCGTATTCTCGCGAAAGTCGGTCAGGTACATGAACGCGGGGATCCGCGTCGCGAACTTGATGAGCTTCTCCTGCACGAGCTTCCGCTTCGACTTGTACTCCTTCTCCTCCTCTGTGAGCTGCTTGTGCTGCTTGGCCGAGAGCTTTCCGTCCTTGGCCTTGCCCTTCAATTCCTTGATCTTCTCGCTCTTGTTGATGATGGTCTCGATCACGTTGTCGCCGAGCGAGCGCCATCCCTCGATGCGCTCAACGGCGGCCATCGCCTCAGGGCTATCGAGAACGCGCTGCAACGTCTCGTTGTCCACGTTCACAAGCAGGGCGGACTCCCATTTCCGCGCGAGTAGCGTGGCGGACGTGCCGGCCATGGCGATGTCGAGGATGCCGCCCGCGTCCACCTGCGTCATGTTGGCGCCGTCGTAGGCGAGCACTGGCAGAAACGCCACCAACTCCTTCACGGCGTTCTCGGGATTGGGCTCCCCGGGCGAAAGGCCGATCCCGTAGTCGGAGAGCTGTCGCAGCGCGCGCGTGGGAGCAAAGTCAAACACGAAGCAGACTGGCTTGAGCACCTCCTCGGCGTTGGGGTCGTCGCCGTTGGGATTCTTGATGGCCCATGGCGACTGCACGCGGAACGCGGCTTGGAAGTACGTCTCGGGCGAGGTGAGGTTTCGCAGCATCAGGATGGCTGACCACTGGGGCACGGTGACACCCGTGGTGAGCTTCCCGCAGGAGAGTGTGATGGTTCTTGAATCGAACCCGCTACCGATCGCGTCGCGCACGGGCGGCAAGGCGGCCAGACCGATGCCGGCGTTCGCGCCGGCGGCGACGATGACCTCATAGCCGCGCCAGAACGTGTTATGACGCTCGCGCAGGAGGTTCGCCATCGCGTGGCAGGCGGCCACAGTCGGTAAGAACCAGAACGAGTGTTGCAGGTACGGAAGCAGTCGCACGTCCGAGTATGGGAATGGGGGCTTTGTTCCCGTCTTAAGATGCTCGTGCGACTTCTGCGTGTCGCTTCCGCGGATGATGTCCAACCAGCGCTGCACCTCACTGGCGTGCGTGAACCGTGCGGACTGTCCGGTGCCCGTGGCGGCGAAGAACTCATTCAAGTCGAACTCGTCGAACTCTCCCCCGCTCGCGATGGCCAGAAGCTCGTCAGGCATCCGGTACGTGAGAAGGCGCAGCTGGGGCAGAGCCCCGTAGGGATTCCACCGCTCCGGGTGCTTGCGCGCAAAGGATTCCTTGGCGCGCTGTTCATCCGTGTACGTCCAGTTGAAGATCTGCTCCTCGATGAACTCTCCCGCGGCCAGCGCTTTGAACGGCGTGCCGGAGAGATACAGGTACGCCTTGGTGGTGATGGGGAGGAACGCGCCGTCCTTCTCAGACAGCACGGTGAGATCCTCGTTCATCTCCTCGAGATCGGCCGTGTACTCAAGCCTGGCCTCCTTCTTTGCGACACCCTCCTCCTCGCCCTCGAACAGCTCCTTGGCCGTGTCGCGCCACGCGCCAAAGTGGTATTCGTCAAAGACCACAAGGTCCCACTTGATCTTGTGCAACCAGGTGTTCTTTGCCTTGATGTTGCCCGCCGCGTCGCGACCGAGCAGGTCCTGGAAGGAGCCGAAGTAGACAAGCGGGCGCGTCTTGACGGCTTTGGTGGGGTCCTTGCCGACGGTCTTGGACAGGTACTGCCATCCATCGAAGTCCACGTGGGACTCGAGGTCGGTGCGCCACGCGTCCTCGACGGCAGGCTTGAACGTCACCACGAGCACGCGCTTGGCACCGAGCCGCTTGGCGAGCTGGTAGGTGGTGAACGTCTTGCCGAACCGCATCTTCGCGTTCCAGAGGAAGCGCGGAACGGCGTGCATGTCCTCCTGCCAGCGGGAGTGGAAGTAGGCGTGCGTGATGTTTACGGCGTCTGCCTGTTCGCGACGCATCACAAAGTTCTGGTTGTGGCTACCAATGAAACGTTGCCCGGTACGCAGCTCTGTCAGGGCGGTCTGGACGTCCTTGACCGTGCAGCGCATCCACTCCAGCGCGACCTTCTGGAAACCCTTGCTCGCGAGCACGGCGCGCACGTCGTGGTCGGAGAACACGCCGCCGTCCTCGCGCTCGGCCGGTTCGTCCAGCTCGATGCGAAAGTTCGTGATGTGCGCGGTCTTCAGTTGCTCGGCCACGCGCTGCGTCACGTTGCGCGTGGTCTGTCCGACCTTGAGGAGTCCCTTGTGATTCGCGTCTGCGATCGAGTACGCGTAGATGCGCGGGCGCGCGACCGGCTTGGGAGTGAGGACCTCCTCGACGGTAGGCTTAGTCATCGGCCTCGTCGTCGGTGCTGATGTCGTCGTTGGCGTCGGTCTGCTCGGCGACCTGCGACTCGATGAAGGCGATTTCGTCCTTGGTGAGTCCGTAGCGCTTGTAGAGCTTGGCGTCAGTCCACGCTTGGCTCAGCGAAAGGTCTGGAACGAAGGCGTAAACGTCACGAGTGGCGTGTTGCGTGGCCTTGCGAAGGGAGACGAGAAAGCGCACGAAGCGGGTGCGCAGGTACGCCGCGTAGTTGACCGCTTCTGTCTTGTCCTCGAAGTGGCCTGCCACGAGGTAGGTTTCGGTGCACGCCGTGCCCGGCTCGGCGATGATGGGCTTGCTCAAGAACTTGGTCTCGAGCGCGGCGCTCGTTCCTTGCACGGCGGTCATTAGTACTTTCCACTCGTCAATCCACTCGGGGTTGACGGAGATGTCCTTCCGTGAGATCCAGCCTGTGCGTTGGTTTTCGAAGAGCTGCACGGGTTTGTGCACGCCCGTCTTGGACGGCCGGCCCTTGAAGTTCGTGGCAAGGCCAAACGGCTTCCTGCTCGAAACGCGCGCGTCCAAAGTGGGCTCGTTCTTCGCCCGCACCTTCTCCAGAATTGGCACGGCTTCGTTGCGTCGTACGAGGATGTCGTACGTATTCAGGTAACGGGCTACTACCGGTCCCGTCGGGCGGCCATCCCAGATGGTCTGGACTTCGCATGGACCTTGGTTGTCGCGGTCCCAGAGGAAGTAGGAGACGCCACCGCGAATTTTCACCCCTGGAAAGGCTTCGTAGAGTTTCGGGAAGTCCACGATCTTTCGCAGGTGCTTGTCAGAAAGCATCCGCTCACGGTACTTGTCGAGTCCCTTGCCACCCGCCATCCATCGTGAGGGCGTCACGAAGACGGCGTAACGCGGGTCGAGCGCCAGCGCCTGCTGTACGAACATCTGGTAGATGGGCGCCGCACTCGTACCGAACCCGCCGTCATCCAGCTGATAGGGCGGATTCCCGATGATCACGTCGAACTGCATTGCGCCTCCGAACATTTCGGCCACCCGAGACCTGACGTCGTCGGTGTGGATGAACGCGTAAGCGTGGGTCTCGAGCCCCTCGCCTCGGTCCAGGGTCTTCCTGCTCGCGCCGCAGTACTCGCACCTGTCCCTCTCCCACGAGTGTTGGACGCGTTCGAACCAAATGTTGCCTTCGTCCCTCGCAAACCCCTTCGCAATCGAATGCATACCCCTGGCGTGCTTCGAGCAATACACGCTCCGCCGGGCCAGCAGGCTCGTGAGCTGCGTAATCCCGATCCCGAACACTTGCTGCGTCAGGATGTGGTTCACGCACGCCTGACGGTCCGGCATCTTCACGGCCAGCCCCTTCGTCAGTCGGCTCGTGATCTCGCGCAGGAACACGCCCGACTTGGTACACGGGTCCAGGAACCGCACCGTGCTGTCCGCCCAAAGGTCCGCGCCCTTGTGGTCCGCCGCCCACGCCTCGGCCAACGTGTCCAGCATCCGGTTGGCAAACTCCGGCGGCGTAAACACCTCGTCGTTGGAGAGGTTGGCAATGCAGGTGAGGATGTCCGGATTGCGGTTCCGGAGCTCGAAGGTCGCCTTGCCGTTCATACGGTCGCCTTCTGCCCGTTACCCATCACTGCCAACTCGCTCGCCGTCATCGGCGGGTACGTCGTGAGCGGTACGAACAACTCGTGTTTGCCCAGATGTGCAAACAACGAGCCCTCCTCGCTAAACGCCGAGGACTGGGTGAGAACGTCCAAGCGGAAATCGCGCCGTTGGAACTTGCCCTTGCCGAGGTAGCCCCACTCTGCAAACCTGATGGGCGCGCCACCGCTCGTACGCATCGTCAACGCATCGCCGTGCACGAGGTTCACCGAGAGCACGTGAAACGCGGCACGGAACAGGTCGTCGGACCCTTCGAGCCCCAAGTACTCGGCCAGAACCTCCAGCATATTCGTGCGGCACTCGGCAATGTTGTCTGCCAAGAGCTCGATGCCGTAGATGCACATCAGCCCGAACAGGGCATAGTGCCGCCGCTCGAAGTCGGACCTTCCGAACTTGCGCTCCACGGCCGCAAGCTTGCGCCGGAGCACCTGGACCAGGAAGTTGCCGCTCCCGCAGGCAGGCTCGAGAAAGCGCGAGTCAATGCGCTCGGACTCGTCCTTGACCAAGTCGAGCATCGCCTCGACCATCCACGCGGGGGTGAAAACCTCCCCGTGGTCGGCGACGCGCTGTTTGGACTTGACAAGGCTCACAGGAGGCGGGGCGGTGCAGGTGTGGAACTGAAGAGGAGGTGCAGGGTTCGCGGTGCGGCGGTTGGAGAGCCCGGCTGCAGGTGAATTCTAGCTTCACGTGGCTGCCGATGGGCGTGGCAAGACCCACAATGTCTCCGATCGTACTCAAGAGCCGGCGGTGGGGTAGAATCAGGTATTCAACGCAACACCTGCTGAATCATCTCGGCGGGCGTCCGCCAGCCGAGGGTCTCGCGGGGCCGACCGTTGAGGCGGTCGGCGACGGCGTCGAGCTGCCGTTGTGTGAAGGTGGAGAGGTCCGCGCTCCGAGGGAAGTACTGCCGGAGCAGGCCGTTCGTGTTCTCGTTCGAGCCGCGCTGCCAGGGGCTCTGCGGATCGCAGAAGTAGACCTGCACGCCGGTCGCGACCGAGAAGACGCGATGGTGCGCGAGCTCGGTGCCGCGGTCCCACGTGAGCGAGCGCTTGAGGTGCGTCGGCAACCGCGTGATCTGGCGGATAAGTGCGGGGATCACGGCCGTCGTCTCCTTGCTCGGCACGTTCACCAGAATCACGAAGCGCGTCGTGCGCTCGACGAGCGTCGCGATGTGACTGTTGCCGCGGTCGGCGATGAGATCACCCTCCCAGTGGCCGGGCACGGCACGATCGGCCACCTCGGGCGGCCGCTGCGCGATCGGGATCGCGTCGACGATCTGCCCACGGCCCTGCCCCCACCGCGTCGCCGTGCGCGCCACGCGCACGCGGCGTCGACGCCGGAGCTCCTGCGTGAGCTCCCGCTTGAGGACATTGCGCGACTGAATGTAGAGCGAGCGGTAGATCGTCTCGTGCGACACGTGGTACTCGGGCTGATGCGGATGGTCCGCGCGAAGTCGCGCGCTAATCTGGCGCGGGGACCACTGCTTGCCTAGCCAGTGCGCGACGCGACGCCACAGCGGCCCGTGGAGCGCGAGCCGACCGGTCTTGGGGCGGCGCGCCGCCGCCCACGACGCGATGTCGGCCCGCATCGCGGCATCGCCGGCCCGCCCGCCGTGCGCTGCGACCTCGCGACTGATCGTCGACGGCGCGCAGCCGACCCAGCGCGCGATCTGGCGGAACGACTCGTCCCGCGCGAGACCGCGGGCGATCAGCTCGCGGTCCTCGAGCGAGAGGCGATACGGCGACCGCGCGCGCGGCTGCGGCGCGATCCCGCCGGCGTTCCGGATGACGTCGTGCACCGAGCCAGGCCGCTTGCCGAGCCGGCGCGCGATCGTGCGCCGGGACACGCCCTCGCGGTGCCACTTCCAGAGGAGCGCGCGCTGTTCCCAGGTGTAACCGCGCGGCGTGGTCGTTCTCGGGTCCATGCACACCTCCAACTCCTGAAAGATGGGAGGTGTTGCGATGACCATCTGACTCCGGTCAGCCTAACGTCAAGTTGTGCCGCGGCCGCTTCCATGAAATGCAGGTGGGCGGCCGCGCCGTACTGAAAGGTACGACAAGGCGCGGCGGCCCACCTGCTTCGCTCGACCGGCCGTCGGTCACCAACTGCCGTTAGCTGGCGGTGCTCCCATCTAGGGTTTTGCGATGTAAGACGATGGCGTGAGAGACACGGAGTCCGCTGAGAGGTCGAGTTCGGCCTGTGTCTGCAAGCCTTGCTCGGTCGACAGCGTAGCAGAGGGCTTGACCGATAGTACCCCCGAGGTGTCAAGCAACCCGTCCTGTGCCATGATGCTGAGTGACTCAATCACTTCTAGAACGGGGAAATCCCGGCGACTCGCGAGCTCCTTGGTGATCATGCGATCCTCCGCGTCCGGAAGGTCGACTTCGCGGGGGATGCTTGCGTCAGCCTTCATAAAGGCTCGCGTAAGAAAGAATGCCTTGTAAAACAGCTCCATGAATGCGCCGTCGTACGGAAGCGGAAGGCGCACAAGGTTCAAGTTGCTATCGAGGCGCGGTCGATCGCGCGCGTTCTCCTGCGGGTAGATGCCGACGCGCAGGCCCTTTGCGCCGTCTAGTGCGTTTCCTTTGATCTTCACTGTTGTTCCGACCCAGACGTCCTGATCCGCGCTTCCAAGAAACAGGTCTGCCTTCCAGAGGCCACTGATGCTACGCGGAAGACGATTCCTCTCCTCGGCACGACGGAACGCGTTCACGATCTGTGGGATGTATCGGCGCAGCTTCGGCGGGCGTCCCCGGTTACCCACGAAGACGATCGAATCCTCCGTAAGCGCGTCCTGAACGCTCTCAAGGATAGGGATGCGTCCGTCCTTCTCCGGTCCAAAGAGAATCGATGCCGCCTCGGCCTTGATGTTGCAGAACCTGCCGAGCACATCGCTTGCAAGTTCATGGATGAGTGGACTTCGTGACGCGATAGCCTCGTGCACTGCGTACTCAAAGCAGATTCCCGCGTCGCCGCTCCCTTGCCGGAGCTCTCGCGCCAAGTCGTGCAAGGTGATCTTCTCGGCGCCGCCGAGGCGAGCGGTTCGGTCCAACGGCAGGGAGTGGAGCATCGCCTCGAGGACGGGCGCAATCATCGCGAACTTCGCGCCCACCGCGCCGCGAATCTCCGACTGTTGGGTGCTCGTAATCAGCTTCATTTCATGGCGGAGAGAATGGTGGTCGTCCAGCTAACGTGTATTGGCTTGACCTGCGTAGCACCGTTGGGACGCTGCCAGTCTAGGTAGTCGCTGCAATTCTCCGCCCGGACGAGTTCGCCGCAAGCCCATCACCACACCGCACTGTCGGCAAAAACGGCCACTGATGGTGCTCGTGCAGCGGGCGATGGGCCGGTGCGCATGGTCAATCCCCCCGACTTACAACGGTGCCCGTAGCGACTTCGAGGCCAGTCCAGTCGTCTACGCCAGTCTCGAACATCTCCGCCGCCTCATCCTCGGCCGCTCACTCCACGTCGCCAACGCCGCTCCACACGCCGCAATCACCCGCGGCAGCGCGATCGCCGACTGCCGCAACACCTGGTGCGACACCTGGTGCGACACCACGAGCACCTCCTTCATCGGAGGAAGCGTCACCGGTGCTCCCACCATAGCGATCGCCCGTCCATTCGAGTTGATGTGAAAGCACCACTCTTGCAACCATCGCGCGGCGGGAACGGGTCGTTGCCGTGCGAGTTCTTCGACGCGATCCGGCCATCACGCCGGTGGCTCGTCCGCTCCACCGCCAACCTCTGCGCAAACCGTCGCCACGTCACCACCACCTCCTCGCCCGACCCGCAACCGCCACCCGACGCACGTTGCACACGCCCCGTCGCGCGCCCACATGCGCGACGACCTGTTCAGAACGACCACATCAAGCTGCGCGCCGGCCTGAGCACGTCGTCTGGCAACACACGCGCCGGTGTACCGCTTCGCGTCGGACACCGGGAGAGATGCCGCCAGCTCCTCGGACAGCACGTTGTGCTGTTCGGCGGGCTCGTCTCGCGGCCACGTTCACGCCCGCCGAGCGCGGTGACGAACGCACAGCCGGTCGGTGCAGTTGATGACTCGAGACCCCAAAGATCAGGCTGTGCTGTGGTCGACTCATCGAACTCCAAGCCGCCAGCCAAACTGGCCATGAGCGCCAACCTCCGCTAGGTCAAGCGGGGAGTCACGACATCCAGTCCCGCGGTCGAGCAGTACGTGCCGTTGTCGCCCACGCACCAATGCGGAAACGGCGTCTTCGGCCACTGGGGCGCTTGAAGGGGTGCCTGTAGTTCAGCGGTAACGGGGAGTTGAGCGCTCGCCGCAGTGAAGGGAACGACCTTCAAGCATGAGGGGCAGAAGCCGCTTCGTCCTATCGCAGTCTTGAACGTCTCTCCCGGAGGGGATCGTCGCACGAGAGCAGAGATCAGGCCGCTCTGGACCGGAACGTCTTCAAAGTCCTCCGCGTAGAGCGACCGCAACTGGCGTCCCCAATCATTGTGCACTCGCTGAACGTCGACGCACTCCTTCACCTGCGCCAGCGAAAGGCCGCAGAGTGAAACGAGAGGTGGCAGACTAGCGTCCGCAAAATGTACCGTCGCGGAGCAGTGAGGACAGTGGTCGCGCAGCATGCGGAGGCGCACGGGCTCGACTCGAACGCTGACAGCCACAGCGAACTTGACGCGCTCTTCCAGCATCAAGCGTGCAAACTCGCGGAGCGAGTGCGTGCGCGCTCCGAGGTCAACGACCGGCAGGCTTTGCCCAGACACCTCAATGAGCTTGAAGGCGGGAACCCGCTCCACGGCGGCGGCAAACGGAAGGCGCCGGAAGAGCCAGCAGCAGCGCACCTGATGTCGAGCAAACCCACGCTGCCGCTCGCGAGTGGTCGCCTCGGACTGACGACTCCACTGGATCTCGAATGCTACCTGGGCCAGTTCTCGCGACGCTAGCACGTCCGCTCGCCAGGCACTGTCCGGACCTACAGCTTCGGTGAGCGCACTCCAGCCTGCGTCAATGCATCCATCGTATACCGCGCGCTTGGCGTTCAAGTGCGTTTCGGTCTCGCGTGACGCGTCACACGCGCGCTTGCGGTAATGGGCGAAGAACTGGGTACCCAGCTTGCTGGTCTTCGCAACTACCTCAGCGTCACAACAGGGCAGACGCCCGATAGAACGGTCGTCGCGTAATCGACGCTGGAGTGCGCGCCACTCGTGCGGACTCTGATCGAATGCGAAGGCATTCATGCCTGCGATGATGGCGCGAAGAGGCATTGTTGCGCGGAGTTATCGGGTTCGACCCTTCCAGTGTCAACCTATCTCGGTAGTAGGAAATCTCCGGGCGCCGTCATAGGGCCCGTCCATTCCGGTCCAAGGTGATTGCCAAGTCAGGGAGCATCCAATCGGCAGCAAGCGGGAGTGCCGCGAATACAAAACGACATCGTGCAGACTCAGAGTACAAAAATCCCTGACGTCTCTCCGCAAAGCACACGTTGCGCGTAAGCCGGTAGAAAGCAGCAGCAGCGCCGTCGCTGCAAACCAAAAAGGTCGCGAGCCAGCTCAATGCCACGCGGGACGCCCGGAGGGTGGCTGCTCTCAGTCCGATTCCATGACAGGGGTGACAGGATGATAGACTTTGGAACGGGAGTCGAAGTACGCCCGCTTGATGGACATCAGCTCAGAGAATGACACCCGGCCTTCAAGTGCGTGGAGTAAGTCGTTGCCGTCTACGAAGAGAAAGGCGATGCGGCCACGCAGCTCGTTCGCCTTGGCGAGTGCGCGGTCATCGAAGCCATTGATCGAAACGAGGAGTGCCGAGACGCCAGCAGCGTCGATCTTGTCCGCAAAGGCCACGATATCGTTGTAACCCACAGGATCGTCTCGCCACTTGCATTCGCAGCGGTAGCTGTTCCGTTCGTGTTCAAACCATCCATCTAGCTGGTGGACCTTGTTAACCAGTGGACGAACCAAACGATATGACGGCACGACCTTCAGTCCGCTCAGGGTTGCGAGAGCCATGAGAATATGCTCCAGCAGATATCCGCGACGTTGATGATCCTCGTCGGCGGCTGCTTCTCGGTATAGTTGGAGGACACTGTCGATCGACGTTAGTGCGCTCTCTGAACGAGTCGGCGCTTCGTCGCGTTGCACATGGTGAGCAACTGTGGTGTCTCTATCATGCAAAGTGCGGAGTACATCCCGCCACCAATGAAAGCGCTGGTCAGCGAAGTTCTGCGCACGCTGCAGGAGGCGCGCTGCCTCGCTCCGTGCTTCCGGCGCGCCCTTGCGGATAAGCAGGCGTGCAAGGTTGGTGAGGGCGACCGGGTCCTTCTTGTCAACTCGCTCCGCTGCACGGTACAAGGCTTCAGCGAGCGAGTCATCCCTACCAAACTTCGCCGCGAACGTTCCGAGGCGGGTCAGAACGGACGAGCTCTCTATTCCGAGGGCAAACGCCTGTGCCGGGAAGTCTCTTGTGGAAGCGTTGGAGGCAAGTGAGAGCACCGCGTTCCATTCAAGGCTGCTGTCTCGGTAGAGCGCCGTGAGCGCCGTCCGACCTTCGGTCTCGCCGTCTCGAATCGCGTGGAGGTATGCAAGTGCCACAACAAGTCGTGACATGGTATAGCCGGCTGCCAGTCCACGCTCCAACAGATGTATCGCTGAACTGAGATAGGGGGAAACAACGTCTTCCGGAAAGCCCGATAGCGCCATGCTGGCAACGGCTTCGGCAAAGACTGGGGCTTCACGCAGAAGGCGCCGTGTATTGCGAACGCTGGGTAGCAGCGCCATGAATGCCTGGCACGCCTTCGGCGCTTGGTACGTGAATCGGTAGAATCTTACGGTGGTTAGTGCCGCGACTTCGCTGCCGGCGAGGATGTCGTCCGACAGAAGCGACTCTGTCGCTTGTAGGCTTTCGGCGTAAACCTTCTCGTTGTTCGCAGCGCGCCCGGCGGCCCACGTAACGAGGGCGAGCTCAAGGACGCTACCGGGAGAGCGGTGCTTTGCCACCCCAAGAGATGCACAGCGCCCGGCTTTGGCGAGCGTTCGCCGCCGTACCTCCCGATCCTCGGAAATGCTAAGGTGCCGAAGCACGCCGGCCTTCTTGGTGAGCAGAGAACTGGTCGTTCCGAGGTCCGCCTCCTTGGGGATGAACTCGTCCAGCGCACTCATGGACGCACGCAACTGGCCGATCTTGTCAGCGAACGGCATGTCAGACAGCTGATCCTGAAAACAGTCGATCGCAAAGTCTGCCCATTCGAGAGCCCGCTCAGCGGACGGCGCACCCCGACTGGACAGCCGAATCCCGTCGCGCCATAGATCTGCGCGCCGCTTCGGATCGGTTTCGTCGAGCGCACAGTCGCGAAGTATCTGAAGCTCCAAAGGGAGGGCGTAGCCGTCTTCGCTGAGGCGTTGCGACCTCACAGCTGCTAGG
>CADEDA010000016.1:0-14596 GCA_902825965.1 uncultured Gemmatimonadota bacterium | reverse complement strand
TTTCCTCCGCTCTCGCCGCCATCAGTAGTGCTGAAGCGTCAGTCGACATGGCCGGATCGGAGAAGGATTGGGTACGCCCAACGTCCCGTTCTACTGCAGCCGAAACTCTAGTATGCGGTCGTGCGCTTCCACTCCACCAGCCCCGCTGTTCAGCGCACCGGGCCCAGCCGACTACTCCAATCGCGCTGAGACACTCGAGACCACTGCTGGATCGTCCTGGCTCAAGACCGGAAGAGCCGATCCCGAATCCGCAGCGTATCGACCAGAATCTCGTGAAGTGCGAAGAAGTCCTCGAACGCCGCTCCAATCCGCTTGGCTCACTCAACCGCCTCCCGATCAGAACAGAATCGACCGTACTGTCGTTGTCGATGTCGTTCTGAAAGCAGTAGACGGCGTCTAAAAAATGGTGCGAGTGTCTCGGCGTGCGGAGATTCAAAGCGGTCGTGAACGGGTGAAGCCGGAAGTTCTACTTCACGCCACCCTTTGTCGAGAACCTAAAGACTCGCGAACCAGTGGCCGAGCACGCCATTCGCTCCGAAGTATCCTACTGGAGTGAGCTCCCGTTGTGCTTCATGCCTCGCGATCTAAACAACAGCGGCAGAGCGGACATCCGCGTGCCAATGACAGTAAGCATACAGTGCGAGACGTCGCGACTCACGCTCGCGAACAACAGTAGGCCACTGTGAGGGAATCGGCATGAACCCTCTTCTCCCCTCAACAAGGCTGTCGGAAGATTCCGAGCTCTGTCACGCGGCCGATGGTTTCGGTGGCAGAATGCCCGCTGAGCTGGAGATCGTCGATTCTGGGACGGACTGGACGGCCGGATCCTGTACAAAGCACGATTCGGATGCGGCGGTCGACTTCTCGCACAGCCTCACCGTCGAGCTGTGCTGTGGACGAGTCAATGAACGCGAACTGGCGGCCGCGGCCGTGCCTAAAGTACCATGAGGCCAGGCCCGCCAAACCGCTACCCCAGCCGGCCACCTGCACGAACTATCGGTATCCAGTGCGCGGTCATATTCGACGCGCACAGCGCTTCGCGCGCCCTGAAGTGGGTGAGCTGACATGGGTAGATGCAGCTCTGCTCTTCCATCAAGAGAAGGGAAGCCACGACCGACGTGCAACTCCCGCACGAAGAAGGTTAGCGAATCCGGCCCTGCGCAAACAGCGCTGCTCCTGCGCCGCAACGCGTAGCGCACTGATGGCCGCACATACTGGGTCGACAAGGTGCAGGGCGACAAGTATGAGTGCCGGCGGGACTCGCGCCGCGACACGCGGTGTGCGGCGGCGGAGTGGGCGCTCGTCGAGAGCTGGCTTCGCGAGAACTGGAGCCCTGGACAGATCGCCGGCGGTACGAACGCTGCGAATAGCTGACCGTCAGCAACAAGACACTCTGCCGGCACACCCAGACCAAGCGTCTGCACGGCGTGACGCTGTACTCGCATCTGCGCCTCATGACGAATCCCGTGCGGAAGCGCGACGGCACCCGCGACAGCCGCGGGCGCCTCGCGGAGGGGCGGCACCTTTCGACGCGGCCGGCCAAGGCCGAGCATCGCGCACGCTCTTGGTACTCGGAGGGCGACCCCGTGCTCGGCAGCGCGCAGCACGGGGCGTGCCTGGTGACCCTCGTGGAGCGCAACTCGCGCTCCATCGCAATCGGCCGGCTCGAGCAGCGCACAGCTCCAGACACGAACGCGGCTGCAGCAGCTCATCGAGGCGCAACCGCGGCCGGTGCGCACGCTCACGCTTGACAGCGGAACCGAACTCCACTCGTGCGAGCAGCTCGAGGCGATGGTGCCGACGAAGTGCTAGTTCGCGTTGCTACACCACTTCTGGGAGCGCGGCAGCAAGGCGAGCTGGCGCTTCCGTCGGAATGGCCCAACGTGCACTCCGATGGAACCCCTGACCCAGCGAGGCTCTCAACGCCTCGCGGACGAACTCAGCCGCTGTCTGCGCAAGCGGCTCAGCTGCAGGGGGCGGGAGGATCTCTATGCTGTCCTATGCTCATCGGTGCATTTCGAAGCTGACTTTACACAGCGTCCGAGGACCGAAAGGCCCGAGGCGCCATGTGATTGGCATGCTGGCCGCGATGAAGCTGACCGGGGTCCAGATTGTCGAAGAGGGAGAAGCGCTCGGCGAGCGGCTTGAACTTCTCTCGTCCATGCCTACTCACACAGTTGTAGAAGATGCAAACGAGCTCGTCCGTTGAAAGCTGCGCCCGAGCAAAACGAGCGTAGCGTCGCTTGTCGGCGATGTCCGACTCCGCAACGAACAGGAAGAGGTGATACAGATGCCGAAAGCAGTGGCCGAACGCTGCTTGATATCTGGTGTAAACCGTCTCGTAGCCAGCATCTAGGAACTCGAGTTCATCGCTTGCGGCTTGATTTAGGGCTGCTCGCGAGTTGTACTCGGCGCGAAGTTCGGTGCGGAGTTGCGTAAAGCTCGCGCGACCGCGAAGAGTGGACTGCCCGTGCGACGGAATCATTTCGACCGCTGCGACAATCTCATGGTAGAGTCTCAACAGCTGAAAGAAGGTGCTCTCGAACGCCTGGATCCGGGAGAGCGCATTCTGAATCTGGAGGGCTTCCTTCTGCCCGGACAGCTCGACGCGCGTAAGCTCAAGCTCTTCCCGCTGATAGCTAAGTTCTCGTCGCTGCAGGTGCACGGTAAAAACGAGCGCCGCAAATGCAAAGGCGGTGACGAGCGCATTGAAGCCGCCGAGCATGTCACCGAACTGCCCTGCCTGCTCCAGCCTTCGGGCCACCGCAAATGCGATTGCGGCATAGGCAATCCAGGCGAAGGCCGCAAGCACCAGCAAGATGAGAAGCGGCTGCAAGCCTTCTTCGTTCTTCAATCGCGGTTGCTTCACGGTACCTGCCCAACTCATGGTGGGTCTGCAGGCGGTGCTCCGCCCGGTTCGTGCAAACACTGCGACCCCGCGCAGCATTCGGCAACGGCCCCTCCAACGGGATGCCTGCACGGGGCGACGCACATCACTCCGGCTGCGACCTTCACCTGACGCGCCAACGCGTGCCCACGCAAGTGCTTGGTGCCCGGGCGCCGTGGAGGCCCCGGCCGCCGCCCCTGCGACGCAAGCAAGCCTTGCCGCTCGCCGTTCGCCGTATGTCGCGCGCAGACCGTCCGCGCTGGCGTGCAACCATACCCTAGCACGGCAACGGGGCCAGCAGCGCGTCCGCTGCTGGCCCCGTCTCCTGCCCTGCCTCCGCCCGCCTACCCGCGCCTGCCCACCCGCGGCGGCTCACTCAACGCCGCCAGCAGCGCCCCGCACGCCGTGATCACCGGTGGCAGCGCCACCGCCAGCTGCGGCACCGCCTCACTCAGCGCCACCAGCACCGCATTCGTGGGCTGCACCGTCGCCAGCGCCCCCAGCATCGCGATCGCCGCCCCCAGGAGCGCCCGCGCCCCGCGCGGCTCGCCTTGCCGCGCACCCTGCGGCCCACCCTGCGGCCCCTCGCCCTTCTTCCTCACTTCCGGCATTCCGCCTCCTGTCGTTGAGGTGTCCTCTCGCTTACTGATCGCTCCTCGAGCCTCGCCGCTACCGCCCATCCCGCGGCGGGTGCGGATCGTTCCCATACGAGTTCTTGGCCGCGATCAGCCCGTCCAGCCGATGGATCGTGTGCTCCACCTGCAGCCGACGCGCCAGATCACGCCCCTCCGCCACCGCATCCAGCTTGCGGCGGTGCCTCGACCGCACGCGACCGTCCAGCTTGTTCCACCAGCCGCGCCCCGTCGCCGCCGGCACCGTGTGCACACCTCCGCCTCGCTTCATGGTGATGTCCTCCCAGTGAATGGTTGGTGTGGGTTACGCGGCCTGCGGCAGCGCACCGCCATCGGCACCGCCGTCGCCCACGACGCTCGACGACTCCTCCGCCGACGTGCCAGCCGCCGCCCGGGCGCTCGCACGCCCCGACACGACCCCCGGCAGCAGCTGCACCCGCTTGGCCTGCGCCCAGGTCGCCAGCACCGTCTCATCACGCCGGTACGACGCCCGCACGATCGCATCGAGACGGTCCACCGCCCGACGCCCGCGCGTCAGCTGCACCTTGAGTCCCGCGCGCGCCGCCACCTGCGTGCTCACCTGCGTCGCGCGCCCACCCATCAGTTGCACCAGCACGTTGCGCGCGGCCACGAACTGCTGCAGGAAGTCCGCCGGCATCCCGCTCTCCACGAACACCGCCTCGTGCAGTCGCGCCGCCTCGATCATGCTGTCGCACACGGCCAGCATCTTCGTCGGCCCGAGCGGCAGCCGCGGCAGCTTGAGGCCCTCCGGCAGCCCCACGTCCGACGTCGGCTCGATCTGGGCACGCGCGATCGTCACGATCGGTCGGATGTGCTGGGCCACCAACAGCGCGATCTGGTCGCGCTGCCGACGCAGCTCCGCGCGGCTCTGGCTGCGCCCGCTGAGCTGCGCCCCGGCGTAGCTGCGCAGGCGGTCCACCACGCCGTCCAGCATCTCCCGCGCGTGCGTGTACGTGAGCGTGCCCGTCGCCGGGTGGGCGTCGAGGAACGCCTGCACGCGCACCAGCGAGTCCATCACCTGCTTCTGTCGCTTGTCCATCGGACCCTCCTCCTTCATATGGATGTGAGTGGACGCAATGCCTGCCGGACAACCCCGCCCGTGTGCGTCCGCCACGGACGGCCGTTCCCTTCGTGCGATCCCATCGTCCGATCGCGCGTGTCGCAGTCGCGATCCGACCTGCGTGGCGCCTGCGCGCGGCTGCAGCAACCGCGAGCGTACCGACGAGGCGCGTGCGCGTCCCTGCAGCACGGCGCGTTCTCTTTGCGAAAGAGGTGAGTGCGCTGGCGCAACCACCGCGTGACCCTGCGAAACGCGAACGGCGGACTGCATCACCGCCGCGGTCGCCTGCGCATTCCCGTCGGCGGCCTGCGCAATCCGCTCGGCCGCACGCACAATCCGTTCGGCGGCGCGCTCGCTGCACCACGCCGCTCGCACATTCCACGCGGCCGCCTGCGAATCGACCGCGGCGAGATGCGGCACGCGCTCAGACGCGTGCCCATCCTGGTCGGCCGGCTGCACGCTGTCGCCGGCAGCCTGCGCATTGCGATCGGTCGCGCGCGCATTCCGTTCGGCGACCCGCGTAGCGAAGTCCGCTGCGCGCGTGCTCCGGGCGGTCGCCCGATCGTCTCGGTTGGTCATGGGATCATTCCCGTTGGGAGCCTGCGCATTCCGGTCGGCACCGTGGCCGTTCCGGTCGGTCGGCTGCGAGTCGTGGTTGTGCGCACGCGACTCGCCCTGCGCCGCTCTCCCATCGAGCGGGTCCGCCCCAGCAAGGCGATCGACGGTGTTTCCTCGCGGCCGGCGGCCTGCTGCTCCAGATTCGCCGTCTGCGGCACTTGCTCGACCGGCGGAGCCTCACACGCGGTCGGCGCGTCGATCCCTTCTACTGATATATGTGTCGAGAGGGGCGATTCTTATGAATGCCTGGATGGCCGTTGCAGCCCGCCAAATCGGCATTCATAAGAATCGCCCCTCTCCTTTCATATACCAGTAGAGGCACTCGCGAATCCGTCACCCAGCGTCACCCAGCGTCACTCGGCGTCACTCAGCGTCTCTCACTGCAGCCCACCACCCATGCAACTCGTTCCATTCAACCAACCCGATGACGGTGCGAGACGCGTCTCCGGCGGCTCGCAGGGGAGTGCGCAGCTGCCCGCGCTTGGCGGGCCGCTGACCGCACCAGTCGTCTCGGACGACGCGCTGCAGTTCACGGCCACCTACCGGCGCCTGCATCCGCGCGCGCTCGACCACGCCACGCGCTTCGTGAGCACGGCGGACGCGGAGGACGCAGTGGGGGACGCGTTCGCGGACCTCTGGATCCGCTGGCCCTCGCTCTCACCAGAGAAGCGGGCGGACAAGTACGTGTTCGCGGCGGTGCACTACTGCGTCTACGCCAAGCTTCGCGCGAATGGCCGCTACATCTCCCTCGATGAGGCGGAACCCGAGCTCGACGCTCGAGCCGAGTCGGCGATGGAGACCCCGAGCCGCTACGACACGCCGGCGGATGTGCTCGACGCTGCCGTCGCCGCGCTGCCGCCGCGGCGCCGCGAGGTCTTCCTCCTCATCCGCGAGCAGAACCTCGAGTATGGCGAGGCGGCGATCGCGCTCGGATTGAGTCGCGGCACCGTCAACACGCACATGCGCCTCGCAATGGATCAGGTCCGCACGGCGTTCGCGCGCGCCGGGTTCCGCATCACCGACTTCAAGCCCGCCCTTCTGCCCGCTCCTCAGGGAGATCCGAAGCATGTCTGAACCACTCGATCCCCAGGACTCGCTCCTGACGCACTCCATGTACCCGGACATGGACGACGTCGAACTCCTCGCCAGCTTCCTCAACGGCCAGCTCGACCCCGAGCGCAGCGCTGCCGTGCGCAAGCGGTTGGAGGAGGACGCGGCCTTCCGTCAGTTCGCGGGGCCCATGCTCATGATCTGGAGCATCCCCAAGCACCTCGAGCGCCGCCCGCGCCCCGAGGGCGAGCTGGAGCGCGAGTGGGAGAAACTCACCACGCGCGTCGGTATCACCCTCCCGCTCCGGCCCGCGGAACACTCTCGTGGCGCGGGTGCAGGTGCAGGTGCGGGCGCAGGTGCCGTGCCGCCGGCGCCGCCGTCGGCACCGCGCAAGCGCGTCCGCTGGGGCCGCTGGATCGCCCTCGCGGTGTTCGGCTTCCTCGCGTACAACGTCGGCGCCTACACCTTCAAGGCCTCCGCGAACGCGGCGCGCTACATCCCGGAGAACGACGAGATCGCCTACACCCGCGTGCCCAACGACACGGGCTGGATCGCGCTCAACGACGGGATCACGGTGCGCCTCGAACCCGGTGCCTCGCTCCGCACGGCACACCGCCTCCGGGACGGCAAGCGCGTCGTCAAGCTGCTCGGCACGGCACGTTTCCGCATCGCCCCGCGCGACACCGCGCGGCCGCCCGTTCGCAGCGATGTGCTCATCGTCGAGGCCCTGGTGGGCTCGGTCGGCGCCTTCGAGTCGGAGTTCACGGTGGCCGCGCGTCCCGACACCACGTTGGTCACGGTGCACCACGCGGGTCCGCGCACGGCCCGCGAGCGCGACTACTGGCCGGTCCAAGTGGTTCTCTCGGAGCCGGCGCGCGGGCAGCACCATTTCCTGCTCGAAGGAGAGGGTGCGCGCATCATCGCGGGCCATGACATCCAGATCATCCGCTGACCGCCACTCTACCAGCACCCTACCAGACCCGAGGCCCCCATGCCGTCCGTCCGCCCCATCCGCAGTGTCTCCACCCGTCACCTCGTCCCCCTGAGCCCCGCGCTCCTGGTCGCCGCCGCGAACGCCTTCATCGGTGTCTCCGAACACGGCGGCGACAACCGTGGCCAGATGGTCGAGCACTTCCTCCGCTCGGTCGCCCTCCCGCCGGGCCAGCCCTGGTGCGCCGCCTTCGTGCACCACGTCGGCCACTCCGCGCACTACGACCACCTCGCGCGCCGCTCGAGCTGGCCCCTGCCCGCCACGGGGAGCTGCGAGGCCCTCGCCCGCGCGGCCCGGGAGTACGGCGTGCTCCGCGACGAGCCCCACGTGGGCGACGTCTTCCTGCTCTACAGCCCGCTCCGCAAGCGCTTCATCCACACCGGGATCGTCGTCGGCGTGCAGGACGAGGAGCGCGTGCACGAGCGCGACGTCCACGTCTGCATCACCGTCGAGGGGAACACCAACGACGACGGCTCAGCCAACGGGCACAGCACCCTGCGCAAGGTCCGGACGTTCCGCGAGGCCGAGGGGCACCGGTTCATCCGCTGGGCGGAGATCCTCGCGCGGGCGGTGGCGGCGTGATCGGACACGTCATTCGAGCTATCGCAAGGAAGTCCCCGACGGCTACCTTCGCGTCTCACTGCCCGATCACATCGGCATCCTCGTTCTCCCCTCCGACCTGACCGTCGCGGCCGAGCGAGGAAAGGTCGAAGCCGCTGGGATTCCGCACGCCGGGGTACACGTAGATGTATGCCCGCCCCCAAGGATCCAAGGGCACCTGCTTGCGCAGATAGGGCCCGCGCCATTGGGAGGGCACCGGACTCTCGGTCGGCCGCGTGAGGAGCGCATTCAGGCCCTGGGCAGTCGTGGGGTAGGTGCCGGTATCGAGACGATAGCCATCCAATGCCGCGCCGATCAGTTCGAGCTGCGAGCGTGCGGTGACGGCCTTCGCCTCGGACACACGTCCGAAGATCTGCGGCGCGACGAGCCCGGCGAGCAGCCCGAGCACGACGATCACGACGATCAGTTCGATGAGCGTGAATCCGGCGGCGTGCCGTGCGCCGCCCCTATGCATCTGCCTGTGTGACACGAGCCACCTCCTCAAGTGATGTGATCCCTGCGGCCACGAGGGCTTCGCCCGCATCCCGCAGCGTGCGCATGCCGTTTCGCTGTGCCAGGCGCGCCAGGTCGTTCGCGGACGGACTGTGCCGGAGCGCCTCGCGAATGGTGTCGTCCATCTGCAGCAACTCGTAGATGCCGATGCGCCCCATGAACCCGGTTCGGGCACAGCGCTCGCAGCCCGCCCCCCGGCAGCCCGCACAGAACCGGCGGACGAGCCGCTGCGCGAGTACCGCATTCACGGTCGACGCCACGAGAAACGGCGCGATCCCCAGATCGATCAGGCGGCTGAGCGCACTGGCGGCATCGTTCGTGTGCAGTGTCGAGAGGACGAGATGGCCCGTGAGGCTCGCCTGGATCGCGATCTGTGCCGTCTCCCCGTCGCGGATCTCGCCGACCATCAGCACGTCGGGGTCCTGCCGCAGGAGCGCGCGTAGCGCGCTGGCGAACGTCACGCCGATCTTCTCGCGGACCGGCACCTGGGCGACACCGGCCAGCTCGTATTCCACGGGATCCTCGACCGTGAGGATCTTCTCGCCGCCGGTACGGACGCTCTCGACGGCCGCATACAACGACGTCGTCTTGCCCGACCCGGTCGGCCCGGTGGCCAGCACGATGCCATGCGGCCGCCGAGCGGCCGCGAGGAATGCCGACCGGATGGCCTCGGGCATGCCGAGTTGGTCGAGGGAGATGCGCCCGGAGTCCTTGTCGAGGAGCCGGAGCACCACGCTCTCACCGCCCAGCGTCGGCACGATCGAGACACGCACGTCGACGTCGCGGTCGCGCAGGCGGAGCCGCATGCGGCCGTCCTGCGGGACGCGGCGTTCGGCGATGTCGAGATCCGCCATGATCTTCATGCGACTCACGATCGCCGCGGCGAGCGGCGCCGGGGGCGATGGGGCGTCATGCAGGACGCCGTCGATGCGATAGCGGGCCTTCACGCCACCCCTTCCGCTCTCCAGATGCAGGTCGCTCGCGCGCGCATCCAGCGCCTCGACGAGCAGGAGGTTCACCAGCTTCACCACCGGCGCCTCGTTCGCCATGCTGACGAGGTCGTCGAGCGCGACGTCCTCCATCGTCGTCACGGGGTCCACGCTGCTCGACATCCCGGCAATGACACCTTCGGCCGTCGTCTCCGAGCCGTACGCGCGACGGATCGCCTGCCGGAGCAAGGACTCGTCGTGCGCGACCACGCGCACCCGCGCGGCCCCCGTCTCCAGGCAGAGGTCGTCCAGCACCTGCACCTCCAACCCCTCGGCGGGCAACCAACTGGACACCAGGAGCGTGTCGCGGAACACGCGCAGCGGAAGGACGGCGTGCTCCTCGAGGAACTCCACGCTCCACTGCGGCGAGAGCCGCCCGACCTGATCGAGCGTCGCCGGGGCGATCGTCGTCGCCAGGAGTTCGTCCGCGTACGTCTCCAGCTCGCTCACGGGCGACGTCCCGGCAGAGTCGTCCGTTCACCGGCCCGCAGTCCCGTCGAATCGCCATCCACGCGCTGGAGCGCATCCCGCAGCCGGTCTGCGTCCGCGTCGGTGGCGATGACATGCGGTGTCAGGAAGAGGAACAGCTCGCTGACGGTCTCCGTGACACCGTGTCGGCCGCCGACACGGGGTCGTCCTACAGTGAGCACCACCTCACGGTGCCGAGTGGAGTCGGTGCGCCGTTCTTCGGCTGCGTCGAGAACGGAGCACCCGATGGCAGTGCCCGCTTCGAATCGATGCAGCTGTACCGGAAGCGGGCCGGCAGCTGGACGTTCATTCGGGACGGCTGGTCGGAGTTCAAGCACTTCTTCCAGTCGACGCACCTCCAGACCAACGACACGCTGAAGATCCTTCGGTACGCCGACGCGGTGCCGGCGCATGCCGTGGTTTGTCTCGGTGGGCGCGACCTGGCCGATCCGACGCTCGCGGTCACGGCACCAGCAGCGAACCTCGTCACCCGCGACACGGTGGTGACGTTCACGGGCACCGTGTTCGACTCGACTGCCACCGTGGTGCGCGTGAACGACGTGGTGGCCACGCGGGGCTCCGCCGGGGCCTGGTCCGCCGATGTCATGCTCACGGAGGGCGTGAACACGCTCGTCGTGACGGCGATCGACGCCGCCGGCAACCAGTCCGACACCACCGTCGTCGTGCGCCGGGACCAAGAAGCCCCGACCGTCACCATCACGTCACCGGCTGTCGACGGGTACTCAGCCGACACGACCGTCACCCTGGTCGGAACGGTGAGTGACTCGTCGAGCTTCACGTTCAACGTGAACGGCGTCCCGGTCACCCCGAACGGCCTCGGCGAGTGGACCGTGACCCTCTCGGCGCCGAGCGTGACGAATGTGTACGTGGCGACCGCCACCGACGCGGCGGGGAACAGCGGTTCGGCCGTGCGAATCATCGGGCGGGACACGCAGGCGCCGACGGTGAGCCTCACGACGCCGGTTCAGAACGACACGACCGCGAACGCCGCCGTGACCGTCACCGGCACCGTGGCGGACTCCAGCGCCGTGGTCGTGACCGTGAACGGCGACACCGTGATGGTGAGTGGTGGTGCATTCTCGCAGGCCGTGAACCTGCTGGTCGGGACCAATACCGTGCTGGTGATCGCGCGGGACGCGTTCGGCAACACGCAGACGGTGAGCCGCACCGTGGTGCGGACGGCGCCGGGGTCGACGCTGCCGCCGGATCCGTCGACGGTGGCGCCGGTCGTCCACGCGACCGACGCAACCAACCTGCACGATGCGATGGCGTTCCTCTGGTCGGGAAGCACGCCGATCCAGACCGGCGTCGCCCCCGGCACCATGATCCCGTCTCGCGTGAGCGTGCTGCGCGGCTGGGTTGTGGATCGCTCCGGTGCCGCCGTCTCCGATGCGCAGATCCGGGTCGTCGGACACGCGGAGTTCGGCCAGACCCGCACACGTGCCGATGGCGGGTTCGACATCGCCGCGAACGGCGGCGGCTCGGTCGCGCTGGAGATCAGCAAGGCTGGCTACATCCAATCGCAGCGTCGCATCGACACTGAATGGATGGAGTGGGCGGTGCTCGACAGCATCGTGCTGACGGCGCGCGATACCAACGTCACGGTGATCGACTTCAGCGATTCCGTCGAAGTCGCACGCGGCAGCGTGGTGACGGATTCGGCGGGGACGCGGCAGGCGACGCTGATGTTCAAGCTCGGTACGACCGCACAGCTCCGGATGCCGAACGGCTCGCTGCAATCGATCTCGTCACTCAGTGTCCGTGCCACCGAGTTCACCACGGGTCCGCAGGGGCTCGAGGCGATGCCCGCCGTGTTGCCGCCGGCGACCGCGTACACCTATGCCGTCGAACTCGTCGCGGACGAGGCAATCGCCGCTGGAGCGAAGGCGATCGAGTTCAGTCAGCCGGTCGCCGTGTACGTGGACAACTTCCTCGGATTCCCGGTCGGCGGGCTCGTCCCGGTCGGGACATACGACGTGGACGCGGCGACCTGGCTGCCTGAGCCCGACGGTCGTGTGGTCGAGATCGTGAGCATCACGGGTGGTTTGGCCAATCTCGACGTCACTGGTTCGGGGACCGCGGCAAGTGCCGCGCAGCTCGACAGCCTCGGTGTGACCACCTCGGAGCGACGGGAGCTGGCGTCGCTGTACGCCGTCGGCAAGGAACTCTGGCGCGTACAGCACGCCACCTTTTCGTGGAAGGACTACAACTGGCCGTTCATGTTCCCGTTCGGTGCGAGCAAGCCCAACATCGATCCGAACAGGCGTGACCGGCACGACTGCAACTCCTGCGAGAAATCCGGCTCTGTCATCGGGGTCCAGAATCAGACCCTCGGCGAGCAACTCGGCATCGCCGGGACGCCGTTCAGCCTCGCGTACTCCTCCGATCGGAGTCTGGGGCACAGGACCGCACGTCAGACGCGCATTCCCGAGCAGATCTTCTACGATAGTCTCGCCTTGCTCTCGTTTGTCGGAGTGATGCCGTCGAACGGCGCGATCGCGGCGGTGCTCAATGCACGCTACTCCCTCAACGTCGCGGGGCGCGAATACAGCACCATCGCAACGCGACTGTCCGGGGGCTTCGAGGGTGCGACACTCGAATGGAACGGGTTGGATGCGGCTGGACGACGTCTGCTCGGAGAGACGCGCGGCCGCGTCACGGTCGAGTACTTCTACGGGGACATCTATCGCGCTCCGACCGGACCCTCGCTCGCACAAACACGCTCCTTCGGGGTCTCCGGACAGGCTGGGACCCAGAATACGACGACCCAGGTCCGCCGAACGCGGGGCATGTCACAGTCCTGGAACGTCAGCATCGGCAACTTCGACGCCAGCTCGCAGGGCATCGGTGGCTGGACGCTTTCGGCGCACCACTTCTACAACCCGGCCACCGGCAGCCTCTACATGGGTGACGGGAGCCGACGCGAGGCGGAGGCGCTCGGACAGAGCGTACGCACGCTGCTCTCGAACGGCGCTCCGGACATCGCCGCTGGGCCCGACGGCTCCTTTTACATCGGATTCGCCGGGGCCACCCCGAGCGTGCAGCGCTACGCACGCGATGGCAGCGCGATGGGGCGCGTCGCCGGCCACCCGTCGCAGTCCGGCTACAGCGGCGAAGGCATTCGGGCGGACTCTTCGCGACTCTCGCAGCCCAATGCCATCGCGATCGGTCCTGATGGACTGCTGTACATCGCGGACGGCGGCGTGAATCGGATCCGTCGGGTCGACGCCGACGGGCGGCTCCGGACGATCGCCGGGACCGGCTCGGCCACCAGTTCCGGTGACGGTGGGCCAGCCTTGTCGGCCGGGGTGCGCAATCCGCAGAAGTTGGCCTTCCTGCCCGATGGCTCACTGCTCTTCCTCGAGGCCAACGGCTCGTACATCCGTCGCATCGATCCCAACGGCATCATCAGTCGCTTCGCGGGGAACGGAACCAGCGGCACGGGCTGGACTGGTGATGGTGGCAATGCGCGTTCGGCACAGATTCCGAACCCGACCGGTCTCGCGGCTGGACCTGATGGCACCGTCTACGTTTCGCATGCAGATCCTGGCCAACAGGCATTCGTGGTGCGGCGCATCCATCCCAGCGGCATCATCGAGACCTTCGCGGGTCGCCGCGCATCGGCCGCCGGCCCGACGCCGGCCCGCCAGACGCTCTTCGGCAACATCGCGGACATCGCCGTCGCACCCAACGGCGACCTGGTCATCACCTCCGGCGTTCGCGTGCACGCGGTCACTCCGAACCACCAGATCCGCGTGATCGCCGGCAGCTCCGGTCGCTGCATCTTCGGAAGCCAGGGCACCGTGTGCGACCCGGCGCAACCGATGACGCGAGGGCTGGCGACGCAGTTCAAGTTCGGCGCCACCGCGCAGATCGCGTATGCCAAGGACGGCACACTCCTGATCGGCGACACCCAGGACAACCGGGTGCGCGCCATCTCACCGGCGCTGCCGTCGTTCAACGAGAACGACATCATCGTCGCCAGCGCGGACGGTGGCGCCGTCTTCCAGTTCAACCAGTACGGGCGCCACCTGCGCACCATCGACGCGATGTCGCGCGACACGCTGTTGGAGTTCGCCTACGACTCCGTGGGGCGCCTTGTCGAGGTGCGTGACGCCGATGGCGACGAGACCACGATCGAACGTGGCAGCAACGGTCGTGCGACCGCGATCGTCGGTCCGGATGGCCACCGTACCGAACTCACCTACGACAGCAACGGCTTCCTCGCCACGGTCACCAATCCGCGCGGCGAGCGCGTGGCGATGACGACGGCAACCAACGGATTGCTGCAGTCGATGACCGACCCGCGCGGCGGACAGTACCGATTCGTCTACGACACGCTGGGTCGCCTGGTCAGTGACTCGAGTGCCGCGGGGTACGTGCAGTCGCTGTCGCGCACCGCCACCGATACCAGCAGTACGGTGACCCACGTCGACGACCTCGGCCGCACCACGAGCTACCGCTGGGACCGCTTCTCGCTGACGTCCGAGAAGCGCACCGTGACCAGCCCGGCCGGGTTGGTCACGACCTCGACGACCTTCCAGAACGATTCGACGGTGACCGTCACGCCCGACGGCACCACGATGATGGCCGTGAACGTCGGCGACTCGCGCTTCGGCTCGCAGGCCCCCGTACTGCGCCGCGCCGAGACGCGGCTGCCGAGCGGGCTGACCTCGGTGGTGACGGCGAGTCGGACGGCGACCTTGTCGAACGCGGCGGATCCACTCTCGCTGACGACGCTGCTCG
>CADEDA010000015.1 GCA_902825965.1 uncultured Gemmatimonadota bacterium | reverse complement strand
ATGGCCAGGGGCGGAATCGAACCGCCGACACGCGGATTTTCAGTCCGCTGCTCTACCATCTGAGCTACCTGGCCGCAGTCCGAGAAACCTAGTCGGGCCCTCTGCCCTCGACAACCCGGCACCGCCTGGGACTGTCTAACGGAGAAGTCCTGCGTCCGCCGCCGAGTGCTGCGGGTGACTCCCGAGTACCTCTCGTGACAGCCTCGGCGTACCTTCTTCTGGATGGTCGTGATGCCTTTCCCTTCAGCCGCACCGCGCATGCCTCGTCGCCCGGCACCTGCTGCACTCATCGTCCGCGTTGCACTCGCTGGCCTCGCCGCCGGCCTCGCCGTCGGGCTCCTCGCCGCCCCGGCGACCGCCATGGCCCAGGCCGCCCCGCTCCGTGTCCCGGTGGTGGTGGACACGCTGCCCAATGGGCTCGTGCTGATCATCCATGAGGACCGCTCCGTCCCCGTGGTGACCACCAACGTGTGGTACCACGTCGGCTCCGGCGACGAGAAGCTCGGCCGCACGGGCTTCGCCCATCTCTTCGAGCACTTGATGTTCATGGGCTCCAAGAATGCGCCGTACCCGCAGTTCGATCGCCTGCTCGAGGCGGCGGGCGCCAACAACAACGGCTCCACCACCACCGACCGGACGAACTACTACGAGTCGGGACCGGCCAGCGCGCTCCCGCTCATGCTCTGGCTCGAGGCCGACCGACTCGGCTGGATGCTCGAGACCATGGACAAGGACAAGGTCGATCTCCAGCGCGACGTCGTGAAGAACGAGCGGCGGCAGAGCTACGAGAACCAGCCCTACGGCATGGCCTTCGAGAACCTCGCCGCGGCCATCTACCCCAAGGGTCACCCGTACTCCTGGAGCACCATCGGCTCCATGGCCGACCTCTCGGCCGCATCGCTCGAGGACGTGAAGGAGTTCTTCAAGACCTACTACGCCCCCAACAACGCGAGCATCGTGGTCGCCGGCGCGGTGAACCCGGATTCCGTGAAGGCGCTCGCGCGCCAGATGTTCTCGGAGATCCCGCGGGGTCCCGCCATCACGCGCAGCGCCGCGCCCGCGCCGTTCACGCTGCGCGACACGGTGTTCGTGCTCGAGGACCGCGTGCAGCTGCCGCGCCTGTATCTCGCCTGGCACACGGTGAAGGAGTTCTCGCCCGACGACGCGGCACTCGACATCGCGAGCTACGTGCTCGCCGGCGCCCGCAACTCCCGCCTCACGCAGGCACTCGTGTTCGAGAAGGAAGTGGCCACCAATGCGAGCGCCTTCAACTCGTCCAAGCGTGTCGACGGCGACTTCCAGATCCAGGTCACCGCACGGCCCGGCTTCAGGCTCGATTCGCTGCAGCGCCTCGTCGACGCCGAGCTGAACCGGCTGGCGGCCGGCGGCCCCACGGCGCGCGAGCTCGACCAGGCCAAGAACGCCATCGAGGCGTCGTTCCTCAATCGCCTCGAGTTCTCGGGCAACAAGGCCGACCAGCTCAATGCGTACTACTACGCCACCGGCACGCCCGATTTCTTCCAGCAGGACCTCGACCGCTATCGCAAGGTCACGGCCGCCGATGTGCAGCGGGTCGTCCGGCAGTACCTGCTCGCCGGCCGCGTGACCATGAGCATCGTGCCGCAGGGCAAGCCCGAACTCGCCGCCACCCGGAGGGTCGTCCAGTGATGAAGCGTCTCACCCTCTCGGCGCTGCTCGTGCTCAGCGCATCATCGTCCGGTGTCGCCGACGCCCAGCTCGCGGCCTTCGATCGCACCAAGCCGCCGGCCCTCGGCCCCACGCCACCGCTCACCGTACCGAACGTCGTCTCGCGCCGGCTCGCCAACGGGCCCGCCCTCCGCGTCGTCGAGCACCGCGAACTCCCGCTCGTGCAGGTCACGCTCACCATCGCGGGCGGTGGACGGCTCGACAACGAGCAGCCCGGCCTCACCAGCTTCGTCGCCAACCTGCTCGACGAGGGTGCCGGCACGCGTGATGCCAATGCCCTGCAGTCGGAGCTCGCGTTCCTGGGCGCCTCGCTCTCCACCAGCGCCAGCTGGGACTTCACGACCGTCTCCCTCAAGGTCGCGCGGCGGAACCTCGAGGCGGCGCTCGACCTCATGGCGGACGTCGTGCTCCGTCCCACCTTCGCGGCCGCCGAGGTCCGTCGGCAGCGCGACCTGCGCCTCGCCGGCATCCTGCAGCAGAAGGACCAACCCAACGTGCTCGCCGGCCTCGCGATCAATCAGGCGATCTTCCCCGTCGGGCATCCCTACCGTCGCGCACTCGGTGGGGACTCGGCTTCCACCGCGCCGCTCGACTCCGCGACCGTACGGCAGGCGTACGAGGGCAGCATCCGGCCCGAGCGCGCCACCTTCTACGTCGTGGGCGACCTCGCCGCCGCCGACGCCGAGCGCCTGCTCGGCGCACGCTTCGGCAAGTGGACGGCGCGTGGGCCCGAGCGTCGGCCCGCACCGGTGCTCGTGAACGCGGTCCGCGCCCCAGGCAACCAGGTCATCTTCGTCGACAAGCCCGGTGCGGCGCAGTCCGTCGTCGTGATCGGTGCACCGGGCGTGGAGCGCACCAGCGCGGACTTCGCCGCGATCGACGTCATGAACACCATCCTCGGCGGCTCCTTCTCCTCGCGGCTCAACACCGTGCTGCGCGAGACCAAGGGCTACACCTACGGCGCGAGCACGGGCTTCACGTGGCGCCCGCTGCCCGGACCGTTCACGGCCAGCTCGAGTGTGCGCACCAACGTCACCGACAGCTCGCTGGTGGAGTTCTTCAAGGAGCTGCGCACCATCCGCGAGGCACCGGTGAGTGCCGAGGAACTCGCGCGCGCCAAGGCGTATCTCACGCTGGCCATCCCGGGTGACCTCGAGGGAGTCTCGCAGATCGCCGGGCAGCTCACGTCGCTCGCCGCGTGGAACCTCACGCTCGACGAGCTGCGGGCCTACGTCGAGAACGTGGAGAAGGTCACCGTCGCTGACGTGCAGCGCGTCGCGCAGCGCTACATCCCGGCCGACAATGCGTTCATCGTCGTGGTCGGGGACCTCAACCAGGTCCGCGGTGGCGTGGAAGCCCTGCGGCTCGGTACGGCCACGATCCGCACGGTGGCGGACCTCACCAGCGAGCGCCGACCCCAATGACCACCGCGTGACCACCGCGTGACCACCGCGTGACCACCGAGTGACCACCGCGTGAGCGAGGAACGACGTCTCCGGATCGCGCTCCAGGGGGAGCTGGGATCCTTCAGCGATGAAGCCATCCAGCAACTCTGGGGCGGCGATGTGGAGCGTCTGCCGTACCGGGACTTCGCGGACGTCACGGCCGCGGTCGCCTCGGGCATCGCCGACCGCGGCGTCCTGCCGATCGAGAACACCATCGTGGGCTCCATCGCGCAGAGCCATGATGCCATCAGCGCGATGCCCGGGCTCTTCGCCGTCGCGGAGACGGTGGTCGCGGTGCACCACTGCCTGCTCGCGTCGCACGAGACGACGTTCGAGCGGGTGACGTCGGTGCTGAGCCATCCGGTCGCCCTCGCGCAATGCGGCAGGTTCTTCGCCGAACACCCGCAGCTCGAGGTGCATCCGGTGTACGACACGGCCGGCGCGGCGATGGACGTGTCGCGGGTGAACGACCCCGCCCTCGCTGCGGTCGCGAGCCGGCGCGCCGCCGCGCACTACGACCTCGCCATCCTGCGGGCCGACGTCGAGGACCGCCCCGACAACCAGACGCGGTTCATCGCGATCGCGGGACAGCCTGCACCGCTGCCCGCCGGCACGCCGGCGCGGACCATGCTCATGCTCACCACCGAGGACAAGCCGGGCTCGTTGCTGCAGGCGCTCACGCCGCTCGCGCGCCACGGGGCCAACATCCGGCGGCTCGAGCCGCGGCCCACCGGCGAGCCCTGGAGCTACCTGTTCTTCGTGGAGTTCGACCATCAGGTCGGCGACGCCGCCGCCGAGGCGGTCGTGCGCGACATCGCGGCGGCGGCGGTCGAGACGCGCCTGCTCGGGACCTACCCGCGGTTCGGGGCGGGCCGACGCGGCAGCATCGGCTGGATCAGCGGCGCGGCATCTCCGCCGTGATGATCGACTTGATCCCGCCGCGCACGTTGAAGTCGCCCACGATCCGCATCGAGCGCGGCTGCGCCTTCGCCACGAGGTCGTCGAGGATGCGGTTGACCACGCGCTCGTAGAAGATGCCGTCGTTGCGGAAGCTCCAGAGGTAGAGCTTCAGGCTCTTCAGTTCGAGGCAGACCTTGTCGGGCACGTACGTGATGTTGATCGTCGCGAAGTCCGGCGCGCCACCCTGCAGCAGCGCGAGCTCCGCCGCGTCCGACTCCACGCCGCCCAGTGGACAGAGCGAGGTGAACTCCGGCGTGGTCATGAAGATCTCGTAGTCCCGGTCCGCGTACGGATTCGGGAACGTTTCCAGCAGTTCGGGTTGTGGCATGACTCGGGGTGGTGTTACCCGTCGCGCAGGCGACGGGAGTGATCATCGAGGACGCGCCGTTCATCGTCGGTCAGACCCGCCATGCCCTCGGCGGAGATCTTGTCGAGGATCGCGTCGAGGGACGGCGGCGCCGAGGGCTCGGCGTCGGGCTTGCTGCGGCGCCGCGGTGTCGCGCGCCGCGCCGCGGCGGCATTGCTGCGCGAGAGCACGTCATCGATCGTCTCGCGGTCGCGCGTGCGGGACCGCGGCGCCGACTTGGGGACCGCCCGGGGCAGCTGGTCCTCGGGCGGCTCGTCCGGCAGCGCCGTGACACCTTCGCGGAGGCGCTCCACCAGCTGCACCGGCGTGAGGCGCACGAACAACCACGCCGCCGCGATGCCGCCGAGGTGCGCGAGGAACCCGGCCCCACCGCCCACCGCCTCGCGCAGGCCGACGAGCAGCAGGATCGCGCCGACGAACAGCGTGATCCAGCGCCCTCGCACCTCGAGCCCGGCGACGACCCCGTGTTCGTCGCGGCCCCAGCGCAGGCCGTAGGCCGCGAGCGTGGCGAACGCCATCGCCGAAGCGCCGAGCAACAGCCCTGCGCCGCCGAGGAAGAGGTGCACGATCCAGGCGCCGATCGCCGCGACCGCGAGGAACGCCAGGAAGCGACGCGAGCCCCACTCGCGCTCTACCCGCGTGCCGAACAGCGCGAGCGCGTACGCATTCAGCACCGCGACGGCGACATCCCCATGCACGAAGGGATAGCTGAGGGCGGTCCACCAGCGACCCGATTCGAGGTCGTCGCGCTGGAAGCCCAGGAAGCGCTGCACGTCCTCCGGCAGCACCAGCGTCCACTGCAGGAACTGCACGACGGCGATCGTCGCCAACATCCCCCACACCACGCGCGACGACGGGCGTCCCGCGGGGCTCGGAGCCGTGGAGGCGAGCAGTGTCGACATGCGCTCAGCGCAACCCGGTGGGCGCGGGGAGACGCAGCGCGAGCCGCACATCGGCGTGCATGCCCATCGCCTGCTCGAGCAAGGTCGCCCAGCGACGGTCCAGCACCGGCGTGCCGTCGGCGGCGACGTACGGGTGGATGACCACCTGCGTCGACGCACTCGTGCGCCGCGCTTCCTCCACCAACCGCAGCATCTGCGAGTCCGCGGTGTCCTCGCGGGCGACCAGCACCAGGGCGTGCGGCGTGCCGCCGCGCGCCGCGACCGCCAGCGAGGCGATGGCGTGGTCGAGCGAGGCCTCGCCGCCACTGAACTCCACCGTCACCTGCACCAGCGCGAAGTGCGGGAGCACCTCGCCCAGCTCCTGCGGCCGCTGGCCGTCGGTGTCGAGCATCACGGGGATCCGCGGCTTCGCGGCCCGCAGCGCGGCGTCGAGGAACGGCACGTTGCCCAACGGGTCCCGTCCGCCGATCACGATCGAGTGGAAGGTCGAGCGGCTCATCTGGCGCTCGAGCTCGCGCACCAGCGCCGCTGCGCCGTACATGGTCGCGGTCTCCGCCTCGCCGGCGAAGCGCACGAAGAGCTGCCGCCGCCCGGCCCAGGGGCCGAGCGACTGCACGCCTGCGGGCACTCCCGCCAATGCGGCGGCGACCATCGACAGTGGTTCCGTCATTCCCGTTCTCCAGTGGGCCCGAGTGCCGCCAGCGCGATCCGCTCGCAGAGCTCGGGAAACCCGACGCCATCCGCCAATGCGGCCTGCGGCACCAGACTCGTACCCGTCATCCCGGGCAAGGTGTTCGCCTCGAGACAGAACAGGGCGCCGTCCGGACGCAGGCGGAAGTCGATCCGTGCACAACCCCGCAACTTGAGTGCCGCATACGCGAGCCGGGCAAGGCGCTGCGCCTCGTCACGGATCGCCGGGGGGAGCGGCGCAGGGAAGAGCTCATCGGCCATCCCCGCCGTGTACTTGCACTCGTAGTCGTAAATCTCGTGCTTGGGCACGATTTCGCCAACCGGCATCACCCAGTCACCGAGTACACCCACGGTGAGCTCGCGCCCGGGCACGTAGGTCTCGAGCATCACTTCGTCATCGTGGCGGAACGCCTCCTCCACCGCAGCCGCGAGATTCTCCGTCGCTTTCACGAGCGCCAGGCCCACGGTGGACCCCTGTTTCGACGGCTTCACGATCAGCGGCACACCCAGGGCCGTCGCGGCGCGCGCCGCGTACTCCGCGCTCCGCCACACGGGCGGGTCGCCCGCACGCAGCATCCACCAGTCCGCCGTGCCCACCCCGGCGGCACGGAACAGGATCTTCGACAGGTCCTTGTCCATCGCGATCGCGCTGCCCAAGTGCCCGCTTCCGGTGTACCGCACCCCGGCGAGGTCGAACAGCGCCTGGATCGTGCCGTCCTCGCCCACGCCGCCGTGCAGCGCGAGCCACACCACATCCACCCGGCGCGCCATCGGCAGCACCGCCAGCGGATCACCGGCCGGATCGGCCTCGAGCACCTCGTGGCCGCGCGACTGCAGCGCGGCGCTCACGCGACCACCACTCGACAGCGACACCTCGCGCTCGGAGGAATCGCCGCCCTTGAGCACCAGGATCCGCAACGGCCGCGTGCTCATCGCGCCATCAGGAACTGCAACAGGTCGGAGCGCGTGAGGATGCCCTGGACCGTGCCATGGTCCCGCACCAGCACGGCCGGGTTGTTGCGCCCCAGCATCTTCACCGCCGCGTCCACCGGCATCTGGGCGTCCACCACCGGGAACGGCGAGTCCATCACGTCGCTCACGGTGCGCTCGAGCACCTTGGTGTCCTCGAGTCCGCGCACGCTCAGCACGCTCTCGCTCACCGAGCCCACGCAGTTCGCGCCGTCCATCACCGGCAGCTGCGACACGTTGTGCAGGCTCATGAGCCCGAGCGCCTGGCGCACCGACGCGCCGGGGGCGGTGCTCACCAGCGCGGGGATCTCCCCGCCCTTGGCATCGAGCAGCTGGCCGAGCGTCATCTTCTCCGCGTCGAGCAGCTGGTTCTCGCGCATCCACTCGTCGTTGAACAGCTTCGAGAGATACCGCTCGCCCGTGTCGCAGAGCACCGTCACCACGCAGGCGTCGGGATCGTTGATGCGTCGCGCGACGGACAGCGCCGCGTGGGCGATGAGGCCCGCCGAGCCGCCGACGAAGAGTCCCTCCTCGCGCGTGAGGCGGCGCGCCATCGCGAACGCGTCGCGGTCGCTCACCGTCTGGTACTCGTCGATCACACTGAGGTCGAGTGTGCCCGGCACCTTGTCCTGACCGATGCCCTCCACCTTGTACGGCGCGCCCTGCGGCTTGTTCGCGCCGTTCGACCGCCACAGCTCGGCGAGGATCGAGCCCACCGGGTCGGCCCCCACCACCTGCACCTTGGGGTTCCGCTCCTTGAGGTAGCGCGCCACGCCCGTGATCGTCCCGCCGGTGCCGGCGCCCGCCACGAAGTGCGTGATCCGTCCCTCGGTCTGCTCCCAGAGCTCCGGACCCGTGGAGGCGTAGTGCGCCTGCGGATTCACCTGGTTGTAGAACTGGTTGGCGAGCACCGCGTTCGGTGTCTCCTCCGCGATGCGCTTCGCCATCGACGTGTAGCTGTCCGGATGCTCCGCCGGCACCGCCGTGGGCGTGATGATCACCTCCGCCCCGAACGCCTTGAGCAGACGCACCTTCTCCTGCGACATCTTGTCGGGCATCGTGAAGATGCACTTGTATCCCTTGAGCGCCGCCGCGAGCGCCAGCCCCACGCCGGTGTTGCCGCTCGTGCCCTCGACGATCGTGCCGCCGGGCTTGAGGCGTCCCGAACGCTCGAAGTCCTCGATCATCGGCAGCCCGATGCGGTCCTTCACGCTGCCGCCGGGATTGAAGAACTCCGCCTTCCCGTAGACCGGCGTCTTCATGCCATGGGTCACGCGGGTGAGACGGATGAGCGGCGTCCACGCGATGGTCTCGAGGACGTTCGCGTAGGGACGGCGATGGCGGGGATGATCGGTCATGGGAGTGACACTGGAGGGAGGTTCCGCGAATCTACTGCCGGAGGTCGCGCCGCGTACGGGCGTCGGCCGCGAGCTCCGCAAGCAGTGACAGCGCCTGCAACGGGGTGAGCGTGTCGGCGTCGACCTGCTGCAGGCGCGCGACGAGCGGGTCGGGACCCGGCGCCGCGAACAGGCCGAGCTGGTCCGCGGGCGCCGCGCGCCCCGGCGGCGGGGACGCACGACGCGGGCTGCCGCCGAGCGCCGGCACGAGATGCTCGGCCTCGAGCACACGCAGCAGCGCCCGCGCCCGCGCGATCACCGGCGACGGCAGCCCGGCGAGCCGCCCCACCTCGATGCCGTAGGAGCGGTCCGCCCCGCCCGGCTTGAGCCGGTGCAGGAACAGGATGCGATCCCCCACGTCCTGTACCGCCACGTTATAGTTGCGAACCGATACGAATTCGTCGGCCAGCTGCGTCAGCTCGTGGTAGTGCGTCGCGAACACCGTCTTGCACCCGACGCGCTCGTGCAGGTGCTCGCTCACCGCCCAGGCGATCGAGAGGCCGTCCCAGGTCGCCGTGCCGCGCCCGATCTCGTCGAGCAGCACCACGCTCCGGGCGGTCGCGGTGTGCAGGATCGCACTCGTCTCGGACATCTCCACCATGAACGTCGACTGGCCGCGCACGAGGTTGTCGCTCGCCCCCACGCGCGTGAACACGCGGTCCGCGACCCCCAGGCGCGCCGCCTGCGCCGGCACGTAGCTGCCCATCTGGGCCATCACCACCACCAGGCCGATCTGCCGCAGGATGGTGCTCTTGCCGGCCATGTTCGGGCCGGTGAGGATGATCATCCGTGCGTCGGGCGTGAGCGTGACGTCGTTCGGGATGAACTGGTCGCGCGGCATCATGCGCTCCACCACCGGGTGCCGCCCGCGGACGATCTCCAGGGCCGCCCCGTCGTCCACCGTGGGACGCACGTAGCCCTCGCGCGCCGCGACCTCGGCCAGCGCGGCCAGCACATCCAGCTGCGCGCAGCGCTGTGCGATCGCCTGCAGGCGCCGCACCTCTCCGCCCACCTGCGCCCGCAACGCCTCGAAGCGCTCCCGCTCCAGCGCCTCCATGCGCTCGGTCGCCCCCATCACCTTCTCCTCGTACTCCTTCAGCGCCGGCGTGATGTAGCGCTCGGCGCCCGTCAACGTCTGGCGCCGTTGGTAGTCCGCCGGCACGAGATCGCGGTTCGCGTTGGTGATCTCGATGTAGTAGCCGAAGACCCGGTTGTACCCGACCTTGAGCGACGGGATGCCCGTGCGCGCGCGCTCCTCGGCCTGCAGCGCCGCGATCGCATCCTTCCCGCCGGTCGCGATCGTCCGCAGCGCGTCGAGGGCCGCGTCCACGCCGGTCGCGATCGTCTCGCCGTCACCGAAGGCCAGCGGCGGGCGCGCGACCAGCGTGCGCTGGATCTCCGCGGCGATGGCGGCCGCATCGTCCCATTGCGCGACGATGTCGCCCAAGACCCCGTGGCCCGGCACGCGGGCGAGGGCGGCGAGCACGGACGGCAGGCGTGCGAGCGAGTCGCCCAGCGCGCGCAGGTCGCGCGGCGTGGCCCGCCCCGCTGCGGTGCGGCCCGCGAGACGCTCCACGTCGCGCACGCCGTCGAGCGCCTCGCGCAGGGCCGTGCGTGCGAGAGCATCCGCGAACAGTGCCGTCACCGCATCGAGCCGCGCGTCGATCGCCGCGACCTCGGTCAGCGGCGCGAGGATCCACTGCCGCAACAGCCGCGCGCCCATCGGGGTCTGTGTCCGATCGAGCACCGCCAGCAGGGTCCCGCTGCTGTCCGCGGAGGCACGCAGCGATTCCACCAACTCGAGGTTGCGCCGCGTCATCTCGTCGAGCGGCATGATGCCGCCCGGACGCTCGAGCACCGGGCGCGCGAGATGCGGCAGCCCGCCGGGCTGCAGCTCGCGCAGGTATCGCAGCAGCGCGCCGGCGGCGCCCACCGCCACGCCATCCGCCTTTCCGATGCCGAACCCTTCCACCGACTGTACCGCGAAGTGCTGCGCCAGCGCGTCCTCGGCCAGCGCGGGCTCGAACTCCCACGCCTCGCGCGGCGTGACCAGGGCGTCGCTCGCGGCCACGAGGCGCTCGATCGCCGGACTGGCCGCGGTCGCAACGAGCAACTCGCGCGGCGCGAGCCGGGCGAGCACCGCGTCGGCATCCCGCATCGCGCTGCGCACGAGCCGGAACTCGCCCGTCGAGAGGTCCGCCGCCGCGATGCCCAGCTCCTCGCCGATCGCGTGCACCGCACAGAGGAACGTGTTGCGCGAGACCTCGAGCAGGTCGTCCGCGAACGCGGCGCCGGGGGTGATCGTCTCGATCACGGCGCGCTTCACGATCCCCTTCGCGACCTTGGGATCCTCGACCTGCTCGCAGATGGCGACGCGGAAGCCCTGCTGCACCAGGCGACGCAGGTACTCCGATGCCGCCTTCACCGGCACGCCGGCGAGCGGCACCTCCGCCGCACCGCCGTTGTTGCGCGAGGTGAGTGTGAGGTCGAGTGCGCGCGCGGCGACCTCGGCATCCTCGTAGAACATCTCGTAGAAGTCGCCCATCCGGAAGAACAGGATCGCGTTGGGATGTCGCGCCTTGATCTCCCGGTACTGCGTCATCAGCGGGGTCGCCCCACCGTCCTTGCTCACCCGCGCGGGACCTCCACCACGAACGCATCCGCCTTCTCTTTCGCCTTGTACGCCGCCGCGGCATCCGCCGCCGCGGCTCGTGTGGCGAACCGCCCGATCCGCACGCGGAACGGCGCCGCGCTGCCGTCGACGCGCGCTGCGTATCCGCGCGCCGTGAGGCGCCGCGAGAGCGCCGTCGCTTCGCTGAGTGTGCTGACCGCCGCGATCTGCACCGACCAGACCGTGCCGGTGGCGGTTGGCGTCGGAGTGGTCGGCGGCGTCGCCGCGGGCGCTGCTGCCGGCGCTGCTGCCGGCGCGGATGCGGGTGTGGATGCAGGTGTGGATGCGGGTACGGATGCGGAGGCTTGTGTCGGTGCGGCGGCCGACGTGGGCGCTTCGCCTGCGGTGGCCGCTGCGACTGCGGCCGGATCCGGGCAACCGCGCAACAGGAACTCGTACTGATTCTCGAGTTCGAGCTGCCCCGTCGGCACGCGCGGCCGCGTCTCGCGGAGCACGGCGCAGCCCTGGTCGCGCTGGCCGCGCTCCACCAGCAGGCGCCCGTGCCAGAGCCCACCTTCGGCGCGGGCCGCGCTCTCGGGCGCCTCGCGGGCCAGGCGCTCCAAGTAGCGGATCGCCGCGTCGCGGTCGTTCCGCGTCGCCTCACCCTGCGCCAGGCGCAGCATCGCATCGCCGTAGCGAGGGGAGAGCTCGTGCTCGAGCATCAGGCGCAGGTAGTCGCGCTGCGCATCATCCCACGATGCCGCAAGGCTCGCGCGCCAGTACAGCGCCTCGGCTTCCTTCCGCGACCGTGGTTCGGCGGCCTCCAGCAAGGAGTCCATCAGTGCGCGACCGTCCGCACCCTGACCGTCGTTCACGAGGCGCTGCGCGCGACGTACCACCGCTGCCACCGAATCGTCCGCGCTCATCGGCGCCGAACCGGTCGCGAGCACCTGCCCCCACGCCGTCGTGCCGGGCAGCAGGCACACCAGCGCCATCGCTCCCGCCATCCGCACCGATCGCAAGAGCATCCCGCGACCCGTGCCGTCCACTCCACTCGTCGTCATGCCGCCCTCCGTCGCGATGCGACGGGTGTGATCGCCAGCAACAGCGAGACGACGATCTGCGCCTCGCTGGAGACCTTCGTGTCCTTGAGCGCGGCGTCCGCGGCCAGCAGGTGCGGCAGCGCATGGTCGACATCCGCCGCCGTCCACTTCGGCAGCGCGCGCGCCCAGCACTTCACCGCCTCGCCCCACGAACGGCCGGTGTACACGCCGCCACCTTCCTTGAGCAGCGTGAAGAACTCGCTCTCGAGCCGCGACGCCGGCAACCCGCGCGCACGCGCCGCCAGGCCCCAGCCGATCGCCAGTGTCTGTGCCGTGAGCGCGAGGACCGTCGTCACGCCGGACATCTTGGGCTGCGCGAGGACTTCTTCCACCAGCGCCACGGCCTTGGTCGTCTCCCGCGCCGCCGCCAGGTCGAGCAGGTCTGCGAGGGTATGGCCCGGACGCACGCCGGTGACCGCTTCGATCGCCTCGCGACCGATCGGGGCGCCGTTGGTGTAAGCCGCGAGCTTCTGCAGCTCCCCGGCGAGCAAGGCGAGGTCGTTGCCGCCGTAGCTCGCGAGCAGCGCCGCAGCGTCCGCCGCGATCGGCACGCCCCCGACCTGTTCGGCGCGCAGCATGATCCACTGGGCCAGCTCGTCCTCGGTCAAGGAACGGAACTCCACGGCGCTCGCCTGCTTGAGCTGGTCCGCCTCCGGCTTGCTGCCGCTCGGCACCACCAGCACGAGGCAGGTATCGGCGGCCGGGTGCGCAAGATGCCTCTCCAGGCGCTCGCGCGCGGGCTTCTTCATCGCCGCGGGATCGCGCAGCACCACCACGCGACGCTCCGCCAGCATCGGCAGCGCCTCGAGCGCGGAGGCGAGTCGCGTCACGTCCGTCTCGGCGCCGCGCAGCACCTCGAGGTTGAAGTCGCGCGTCGACGGGTCCGTCGCGCGATCGATCAGGGCGCGGACCTTCTCCTCTTTGAGGTAGTCATCCGCGCCGTGAAAGAGGTAGACCGGATCGAACCGGCCGGACTCGAGGGCCGACTTGAGCGCCTTGATCGTCACGGAAGGCATACGCGGGCAATATAGCCGCCGCGGCTGCCCCCGTCTCTTGCGCCAATCGCGCCTGCAGCGTCCGACGGAACCCGCGCGACGGACGGAGCGGCGGCAGGTGCCGCGCCTGCAACAGCCCGAGGCGCACCACGGTGTCGTAGCGCGCGCACGCGGCGCAGTGGGCACGGTGCGCCTCGAGGGCCGACGCGACCCGGCCGGGCAACGCGCGGTCGAGCCAGGCGAGATGGCGCGAGCGGAAGTGCGTGCAGGTCATCGAGTGGGGGAAAATGACGAAACGCCCACTCGGTACCCCGAATGGACGTTCCGCGTTCCGGCCTGCAGGCCTTCGGAGGTCCCACCCCCCTTCCGTACCTTACTGCAGGGCCGGCTCGATGATCTCGGCGAACGAGCTGCGCGCGCGGTTCAGGCGCGATTTCACGGTGCCGAGGTTGCAGTGCGTGATCTCGGCGATCTCCTCGTACGAACGTCCCTCGAGTTCCCGGAGGACGAACACTTCCCGGTGGTGCTGCGGGAGCTGCGCCACCGTCTGCTCCACCAACTGCCGCACGTGGCGCTTCCGGAAGAGGTCGTCCGGGCGAGCGGCCGGATCCTCGAACTCCAGCGGACGCTCCTCGTCGTCCCAGCCGGACGTCATGGTCTGGAACAGCACGATCGGATTCCGCGAGCGGTTGCGGAGCTCGTTCTTGGCCAGGTTCGAGGCGATGGTGTAGATCCAGGTCGAGAACTTCTTCGAGCGGTCGAAGCGCGCGAGGTGACGGTGCACCCGGATGAAGACCTCCTGCACGAGGTCCTCGGCGCGCTCACGGTCGCCCACGGTGCGATAGATGAAGTTGAGGAGGCGGGTCTGATACCGATCGACGATGGCGTCGAAAGCACGCGGCTGGCCGGCCAAATACTCAGACACCAAGGCGCCATCTTCAAGCGACTTGAGGTCATTAAGCGTCCGAAACGCGAGTGGACGTGCTGCCAACTTCAGTGCGGCGCTTCCCATGGTCTCCCCCCGAAGGAGTCGTTCGTGGTGCCTGCTCGCTGATAGTTCAAAGCAGGGGGCGTGCCACTGGGGACAGCGCTATAAGTTGTTGATTTATATGTTGTTAATCGCAGCCTAATGTGCGAAAGTGTCTCCAATTGACGAGAACTCCGTCCCAAAAATAGGACGCGGCGGTCCACCGAGGTGGGCCGCCGCGCTCGCTTCTATAGTGTCGCGCGCTATTCCTACGTCCGGAAACCTGCCGCGAACAGCACGCCGATCAGCGTCTTCGCATCCGTGATCTCTCCGGCGCCGATCATCCGGAGCACCTCGCTGAGCGGCAACGTCACCACTTCGATGAACTCGTCGGCCTCGTGCTGGGTCGCGCCACGCGTGAGTCCCGACGCCAGGAACAGGTGGATCTTCTCGTTGGTGAACCCTGGTGTCGTCCACAGGAACGTGAGCGGTTCCATCGCCGCCGCCGTACATCCCGTCTCCTCGAGCAGCTCGCGGTGGGCGCAGCTGATCGGCGCTTCGCCCGGTTCCAGCCGGCCCGCAGGGATCTCCCACATCGTGCCGCCCGTCGCATAGCGATACTGCTTGATGAGCAGGATCTGCGGATCCGGTCCCCGCGGATCGCTCAGGAACGGCACCACCGCTGCCGCTCCCGGATGGTGGATCAGCACCTGCTCGTGCGTGCTGCCGTCCGGCATCCGCACGCGATCCACATGGGCGTCGAGGAAGCGGTGCTGCCAGATCCGCGTGCCGTCGATGCGTCCGACGCCGTGTCCGATGTCCCGCTCGTCCTGCGCTGCGCTCATGGGGCCTCTGCGGGGTCTGCGTCGCTCGCGTGCCGCGTGAGCGGCCCCAGCGCCAGGGCGTCCAGGGACTCCGTGATCGCGGCACCATCCCCCACGGCGAGCACGAGGAGTCGTGTGGGGTCGAGGTGCGCCTGCGCGGCCGCGAAGACCTCGTCCGGACCGATCGCACGCACCCGGTCGCGGTAGCGCAGGAACCAGTCCTCCGCGAGACCGAACGTCAGCGCGCTCGCGAGCGCGCCGGCCACCGCGTCGGTGCTCTCGAACCGGATCGGGAACACCCCGGCGAGATAGTCCGTCGCGAGTGTCACCTCATCCGCGCTCGGAGGCGCGGCCCGCATCCCGTCGAGTTCGCGCAGGATCTCCTCCACCGCGCGCGCCGTGACCTCGGTCTTCACGGCGGTCCGCACCGCGAACGGTCCTGCCGCGCGCCGCCAATCGAAGCCCGACGATGCACCGTACGTGAAGGCGTGCCGCTCGCGGAGGTTGAGGTTGATGCGCGACGAGAACAGGCCGCCGAGGATCGCGTTCATGACGACGATCGCGAGGTGGTCGGGATGGCTGCGCGGCACCCCGACGTGTCCGATGCGGAGTTCGGACTGCGGCGCACCCGGCTTCTCCACCACCACCACGCGACGCGAGGACGTGGCCGCCCGCGCGACGGCATCCGGCGCCGACGCGCTCGGCTGCGCCGAGTTGCGCCAGGCCTGGAACTCCTCCTCGGCCATCGCCACCGCCTCGTCCGGACGGATGTCCCCCACGAAGAGCAGCGTGGTCGTGGCCGCGCCGTAGTGCGCGGCGTGGTACCGACTGACGGCCGCGCGATCGAGCGCCTGCACGCTGCCGACGGTACCGCCGACGGGACGTGCGAACCGCGTGTTGGGGGCGTAGACGAACCCGTTGAAGCGCTGGTCGGCCAGGCCGCGCGGCTCGGCCAGCTGCTGCGCGAGGTCCGCCAGCCGCTCCTCCCGGAGCCGCTCCACTTCCGTCGCTGCGAACGCCGGCGTGCGCAACGTCTCGCCGAACAGCGCGAACGCCGCGCGCAAGCGCGATCGCGTGACGGTGAAGTGCACGCTGCTCGCATCCCAGTCGGCGGCGCCGCCGAGCGACGTGCCCAGTCCCTCGAGCCGCGCCGTGAGGGCCGCACCGTCGAGCGAGTGGGTGCCCTCCACGAGCGTGCGCGCGGTGAGCGCCGCGAGCCCGGCCTCGGCGTTGGTCTCGCCGCTCGCACCGGCATCGATCAGTCCGAGCACGGTCACGAGCGGGAGCCGCGGCATCGGCACCACCACCACCCGCATCCCGGTGCTGAGCGTGGCGCGCACGACGTCGGGGAACTCGTACGGCCGGGGTACGCCCGGTGTGGGACGCGGCGGCACGGTCACGCGGCCTCCGCGGCGGGCGTGTGGCGCGGCACATAGAGCAGCGCGGCGCGGTTGTCCGGCCCCAGGGACGCCGCGGCGAAGGCGGCGAGGTCCGCCACGCGCACGGCGGCGTGTCGGGCCGGCTCCTCGTTCACGCGCGCGGGGTCGTCAAAATAAGTAGCGAACTGCGACAATTTATCGGCGCGGGCGCCTGCCGACTGCAGCGCCGTCACCCAGGACGTCTCCAGCAGCGCCAGCGCCCGCTCGCGCTCGGCCTCCTGCACCGCGTCCGGCGCGTCGGGGCGCCGCACACGGTCGATCTCCGCCAACACCGCCGCCTCCAGCGCGTCGGCCGTCACGCCCGGATGTGCGGTCACGTCGCAGACGAGCAGGTCGCTGCCCTTGGCGAGGTCGAACGTGTAGGCGGTCGCCGCCGAGGCGATCCGTTGCTCGCGCACCAGCGCGCGGGCCAGCCGGCTGCCGTCGCCAGTCCCGAGTACGGCGCCCATGAGGCTCGCCGCGTACCACCCCGCGCTCCCGGCGGCGGGAACGCGGAAGGCCAGGAACAGGCGCGGCGCCACCACGTCGTCTTCGACCACTTCGCGTCGCCCGCCGCCGAACGTGGCGGGCAACGTCATCGCCGGCAGTGGCGGCCGTCCCGTACCGCGCGGGATCGCCGCGAAGTGGCGGTCCACCATCGTCCGCGCCGCGGCCGGGTCGAAGTCGCCGGCGATGGTCAGCACCGCGTTGTCGGGGGTGTAGTAGGTGCGGAAGAAGGTCGCGACGTCCTCCAAGCTCGCGGCGCTCAGGTCTTCCATCGACCCGATGAGCGAGTGGTGGAACGGATGCTCCGGCGGGAAGCACAGCGCCGGCAACCGCTCCCACCACGTGCCGTACGGCTGGTTGTCCACCGACCAGCGCCGCTCGTTCTTCACCACGTCGCGCTGGGTGTCGAGCTTCTCCTGTGTCATCGCCGGCAGCAGGCGAGCCATGCGATCGGCCTCGAGCCAGAGCGCGAGTTCGAGCTGGTGCGAGGGCATCGTCTCGAAGTAGTTCGTGCGGTCCAGCCAGGTCGAGCCGTTGAGCGTGCCGCCAGCGCGCTGCACCAGCTCGAAGTGCTCGTTGGCCGCGACCTGCGCGCTGCCCTGGAAGAGCATGTGCTCGAAGAGGTGGGCGAACCCGGTGCGCCCAGCCCGTTCGTTCGCCGAGCCCACGTGATACCACAGGTTCACCGCGACGACGGGCGTCGCGTGGTCCTCGGACAGGATCACGCGGAGGCCGTTCGCCAGCGTGTAGGTCGTTACGGGGATCCGCACGGACTCACCATTCGAAGAGGAATGCCACCGGGGCCTTCACCGACTCCGCGAGGAAGTAGCGCGGCTGCCGCGCGAGGCGGGCGAGCACGCCCTCGGTGCTCGTGGGCGAGGTGCGCACCACCAGCCCGTGCCGCCGCGCCACGATGCTCGCGCGGAGCAGGTGGAAGGGATCGGACACGAGGATCACGCGCTCGCGGTCGCGCACGTCGAGCAGTTGCGCGACCGCCCGCAGGGACTCGCTCGTGGTGCGCCCCTCGTTCTCGAGCAGCAGCGCGGCTTCCGGCACGCCGGCACCCATCACGTACCGGCGGCTCACCGCGGCCTCGCTTGAGGTGTCGCCCTCGGCCACGCCGCCGGTGAGCACCATCTGCGGCGCCAGGCCGCGCGCGTAGAGCCCGACCGCATGGTCCAGGCGCGCCCGCAGCACCGGGGACGGGCGACCGCGGTACTGCGCGGCCCCCAACACGACGATGGCATCGGCCGGCGCGGCCCGGTCCCGGGCAGCCACCCACAGCACCGCCAGCGCCGACAGGCACCACAGCGCCGTGATCGTCCCCACGCCGACGTACAACACACGCCGGCGCAGGGAGGGTCGCGTGGGAAGGGCCATGGCTCGCAAACTACCGCCACGACTGCGCGAGGGGTACGGTCCTCAGCGGCCGAGGGCGAGCAGGGCCAGTGCGAACGCGTCGAGTTCCGCGTCACGTGCCGCGTCGGGTACGCCGCCGCGCGCCGCCGCCACCGCCAGTCCCTCGATCTGCCGCAGCATCAGTCGCCCGAGGAACGCAGCCGGCACGCGCGGGACCAGCCCCACGCCCGCCAGCACCGCGGTGGCGAGCGCGGCCGCCGCCTCCTCGCGGGCGACGCGTCCCCGCTGGGACGTCTCGGGATCGACGTCCTCCTCCAGCGAGAGGGCGGCGAGCAGTGCCGCGTCGCCGCGCGCGAGTTCGTCGACGACCAGCGCACGCCACGCCGGCATCGCGTCGCTCGCGGCCGCAGCCCGTTGCAGCCGCGTCGTGCTGCCCCGGGCCAGCGTGTCCGCCACCGCCCGCAGGAGGGTCGCCTTGCCTTGGAAGTGGTAGAGCACCAGCGCCTTGCTCACCCCGCTGGCCGTTGCGATCGCTTGCAGACTCATCGCGCCGACGCCGCGCGCGATGCCCAACCGTACTGCGCCTTCGATGATCCGTTCCGATGCGTCAGCGCGTGACATGTGTACCAGGTTCAGGTGCCGTCGTTCTATACCCTGCTGCCGTGAGATCCTTCGCGAAGGCGTCCTGCGCCTCCGGTTCCCCGTGGACGAGGAACACATCCGCCAACCGCGGTGACGTGGCGCGCACCGCGTCCAGCCAGCGCCGCAGTTCCTGCCGGTCCGCATGCGCACTATACCCCGTCAGGACCTCGACGCGCGCGCGCAGTGGGACGGACTCCCCATACACCTTCAGCGTCTCCCGGCGCTCCACGATCCGCCGCCCGAGCGTGTGCTCGGCCTGGAACCCGACGATGAGGATTGTCGTCCGCGGATCGCCCGCACTGTGGGCCAGGTGATGGAGGATGCGCCCGGACTCCGCCATGCCCGACGCCGCGATCACGATCATCGGTCCCTGCTTGCGCATCATCGCCTTCGAGTCCTCGACATCGGGCGTGAACTGCACCATGTCGAAGTCGAACAGCGCGCCCCGGTCGCCGTTGTGTGCGCGCACCATCGCTTCCGTGTCGTCGAAGATCGTCGTGTTCTCGCGGAACACGTCCGTCGCCTGCGTGGCGAGCGGGCTGTCGATCACCACCGGCACGGCCGGGATCTTGCCCTCGTGCACCAGCTGGTGGAGGTCGTACAGCAGCTCCTGCGTGCGGCCCACGGCGAACGCCGGGATCAGCACCCGGCCGCCGCGCGCGACGGTGTCGCGCACCACGGCGGCAAGCTGCTCGCGCGCGCCGGCCACGCTCGTGTGGTCGCGATTGCCGTACGTCGATTCCAGCAGCAACCAGTCGAGGTCCGTCAACGGCTCCGGGTCACGGATGATCGGCAGCCCGGAGCGGCCGATGTCGCCGCTGAAACCGAGGCGCTGCGTGCGGCCGTGCTCCTCCCACTCCAGCGCGACCGATGCGGAGCCGAGGATGTGTCCCGCGTCCGTGAACCGGGCCCAGACGCCGGGCACCACCTCGAAGCGGTCGTGGTAGCGATGCGGCACCATCTGCGTGAGCGTCGTCGAGACGTCCCGGATGGTGTACAGCGGCTCGTCCGCGGACTTCTTGTGGCGCCGGAGGAACTCGGCGTCCTTCTCCTGGATGAAGGCCGAGTCGGCGAGCATCACCTCGCAGAGATCGCGCGTGGCCGCCGTCGCGTGGATCGGGCCGCGGAATCCGGCGTTCACCAGGAACGGCAGGCGGCCGGCATGGTCGATGTGCGCATGCGAGAGCACCACCGCGTCGAGCTCGGCGACCGGGACGGGCAGCCGGCGGTTCTTCGCGGCCACTTCCGCGCGCCGGCCCTGGAAGAGCCCGCAGTCGAGCAGGATCGTCCGTCCCCGAACGCGCACCACGTGCGCCGACCCGGTGACCTCGCGGGCCGCACCTTGGAATGTCAGTTGCATGAAAGAATCGCGGTTGAGGGGACTAGCGCTCGGGTTCGGCGTCGCGCGCGAACACCACGGTCAGGCGCAACCCGTCCTGCGACATCATGGTCGGCGCCCAGCCGCCTCGGCTGCGCTCGTTGAGCAGGTCCGTGAGCGCGTCCTCGTCCTCGCGCTGGTGCCGCGTGAACCGGAGGATCACCGCCTGATATTCTTTCATGGCGCCGAAGATACTAGCTTTTCGCCCATGCTGACCACCCCTGCGCTCCTGGGCCTGACCGTCGTCTCGCATCCGCTCGTGCAGCACAAGCTCGCGATCCTCCGCGACCAGGCGACGCCGAAGAAGATCTTCAAGGAACTCGTCGACGAGATCGCGATGCTCATGGCCTACGAGGCCACGGCGGACCTCGCGCTCGAGCCCGCCGAGGTGATCACCCCGCTCGAGACGACCACCGGACAGCGCGTCGCCGGCAAGAAGCTCACCCTCGTGCCGATCCTGCGGGCCGGTCTCGGCATGGTCGAAGGCATCCTCAAGCTCGTCCCCTCGGCACGCGTCGGACACATCGGACTGTATCGTGACCACGATACTCTTGAGCCCGTCGACTACTACTTCAAGGTGCCCGGTGACGCCGCGGAACGCGAGTTCTTCCTGCTCGATCCGATGCTCGCCACCGGTGGCAGCGCCGCCAGCGCGGTCGCATCGCTCAAGCGGGCCGGCGCGCAGCGCATCAAGTTCCTCTGTCTCGTCGCCGCGCCCGAGGGCGTGAAGCGACTGCACGCCGCGCACCCGGACGTGCCGATCTTCGCCGCGTCCCTCGATCGCGAGCTGAACGCGAACGGCTACATCCTCCCCGGGCTCGGCGACGCCGGCGACCGACTGTTCGGCACGCGCTGACTGTGACGTCGGTCACGCTCCCGTGCACGGGGTTTGTTTCCTTTCACGTCCTCTTGTCTGGAATCACGTGGACCTGTATCCTTCGCCCGGTGATTCTCGCCGCGTCTTCCCGTTGATCGCAGCACGCCCCGACCCTACCGAATGCTGATCAACCTGCTGCCTGACTTCTTCGCTGTGCTCCAGAGCAGCGACCCGGTCGCAGCGTATCATCGGTACTTCGAGACCCATCGCGCGGTGCTCGGGGCATACTGGCACAACTACGTCATCGAGCCCACGGGCCCGCACTTCAATGATGTCGTGCGCGAGACCGTCCGCGCCGACCGCAGCGACCTCCGCACCATGCTCGAGCGCACCGACGTCGTCGCGCTCGCCCGGCAGGCCGAGGCGGCCTGCACCGAGCTCTTCGAGGTCGACTCCACCATCGACGTGGTGCTCATGGCCGGCGTCGGCGCGGCCAACGCGGGCGAGCTCGTGGTCGGCGGGCGCGGCATGGCGTTCGTCTGCCTGGAGCACTTCACCAGCATCGCCAACCCCGCGACGCGCGGGCTCGGTCTCGACCCCGAGCTCATCCCCATGTGGCTCGCCCACGAGATCGCGCACTGCGTGCGGTACACGTCGCCGCAGAGCCGCGCCGAGCTGCGCAAGGTGATCGGCGCCGGCGGCGGCTTCTATTCGTATTGGGAGACCGGTCGCGCCGCCACGCTGCGCGAGCATCTCGTCAACGAAGGGCTCGCGGTGCACGCGTCGCGCCAGCTCAGCCCCGGGCATGCGCCCTGGGAGTACTATGGATTCCAGCGCCGCCAGTACGCTCGGGTGCGCGAACTCGAGTCCGTGCTCACGCGTGTGGTCACGGAGGACCTCGATCGAGCCGGCCTCGGCCTGCGCTTGCGCTGGCTCTCCGGAGGCATGAGCGACGAGGCCCGCACGGTGCAGCGCTACATCCTGCCCGAGCGGGCGGGCTACTGGATCGGGGCCAAGATGGTCGAGGATGCCATCGCGGAACGTGGCATCGCGTGGGCGCTGCGCGCCGACGCACAGGAACTCATGCACGTCGCCGACGCCGCCAGCCGAACCGCATAACGCGCTCGGAGGGAGGCTCGGTGGACACGCGCGACCGGCTCCGGGGCCGGCCGCGCGTTGTCATTTCCCCACGCAGAACTCACGGAACACGCGCCCGAGGATCTCCTCGCGGTCGATCGTCCCCATGAGTTCATCGAGCGCGAGCACCGCGGCCCGCAGGTGCGTCGCCACGACCGGTGCCGGCAGCGCCTCGGTCGTCCACGCGGCAACGAACGCCTCCACCTCCTGGCGCGCGACGCCGAGCGCCGACGCCTGCCGCGCACGCAGGATCATCGGCTGCGACTCGGGTGGCTCGGGCTCGACCTCGCACGCGACCGCACGGATCGCCTCGCGCAGCAGCGCGAGGCCGTGCCCCTGCGTCGCGCTCACCGCGACACTCGGCACCGCCACGGACGCGGACGCGATCCCGATCGCGATCGCGGGCGGCGGCACGCCGTCGTCGACCTTCGTCCGCACCGCGATGCAGCGTGCGGCCGTGCGCTGCTGCACCGCCGTGAGGTCGCGGGCGAGCGCCGCGTCGCTGTCGGCGCAGACCAGGACGATGTCGGCGTCGGCGAGGCGCCGCTCACTCACCTCCACGCCGAGGCGCTCCACCGGATCCGCCGCATCGCGCAACCCGGCGGTGTCCACCAGGCGCAGCGGCCACGGCGCGTCGTCCAGCAACGCCTCGATCGCGTCGCGCGTCGTGCCCGGCACGTCGCTCACGATCGCCCGCGGGTCGCCCAGCAGCGCGTTGAACAGCGAGGACTTGCCGGCATTCGGCGCCCCGGCGAGCACCACGTGCATGCCGTCGCGCGCGCGAGCCGCGAGTGGCAGCGTCGAGAGCAGGCGCGCCAGCGTGTCGAGCACCTCCGTGGCCGCCGCGGTGACACGCGCACGCGGTTGCGGACCGTCGTCCTCCTCGGGAAAGTCGATCTCGTAGGCCAGCAGCGCCTCGACCTGGAGCAGGCCCTCGCGCAGCGCCGCGAGTTGTGCGGTCAGTGCCCCGGAGAGCTGCCGCAGCGCGGCGCGATGCGTCGCGCGCGACCGCGCGGCGATGAGCTCGCCCACGGCTTCCGCCTGCAGCAGGTCCATGCGTCCGGCACGCACGGCGCGCTCCGTGAACTCGCCCGGCAGCGCGGGGCGCGCTCCCGCCGCCACCAGCGCGGCCAGGACACGCGCTGGGATGTAGGTTCCGCCGTGGACGCTGAGTTCGAGGGCGTCCTCGCCGGTGTAGGAGTGCGGACCGGGGAACCACGTCGCCAGGGCGTCGTCGAGGAGCTCGCCGCTCTCGGCGTCCGCGACCTCCACGCGCGTCGCGCGACGGGCGACGAGCGGCCATGGTCGCAGCACCCGCGCCGCGATGCCCGCCGTGGCGGGTCCGCTCACCCGGAGCGTCGCGAGCGCCGCGCGTCCCGGTGCCGTGGCGACCGCGGCGATCGTATCGCCGCGGACGTCAGCGGCCGGGCTTCGATCCCCCACCGGCTCCACCCGCCGGCGCCGCGATGACGGCGCCGCCCTGGGCCTTCGCCCGCTCGTTCGCGATCAGCCAGGTCTGCGGCAATGCGGCGATGTTCTGCACGAACCAGTAGAGGTTCAGGCCCGAGGCCCAGAAGAAGCCGAAGCCCGTCATGAGCACCGGCATCATCCATGTCATCATCTGCATCTGCGGATTCGGCGGCATGTTGCGCTGCGAGATCCACGACTGCAGGTACATGGTCGCCCCCATCAGGATGGGGATGAGGTAGATCGGGTCGGCGACCGAGATGTCCGGGAACCAGAGGAACGGCACGCCGCGGAACTCGATCGTGCTGCCGAAGACGAAGAACAGCGCCATGAAGATCGGCATCGGCAGGAACATGGGCAGGCAGCCGGTGAGCTGCGAGAACGGGCTCATGCCGTGGTCGGCGTACACCTTCATCATCGCCTCGCTCTGCTTGGCGCGGTCGGTGGCGAACTTCCGCTGCACCTCCTGCAGCTCCGGCGCGAGCTTCTGCATCTTGATCTGCGTGCGCATCATGCGGCTGTTGAGCGGCCAGAGCAGCACGCGGAGCGCCACGCCGAAGATGACGATGATCCAGCCGTACTCGATCCCCAACGTCTGCTTCATCCAGAGCAGGATGCGCATGACGATGGTGGCGAACGGCTGCACGATCCCGCTGATCCATCCCCCGACGGGATTCGCGTTCTCGAACTCCTGTCCCACCGCGATCAGGCGCTTCCACTCCTGCGGGCCCGCGTAGAGGTCGAACGTGACGCCCTGCGGGCCGAGCGGCGTGATCGCCGTGGCGCTGGCCCGGACCGCCTCCCCGTTCTCGCGCACCTCCCCGAGGATCTGCACCTCCGCGATCGCGGCCGCAGCGGTCGTGTCCCGTGCGATGAGTCCGACGAGGTAGTACTTGCTCTTGGCCGCCGCCCAGCTGAAGGGACCGGGCTTGACCAGCCGCTCACCGGGATCCGGCGAGGCGAATCCCGTCAGCTCCTCGCTGCCCGTCAGCGTCCGGGTCGAGTACCCGAGGCTGCGGACATCCTCCTTCGTGTTGCGCTCCTGGGACTCGAATCCCGGTGGCAGCGAGGTGAGAAGGAACGCCGGCGTCGGCAGTCCGCTGCTGCGCACCGAGAGCGTCGTGAGGTAGTTGTCGACCGACAACTGGTATGCGATCTCGATGCTGCCGCCCGCCACCGAGGCACGGAACGTGAGTCGCTGCTCCGCACCCACGCGTTCCTCCGTCGCGGTGAACGCCGTGCGGTCGAGCGCGATGGTGTCGCGGCCGGTGATGAGGCGGTGCCGGAGCAGCGGTTCGCGCCGGAACTGCAGCGTGACCTGTCCCGAGTCGCCGTTGAGCCGGCGGTACTGCGACAGGCCCACGGACTGCAGCGTCGCGCCGAGCGAGCTGTACTCGTAGCGGGCCACCGTGTTCTCCAGCACGAACGTCTGCGGGACGAATGCGGGGACGCTGTCGCGGGCCGCCGATGCGCCGGGTGCGGCACCGATGGTCGGCACCGGAGCGCCGGTGGCGCCGACCGGTGTGCCCGTCGTCGTACCGCCGGCGGCATTGCCGCTGGCGCTGCCGATGGCACCTGGCGCGGCCGCGCCGGTCGCGGGCCCTGCGGTGCTGTCGCCGGTGACAGCGACCGGCACCGGCCTTCCGGGGAAGATCCGCGGCGTCACGAGGATGACACCCACGGTGAGCACGAGCGCGAGGAAGAAACGCTTATCCATCACGAGGCGATCTGGCTGGAGGGTCCGGGACGGGATCGTATCCCCCCGGGTGGAACGGATGACAGCGCGCGATGCGCTTCGCAGCGAGCCAACTGCCGCGGATCGCGCCGTGCTTCTGCAGCGCGTCGATCGCGTAATGCGAGCAGGACGGCGTGTAGCGGCAGGCCGGCGGGAGCAGCGGCGACAGCAACACCTGGTAGCCGCGGACGACGAAGATCAGCAGCCACTTCACGACGGCCCCGAGGACGCGACGAGTCGTCGCACGATGCGCTCCATCTCTCCGGCGAGCGCCGCATGGTCCATTGCGTAGGCCTCGGGGAACGCGCGCACCACGACATCCAGGGGTGGTTGCGACGCAAGGGCTGGCACGAGGCGCGTGCGACCGAGGTCCCGCAGCCGCCGCTTCACCCGATTGCGATCCACCGCCGAGTGCTTGTGGCGCGGCACGATCACGCCGAGCCGGGAGTGACGCGAAAGGGAAGCGATGTACCGAACCTCGAGCGTGGCGGTTCGGAATCGCTTCCCTTCACGGCGCACCGTTTCGAGGTCCGCCGACCGCGTCACCCGCCGACTCGGCGGGAAGCGGAGCGCGATCTCAGGCGCCAGCGTACTTCGACGGCAGCTTCACCGTGAGCCGCTTGCGGCCCTTCTTGCGGCGGCGGCTCAGCACTTCACGCCCCCACTTGGTCTCCATGCGCGCGCGGAACCCATGCGTCTTGATGCGACGCTTGTTGCGCGGGCGGTAAGTCGGCTTCCCCATCGTGACTCCAAAAGGCGAGTAAAGACACAGCTGGACAGACCGCTAAACGTAGTCGGGCCCACGGCTTAGGTCAACCCGAGACCCCTCGGATTACACGTGGTTCGCATACACGAGCGTTGACTTGTCCACACGGCAGGGATAGCTTCGACCCCCCGCCAGATATCCACATCCGCTCGGCCTGGAATGTCCCTCACCGCCACCGAAGTTTGGACGCGCCTCCTCGACAGAGCGCGCACCCAGCTTTCGGATCACATAGTTGACACCTGGCTGTCTCCCCTGACGGCAGCCGAGTTCGACGGCGACGCACTCACACTCAACGCCCCCGACCAGTTCTCGGTCGAGTGGAACGAGCGCAGGCATTCGGCGATCCTCGAGTCGCTCGCGCCAGTGGCGGTCGGACACCCGCTCAAGATCGAGCTCCGCGTGCAGGCCGAGCGGCTTCAGCGCTCTCAGATGGATCTTTTTGTTCCAGTAAAGGGACAGGAAAGAGCCATCATGGAGCCAGAAAAGCAGCCGGCGAACGTGACGCTCAGCTCGCTCAATGAGCGCTATTCGTTCGACACCTTCGTCATCGGCAAGTCCAACGACCTCGCCGCAGCCGCCGCGATGGCCGTCGCCCAGGCACCGGGAAAGACCTACAACCCGCTCTTCTTCTACGGGCCCACCGGACTCGGCAAGACGCACCTCATGCAGGCCATCGCGCAGGAGATCCTCCGGCGCGCTCCTGGCACGCGCGTCACGTACATCACGACCGAGCAGTTCACCAACGACGTCATCACGTCCATCGGCAAGGGCGCCATGCAGGACTTCCGGCGCCGCTACCGCGAGACCGACCTGTTCCTCGTCGACGACGTGCACTTCATCGGCGGCAAGAACTCCACGCAAGAGGAGTTCTTCCATACGTTCAACGCCCTCTATGAGGCGGGACGCCAGATCGTCCTCACCTCCGACCGCCCGCCCTCGGAGATCCCGAAACTCGAGGCGCGTCTCGCCTCCCGCTTCGCCTGGGGCATGGTCGCCGACGTCGGCCAGCCGGACCTCGAGCACCGGATCGCCATCCTGCGCCGCAAGGCCGAGATGGACCACCTCGAGCACACCATCCCGGACGACGTGCTGCATTTCATCGCGGACCACGTGCAGTCGAACGTGCGAGAGCTCGAGGGATCCATCATCAAGCTCCTGGCGTTCGCCTCGCTGAAGCACCGCGTGATCACGGTCGACCTCGCGCGCGAGGCGCTCCGCGACAAGTTGCGCGCGAATGATGCCGCCGAGCTCCGGCCGGCACGCCAGGATCGGATGGGGCTCATTCAGCAGCGCGTCGCGGCCGAATGGAGCACCACGGTCGAGGGCCTGCAGTCGAAGACCCGCACCAAGAACCTGACCGTCCCTCGGCAGGTGGCCATGTATCTGGCGCGCGAAGTGCTCGGCCTGCAGCTGGTCGAGATCGGGCAGGCGTTCGGCGGACGCGACCATTCCACCGTCATCCATTCGCTCGAGCGCGTCTCGGAGATGATGAAGGAGAACGCGGACTTCCGGATGCGTGTGGAGAAGGTGCGGGAAAGCGTCCGGCATTCCACCTGACCCACAGTGTTCCCACGCCGGGTGCCGGGCGCCGGCCAGCGTTCCACAGTTCCCCACCGGCAGTCCACCGCAGTTGCACGTGAGGTCGGGACTGGAGTTCGCGGCATGACAACGGGTTGCCGCGTTCTTCCACAATCCACACCTTACTACTACTACTGCGATTAGAGAATTAAGCTTTAGGGATAGAAGCATCCCCGTATGTTCCACATGACCTCCCCTCGGCCCTGACCCGCATGCGTTTCACCATCACGCGCGAGAAGCTCCAGGAAGGCCTCGCGGCCGTCACGCCGGCCGTGCCGAGCAAGACGACGTTGCCGGTGTTGGCCAACCTGCTCGTGCAAACGACCGACAAGGGCATCCGGATCTCCGGCACGGACCTGGACATCGCCGTGAGCACGGAGGTCACCGCGGATGTCGAGGCGGTGGGTGCGATCACGATCCCGGCGCGGAAGCTCAGCGAGATCGCACGGGAACTGCCGCCGGCGCCGGTGAAGATCTCCGCGACCGGCGATCAGCGCATCACGCTCGAGTGCGGCCGCTCCAAGTTCAAGCTGCTCGGCCTGCCGAAGTCGGAGTTCCCCAGCTTCCCGGCGGTGCAGTTCGAGAAGGCGGTGCGCATCCCCTCCGGCGAGCTGCAGAAGCTCATCGGCCACACGGCGTTCGCGGCGAGCACCGAGGAAAGCCGTCCGATCCTCAATGGCGTGCTCTGGGAACTGCGGTCGGACCTCATGCGCATGGTGGCCACCAACGGCCATCGGCTCGCGAAGATGGAAGTCCCCGTGGCCGGAGGGCAGAAGGCCGACCTCATCATCCCGCCGAAGGCGCTCGAGCAGATCCGCCGGCTGTTCCCGGCCGAAGAGGAGCTCGAAGTCGCACAGGGCGAGAATCACCTGGGCTTCCGCTCACCGTTCACGTCGGTCTACACGCGTCTGATCGAAGGTCCGTACCCGGGCTACGAACAGGTCATCCCGAAGGACAACGACAAGTACGCGATCCTCGACAAGGCGGCGTTCACCAGCGCGCTCAAGCGCATGAGTGTCGTGGCGTCGGACCAGACGCACCGGATCCGGCTGTCGTTCAACGCGGGCATGCTCAAGTTCTCCGTGAGCACGCCGGACCTGGGCGAGGCGCAGGACGAGCTGCCCATCCGCTACGAGGGTGATCCGCTCGACATCGGCTTCAACGCCGCGTACCTGCTCGAGATCCTGCGCTATCTCCCCACCGAGGAAGTGCGCATGACGTTCCGTGCACCGGAGCGGGCATCGACGCTCGAGCCGGAAGGCTGGAATGAGCCGGGCAAGTACCTCTGCCTCTTGATGCCGCTGCGTCTGGTCGACTGAGCAGTCCCTTCGGGCCGCAACACGCGGGGCGAGCCGGATCCACGGCTCGCCCCGTCGTCATTCGCAGTCCGGTGCGGCGCTATGGCGTGGCGCTGCTGTCGCTCAAGAGGTCGAGTCGGGTGCGCTGCACGAGCGTCTGCGTACGTCGCCGTCCGCGCATCGTCATGCGCAACTCCTGCGAACCGGTACCCTGGAGCAGGTACGCGCCGGCGAGGCGCACGAGGAGTGTGCTCGTTCCCTCGCCGTCCGCCGCGATCTCGATCGGCTCGCCGAACTGCCGACCCTGGCCCTGCATCCGTACGCGGGTCTCGCGATCGACGCGCACGACGACCTCGTCGCGCAGCAGCTCGGCGCCGACCACGCGGTACTGGCGTTGTGTCGTCACCGTGAGGGGGATGGAGTCGCGGCACACGGTCACGCTGCTGCTGTCGGTCCAGGTCAGCCCCGGCGTCAAGCGCCGGGGCGGGAAGAACAAGGCCTCGCGGATCGGCGAGAGCAGCGCAGCGGCCGCGGAGCAGGCCGCAAGGTCGGGCGAGCTCGTCTCGGCGCCGCCCCCAGCGCTCCGCGTCGCCACGAGCGGGATCGGGAACAACTGGTCACTCGGCGGCAGTGCGGTGCTGTCCGCGTCGCCGAAGCGCGCGGCGGTGATGAGTCCGGACAGGCGTTCGCTCGCCGTGCCGGACAGTCGGGTCCACGAGAATGCGAGGTGCAGCGCAGAGCTGTCGCGGCGTACGACGGTATCGACGCGCGACTCGAGCTCCGTGTGCAGGACGAGCCGCTGCGAGACGCCGCCGAGCGCCGCGCCGATCTCCCAGGGCGCGGCGAGGCGGTCCCGCAGGGGAACGTCCGCCGTGGGGGCCGGTCGCGCGGGTGGAGTCGCGGCCGGTGGCGCACAGCTCGCGAGAGCGGCGACGCAGGTGGCGACGCTAGTGGCGACGCAAGCGACGAGGCGGGCGAGGCGCGACGGAGGCACGATCACACGAGGCTGAACGAGGGGACGATGGGCGGCGGCCGAGCAGAACGGAGCACTCGACCGCCGACCACCACGAACCATCCACCGACCGGTCCCGCCTATAAGCCGGGTTCTGTCGGGTCCTTACGGACCCGGACGATCATTTTTCTCGGCGCACGGTCGCCCGTGCACTCTAGCGGCCAACCCGCGGCGTCTTGGTCACAGAGGACTGCTGCTCGCCGCCTATTTGGCCTTGCTCCCGCTGGGGTTTGCCGTGCCGCCCGTGTTGCCACGGACGCGGTGGGCTCTTACCCCACCGTTTCACCCTTACCTCCACTCGCGTGAAGGCGGTCTGTTCTCTGTGGCACTGTCCGTCACGCCTCGCGGCGTGCCCAGGCGTTACCTGGCAGCGTGTCCAAGGAGCCCGGACTTTCCTCGGCGCGAGCGAACCCGCGACGCGATCGTCCGGCGGAACCGTACGCGGAATATAGCGCGGCGATGACGGCCGGCGGCGAATCAATGCAGGGTGGTGACGAACCGATGACCGGTGCACGGTATGCTCGGGGCGCGTGGTTCCCACCCTTCATCGCGTCCGCCGCCCCGAGGTCCGTCCCATGCGCTTCACGCACCGCCCGCTGTCCGCGCCGATCGTGACCGTGCTCGACCCCGATGAACGCGTCCGCGTGGACGCCGCAGGAGAAGGACTCTACCGCGCGATCCATCGCGAGACGGTGGCGGACGCGTTGGCGGAGATGAAGCGTCGGCCGGTGAGTGCCGTGCTGTTCTCGGTGGTGCGCTGCGGCCGGGAGCCCGAGCGCCGCATGGCGCACGTGGTGCGCGAGTTCCCCGGCGTGCCGGCCCTCGCGCTCCTGGGGGCCGCTCCTGCGACGGCGGAGTCGCTGCTCCAGCTCGGCAACGCCGGCATCACGCAGCTCATCGATGTCCGGGTGCCCTCCGGCTGGAACCGCCTGCGCGAGGTGTTGGGGCACGAGGACGCGCGGGCCGTGGACCGCCTCGCACAGCGCGCCGTGCGTCTCGAGTTCGGGGACGCCGAGCCGGAGTGTCTGCGGTTCTTCGATGCGATCTTCGCCGAGAGCGAGCGCGTGACGACCGTGCGCGAGCTGGCGCGCCGCATGGGCATGCTGCCGAGCACGATGATGAGCCGCTTCTTCCGCGCCGGGCTGCCCTCGCCCAAACGGTATCTGGCGTACGCGCGCCTGCTGCGCGCGAGCCGGTTGTTCCAGGAGCGCGGGCACGCCATCGCCGATGTCGCCAACGCGCTGGAGTACTCGTCGCCGCAGAGCTTCGGGCGGCACGTGCGCACGCTGCTGGGCGTGACGGCGAGCGAGTTCCGGCAGCGGTTCGACGAGCGGCGCATGTTGGAGCGCTTCCTCGAGGAGCTCGTGCGTCCGCACCTCGTGGCGTTGCGGCGGCTCCGGCCGCTCGCGTTGCGCGCGGTTCGCCGCCCGTCGCCGCCGGGCCTCTCGGACCGGACGCCGGCGTTCGCCCGTCGCGCGCGGTAGGCTCGCCGCGCACCCGCAAGCGCGGCGGCGAGCCTCCGCGCTTGCGGGCGAGTGCGCTGGTGCGCTAGCGCGCGCCGCCGACGCTGGGCATCCGCGCGACGATCTCTGAGGCCCGCGCGAGGGTCGCCACCTCGCAGCCGGTGGCCTCGATCGCGGCGCGGCCGCCCTCCTCGCGGTCGACGACGGCCAGGACGCCGACCACCTGGCCGCCCGCTGCGCGGATGGCGTCGATCGCCTTGAGCGCCGACCCGCCCGTGGTGATGACATCCTCGATGACCACCACGCGATCGCCCTGCACGAACGGGCCCTCGATCAACTTGCCCGTGCCGTGCGTTTTCGCTTCCTTCCGCACCGTGAACGCGCGCGTCGGCATGCCGGCGAGCTGGCTCGCGTACGCGATCGCGTAGCTGACGGGATCCGCGCCGAGGGTGAGACCGCCGATCGCATCCGGGTGCCAGCCGCGTTCGCCGATGGCGTGCAGGCCGAGCGGGCCGATGAGCGCGAGCCCCTCAGGGTGCATGGTCGTGAGGCGGCAGTCGATGTAGAGGTCGGACTGGCGCCCGGAGGCGAGCGTGAAGGTGCCGCGCCGCGCACTGCGCGCGGCGAGGAGGTCGAGGAGGCGGGCAAGGGAGTCCATGGCGGGGACGCTAGTCCTCCCGCTCTGGCAGGTCAATGAGGTGGGCATGCTGGTCTGGGTGATCGCGGCCGTCACGACGGCCGGGCTGGTCGCGTTCCTGCTCTACGAGCGTGCGCAGCGTCGTCGGCTCAAGGAGCGGAGCGCGGAGCTGGAGCATCTGTCGTTCGAGCTCGCGCGCGCGAACCGGGCGAAGTCGGAGTTCCTCGCGAACGTGTCCCACGAGCTGCGGACGCCGCTGGCGGCGATCGTGGGTTTCGTGGACCTGCTGCGCGACGGCTCATACGGCGAGCTCGGGCCGCGCATGGTCGGACCGGTGGAGCGCATCCAGGCATCGGCGGAGCACCTGCAAGCGCTGGTGGACCAGATCCTGGACCTCGCCAAACTGTCGGCCGGCCGCCTGGACGTGTTGCGCGAGCCGCTGTCGCTCCGTGCGTTCGTCATCGATGTCGCGAGCGAGGTCGAGCCGCTGGTCATCGAGAAGGGGCTGGCGCTGTCCATCCAGGTACCGGCCACGCTGCCGCGCGTGAGCACCGACCCGACGCACCTGCGCCAGATCCTCGTGAACCTCCTCGGCAACGCCGTGAAGTTCACGGCCACCGGGGGGATCACGGTGCGGGCCACCTACGTGCCCGACGGCGCGGTCTCGGAGTACACCCGCGTGACCGCCAAGCGGCCGTTGCTGGCGGCCGGCGGCAACTGGATCGCGCTGCAGGTGATCGACACGGGCGTCGGGATCGCCGACAAGGACCAGGAGCGGATCTTCGAGGAGTTCGAGCAGGTGGCGGCCGGGTCGCGCCGGGACTCGGAGCGCCGCGGCACCGGGCTCGGGCTGTCGATCACGCGGCGACTGGCACGGCTGCTCGACGGCGACATCACGCTGGAGAGCGAGCCGGGCCGCGGTGCGGCGTTCACGTGCTGGATCCCCGCGGATCCGGCGCCGCCCGGCGGCGCCGAGTCGGCCTAGCGGCCGAACAGCCCCTTCATCCGCGAGAGGAAGCCCGCCGTGGGCGGCTCGGAAGCGAAGGGTGTCTGCAGGGCGGTCGCGAGTGCGGCCGCGAAGACGTTCACGTCCGGGTAGCGATCGCCGGGAGCCTTGGCCAACCCTTTCATGACCACGTCCTCGACCCCCTGCGCATACTGCAGCTCGGGCTTGGCCTTGTTCAGCGGGATCGGTGGCTGCGACAGCAGCTGCGTGAACATCTCGCGCGGACTCTTCGCGGTGTACGGCAGGGCCCCGGTGAGGAACAGGTACGCCATGGTCGCCAGCGAGTATTGGTCCGCCGCCGGCGACACCACCTCGCCGGACAGTGCCTCGGGTGCGACGTACATCAACGTGCCCACGAAGAAGCCGGCGCGCGTGAGCCGCTGGTCGGGCGTCACGTCGGTCGCGGTCGCGATCCCGAAGTCGAGCAGCTTCACCGTGCGCGTGTCGTGGTCGTACATCACGTTGTCGGGCTTCAGGTCGCGATGGACGATGCCCACGGCGTGCGCGGCGTACACCGCACCGGCGATCTGCGACACCACGGCCGCGACCTCGTCGGTCGGGAACGGCGCGTTGCGCTTGGCGTAGCTCTCGAGCAGCTCGCCGGCCGCCCACTCGATGACGAGGAACGGGAAGCCGTCCGCCTCGCCGGTCTCGATGGTGCGGATGACGTTGGGGTGCGTGACGCGGGTGCCGAAGCTCGCTTCGCGGACGAATCGCGCGACGGCGGTGCGGTCCTGCCGGAGCTTCTCGCGCAGCACCTTGAAGGCCACGGTGCCGTGCGTCGGGTGCTGGGCGCGATAGACGGTCGCTGTCCCACCCTCCCCGACGCGGTCGAGAAGGGTGTACCCGGCCAGAGTCGTTCCAACGAGCGCGTCGCGAGCCACGCGGCGAAGCTATCGAGGCAATGCCCCTCGGGCAAGCGAGTTGACGTCGAGTGGACCGGATTCGCGCTTCATCGGGTAGATTATGCGTCGTGCCGCCCCGCGCGGGCGCCCTCCCACTGGGTCCTATGCACTCGAACCTCTTGTCCACCTTTGTCCCCGCCCGACGCCTGACCGTCGGAGCGTTCGTCCTCGCCGTGTTGTCCGCGTGTGGCGGACGCGGCGCCGCGCCGGGCGGTCCGCCGCAGCCGGGCGGCCCCGGCGGCGGCGCCGGCCCCGCACAGCCGGTGACGCGCAATCAGCCGCGTGGCAGCCTCGTCCCGAACTTCGATGCGACGCCGCTCTATCGGCAGATGGGGCTCATCGCGCGCGGCCTGCCGTTCCCGATCCTCGGACGCGCGGCCTTCGCGGCCACACCGTCCGCGGACTCCACGCACGTGGTGGTGGGCGTCACGTTCGCCAACGCGGCGCTCACCTTCGCCCGGGAGTCGGACACCCGGTTCCGCGCGGCGTACGCCGTGGGCATGACCCTGGCGCGCGACGGCGCGGTCGTCGCACGGGCCGAGGCGACGCAGCAGGTGGTGGTCAGCGCCTACCGCGAGATCTCGCGGACGGACGAGACGCTCGTGCATCAGGAGATCCTCGACGTCGCACCCGGGCGTTATGTGCTCACGGTCGCGGTCCGCGACGAGGGCAGCCAGCGCGCCACGCAGGAGCAGATCACCATCGACGTGCCGCGCTTCGCCGGGCGCGGTCTGTCCACACCGATGCCGATCGCCGAGGTCACGCCGCGCAGCGTCACGGACTCGGTCCCCTTCCTGCTCCTCAATCCGAGCGGGACGGTCGTCGCCGGCCGGGATTCGCTCCTGCCGATCTACATCGAGGGCTACGGCGCGGACGACACGCCGGTGCGGCTCCTGATCCGCAACGAGAAGGGGCGTGTGCTCTCCAACGAGGCCGTGACGGTCGCGCGGCGCGGCGGCATGCGGTCCGGCGTCGTCGAAGTCCCGGTGCGCCGCATCGGGATCGGCGTCGCGCAGCTCACGCTGGTGCCCGAGGGCAGCACGGATTCGGCGTCCACGTACGTCTTCGTCGGCTTCGGCGGCGACCTGCCGGTCGCCACGTTCGACGAGATGGTGAACTTCCTGCGCCACTACGCCACGCCCTCTCGGCTGGATCGCCTGCGCGGTGCCGCCGAGGAGGAACGACCGGAGGCCTGGGCGCAGTTCATGCGCGAGACGGACGCGCAGCCCAGCACGCCGGAGCACGAGGAACTCCGGGTCTACTTCGGGCGACTGCTGCGGGCCAACTCCCGCTATCGCGAGGAGGCGACGCCCGGCTGGCTCTCCGACCGCGGGCGCGTGTTCATCTCGCTCGGTGAACCCGACCAACTCCTCGAGCCCACGATCACGGACTTCCAGCGCAACCGGCAACAGGTCTGGGAGTACCAGTCGATGAACCTGCAGCTGGTCTTCGTCGACGTCACGGGCACCGGGCGCTGGCGCCTCACGTCCACGAGCGAGACGCGGTTCGAACAGGAGTATCGTCGGCGCCTGCGGTGACGGACATCGCGCGCCTGACACTCCGCGCCGAGGTCTCGCGCAAGGCGCTGCACCTCCTGTCGGCTGCGGTGCCGCTGGCCTGGGCCTTCGCCCTGGTCTCAACGCCGCTCGTCCGCGTGGGTCTGAGCGCGGCGCTGGGCATCGCGCTGGCGGTGGAGGCCGCGCGCCGCATGCACGCGGCGTTCGGCGCCGCGTTCACCCGCGTCCTCGCCCCGCTGCTCCGGGCGCATGAGGCGCGCGCCATCACCGGCGCGACCTGGCTCGCCGCCGTCATGTGCCTCGCGGCTTGGACCCTGCCCGTGCGCGCCGCGGTGGTGGCGCTCTGGGCTGCGGCCGCGGGTGATGCGATCGCCGCGGTGGTCGGCCGCACGATCGCGGCACGTGCACCCGCCGACCGGGGTGGGCGCGCGCGGAAGACGGCGGCCGGGTCACTCGCCTGTGCGGCGTCGACGGCCATGGGCGCCGTGTGGCTCGTCGGTGCAGGCTGGTGGCCGGCGCTGGCGATCGGAGCGGCCGCGGCGGTCGCGGAGCGACCCACGCTCGCGATCGATGACAACCTGCGTGTCGGCCTGGCGGCGGGCCTGGCGGCGTGGCTGCTCCTGCCTGCGTAGTTTGTGGGCATGACGATCCCCGGACGCCCCCGGCTGTACCTCATCGATGGTTATGCGCTGATCTTCCGTGCGTTCCACGCGCTCGGCGGTGGCGCGCCGCTGCGCAACGCCCGTGGGGAGAACACGGGCATGGCCAAGGGCGTGAGCGACTTCCTGAAGCGCCTCATCGAGAAGCACAAGCCGGACTATCTCGGCTGGGTCAGCGACGCGGGCTCCTCCGGCCGCGAGGAACTGCTCGAGTCGTACAAGGCCAACCGCGTCGCCCTCCCCGAGGAGGAGCAGGAGGACTTCGACACCGGCGTCGAACGCGTGCAGCAGATCCTCGCGGGGTATCGCATCCCGATCCTCGAGCTCGAGGGCTTCGAGGCGGATGACGTCATCGCCTCGATGGCCCGGCTCGGCGCGGCGCAGGACCTCGAGGTCTGCATCGTCTCCGGCGACAAGGACCTCCTTCAGTTGGTGAAGCCGAAGGTCTGGATCCTCAACCCCTGGCACGGACCGCCGGGCCGCACCACCGAGAAGTGGTACGGCATGGAGAACGCCCATGAGCGGCTCGGTGTCCCGCCGGAGCGCGTGATCGACTATCTCGCGCTCGTCGGTGACACCGCCGACAACGTGCCCGGCGTGAAGGGCATCGGGGACAAGGGGGCGCTCGCGCTGATCGAGAAGTGGGGCACCATCGAGGCGATGCTCGAGCACGTCGAGCAGGTGGAGCCCACGCGGGCGCGGAATGCCCTGCTGCAGCACGCGGATGCTGCTCGGCTCTCCAAGCAGCTCGTCACGTTGCACGAGCACCTGCCGGTCACGCTCGACCTCGAAGCGCTCAAGCTGGAGACCCCGGATTGGGCGCGGCTCCGCGACCTGTTCGTGGAACTCGAGTTCAACACCGCCGCCCGCGCGGCGGCCGTGCAGGCCGACGGTGGAGCCGCGCCCGCGTCGGGATCGGCGGCGGGTGCGACGTCCGCGCGGGCGACACGGACCTCCGCCGCATCGGAGCCCTCCGCGTCGGACGAACACATGGTGAGTGCGCAGCGGGCGGCCCAGGTGGTGCCCGGCACGCCCGACGCCGTTGCGACCGTGTATCGCGTGGCGGACACGCTCCCGCTGCTGCACGAGATGATCGCCGAGGCGCGCGCGGCCGGCATGATCGCGGTGGACACCGAGACGGTGCTCGACGCCGGCGCGCCGCCCATCATCACGCCCCTGCGCGCCAACCTCGTCGCCCTCTCCGTGGGGACGGCGCCGGGCCGCGCCTGGTACCTGCCCCTCGCGCACCGACTGCCGCGCGAGGCGCAGGGTGGCCTCGCGCTCGGCGACGCGCCGGTCAAGCCCAAGAAGGCACCGGCCGCCGACAGCTCGATCGCCGCGCGCCTGCTCGCGGAGGGCGAACACCCGGTGGTGAACCTTCCCGCGCTGCACTCCGACGCCATGGCCCCGCTGCGCGCGCTCCTGGAGGATGCCGGCGTCCGCAAGACCGCGCACAACGCGAAGTACGACCTGCTCGTGCTGCGGCGCGCCGGGATCACGCTGCGCGGACTGGACTTCGATTCGATGCTCGCCAGCTACGTGCTCGATCCCGGCCGCCGGTCGCACGCCATCGATGCACTCGCCGTCGAGTTCCTCGGCGTCGCGATGACCGGCTACGACGAACTCTGCGGCAAGGGCAAGCAGGAGATCCCGTACGACGAGGTGCCTATCGTGGCGGCGCGCGACTACTCGTGCGCCGACAGCGACATCGCATTGCGCCTCCGCGCGTTGTTCGAGCCCCGCCTCGTCGAACACCAGGCCGGCGTGCTGCTGCGCGACGTGGAGTTGCCGCTCGTCGAGGTCTTGGCCGAGATGGAGTGGTCGGGCATCACGATCGACGTGCCGTGGTTCCACTCGCTCAAGACCCGGTTCGAGGCGGCGCGCAAGGAGATCGAGACCCAGATCCACGGCGAGGCGGGCGAGGTCTTCAACGTCGCCTCCAACCAGCAGCTGCGGACCATCCTGTTCGAGAAGCTGGGCCTGCCCGTGAAGAAGAAGACGGCGACCGGCCCCAGCACCGACGCGTCCGTGTTGCAGGAGCTCGCCGACGAGGGGCACACGCTGCCCGGCCTGCTGATGGAGTACCGCGAGCTGGCCAAGCTGGAGAACACGTACCTCGACACCCTGCCCGAGCTGGTGAATCCGACGACGGGCCGCCTGCACACGTCGTTCAACCAGACGGTGGCGAGTACCGGGCGACTCTCCTCGAGCGACCCGAACCTGCAGAACATCCCGATCCGCCGGGAGCTGGGGAAGGACATCCGGCGCGGCTTCATCCCCCGTGCCGGCTGGCAGCTGATGGCGGCGGACTACTCGCAGATCGAGCTGCGCCTGCTCGCCCACCTCTCGCACGATCCCGCGTTCGTGGAAGCGTTCCGCGCCGGCGGGGACATCCACCGCCAGACGGCGAGCGTCATCTTCGGTGTGCCGCTCGAACTCGTCACCAGCGAGATGCGCGCGCGCGCCAAGACGATCAACTTCGCGACGATCTACGGCCAGGGCGCACACGCCCTGTCTCGGCAACTGAAGATCGAGCACGCCGAGGCGAAGGCGTTCATCGAGACGTACTTCACGCGCTTCGCCGGCGTGCGCGCCTGGCTGGACGGCTCCGTGGAGCAGGCCCGCACGCGCGGGTACGTCGAGACCATCTTCAAGCGGCGGCGCTACATCCCGGAGATCCTCGACCGCAACTTCAACACCCGCGCCTTCGGCGAGCGCTTGTCACAGAACTCGCCCATCCAGGGCTCGGCGGCGGACCTCATCAAGGTCGCCATGATCCGCATCGATCACGCGATCCGCGCGGAACGGCTCGAGAGCCGGATGTTGTTGCAGGTGCACGATGAACTGGTCTTCGAGTTCCCGGCCGAGGAAGAGCAGCCGCTCCGGACCCTCGTCGAGCGCGAGATGACGACCGCCGTCGCCCTGGATGTCCCGCTCGTGGTGGACATCGGGACCGGGCCAAACTGGCTCGAAGCCAAGGCTTAGAAGGCCGCCCGGCGGCGCCGTCGAGAAGTACGACGCTGCGCGACTCTTGCATACTGCGCGGACCCCGGGGGGATGCCACTCGGTCAGCGGCGGGGCTGTCGGGACGTCTTGCGCGGTAACCGGTTTGTCCACAATGTCTTGCGGGTCAGACCTGAACGCGGCCTCGCCCTTGCTTTCCAGGCTCATGGGTCCGCTGTCCGTCCGACGGACGCTGTGCGTTCCCCGTGTGATCGAGAACACGTCGTACCCCGATTGTGGCCCCTCCCCCCGATTGGCCCCTATGTCCCTGCGTCGCGGCTTCACCCTCATCGAACTGCTGATCGTCGTCGTGATCATCGGCATCCTGGCCGCGGTGGCCGTGCCGAAGTTCACTTCGACGAAGGGGCGCGCCTATGCCGCGAGCCTCAAGGGTGACCTCCGCAACCTGGCGAGTGCGCAGGAGTCGTACTTCTTCCAGCACTCCACCTACAGCACCGACACCATCGCGCTCAATTTCCACACGAGCAACGGGACGCAGCTGACCATCATCGGGGCGACCTCCGGCGGCTGGTCGGCGATCACCACGCACCCGATGTCGTATCCGCTGACCTGCGCGATGTTCAGCGGCACGATCGCACCGCCGGCGCCCGCGACGGACGAAGGCGTCGTCGCCTGCCAGTGAGCGGCGCGGGCGACACGCCCGCCCTCCCGCCGATCCCGCCACCGCGCGACCCGTCCGCGCTCCTGCTGGAGTGGGAGGAGTTCGCCCGCCGTCGTGACGGCATGATCCACGCCATGGACGGCGGCCTCTGGTTGCATCGCCACCTCTGGTTCGGTCGGCGACTCGCCCATCTCGTGTCGGTCGATCGCGACCGCCTGCTGCGCTGGGGCGCTCGCGTCGGCCTCCCGGAGGCACGCCTGCAGTTCCACCCGCTCCGCGATCCGCGCAGCGGCGAGCGTCGCGATGCATGGCACTGGGATCTCGGCGGACCCTATCTTCCTCCCCCACGATGAGCCGCCGCGCCGCCTTCGCCACCGCCGCCTGCGCCACCGCCGCCTGCGCCACGCTGTTGCTGGCCTGCGCCGGCGACCGCCCGCCCGACGCGGCACCGGCGGATCGCAGTGCCGCGTCGGCCTCGCCGCCCCCGCCGTCCTCGCTCGCCGCGCCGGGCGTCACCGCGCCGCCGGTCGCATGGCTGCCCGCGGACGCCTGCGTCGCGCTGGACCCCTCCGAGAGCGCACCGGCCGAGCTGCGTGGACTCGACAGCAGCGCGCAGCGCGTGGCGACGGAGTCCATCGAGGGACTCACACCGCGCGATTCCGCACGACTCGCTGCGCGCCTCGCGCGTGCGGTCGGTGCACTGCCGACCGACACCCTGGGCGCGGACTTTCGCGAGCTCCCGTTCGCCGTGCGCTCGGCGTGGAGAGCGCCCCTCGCGCCGGGCGACACGATCTTCGTCGCCATCCTCGTGCGGCGCATTCCCATCGAATCCGAGCCGCTCGAGGAGCTCCACACCTTCATCGCGAGTCCGGAGCCCCGCCCCGGACTGCGCGACGGCGTGCGCTTCGAATGGATGCAGCGCGACGTGGGGCGCGAGGAACAGCTGGTGTTGCGCGAACTCGTCGCACTCTGGCGCACCCCGGGCGATACGCTCGCGGCGCTGCTCGTGCATGAGCAGGACGGCGGTGTCCTGGCGCAGCTGCTGCATCGCGCCGGCATCTCGTGGGCGCTGCGCTGGGAGGGTGTGCTCCCGCGCTGCTAGGCCGCGTCGGTCAGTCCTGGCGGCCGAGCTCCAGTGGCGCGGCCGCCCGCCCGCGGAGCAGCGCGAGCAGCACGAGCGTGAGCACATACGGGAACGCCAGGAAGAGCTGATACGGCAGCGCCCAGTCCATCGCCTGGAACAGGTACTGCAGCGCGAACGCGGCGCCGAACACCAGCGCGGCCAGCGCCGTGCCGAGCACGGACCATCGTCCCAGCACGACGATCGCAATCGCGATGAAGCCGCGTCCGGCGCTCATGCCCTCATTGAACGTGCCGACCTGGGCGAGCACCAGCGTCGCGCCACTGAGCCCACCCATCGCGCCGCCGAAGATGATCGCCGCCGCGCGACTGCGCTGACTGCGCACCCCGGCGGCCTCGGCCGCGGCGCGGTGCTCCCCGATCGCCCGCAGCGCGAGTCCCGCGCCGGTGCGATGCATCCACCAGAGGAGCGCCGGCACGAGCAGGTACAGCACATAGGTCGGCAACGGCTGCGTGAACAGCACAGGACCCAGTCCCGGGAGGGATGACAGTCCGGGCAGCGCCCATGGGGCCAGCGTCGGTGTGTCGAGTGCGGCACCGCCGGCGCCGTAGACCAGACGGTACAGCGTCCCCGTGATCCCGAGCGCGAGCAGCGTCATGGCGGTCCCGGCGATGATCTGATCCGCGCGCAGTGCGAGCACGAACACCGCGAACACCATCGCCACCGCAGCACCGGCGGCGATGCCGGCGAGGACGCCCGCGTACGGCCCACCCAGCCCCGCACCGGCCAGCGCACCGAAGCACCCCGCGATGATCGCGCCCTCGAGGCCGAGGTTGATCACGCCGGCGCGCTCGGTGACGAGCTCGCCGAGCGCAGCGAACCCCAAGGGTGTCGCGGTCCGGAGGCTGGCCTCGAGGAACGGCAGCAGCAGCACGCCGAATTCGATCATGCCGTCTCCGGGGCCGCACGCTGCGCGAGGCGCCGGGCGTGGACGTACCGCGCGGCCAGCACCGCGAGTACCACCAGCGCGACCACGATCTGGACCACGACGGATGGCACCTGCGCGTCACGCTGCATGGCCGCGGCCCCGGCATCGAGCGCGCCGAAGAACACCGCCGTCACCAGGATCCAGCGCGGATCGAGTCGGGCGAGCAGCGCCACTGCGATCGCGGTGTAGCCGTACCCCGGTGACAAGCCCTCGTAGAGCGCCCATGTCACGCCGCCGACCTCGGACGCGCCCGCCACGCCGGCGAGGGCGCCGCTCAGGAGGAACACCCGCGAGATGGTGCGGCCCACGTCCACACCCCCGGCGCTCGCCGCCGCGCGCGCACCACCGCCAACGGCACGCACCCGGAACCCGGCGGCACTGTGCTCGAGCCACCACCACAGTCCCCAGGCCGCCAACACGCCGAGTGCGAACCCGAGGTGGAGACGCTGCCCATTCAACAGGAAGGGCCAGTGGGCCGCGTCGGCGAACGACGAGGACTGCGGATACACACGCGTCGGCTCCTGCATCGGTCCGCGCACCAGCCAGCTCACCATGGCGGCAGCGACGAAGTTGAGCATGATCGTGCTGATCACCTCCAGCACGCCGTACCGGCGGCGCAGGAGCGCCGCGATCCCGCTCCACGCCGCACCCGCGAGCGCACCCACGAGCACCATCGCCGGCACCAGCACGAGCCGTGGCGCATCGCCGAACGCAAGGGCCACGGCGGCGGCAGCCGCGGCGCCGAGCAGCAGCTGCCCTTCGGCGCCGATGTTGAGCACCCCCGCGCGGAACGCGACCGCGACCGCGAGCCCCAGCAGCAACAGCGGGGTCGCGCGCACCAGCGTCGCCGACCAGAACGCGAACGGCGAACCGAACGCGCCGTCCCAAAGTGCCGCGAGGGCTTCCATGCGTCAGCCTGTCATGGCGTCAGAGCGTCCCGACCAGGGCACGGGCGTACGCCGTGCGGTCCTCGGGATCCGTCGGGGGCGGGACCTCGCGCACACTGCCGTTGAAGCAGGCGACCACGCGCGTGGCCACCGCGAGCACTTCGTCGAGGTCCGTCGAGTGGAACACCACCGCCGGGCCGTCCGCACCGCGCGCGGCGGCATCGCGCAGCGCGGCGAGCACCGACGCAGCGGCGCGCAGGTCCAGGCCGCGCGTCGGATTCTCGGCCACCAAGGCGTCCACGCCGACGCGGCGCTCGCGTCCGACCACGAACTTCTGCTGGTTGCCGCCGGAAAGCTCCGCAGCGAGCCGATCGGCGGTCCCGTTGCGGACGTCGTGCGCCGTCAGCACGTCCGCGGTGGCGCGTCGGATCCCCCGCCAGTCGAGTCGTCCACGCGCATGACCGGCATCGGCGAGCGCCAGGTTCTCCGCCAGGGAGAACGCGGGCACGATCGCATCGTGCAGGCGATCCTCAGGGATGAAGCCCACGCGCAGTGGACGACGCACCGATCCCGTCGTCGGCGCGAGACGACCCGCGAGCACGCGCAGCAGCTCGCGCACCCCCGCGCCCTCGACGCCGATCACACCGAGCACCTCGCCGCGCGCGACACGGAGGGTGACGTCGCGGAGCCGCGTCACGCCGCGTGCATCGCGAAGGGTGACCGCGTCCAGCGCGAGCACGGGTTCCGCGCTCGGGGTGGGCACGAGGCCGCGGATGGCTGCCGCGCCGCCGGCCTTCGCGGGCGATGCGCGAAGCGCTTCCCCGGTCATCGCGGCGACGACGGCGTCGTCGTCCACGTCGGCCCGGGGTGCCTCGAGGACGCTGCGACCTCGGCGAAGCACCGAGATCGCGTCCGCGACCGCGAGCGCTTCACGGACCTTGTGCGTGATCAGCACCGCCGTGCCGCCGTCCGCGCAGAACTGTCGCAGCCAGCGATCGAGGTCCGCACGTTCGTCGGGCGTGAGCACCGCGCCGGGCTCGTCGAGGATGAGTACGCGGGCACCGCGGACCAGTGCCTTCACGATCTCCAGGCGCTGCTGGGCCGCCACGCTGAGCGTCGCGACGACGGCATCCGGGTCGACGCTGAGCCCCGTGCGCGCGGCGACCTCGCGCATGCGGGCCGCGGTGGCTGTCAGGTCGAGCCGGCCACGACTGCCGAGCGCCACGTTCTCCACCGCACGCATCGGCCCGACGAGGGCGAAATGCTGGTGCACCATGCCCAGACCGGCCGCGATCGCGTCCGCACTCGAACGGAACTGCACCGGCCGACCCTGCACCGCGAGGGTGCCGGCGTCCGGCGCGAGCATGCCGAACGCGATCCGCATCAGCGTGCTCTTGCCGGCGCCGTTCTCGCCGAGCAGCGCGTGCACGGTGCCGGGTGCCACGGTGAGGTGCGCGTCGTCGAGCGCGAGGGTGTGACCGAAGCGATGTCGGATGCCGGCGAGCGCGAGTGCGGACGCGATCGTCACAGCCCCGTCGGTGCGTGGACGAAGTCCCAGGGAATGCCGAACGTCGTGGCGAGATGGGCGGCGAGCGCGCGCACACCCAGCGTCTCCGTGGCGTAGTGGCCGGCGTACACGATCACCAGGCCGCGCTCCTCGGCGTCCACGGCGCTCCAGTGCGGCCCTTCCCCGACGATGAGCGTGTCGAGCTGGGTCGCGTACGCCTCCTTCAGGGTGTCCACTTGGGCGCCGGAGCCCGAACAGATAGCCCAGCGGCGCGTGCGGTGCCCCGCGGGGATGGCCGAGGCAACTGTGTGGTGACCCCAACGCGAGGCCCACGTCCCTACGCGTGCGACCAGGGCGGCCGTGTCGACGTCGTCCTCGCCGCGCACGCCGCAATGGATGTGCTGATGTTTCGCGAATCCGGCGGTCGGCGCGAGTCCCAGCTCCTCGGCCAGCAGCCGCGAGTTGCCGTACGTCGCGTGTGCGTCGAGCGGGAGGTGGGCGGAGTACAGCGCGAGGTCGTGCGCGATCAGGGCGCGGACGCGGGCTTCGTGCGGACCGGTGAGCGGCTGCAGGCCTCCCCAGAACAGGCCATGATGCACCAACAGCAGGTTGGCCCCTTGGGCGGCCGCGCCGGCGATCGTGCGCTGGGAGCAGTCGACCGCCGCCGCGATGCGAGTCACGGGCCCGCGATGGCCGACCTGCACGCCGTTCAGCGCGGGCGGGTAGTCGGTGATCGATGCGATCTCGAGCAGTGCGTCGAGGTGCGCAGCGATCGTCTCCAGCGGAACCGACTTCATGGGGTCGCGGCGGTCGGCAACTTGAACGACCCATCGACGAACTGCGCACGCAGCGACTCGATGTGCGCCTGGACGTGCGGCCGGATCACCGTCAGGCCCGGGTTCGGCACCCAGCGCACCACATCGGATTTGGTGTCGTAGGTGATCACGCGCGGACGGAAGGATCCCTCCTGCACCTCACGGGCGACCAGCAGGAACGCATGCGGCAGGTCGATGACGACGGATCCGAGCGTCACTTCCGGCGCGACGGCGTTCTGATCCGCATTCGCGCCGATGACGAAGGACTTGCCGTTCTCGCGGACGGCCTGGAACGCCCCGAGGCCCGCGGCGTCGGCGTTCTGGAAGATCACGTCCGCGCGACGCGACAGGAGCGCGAGCGCTTGCTCCTTGCCGGCGGCCGCATCGTCCCAGTTGCCGATGAAGGCGGTGAGCACCTTGATGTCCGGGCGAACCGACTGTGCCCCTGCCTCGAAGGCGGCGAAGCTCGCTTTCACCGGGGGCAGCTCGGTGCCGCCCAAGACGGCCATGATGCCGCTCTGCGAGACGGTCGCCGCGGCGATGCCGGCCAGATACGACGGTTCGTCGAAGGCGAACGAAAGTGCGGCGATGTTGTTGCCCGTGCCTGTACCGCCCGTGGTCACGTAGACGGTGTTCGGGTACTCCGGGCCCACGCGCTGCGCGGCGTCCTGGAACTCGAAGCCGTGGCCGATGACCAGGTCGAAGCCCTTGGCACCGTACTGCCGGAAGTTCTCCTCGAACTCGGCAGGTGTCTTGGTCTGGATGTGGCTGATCTCGGCGCCGAGCGAGTCTCGAATGCGTTCGAGTCCGCGATAGGCGGAGGAGTTCCACGCCTGATCGGAGATCGGTCCGGGGGTGAGAAGCGCGACTTTGAAGACGGAATCGTCGCCGGCGCCGGAAGTCTTTGTGCCACACGCGGTTGCGAGAATCGCGGTGTGGATAATAAGAAGGGCGCGAAGAACTTTGCGCATATTGAAGCGACCTAATCCCTATCTGTGTAATCGCTTACGACAACACAGAAAACAAATGGATAATGCCAACATTCCCTGTGGAAAAACGAAGCCTGAAACCGTTGCTGGCTTGTAAGTGCGCTACTGCTGTCAGCTGCGACGTACCACTTTCGAATCGCGCGAATCCGCGATCTCCTCATCGCGTCCAATCAGCGCGATTTCCGACATCTTCAAGCCACCATTAATACGGGCTCCCTCCATCACCACGATCGAGCGCGTGGTGATGTCCCCATTCACCACCGCCGTCGTCTGCAGCTCGAGCCGTTCGCTCGCACTCACGGCGCCGTCGATCACGCCGCCGACCACCACTTCGCCGGCGGAGACGTCGCCGTGGATGGCGCCTTCCTTTGCCAGCATCACCTGGCGGGCGTGGCGGACGCTGCCCTCGATCCGGCCCTCAACCTTGAGTACACCGCTGCACTCGATGTCGCCGGTGATGGTGGTTCCGGCGGACACGATCGAGAGTGTGTTCTCACCACCCCGCGAGCCGCCCTTCGTCTTCGCGTTCTCTGCGCCGAAAATCGCCATCGCTTCACTCCCTGCCCGAATGTGTGGGCGCGCGTCCCATCCGTCGAAACCTACACCGGCGGCTTGATGGTATCGCTGGCCGCGCGCGTCGAATCTGGCTTCTTGGTGCTGTCCGCCTTGGGGGCGGACTTCTCGATCGGCCCGGTCTTGGTGGGCGCTTTGGTCTGCGTTGGCGTCGCGCTGGATGCGCCAGTGGCTCCGGCAGAGCTGGCGGTGCCGGCTGCGGCCGGAGCGGTGGAGGTGCTCGCGCTGCCGGCGGACTTCGCGGCCTCGGCGCCGCCCATCATTCGCTGGACCTGATCGTATCGCGCCTGCAGTTCGGCGAGTGTCGACGTCAGCGTGTCGAGACGCTCGGCGTCTCGACGCAGCGTGTTGACCTCGAGCAGCAGCACCGGCACCCGCGCGGCCTGCGACGCCATCCAGCCCCAGGTGACGAGTGCCACCACGTAGAGCACCCGCATGGGCCAAGAGAGCAGGATGTTGAGGACCCGGACCTGCCAACCATGCAACACATAGTGCCGGTGCGAGAGCCCGCGTTCGCGGTGCATGTGCACGTACAGCTGCCCCGACTCCGGGTCCAGGATGCGACCATGCGCCTCGCGCGCGCCCGTCGCACGGACGGGCCGGGGGGTGAGGTTGCGGTTCATTCCGCCTCGTCGCCGAGAATCAGGGCGAGCAGGCGCTCGAAGTCGTCAGCGCTGTAGAACGGGATGCGAAGCTCTCCGCGCTCCTTCCCCGACTGGACGATCTTGAGGTCGGTGCCCAGGTGCTTCCGCAGGCGGTCCTCCAGTCGTCGCACTTCGGCCGAGCGGGTGTCGCCACTGCCGGGTGCACCTGGTAGTGTACCCGCTGCCGTGGCGATGGGCTTCTTGCCGGCGCCGGGGACCAGCTCGCGGACCCGACGTTCGACCTCGCGCACCGAGAGCCCCTGCGCCACGACTTCGCGTGCGAGGTCGGCGATGCGCTGCTCGTCGCCGATGCCGAGCAGGGCGCGCGCATGGCCGATGGTGAGCTGACCGTCCCAGACCAGGCGCCGCACGGAGGCCGGCAGCGAGAGCAGGCGCAGCGTGTTCGCGACCGTCGACCGGTCCTTTCCGACGATGTCCGCGACTTCCTGTTGTGTGAGCGAGAACTCACGAATGAGTTGCTCGTAGCCCTCGGCCTCTTCGATCGGATTGAGGTCGGCGCGCTGCAGGTTCTCCACCATCGCGAGCGACAGCAGCAGGCGATCGTCGACCTCCTTCACGATGGCCGGGATCTCGGCCCAGCCCAGTCGTTGCGCCGCCCGGAAGCGTCGCTCACCGGCGATGAGCTCGAACCCCGAGCCGTTGGGTCCGGTGCGGACCGTGACTGGTTGCAGCAAGCCACTCACGCGCAGCGAGGCCTCAAGGTCCGCGAGCTCCTCGGCCTTGAACTCCTTGCGTGGCTGCAGGGGATTGGGCCGAATCTGGGAGAGCGGGATGTTCCGCAGCGGCGACTCCGGGGTGGCCACCGCGCTGCGCGCGCCCTGACGGTCATCAGGAGCTTGACTGTCCGAACGGACAGGGGCCCTGGCAATCAGCGCTTCGAGGCCGCGACCGAGACGTCTTCCCTTTTCTGCGCTCATGGGTCACTCACGGGATGGTGCATCGACCGTCGTCGACGATGGCGCGATGCAGGGCGCATCGCACGGGGACGGAAACCACCGCGCCAACCCGTGCAAGTCGGGTCGAGCGCGCATGCGGTCTGGGTTAGCTACCCTGCTTTCCGCGACTCAGTTCAATGAGCTCGCGGGCTACCCCCATATACGCCTGAGCACCCACCGAAGCCACATCATAGAGGATGATGGGTTTCCCGAACGAGGGTGCTTCTGCGAGTCGGATGTTCCGCGGCACGATCGATTCGAACACTTTGGCTCCGAAGTACTCGCGCGCGTCGCTCGCCACCTGCCGCGAGAGGTTGAGCCTGGCGTCGTACATCGTCAGCACCACCCCATCGATTCCCAGGCTCGGATTCACGCCCTGCTGCACGAGGTGCACCGTGTTCAGCAGCTGGGACAGTCCCTCGAGGGCGTAGTACTCGCACTGGAGCGGAATAAGGAGCGCATCGGCCGCCGCCAGCATGTTGAGCGTGATCAACCCGAGCGAAGGCGGGCAGTCGATCAAGATGAAGTCATACCGATCCCGCACGCGCTCCAGTCCGCGACGCATGGCGAGCTCGCGCTCCTCCTCCGATACGAGCTCGACCTCCGCACCCGCCAGATCCGGCGTCGCCGGCAGGACGTCGAGGTGCTTGAACTGCACGCCCCGGACGATTGCGGTCTCGATGACGGAGGGATTGAGGAGAACGTCGTAGACCGTATCCCCGATCTGGTCACGGGCCAAGCCGATCCCACTGGAGGCGTTCCCTTGGGGGTCACCATCAACCAGAAGGGTGTGCTGTTCGGCGGCCGCGAGCGAAGCAGCGAGGTTCACGGCGGTCGTCGTCTTACCGACGCCGCCTTTCTGGTTGGCGATGGCGATGATGCGGGCCACGGGGTACCGGTAAAGGACGGGGGGAAGGAACGGCGAATATACCGTCCCTCCCCCCGGGCAACCAGCCTAGTTGTTCCACGTGGAACGACAATTCACCAACACTTGTTTCGTTTCACGTGAAACGTTGCTCGCAGGTACGTACCGGCGTACCCGGCCAGCAGACTAACGAGCCGAAAACACGAAGGTCGCCTCGACCGACACGCTGAATCGCAGGGTTCCCGTCTCGATCGGCGTGGGCGCCGCCTTGTCCATTGCACGCATCGTCAGCATCGGCGCCATCTCCTGGACCGGCATCGGTGCGCTGGGGCTCGACGAGATCACCACCACGCCGGTGATGCGCCCGCCCGCGGCCTCCGCAATTGCGTCGGCATCGGCACGCGCCTTGGCCACGGCGCGGCGAAGAGCGTCTCGAGTGGCCGCCTCTGTGCTCGAGGCGAAGAAGCGCAGCCCACCCACGTTGGTCGCACCGCGGCTCAGCCCGGCGTCAATCGCAGGTCCGATCTGCGCGACCTGACGTAGCTCCACCTGGATGCTGTTGGCGGCCTGATACCCAACCACCGTTGGGCGCCCGCCCTCTCGCGGATACTCATACTCCGGGTTGATGCTGACGCCCTGGGTGCGGAGCTGGGCCGAGGCGATGCCGAGTCGGCGCAGCGTGTCGAGCACGGCGGACTGGATGCGGGCGTTCTCCGTGCCGGCGGCGGCAGCGGTCCGCCCTCGCGTCTCGACACTGAACGTCACCACGGCGCGGTCCGGCGTGACCTCCACATCCTCGCTGGCGTACGTCACGATGCGAGACACGACGGGCGCGGCGGACGGCTGGGGCGCCGGTGCCTGCGCCGCGACAGGCGCATGGCAGGCACACAGCAACGCGGCGAGGACCAACATGGTACGACGGGACATGAGTACTCCGAAATAGAAACAGTTGGATACTAAATGATGGAACCGCTACGCTGGCGGCCCTTCAATGGTACACGACGCATGGCCCGAGGTGTCGGTGACCGCACGCGCCGACGCAACCGCGCCGCGCACTCCTCCGAAGTCCACCGGAGGCCTAGGGTATCCAGCGGTGCCAGGTGAGCGGCGCGTCGACGGCGGAACCCGCACGCCCGAGGATGATCACGGGACGGTTCGGATGTTGCGCCGCGATCTCCGCCTCCCGCCCAGGCAGCCACCGTGCGTACACGTTGTCGTCCTCGGCGAGCCGGAACGGCGCAAAGAGCGAGAAGCCGGAGCGGTCGTCGGCGATGCGGGTGTTGCACAGCTCGGAATACTCGGTGCCGGGCGCGAATCGCTCCGACCCGTCCGGCGAGAACGGACTCCGCACGAGCCGGCTCGAATCCGCCTGCAGCGGCGCGAGGTCCGCCAGCGCGGCGGCCCCGCGGAGTCCGCGCTCCTCCACCGCACGCAACCCATGCTCCAGGCGGCAGGCGTCGACCCGTCGATACAACATCTCGGACGCTGATCGCGGGATGCCCACGGCCCAGAGCCGGACCATGAGCTGGGCACCCCAACTCTCGCGCACGAGCACCAGCGCGTGCTGCACCCCGGCTGCACGGGCCGCCGCCGAGACGTCCACCCGCACCGAGGTCATGCTGTTCCGGTACTGCGGCATCCGAACGCTGAGCACGGTGACCACGGCATACACGGCGCCGGCGACGAGTGCGACTTGTGCGCCGCGTCGCAGCACGCGCGGCCGCCCGGCGAAGGCCTGCGTCACCCGCGCGGTCCACAGCACGCCCAGCGGAAGCAGCACGAAGACGAAGCGTGGACCGAGGTACGACCCGTCGTGCCAGTACGCCGCGTATGCGAGCAGCAGCAGCGCGGCTGCGACCAAGAGATAGCGGTCGATCGCACGGAGCGGACGCGCGACCCACAGCGCGATGGCGGCGGGAAGCAACGCGGGGAACGGCGTCTCGAACAGGTGCACGTTCAGTCGCGTGAGGTACAGGGACACGAGCTCCAACCCCCGTGCGGGTGTGTGCGCGGGTCCCCACGGGGATTGATGGAATCCGAGTCCGTGCCCCGCGCCCCACAGGAGATCGTACCCGAACAGGGTCGGGCGCCCGGTGGTTGCGGCGTTCGCCAGCAACAGCAGCGCCAGCGGGATGGCGATCCCGACGCCCGAGGCGAGCAAGGTCGCCAGCGCGCGACCGCCGTGCCGCGCGCGCCAGAGCAACCACCCCGCTGCGGGCAATGCGAACACCACGGCGTCCAGCGGGCGGATGCTCGCGGCCACGCCGAGTGCGATCCCCGCGAGGGCACCCCAACCGATCGCAGCACCCGCGCGCGTCGCGCGCTCAACGGCCACGGCGGCGATGAGCAGCCAGGCGAGCGTGGTCGCATGGTTCATGTGCGACCCGAACATGAAGGCGCCGAACGGTGCGAGCGCGAAGAGCAGCACCGCGCCGCGGTGCCAACGCCGGGTCGCGTCCGGATCCGTGGCGCGCAGCAGTTGACCGAAACACCAGACGCAGACGGCCCCGGCCAACGGGCCGACCACCCAGGATCCGCCGAGGAATCGACCGACCGCGAGCATCGCGGGTCCGCCCACCGGGAACTGCGCGAAGCTGCGATCGCCGAGGTCGACGAGGTTCAGGATGGAGTAGAACTCGCGCGGCGTCGGGGTGGGGACCGAGAGCTGCCCCGCAGCCAGCCACCGCGCCTGCAGGGCCTGGACGATCTCATCGATGTGCAGGGGTCGGCCGCTGAAGACGGTGCGGGCGACGAGCAGATAGAGCCCGAGCGCGCCCAGCGAGGCCGCTGCGAGGAACCCGGAGCCGGCGAATCCGGCGGGCAGCGGCGCCGCGGGCGGCGGCGCGTTCGCGAGGTCCGGGCGCGGCCGCTGTGCCCGGAGCACGTACCAGGCGAGGGCACCGATGCCGGCACAGAGCGCCGTGCCGTAGGTCCAGTCGAGCAGGCGCGCGCCGTATTCAACGTCGAGTTCGCCACCGGCGAGCACGGCGGTGACGGGCAGCAACGAGAGCAGGAGGACCAGCGCCGCGATCAGGCGCGGCGCCATCGCTCGACCTCGAGGATGAGGTTCTGCAGGTCGGCCGGACTCACGCCCGGGATGTTCGCGGCCTGGGCGAGCGTGGCGGGCCGTCGCACGGCGAGCTTCTGTCGCGCCTCGACGCTGACGGTCTGCATCGCGGCGTACGGGGCCTCGGCCGGCAACGCGAACTCGCCCATGCGGCGCAGGCGCTCGGCCGCCCGACGCTCGCGCGCCAGGTACCCGGCGTACTTGAGCTCGAGCTCGGCCGTGAGCACCGCCTCGCGCCGCAGTTGCTGCGTCGGTGCGGCGACATTCAATAAGTCGCCAAGTGATACTTTTTGGCGCTTCGCGAGCTCGGACACCAGCGCCCACTGGGTCACCGGTGGCTCCCCGAGCGCGCGCAGCACGGGATCGGCCTGCTGCGGCGAGAGGCGCGTGGACTCGGCGATCCCGAGGGCCGTCGCGACATCCGCCAGCCGGCGCTCCGCGCGCTCACGCTCGTCGCCGGTGTACAGCCCGAGCCGCGCCCCGATCGCATAGAGCCGATCGAGCGCGTTGTCCTGCCGGACGGTGAGGCGGAACTCCGACCGCGAGGTGAACAGGCGGTAGGGCTCGTCGACGCCGCGGGTGACGAGGTCGTCGACCAGCACGCCGATGTACGAGCTGTCGCGGCCGAGCACTACCGGGTCGAGCGCGAGGGCGTGGGCCGCGGCGTTCAACCCGGCGACCACCCCCTGCCCGCCCGCCTCCTCGTATCCCGTGGTGCCGTTGATCTGCCCGGCGAGGAACAGCCCGTCGCAGGCCCGCGTCGCCAAGGTCGCATGCAGCTGGGTCGGTGGGACGAAGTCGTACTCGATGGCGTAGCCCGCGCGGGTCATCACCGCGCGCTCGAGGCCCGGGATGGCGTGCAGCAGCGCGAGCTGTGCGTCCACGGGCAGCGAGGTCGAGAGGCCGTTCACGTACAGTTCGTGCGTGTCGTGGCCTTCGGGCTCGAGATACAGCTGATGCCGCTCCGCACTCGCGAAGCGCACGATCTTGTCCTCGATGCTCGGACAGTATCTGGGCCCGCGCGCGCCGATGGCACCGCCGTACATCGCCGACTCCGCCAGGCGGTCGGCGACGACGGCCTTGGCGGCGGCCTCGACGTAGGTGATCCAGCAGGCGAGTTGCCCGGGGTGCCGCGTGTGCTCGCCGACGCGCCGCGGGCTCTCCCAGAACACCGACCACGAGTAGTCGAAGTCGTCGATCTCGCTGTCCTGGCGCTCCAGCCGGGAGTAGTCCACGGAGCGGCCGTCGATGCGAGGCGGCGTACCGGTCTTGAATCGCTGCGTGTTGAGGCCGAGCTCCGCGAACTGCGCGGCGAGCGTGGTGGTGGCGGCTTCGCCGGCGCGGCCACCACTCACCGACAGCCCGGTCCCGATGTGGATGCGTCCGTTGAGGAAGGTGCCGGTGGTGATCACCACGGCGCGCGCGCCGAACACCCGTCCTTCGGTGGTCTCCACGCCGCAGACGCGCGTGCCGTCCAGCTGCAGCCGCGCGACCGTGCCCTGCAGCGTGGAGAGACCGGGGTGCCGCTCGAGTTCCTGCCGCATGGCGCGCCGGTACAGCCCGCGGTCCGCCTGCGCCCGAGGGGCCCACACCGCGGGGCCCTTGCCGCGGTTCAACATCCGGAACTGGATGGTGGCGCGGTCGGTGGCCCGGCCCATGACGCCGCCGAGCGCGTCGATCTCGCGGATGACCGTACCCTTGGCGACGCCTCCCATCGCCGGGTTGCAGGACAGCTGGCCGATGGTCTCGAGTGCGCTTGTGAGCAACGCCACGCGCGCGCCACGCCGCGCAGCGGCGACGGCGGCCTCACAGCCCGCGTGGCCGCCGCCGATCACGATGACGTCGAAGTCCTGCGCCGTATGCCGCACGCGCTTAATCTACAGTGCGCCCCCACTCCATCCGCGATCCCGATGCCACTGAAGCTTGCCCACGACGCGCCGACGCTGCTGATCCGCCGCAGTGCGTTCGAGGGCGCCCAACTCACGCGTGCCGCGATCGACACCTGGCTCAACCTGACCCCCGACGAGTTCCGGGTGGAAGGCAGCGTGATCGCGATCGGTCCTGTGTACGACGAGGCAGGACTGGGTACGCTGGTGACCGCGCTCGAAGAGAAGGGTCTGGTCTACTACGACGACTTCTTCGAGATGTCCGGGAACTGGCCTGAGTGGCTGGGCATGTTCGCCGCGTCCGCCACCCAGGCGCCCTGAATCCGTCCGGCTGGACTACTTCAGGTACTTCTTGAACCAGGCCACGGTCTCAGGCCACGCCTGACGCGCCGCCTCGGCGTTCGCGGGCTGCTCCTGGGCGCGCAGGAAGCCGTGACCCGCGCCGGTGTAGACGCGGCTCTGGAAGGTCCCGCCCGTCGCCTTGAGCGTGGAATCGGCACGCGCGATGGTCGCGTTCACGCGCTGGTCGTTCTCGCCGAACAGTCCGAGCACCGGCACCTTGATCTTCGCAAGGTCCTCGGCCGCCGGTGCCGCGCCATAGTAGACGACGGAGGCGGAGAGGCCCGGGGCGTTGAAGACCGCGTGATTGTAGGACGCGGAGCCGCCCCAGCAGTAGCCCACGATCCCGTACTTCTTGGACGCGGCCGGCAGCGCCATGCCGTAGCGGGCGACCGCGGCGACCATGGCGTTCATCTTGTCGGGCGTGACGTTGCGGATCATCGTGCGCGCGGTCTCGTAGATCAGCGAGTCCGTCGTCGCACCGCCGCGCTCGATCGAGAGGAGATCAGGCGCGATGGCGATGAAGCCGTCGGCTGCCAGCTGGTCGGCGACGGCGCGCACCCAGGTGCTGAGGCCGAAGATCTCGTGGACCACCACCACCACCGGGGCGTTCTGCTTGACCTCGGGATACACGACCCACGCGGCGATGGAATCCTTCCCGCCGGGCGTGAGCGGCACCATCGCCCATTCCGCGTGACGCGTCGAGGCGCGGATGCGATCCGCGGCCTGGAGGGCCCCCGGCGCGATGCCGCCGGCCTGTTGCACCTCGGTGGTGGGCACGAACGGCCCGCCATGTGCCATCGGTGTCGCGTCATGACTCGCGTGCTCGTCGGCCATGAGCGTCGCCGGCGCGTCGGTGGCGCGGGCTTCGTCCGGGGTGAGCTTCTGCACGGAGCAGGCCCCGAGCAGGGTGAGGGCCGGCAGGAATCGGCGGAGCAACGGCATTGGAGGATCTCCAGGAGGGGGCGCTGAAACGGCGATGGGGATGGCTTTCGCCATCCCCATAACGTGCTACCCCGAGCCCGTGTTCGCGAGCCGCGCGTCAGGCGGGCAGCGGACGCAACTCCGGGAACACCTCGAAGCTCATCCGCTCGGCGATGACCTGACGGGCGCGCGCCACGATCTCGTCGGTGGAGGGCGACTCGGCGTACATCTGCAGGGCGCGGGCGCGGAGCTCGGAGGCCGACGGCAGCTGCGGCAGGTGTGGCAGGTGCAACTGCAGCTCGTGCCAGATCTCCTCGGCCCGCGCCTGCTTGGCGGCGAGGCGTGCCCGGAGCTCGATGACCTTGGGGTGCGCGTCGAAGGATTCGCGCGCCTGCGTCATCTGCGCGGTCACCTGCGCCCGCACCTGCGCGCGCACGTGTGAGGCCGCCCACTGTTCGGCCAGCTGGCGTGCGACCCGCTCGAGCACGGCAGTGCCGACGCGACGCTCATTGCGCACGACCTCCACGGGCGGCTCGCCGAGGTCCCAGACGAAGCCGACCCACGAGAGGGCCTTGAGGAGGTAGTACGTGATGTCGATCTCGTACCACCGGAACCCCTGGCGCGTGGAGCGCTGGTACGCGTGATGATTGTTGTGCCAGCCCTCGCCAAGAGTGATGATGGCGAGCCACCAGTTGTTGCGCGAATCGTCGCCGGTCACGTACCGCTGGTTCCCGTGCACGTGCGCGAGCGAGTTGATGAAGAAGGTGCCGTGGTACAGGAAGACGGTGCTGAGGAAGAACCCGATGAACAGGCCCGGCCAGCCGTCGATGAGGAAGCACAGAACGCCGAGCACGATCGCCGGGATGAGCTGGTGCCGGTCGAGGAACACGAGCTCGGGATACTTGGTGAGGTCCGGGACCTCCTCGACACGCGTGGCGTCGTGCTTCTTGTCGAAGATCCAGCCCACGTGCGAGTAGAAGAACCCGCGATGTACGGGCGAATGCACATCCTCGGGATCGTCCGAGTGCCGGTGATGGTGCCGGTGGAGCGCGGCCCACCACAGGACGGATTTCTGGGCCGAGCTCATCGCCAGGAACGCGAACAGGAACTGGCCCACGCGCGAGGTCTTGAACGACCGATGCGAGAAGTAGCGATGGTAGCCGGCCGTGACGCCGAACATGCGGACGACGTATAGGGTGACCGCGAGGATCACCGACGTCGTGGTCACCCCGGTCCAGAAGGCCGCGAGGGGGGCCAGGTGGACCAGGATGAAGGCCGCCGTGTTCGGATAGATGATGTCGTCGTGGAACTCAGTAGCGGTGGCGCTCAAGTTCGGATCCGAATGAATTAGATGAGAACGAATATCAACTTGACGGAATCTAGCTGTTTCACAGGTGCATACGCATCAGGGATTCTCCCTGTTCAGCGGCGCGGCAGGCCTTCGGCGAGCCAGCTGATCACCCGGGGCTCCATGGAGTATCGGGCGGCCCACGGCGGACCCGACACCCAACCCACGTGCCCACCCTTTGGGGTGAAGTCGATCGCGAGCCTGGGGTTGGCATTCGCGAGCTCTCGAACCCGATCGAGGACGACCGGAGGAAGGAAAGGGTCATCGACCGCCGAATGCAATAGGGTCGGCCGTTGGATCTGCGACAGGAAATGGATGGAGCTCGAACGCGCGTAGTAGTCGTCGGCGCCGGCGAATCCGTGTACCGGTGCGGTGAACGCATCGTCGAACTCCCAGAACGTGCGGGAGTCCATCACGCGTTCCCATGCCACCGGCAACGCCGGGTGCCGGCGGCGCACCGCCAGGGCCTTCTGCTTGAGTGTGCGCACGAAGTGCCGCGCGTAGAGCCGCGAGAACCCCACTTCGAGGAACCGGGAGCCGGCCGCGAGGTCGAAGGGCGTGGAGACCGCCGCGGCGCGACGGATCTCGACGGGCGCGGCGGCACCCTGCTCCCCGAGCCACTTCAATAGGACGTTCGCGCCGAGGGAGACCCCCGCGACGACCAGTGGACGACCCGGGCGCTCGGCGGCGAGCCGCCGCAGGAAGGTGTCGGCGTCCGAGGTCTCCCCGGAGTGATACAGTCGCGGCACGCCGGGGATGCGACCATCGCAGGTGCGGAAGATCAGCAGCGCCGCCCCCCAGCCGCGGGCGCGCGCCTCGTGCATCAGACCCTGTGCGTACTTGGAGCGCACGGTGCCCTCGAGTCCGTGCAGGATGGCCAACAGCGGCGCTTCGGGATCGACCGCGTCGAGCCGGGCGACGGAGATCGAATCCCCGTCGGGAGTGGGCCACTGTTCGATGCGACGATGGGCATCCGGCAGCCGCCGCGCGAACTTCCCCCAGACCGTGGGGAGATGGGCGCCCGGGAGCCACCAGGCCGGGGAGAAGGGCGGGTGATTCGGCACAGGGGAGTCGGTAGATTCCGTCGCGTCGGCGGCTCGGCGCGCGCCGACGCGAGACGCCCGGGTCGTGCAGCAGGCCCGGGCCGTTTCGTTCACTGCGCAATATCGGGGGTCGACGGGGTGGAAGTGCAGGTGTTCGGCACGCAGAAGAACCAGGACACGCGGCGCGCCCTCCGATTCTGGAGCGAGCGCCGGGTGAAGGTGCACTTCGTGGATCTGAAGGAGCGTGCGGCCAGCGCCGGAGAACTGCAGCGGTTCGTGCAGAAGTTCGGACTCACCGCCTTGATCGACAAAACCTCGAAGCGGTACCAGGAGCTCGGGCTGGGTGTGGCCCGGCTATCGGATGAGAAGTGGATGGCCACCCTGGTCGCCGAGCCGCTGCTGCTGGTGCAGCCGCTGACGCGCTTCGGTGGCAAGTTGACGCGCGGGCTCGCCGAGTCCGAGTGGAAGTCATGGATCGACACGGAGCGCACGACGTGATCTGGGCCTGGTCGGGATTCCTGCTGTTCATCGCGGTGGTGCTCGCGCTCGACCTGGGCGTGTTCAACCGCAAGGCGCACGCGCCGACGTTGCGGGAGGCGCTGGTCTTCACCGCCGGCACCGTGGTGATGGCGGTGCTGTTCGCGGGCCTCGTCTACTTCGCCTACGAGGCGCACTGGCTCGGCCTGGGGCTGGGCACGGACGCGGTCGACGGCCTGCAGAACGACGGGCGATTGGCCTCGGTGAAGTTCCTCACCGGCTACGTCGTCGAGATGAGCCTCTCGATGGACAACGTGTTCGTCATCGCGCTCATCTTCGAGCACCTCAAGGTGCCGCTGATGTACCAGCACCGCGTGCTCTTCTGGGGCATCCTCGGTGCGCTCGTCATGCGCGGCACGATGATCGGGGTGGGGGCGCAGTTGGTCGCGCGCTACCACTGGATCCTGCTCCTGTTCGGCGCGTTCCTCGTGTTCACGGGCGTGCGCATGCTGTTCACGAGCGCGTCCGAGGAGGAGGAAGAGGTGGAGGGCTGGGTGACCCGGTTCCTGCGCCGTCACTTCCCCGTGACGGACCGCTTCCATGAATCACACTTCGTGGTCGAGCTCAACGGACGCCGATTCCTGACGCCGCTCGCCGTGGCGCTGGTGCTCGTGGAGACGACGGACCTGATCTTCGCCGTGGACTCCATCCCGGCCATCTTCGCGATCACCGCCGATCCGTTCCTCGTCTTCACCTCGAACGTCTTTGCGATCCTCTGCCTGCGCTCGCTGTACTTCGGCCTCGCCGGCCTCATCCAGAAGTTCCGCTACCTGAAGGTCTCGCTGGCGCTGGTGCTCGCGATCGTCGGCGTGAAGATGCTCCTCGGCAGCTACATCAAAGCGTGGCTCGGAGAGTCGACCAACTTCTGGCTGCTCGGCGTCATCTTCGTGGTGCTGATCGGCGGCGGCGTAGCCAGTTGGCTGGCCGACCGGGGGAAGCCCACCGATGGCACGCCGTCAACGGGCCACGCGTGACCCCGGGGCGCGCGTGACCCCGGGGCGCGCGTGACCCCGGGGCGCGCGTGACCACGGGGCGCGCGGTGAGGCTCACGCTCGCTGCCTGGCTGGGGCTGCTGTCGTGGCATCCCGGGGCCGTGTCGGCGCAGGCGCCGGTGCGCGTGTTGAGCTTCAATATCCGCTACGGGACCGCGAACGATGGGGCGCATCGCTGGGACGCCCGCCGCGACGCCGTGATCGCCACCATGCGCGATCATGCGCCGCACCTGCTCGGGGTGCAGGAGGCACTGCGATTCCAGTTGGACGAGCTGGCCCGGGCGCTGCCCGCGTATCGCGAACTCGGCGTGGGGCGCGACGATGGGCGGACGGCTGGCGAGTATGCGGCGCTGCTCGTGGATACGGCACGATTCGCCGTGCTCGCGCACGGCACCTTCTGGTATTCCGACACCCCGACGATCCCGGGGTCGATGCACTGGGGGAACCGCATCACGCGTATTGCCACGTGGGCGCGCCTGCTCGACCGTGCGACCGGCGACACCGTGCGGGTCTACAACACGCACTGGGACCATGAATCCCAGCCTTCGCGAGAGCGCAGCGCGGCGATGTTGCTGGCGCGGATCCGCGGTGATGATGGGGCGAGCGACCGGGTGCTGGTGCTGGGCGACTTCAACTCGGACGAGGCCAATCCCGCTTTCCGGATGCTGGTGGAGCCGGCGGGGCGGGACGGTGCCGTCGGTTTGTTCGACACGTTCCGTGCGGCGGACCCGAACGCGACGGTGGTCGGCACCTTCAACGGGTTCAAGGGTGACTCGACGGCGGGAAAGATCGACGCGATTCTCGCGGGACCTGGTTGGACGGTGGACGGTGCAGGCATCGACCGGCGGCGGTGGGGCGAGTTGTGGGCTTCGGACCACTTCGCCGTGTGGGCGACGTTGCGACCACGCGCCGCGCAGAGTAAGTAGCCAACAGCCCATACCGGCTTGTTGTATAAATGATTACTAAATTCTAGATTATGGAATGAGTCGCACTTCCCCGTTCGACATCGTCCTCGCCTTCCGGCTCCTCGAACCCGCAGCCACACTCCAGCAACTCGCCGACGAACTCGCGGTCGCGCCCAGCCAGGTGCACGCCTCTCTCCTCCGACTCGAGGCCGCCGGACTCCTGCGCCCCGGCACTCGGGCCACGAACGCTCGGGCACTGAGCGAGTTCACCCTCTACGGCGCCCGCTACGCCTTCCCGGTCGCCAAAGGTCCGATCGTCCGCGGCATCCCCACCGCGTACTCTGCCCCGCCCCTCTCCGCCGAAGTCGACGCGACGGACGTGGTGGTGTGGCCCGCGCCCATGTTTCCAGGTGCGGTGCAAGGTTTCGCCGTGAAGCCACTCTACCGCGGCGCGCCGCATCTCGTCGCCCGGGCGCCGGCACTGTACGAACTCGCCGCCCTGCTCGACGCGCTGCGCTTGGGCGATCCCCGGATCCGCCTCGTCGCGCGGCAGCGACTGGAGCAACGCATCACCGCGGCCGCGGCAACGCCGCAACCTCCGCGTGACGGAAGCAACTCGTGAGGTGATCGTTCACGAGCCCCATCGCCTGGAAGAGCGCGTACATGGTCGTGGGACCGACGAATTTCCATCCGCGCTGCTTGAGGGCCTTGCTGAGCGCCGCCGACCCCACCGTGGACGTCGGGATTCCGGCGCGGCTGCGGCGCGCGCTCGCCGCAGCCGGGGCGAAGCCCCAGAGGAACTCGGCCAGTGACCCGCGCTCGTCGACCAGCTCCGCATACCGGCGGGCGTTGTGGATCACCGCCTCGATCTTGCCGCGATGCCGCACGATCCCGGTGTCGGCGAGCAGCCGCCGGACGTCGCGTGCACCGAAGCGCGCGACGCGCTCGGGGTCGAACGCGGCGAAGGCACGCCGGAAGGCGTCGCGCTTCCGCAGGATCGTGATCCAGCTCAGGCCGGCCTGGAAGCCCTCGAGTGCGAGTTTCTCGAAGAGCCGCTGCTCCGACACCACCGGTACGCCCCACTCCGTGTCGTGGTAGTGCCGATACAGCGGATCCTCGCCGCACCACCAGCACCGCATCCGCCCGTCCTCCTGCAGCGACTGGCCAGCCGCGCGCGACGTCATCGGTAGCCACGCAGCTCGAGGAATCGGGCGACGGCCTCCGGTTCCTCCACGACTTCGAGCCACCCCGGCTTGAGTGCGAGCCGCACCACCAGAGCGGCCCCATCGGCCGTGACGACGAACGCATCCGTGAAGTCGCACTTGGCGACGGCGGTCGGGGGGATCTCGATGCCGGGGATGCCGCTGTACTGGATGGTGTGGTCGGGGCCGGCGCTCGGCAGCGGCTCCAGCCAGGTCACGCCGCGGAAGAGCGCGATCTCGTTGGGATGCGACGTGAACGCGGAGTCGCGCAACGGGAGCGCGGACTGCTCCGGCAGGAAATCCGCGACCAGCGCCGACACCTCGAAACCCGGTTCGATCTCGGCCCGATCCACATGTGCCCGCACCGTTCCGCCCTCGCGCAGGCGGACGCGGAACTCGCCCTCGGCCAGCTCCCATCCGGCCCAGCCCTGGCGCAGGCGACGCAGTGCCTCGAGCGAGTCCGTGTCGGCAACGAACGTGTAGTCGCGGCGGCTCATCCGGGAACGATAATCGGGATGGGAGCAGGGGCGCGGTCAGAACATCAACAGCACCACACCCACCACCACGAGGATCGACACGACGTCGAGCGTCAGCCCGGCCCGCGCCATGTCCTTCACGGTCATCTCGCCGCTCCCGAAGACGATCGCGTTGGGCGGTGTGGCCATCGGCAAGGCGAACCCGACGGACGCCGACAATCCGACGAGGATCATGAGCATGAGGGGCGGCTGGTCCAGTGCGGCTGCGAGCGAGACCGCGATCGGCATGCCCATGGACGCAGTGGCGGCGTTGGAGGCGAGCTCCGAGACGACGACGGTGGCGGCCGCGATGCCGAGGAGCACGAGCGGCAGCGGCAGTCCCTTCAGGCCGGACATCCACACCCCGATGGTGGTGGCGAGCCCGCTCGACTCCATCGCGGCGGCGAGCGACAGTCCGCCGCCGAAGAGCAGTAGCACGTCCCAGGGGATCTCGCGGGCCTCACGCCACGTGAGCAGGGGGCGCGAGGCACCGCCCGTGGGCGCGCCCGGGATCAGGAACAAGGCGATGCCGCCGATGACCGCGATGCCTGCGTCACTGAGCGCCGGCACATAGGTGGTGATGCCGACGAGGGAGAGCGCGCCGATGTCCTTGGGTTCGCGGAAGAACCACGCCAGCGCCATCGCGGCGAACACGAACAACACGCGCCGCTCGCCCGTGGACACGCGCCCGAGTGCGGCGCGCTTGGACTGGAGCACCTCCAGACCGGCGGCGCCGAGTTCGATGCGCTCGCGATGGAAGACGAACACCAGCAGCACCCAGCACAGCGGGAGCAGCAACAGGGCGATGGGCAAGCCGAACTTGAGGAACTGGAAGAAATCGAGCTCCACGCCGATGAGCTCCCGCGTCGCACCGGCGAGGATGAGGTTGGGCGGCGTGCCGATGAGCGTGCCCATGCCGCCGATGCTCGCGGCGAACGCGACACCGAGGAGCAGCGCCACGCGTTGGCTGCGCGCGGCCTCCCCGGTGCCGTACAGCGCTCCGATGGCCAGGGCGATCGGGTACATCATGGCTGCGGTGGCGGTGTTCGAGATCCACATCGACACGAACGCGGTGGCGATCATGACGCCGAGCACGAGGCGCCGGGAGCTGGTGCCGACGACGCCGATGACACTCAAGGCGATCCGGTGGTGTGCGTTCCACTGCTCCAGGGCCGCCGCGAGCAGGAACCCGCCGAGATACAGGTAGACGACCTCGTTGGCGAAATGCGACGCCGCTTCGCGGGTGGTGGCGACGCCGAGCAGGGGGAACAGGGCGATCGGCAGGAGCGCGGTGACGGCCAGCGGCAGGCACTCGCTGATCCACCAAATGGCCATCCAGGCCCCGACGCCGAGCACCGAGGCGGCGTCCTCGGACACCCCGCCGGGTGCCCACGTGCGGAGTGCGAGGCCGACCACGGGTCCGAGGAGCAACGCGAGGCGTCGGGACAGTGGCGCGCCGGTCGTGGTCGCCGCGGGCGCGGTTTGGGGGCTTTCCATCGCGGCAAGAATGTTCGGATGATGTCCGCCGAGCAAGCGTCGGTGTAGAATCCCCGATTGAAGTACCACCGTAGGTCACCGCACCTTCCCTCGGCCCTCCGCTCCGGTTCCGCCTCCCGTGCCCTCTCGTCGATTCGCGCTCGCGCTGGTGTGGGCGGTCGCCGTCCCCGCGGTCGCGCTCGACGCGCAGGGCACGGCCTCCGCCGGCGTGTTGGCGCGGTCGGACAGCGGACGCGTCGCCGCGACGGCGCGACAGGCGCCGGCAGGGGACTCGAGCACCTACGCCACCGAGGCCCTCCGCGCCTTGATCGCGGAAGCGGTGCAGTTGAACCGGCGCGTCCCGAGCCTGCTGGGGGGGTACAAGGCCCGGCTGGAGAGCGAGATCTCCATCGGTAACCGCCGCTCGGAAGGCATGGAGATGGCGGTCTCGCTGGAGCAGGTGGCGAGCACCCTCACGTGGGACCGGAGCGGGGTCTACCAGCAGACCATCGATGGATACCGGTCGCAGGCGATCGGCTCGAACTTCGCGAGCATCGGGTTCTTCAGCAGCGGCTGGGCGATCCCGTCGCTCTACGGCAATCGCATCGCACTGCTGTTCGGACGTGACACGTCCGAAGCCGCGCGGCGCCGGCAGCGGCGGCGCGGCGGCGATCCGCTGTACGCCGTGCACCCGCTCGCGGACGACCGGGAGCGCTACTACCGGTTCTCCGGTGGCGACACGATCGTCACCATGCGCGTGGGCGACCGGACCATCCCGATCGTCCGTGTGGACGTCTCGCTGCGCGAGGACGTGGCCGCGAAGAGTGTCGTGTTCCTCGGCGAGATCGACCTCGACGCGGTGCGCCGGCAGATCGTGCGGTTGCGGGGCTATTTCGCGGTGGTCGGAGGCCCGAAGAAGAAGTTCGACCTGCTGCGCGAGGCCGGGCTGCAGGGCATCGCCTTCGTCGAGGCGGAGAACGTCGAGGTGGACGGGCAGTTCTGGCTGCCGTCCCGCCAACGCTTCGAGGCGCATGCGACGAGCAACACGGTGGGTGATGGCCGCGCGGTGTTCCGCATCCTCACGCGTTTCGTGCATCGCGAACTCACGCCGCTGCCGCCGGGGTTGGTCGTCGGGGGGCCGGAGGACTCGCTGGCCATCCATCCCTTCCGGCTCGCGATCGCGCATCCCGACACGCTGAGTGCGTACAAGGCCTGGCGCAGCGAGCTGGGGGCGATGTCGGCCGAAGTGAGCGCCGAGGACTTCAACGACGTCGCGCCGGACCGCTGGAGCACCAACGGACCGCCCCGGTTCTCGGTGGAGACGGAACGCCTCGGGGACGTGTTCCGCGTGAATCGCGTCGAGGGCCTGTTCACGGGCATCGGCTCGGTGGTGCGCTTCCGCGATGCCGTGCCCGGGCTCGTGCTGCGCGGCGCCGCGGGATACGCGTGGAACGAGGGGGTCACCCGCGGTCGCGGCGTCGTCGAATACCGCCGCGAGCGGGACCTCTTCGCCTTCCGGGCCCAGCGGTCCCTCGACCTGACGAACGATTTCCGCAACCCGTACGACTCCGGCTCCACCACCGGCGCCCTGCTCGGCAACGACAACTACGACTACCTGGATCGCCGCAGCGTGACGGTGCAGTGGGCGCGCTTCCTCGGGGCCAAGCGGCGCACGCAGTTGCGTCTGGAGACCGGTTGGGTGGAGGACCGCGCCGTCGAGGTGAATCTCGCGCGCAGTCCGTTCGGGTTCGGCGAGGATTTCCTGCCCAACCGTCCGATCCGCGAGGGGCAGTACCAGCGGTCGGCGATGACGCTCGAGTACCGCCCGGACGTCTCGCTGGAGTTCCTGCGCACAGGCTTCGGTGCGCGGGCCTACTACGAACGGGGGGACGGCGGGATGCCGTATCAGCGCGGGGAACTGCGCTTCACGGCGCGGAGCAACCGCGGTCCGTTCTCGCTGGGCGCTCGCCTGGACCTCGGCATGACCACCAACGGGGCGCCGCCGCAGCAACTCTTCGAACTCGGTCGCAACCAGAACCTGCCGGGCTACGAGTACAAGGAGTTCGCCGGCGACCAGGCCGCGGTGTTCCGCGCGCTGCTGCTGCGACGGCTGCCCGTGCTCGGCGCGCCGATCCAGCTCTCGCGGCGTCTCTGGCTGCCGCCGGTGGCACCGGCGTTGGCCCTGGGCGTGCAATCCGGCTGGACACGCGCGACGGATGCCGAGGCGTTGGCGACGACGACGCTGCTCGGTTCGGCGCCGACGGGGCATCCCCGGACGTCCGTGAGCTTCTCGCTGCGTTTCTTCGGCGGTGCCTTGGGCGTCGGAGTGGCGAAGCCGGTGGACCACAACGGCCCGGCGAAGTTCCTCCTGGAGTTCGGTCAGCGCCCATGAGCCGACACCGCCGCACCGCGTTCGTCGCCCTGGTGCTCGCCACCGTCGCTGCGCCGGTGATCGCGGCGGTGCTGGTCTCCCGTGGCGCCCGGGAGGCGGTCGCCGCGTCGACGGCGTACGCGCGGCTCGCGCAGGACTCCGCCCTGGCCGACTCCTCCGCGTTCGCAACGCTGCCGCAGCGCTTGCGCCGCCTGCTCGATGTGCGCGCGCAGATCGAGCACACGGAGGTGTCGCGCCCGATGTCCCTCCACGAGTGCATCCAGTACCGCGGCACCGAGCCGGGAACCGTCCGGCGACGCCTGCAGCTGCGCTATCCGGACTCCTCGGCCGTGGTCCTGTTCGCCGTCGCGCGCGAGCAGGACGGTGCGCTGGAGCGCGTCGAGTTCATCCGGCGCACGCCGCGGGAGGGGCAGCGCGCGCTCACCTGGGATGCCCGTCGGGATCGCACCGTCTCGGTGTGGTGGTTCGAGTACCCGATCGGTCGCATCCGCCGCGAGGAGCGCGGGGACATCCCGCGCGGCAGCCCGGTGCCGCGGGCCGTCCGCGCGCTGGGGCGTCAGCTGCTCGTCGCGTCCTGCGCCGATTCGTCGGCCACGAACTCGCCGATGAACCCGATCTCCGGCTCCAGTCGCTGATCGAAGCGATCCTGCACACAGCGCTGCGCATGGGTGATGAGCCGGCGGACATCCGCCGCGGTCGCACCGCCGAGGTTCACCATGATGTTGGCGTGGATGTGCGAGATCTGGGCGCCGCCGATGCGATGCCCCTTGAGGCCGCACTGATCGATGAGCCGCCCCGCGCCGACGCCCTCGATCTTCTTGAAGACCGATCCGGCGCTCGGGTGCACCTCGAGCCAGGGATGCCGTGAGCCACGCCAGGAGAGGTTCTCCTGCATCACGCGGTGCATCGTGGCCTGGTCACCCGCCTGGAGCGCGAAGGTGACGGCCAACGCGATCTCCGTCCCGCCGTGGAGTCGCGAGATGTCGTACCCGAACCCCATGTCGTCCCGCGGGACGCTGATGCGCCGGTGCGCGGCATCGAGCAGCTCCACCGACTCGACCACTTCCGCGATGAACATGGTCCGCTCGCGCGCCGGGGCCGGCGAGAGGAAGTGCAGGTTCTGCCAGACGGCACCGCCAACAGTGCTCGGGATGCCGACGTAGTGCTCCAGACCGCTCCATCCGGCCGCCACGCTGTGGCGGATCAACTCGGCGACCACCACGCCACTCTCGGCGCGGAGCCGACCGGCGCCGAGGGGCTGGATGCCCTGCGCGCGGTTGCGGATCACCAGTCCCCGGAATCCGAGGTCACCCACGAGGATGTTCGCGCCGAGTCCGAGGACGAACACCGGGATCCCGTGTTGTCGCGCCGTGACGACAGCGCTGGCGAGTTCCTCGGCCGACGTGGCATCGTACAGCACGTCGGCCGGACCGCCGATCCGGAACGTGGTGTATGGAGCCAGCGGTTCATCGAGACGGAGCCGGTCCGCCCCGAGAACCGGAGCCAAGGTCGCCGCGAGCGCGCGGGACGACGGTGCAGGTCCCTTCGAACGAGATGAGTGCATACGGATGCGCGAAATCAACCCGCGGCCCCGATCAGCCGCCAGCCATGTGTCCCGCGCGGCCGCCCTGTTGCGTCGGGTGGGGGCCGCACTCCTCCTGCTCGCGGTCGGGCCCGCCACCAGTGCCGTCGCGAGCGTCGCCGCCCAGGTGCCGGCGGCCGCAACCACCGGCGCCGGCGCCAACATCCAGCGCAAGGTGCTCGCCAACGGCCTCGAGATCATCGTGGCGCCGAGTGAAGGGGTGCCGCTCGCCACGATCGAGTTGGTGGTGAAGAACGGGGCGTTCACGCAGACCCCGGAGTACGCGGGGCTGGCGCACCTCTTCGAGCACATGTTCTTCAAGGCCAACGACGCGTATCCGGAACCGGATGCGTTCATGGACCGCGCCGCGTCGCTCGGGGCGGCCTTCAACGCGACCACGCGCGAGGAACTGGTCTCGTACTACCTCACGGTCGTCGCGGACTCCGTGCGCGGTGGCATGGAGTTCCTCAACGCGGCACTGCGGGGCGCGCAGTTCCGCGAGGACGAGTTGCGCCGCGAGAAGGTGGTGGTGCTCGGGGAGTATGACCGCGCCGAGTCCTCGCCCTGGTTCCGCCTGGACGAGCGCATCGGCCGCCAGCTCTGGGGCGCGTTCTGGAGCCACAAGAACACGATCGGCGACCGCAGTGTCATCCAGAACGTGACGCCGGAGCAGATGCGCACGATCCGCGACCTGTACTACGTCCCCAACAACTCCGCGCTCATCGTGGCCGGCGAGGTCCGGGCGGAGGAGATCTTCCGCGTGGCGGAGGAGGTCTTCGGCAGCTGGCCGCGCGGTGCCGACCCGTTCACCAAGGCCCCCGTGCCCCCGGTGCCCCCGCTCACGAAGAACCTCGGCGTGATCGTGGAGGAGGCCGTGAACGCGGTGACCGTGCAGATCCAATGGCACGGACCGAGCGCGAGCAAGGACGAAGCGGCGACCTTCGCCGCCGACGTCTACAGCGACGTCCTCAACCAGCCGACGTCGCGGTTCCAGCGCAACCTCGTGGAGAGCGGCCTGTGGCAGGGCGTCGTGGTGAACTACTACACACTGAACCACGTCGGCCCCATCACGGTCAGCGGGCAGACCTCGCCGGAGCGGCTGCGCGACGCGCTGAAGGCGCTCGACGCGGAACTCGCGGCCACGCTCGAACCCGGCTACTTCACCGCCGAGGAACTCGAGGCGGTGAAAGCCAACCGCGCGGTGACGACCGCCTTCGGTGAGGAGCGCGCCTCCGAGAACGCACACACGATCGGCTTCTGGTGGAGCGTGATCGGCCTGGACTACCACCTCCGCTACATCAATGAAATGGCCAAGCAGACTCCCGCCCAACTGCAGGCGTACGCGCGCCGCTACATCGTCGGCAAGCCACGGATCACCGGTGTGATGCTGCCGGAGGGTGCGAAGGCCCGGTTGCGCCTCACCGAGCAGGAGCTCGCGGGACTGGGGGTGACCCCATGAACCGCGCCCTCCCCGCGAGTGCGCGACGCCTGCTGTCCACCGTCGCGCTGCTGGTCGCTGCGGCGCCGGTGTCCGCCCAGGCCGTCGCCGACACCGGGACCACGCGTTTCGAGGTCGCCGGCGTGAAGGTGATCTACCGGCACACGCGCACGCCGCTCTTCGTCGCGAACCTCTACCTGCTCGGCGGCGTGCAACTCGCGACGCCGCAGACCGCCGGCCTGGAGTCGATGCTGCTGGAGGTGACCGAGCGTGGCACCGCGCGGTATCCCGGCGAGTCCCTCCGCCGTGCGATGGCCCGGTCCGGCAGCGAGATCGGCGTCGGCGCGCAGGAGGATTTCACCGTCTTCGGACTCCGCACGACCACCGATCGGGTGGACTCGACGTGGAGCATCTACACCGACCGGCTGCTGCGCCCCACGCTCGCCGATGCGGACATCGAGTTCGTGCGCGAGAACCGCATCGCTGCGCTCCGGCAGCGGGAGGACAGTCCGGACGCGCTGCTGGAGTACCTCGCGGATTCCGTCGCGTACGTCACATACCCCTACGCGCTCTCGGCCGTGGGCACCGACCGCTCGCTCGCCGCAATCACGCCGGCGCAGCTGCGCGAGTTCCATCGTGCGCAGATGGTGAAGTCGCGGATGCTCCTCGTGGTGGTGGGGAACATCCCGCGCGCGAAGCTCGAGACCCTCGTGCGCACGACCCTCGGCACGCTGCCGGTCGGTACGTACGAGTGGAAGACCCCCGCGGTGCTGGAGGCACGACCCGGCAGCAACGTGCACATCCTCAACCGGCGGCTGCCGACCAACTACATCCTCGGGTGGTGGAGCGGTCCGCCGGCCGGTCATCGTGACGTGCCGGCGCTGCGGGTGGCGACGGCCATCCTGCAGGGCCGCCTGTTCGCCGAGGTCCGCTCGCGGCGCAACCTCACATACGCGGTCGAGGCCCGGTTCCGCGATCGGGCGCTGACCTCGGGCGGCCTCTACGTGACGACGACGCGCCCCGACCTCACGCTCGACGTCATGCGCGACCAGGTGCGGGCGCTGCAGCAGGAGACGATCCCGACCGAGTACCTCGCGCCGCTGGTGCAGCAGTTCATCACCGAGTACTTCCTCGACAACGAGACCACCAGCGCCCAGGCGGACTTCCTGGCGCGCGCCGAGTTGTATCGCGGCGACTTCCGCGCCGGCGACCGGTTCGTGGACGACCTGCAGGCGGTGACCGGCGAGGATGTGCGTCGCGTGGCGTCCACGTGGATGCGGAACATCCGCTTCACCTACATCGGCAACCCGTCGCAGGTCGATCGCTTCAAGCTGATGGGCTTCTAGCGGCGCGCGCATCGAGTACGGCGCGCACGTCGGCGAGTGACCCCCCGACGGCGCGCAGCGCCACCAGCGCGTGGTAGAGCAGGTCCGCGCTCTCCTCGGCAGCGCGTGCGCGATCGCCATCCATGCAGGCGGTCGCGAGTTCCACCGCCTCCTCCCCCAGCTTCTTGAGGCGGAGGTTGCGGTCGCCGAGCAGGCGCGCGGTGTAACTGCCGGCGACCGCGGGTGCGGCGGCGCGCGCGGCGATCGTCGCGTCGAGCGCACCGAGGACGTCCGCGGGCGCCGCGCCGAAGCAGGTCGTCGCACCGGTGTGGCACGCCGGCCCGGCCGGTCGCACGCGCGCGAGCACACTGTCGCCGTCGCAGTCGGCGATGAGGGCGACGACGCGCTGCACGTTGCCGCTGGTCGCGCCCTTGTGCCAGAGGCCACGCGTGCGGGAGCGATAGTGCATCTCGCCGGTCGCGAGCGTGCGCTCCAAGGCGTCACGATCCGCCTGGGCGACCATCAGCACGGCGCCGGTCACGGCGTCCTGCGCGACGACCGTGACGACCCCGCCGCCCTTGCCGAAGTCCAGCCGATCGAGGTCAATCATCGAAGTGGTCCCGGACGAGGGTGGCGAGCGCGGCGTTGGTCGCCACCGCGTTCCCACCGAACGCGGTGCGCGTGCCCGTCAGGTCGGTGAACACCCCGCCCGCCTCCTCGATGATCGGCAGGAAGCAGGCCGCGTCCCAGGGATTGAGGACGGGATCGACCATCACCTCCGCGCGTCCGGTGGCGACGAGCAGGTAGCCGTAGCAGTCGCCCCAGGTCCGTGCGACCGCCGCTTCGCCCGTGAGCGTGCGCCAGCCGTCGCGCAGCGCCGACGAGCGGAAGGCGCGCTCGTCCGTGATCAGCACGGTGGCACCGGCCACACTCGCGGTCTCGCTCACCCGGGCACGCTCACCGTTCCACCAGCAGCCATCGCCGGGCGCCGCGCACACGAGTTCCTCCACGGCGGGGAAGTACGCGGCCCCCGCGAGGACGTCCTGGCCCTCGACCACGGCGACGAGTGTTCCCCAGAGCGGCACGCCGCGCACGAAGGTCTTGGTGCCGTCGATCGGATCGATCAACCATCGGCGGCCTGACCGCCCGGCCGTCTCGCCGAACTCCTCGCCGAGGATGCCGTCCGCGGGGAATCGCTCGGCGATCCACTGCCGCGCCAGGCGTTCGGCCTCCCGGTCCGCCACCGTCACCGGCGAACCGTCCGCCTTGGTGTCCACCGTCAATGCGGCGCGATAGTGCCGCAGGGCCACGGCACCCGCCTGCCGCGCCACGGCTTCGACGGCGTGCAACAAGCTGTCGCTCATGCCGCGAGCCTCCGCACCGGCAGTCCCGACGCGTGCATCGCTTGCTTGAGCGCCACGACCGTCGTGAGCCCGTCGTGCAGGATGCCGGCCACGAGCGCCGCGTCCGCCTGGCCCTCGGTGATCGCCTCCACCACGTGTGCGGCGGTTCCCGCCCCGCCGGACGCGATGACCGGCACGGAGACGGCGCGGGCCACCGCGCGCGTGAGGGCGAGGTCGTATCCGCCGCGCCGCCCGTCGGCGTCGATGCTCGTCAAGAGGATCTCCCCTGCCCCGCGTGCGACGCATTCCTGCGCCCATGCGACCGCCTCGAGCGACGTGGCGTGCCGCCCACCAGCGGTGTACACGCGGTACTGCGTGCCATCCCACTTGGCGTCGATGCTCGCAACGATGCACTGTGCGCCGAATCGCTCCGCCCCACGCGTGAGGATCGCCGGATCGCGCACCGCGGCGGAGTTGACGCTCACCTTGTCCGCGCCGGCACGCAGCGCCGCCGCGATGTCGTCCACCACGCGGACGCCCCCGCCGATGGTCAACGGGATGAAGAGCCGCTCGGCCGTGCGCTGCGCGATCCGGAGCAACGTGCCGCGGCCCTCGTGGGTCGCCGAGATGTCGAGGAAGGTGAGCTCATCCGCACCCTCGGCCTCGTAGCGCTCGGCCAGCGCCACCGGATCGCCCACGTCGCGCAGGTCGGCGAAGTTCACGCCCTTCACGACGCGTCCGTCCTGGACGTCGAGGCAGACGATGACCCGACGTGTGAGCGTCATCGCCCCTCCAGCACGACGGCACCCTTGGTGCTGAACACGGCGCCGGAGTCGACCGCCGCCTGCCGCAGCGCGAAGCCCAGTGCCTTGAACGCCCCCTCCACGATGTGGTGCCGGTCGCCGCCCCGCAGCGTCCGCAGGTGCAGCGTGAACTTCCCCGCATCGCAGAACGACCGCATCCAGTGGTCGTAGAGATTGCTCGGCAGCGGGCCTTCGTAGAACGGGCGCCCGCCGACGTCGATGACGGCCTGCATCAAGGCCTCATCCATCGGGACGGTGCGCTCCCCGTACCGCGCGGCCGTCTCGGGGATGGCGCGGGCGATCGCCGCACCGAGCGTGAGTGCGACGTCTTCGATGATGTGGTGCCGCAGGTCCCCGCTGGCGCGGATGTGGAGGTCGAAGCCCGAGTAGCGCGCGAGGGCGGTCATCATGTGGTCCAGGAACGGGACCGTGGTGCTGACATCGGCCACGCCACTGCCGATCGCCACGGTCACCTGCACCGTCGTCTCGGACGTGCGCCGCTCGAGCGCCACCGGCGTCGTGTCACGCGGGCGGCTCATTCGGCGAACTCCTCGGCGACGAGCCGCGCATCGAGTGCACCCGTGTACAGCGCCATGCCGAGCACCGCGGCCGCTGCCCCGCGCGACTCCAGGTTGCGCAGGTCCTGCATGCTCCCGATCCCGCCCGAGGCGATCACCGGCCACGGCGCACGATCGACCGCGCGCTCGATCAACGGCAGGTCCGGTCCGGCCATCTTGCCCTCCTTGTGCACCGCCGTGATCAACACGGCCGCGAGCGGCGCGTCCGCGAGCATGTCGATGAGGTCCTCGATGCCCCGCGTCGCACGCGACATCCAGCCATTGGCGACGACCTGTCGGTTACGCACGTCGGCCGCGAGGATGAGCCGTCCAGGCGTGAGGGCCGCACGCTCGGCGAGCCACTCGGGGTCGTCGATGCCGCGGGTGCCGATCACCACGAACGTCGAACCGTCGTCGAGCAGCGCGTCGAGGGCCGCGTCGTCGCGTACCCCGCCGCCCACCTGCACCGGCACGGTCGCGTCGCGGAGCAGGTCGCGCACCAGGTCGCGGTTGTCGCCGCGACCGGTGGCCGCATCGAGGTCGACGACGTGCAGGCGCGTGAACCCGGCCGCGGTCCATCGGCGCGACACGGCAACGGGATCGTCGAGGCGCACCGCCTCGGCATCGTAGTCCCCGCCGACGAGTTGCACGCAGTGCCGGTCGCGGAGGTCGATCGCAGGAATGGCGAGCATCAGGGCAGGTCGAGTGGAGGAAGGGCGCCGCGGGATGCGGCGCGCAGGAAGGAATCGAGGAAGCGGCGGCCCGGCGTCGAGCTCTTCTCCGGGTGGAACTGCACACCCACACAGGCCCGGAGCCGGACCGCGGCGGCGAAGCGGTCGTCCTCGTGGGTCGACCAGGCCGTCACGGACTCCGGGTCGCTCGGCCGGCACACGAAGCTGTTGGCATAGTATGCGGTGTGCAGCCCGGACTGCGCGATGAGCGGCTCACGCGGCGCGTCCAGCGTGTTCCAGCCGATCTGCGGCGTGCGCTGGCTGCGCAGTCGCGTGACCCGTCCGCCGAGTACGCCGAGCCCGGCGCCCGGGCCCTCGTCGCTCGCGTCCAAGAGCAGCTGCATCCCGAGACAGATGCCGAGTGTGGGCAGGCCGTCGAGGATCGCGGCCCGCATCGCATCGCGACCGGCGGCGAGCCGGTCGGCGGCGGCGCCGAACGCCCCGACACCGGGCAGCACGAGCACATCGGTTGCGAGCGCGGTGCGCGGGTCGGTCTCGAGGCGGACGTCGCGATCCGCACCCGCCACGGCTTTGGCGAGCGAATGCAGGTTGCCCGCGCCGTAGTCGAAGATGGTGATCCGCATCAGGGCCAGAGCTCCTCTGCCAGCTGTGCCACGCGGCCGAGTTGCGACCACGGTGCGACGCCGATGCGCAAGGCGTCCCCGATGCCGCGGAGGCCGCGGAACGCGCGGACGCCGATGCCACGCTCCTGGAAGCGATCGGCGAGCGCCATCGCGTCCGCGTCGACCGCCCAGAAGACGAAGTTCCCCTGCGAGGCCCAGGGGCGCACGCCGCGGCGGCCGCGCACGAGAGCGTCGAGTCGCGTGCGATTCGCACGAGCCTCGTCGACCACCTGCGCCAGCCAGGCCCGGTCCTCGGTGACGGCGGTCGCGGCCGCGAGATCCGCGAGCGCGTTCACGGTGTAGGGCCCGCGGGAGCGCACCACCGCCTCGATGAGTGCAGGCGAGCCCACGCCGTAGCCGACGCGCAGCCCCGCGAGTCCCCAGGCCTTCGAGAACGTGCGCAGTATCAGCACGTGCTCCTGTGCGGTCGCTTCGGCCCACAGCGGGTGGGTACCTGCGAACTCGGCGTACGCCTCGTCGATCAGCACGATGCCCGGCGCGTGCTCGATCAGCCGGAGGACCTCGGCCCGCGGCGTCACCGTGCCGGTGGGGTTGTTGGGCGAACAGAGATAGATGATGCGAGCGCCGGTCGCGAGGAGGCTGTCCACGTCCGCCGCGCCGTCCGCCAGCAGCGGCACGCCGATCGGCTCCAGCCCGTTGAGTCGCGCGAAGACCGGCACCATGGAGAACGACGGGTCCGCGTGCGCCACCCGCTCGCCCGGTGACGCCAGCGCGCGGAACGCCGCGTCGATCACGTCATCGCTGCCGCAGCCCGTCACCACACAGCGCGGGTCGACACCCAAGGTGGCGGCGAGGGCCTCCACCAAGCGTGATGCGCCCACACTCGGGTACTGCGTAATGGGGTTCGCCGGCGCGAACGCCAGCGGCAACCCGCCCGCGACTGCCGCTGGCGCTGCCGACTGCAATGCCGTCTGCACTGCGGCGAGTGCACGCGGCGGGGCGCCCCACAGGTTCGTGTTGTCGCGGAGGTCGAGGTCGACACCCACGAGCGGTTGCGGCGCGTATGTGGGGATGCGCTCCAGGCCGGGGCGTGCGATCCGGATCATGCGCGCCTCCACTGCCGGGCCGCCGCCGCGTGCCCGGGCAAGCCTTCGGCGTCCGCGAACACGCCGACGTCCTCCGCGAGTGTCGCCGCGGCGTCCGGCCCGATCCGCTGCCACGTCGTCCACCGCACGAAGTCGAGCGTCGACAGGCCGGAGTACGACCGCGCCAGTCCGCCCGTGGGCAATACGTGGTTCGCGCCGCTCATGTAGTCGCCGAACGCCACGCTCGCGCTCGGGCCGATGAAGACCGTCCCGGCGTTCCGCAGTGCCGCCAGTACCGCGGCTTCGCGCGCCGGGGCGACCATCAACGCGAGATGCTCCGGCGCCCAGGAGTTGGCGAACGCCACGGCCTCGTCGAGCGAGTCCGCGAGCACCAGCGCACCGCGCGCCGCCAACGCGTCGCGGATCACGGACGCACGCGCCGCGTCGGTGATCATCCTGGCGAGCACCGGCTCCACCGCCGCGAGCAGGTCCGCCGCATCCGAGACCAGCACCACCGCGGCGGCGGGATCGTGTTCCGCCTGCGCGAGCAGCTCGCGGGCGATGACCTCGACGGGGGCGTCGGCATCCGCGAGCACGAGCAGCTCACTCGGTCCCGCCGGCGAATCGATCGCAACGACGCTCGAGACCTGCAGTTTCGCTTCGGCGACCCAGGCGTTGCCCGGACCGACGATGCGTTCCACCGCGGGCACGGTGTCCGTACCGTAGGCGAGAGCGGCGATCGCGCCCGCGCCTCCGAGCGCGAACACGCGATCGACCTCCGCAAGTGCGGCGGCCGCCAGCAGCACGTCGCTGGGACGTCCATCCGCGCCCGGCGGGGAACAGACGATCACCTCCCCCACCCCGGCGACTCGGGCCGGGACGGCTCCCATGAGCAGCGAACTCGGGTAGGTCGCGCGACCGCCGGGCGCGTACACGCCCACGCGCGCGAGCGGATCGGGGCGACGTCCGATCACCACGCCATCGGCGGTCGTCACCGACTGGGCGCTCGGCTTGAAGGCCTCGTGCACCGTTCGGATGTTCCGCGCGGCGCGCTCCAGCGCGCGCCGCAGTGCCGGGTCGAGGGCGTCGAGCGCGCGTTCCCACGAACGGCGCGGCACCTCGATCGCGTCCAGTGCCACGCCGTCGAACTCCTGCGCCATCGCGCGGAGCGCCGCGTCCCCGTCCTGACGCACGCGGGCGAGGAGACGCGCCGTCGTGTCGCGCACGGCGTGGTCGCTCGACGTCGAGCGATCGAACAGCAGCGCGCGGTCGCGCGGCGTGAAGGCGCGGACCGTGCCGCGCACGGCGATGCGCAGCGCGGTCATGCGAGCAGCCGCTCGATGCGCGTCACGAGGATCCCCTCGGCCCCCTCCGCCTTGAGGGCGTTCAAGGTACGCGAGATCCCCTCGGCCGGGCACACGGCGTGCACGGCCACCTTGCTGCCGCCGTTCATGACGTCGATCACGGTGGGCCCCGAGATGCCCGGCAGGATGCGGCGCACCGCTTCCAGCCGATCGCGCGGGACGTTGGCCATCACGTACCGCTGGCCGCGTGCCGCGAGGACGGAGCGCAACGTCTGTTCCAGTTCCTGCAGCGCGCGTGCGCGATCGCCGGTCGGGCGGCGGCCGCTCTCGGGGCCCGCGACGATGAGGTGCGCCGTGGATTCGAGCACCGTCGCCACTTCGCGCAGGCCGTTCACGCGAAGCGTGGATCCCGTGGAGGTCAGGTCGAGGATCACGTCCGCGATCCCGAGGTGGGGCGCGATCTCGACGGCCCCCGAGACCGACGCCAGCTCCACCGCCTTGCCCGCGTCGGCGAAGAAGCGACGCGTGACGTTGGGGAATACGGTCGCGACGCGAGTGCCGGGGACCAGATCGGCGACCGACTGGACGCCGCTGTCCTCCTTCGCCGCCACGACCAGGCGGCACCGACCGAAGCCCAGATCCAGCTGCGAGACCACGGGTCGCGTGGACTCCTGCACCAGGTCCCAGCCGGTGATTCCGGCGTCCGCCGCCCCATCGGCGACGAACTCCGGGATGTCCTGGGCGCGCACGAAGATGGCCTCGAACTCGCCGCCGAGCGAGGCGACGAGCGCGCGCTCGGACGGGGCACGCACCGGAAGGCCGGCGTCGGCGAGCAGGGAGCGGGTGTCCTCGTTGAGGCGCCCCTTGTTGGGAATGGCGATACGGAGCATGCGAATGCTGAACCGATGAAGTGGGAGGTGGTGCGACGGCGACGGGCGAAAACGAAAAAACCCGTCCGCAGAGCGGACGGGTCGGAGGAACAGCGGCTGTGTACGGTGGAGGCGTTGCTACTTCGCCCCGGCGTGCGCCACCCATCCCCGACCCGTCGGGCCGTGGTGATGATGGGTGTGGGCGTGGCGC
>CADEDA010000014.1:7739-80252 GCA_902825965.1 uncultured Gemmatimonadota bacterium | reverse complement strand
CTCTGCTCCTACCTGCTCATCGGCTTCTGGTTCAGCGAGAAGGCCAACGCCGACGCGGGCAAGAAGGCCTTCATCGTCAACCGCATCGGCGACTTCGGCTTCCTCGTGGCGATGTTCCTGATGTTCGCGAACTTCGGCACCCTCTCGTACGCGGGCGTCGGTGCCGCCGCGGGCGAGATGGTGATGGGCGGGGCGCTGGCCACGACCATCTGCCTCTTCCTGTTCCTCGGGGCCACGGGCAAGTCGGCCCAGATCCCGCTCTTCGTCTGGCTGCCGGACGCGATGGCCGGCCCGACGCCGGTCTCGGCCCTCATCCACGCGGCCACGATGGTCACCGCCGGCGTGTACCTGATCGCCCGCAGCGCGACGCTGTTCGCGATGGCGCCCGCCGCGCAGCTCACGGTGGCCGTGGTCGGGGCGCTCACCGCGGTGTTCGCCGCGACGATCGGCCTCAAGCAGTGGGACATCAAGAAGGTGCTGGCCTACTCCACGGTCTCGCAGCTCGGCTACATGTTCGTGGGTGTCGGCGTCGGTGCCTACACGGCCGGCGTCTTCCACCTGATGACGCATGCCTTCTTCAAGGCGCTCCTGTTCCTCGGGTCCGGCTCGGTGATCTACGCCATGCACCAGGCGTACCACGCGACGCACAACCATGAGGACGCCCAGGACATGCGCAACATGGGTGGCCTCAAGCAGTACATGCCCATCACCTGGACGCTCATGTGGATCGCCACGCTGGCGATCGCGGGCATCCCGCCGTTCTCGGGCTTCTTCTCCAAGGACGAGATCCTCGCCTCGGTCTTCGCGCGCACCCACGGCTCAACGCTCGCCGACGCGACCTGGCTCGGCATCCCCGGCAGCACGGTGCTGTACGGCGTGTACGCCCTGGGCCTCGCCGCGGCGCTCATGACCGCGATCTACATGACGCGCATGATGCTCTACACCTTCCACGGCCCCAACCGTACGGGCGCGGCGGAGCAGCCGCACCTCAAGGAAGCCCCGATGATCATGACGGGGCCGCTGCTCGTGCTGGGCCTGCTGTCGTTCGCCGGTGGGTTCCTGAACCTCCCGGCCATCTTCCCGTTCGGCTCGAAGGAGATCCTCCACCACTGGCTCGAGCCGGTGGTCGGGCAGGGGACCCTGCTCGTGACCCACGGCGAGGCGGCCCACCTGTCCCACTCCACCGAGTACGTCCTCATCGGGTCGGCCATCGCGATTGCGGTCGCGGGCATCCTCTTCGCCGTGCTGCGGCTCAAGCCCGAGGTGCTGGTGCCGGCCAAGACGGCGAGCGCCGAGACCGGCATCGAGAAGACGTTGCTCAACAAGTGGTATGTCGATGAAGGGTACGACACGGCGGTCGTGCGCCCGACACTCGGCATCTCCCGCGTCCTGCTCTGGAAGGGGATCGACACGGGGCTGATCGACGGCCTCATGGTCAACGGGAGCGCCTTTGTCGCGCGCCTCGCCGGCTGGGCCGGTTCGCAGCTGCAGAGTGGCCGTGTCGGGACCTACGCCTGGGTGCTCCTCATCGGGGTACTCGGCGTGCTCTCCGCCTTCTCCTTCCGTTGAGGCCCGTGATCGTGACCCAGTTCCTCGACGGTATCGCCTACAACAGCTGGATCCTGCCGGCCCTGCTCGCGCTGCCGCTGGTGGGTGCCCTGCTGGTCCTCGGCCAAGGCTCGTCCGCCAAGGCCGACGCCGGCGCCGCGATGCGCAGCGCCCGGTCCCTCGCACTCTGGATCTTCGTGCTCGAGGCCCTGCTCTCGCTCGGCCTCTGGTGGTCCGTCGACGTCGCCTCGCCGGACTGGCAGGCGCGCGTGGACGCCGCCTGGATCCCGCAGTGGGGCGTCCGCTTCACGGTCGGCCTCGACGGCATCTCCCTGATGCTCGTGCTGCTCACCACGCTGCTCATGCCGCTGGCCGTGCTCGGCAGCTGGACGAGCGTGCGCGAGAAGACCGCGTCGTACTACGCCCTGCTCCTCGTGCTCATGACGGGCATGCTCGGCGTGTTCATGGCGCTCGACCTCGCGCTGTTCTACGTGATGTGGGAAGTGATGCTCATCCCGATGTACCTGATCATCGGCGTGTGGGGCGGACAGCGGCGGCTCTATGCCAGCCTCAAGTTCTTCCTCTACACGATGGTCGGCTCGCTCCTGATGCTGGTCGCGATCATCGCGCTCGGCATCATGGCCGGGAAGGGACAGGGCCCCGACTTCAGCTACGACGCCATCCTGCAGCTCACGCGCACCTCCGCGGTGCCCGGGGCCTTCTGGCTGTTCGTCGCCTTCGCGCTGGCGTTCGCCGTGAAGGTGCCGATGTGGCCCTTCCACACCTGGCTGCCGGATGCCCACGTCGAGGCGCCCACCGCGGGCTCCGTGATCCTGGCCGCCATCATGCTCAAGATGGGCACGTTCGGGTTCGTGCGGTTCGCCGTGCCGCTGTTCCCCGACATCGCGATGCACCCCACGGTGCGCACCGTGATGCTGGTGCTCGCCGTGATCGGGATCGTGTACGGTGCGCTCGTGGCCCTCGTGCAGCCGGACTTCAAGAAGCTCGTCGCCTATTCGTCGGTGTCGCACCTCGGCTTCGTCATGCTCGGCATCTTCGCCATGACGGTCGAGTCCATGCAGGGGGCGCTGGTCGTGACGATCAGCCACGGCATCTCCACCGGGGCGCTCTTCCTGCTGATCGGCATGATCTACGAACGACGGCATACGCGGCAGCTCGAGGACTTCGGCGGCATCGCGAAGGTCATGCCGATCTTCTCGGTCTGCCTCACCGTCGTGGCCCTGAGCTCGATCGGCGTGCCGGGCACCAACGGGTTCGTCGGCGAGTTCCTCGTGCTCATCGGCTCGTTCCCGACGCAGCCGTACTACGCACTCGTGGCCGCGACCAGCGTCATCTTCGCCGCCGCGTACCTGCTCTGGGCGGTGCAGCGCATCATCTACAACCCGCTGGTCAAGCCCGAGAACGCCGCGCTCAAGGGCATGGACCTCAACTGGCGCGAGATCGGGCTGCTCACGCCGCTGCTGATCGCGATCGTGTGGCTCGGCGTGTACCCCAAGCCGGTGCTGCAGAAGACCGAGGCGGCGGCGACGCGCATGGTGCGCTCGGTGGAATCCGCCCGCACCAGCCCGACGCTCCTCTCGACCCGCGCCGCGTCCGCCGCGCAGCAGGGACGCTAAGATGACCTTCGATCTCAACATCCCCAGCCAGCTGATGGCTGCGCTGCTCCCCGACCTGCTCCTCATGGCGGGCGGCATGGTGCTCATGCTCGTGGCCGCGTGGAAGCCCGAGTCCGACGCGCATCAGCGCTTCGTCGGCCAGGGTGCGATGGCGCTCCTCGTCGGCACGATCGCCGCCGTCATCTTCATGATGGTGCGGGGGGTCACCGGCTCGCCGGGCGGCGTGATCGCGGTGGACGGGTTCCGCTGGGTCGTCGACCTCGTGATCCTCGTCGGGGCGCTCGGCACGGTCGCGCTGGCCATCGAACACAACCCGCGCGACGGGATCACGCACCCGGAATCCCACGTGCTGGTGCTCTTCGCGGCCGCCGGCATGATGATCCTGGCCGCGGGCCGCGACCTGATGGTGATCTTCCTCGGCATCGAGATCATGTCGGTGGCCGTGTACGTGCTCACCGGACTCAACCGTCGCAGCCCGCGGTCGGCCGAGGCCTCGCTCAAGTACTTCCTGCTCGGCGCCTTCGCCACCGGGTTCCTGCTCTACGGCATCGCGCTCGTCTACGGCGCGTCGGGCCACACGCAGATCGAGAGCATCGGCCTCGCGATCCAGCAGCACAACCTGGTGCAGAACCCCATGATGCTCGTCGGCATCGGCCTCATGCTCGTGGGCCTCGGGTTCAAGGTCGCGGCGGTGCCCTTCCACATGTGGGCGCCGGACGTCTACGACGGCGCGCCGACGCCGGTGACCGCCTTCATGGCCGCTACGGTGAAGACCGCGGCCTTCGCCGCCTTCTTCCGCATCTGGTACGACGCCTTCTTCTACGCGTTCGGCGGCTGGGGCGAGGCGACCTGGTGGCTCGCCGTGCTGACGATGGTGGTCGGCAACATCGTGGCGCTCGCGCAGAAGAACATCAAGCGCATGCTCGCGTACTCGAGCATCGTCCACACCGGGTACCTGCTGGTCGGCATCACGTCGTCGTCGGCCCTCGCGAGCACCGCCTTCTCCTTCTACGCGCTGGCCTACACGCTTGCGACGTTCGGGGCGTTCGCGGTCGTGGCGTCGCTGCAGGGCGAGCGCGTGGATGCGCCGATCGACGACTACGACGGCCTCTGGCACACGCGGCCCTGGCTGGCGGTGGCCATGTCGGTCTACCTCTTGGCACTGCTCGGCTTCCCGGTGTTCGGTGGGGTCGGCTTCTTCGCCAAGTGGTACGTGCTGCAGGCCGCCGTCGCCTCGCCCGTGGGCACCACGTCGCTGGCGGTGATCCTCGTGCTCACGTCGGTGATCTCGGCGGGCTACTACCTCCGGATCGTGCGTGTGATGTTCATGAAGCCGCGGCCGGACGGTGCGGTGGAGCCCGCGGCCGTCGGCGGGCTCACGCGGTCGGTGATGGTGGTGACCGCCGTGTTGATCCTCGCGCTGGGGCTCTTCCCGTCTCGGTTGGTGGAGATCACCGCCAAGAACGGATTCCGGGTGTACCCGTACTCGGCCGCCCTCGACATGGGGCGCCCGCGGTTCGAGCAGTAGATTCTCTCGCACGCCGGCTTCCGGAGTGCTGCGGGGCGCCCTCGGTCGGCGCCCCGTTGCCTATCCACCCTGACCTCGCCCGAGTCCCACGCGCCATGATCGCTCCCGGCATCTTCCGTCAGTACGACATCCGCGGTGTGTACGGCAAGGACCTGACCGTCGAGGCGGCGGAGGCGATCGGCTGGGGCTACGCCGTGCTGCTGGCCGAGCGCGGCCTGCGTGGCGCGGTGGCCGTGGGCCGGGACAATCGGCCGAGCGGGGATGCCCTGCGGGACGCCCTGGTGCGCGGGCTCACCTCGAGCGGCCTCGACGTGATCGACGTGGGCGTGGTGCCCACGCCGCTGCTCTACTGGAGCCTGCATCACCTGCCCGTGGTCGCCGGCATCCAGATCACGGGGTCGCACAATCCGCCGCAGTACAACGGCTTCAAGTGCTGTGTCGGCACCGGCAGCCTGCACGGCGAGGGCATCACGCACCTGCGCGACCTCATCACGCGCGGCGTCTTCCCCTCCGGCGCGGGGCAGGTGCGGCACGAGGCGATCATCGACCGCTACGTCGCCGACATCGTGGCGCGGATCAAGCCGCTGCCGCGGACGCTCAAGGTCGTGATCGACTGCGGCAACGGCGTGGGCGCCGTCGTGGCGCCGCAGCTCTTCAAGGCCCTCGGGCTCGATGCGACCCTGCTGTTCGCGGAGTCGGATGGCACCTTCCCCAACCACCACCCGGATCCCACGGTCGTCGAGAACCTGCAGGACCTGATCGCGAGCGTGCGCGCCACCGGCAGCCAGCTCGGCATCGGTTTCGACGGCGACGCCGACCGCATCGGCATCGTCGACGGCCACGGGACCATCATCTGGGGTGACTACCTGCTGCTGCTGTACGCGCGTGACGTGCTCGCGCGCACCGGGGCGGGGCAGCCGATCATCTTCGACGTGAAGTGCTCGCAGGCGCTGCCGGACGGCATCACCAAGGCCGGCGGCCAGGCAGTGATGTGGAAGACGGGCCACTCCCTCATCAAGGACAAGATGAAGGAGCTGCACGCGCCGATCGCCGGCGAGATGTCGGGGCACATGTTCTTCTCGGAGGGCTTCTACGGTCACGACGACGCACTGTATGCTGCCGCGCGCCTGCTGCGGATCGTCGCCGATGCCGGACGCCCGGTCGACGCCCTGCTCGCCGACGTGCCGCGCTTCGTCTCGACGCCGGAACTGCGCATCGATTGCCCCGATGAGCGCAAGGAAGCGATCGTCCGGGAGGCGTTGGCCCACTTCGCCGCGCGCTACACGGTCTCCGACGTGGACGGTGTCCGGATCCTCTTCGACGGCGGCTGGGGCCTGATCCGCAGCTCCAACACGCAGCCCATCCTCGTGATGCGGTTCGAAGCCGACACCGAGGCACGCCTCGCGGCCATCCGCGCCGAGGTCGAGGGGTGGTTGGTGGCCCGCGGCGTCGACGTCACACCGGGCACCGGGCACTGAGATGACCGCGCGGCGCGGCCTCGTCTGGCTCGTCGCGGGGGTGGCGCTCTCGCTGCTCGCGGGGCGCTGGATCGCCGGTCTGTACGCCGACTGGGCGTTCCACGAGGCGCTGGGCGTCGAGGAACTCTGGCGGCTGCGCGTGGGCTCGGTGGCGCTCGTGCGCGTGGCGGTCTTCGCGGCGGCGTTCGCCCTCGCGCTGGCGAACCTCATCGCCGTGCGCCGCTCGATCATCTCGCTGGTCCTGCCGCGCAAGGTCGGCAACCTCGAGATCGGCGAGCAGGTGCCGCCACGCTGGCTCACCGCCGGGGCGTTCGGTCTCGCCTTCGGCCTCGCGGCCCTGTTCGCGGCCGTGGACCACGATTGGGCGATGGTCCACCTCGCCTTCGATGCGCTGCCGTTCGGCGAGATCGAGCCCTACCTCGAGCGCGACCTCTCGTTCTTCGTGACCTGGCTGCCCTTCGAGCGCTGGCTGTTCGAGCTCGTCACGGTGCTGCACCTCGTCATCGCGGCGATCGTCGCGATGATCTACCTGGCCACGCCGAGCGTGCGCTGGGGCGACTCCGGGCTCTACGTCTCCACCTGGGTGCGGCGGCATCTCGGCATCCTGGTCGCCGCGGCGATCCTGCTGGTGGCCTGGGACTGGCGCCTCGATCGTGTGGGCCTGCTGAGCGTAGGCACGGGCTACAACCGCTATGTCTTCGAGATGCGCCCGTTCGGCATCGTGGACCATCGCGTGATGCTCCCGTACCTGGCCGTGGCCTCGTTCGTCGCGATGCCCGTGGCCGTGTTGTTCGCCTGGGCCACCTGGCGCGGCGCCACCCGGCTGGCGTTCGGGATCATCACCGCGCTCATCCTCGGTGGTCCGGTGGCGCACGTGCTGCTGCCGACCATCGCCAACGAGCCCACAGGCGGCAACCGGGAGGCGGAGTCGAGGCGGCGCCCGTACCTCGCGACGTCGATCCTCTACAGTCGCCGGGCATACGGGGTCGATCGGATCGTCCCGGCGGACAGCGTCGCACTGCCGCGGCTGAGCGATGCCGAGGCGGCGCGCAACGTGAGTTCGTGGGACCCGGCGGCCCTCGCACGCTATCTCGAGCGCGAGCGGCGCGGCACGGACGTCGCGGTGTTCACCTGGCGCGCGGGGCCCACCGGGCTGGAAGCGCTCATGCTGCGCGACGCGGGACCGGACGCACCCCCCGGCACCCGATGGCCCGCCGACGTCTTCGCGGCCACGGGCGCGGACGCCACCGGTGCGCCGCGGGGCGGGCTCTCCATCGGTCCTGCCGGATTGAGCGGCGTGCTCGTGTATCCCGGCGCGACCCGCTACGCGTTGGTGGCCGACACGGTCGGCCGATTGGCCGCGCCCTCGTTCACCACGGGTGTCGAGCGCCTCGCGCACGCCTGGGACCAGCAGAATCCGCGGCTGCTCGCGGTGGAAGCCACCGGACCGCGCCCGCGCATCGTCACGCACCGAGACGCGGTCGAGCGCGTTCGGCACCTGGTGCCGTTCCTCACGCCGGGCGAGACCGTCACGCCCATCGTGCGCAGCGACTCGTTGTACTGGGTCTTCGAGCTCTTCGTCACCGCGCGGGAGTATCCGCTCTCGGTGCGCACGGTGTTCGGCGCGCGGCCGGTGCACTACGTCCAGCACGCGGCGACCGCCATCGTGCAGGCCCAATCGGGCGCCGTCACGCTGCTCGCGGTGGAGTCGCCCGACCCGGTGATGCGGGCGTGGATGCGGCGCCTGCCCAGTGTGTTCACACGCCGCACCGAGGCGCCCCGCTGGACGCGCACCGCATTGCCGCCGCCGACGGACTGGACGATGGTGCAGGGGGCCATGCTCGGCCGCACCGGAGTCGCCGGCGACACGGTGCCCATCCGCTCCCTCGCCCGCATCGACGACGCGGACGCCGACCTGACGCCGGGGCCACCGACGCTGTTCGCGCTCGACAGCACCGGCCGATTGGCGTGGGGCGTGCCGGTCATCGGCCAGGACAAGGTCGTGGGATTGCTCCTCTCGCTGGGTGGTGACCGCCCCCAGACGGTGCTGCTGCCGCGGGAGCATGGCCAGAGCTGGGAATCCACGCTCGAGGACCTGCAGGAGACCGCGGACGCCGCCGGGATCGGGCGCGCGATCCCCAACTCGAGACGCGGACGCGTGCAGGCGATCCCGACCGCCGCCGGCAACGCCTTCGTCCAGAGCTTCTACGAGTGGCCGCCCGACGGGCCGCCACGGCTGCTCGGCGTGAGTGTCATCCGGCAGGGCCGGCGCAGCACGGGGCGTGACCTCGCCGCCGCCCTGGGCACCACGGCCGAGCCGCCCCGGGCCACACTCTCGGCGGATGCCCTGCGTCGCCAGGCGGCGTCGCTCTACGACGCGATGCGCGCCGCCCAGCGGGTCGGCGACTGGCGTGCCTACGCCGAGGCCTGGGAAGCGCTGGGCCGCCTGCTCGGGCGCCCGGTGCCCTGAGCGCAGGTCAGGAATCCGCCCCACGAAGGCGGGCCGACACCGTACCATCCGCCCAGCGGCGGAAGTAGATTGCACAGCTGTCTCAGAACCCCTTTCGGAGCACGCGTGAACATCCACGAATACCAGGCCAAGGAGATCCTCCGCGGCTACGGCGTGAACATCCCGCCCGGCGAGATCGCGACGACCCCTGCCGAGGCTGAGGCGATCGCCAAGAAGTACGGCACGGCGGTCATGGTGAAGGCGCAGGTGCATGCGGGCGGCCGTGGCAAGGCGGGCGGCGTGAAGTTCTGCAAGACGCCGGCGGACGCCAAGGAGAAGGCGACGGCCATCCTCGGCATGCAGATCAAGGGCCTCACGGTCGAGAAGGTGCTCGTCACGGTGGCGGCGGACATCGGCACGGAGGCGTACGTCGGCATCATCGTCGACCGCGCGACCAAGAAGCCGGTGTTCATGGTGTCGGCCGCGGGCGGTATCGACATCGAGCAGGTGGCGGCCGAGACGCCGGAGAAGATCCTCTACGTGCCGGTGGACGTGCGCTACGGCCTGCCGACGTACGACGCGATGCGCATGGGCTTCTTCCTGTACGACGACGTGAAGCTGGCCCGCGCCGCAGGCAAGATCATGCAGCAGCTCTACGCGGCCTTCATGGCCAGCGGCTGCTCCTTGGCCGAGATCAACCCGCTGGTGGTGACGCCGCAGGGCGAACTCGTGGCGGTCGATGGCAAGATGGTGATCGACGACAACGAACTCGACCGGCTGCCGGCCATCGCCGCGCTCCGCGACGAGAGCAGCGAGGAGCCGTCCGAGGTGGACGCGCGCAACGCGAACCTCACGTTCATCAAGCTCGACGGCAACGTGGGCTGCGTGGTGAACGGCGCGGGCCTCGCGATGGCGACGATGGACCTGGTGAAGTACTACGGCGGCGAGCCGGCGAACTTCCTCGACATCGGCGGCTCGTCGAATCCCGAGAAGGTCGTCAACGCGCTGCGCATCATCACGGCCGATCCGAACGTGAAGGCCATCCTGTTCAACATCTTCGGCGGCATCACCCGCACCGATGACGTCGCGAACGGCATCGTCACGGCGACCAAGGCGAATCCGCTCAAGGTGCCGATCGTGATCCGCCTCACGGGCACCAACGAGGAGATCGCGATGAAGATCCTGACGGAGAATGGCTTCTCCGCGTCGAGCGACATGGACGAGGCGGTGCAGAAGGCCGTCGCGCTCGCCAAGGGAGGGAAGGCGGCATGAGCGTCTTCATCGACAAGAACACCAAGCTGGTGATCCAGGGGATCACGGGCCGCGACGGCTCCTTCCACGCGAAGCAGATGATGGAGTACGGCACGCAGGTCGTCGCCGGCGTCACGCCAGGCAAGGGCGGCCAGAAGTTCGAGGGTACGGTGCCGATCTTCAACACGGTCGCCGACGCGGTGAAGGCCACCGGCGCCAACACCAGCGTCATCTACGTGCCGCCGCCGTTCGCGGCCGATGCGATCATGGAAGCGGCCGCCGCCGGCGTGCAGCTCGTGGTCTGCATCACCGAAGGGGTGCCGGTGCTCGACATGACCAAGGTCTATCCCTTCGTGAAGGAGCGTGGGGTCCGCCTCATCGGCCCCAACTGCCCGGGGCTCATCACGCCGGGGGCGTCGAAGGTCGGCATCATCCCGGGCCGGATCTGCACGCCGGGCCCGGTGGGCGTGGTGTCCCGCTCGGGGACGCTGACCTACGAGGTCGTGTACCAGCTCACGCGCGCCGGCATCGGCCAGACCACCTGCGTCGGCATCGGCGGCGACCCGATCAACGGCACCAACTTCATCGATTGCCTCGCGGCCTTCGAGAAGGACCCGGCCACCAAGGCCGTCGCGATGATGGGCGAGATCGGTGGCACGGATGAGCAGGAGGCCGCCGAGTACGTGAAGCAGCACATGAAGAAGCCGGTGGTCGGCTTCATCGCCGGGCAGACCGCGCCGCCGGGGCGTCGCATGGGCCACGCGGGTGCGATCATCTCGGGCTCGTCGGGCACGGCGGCGGAGAAGCTCGAGGCCTTCGCGGCGGCGGGTATGGGCATCGCCAAGCGGCCCATCGATTTCGTCGAGCTGATCCGCGCCCGCCTCAAGTAACGGTCACGGCACCACCACCAACCTCCGATCCCCGATGTCCCTCAACTACACGTTCTCGATCATCAAGCCGGACGCCTTCAACACGGGCAAGGCCGGCAAGATCCTCGCACATCTCGAGTCGCAGGGCTTCGTGCTCAAGGCGGCGCGGGTGATGCACCTCTCCAAGAAGCAGGCCGAGGAGTTCTACGCGGTGCATCGCGGCCGGCCGTTCTACGGTGAGCTCGTGGACTTCATGAGTTCGGCGCCCTGCATGCCGTTCATCCTGGAGAAGGCGAACGCCGTCTCGGCCCTGCGCGACGCGATCGGCGCCACGGATCCGGCGGAGGCGGCCGCCGGCACGGTGCGGAAGCTGTACGCCGAGTCCAAGGGCAAGAACGCCATCCATGCCTCCGATTCGGACGAGAACGCGGTCCGCGAAAGCCGCTTCTTCTTTGCCGAGAGCGAGGTCGTCTAAGTCTCGATAGGTCAGTAGTTTGGACCTTGACCCCCTCGGTCAGGGTCGATAGGTTTCACCCCTATGCTGTCGTTCGACATCCGCACGCTCTCGCAGGGCGCAGTCCAAGTCTCCGGGGACCTCGCTCCTGACGACGAAGTGTGGTTGGAGGGCGATGCGCGTCCGGTTCAACCGCTCAAGGTCACGGGGCGTCTGAGCGGGGCTGGTAGTGGTCGGTTCTACTTCAGCGGCGGGTTCAGTGGGATCGCCGCGGGAGAGTGCCGACGCTGTCTGGTGCCGGTGGAGGTGCCGGTGAGCGGCGACGCTCACTTCATCTTCGCCGACGCCGACGACGAGAACGCGGACGAGCCCGACGTCTTCCCGATCGGTGACCTGGGAACCGTGCTGGACCTTCGCCCCGCGATCCGTGAACAGTGGCTGCTCGAGGCCCCGGCGTTGCCGTTGTGCCGTCCCGACTGCAAGGGACTCTGCCCGACGTGTGGCGCCGATCTCAATGCAGGCCCGTGCAGTTGTCCGTCTTCCGTCTCCTGATTCACTCCACCTGGCAGGTTTCCGATGGCCGTCCCGAAGCGCCGCACCTCCAAGCGCAAGAAGCGCGCGCGTAACACGCACAAGGTCGCTCCCGCGATCAACATCCAGGCATGCCCGAAGTGCGGCGAGATGAAGCGCCCGCACCACGTGTGCGAGAGCTGCGGCTTCTACGCCGGCGAGCAGCGAGTCAAAGCCCGCAACGCCTAATCCCATGGCTCGCATCGCCCTGGATGCGATGGGGGGCGACCACGCCCCAGCGGCGCCCGTTGCGGCCGCCTTGTTGCTGCTCCACGAAATCGGTTCTGCGCACCAGCTCCAGCTCGTCGGACGGACCGCCGTCATCCGCGAGCAGCTGAGCACCCAACTCGCCGCCGCTCCGGCCTCCCTGGTCGAAGCGGCGACGCGTTTGGAGATCGTCGAGGCGCCCGACGTCGTCGAGATGTCGGACAAGCCCTCCGTGGCCGTGCGCGGGAAGCCCAACTCGTCCATGACGGTCGGCATCAAGCTCCAGGCCGAGGGCAAATCGGACGCGTTCGTCTCGGCCGGCAACACCGGGGCGCAGATGGCCGCGTCCACGGTGTTCCTGCGCCTCCACGAGGGGCTCTCGCGGCCCGCGATCAGCACGGTCTTCCCCACGGCGAAGCAGCCGGTGGTGGTCCTCGATTCCGGCGCCAACGTCGATTGCTCCGCCGCCGAGCTCGTGCAGTTCGCGCGCCTGGGGCACGTCTATGCCCGCGACATCCTCGGGCGCGAGAACCCGGCGGTCGGCCTGCTCTCGGTGGGCGAGGAGCCGGAGAAGGGCAACGCGGCCGTGAAGGAGGCGCACCAGCTCCTCCTCGGCGCCGGCCTCAACTTCATCGGCAACGTCGAAGGCCGGGACATCCCGGCCGGGGCCTGCGACCGCGGCCCCATCGACGTGGTGGTCTGCGACGGCTTCACCGGGAACGTGCTGCTCAAGTTCTACGAGTCCGTCGCCCCCATGCTGTTCGGCATGATGATGAAGAACGGCGTCACCAAGGAGCAGATCGGGGCGCTCGTGCATTCCCTCGACTACGCGAAGTACGGCGGGGCGCCGCTCCTCGGCGTCAAGGGCGTGAGCATCATCTGCCACGGCAAGTCCAGCCCCGAGGCCATCAAGAACGGGGTGCTCGCCGGCATCCGCGCCGTCGAGTCGCGCATGAGCCACCACATCGGGGAGCAACTCGCCAAGTGAAACGCCCGGTCGCGATGCTCGCCGCCACGGGACACGCCGTCCCCAAGCGCGCCTTCACCAACGCCGACTTCGCGTCGATCGGCGTGGAGACCTCGGACGAGTGGATTCGGGAGCGCACGGGGATCGGACAGCGGTACGTCGCGGGCGACGGCGAGAACCTCACGACCATCTGCACCGAGGCCGCCCGCATCGCACTGCAGCGCGCCGGCGTGACCGCCGCAGAACTCGACGCGATCATCCTGGGCACCGCGAGTCCCGACCGGCTGCTGCCGGCGACGGCCGTGGAGGTGCAGGCCGCGTTGGGCGCGACCCGCGCGGTGGCGTTCGACATCGACGCGGCCTGCTCCGGGTGGCTCTACGGCATCCAGGTGGCCGAGGGGCTCATGGCCACGGGCGGCTACGAGACCATCCTCGTGATCGGCGGCGAGGTGCTCTCGCGGATCATCAACTGGAAGGACCGCAACACCTGCGTGCTCTTCGGCGACGGAGCCGGGGCGACGGTGGTCAAGCGCAGCACCAAGGGGCGCGGCGTGCTCTCCGCTTACATGCGCTCCGACGGCACGCTCGCGGACCTGCTGCAGCGGCCCAAGGGGGCGGGCAGCCACCCCATGGACGCCCAGGTGCTGGCCGAGGGCTCGCACTTCATCACGATGGCGGGTCGCGAGGTGTTCAAGAACGCCGTGCGCTCCATGGCCGATGCCGCCGACCGCGCCCTCGACGGCGCCAAGCTCTCGGCCAGCGACATCGACCTGCTGATCCCCCATCAGGCGAACATCCGGATCATCGAGGCCACCGCGAAACACGCGGGCATCCCGATGGAGAAGGTGTACGTGAACGTCGACCGGTTCGGGAACACGTCCGCGGCCTCCATCCCGATCGCCTTGAGCGAGGCGCAGGAGCAGGGCCTGATCAAGGACGGCATGCACGTCATGTTCGTGGCGTTCGGTGCCGGCTTCACCTGGGGTTCGATGGTCGTCCGGTTCTAGGATCGGCTCGCGGGAGGGGGCCCTGCGGCGCGTCCGGGCGTACCGTCCACCGCGAGCGGCCTGCGCCCCCCGTCACTTCTCACCCATCCCGACATGTTCTTCCTGCTCTTTCCTGGCCAAGGATCGCAGAAGCCTGGCATGGCGAAGGATCTCGCCGCGGCATTCCCGGCCGCCCGCGAGACGTTCGCGCGCGCCGACGCGGCCCTCGGTGCGGCCCTCAGCACGCTCTGCTTCGATGGCCCGGCGGAGGAACTGACGCTGACGCACAACGCGCAGCCCGCGCTGCTGACACACGGGGCCGCCGTGTGGGCCCTGGTCGGCACGGCGATGCGTGGCAAGGTGCAGGGGGCCGCCGGGCATTCGCTCGGGGAGTTCTCCGCCTATCACGCCGCCGGCGCCCTGTCGCTCGAGGACGCGGTGCGCCTCGTGCGGCGCCGCGGTGAACTGATGTACGAGACCGGTGTGCAGGTGCCGGGTGCGATGGCCGCGATCCTCGGCGAGTTGCAGCGGCCCATCGAGGACATCTGCCGCGAGGCCTCGGCGCAGGGGGTCTGCGTGCCCGCCAACTACAACAACACCGAGCAGATCGTGATCTCGGGCGAGGTCGTGGCCGTCGAGGCGGCGATGGAGCTCGCCAAGGCCGCCGGGGCCAAGCGCGCCATGCGCCTGCAGGTCAGCGGGGCGTTTCACAGCCCGCTCATGCAGCCGGCGGCGCCCGGCCTCGCGACGGCCCTCTCCGCCGCCGGCTGGAGCGAACCCGCCATCCCCGTGTGGAGCAACGTCACGGCCGAGGCGAACTCGACGGCAGCCGGCGCGAGGGACCTGCTGCTGCGCCAGCTGACCTCGCCCGTACGCTGGGTGGACGTGGTCCGGAGCATCGCGCAGCGGTTCCCGGGTGTCACCTTCGTCGAGATGGGCCCCGGGGCCGTGCTGAGTGGACTGGTGAAGCGGCTCGCCCCCGACTGCCGGTCGTTGACCTGTGGAACCGTCGCCGAAGTCGAAGGACTCCTTTCCCAGCTGTGAACGCCAACCCAGGCAGCCGTCGATGACTTTCAACCTGTCGGGCCGCGTGGCCCTCGTCACTGGATCCACCCGCGGGATCGGCAAGGCGATCGCCAAGCAGCTCGTCGCGTCCGGGGCGAAGGTCGCGGTGGTGGGCCGGGACCTCGCGAAGGCCGAGGCCGTGGCCGAGGAGCTGGGCGAGGCGCGCGGGTTCGCCTGCGACATCAGCGTGCCGGCCGACGTCACCATGCTGGTGCAGACCGTCGAGGACGCGTTCGGGTCGCTCGACATCCTGGTGAACAATGCGGGCATCACCAAGGACAACCTGATGCTGCGCATGAAGGACGACGACTGGGACGCGGTCCTCGAGACGAACCTGCGCTCGGCCTTCATCGCCATCCGGGCCGCGCAGCGCGGCATGATGAAGCGGCGGTGGGGCCGGATCATCAACATCGCGTCGGTGGTGGGGATCATCGGCAACAAGGGGCAGGCGAACTACGCGGCCAGCAAGGCCGGCCTGATCGGCTTGAGCAAATCGGTCGCCAAGGAGCTGGCCAGCCGCAACATCCTGTGCAACGTGGTCGCGCCGGGCTTCATCAAGACCGACATGACCGACGCGATGACACCTGAAGCCGTCGCGGCCCTGTCGGCGCAGATCCCGCTCGAGCGGTTCGGCACGCCGGAGGACATCGCCGGCGTGGTCGCCTTCCTCTGTTCGGAGCACGCCGCGTACCTCACCGGGCAGGTCATCCCGGTGGACGGCGGCATGGTCATGTAGTGGCGCGGACGGGGGTGTTGCACCCCCGTGACCGACGTGTGCTTGCGCGTTGTCCCGCTTATATTTCCGAGCACCACCGCAGTTCCACCCCTACGGAGTCTTTTCGCATGGCCGACCATTCCGCGAAGGTCAAGGACATCATCGAGAAGGAGCTGGGCGTCGAGCGGGAGAAGCTCACGGATGGCGCGAGCTTCATCGAGGACCTCGGCGCTGACTCGCTCGACATCGTCGAGCTCGTGATGGAGTTCGAGAAGGAGTTCAACATCGACATCCCGGACGAGGATGCGGAGAAGCTCCGGACGGTGGGCGACGCGATCAGCTACCTGAACGGCAAGATCGGCGGCTGAGATGGGATCCTTGAAGCGCCGGGTGGTCATCACGGGAGCGGGGTGCGTCACGTCGGTGGGCAATGACGTGGCGACGTCGTGGCAGGCCCTCCTCGACGGCAAGTCGGGGGGCGGTCCGATCACGCGGTTCGATGCCTCGGCCTTCAAGGTCAAGTTCGCGCACGAGGTCAAGGGATTCGACGTCACGCAGTACATGGACCGCAAGGAGGCCAAGCGCGCGGACCTGTACACGCAGTACGCGATGGCGGCGTCGGTGCAGGCGATGCAGGATGCCGGCTTCGGCGACGGCACGGGGTACGTCCCCGAGCGCACCGGCGTGATCATCGGGTCCGGCATCGGCGGGATCGCGACGTTCGAGGAGCAGTGCCACACGTACTTCACGTCGGGCCCCAACCGCATCTCGCCGTTCTTCGTGCCGATGTTCATCGGCGACATCGCGGCGGGTGTGGTGTCCATGCGCTTCAAGGCGAAGGGCCCCAACTACGCCACGCAGTCGGCCTGCGCCACCAGCGCGCACGCGATCGGTGATGCCTTCCGCATGATCGCGTACGGCGACGCCGACGTGATCATCGCCGGCGGCTCCGAGGCGGCGGTGTCGCCGATGTCGATCGGCGGCTTCGGCAACATGCAGGCGCTGTCGACGCGCAACGATTCGCCCACCACCGCATCGCGGCCGTTCGACCAGACCCGCGACGGCTTCGTGCTCGGCGAGGGCTCGGCCTCCGTGGTGCTCGAGGAGTACGAGCATGCCAAGGCGCGCGGCGCGACGATCTACTGCGAGATCGTCGGTTACGGCGCGACCGGCGACGCGTACCACCTGACGGGGCAGCCCGAGGACCACGAAGGCCTGCAGCGCGCCATGCGCCGGGCCCTCGAGGATGCGGCGCTGTCGCCGGCGGACGTGCAGTACGTGAACGCCCACGGCACCTCGACGCCGCTGAACGATCCCAACGAGATCCGGGCCATCAAGAAGGTCTTCGGACCGCACGCGACCGGCCTCAACGTGAGTTCCACCAAGTCCTCCACCGGCCACATGCTCGGGGCGGCGGGCGCGGTGGAAGCCATCTTCACGGCGATGGCGATCCGGCACGGGATCATCCCGCCGACGATCAACCTCACGACTCCGGACCCGGAGTGCGACCTCGACTGCACCGCGAACGTCCCGGTGAAGCGCGAGGTGCACGCGGCCCTGTCCAACTCGTCCGGCTTCGGCGGCCACAACGTCAGTATCGCGCTCCGCCGCGTCACGGGGTGATCCCATGACGGCGAACGCGCTGACGATCCCCTTCGAGCGCATCGCCGACCCCGCGGTGCGCGCCATCGCGGAGAAGGTCGCCGCCGGCACGCGGCTCACGCAGGCGGACGGCGTGACGCTCTTCGAGACCCCGGACCTCACCGGCGTGGGCGTGCTCGCCGACGCGGTGAACCGTGCGCGGCACGGGGACCGAGTCACCTTCGCGTCCAACCAGCACATCAATCCGACCAACATCTGCACGCTGCGCACCACCTGCGTGTTCTGCGGCTACGCGCGCTTGCCCAAGGAAGCCGGGGCGTACCGCTACACGCTCGAGCAGGTGCTGGCGGAGGCCAAGACCGGCAACAACGGCATGACCCGCGAGTTCCACATCGTCGGGGGCCTCGATATGGAAGCCGGCCTCGAGTACTACACGAGGATGTTCCGCGCGCTCAAGGCCGAGCTGCCGCAGGTGCACATCAAGGCGCTCACGGCCGTCGAGATCGCGCACATCGCGCGGATCGAGAAGAAGCCCTGGGCGGAGGTGCTCATCGCGCTCCGGGAGGCCGGCCTCGACACCATGCCCGGCGGCGGTGCCGAGACCTTCTCGGCCGCGGTGCGAGAGGAGATCGCGCGCAAGAAGCTCGGGGCGGCGGACTACATCGGCGTGCACCGCACGGCGCACCAGCTCGGGATCCGCTCCAACAGCACCATGCTCTACGGCCACGTGGAGTCGTTCGCCGACCGGATGGAGCACCTGCAGATGCTCCGCGACCTGCAGGACGAGACCGGCGGGTTCCTCGCGTACATCCCGCTCGCGTACCATCCCGACGACAACGAGCTGGGCAAGAAGCTCGGGCGGCAGGGCATCGCGACGTCGGGCGTGGACGACCTCAAGAACCTCGCGGTCGGCCGGCTCTTCCTCGACAACTTCGCGCACGTGAAGTCGCACTGGATCATGGTCACGCCGTCCCTCTCGCAGATCGCGCTGCACTACGGCGTCAACGACCTCGAAGGCACCGTGGTGCGCGAGAAGATCTACCACGCGGTGGGCGCGACGACGCAGCAGTCGATGACGCTCGACGACCTCCTCCGGCTCATCCGCGGGGCGGGCAAGATCCCGGCCGAGCGGGACAGCTTCTACAACGTGCTGCGCACGTTCGATGCTGGAGGGCAGGGAACGGATGGTGGGGAAGCCCTTCCGTCTGCCGTCCGCGAGCTCCCCTCCACCGTCGGGGCGTAGCCCTCTCGTGCGCCTCGGCCGCATCCCGTACATCAACTGCTTCCCGGTCTACGGGGCGGTCGACCGCGGGATCGTGCCGCTGCGGGCGACGCTGGTGGACGGCGTGCCCACGGCGCTCAATCGCATGATGGCGCAAGGCACACTCGACGTGTCCGTGGTCTCCGCCGTGGAGTACGCGCGCGACAGCGAGCGCTACCTGCTGTTGCCGGATCTCGCGATCTCCTGCAACGGACCCGTGCGCAGCGTGATGCTGTTCTCGCACGAGCCGGCCGAATCCCTGGGTGGAAAGCGCGTGCTCGTGTCCCGGTCGTCGATGACCAGCGTGCACCTGCTCGAACTGCTCTTCGAACACGTCTGGCACGCCCGGCCGGAGTTCGTGCCCGGCGATGCCGAGGCCGACGCGCTCGCCCGCGAAGGAGAGACCGACGTGGCCGCCCGCCTCGTGATCGGGGACGCGGCACTCATGCTCCAGAGCGCCAGCCATCCGCTCAGCATCGCACACGGCGCCGACTACCCGTACGTCTACGACCTCGGGGAGACCTGGAAGGAGTGGACCGGCCTCCCGTTCGTCTTCGCCGTATGGGTCGCGCAACGCAGCACGGCGGTGGGCGAGGCACTCGGCGTACACGCCTCCCTCATCGCGTCCCGTGACTGGGGGCTGCAGCACCTCGGCGAACTCTCCGCGCAGGCCGCGCGTTCCACCGGGGTGCCGGTCGCCGCGTGCCGGCATTACTTCGACGGGTTGGATTGGCGCCTCGGGCTGGCCGAGCTCGAGGGCCTCACCGAGTTCTTCCGCCGTCTCGAGCTCGCCGGTCGCGTCCCGCGCGGCAAGCTTGCGTTCCTCCCTGCGGTTGGCGGGAGGGGATGAGTGGTTGTTCCTCTCACCTCCCACCTCACACCTCCCACCTGCCGTTACCGTGTCCCTCGAATCCGACCTCCTTCGCCACTACACCGCCGCGCCGCTGCTCGAACTGGGAGCCGAGGCGGATGCGGTGCGGCGTCGGCTGCACCCTGAGCCGATCGTCACGTACATCGTCGACCGCAACATCAACTACACCAATGTCTGCGTGGCCGACTGTGGCTTCTGCGCCTTCTACCGCCGCCCCAAGGACGGCGAAGGCTGGACGCTCAGCTACGAGCAGATCGGTGCCAAGATCGACGAGGTGAAGGCGCTGGGCGGGGTGCAGATCCTCATCCAGGGTGGGCACAACCCGTACATCCCGTTCGAGTGGTACCTCGAGTTGCTGCGCTACATCAAGCGCAACCATCCGATCCACGTCCACGGGTTCTCGCCCAGCGAGGTGGACTTCTGGAGCACGCTGTACCGGATGGACGCGCGCACCGTGATCCAGGAACTGGTGAAGGCCGGGCTCGACTCCATCCCCGGCGGCGGGGGCGAGATCCTCGTGCAGCGCGTGCGGGACAACGTGGCGAAGAAGAAGGCCGGTGCGGACCGCTGGCTCGAGGTCATGGAGATCGCCCACACCGAGGGCCTCAAGACCTCGTGCACCATGATGTACGGCATCGGGGAGACCAAGGCCGAGCGGGTGGAACACCTGTTGCGGCTCAAGGCGCTGCAGGACCGGACCAAGGGATTCACGGCGTTCATCTGCTGGCCGCTCCAGCCCGAGAACACGCCGACCATGAGCCACATGCAGAAGACCGACGCGGTGGAGTACCTCCGCACGACGGCCTTCGCGCGCACCGTGCTCGACAACATCCCCAACATCCAGGCGAGTTGGGTCACGATGGGGATGAAGGTCGGCCAGACCGCGCTGCACTACGGCTGCAACGACTTCGGGTCGCTGATGCTCGAGGAGAACGTCGTCTCGGCCGCCAACACCACGCACCGGACGAGCATCGACGAGATGGAGCAGCTCATCCGCGAGGCGGGCTTCACGCCGCGCAAGCGCCGCCAGGACTACCGCCTGCTCGACGAGTCGCCCTCGACCGTCGCTGCGTGAGGCGTCCGTCGTGAGCCTCACCATGCGGGTCGGCATCGGGTATGACTCCCATCGCTTCGCCGAGGGACACGGCGTCCTGCTGGGCGGCGTCATGATCCCCGCTGCAGTGCGCTGCACGGGGCACAGCGATGCCGACGCCGTCTGCCATGCGCTCACCGACGCAGTGCTCGGCGGCGCCGGACTCGGCGACATCGGCGAGATGTTCCCGGACACCAAGGCGGAGAACGCCGAGCGCGACAGCATCGAGATGCTGCGCCTGGCCGTCGCCCGCGTCCGTGCCGCCGGCTGGGCGCCGGCGCAGGCGGACCTCACGGTGATCGCAGAGACGCCCAAGATCGGTCCGCACCGGCCGGCCATCCGTGAACGCCTCGCGATGGCCCTCGGCATCGATGCCGAGGACGTCATGGTGAAGGGCAAGACCAACGAAGGCATGGGGTGGATCGGCCGCGGCGAAGGCATCGCCGTCATCGCGGTCGCGATGCTCACGCGCACGCCAGGACGGTAGCGTGGAGGGCTTCATGGGCTGGCTCTCGGGTGTCCCGCTCGGGGCACTCTACGGGCTGATCTTCCTCGCGTCACTCGTCGAGGGCGTGCTGCCCATCATGCCGGGCGACGTCGCCGCCGCACTGCTCGCGTTCCTCGCGGCGCGCGCGGGGGGCCAGTTGTTCCCGACCATCGTGATGGTCACGGCCGGGAGCATCGGCGGCTCGCTCATCATGTGGTGGCTGGGGCGCCGCTTCGGGGCCGACTGGATGACCCACCAACTCGGCCGCTTCGGCCTGCTGCGCGCCGAGTCGCAGTTGGAGAAGGCCGAACATCGGATCGAGGACGCGTACCAGCAGTACGGCTGGGTGGCCCTCTTCGTGAGCCGCTTCGTGCCCGGCCTGCGTGCCGTCGTGCCGGCTGCGGCGGGTGCGCTCCGCGTGCCGTTCTGGGAAGTGACGCTCATCTTCACCGTCGCCTCGGGCATCTGGTACGGGACCATCGCCTGGTTGGCGTTCCGCGTGGGCGAGGACTGGGCGTCCGTGCGCCGCTCGATCGAGGTCGTCGCGCGCGACGTCGGCTTGGGTGCCGTGGCGGTCGCCGGCGTGCTGGTGCTGGTGGGCTGGCGCCTCTGGCGGAAGCGCCGCGCCACGGTGGCCGCCGAGTCCGACACCGATCGACGCTAGCTTTCCGGCGTGTCCACGCCCGCCGATGCCGTCGCCCGCGCGTTCCAGCTCGAACGCTTCGACGAGTTCCTCTCGCTGGAGCAGGGCGCGAGCCTCCGTACCAACGAAGCCTACGGCCGCGACCTGGCCCGGCTCGCGACCTGGGCGACGGTCAAGGGGGTCAGCGGTCCGGAGGGCCTGACGGCGGCGCACCTGCGCGAGTTCGTCTACCACCTCAAGGACCTGGGCCTCGCACCGAGCTCCATCCGGCGCGGGATATCGGCTCTGCGCACCTGGTACCGGTTCCTGCTGGCCGAGGGGATCGTGAGCAAGGACCCCAGCGAGCGCCTGGAGACCCCCAAGCGATGGCGCGTGCTGCCCGACGTGCTCACCGCGGACGAGGTGGATCGCCTGATCGGCGCGGTGACCTTGGACGAACCACTGGCCTTCCGCGACCGCGCGATGCTCGAGCTCGCGTATGCGGCCGGCCTCCGCGTGAGCGAGTGGCTCGGCATCGGCACCAAAGACGTCCTGCTCGAGGACATGGTGGTGCGGGTCTTCGGCAAGGGCGGCAAGGAGCGGCTCGTACCGATCGGGCGGAAGGCTGCCGGGGCGCTCGCCGTGTACCTGCGTGAACTGCGACCGGTACTGGAGAAGGGAGCCGGGGCCGGGCACCTGTTCCTGAACGCACGGGGCACGCCGCTCACGCGCATGGGAGCCTGGAAGATCCTGCGCAAGTACGTGGAGGCGTCCGGCCTCACCAAGGCGGTCACGCCCCACACGCTGCGGCACTCGTTCGCCACGCACCTGCTCGAGGGCGGCGCCGACCTGCGCGCGGTCCAGGAGATGCTGGGGCACGCCGACATCTCCACCACCCAGATCTACACCCACGTGGATCGCGAACACCTGCGCCAGGTGCATCGCCAGTTCCACCCGCGCGGCTGAGCGGACGCCGCTCCCACGCCCGCGCGCAGGCGCTATCGTTCGGGAAGTCCGATCAACCCCGACGCACCGACCGCCGCCGCATGCTCCTCGTCATCGACAACTACGACTCGTTCACGTTCAACCTGGTGCACTACCTCGGCGAGTTGGGGGCGGACCCGCAGGTCGTGCGGAACGATGCGATCACGCTCGATGAGATTGCCGGGCGTGCCCCCCGCGCGATCGTGCTCGGCCCGGGGCCCTGCACGCCGCGCGAAGCGGGCATCACCATCCCCGTCATCCAGCGCTTCGGCGCGACGATCCCCATGCTCGGGGTCTGTCTCGGCCACCAGGCCATCGGTGAGGCGTACGGCGGGCGCGTGATCCGGGCGCCGCGCGGCGTGATGCACGGGAAGACCTCACTCGTGCAGCACGACGGGTCCGGGGTGTTCGCGGGCCTGTCGAACCCGCTGGAGGTGATGCGCTATCACTCGCTCGTGGTGGAGCACCAGAGCCTGCCAGCCGACCTCCGGATCACCGCCACCGCGACGGACGATCCCACGGAGATCCATGCGCTCGTGCACCGCCGGCATCCGGTGCACGGCGTGCAGTTCCATCCGGAGTCGATCGGAACGCGCGAGGGCAAGCGCCTGTTGGAGAACTTCCTGGCGCTTGCCCTCGGGCCGTCGGCGGGAGCGACGGCGGCTTACTTGTAGACGATCGGCAGCAGCACGACGGACGCCACCGGCTGCCCCTTGACCTGACCAGGCTTGAACTTGATCTCCGCGACGGCCTTCTTCGCGGCCTCGGAGAGCTGCGGCACCGACGAGCTCACGACCTTGATCGACTTCGGGTCGACCTTGCCGGTCTTGTCGACGACGAACTCCACCTGCACGATGCCGGACACACCGGCCTTCTGGAGGTCGGCCGGATACGAGCGGGCGAGCAGCCGCGCCGTCATCTCCTGCGAGGAGAGCCGCGGCGGCGAGTCGAGTTCGGACGGATTGTAGATCTGCTCCTCCTGCGCGGCCGCGAGGGACGGCGCGCCGAGGTAGGCGACGAGGGCGAGCAAGCGAAGCGTACCGATCAGGGATCGGGACATGGGAGACTCCTGAGATGAGCGAAAGGGGCGGAACGCGGACTTGTCTGGAGTCTCGGACCCGCGCGCATCGACTTGAGCCGATTTTCGCAGGGAATTCAGCCGACGGGACACCCATGCTCCAGTGAGCTGTCGCGCCACGCGACGATGTGCAACTTCTGATCGCAGCGCAGCATAGGCGACCGTCTCGGCGCCACACGCCACGGCCTCGCGCAACCCTCTTGTTCCTGCGGGACCGCTCTATAGATTCGTCTGGCGTGGATTTTGCGTCCGCGACCCCCTCTCCGGTGAGCTGAACCATGAAGACGCTCGCCGTCATCCCCGCGCGGCTCGGGGCCACTCGGCTCCCCCGAAAACCACTCCGCCTCCTCGGCGGAGCCCCGCTGGTGGTCCGCGTCCTTGAGCGCGTCCAGTCGCTCGGCTTGGCCGACGCCGTGGTGGTCGCGACCGAGACCGAGGAGGTCGCCGCCGTGGTGCAAGCGGCCGGAGGACGGGCCATGATCACCTCCGAGGCACACCCGTCCGGCACGGACCGTGTCGCCGAGGTCGCGTCGCATCCCGAGTTCGCGGCCTACGACATCATCGTGAACGTGCAGGGTGACGAGCCCTTCATGCGCGGCGACGCGATGGCCGGTGCCATCCGCATGGTGCGGGACCATGGCTTCCCGCTCGGCACTGCCGCCGGGCGTCGCGGCCCCGCCATCCTCGACGATCCCAACTGCGTGAAGGTGGTGCGCGAATCGTCCGGGCGTGCCCTCTACTTCTCGCGGGCCGGCATCCCGTTCCTCCGTGATGCCGCCGATGCGGCCCTCCGCGACGACCTGCTGCTGCAGCACATGGGCATCTATGCGGCGCGCCGCGAGGCCCTGCAGCGCTGGGTCTCCTTGCCGCCGCATCCGCTGGAACTGGTGGAGAAGCTCGAACAGCTGCGCGCCCTGGCCGACGGCCTGGCGATGGGCGTCGCCGTGGTCGAGGCCCCCTCCTGGGGCGAAGTGAACACCGAAGACGATCTCATCCGCGCCAACTCCCACTGGGCGGCCCTCGCCGCCGGATCCCCGTGATGACCCCGACGACTCCGCATCCCACTCCGAAGTTCATCTTCGTCACCGGCGGCGTCGTGTCGTCGCTCGGCAAGGGCATCGCCGCGGCATCGCTGGCACGCCTGCTCGTCGAGCGCGGATTGCGCGTCACCATGATGAAGCTCGACCCGTACCTGAACGTGGACCCCGGCACCATGTCGCCGTTCCAGCATGGCGAGGTCTACGTGACGGACGACGGGGCGGAGACCGACCTCGACCTGGGCCACTACGAACGCTTCATCGACCGGCCGCTCACGCAGGCGAACAACATCACCACCGGACGCATCTACTCCAATGTCATCACCAAGGAGCGACGCGGGGAGTATCTGGGGTCGACCGTGCAGGTGATCCCGCACATCACCGACGAGATCAAGAGCGCCATCCGGCGCGTGGCGCCGGAGAACGACGTGGTGCTGGTCGAGATCGGCGGCACGGTCGGCGACATCGAGTCCCTGCCGTTCCTCGAGGCCATCCGCCAGTTCCGCCACGACGTGGGGCGCGAGAACGCGATCTTCGTGCACCTCACGCTCGTGCCGTACATCGCCGCCGCGGGCGAGGTGAAGACCAAGCCCACGCAGCACTCGGTACGCGACCTGATGGAGATCGGTATCCAGCCGGACGTGTTGATCTGCCGCACGGAGCGTCCGCTGGCCGAGGACGTGAAGCGCAAGATCGCGTTGTTCTGCAACGTCGAGTTCGGCGCGGTGATCGAGAGCCGCGACGTCGCGACGATCTACCAGATCCCGCTCGCCTTCCATGAGCAGGGCTTCGACGAGCTGGTGATGCGCAAGCTCACCCTCAGCGGCCACGCCCCGGACCTCTCGGCGTGGAAGTCGCTGGTGGAGCGCGTCGTGGCCCCGCAGCGCAAGGTGCGGATCGCGGTGGTCGGCAAGTACACCGACTACGCGGATTCGTACAAGAGCGTGCAGGAGGCCCTCATCCACGGTGGGATCGCCAACGACGTCGGGGTCGAGATCGCCTGGACCTCGAGCGATCTCTTCACCGACCGTGCGCGGGCGAAGGAACTCGCCGAGCAGTTCGACGGCATCCTCGTGCCCGGCGGGTTCGGCGTACGCGGCGTGGAAGGCATGGTGGAGTGCATCCGGGCCGCCCGCGAACAGGCGGTGCCGTTCTTCGGCATCTGCCTCGGCATGCAGGTGGCGATCATCGAGTTCGCGCGGCACGTCTGCGGCATCGACGATTCCAACTCCAGCGAGTTCGCACCCGAGTGCGCCAATCCCGTGATCTCGCTGCTCGAGTCGCAGCAGAACGTGAAGGACATGGGCGGCACGATGCGGCTGGGCGCCTACGCCTGCCGGCTCAAGCCGGGCTCGAAGGCCGCCGAGATCTACGGCCAGCCCGAGATCAGCGAGCGGCACCGCCACCGCTACGAGGTCTCGAACCAGTATCGCGACACGTTCCAGAACGCCGGCATGCGGCTCTCCGGTCTCTCGCCCGACGGGTCCCTGGTGGAGATGATCGAGCTGGCGGCGCACCCGTACTTCGTCGCCTGCCAGTTCCATCCGGAACTCAAGTCGCGGCCGACGCGCCCGCATCCGCTCTTCTCGGCCTTCGTCGCCGCGTCGGCGCAGCGCGCCAGCGCCAAGGGCGGCGCCGCGCGCATCCACCAGCAGATGGCCGAGGCCACCTGATGCCGGCCACGTTCCCGACCGATCGTCTCTTCCTCATCGCGGGTCCCTGCGTCGTCGAGGGCGACGACCTGATGTTCCGCGTGGGTGACCACCTCGCGCGGCTCGCGGAGAAGGTGCCGGGCGGCATCATCTTCAAGGCGAGCTTCGACAAGGCGAACCGCTCCAACGCCGGTGCACATCGTGGCCCGGGCCTCGAGGAAGGACTGGCGGCACTGCAGCGCGTACGCGAGCGCACGGGCCTGCCGGTGCTCACCGACGTGCACCTCCCGGAGCAGTGCGCAGAGGCGGCCTTGGTCGCCGATGTGTTGCAGATCCCGGCGTTCCTCTGCCGGCAGACCGACCTGCTCGAGGCGGCGGGTGCCACGGGCAAGCCGGTCAACGTGAAGAAGGGGCAGTGGATGCACCCCGAGGGCATCGCCGGGGCGGTCGCCAAGGTGCGCGCCGCGTTTCCCAAGGCACTGGAGCGCAAGGGTGAGGGCTGCGACATCGCGGTGACGGAGCGCGGCACGTTCTTCGGCTATGGCGACCTGGTGGTGGACATGCGCGCGTTCGCGCGGATGCGTGACGCGACGCGGGTGCCCGTGATCTTCGACGCCACCCATTCGGTGCAGCGTCCCGGACAGGGGCAAGGCGGGTCGTCCGGCGGGGCCCGCGAGTTCATCCCGCCGCTGGCCATGGCCGCCTGCGCGGCGGGCTGCGACGGCCTGTTCATGGAGACACATCCTGACCCGGACCACGCCCCCAGCGACGGTCCCAACATGGTGCCACTGCACCAGCTCGACGCGCTGGTCGCCAAGTGTGTCGCCACGTGGGAGCTGGCGCGCGGATGATCCTCGGCACGGGGACCCCGACGCTGGATGCGGCGCTCGCGCGGCGGATCCGCCTCGTCGCCTTCGACGTGGACGGCGTGCTCACGGATGGCGGCATCATCCTCGGGGACACCGCGGGCGCCCGCGTCGAGCTCAAGCAGTACGACATCCAGGATGGGCTCGGCATCAAGATGCTCCAGCAGGCCGGCCTGCTGACGGCGATCATCACCGGACGCGAGTCGGTCAGTGTCGCGCTGCGTGCGCAGGAGCTCGCGGTGGACGACCTCGTGCAGGATCGCGAGGCGCGCAAGGTCCCGGCGCTCAAGCGCCTCCTCGCGGCGCGCGGCCTCACGATGGCCGAGGTCGCGTTCGTCGGTGACGACCTGCCGGATCTCGGCGTGCTGCGGCTCGTCGGCCTGCCGGTCGCGGTGGGCAATGCGACGGCGGAAGTGCGGCGGACGGCGACGCTGCAACTGACGCGGACCGGCGGCGCCGGTGCCGTGCGCGAGTTCTGCGAGGTGTTGCTGCGGGCGCGCGGGGAATGGGACGCGCAGGTGGAGGCGTACGTGGCCAGCCGGTCGGAGGGCGCGTGACGCCCACCCCCCGCAACCTGCCGAGCGTCGAGGACGCGGCGCGCATCACGGAGCGTGGACGTCGAGTGCTGCGCCTGGAGCAGGAGGCGCTCGGCAACGCCGTCGAGCGGCTCGGGGCCGGCTTCGCGCAGGCCGTGGCCCTCATCAAGGCGTCCCGCGGGCGTGTGATCGTCTCCGGCATCGGCAAGTCGGGCCTGATCGGCCGCAAGATCGCAGCGACCATGACGAGCACCGGGACGCCGGCCACGTTCCTGCACCCTACCGAGAGCGTACATGGCGACCTCGGGATCGTCGGGGAGCAGGACGTCGCGATCCTGCTGAGCAAGAGCGGCGAAACCGTGGAGCTCCTGCCGCTGCTGGAACAGCTCACGCGGCTGGGGGTACCCTGCATCGCCATCACCGGCGACCAGCAATCGACGCTGGCGAGACACAGCACCGTCTCGCTCGACGGGTGGGTGCGCGAGGAGGCCTGCCCGCACGACCTCGCGCCGACGACCAGCACCACACTCGCCCTCGCGCTCGGCGATGCCCTCGCCGTCGCGTTGCTCGAGGAGAAGGGATTCCGGCGCGAGGACTTCGCCAAGTTCCATCCCGGCGGATCGCTCGGCCGCAAGTTGCTGCTCCGCGTGCGTGACGTGATGGTCAGCGACGCGCTGCCCGTGCTGGGCGCGCGGGCCACGATGCGCGATGCGGTGGTGCAACTCGCGGAACGCCGGGGCATCTGCATGGTGGCCGACGAGGCACGCCGGCTGCTCGGCGTCGTCACCACCGGCGACCTCTCACGCCTCATGGAACAGGAGCAGGAGATCTTCCCGATCCCGGTGGAACGCGTCATGACCCGCACGCCCAAGACGGTCCTCGCCGACGACCTCGGGACGGCCGCGGTGCACCTGATGGAGACACACGGCATCGTGGCGCTCCCGGTGCTCGAGCCTGGCGGCGCGATCGTCGGCGTGGTGCACCTGCACGACCTCATGCGCGCGGGGGCGGTCTGATGCGGCGCCTCCTCGTCGTCGCCGCGATCGCTGTCCTCGGCGCCTGCAACAGCGACCCCGGTGTGCAGGGCGCCGGCCAGAGCACGGCCGCGATCGTCGACTCGGCGGACCAGGTTGCCTTCGGCTTCCGCACGCTCCTGACGGACGGCGGGCTCCTGCGGGCGGAGGTCTTCGCGGACACCGCGTTGTTCATGGAGAACAACACGCGCGCGTCCCTGCGGGTGGTGCACGGCGACTTCTTCGGCGCGACCGGCGCGAAGGAGGCGACGATGACCGCCAAGCTGGGCAACCTCACGCAGCGGAACGGCACCTTCGAGGCCTGGCACGACGTGGTCATCACGTCGGTCGACGGGCGGGTGCTCAAGACGCCGATGATCCGCTACGAACAGAGCAAGAACCAGATCAGCTCCGACTCGTCGTTCGTGCTCACCGAGCCCGGCGAGAAGGAGATGCGCGGGGTGGGTTTCCGCGCGGACCCCAACCTGAGTGCGGTGCAGGTGCTGCGCGTCCAGCGCGGCAAGGCCGGCACCGTGCAGCTGCCGCAGTGACGTCCGCCCTCCGCCGCCTGCGACACCTGGCCGCGCCCCTGCTGGTGGCAACGGCCGCGACGGCGCTGGCGGCGCAGGACCCGAAACCCTGCAAACTCGTGCTCGAGGGCACGCCGCTCGGCGGGGTGGACTCCACCCGCATCCAGTACTACAACCTCGCGAACGGCTCGCGGATCACGTACGTGGGCGGCGGCGTGGACGCGCGCTGCGAGGGGCAGGGCAACCGCCTGCTCGCCGACAGCGCCGAGCACTACGAGAGTCGCGGCGAACTGATCCTCATCAACCGGGTGCGCTACAGCGACCCGCGGGTGTCGATGCAGTCGAGCCGCATGGTGTACTACACGATCGAGGAGCGCATCCACGCCACGGGGAACGTGCGCGGCCGCATGACCTCGGGCACCCGGTTCACCGGGCCGGAGATGGAGTACTGGCGCGCCAAACCCGGCCTCCGCGACGTCCCCCGCTGGCGGGCACCCGGACGGCCGTTCGTGCGCATGGCGCCGGACTCGGTGCGCAACCGCACCGTCAACGACTCCACGGACCTCACCGCGGACCTCGTGCTCTCGGACAACGATTCGCTCATCACCGCGCGAGGACAGGTGGTGATCGAGCGCACGGACCTGCGTGCCACCGCCGACTCGGCGACGATGGACCGGCCCAAGGAACAGGCACGACTGATGCGCGGCCCGCGCATCGTGGGGCAGGGGCAGCGCTCCTTCACGCTCGTCGGCCGGGTGGTGGACATCTGGTCGCGGGCACAGAAGCTCGAACGTGTGCTGGCCGCCGACTCCGCGCACGCCACCAGCGACTCGCTCGACCTCCGCGGCGACTCCATCGACCTGCGCATGGCCGAACAGCGGATCCAGCGGGCCTACATCTGGGGCAGCCGCGCGTACGCCAACGGTCCCAAGCAGTGGATGGAAGCCGACTCGCTCGACGTGCACCTGCCGAACCAGCAGATCCGCGAGGTGCGCGCCTTCGGCCGGGCGATCACGCGGTCCGCAGTGGACAGCACCAAGGTCGTCTCCGACGAGCCCGACTGGATCGCCGGGGAGTCGATCGTCGCCCTGTTCGATTCGCTGGCCCCGGGCGACAGCGCCACGGCCCGCATGCGACAAGTGACCGCGACGGGTGATGCGCGGTCCTACTACCAGCTGGCACCGTCGTCGGGCGAGCGTGGGGTCCCGAACATCAACTACAACCGTGGCCGGGAGATCGTGGTCAGCTTCATCAAGGGCGAGGTGGACGTGGTGCAGGTGAGGGACCAGGCGTCGGGGCTCTACCTCGAACCGCCGGTCGCGCCCAAGACCAAACCGGATTCCACGGTGCGGCGGCCATGAGTGACGCCCCGGTGGCCGAGCGCGATGCCGTGCGCGACCTGATCCAGCGCTACACCGGCGGCGACCGGTCGGCGGCCCTGTGCCTGCTCGCCATCTGCCAGCGGGCGGACGCCGACGGGACCGCAGGATTCCAGGACATCGCGGTCGCGTACCGCGACGACCATCTGCAGGCCATGCGCAGCGACGGACGGGACGTGGAGGCCGAGGCGGGCCGCCTCTCGCTGGACGAGGTGCGCGAGCACCTCTTGCGGGTCGTGCTGCCGCGGCTGGTGGCCGCGGGCGCGATCCTCGCGCCAGCCCCGCGGGGCGACGGGGACCTCAGCATCCGGCTCGGCGACGCCCTGCGGGCCGCCCACGCCACCGATGCTCCCGGGCTCCAGCAGTCCCTCAAGCGCACCGGCGAACATCCGACGGTGGCGCGCCGCACGCCGCACGTGTCGCAGGCCGCGGTCGGCGCGAGCAGCGTGCTCTCCGCGCACGGGCTCGTGAAGACCTACCGCAAGCGCAACGTGGTCAACAACGTCGCGCTCGAGCTGCGGCAGGGAGAGATCGTGGGCCTGCTCGGTCCCAACGGCGCGGGCAAGACCACCACGTTCTACATGATCGCCGGACTGATCCCGCCGGCCGCCGGTCAGATCCGCCTGGACGGCGACGACATCACGCGGATGCCGATGTTCCAGCGCGCACGGCGCGGCATCGGGTACCTCTCGCAGGAGCCGTCGATCTTCCGCAAGCTCTCGGTGGAAGAGAACATCATGGCGATCCTCGAGACGCTGCCGATCGACCGGGCGGAGCGCGAGCGGCGCCTGGAGGCGCTCCTGGACGAGCTGAGCATCAAGCACCTGCGCCGCAGCAAGGCCTACGCGCTCTCGGGGGGCGAACGCCGGCGCCTCGAGATCACCCGTGCGTTGGTCACGCGGCCCAAGTTCATGATGCTCGACGAGCCATTCGCGGGCGTGGACCCCATCGCCGTGCACGACATCCAGGGGATCGTCGCCTCGCTCAAGGACCGGGGCATCGGCGTGCTCATCTCGGACCACAACGTGGAGCAGACGCTCGACATCGTGGACCGCGCGTACATCATGTTCGACGGGGCCGTGAAGGTCTCCGGGCCGGTGCGCGACCTGATCTTCGATGACACCGTGAGCAAGGTGTACTTCGGCCCGACGCTCACCGGCCGCCTGCGCGAGCGGTTCCTCGCCGAACACCCGGAGACGCCATGAAGGCGGGTCTCCACCAGTCCGCGCGGCTCGGCCAGGAGCTGAAGGTCAATCCACGCCTGTACCAGGCGATGGACATGCTCTACATGCCCTTGCTCGACCTCCAGCAGCACCTCAAGCAGGAGCTGCTCGTGAATCCGTTCCTCGAGCTGGTCGAGGAAGATGAGGAGGAGGCCGAGGCCGGCGAGGAGACCGCGGCGGAGGCGGAGGAACAGTCGGAGGCGGAGGCGGAGCAGACGCCGGAGCGATCCGACTCGGACGACGAGTCGCAATGGGAGGAGATCCTCCTCAACGGCTTCGACGTGGGCGGCATGCGCGAGGAGCGCGACGACCGCGAGCACTACGAGCCGACCACGATCGCGTCGCGCGGGCTGGACGACCACCTCCGCGACCAGGTCCGGCTGCTCGACCTCTCCGAGCGCGACGAGCTGCTCGCCGACGAGTTCATCGGGAACATCAACGAGGACGGCTGGCTCACCGCGTCGCTGGACGAGATCCTCGCCGGCATCAACGAGATGATCGACAAGGCGGCCGAGGCAGCAGGCGACGAGCGTGAGGCGCCGCACTTCACGATGCCCGAGGCCGAGCGGATGCTGCGCGTGATCCAGTCGCTCGATCCGGCGGGCATCGGGGCCCGCACGCTGCACGAGTGCCTGGTGCTGCAGCTCAAGGACTCCGGCCTCGACGGCACGCTCTCGGGGACGCTGGTGCGCGACCACTTCCAGGAACTCATCGCGCACCGTTGGGTGGAGATCGGCAAGAAGCTCGGCCTGCCGCCGGGTGAGGTGCAGCGGGCGGCCGACGAGGTGGCCAAGCTCAATCCGAAGCCCGGGCGCGCCTACGCCGAGGGCAGCGACAACTACGTGGTGCCGGACCTCATCGTCGAGAAGGTCGAGGGCGAGTACCTCGTGTTCATCAACGATGCGAACCTCCCGCGGCTCAAGCTCAGCCGGGCCTACCAGGAGATCGCGCGCGACAAGAAGAAGTTCGACGGGGAGAGCAAGGAGTTCATCACCAGCCGCCTGAGCGCGGCGCAGTGGCTGATCCAGGCCATCGAGCAACGGCGCCAGACGATGCTCAAGGTGATGCACTTCATCGTAGACCGGCAGCGTGAGTTCTTCGAGAAGGGCGTCCAGGCGCTGCGGCCCCTGACGCTCCGGGAGGTCGCCGAGGCGATCGGCATGCACGAGAGCACCGTCTCGCGCGTGACCAACGAGAAGTTCGCGCAGACGCCGCGTGGCGTGCTGCCGCTCAAGTTCTTCTTCTCCAGCGCACTCAAGAGCTCCGACGGCGAGGACGTCTCGGCGCGCGGCATCCGCGCGACGATCGAGAAGCTGGTGGCGGAGGAGGACCCCAAGAACCCGCTCACCGACCAGGCACTCGTGGAACTGCTGGAGCGCGATGGCGTCCAGATCGCCCGCCGGACCGTGGCCAAGTACCGGGACCAGCTCGGGGTCCTGCCGGCGCGCATGCGCAAGCGGCTGTAGCATGAGCACGCCCCTGACCACCCGGCGGCCGCGCGACCTGCGCGTCGAGGATGCCCCGCGCGTCTCGGTGCTCGTGCCGGCGAAGGACGAGGCCGAGAACCTGCCGCTGTTCCTCGAACTCTGCGACGCGATGATCCGTGGCCAGGGCGTGGGCTACGAGGTGGTCGTCATCGACGACGGCTCGCGCGACGACACGCCGACCGTCCTCGCCGACCTCTCGGCGCGCTACCCATGGCTCCGCACGGTGCGGCATCGCGCCCAGCGCGGCATCGCCGACGCCCTGCGCTCCGGCTATCTCGCGGCGCAGGGTGACATCCTCGTGTTCTACCCGGCCGACCTGCAGTTCAAGCCCGAGGACATCCCGCGCCTCGTCCAGCCCATCCTCGACGACCAGTCGGACATGGTCACGGGATTCAAGCAGGGCCACTACGAGAAGGCGTTCGTGTCGCGCATCTACAACGGCCTCTCGCGGTCGCTGTTCGACATCCCCGTGCGCGACCTCAACAGCGTCAAGGCCTACCGCCGCATCATCATGGATGAGCAGCCGGCGCGCCCGGACTGGCATCGCTACATGATCGTGCTCGCCCACGCGCGCGGCTACACCGTGAGCGAGATCCCGGTGCCGCTGTATCCGCGACATGCCGGGCGCTCCAAGTTCGGCTGGGGCCGCATCCCGGTGGGCGTGCTCGACATGCTCGCCGTGTGGTTCGAGCTCCGCTTCGGCCAGAAGCCACTGCTCGCCTTCGGCATGCTCGGCGCGGGCCTGTTCGCACTCGGCGTGGTGGCCGGCGTGATCGCCGTCGGATTGCTCGTGACGCAGAACGTCGGCCAGCGCTGGTTGTGGACCCTCATCCAGACCTGCCTCCTGCTCGGCTCCATCTTCTTCGCCACCGGCCTGCTCGGCGAGCAGATCGCCGTCACGCGTGCCGAACAGCGGGAACTCCGTCGGCTCCTCGATGAGGTGACCACGCGCCGCCGCGGGGACTGAGCGGCGTGCGGGTGCTCTTCGTCACGCATCGGTATCCCAGCGACCGCGAGGACACCTCCGGGGTGGTGGTCCACCGGCTCGCCGTCTCGCTGCGTGCGGCGGGTGTTGAAGTCGAGGTGCTGGCGCCCGCCACCGAGGTGATGCCCACCACCGGCGTGCTGGAGGATGTACCGGTGCATCGGTTCCGTTTCGCCCCGAAGCCACTGGAGCGGGCGATCGGTGCACGCGGGTTCTTCGACGAGACCTTGGGCACCTTCCGCGGCAAGGGCGCGATCGCGGCCATCCTCTTGGCCGGTGGCCCCGCGCTGCGCCGTGAACTCGCACGCTTCGCTCCGGACGCGGTACATGCCCACTGGTGGTTCCCCTCGGGCGTGCTGGCCATGTACGGCGTGGAGGATCGCCCGTTCGTCACGTCGCTGCATGGCCCCGACTCCAGTGTCGCCCGGCGCAGTCCGTTCGCGGCGCGTATGGCGCGCCGCGTCCTTGCGTCCTCGGCGGCCGTCGTGACCAGCTGGGACTTCGTCGCCGGCGAGGCGCGCGGCTATGCGCCCGACGTGCGGTTCGAGTCCATCCCGGCGGCGATCGATCCCCGGTTCTTCCGCGCCGAGATCGCCGCCCGCGTGCCCGGGCGCTTCGTGTTCGTCGGGCGGCTCCGCGAGGGGAGCGGGATGCCGACGCTGCTGGAGGCCTTGGCCTGGAGCCCGCGCGACACCTCGCTCGACGTCATCGGGGACGGACCACAGCGCGACGCGTTCGAGTCCAGCGTCGAGCGCCTCGGCCTGCGCGACCGCGTGCGGTTCCTCGGCGCGCTGCCGCGCGAACGCCTGCCACAGGCCTACGCGACCGCACAGGCGCTGGTCGCGCCCGGCGCGGGGATCTCGCAGGCCGTCGTCGCCGTGGAAGCCCAGCTCTGCCGCACGCCGGTGATCGCCGCCATGGCCAGCGCGCTCCCCGACGTGGTGAGTGGGGCCTGGGGCGGGGCATTGGTCCCGCGCGGTGACGTGCGCGCCCTCGCGGACGCGATCACACAACTGCACGCACAGGCCGGGATGGTCGATGGCCGCGGCGCCGCCGCACGCGCCCACACCCTCGACCGCTTCTCGCCGAGCGTCGTCGCGGCCCGTCACCTGCAACTCTACCGCGACATCACCACCCGTGGCTGACGCCGCCGAGCCCACCCTGCGTGCGCCGTCGCGGCCGGCGTGGCGGCTCGCCGCGTTCGCCGTTGCGTTGGTCATCGTGGGCTTCGCGCTGTGGACCATGCGCGGCGAGTGGCGCGCTGCGATGGCGATCGCCGGCGACCTGCAGCCGCGGTGGCCGCGCCTGATCGCGTCGGGTGGCATCGTGCTCGCGGCCTATGGAGTGCTCATCTGGACCTGGCGCGAGTGCCTGCGCGACGCGGGGGAATCGCTCCCCGTGGGTACGGCCACGCATATCTGGTTCGTGTCCAACCTCGCGCGCTACGTGCCTGGCGCCCTGTGGCAGATCGGCGCCCTGGCGGTCCTGGCCAAGCGAGCCGGGGCGACCGCCAGCGGCGCCACCAGCTCGGCGATCGCCCTCACCATCATCAACACGCTCTGCGGCGGCATCATCGTCGTGGCGCTGGGAGCCGACCTGCTCCGCGGCTGGGCGTTCTCGCTCTGGCAGCCCGTGTTGGCCGTCGTGGCGATCGTACTGCTGCGCTGGGCGGTCCCGCCGATCGTCGCCCGCTTGCAGGCCAACCGCGCCGAGCGCCTCGCACTCCCCGCGTTGGGTGGCCGCATGCTCGCGGCGTCGATCGGGGGCTCGGCCGTCGCGTGGGTCCTCTACGGACTCGCGTTCCAGCAGTTGGTGCAGTCGTTATTGCCCGCGCTGAGCATACCGGTGCACACGGCGGTCGCGATCTACGCGGCGTCGTACCTCGCCGGGTTCCTCTCGCTGGGCCCGCCGGCGGGACTCGGGGTCGCGGATGGTGCGCTCATCGCGCTGCTCACCACCACGAGCATCGCGACCGTCGGTGAGGCGGCGGTCATCGCGACGGTCGCCCGCGTCTGGCGAACCGCACTCGAGGTCCTGCCCGGCCTCGTCCTGCTCGCGCGTCAGTCGACGCGCGGTAACCGGATCCCGTAGCGTCCCAGGAAGAGCGCCAGTTCCTCGGTGAGGGCGCTCCCGCGGCGACTCCGCGTGCGTCCGTCGAGGTCCAGCCACGACGCCCCGGCAAGGGTGAGTCGCGCCTGCTCCTCTCGGGAGAGTGCGCGCTCCGCGAGCACGGTGTCCGCAGCGCCCAGAGAGGCCGGCAACGTGCTCGACGCCCCGCGCAGGCGGTGCAGTGCGAATCGGCCCGCCGTGGCCTGGTAGAGCCGCACCCCGTCGCCGCTCACGGCCACGGACTCGTAGGCGAGGTAGCGATCGAACTCGGTCAGCATGGCGTCCACCATCGCGGCGCGCTGTTCTGCGGTGGGCGTCTTGGGGAACTCGGGAGCCGAACGGATGACCTTGGCCGGTGAGCCAACCGCGAGGCTGCGCGGCGGGATGGTCCCGCTCACGAGCGAGTTGGCCCCGATCACCGAACCGTCACCGATGGTCGTGCCGGGCATCACGAACACCCGCCACGGCAGCCAGACACTCGCCCCGATCGTCACGCCCTCGTACGTGACCGGATAACCATCCAGCTGATTGAGCCAGGCCCCGTGCGTGAAGATCAGGCAGTGGCCACCGATGCCGCTGTCGTCGCCGATCAAAACCGGCTTGGTGGGATTGATGTTCGCCTGCTGGAGCACGATCGTGCGGTCACCCAGCTTGAACAGCGACTCCGGAAGGGCGGGGCCGCCGACATACACCTGCTCGCGGATACGGGCGTCCTCGCCGATCTCGATCCGCTCGCAGCTGACGTAGCTCATCATGCCGACGCTCGAGTGGCGCCCGATCCGGATGTGGCGGCCCTGCACGACCGCGAGCATGCCGATCTCGACGTCGTCGTCGAGTTCCACCGCGCGGCCGACCACCGCGCTGCCGAGCGCGAAGCGCACCCGCGCGCCGACCTTGTAGCCCAGCAGTGCCCGGTAGGCGACCCGCCGCAACGCGCTGGGCATCCAACCGAACAGGATCAGGTGACCCAGCGGAAGGCGCGTGCGTCGTACGAGGGCGTGCAGGAGGGGCTCCGGGAGGGTGTGGGAGGAAGGATGCGTCTCCGCTTGCGTCGCCCGCAACCCTTCCTCAGTATTCGCTCGAACGCCCCACCTGAACCCAGTAGAGGACCGACATGGAACGCACGGCGAAGTGGATCGTACGCGGACTGGTCACGGCGTTCGGTGGCGTCCTGGCCTGCACCAGCGGCCCCAGCGAGCCACGCGTCTGCGGCGAGGCCACCTGCACGCCGGTGACCGAGGCCTACATCAGTCACTACACGGAGCTCAACTGCCAGGGCCCGGAGAGCTACTACACCGGCTACAACAATTTCGACGGTGTGAAGCGCAGTTGGGACGGCAACGGGGTCGCCGGCACGATCCTGCGGACGACGACGCACCGCTCGTTCAAGCTCGGCAACGTCTGCGATAACGCGTGGCCGAACGGGAACACCCTCGCCGGTTTCGTGCGGATCTACCGCTGAGCGCGCGGTCGCGCGCCACCGCCAGCCCCGCCTCACGCGCCTCCTTCGCGCCGCACCGATGATCGGGGTCCGCCTCCACGCCCAGCTCGCTCCATCCGAGCGGTTCGCTCTCGACACGCTGCTCGATGCCAGTGCGCTGGTGCCCGTGGCCGGGACCACCACCCCCACAGTCGAGATCGTGCTGCACGCCGACGCCCCGGCCTCGGCCGACGCATGGCTGCGGCAGCCGGACGCGGCGCTCCACTCCGCACCCGGCACCGTCACGCTCTCGACGCACACGCTCCGCGACGTCGCGCGCGTACTTGCCATGGCCGCCGAACACGAGGCGCCGGGCCGGGACAAACATCAACGCCCGCTGAGTGCGGAGAATCGCTTGGTGCGCGCGGACCTCGCGCAGCACCCGGTGGTGTCGCTCTTGGCACGGGCGCTGCGCGTCTCCGCCGAGCGGGCGGCCGCCGGGCGACCGCTCGTGGTGGCGCGGCCGTGGCCCGCACAGGCGACCTGGGCCGCCGCCCTCTCGCATGACATCGACGTCGTCTCGTGGTGGCCGGCGTTCACCGGACTGCGGGTCGTCGAACTCGCCAAGAAGGGGGAGTGGGCGCGCGTGGGTAGGGTGCTCGGCAGCGCAGCCGCGGCGCTCGCGACCAACCCGGTACAGCGGGCGTTGCGGCAGGTGCTCGCGATCGAGGCGGCCGAGCACGCGCGCGCCACGTGGTTCGTGCTCTGCGGGACCCCCACGGTCGGCAGCTTTGCCGCGGGCGACCTCACGTACGCGCCCGAGCGCGCACTGGTCCGCAGCATGCTCGGCGAGATCGCGGGCGCGCAGCACGCGATCGGATTGCACGGGAGCCTCGAGACCGTGACCGACGGGCGCCGCTTCACGGCGCAGCGCCAGCGGCTTGCCACACTCGCCGGAGGACCGGTGCGCGGCGTGCGCCAGCACTTCCTGCGACGCGATCCGGCGCACACCGAGGCCGACATGGCCACGGCGGGCTTCGGGTACGACTCCACCACCGGATTCCCCGATCGCAACGGGTTCCGGAACGGGCTGGCGGACGTGTCGCCGTACTGGGATGCCTCGCAGAAGGTGCCGCTCGCGCTCGAGAGTGCGCCGTTCTGTTGGATGGACCGCGCCCAGAGCAAGTATCAGGGCGTCGAGGATCCCTCCGCGTGGATCGCGGAAGCGGAACGCCTGGCCGCGACCTGCGCATCGGTCCAGGGTCTCTGGTGCGGCATCTGGCATCCCAATCTGGACACCGCGCTGGGGTTTCCCGACGCGCTTGAGGCCTACGCCGCCCTGGTGGCTTCGCTCCGGCGCAACGGTGCCTGGCTCGCGACACTCGACGACATCGTCGCCTGGCGCCGCGCTCGGCGCGCGATCCGCGTGGTCGGCAGCGACGCCAGCGGCCTGCCGATCGCGGAGCTCCCGCGTGCGCTCGCCGGCGAGGCGCCCGCCGTGCCCGAGGTCCTGCTGGCCGATGGTCGCGCGCTCAGCGCCGTGCGGACCGCATGACCGCAGCGTTGCGGGTCCTGGCACTCACGCATGCGTTCCCGCGCTGGGCCGACGATCCGGTCGGGCTCTTCGTCGCACAGCTCGCACTCGCGGTCGAGCGCGAGGGCGTCCAGACGTACGTGCTCGCCCCGTCGGCACCGGGGCTTGCCGCTCGGGACACGTTCCGCGGCCTCGCGGTGCGCCGCTACCGCTACGCGCCGACCGCGCGGGAGACGCTGGCCTACACCGGCACGCTGAGCGACCAGGTGCGCGGCAGTTGGGCCGGACGGGCAGCATTCGTCGGGATGCTGGCGTCGGGAGTGGCCGCCGCCGTCGCCGAAGGGCGGGCGCGAGACGTCCACGTGATCCACGCGCATTGGTGGCTGCCCGGTGGACTCATCGGCATGGTCGCGAGCCGCATCCTCGGCGTGCCCATGATCACGACTAGTCACGGAAGCGACGTGCGGCTGGCGACTTCCCCCGGGGCGCAACGCGCATTCCAGTGGGTGGCGCAGGCGTCCTCGGCCGTCACGGCCGTCTCGAGCTGGCTCGCGCGCGCCGCCACCGAACGCGCGGGGCGAGAGGTGCTCGTCGCGCCGATGCCGGTGTTCGCGGAGGGATTTCCCCCGGGCCCGCCGCAACGCCCCGAACGCCTGCTCTTCGTCGGCAAGCTCAGCGAGCAGAAAGGGCTGCATCACCTGCTGCGCGCGCTGGCGATGTGCCGCGCCAAGCCCACGCTCGAGGTGGTCGGCGCCGGGCGACTCGACGACAGCGCCGTTCGTGCGCTCGCGGCCGAACTCGGGCTCGCCGATCGCATCGTCTGGACGCCCATCCTTTCGCAACCGGACCTCGCGGTGCGCTACCGTGAGGCCGCTGCGCTCGTCATCCCGGCCATCGACGAAGGGCTCGGCATGACCGCCATCGAGGCGGCGCTGTCGGAGACCCCGGTCATCGCGTTCGCGTCCGGCGGGCTTCCCGATTGCGTGGAGGACGGTCGCACCGGACTGCTCGTCCCGCCCGGAGACGTGGCATCGCTCGCGCGCGCGATCGACCGCGTGTTCGACGACGAGGCCCTCGCTCGGCGCTGGGGACGGCAGGGCAGGGAGTTCGCCCTTGGACGCTTCGGTGCGGACGCCGTGGCGTCGCTGTACGCCGGACTGTACCGCAGCGCCAAGTAGGGCCTGAGGCTCACTTTACCCGGCCCCGCGCCGGCGGCATCTTTCCGAGATGCCCTCGACGACCGAACCCGTTCCGGCACCGCGTCTTGCGGCGCTCTGGGCCTGCCTGACCTACGGCCTGGCCACCCTGACGCTGGCCTGGCCCGCGTTGACGGGGCTCTTCCTCATCAACCCCACCAGCGACCAGTACATCGGTGGCTTTCCCGTGCGCCAGTTCGCGGCGGAGTCGATCACCAGCGGCAACGGGTTCCCGCTGTGGAACCCGTACCTGTTCGGCGGCATGCCCTACATCGCCGCGATGAACGGCGACACGTTCTACCCGACCTTCCTCCTGCGGCTCCTCCTGCCGATCGACGTCGGCATGTCCTGGGGCATGATCCTGCATCTGTTCCTTGCAGGCTGCTTCGCGTACTGGTTCCTGCGTTCCAGCCGCTTCTCGTTCGCGGCGTCCCTCATCGGCGGCCTCGCGTACATGATGGGGGGGTGGACGAGTTCGCTCGTGGGACCGGGACACGACGGCAAACTCTTCATCGCGGCCCTGTTCCCGCTCACGCTGCTCGCCCTGCATTGGGGCGTTCGCGACGGCAAGCGCTGGGCCTGGGGCGTGCTCGCCCTCATCAGCGGGCTCGGCGTGCTGACGCCGCATCCGCAGCTCTACCAGTACCTGCTTCTTGGTGCGGGTGCCTATGGGCTCATGCTGGCATTCGGCGCCGAGCAGCGCCTGCCTCGCAACACCGCGCTCGGGCGCCTGGGGCTCGCACTCGGCGCCGTGCTGCTGGGCTGGCTGATCGGCGCCATCCAGTTCGCGCCGGTGCTCGAGTACGTGTCATGGTCGCCGCGCGCCGGCGGCAAGGGGTGGGAGCACGCGGTGAGCTACTCGTTCCCCATCGAGGAACTCATCAACGTCTACCTGCCGCAGTTCTCGGGCTTGCTCGGCAACTATTGGGGCCGGAACGGCATCCACTTCCACTCCGAGTACATCGGCGCGTCCGTGCTCCTGCTCGCGGGGGCCGGTTTCGGCTGGGGGCGCCGCGCCGATAGCCGGTTCTGGCTCGGCTTCCTCATCGTCAGCCTGCTGTGGGCGCTCGGCGGTCACACACCGTTCTACAATCTCGTCTACTGGATCGTCCCCGGCGCGAAGTACTTCCGCGCGCCGAGCACGATCTTCTTCCTCACCACGTTCGCGGTCGCCGTGTTCGCCGCGAAGGGAACCGAACGACTCCTCGCCACCGGCCTCTCGCGCAACTACCTCCTCGGCTGGCTCGGGTTCGGCGTGGTGATGGCGGCGCTCGCGGGCTCCGGCATGCTGCGCGAGGTCTTCGCGGGCATCGTCCACCCGGACCTCGAGGGCGTATTCCGTGACCCGGAGGGCATGCGGGACATGGCCATCGGCGGTCTGCGGTCGCTGTTCTTCCTCGGGCTCGCGGCCACGATCGCTTGGGCGGTCATGCAGGGCAAGGTGACCAAGCCACTGGCGCTCGCCGCCTTCGTCGCGGTGATCACCGTGGACCTGTGGAGCGTCGAGCGGCACTACTGGCGCTTCTCGCCGCCGGCGCGCGAGATGTACGCGGGTGACGCGATCATCGACTACCTCAAGGCGCAGCCGCAGCCGGGGCGCGTGTTCGCGGCCGCCGTGCAGCGTACGCCGGCGGCCAAGGATCCGTTCCTCTCGGGTGACGCGCTCATGGTGCACGACATCCGGCTCGCCACCGGCTACCATGGCAACCAGATCGGCCGCTACGACCGCCTCGTCGGCGATCGCCTGCAGAACGTGCTGAATCCCGCCTTCTGGCAGGTCGCCAACGTGCGGTGGTTCATCTACAACGATTCGACGCCGTTGAGTCCGCTCCTGACGCGGGTCATGGGGCCGGTCACGAACGCGGCAGGGACACCCACCTGGCTGTTCAGGACCGCCGGCGAGAATCCGGCCGCGTGGGTCACGCCCGCGATCATGAAACAGCCCGACGATGTCGTGCTCGGTGCCCTCTCCGATCCGCGTTTCCCGGTGGCCAGCGTGGCGCTCTTCGATACCGCGGCGGCAGTGCAGGGCGAGCAACTGACCGTGGCGCCGGCCCCACTCGCCATTTCGGCGAACTTCTCCCGCTACGACCCCGGGCACTTGGAACTCGAGCTCTCCGCGCCCGCACCGGCCAAGTCCGCCCTGATCGTGTCGGAGAACTTCTATCCGGGATGGCGCGCGCTCGTGGACGGCCAACCGGTGGAAGTCCACCGTGCCGACCTGTCCATGATGGGCATCGCCTTGCCCGCCGGCGCGCGGAAGGTCGAGCTCCGGTTCGAGAGCCCGCGCTACGAGCTAGGACGGCTGATCACGCTCGTCTCGATCGGGATCGCCCTGGCCGCCATCGTGCTCGGCCTGCTCATGCCGGCGCCGAGGACCGCCAATGCCTGAGGCGGCGCTCGTCATCACGCCGACCTACAACGAACGCGCCAACGTCGCCCAGCTGGCGGAACGCACGTTGGCGCAGGACCCGCGGCTCGAGATGCTGTTCGTCGATGACAACTCGCCGGACGGCACCGGCGAGCTCATCGCGCAGATGGCCGAACGGAACCCGCGGATCCACCTGCTTCGGCGGGCGGGGAAGCTGGGGCTCGGAACCGCGTACCGTGACGGCTTCAAGTGGGCCCTCGAGCGGGACTACGAACTCGTCTTCGAGATGGACGCGGATTTCAGCCACGATCCCGCCCACTTGCCGGAGTTCCTCACGGCCGCCGAGACCGCCGATTTCGTGCTGGGCAGCCGGTACCTGAACGGCAAGGTCACCGTGGTGAACTGGCCGATCAGCCGCTTGTTGCTCAGCTACGGGGCCAACATCTACGCGCGCATGGTCACCGGGATGCGGCTATGGGACGCGACCGGCGGGTTCAAGTGTTTCCACCGGCGCGTGCTCAAGGCGATTGACCTGGACGACGTTCGGTCCAACGGCTACGCGTTCCAGATCGAGATGTCGTTCCGCGCGATGCGGAAGGGGTTCAAGCCCGTGGAGATCCCCATCGTGTTCTCGGACCGCACGGAGGGCGAGAGCAAGATGAGCGGGCACATCGTGCGCGAGGCCATCCTCATGGTGTGGCGCCTGCGCTGGTGGGCGCTGACGGGGCGCGTGTGAGGTTCTGGAAGCTCTCCGGTTCGGGCAACGACTTCGTGTTCTTCGACGGACGCGGGGACGACCTGCTGGTGCGTCGGGTGTCAGACGCCGGATTCGTCCGCGCCGTTTGCGCTCCCCATACGGGGGTCGGAGCGGACGGAGTTGCCGTCCTCCAAACCGTTACTGGCCATGACTTTGGCCTCATCTACCTCAATCGAGATGGGAGCCGAGGCGAGCTCTGTGGAAACGCATCGCTGTGCGCGACGCGGCTGGCGGTCGAGCTCGGAGCCGCGGACCCGTCGGGCCTGACGTTCCGCACGGACGCGGGGACCATCCACGCCAGGCTCCGCGACGGTCTGCCGGAGATCGACCTGCAGCCCCACAGCGGACTCCGGGCGGAGGCGGGAATCTCACGAGTGCCGGGAGAGCTCAGGCTGGGCTTCGTGAACACCGGGGTGCCGCATCTGGTGGTCCGAACCCCCGATGTCGCTCACGTCGAGCTGGGGAGCCGCGGGCCCGACCTCCGCTACCATTCGAGCCTCAAGGCCGGCGCCAACGTGAACTGGGTGTCGCGGCGCCCGGACGGGACTTGGCAGATGCGCACGTACGAACGAGGCGTCGAAGCCGAGACCCTGGCGTGCGGTACCGGGGCGGTGGCCTGCGCGGTCCTTCTGGCGGAGTGGGGGGAGTCCGGGGACCGGACGGCGTTGGAGACGCGGTCTGGCCGAACCCTGACCGTCCGCCTGACCGGGCCAGACCGTGAGCAGCCCTCGTTGTCCGGGGAGGGGCGGATCGTATTTGAGGGCACTCTGCGCGAACTGTAGGCCGGACTGAGTTTCCCACAGTCTCGTGGATTCGTAGTTTACATAATACATATTATGGGTAGTACGCCGAGACGGCGGAGGTCTAGGGGCTCTACACGACATCAGCCCATCATGGCGCCACTGACCACAACTGCTCAAATGCACAAGCGGCCTAACAACAATGTGTTAGGCCGCTTCATCACACCCTACCTCTGAAGTGTCGCGTGGAGCCGCCGGTGGCGACAGTTCGAGTGCCGTCTCAGCTCACCGAATTACTGCTTGGCCGCGATCTCACCCAGTCGGACCTTCGCCTCGCCCGCGAACGGAGAGTCGTCGCGACCACCGATTTCCTCGTAGATCGCCTTCGCCGTCGCGGCATCACCGCTGCCCACCAGCACCCGAGCGCGCTCCATCCGGTACTGGTCGCGATCCACCGCGAACTGCGCCCGGCTGGCAGCCGCCTCGTAGGCTGCTGCGGCTTCGGCCGCCTTGCCAGCGCCCTCGTAGCCGGCCGCGATCAGGCCCTGCAGACCCGCCACGAGCGACTCCGGCGCCTTGCCCGCCGCGGCCTGGAGCACCTTGAGGCCGTCGTCGAACTTGCCCTCGTCGAACAGCAACTGGGCGAGCAACATCGACGCCTGCGTCCCGGCTGCGGTCCCGGCGTACCGGCCGGTGATCTTCTCCAGCTCGACCTTGGCGGCCGGCATGTTGCCCGACGCGAAGGCGCCTTCGGCCACCTGGTACGCCTGCCCCGCCCGGGTCTCGCGGATCTGCGCCGAGCTGCGCCACATCCAGAATCCGCCACCCGCCGCGGCCAGCACGATCACTGCGCCGATGATCGGCTTCTGGTACTTCTGGAAGGTCTCGGCGATCGTCTCGGCATCGAGCTCGGAGACCGCGGAAGTGTCGAGGTTGGCCATGCGAAGAGGCGGGATTGGGTGAAGTCTCGCGAGGTCCGAACGCCACGCTCGCGACAAGCCGTGAAAGCTAGCGGATCCGGCCGGTTGAATGAAGCGCAAGGGGTGGATGTCCTTGCGCGATGCCCCCGGGCGGACTCGAACCGCCGACCTGCGGTTTAGGAAACCGTCGCTCTATCCACCTGAGCTACGGGGGCGCCCTGCGTGGAATGCACGCATAAACTAATCGAAAACGAGAGCGGGGCCCGCGCGTTGGCGCGAGCCCCGCTCCGGAAACCGTCCCTGCGCGGCGCTACGGATTCCTGGGCTTCGCCGTCCGCTGCTCGCCACCGGATGCGCTGCTGCCACCGCCGCTGGACGACGGCGAACCTTGCGCTCCGGCACTCGCGCCGGAGGGGGCGCCCACCGGCATGCTCGCGCGCGGCTGCGCGGTGCCGCGTGACGGGCCGTCGTTGTCCGGCTGGGTGTACCCGCGGCCTCGCACCACGCGGCCGCCCGAGTCCCCGCGATCGCCTCGCCCCGGCGTGGTCGGGATCACGGTAACCGGGATGTAGCCACCGCCGAGGCCGCCCCATCCACCCCAGCCGTAGCGGGAGCTGTAGTACCCGAACGGTCCCCAGGGATCGAAGCAGTTCGCGGTGTACAGACTGCGCGTGCCCGCCAAGTGCATGCAGTTCTGCAGCGCGAACGAATCGTAGAAGCCGAAGACCGGCCACATGCCCGCAGCATACACCGGCGTCGGCGTCTCGCTCGGGCTCCGCGTGTACGGCGGGCGCGCGCTCACCGAGGTGGCCTCGAGCACGAAGGCCTGCGGGTGCGCGGAGGCGACCATGACGTCGATGACCGGCACGGGAACCTCCTCCGCGTCCATCTCCAACAGGTCCTTCGCCGACAGCGACGCAGTCATCACCTCGGCGCGCTCCAGTTCGGCGGCCTCGAGCCAGGTGCGCACCACGTCCCGCACGGGCAGCGGGATGGTCAGGTAGTTCGTCACCTGCCGATAACGTCGGACGCCGGCCGAGTTCACCATGCGGATGCCGGCGCCTTCGATGTGGAGCCAGTCGCCGTTGGGCGCGATGACGAATGCCCCGGTCCGGCGCTGCGTCGGCAGGTCGGGGCAGCTCACCTCGCCGTCCACGAAGATGCGGTCTCCGTCGGCACTCGGCTTGGCGGTCTCCCACCCCGAGCAGCCTCCAGCGGTGATCTCACGGCGCTGGCCGTCGATCACGAGCGAGCTCTCGGTCAGCGATCCACCACTTCCGATCGCCGTGATCTTGAGCGTGTTCGCCCCGACCGGAGCGATGCAGGTCATCACCGAGCCCGGCAGGCCATCGAAGGGCTCCCAGCAGCCCACCCAGGCCAGGCCCGGATGGACGTCGTCCGTCGCACGCTGCGCCTCAACGGTGACCGGCGCTGCGAGCGCCGCGGCGAGTGCGATTCCGTACAGATGTGTGGTTCGCATGGCAGTCCCCGGTCAGAGGCGAAGGGTGAAGCCGAGCAAGGTCGTGACGCCGGACAGGTCCAACGTATAGCCCACGTAGTCCCCCGCGCCGCGCGATGCGTCGGTGGACGAATGGAGGTAGCGCAGTTCCCCGGTGAGCTGGAAGCGTGTGGAGAGGTTCCACTGCGCCCCTGCCCCGGCCTGCAGCGACCGCGCCCAGCCGTTCGACTGCAGGACGTCACCGAAGACGTTCAGCGTCTGCATATCGATGAAGTCGCCGCGCTGCTCGAAGCGGAAGCGCGTGAAGCCGGCACCGGCCGACACATAGGGCACGAACCGCTTCGGGATCCACGCGACCGAGCCGACCATGCGGCCCCGCTCCGTCAGATAGTAGCGGACCCCCGCGGTGATGGGGGTGCGGGCGAACGAGGTGGTCTGCTCGATGGGCAGGTCGTTGTTGTCCACCCAGTCGCGGAACTCGGAGCCCTGGCGGCTGCTGCTGTTGGTGAACCCGAACACCAGTTCCGTGCGCGGCGTGAGTGCGATGCCGACGTCGGCGCCGAACGTCGAGCTCTGGAAATCGTTCCGCGAGAGCGTGAGCTCGGACGTGGTGAAGTCCCAGAGGCTGCCCCGCGCGATCGGCGCGGCCAAGCCACCGTACACCGAGAACGTCACCCGTGGGTGTGTGAACAGGTAGCCGTCGCCGGCGCCCTGGGCACGGGTAGGTGCAGCGACGGCGGCCATGGCCGCCGCGACGAACAGTACCAGACGTGCGGACTTACCGATCCACATGTACCCGGTCCTAGTGGGAGTTCCTACAATATACCGGTCCCGTCACAATGTGTTCCCGACCTGGATCACATTCGGGCTCCCCGGGTCAGAACACGACGACCGCCTCCACGCGCCGACCGGACAGTGCCTCCCGCCAGGGCAGGAAGCTCAGGTCGATGACCACCGACACACCGACGACCTCGGCGCCGGTGCGTTCCGCCAGGCGGCAGGTCGCCGCGGCCGTACCGCCGGTCGCGAGCACGTCATCGACCACCACGACCCGCGATCCCGGTCCGATCGCGTCGGCGTGCACCTCGACCTGGTCGCTTCCGTACTCCAATGAGTAGGCCTCGACCAGCCGTTCGCGGGGCAGCTTGCCCGGCTTCCGGACCGGAACGAAGGCAGCCCCCAGCGCCAGCGCGGTGGGCGCTCCGAAGATGAATCCGCGGCTTTCGACGCCCAGCACATGTGTGATGGCCTCGCCCCGCCAGGGCGCCGCGAGGGCCGCGACCGTCCGACCGAACAACTCGGGCGCCGCCAGCACCGGCGTGATGTCCTTGAAGGCCACACCGGGTTTCGGGAAGTCCGGCACCGTCCGGATCGCATTGGCCAGGTCCCCGGCCAGCGCGGGGTCGTGGGGGAGTCGCATGTCAGGCCTCGAATCCGTGTTGACCGATGAGCGGGACGAATCGCATCGCGTCCAGCCTCGTGCGTTCGACGCCCGTGGGCGTCCGACGCAACCGGAGCAGCACCTGCTCCTCGCGTCCGCCGACCGGGATGAGCAGCTGCCCGCCCGGGGCGAGCTGGTCCACCAGTGGCTGCGGCACGTCGGGTGACGCCGCGCCCACCAGGATCGCGTCGTAGGGTGCGAACTCGGGCCATCCCAACGTGCCGTCGCCGACGCGCTGCACCACGGTCGTGATGCCGCAGGCCCCGAGGGCGGCGTGGGCCTCGCGCGCGAGATCGGGGATGCGCTCGATGCTGAAGACCTGGCCGGCGAGCCGCGTGAGCAACGCGGACTGGAAGCCGGATCCGGTCCCGATCTCGAGCACGCGGTCCGTCGGCTTGAGCGCGAGCAGCTCGAGATATTTGGCGTGCACCCAGGGCTGGCTGATCGTCTGCCCGTGGCCGATCGGCAGCGGCGCATCCTCGTAGGCGCGATGCCGCACCCCGGTGGGCACGAACAGATGCCGCGGCACATCGTCGAACGCCTTCAGCACGGCGATGTCGCTGATGCCCTTCTGCTGCAGTTCCTCGATGAGTCGTCGGCGTGCGCCCCCGAACTGCCGGACTACGGGGCCTGCCACCACTGCTCCGAATCGTCCAACCGATCGCGTGCGGTGAGGTCGAGGTGCAGCGGCGTGACGGAGACGTAGCCATCCTTGACCGCGCGGAAATCCGAATCCTCGCTGCCGCTCCAGGCCACCGAACCGCCGCCGATCCAGAAGATCTCGCGGCCCCAAGGATCCTTCATCTTCTGCAGTGAGTCCGAGAATACGCGGCGGCCCAGCCGCGTGAGCTTGACGCCCTTCACCTCGGCGGCGGGCACGTTGGGCAGGTTGACGTTCAGCAGCGTGTCGGCCGGGAACTTGGGCAGCGCGGTGAGATGCCGGAGCAGCCGGCTCAGGGTCTCCACGTGATCATCGAGCAGGTGATCGTCGGAGCGGAGCACCCGCCCCGCGAACGACACGGCGATGCTCGGCACGCCGAGGGCGAGGCCTTCCATCGCGGCGGCCACGGTGCCGGAGTAGAGCACGTCCTCGCCCATGTTGGGGCCGTGGTTGATGCCGCTGAGCACGAAGTCCGGGCGCGCGGGCAGCAGGGTCTCGATGGCGAGCATCACGCAGTCGGTCGGCGTGCCGTCCACCTGCCAGCGGCGATCGCCCAGCTGCACCGGCCGCAGGGGGTGGTGCAGCGTCAGCGAGTGGCTCGTGGCGCTCTGCTCGCGATCCGGCGCGACCACCCAGACGTCGCCGAGCGGACGCGCCGCCCGTTCGAGGCAGTCGAGGCCGCGCGCGAGGATCCCATCATCGTTGCTGCACAGCAGGCGCATCAGCGCTCCGGACGGTCGGGGGTTTCGAGGATGGCGAGGATCGCCTTCAGGTCCTGTTCGAGCAGTTGCACCGTCTCCGAGTCGAGCCCGATGCGCGCGGCGGGGCGCACGCCGCCGCCCTTGCGATGTTCGTCGATCTTCTGGCGGGCGCCATCGATGGTGTACTTCTCCGTGTACAACAGGTGCTTCACCAGCAGCACGAACTCGACTTCGCGGCGCGAGTAGACACGATTGCCGGAGCGGTTCTTGGCCGGATTGAGGATCCGGAACTGGCTCTCCCAGTACCGGAGCACGTGCGGCTTCAGGTCGGTGAGTTCGCAGACGTCGCCGATCGAGAAGAACTCGCGCACCGGTTCGTCACGCTTCGGCGCCGTCACTCGGCCTCTCCCTTCAGGTCGCGGGTCATGAGTTCGACGAGCGCCCAGCGGGCCGGCTGGCGCTCGAACAACACGCGGTGCACGGCGTTCACGATCGGCATGTCGACGCCCTCGCGTGCGGCGAGCGCCTTGGCGCTCTCGGTGGTCGCCACGCCCTCGGCGACGGTCTCGCGCCCATGCAGGACCTCGTGCAGGGTCGCGCCACGGCCGATCTCCAAGCCGACCGAGCGATTCCGGGACAGCGAGCCCGTACACGTGAGCACCAGGTCCCCGACCCCGGCCAGCCCGGCGAAGGTCGCGGGGTCGGCGCCCAGGCGCACGCCGAGCCGGGTCATCTCGGCCAAGCCGCGGGTGATCAGCGCGGCCCGCGCATTGAAGCCCAGCTGCAGGCCGTCGGCGATGCCCGTGGCGACGGCCATCACGTTCTTGAGGGCGCCCCCGAGCTCCACGCCAATTACGTCGCGTTGTGTGTACACGCGGAAGGCCGACGTGCTGAACGCCTGCTGCACGAGCAGGGCGCTCGCCTGGTCGCGCGACGCCGCGACGACCGCGGTGGGCAGGTGGTTCGCGACTTCCATCGCGAAGCTCGGCCCCGACAGCGCCACCGCCGGCCGATCCGGGATCTCCTGCTCCACGACATCCGTCATGAGGGCGAGGCGGTCGCGCTCGATGCCTTTGGTCGCCACAACGAGCGGGACCGCCGCCGGCACGTGGCGCGCTGCGTCCGCCGCCACACGCCGCAGCACGTGCGACGGTGCCGCGAACACCACCATCTCGGCGTCCGCACAGGCGCGGTCGATCGCGGAGGTCGCGCGGAGGCCGCCATGCAGCGACACCCCCGCAAGGAATCGCCGGTTCTCGGACGCCGTGTTCACCGAGTCCGAGACATCGGTCTCGTACGCCCAGAGCACCGTGTCGTGCCCGTTCTCCGCCAGCAGGTTTGCGAGTGCGGTGCCCCACGCGCCCGCTCCGACGACCGTGCATCTCACGATGTCGCCTCCTTGGGGCGCCCGATGCGCGGTTCCGTGCCCGCGCGCAGACGCCGGATGTTCGCGCGGTGCGACCAGATGACGAACGCCGCGACCGCGCTCGCGACGATGAGCAGGGGCGCCCGCGGGCCGACGCTGCCCCACACCGCCAGGGGAAGCACGGCAGCGGCGGTGATGGAAGCGAGCGAGACGAATCGCGTGCGCCAGACGATGAGCACGAATACCGCGAGCGCAACGGCGAGCGCGACCGGTGCGACGGCGGCGAAGACCCCCGCGGCCGTGGCAACGCCCTTGCCGCCGCCCTTCCACAACAGGAAGATGGGCTTCGCGTGGCCCGCGATCGCGGCGACGCCGAAGGCGAGCGCCCACCACAGCCCGCGATCGGCCGCCGTGTCCGGCGCGATCGCGAGCGTCGCCGGCAACAGCGCGACGGGCAAGGCGCCCTTGAGTGCGTCCAGCAGCAAGACCGCCACGGCCGCCCCCGCGCCCAGGTTGCGATACACGTTCGTCGCGCCGAGGTTGCCGGACCCCACCGTCCGCAGATCCACACCCTTGAGCAGGCGGCCGGCGAGGTACGCGAACGGAAGCGACCCCGCGAGGTACGCGATGCCGAGCGCGACGGCCGGGTGCATCAGTCGCGTCCGCCCTTGCGCCGCAGCAGGATGCGGAGCGGATTGCCGTGGAAGCCCCACTTCTCGCGGAAGCCGTTGTGCAAATAGCGCACGTAGTGCTCCTGCACGAGCTCCGGGTGGTTCCCGAACACGGCGATGGCGGGCGGCGCCGTCTCCACCTGTGTCGCGTAGTTGAGCTTGACCTCGTTGCCGGCGGCCTGCGGCGGCTGCCGTCGCGCGAGCAGTTCCTGCAGTGCGTCGTTCACGTCCGAGGTGGAGATCCGCTTGGCGCGCTCCGCCTCCACCGTCAGGATCACCTCGAGCACCTTGGTGACGCGCTGGCCGGTGACCGCGGAGGTGAACAGGAACGGCACGAAGCGCAGGTACGGCGCCTTCTCCTCGCACTCCTTCTGGAACTTGGCGGCGGTCTTGTCGTCCTTGTCCTTGAGGTCCCACTTGTTGACCACCACGATCAGCGCGCGGCCCGCATCCCAGGCCAGCGTCGCGATCTTGAGGTCCTGGTTGTGCAGGCCCTCCGTGGCGTCGATCAGGAGCAGGCAGATGTCGGCGCGGTCGATCGCCCGGCGCGTGCGCAGCGACGAGTAGAACTCGATCCCGTCGTCGATCTTCGCCTGGCGCCGCAACCCTGCCGTGTCGACGAAGATGATGGGGCGGCCATGGAAGTTGAACGGCGTGTCGATGGAGTCGCGCGTGGTGCCGGCGACCTCCGACACGACCAGGCGCTCCTCCCCGAGCAGGCGATTGATGAACGAGGACTTGCCGACGTTGGGCCGCCCGATGACGGCGACGCGCAGGGCGTCCGACTTCCCGTCCCCGTCGGTCGCCGGCAGCTTGGTGACGATGGTATCCAGCAAGTCCCCCGAGTTCTTGCCATTCGCCGCGGAGACCGGATACACGTCGCCGGCCCCGAGGTTGAAGAACTCGAAGTAGTCCGCGCTCTTCGGGTCGTCCACCTTGTTGGCGACCAGGAGCCAGGGCTTGCGCGAGTTCCGCAGCAGGTCCACCAGCCGCGCATCGCTGGGGTGCAGGCCGGACTTGGCGTCGACCATCAGCAGCATCAGGTCCGCCTCGGCGATCGCCTGCTTCACCTGGCGCTTGATCGCGACGTCCATCGGCAGGTCCGAGTCCTCGACGATGCCGCCTGTGTCGACCAGCCAGAAATCGCGACCGTTCCACTGGCAGAGCGCAAAGTGGCGGTCGCGCGTCGTCCCGGCCTCCTCGCTCACGATCGCGGTGTCGTCGCCGATGAGGCGGTTGAAGAGCGCGGACTTGCCGACGTTCGGCCGTCCGACCAGCGCGACCACAGGGATATCAGCCACGAGCGACACTCACGGTGAGCGACGCGGCTTGGCCTTCGTGTTCGAGCACGTCGATGAAATCGTAGGAGGGATACACCGGCATGGGCAGCGCTTCGCGCACCCGGACGAACGGTGCATCATCGAGGAAGACGCCCGCGTCGTTGATCGTCTCCGCGGGGATGAGGGCCAGGTCGAGGTCACCGCGGCCATCGAGCGCCCGGGTGATGTCGGCCCCGACGAGCAGCCCGGCCGTGGTGACCGTGGGCCCGAACAACGAGTTCACGGTGGGGATCAACTCGAACTGCGCACCCGTGGCCTCGTGCAACTGCGCGAGCAACTCGGGCATGAGCGGCGCCATGGCCGAGCCAGTGACCACGCCGATCCGCTTGCCGTCGAGTCGCGGAAGGCGGGAGACGCCGGCGCGCACCCGGTCCCGGAGCGCGGTGACGGCCCCCACGCCGTTCTCGATCTGCGCGAAATCCCGGTAGTGCGCGGCGGCCGGCAGGGCCTGGCCCGCGAGCAGGTAGAGCTCGTCCGAGCCGTACACCCACGGCTCGCCCCGCTCGCGCTCCGCCCGGGCGGCCCAGCGCTCGGCGGTGGCGAGGATGCGCGCGGCGTTCGCCTGGTCCATCGACTCGCCGGTGTAGATGTGCGAGAACTGCGTGAGTCCGACCGGCACCAGCGCGACCGAGAGGCAGGCTTCGCCGAAGGCATACAGGTCGGCGAGGGACTGCTCGAGTACGTCCCCGTCGTTGAGGCCGGGTACCACGACCATCTGCCCGTGGAACTGGATCCCGCCCGCCGTCAACCGCCCGAGCTGCTCGACGATGTTCGGCACCTTGGGATTGTTGAGCAGCTTCTTGCGCGCGTCCCAGGGCGTGGCGTGCACGGAGACGTAGAGCGGCGACAGCCGGTACTCGAGGATGCGCTCGAAGTCCTTCTCCTTCAGGTTCGAGAGGGTCGCGAAGTTCCCGTAGGCGAACGACAGGCGGTAGTCGTCGTCGCGGATGTAGAGCGGCTTGCGGAGGCCCTTCGGCAGGCCCTCGATGAAGCAGAACTCGCAGCGATTGGCGCAGCGCCGCACGTTGGGCGGTTCGAGCTCGATGCCCATGGGGTCGGCGCCGTCGCGTTCGATCTCGAACACCACGTGCTCGCCGTCGGCGAGCTTGGCCTCAAGCTCGAAGCTGTCGTCCGCCGTCAGGAACTCCCAGTCGAGGAAGTCGTCCAGCGCTCGGCCGTTCACAGCCAGCAGCTCCGCACCCGGGGTGATCCCGAGTTCGGCGGCGATGCTCTCAGGCTGGACGCGGAGGACGCGGACCATCGGGCGGCGGGCGAAGGCGAACAAAAAAAGCCGCGACTCGCGGCTCACTCAGTATATCAGGCGAGCGAGCCGAAAGCAATGAACCACTTGGACTTCCGCTAGTCCAGCTTGAGCTGCGCCAACGCCTCGGCGGCCACCTCGGCGAGCGTCCGTCGCTGCGCGGCGGCCACGCGTTGCACATCGTCGAACTCCGGCTTCGCGCGGCGGCGGCCGTCCGGCAGCATCACCACCTTCACGCGCAGTCGCTCGCCCCTGATCTCGACCTCACGCATCTCCCGCGGCAGCGCGCGCCGCGACACCACGCTGCGCCGCACCCCGATGGTGCTGCTCTCGATCAGCAGCAGGCGCTCCAGCCGATCAGCCTCCGACATGGCGCACAGCACCTCGACCCGGGTGCCCGGCCGCCCCTTCTTCATGATGGTGGACAACAGTGTCACGTCGAGGGCGCCAGCGACGCGGAGCGCGTCCGTGAACCCGGCGATCTGCTCCGCCGTGGCGTCGTCCACATCGGCGGCGAGCACCACGAGCGTCTCGGTCGCCCCCAGCATCCCCCCCGCCCCGCCCCCGGCGGCAGCGTGCACCGCGGCGGCGACATCGGCATCCTGCGCGTCGGCGATCACCAACCGGGCGGCGTTCGCGCGGTCCGCGAACTCCTTGGTGCCGGCGCCGAAGCCGCTCGCCCTGGGGATGTACTGCGTCGGGGGGGCGCCGGAGCTCAGCACGCGGACGAGTGCAGCCCCCGTGGGGGTGACCAGTTCACCGGCGCCCTCGGGCCCGGGGCGGACGCTCAGCCCTTCGAGCAGTCGCAGTGTCGCCGCGGTCGGCACGGCCATGCGCCCGTGCGCGGTCTCCACGAAGCCGTCGCCGAGCGGGATGCTGCCACAGAACAGCTGCGTGACGCCCAGACGCTCCAGGCCCCAGATGCTGCCGACGATGTCCAGGATGGCGTCCACGCTGCCGACCTCGTGCAGGTGCACGCGCTCGACCGTGGTGCCGTGGATGGCGGCTTCGCATTCGGTGATGAGCGTGAACGCCTGGATGGCCTTCACCTTCACGGTGTCCGGCGCGGGCGTGGCGTCGACGATGGCCTTGATGTGCTTGAGGTGCCGGCCGTGCGGCTGCGGCGGGATGGTGAACTCGACCTTCCGGCAGGCGATCTGCCCGCGGAGCACCTGCTTCACCTCGACCGTCACCCCTTCGATGCCGAGGGTGCTCGGCAGCGAGGTGATGAACGCCTCGTCAAGCCCGGCATCCACCAGCGCGCCAAGGAACATGTCGCCGGAGATGCCGGAGAACGGGTCGAGGACGGCGATGCGCATGGACAGAAAGTCGAAAGGTGAGGAGGGATGGCGGGCTGAGCAGCGTCGTTCCGCTCACCAACGATAACTGGCGCCCGACCCGGTGTTGAACACCACCACTTCCGCATCCTTGGCGAGCCGGCCTGCAGCGACGAGCTGCCGGGTGGCCTCGAGCGCCGCCCCGCCTTCGGGTGCCGCATCGATGCCGCTCCGCGATGCCAGCAGGAACGTCCCCGCGCGGATGCGCTCCTCGGTGACCGACTCGGCGTCGCCCTGGCTCTCGCGCAGCGTGCGCAGCGTGAGTCGGTCGCCGAGCGGGCCGGGAACGCGCAGTCCGCTCGCGTGTGTGCTCGGGGCCTCCCACGGCGTCGCCTTCTCCGCGCCCTCGCGGAACGCCCGGACGAGTGGTGCACAGCCCGCCGCCTGCGCGATGATCATCCGCGGCTTGCGCGTCTCCGGCGGTAACCAGCCCCAGTCGAGCATCTCGCCGAAGGCCTTCCAGATGCCGATGGTCCCCTCTCCGCCGCCCGTGGGGTACACGATCGCGTCCGGCAGGCGCCAGCCGAGCTGCTCGGCGACCTCGTAGCCCATCGTCTTCATGCCCTCGACACGGTACGGCTCCCGGACAGTCGCCACGTTGAAGTAGCCGCTCTCCTTGGCGAACTGCAGCGTCGCCTTGCCCGCGTCGCCGATGTGGCCGGCCACGAGCTCGAGCTCCGCGCCGAACGCGCGGATGGAGCCGAGGATGGGGGGTGGCGTGGTCTCGGGCGCGTAGATCCGGCATGGCATCGCGGCGGCGGCGGCGTATGCCGCCAGCGCGATGCCGGCGTTGCCGGCGGTCGGGACGCATACGCCCGGCAGGCGGAGCGCCTTCGCACGGGTAACGGCCATCGTGAGGCCGCGCGCCTTGAAGCTCGCGGTCGGGTTCATCCCCTCGTCCTTCACCCAGAGCCGGCGGACGCCGATCTCGCTCGCAAGCTGCGGGAGCTCGAGGAGCGGGGTCATGCCTTCGCCCAACGTGACCGCGTGCTCGCCCGGCGCCAACGGCAGCGCCGCGCCGTATCGCCACAGCGACGCCTCGTGGCTCACGGCCTCGCGGGGGACGCGCTGCGCGATGCGCACGAGCAGCGGTTGGCCACAGTCCGGGCACAGCGACGCCAACTGATGGCCGTTGGGCTGTTGGTACGCGCAGACGGAGCACTGCAGGGACCAGCGGGTCATGGGTCGTTCTCGCGGTCGTTCGGTGGTGGTGGTGGCGCGTCGGGGACAGGCACCCCCAACGCGAGGAGCAGCTTCCGCGCCGACGTCGCACTGAAGCCGTCGAGTGCGGCGATCTGCTCGACGGTCGCGTCCTTCACGCCCTGCAGGGAGCCGAACGCGGTCAGCAGCGCCCGGCGCTTGGTGGGGCCGACGCCGGGGATCCGCAGCAGCTCGCTGGTGACGGTGCGCATGGTGCGGCGCTTCCGATTGTACCCCACGGCGGTGCGGTGCGCCTCGTCCCGAGCCTGCTGGAGGAGGCGCAACGCGGGGGATCGCCGCGAGAGCCGCAGCGGTTCGGCGCGCCCACGCATGAAGACCTCCTCCTCCCGCTTGGCGAGACTCACCAGCGGCAGCGCCGCGAGCCCGAGGGCCGTGAGCGCCTCGTCCGCTGCGCTGAGCTGGCCCTTGCCGCCGTCGATCACCACAAGGTCCGGCAGAGGCTTGGCCTCCTCCAGCCGGCGGCGAAAGTAGCGACCCACCACCTCGCGCATCGACTGAAAGTCATCCGGGCCGCCCGCCTCATCGACGGACTTCACGCGCATCGTCCGGTACTCGGCGCGGCGTGGCCGGCCGTTCTCGAACCAGACGATGCTGCCCACGCTGTCCTTGCCCTGCGCCGTGGAGTTGTCGAAGCAGACCAACGCACGCGGCAGCTTCTCGAGGCCGAGCACCTGGCCGAGTTCGTACACCGGGTCCGCGGCGCGTTCCGCCGTCTCCTGCTCGGCCAGCTTGAAGTCCTCGAGCAGGTGCCGCGCGTTCTGCTCCGCGAGATCGAGCAGTTCGCGCTTGGGACCGCGTTGCGGCAGGCGGACCTGCCCCGCGTCGCCGAGGGCCTCCTCGAAGAGCGGACGGTCCTCGAAGTCGAAGGGCAGCAGCAGTTCCCGGGCGCGCGCCGGCGCATGGAGATAGGTGCTCGCAAGGTACATCGACAGCACCGCGCCATCCGGCTCGCCCTCGACGCCCTCGAGGAACCGATGGTCGCGCGCCAGCAGCTTGCCTCCGCGGATGCGGAGCACCGTGACCACCGCGTCCTCGCCGTCGCGGGCATAACCGACCACGTCCCGGTCGCCGCCCTCGACCTCGAGCACCACGGTCGGCTCCTCCAGCCGCTGCAGCTTCGCGATCGCGTCGCGGTACTCGGCCGCGCGCTCGAAGTCGAGCGCCTCCGCGGCCTCGTCCATGCGGAGCCGCACGCGGCGCAGCACCTCGTCCGCGCGGCCATCGAGGAAGGTGACGACCTCGTCGATCATCTGCCGATAGTCGCGCTGGCTCTGCGCACCGATGCACGGCGCCTTGCAGCGCCCGATGTGGTAATCGAGACAGGCGCGCTCGGGCATCTCCCGTGGCATGTCGTAGCGGCAGGAACGCACCGTGAAGATCCGTTTCACCACGTCGAGGGCGCGTCGCATGGCTGCAACGTCGGTGTACGGGCCGAAGTAGCGACCGCCGTCGTTCACCAGCTTGCGCGTGACGAACACCCGCGGATACGGCTCCTGCACCGTGACCTTGATGTACGGGTAGGTCTTGTCATCCCGCAGCATCACGTTGTAGCGCGGACGATGCTCCTTGATGAGGTTCGCCTCGAGGATGAGCGCGTGCGCCTCGGAGGGCACGACGATCGTCTCGAGGTCGGCCACCTGCGCCACCATCGTACGTGTCTTCGGGTTGTCCGCGTGTTCGCTCGCGAAGTAGCTGCGCACGCGTGGCCGCAGGCGCTTGGCCTTGCCGACGTACAGCACGGTGCCGCTGCGGTCCTTCCACAGGTAGACGCCCGGGGTGTCCGGCAGGTGCGCCAGCGCCTGCGCGACGCGCTCAGGTGCGTCGGGCATCGTCGAGCCGCGCGAGGCGGGTCAGCAGGAGATAACCGGCGCCGTATGCGCCGAGCACCACCGCCGCGAGCAGCCACGGCGTCCATCCGTCGAGTGCGCGCGCGAGGACGTAGGCCCCAGCGGCCGGAAGCACGGCGCAGGCCCAGAGTTGCGCGATCCGCACGCCGGCCACGCCGGTCGCACCGACGCGTCGCGTGATCGCCCGGCGGAGCAGCAGGAACTCTACCCAGGCGGCCGCGCCGGAGGACGCCGTCAACGCGGCCACGCCCCAGCGGGCGTCCACGTCGAGCAGCGTGGGCAGGAAGAGCGCGCTTCCCCAGCCCAGCACCGCCCCGAGGCTGACGCGCAGCAACGCGAACCGCAGCGGGGCGGACGTGTCCCCGAGCGCGTAGCTCGCCGACGCGTAGAGGCGCCCCATGGTGCCGGCGAGCAGGCCTACGGCGGCACCGCCGAGGGCAGCCCACACCCAGCGTCCGCTCTCTGCTGTGAAGGCCCCGCCTTCGTACAGACCGCCGGCGATCACCCCACCGAGCAGCAGGAAGGCCACGGCGGACGGGATCACGAAGTACGCGATGCGCGCGAGCCCGCGGTCCAGCCGTCCACGCAACGCCCGCGCGACCTCCTCCGGCGTCCCCGTCTCGCCGGACATCGCCGGCAGTTCGGCCGCGGACACCGACATGCCGAACAGTGACACGGGCAGCATGGAGATCGCCTGCGCGTAGTTGAGCGTCGCCACCGACCCGGCGCTCACCAACGACGCGATGGCGGTGTCGACGAAGCCGCTGACCTGCACCACGCCGCGCCCCACCACCACGGTACCGAAGCGCGCCGCGACCGTGCGCACCAACGGCGACGCGGTGTCGGGGGCGAAGCGCAGCCCACGCTCGAGACGCCACACGGCCGGCACCTGCACGAGGAACTGCAGCAGGCTGCCGACGACGCTCGCCCACGCGGCCGTCACCACGAGCTGCTCCGGCGTCTCCTGCGGTCCCTTCCACAGCATCGCCGCGATCATCGCCAGGTTCCAGAGCACCGGCGACACGTACGAGAGGAAGAAGCGGCGATGCGAGTTGAGCACGCCGAGGCACCAGGCGCTGAGCACCAGCACACCCACGCCGGGGGTGATGATCCGCACCAGGAAGACGGCCATCTCGCGCTTGCTGCCGTCGAACCCCGGCGTGATCACGTCCACCAGCCACGGCGCCGCCACCACGCCCAGCAGCACGAGCACGGTGGTGGTGAGCGCAAGCAGCGTGGCGACGGCACCGGCGATGCGCCCCGCCTCCTCGCGCTTGCCCGCGGCGAGCAGCTTCGCGTACACCGGGATGAACGACGCCGAGAGGACCCCTTCGCCGAAGAGGTTCTGCAGGAAGTTGGGGATCCGGAACGCCGACGCGAGCACGTCGGCCGCGTCGGCGGTGCCGAGGAAGTGTGCGATGACCTTCTGCCGGACGAGCCCGAACAGCCGACTCAGCAGGATGCCGGCGGCGATGAGCCGGGCCCCGCCCTTGGTCGTCACGCGCCGACCAGTGTCCCCGCGTGCATCGCCGCGCCGGCCTTCAGCTGCGCGAGCAGCAGGTCCCCGTGCCGTGCGAGCATCGGCACCGGATTGAGACGACGCTCCTGCCGCTGTCCATCGGGCATGAGCGCGGCGCGTACGGCCGCGAGGTCCTGCACGGCCTCCACCTGCCGCGCCCGCGATGCGGCCCGCAGCCGACGCTCGAGGCGGTCGATGCGATGCAGCAACTGGTGCCGCGCCCCCTCGATGACGCGCTCCGGCACGAGCTCCTGCTGGGCCGCCGAGGCGTCGCGCAGCGCCCCCATCCGGCGCGCGATGTCCTCGCGGATGCCGTCGAGGCTCGCCCGGATATCCGACGGGATGGCGCGGTCGCCGAGCCGACGTTCGGCGTCGTGCGGCGTCCGGATGTCGTCGAGCACCATGCCCAATCGGCCGAGGCGGCGGTCGATGTTGGGTTCGACCACGGTGGCCGACCAGCGCGGCACCGCCAGCGGCACCGAGACGCCGAGCGCCTCGGCCACTGCCCCGACCTGCGCGAAGTACGCGATCTCGCCGGGGCCGGCGACGTAGGCGACGGTGGGCAGGATGCGCCGTTCGACGATCGGGCGGAGCAGCACGTTGGCCGAGAGCACCGTGTCGGCGCGATCCGCGACTTCCGTGGCCTGTGCGATCGGCACGCGCTCCTTCACGCCGGCCATGCCGCGGAACACGAGCGAGAGTTTGGGGACCCGCGCGACCTGCGCCCGGAATCCCGCGCGTTCGATCGCCACGATGCGCAGCGCCAACGCCTCGTCCACCACCGTCGCGCGCCGCAGCGCCTGCACCAGCGTCGGCCGGGCCGCAGCGCGCGTGGCCGGGTGCCAGGCGTCAAGCACGGGGATGCCGTGCGGCTCAAGCAAGGTGCGGAGGAACTTCACGTATGCGGCGCCGACCGTGGTGTCGCTGCCGTAGGCCTCGCGCGCGGCGGCGAGGAACTCCCCGTGTGGCGCGGATCCGGCGGCGGCGGTGAGCGCGTCGAACACCTCGCGCGTGTCCGGCAGCGGCATCTCCGCCATCACCAGGCCATCCTGCCCCTTCCGCGGGATGGCCAGCCGGCGCACGCCACCATCCTCGGCCACGGCCGTCCACGATGCCTCCGCGAAATCGGCATCGTCGGTCGCGGCCCAGAACACGGCGGCGGTCGGGATCCCCGTCTCGCGTTCCAGCCGGTCGGCGAGCGCCAGGGCGGAGAGGGCCTTCACCAGCGTGTACAGGGGTCCACCGAACAGGCCCGGCTGCTGGCCCGTGGTGACCACGATGCCGTTGGCGTTGGCGACTCGCTCGAGCCGCTCGAGCGCGGGCCCGGACGCATCGAAGGCCGGCCGCAGGCCCTGCAGCCAGCGGCTGGTCGCGAACTCGCTGCGCACACGCTCCGCGTAGGCCTTCCACTCCGTCGCACCACGCGGACGTCCGCGGTACCACTCCTCGGGTGCCTGCCCGTCCTGCGCGGCGCGCGAGAGCGGTCCACCGCCCAGGACCTCGGTCACCACACGGGGTGCACTCACCGGCTCACCTCACGGCGCGGCGCGGGGACGGCGGGACATCGGACAGCGGGTCGCATCACGGGGATCGGCTACTTGTGATAGGGTTCTCCACGCACGATGGTGCCGGCGCGGTAGAGTTGTTCGGCGAGCACGAGGCGCGCCAGTTCATGCGGCAAGGTCCACGGCGCCAGCGCGAGCCGCCGGTGCGGTCGCGCACGCACCTCGCTGCCGATGCCGTGCGCACCACCGATCACGAACGCGACGTCCTGCGCCCGCTCCCGTTCGTCCTGGAGGAACCGGGCGAAGCGCGTCGAATCGCACGCGTCGCCGCCGGGATCGCAGAGCACCAGGCGGGCCGTGGTCGGCAGCCGCGCGAGGATCCGCTCACCCTCCTTCCGCATCACGACCGCCTCCGTCGCGCTGCGGGCCGGTTCCTCCTTCACTTCCACCACCTCGAGCGGCCAGTACCGGGCCGCCCGGGACTCATACTCACGAATGGCCGCCGCCAGTGCCGCATCGCGCGGCTTCCCGACGACGGCCACCCACACCTTCATCGCCGCCCCACCCTGCGGGCAGCGCTTGCCTCACGCATAGATGCCGCGCAGGCGGTGCACCGTCGCGACGCGGCTGATCGCGACCATGTACGCGGCCGTGCGCATGTTCACCTTGTGCTGTTGCGAGAGCTTGAGCACGTCGCGGAACGAACTCACCATGATGTTCTTCAGGCGGTCGTTCACCGTCTGCTCGTCCCAGTAGTAGCCCCCGCGGTTCTGCACCCACTCGAAGTACGAGACCGTGACACCACCGGCGTTCGCCAGGATGTCCGGGATCACGAAGATCCCCTTCTCGTCGAGGATGGTGTCGGCGTTGGCGGTCGTGGGACCGTTCGCGCCCTCGCAGATGATCTTCGCCTTGACGTTCTTGGCGTTCTTGGTGGTGATCACGTTCTCGAGTGCCGCCGGCACCAGCACGTCCACCTCGAGTTCGAGCAGCGCTTCGTTGGAGATCGCCTCGCCCTTGCCGTAGCCCTCGAGCGTCTTGTGCTTCCTGACGTGCGCCATCGCGTCGAGCACGTCGATGCCCTTCGGGTTGTGCCAGCCGCCGGTGCGGTCGCTGATCGCGATCACCTTGCAGCCCTGCTCGGCGAGCAGTTGCGCGCCGATCGACCCGACGTTGCCGAAGCCCTGCACGGCGACGGTCGCACCCTTGACCTCCATCTTGAGGTGGTCGAGGGCCTGCAGCGTCGTGAGCATCACCCCGCGGCCCGTCGCCTCGCGACGGCCCAGCGAGCCGCCCATCTCCACCGGCTTGCCGGTGGTCACGGCGTTGACCGTATGCCCCACGTGCATCGAGTACGTGTCCATCAGCCAGGCCATCACGCGCTCGTTGGTGTTCACGTCGGGCGCCGGCACGTCGGAGTCGGGTCCCAGCGTGGCGATGATGCCCGCGGTGTAGCGCCGCGTCACGCGCTCGAGCTCGCCGACCGACATCTTCAGCGGGTCACAGATCACCCCGCCCTTCGCCCCGCCGAACGGGATGTTCACGACGGCGCACTTCCACGTCATCCACGCCGCGAGCGCCTTCACCTCGTCGAGCGAGACGTTCATGTCGAACCGGATGCCGCCCTTGGCCGGCCCACGCGAGGTGTTGTGCAGGACCCGGATGCCGGTGAACACCTCCACCTCGCCGTTGTCCATCATCACGGGGATCGACACCGTGATCTCCTTCTCCGCGCTGCGCAGCACCTTGTAGATGCCCGGCTCGAGATCCAGCAGCTCGGCGGCGCGGTCGAAGCGGGACATCATCGCCTCGAACGGGTTCTCCTCGTTCAGGAAACGGTCTTTGTCGGGACGGACGATCGTGTTGGTCGGGAGGCGGAGATCTGCCATGAGGTCGGGGCACAGAGCCGAGCCCGGGGGGTCGGCGGTACGGGGTCGATTCAGGGAGGCTGGACCGCCACCAGACGATCGAGGAGGCCGGCCAGCACCTCCCCTCCCGCCTCAACGGCGACAGCCTGTGAAAGATACCACAGCGGGGGGCCTTCGCGAGGCCAGACCTGTTCCAGCTTGACGGCGTCCTTGAGGGTGCACACGGCCATCCCGGCAGCCGGCACGCGACGGGCCAGTACCTCCGCGTCCGCCCGCGAGAACGCATGGTGGTCCCCGTACGCCGCCGCAGTCACCACGGCGCCACAGGCCCGCAACTGCGACTCGAACGCGGCGGGCGCACCGATGGCCGAGATCGCGAGCACCGGCATGCCCGCGAGTGCGGCGAGGGGTGCGCGCGCGGGATTCTCGCCGGCTGCGGCCCCCGGTACCGCGACCAAGTCACCCGGCTGCAACGCCACCACGACCTGCGGTCGGCCCGGCGCGTACGCCCCCCACTCGGCGGCCGCCGCCCGCGCAGCGTCGAGCGACGCCGACTTCCGTGTGACCACCAGTGCGTCCGCCCGCAGCAGCGCGCGCGGCGGTTCGCGCAGGGGACCGGCCGGCAGCAAGCGACGGCGTCCCGCGTGTTCGGCGGCGACCAGCACGAGATCGAGGTCGCGCCGCGCGCGTCGATGCTGGAACCCGTCGTCGAGCACGAACGCGGTCGCACCCTGTGCACGTGCGGTCGCCGCCCCGCGTACGCGATCCGCGTCCGCCACCACGATCGCGTCCGGAGTCAGGCGCGAATGCACCAGCGGCTCGTCCGCGCCGTAGCCGCGCAAGAGGATCGCCGGGCGCCGCCCGCGGGCGCGCAAGGCCTGGGCGAGCCACGCGCTCACCGGAGTCTTGCCCGTACCACCCACACTCAGGTTGCCCACGCTCACCGTGGGCGCTCCGAGCGCCTGCGTGGTGAGCCATCCGCGATCGTACGCCGCGTTGCGGATCGCCGTGCCCGCCGCGAACAGCCACGCGAGCGGCGTCAGCAGCGTGGCTCCGGCGCCGTCACGATCCCAGAGTTCCTCGATCACCCGCGCCGTCATGCCGGGCCTCGCCGGGGACGCGGCGCGCGAGGGGGGAGTCCCTCGGGGATCGCCGGCCCCAGCCGTCGCGCGAGTTCCGCGGCCGCGGCGTCGTCGGCAGCGGGTGCGACCCAGGGCTCCCCGTAGGTGATCACGATCTTCGAGAACGGCTTCGGCACCGCAAAGCGGTCCCAACTGCCGAGGTGCCACGCATTGCTGAAGTCACCACGCATCGGCACGATGGCCGCGCCGCTGCGCTGCGAGGCCATCAGCACACCCCCGGCCGCGACGCCGGCCGGCCCGCGGGGACCGTCGGGCGTGATCGCGAACTCCCGTCCGCTCTCCAACTCGCGCACCATGCCGAGCAGGGCCCGTCCCGCCCCGCGCGACGACGACCCCCGCACCGTGCGGTACCCCCACCCCTGCACGATGCGCGCGATGATCTCGCCGTCACTGTGCTCGGAGATCATCACCGTGATTCCTTCGCCGCGCCGCCGCCAGGTGAGCGAGAGCAGGTGTCCGTGCCAGAGCGCGAAGATGAACGGTCGCTTGGCCGCCCGCAGCGCCCGCCAGCCCTCGGCACCGCGCTCCTCGAACCGCCAGGTCATCGCGAGCAGGCGCAGCAGCGGCGTCCCGAGGCGGACGATCCACCGGATGCGTCGCTCGGCGGCGTCGCTCACGTGAGCATCTCCGTCGCCATGCGCGCGACGCGCTCGGTCGCGCCGGGCTCACCCAGCTTGCGACGCACCTCGGCGAGGCCCGCCTCCATGGCCACGCGCTGCGGACTCGTCGCGGCGAACAACGGGCCCAGCGCCGCCGCGACCGGTCCGGGCTGGAAGGCGTCCTGCACGAACTCCGGTGCCACCTCGCGTCCCGCGACGATGTTGAGCAGGCCGATGTGCGGGATGCGCACGAGCCGCCGCGCGATCGCGTACGAGATCGCACTCGTGCGGTACACGATCGCGCAGGGGCAACCGGCCACGGCGGCCTCGAGCGTCGTCGTGCCGCTCTTGCAGAGCGCGACGTCCGCGGCGCGCAGCACGTCGAACGAGGCCGACCGCACCATCGGGAACGGCACGTCCGCATCGCGGAACTCGATGGTCGGCGCGACGCTGAGCACCACGCGCAGGCCCGGCCGCGCGGCCTCGAGGGCCCGCGCGACCGCGACGAAGTCGTGCAGGTGCCTACGGATCTCCTGGGCGCGGCTGCCCGGGAAGAGCGCCAGCACCTCGCCCACCTCGGGGATCCCGAGCCGACGGCGGGCCTCGGCCTTGTCGGGCATCGCCCGGGCGCGGTCGAGCAGCGGATGCCCGACGAAGGTCGCGTTCACGCCGGCGGCGCGCAGCATTGCCTCCTCGAACGGCAGGATGACCGCCGCCTGCGTGATGATGCGTGCCATCGTCTTCATGCGCCCGGCCCGCCAGGCCCAGACCTGCGGCGTGATGTAGTACAGCACCGGGACGCCGAGTGCGGCGGCGGCCGCCGCGACGCGCATATTGAAGCCCGGGTAGTCGATGCAGATCACGAGGGCCACACGCCCGCCGCGCAGGCGCGCCTTGAGCCGGTTCAGCAGCCGCCAGTGCGACGGGATGTGCCGCAGCACCTCCACGAAGCCGACGACCCCTTCGTGCTCCTCGATCATCTCCACGCCGGCCTCGCGCATCCGGCGCCCGCCGGTCCCGGCGAGGGCGACATCCGGCCGTGCCGCCCGCAAGCGCTCGGCGAGGATCGACCCGTGGAGGTCCCCGGACGCCTCGCCCGCGAGGATCAGGATCTCACGCACCGCGCCCCAGGGCGTGGGCACCGATGGCCGGCAGCGTCCGCTCGATGTCGGCGACGATGCGCAGCGCCACCGCCAGCGCGTCGCGGCCCGCCCGTCCGGTCACCGCGATCGGCGCCTCGCCGCGCAGCGCCGCGACGAAGCTCTCCAGCTCGAGCCGCAGGGGCTCGCCCTCCGGCGCGTCGAGCGCGACGCGCTCCACGAACGCTTCGAGCGGCTGCGCCTGCCGCGCGAGCGCCGCGAGGTCCACGTCGCCGCGCAACCGGTACATCTCCCCTGTTCCCGCCGCGAGATCCAGCGAGAGGTAGCCGTTGCGCTGGAAGATGCGGAGCTTGCGCATGCGGTCCTTCGACACGCGACTCGAGGTGATCGTGGCCACGGCGCCGCTCGCGAACGTGATCCGCGCATCGGCGATGTCGATGGACGGGGTCAGCACACCCAGCCCGGCGGCGGACACCTGCGCCACGGGTTGGCCGATGAGCGTGAGCACCAGGTCGATGTCGTGGATCATCAGGTCCAGCACCACGGCCACGTCCGACCCGCGTGGGTTGAACGGCGCCAGGCGGTCGCTGTCGATGAACAGCGGATTCTCCACGTACGGCAGCGCGGCACGGATCGCGCGGTTGAAGCGCTCGATATGCCCGATCTGGATCATCACGCCCTGGCGCTCGGCGAGCGCCAGCAACTCATCCGCCTCCGCCAGGGTCACCGTGATCGGTTTCTCGATCAGCAGGTGCTTGCCCTTGCGCAGGGCGGCCATCGCCACCTCATGGTGCTTCGGGGTCGGCACGACGATCGAGACGGCATCGACGTCGTCGAGCAGCGCGTCGATCGACGGATACGCCCGGATCCCGAGTTCGCGCGACACGGTGCCGGCGCGCTCCGCGTTGGCCTCGAAGAAGCCCCGGAACGCGACCTGCTTGATGTCCCGCAGGATGCGCGCGTGGTGGTAGCCGAGGCTCCCGGTGCCGATCACGCCGATGCGCGTGGGGCCGGTCATACGACGATCCCCCGGCCGCTGGCCTCGACGAAGGCGACGAAGGCCTGCACCTCGGGGAACGGCTGCAGGTCGGTCGCGGCGCGCTCGATGGCCTGCGTGATGTTCACGTCGGACCGGAAGAAGAGCCGGTACGCCTTCTTGAGCTCGGCCACGACGGGTTCGCTGAACCCGCTGCGCTGCAGCCCCACGGTGTTCAGGCCGTAGAGCTTCACCGGATTGCCGACGGCCTTCACGTAGGGCGGGATGTCCTTCGCCACGCGCGACATGCCGCCGACGAACGCGTGCCGGCCGATCTTGCCGAACTGGTGCACGGCGCAGAGACCCGAGAGGATCGCGCGGTCGTCGATCTTCACGTGACCGGCCAGCTGCGTGCCGTTGGAGATGATCACGCCGTCGCCGAGGTGGCAGTCGTGCGCGAGATGCACGTAGGACATGAGGAAGCACTTCTTCCCCACCGTCGTCTTGAGCGACTCGGAGGTGCCGCGGTTGATCGTGACGTACTCGCGGATCGTCGTCTCCTCGCCGATCTCCACCGTGGTGACCTCACCCTTGAACTTGAGGTCCTGCGGGCGACCGCCAAGCACGCTGCCGATGCCCACCGTGACCCGGGGGGCGAGGTGCACGTGCTCCTCGAGCGTGGCACGCATCGCGATGCTGCTGCCGGCGCCCACGGTGCAGTTGGGGCCGATGTACGCCCACGGACCCACCTCGACGTCGTCGCCGAGCTGGGCGTCCTTGTGGACGATCGCGGTCGGATGGATGCGGGCGCTCATCGGTCGCGCACCATCGCCGCCATCTCGGCCTCGCACACCACCACGCCGTCCACCTTCGCGACGGCGGCGATGCGGCAGACCGTGCTGCGCAGTTGCTTGATGTCCACTTCGATCCGGAGCTGGTCCCCAGGCTTCACCGGCCGGCGGAACTTGATGTTGTCGAGCGACATGAAGTAGACGACCTTGCTCTCCGGATCGTCCACCGTGCCCATGAGGAGCACGCCCCCCACCTGGGCCATCGCTTCCACGATGAGCACGCCCGGCATGATCGGGTGCCCGGGGAAGTGCCCCTGGAAGAACGGTTCGTTGATCGTGACGTTCTTGATCCCGACGATCCGCTTCTTGTCCTCCATCTCGACGATCTTGTCGACCAGCAGGAAGGGATAGCGGTGCGGCAGGATCCGCATGATGTCTTCGATGCCCAGCACTCGTGCCTCCGATCGTTGTGGCAGTGCGTGCGCGAGCATCTCGCGCACGAGGGTCACCGTCCCCCGGTGGCTCGGCTTGGTCGCCGTGATGCGCGCCGCGACGCGCATCCCGGCCAGCGCCAGGTCACCGACCACGTCCATGGCCTTGTGCCGGACGAACTCGTCCGGCCACCGCAGGGTCGTGCCCACCACGTCCGTCCCATCCAGGACGATCGTGTTCTCCTTCGACGCACCTTGGATCAGCCCCTTGGCGCGCAGGTCCTCCACCCAGCTCAGCATGCCGAATGTGCGCGCCGGCGCCAGCTCGCGCGAGAAGGTGTCGGCGTCCACCGTCCAACTGCCCCGCTGCGCACCGATGCGCGGGTGCGGGAAGTCGATCGCGACCTCGAGCTCCAGGCGGTCCGCGGGATGCGCGACGTACACGGATTCGCCGTCCACCACGCGCACCGAGTCCCTGAGCTGCAGCACCGTGGGGTGGCCCTCCAGCTCGGAGAACCCGGCGCGCATCAGGGCTGCCCGAAAGGGCTCGGCCGAGCCGTCCATGATCGGCGGCTCCGCGGCGCTCATCTCGATCACCAGGTCGTCGATGCCGAGCCCCGCCACGGCGGCGAGCACGTGCTCCACCGTGTGCAAGGCGCCGTCCCCCTCCCCCAGTTGCGTGCGACGCTCCGCCGCGATCGCCACACGCACGTGCGCCGGCGTCTCCGGCGCGCCGGGGAGGTCCGTCCGGCGGAAGCGGATGCCGCTGCCCGACGGGGCCGGCTGGAAGGTGAGCGCGCAGGCGCGGCCCAGGTGCAACCCGATGCCGTCGACCGTGACCGGGCCCGCGACCGTGCGGCGGGCCATCAGCCTGGTTCCTCGCGCCCCAGCAGCCTCTCGATGCGCTTGAGCAGCGCCGGCAACCGGCTCGCCGCCGCCTGCACGCGCAACATCTCGCGGTGCGGACGCGCCGGGAACCCGCCCCAGGTCTCGCCCGCCGGCACGCTGCCGATCACGCCCGCCTGCGCGGTGATCGTCGCCCGGGTGCCGATCGTGAGGTGGCCGCCCACCCCCACCTGCCCCGCCAGCGTCACGCCGTCCTCGATCCGCGAACTGCCGGCGATCGCCGTGCCGGCCGCGAACAGGCACAGGCGCCCCACCCGGACGTTGTGCCCCACATGCACGAGATTGTCGAGTTTGCTGCCGGCGCCGATCTCCGTCGCGTCGATACTACCGCGATCCACCGTGCTATTGGCACCGATCTCCACGTCGTCACCGATCCGGCAGGCCCCCACGTGCGGCATCTTCTGGTGCGCGCCGTTGGCGTACACATAGCCGAATCCATCCGAGCCGATCCGCACGCCGGCGTGCAGGATCACGCGCTCGCCGACCGTGGACCCGGGGTACAGCGTTACGTGGCTGACGAAGCGCGACCGGGCGCCGACCCGCACCGCATCGCCGATCACGCAATGCGGCCCGATCCAGCAGCCGCTCCCGATGCGCGCCCCCGCCCCGATCACGCACAAGGCCTCGACGCACACGCCGTCACCGATCTCGGCGTCGGGCGCGATCACCGCCGTGGGATGCACGCCCGTGAAGGGGCGGCTGGGCATCCGGTAGAACTTCGGCAGCAGGGCCACCATGGCCTCGTTCGGCCGCGCGACGATCACGCGGTTCCGGCACGCGCCCGGCGACTCGGCGAGCTCGGGCGTCACCAGCACCGCCGCCGCTTGGCTATCCACGAGCTGCTTCGCGTACTTGGGCGAGGACAGGAACGAGAGGTCGGTGGCCGACGCGCGGTCGAGCGACGCGACGCCGACGACCGTCACCTCGCCATCGCCGACGACCGCCCCGCCGACGGCGGCAGCGACGTCAGCGAGGCGGATCGGGATGCCGGTGGGAACGGCCATCGGGGGCGGGAGACCGATGTCCGCGACTTACGGCTTGCGCGTCACACCCGCCGGCTGGGTGACCGGGCCGGCCGGCTTCGGCGCCGGCGTCGCGGGCTTGGGGGTCGCCGCGGGCGCCGTGGTCTGCGCGCGGGCGGCCGGCATCGTGCGGATGCGCGCGATCACCTTGTCCGAGAGGTCGAGGTTCTTGTCCATCGCGACGATCGGGTTCACCTGCGCGCCGAGATCGAAGATCACGGCGTACCCCTCGGCCGCGCGGACGTCCTCGAGCGCGATGCGGATCAGGTCGAACAGCGGCTGCATGGCTTCCGCCTGCTTGCCCTGCGCCTCTTCCTGCAGCGCCTGCAGCGTGTCGCGGTACATCGCGTCGTACTGCTGCAGCGCGGTGAAGCGCTTGGTGCGCTCCTCGCCGACGAGCTTGGCGGAATCCTTCTCGAAGGCCCCCATCAGGGCGTTCAGCGAGTCCACCATCGTCTTCTCGCGCTTCTGCAGACTCTCGAGCTCGGTGCGCAGCCTCGTCTCCACCGCCGTGCGCCCCGGCATCTCCTGCAGGATCTTGCGCGAGTCGACGTAGCCGATGCGCCCTTGGGCGGCGGCGGGAACCGCGGTGGCGACGAGCAGGACCAATGCGGCGACGAGGCCGCGCGAACCGACGTTCATGTGAAGCTCCACAGGATTAGAAGATCTGGCCGAGACGGAAGTGCAACTGCCACTTGGGATCCGGGCGCCCATCTGCCGCGCGCCGGTCGAACCCGTACGCGTAGTCGATCCCCAGCGGACCGAGCGGCGTGACGGTGGAGACGCCGAGGCCACTGCCCCGGAACAGGCGCGTGGGATCGAAATCCCGCGGACGCGCCCAGAGATTGCCCGCATCGTAGAACAGGTTCACGTACAACGACTGGTTGAAGCGCAGGCCCACCTCCGCCGTGCTGGCGAAGAAGGCGCTGCCGAACGACCCGCGCTGCGCATTGAACGTGCTCGTGTTCGTGGCGAAGCCCTGGGGCGTGATCGAGAACTCGGGATAGCCGCGCAGCATCTCGCCGAACTGGACGCCACCCAGCGAGAACTGCTGCGAGAAGAAGAAGTCCCCGGGGTTGCCGAACACCGCACCCGACCGCGCCGAGAGCCCGAAGGTCAGGCGCAGCGGCTGGGTCCCGGGCCGCGTGCCGCCGATGCGGGCCAGGATGGTGTAGTTCCGGAACTCCGTGGTGTAGCGCTGGAAGGTCGCCGATCCGCCCAGCGGCCCGCCGTTGAACTGCGCACTGATCGACTGCAACTGCCCTTCGGTCGCGAACGGCATGTCGAGCCGCGTGTCACGGCTCAGGTCCACGCCGAACGTGCTGCGCACGCAGCCGGCGCAGGAGTTGGTCGTGACGGTGCCCAGCAGCCCCTGCGTGCCGAACCGCACCGACTCCAGCCCGTACGACGTGAAGATGCGGGTGAATCGGCTCCGGGGGAACGGGAAGCCGACACGCAGCGACCCGCCGGTGCGCGTCTGCTGGCCGAGGTCGGCGATCTGGTACCGCGCTCGCGACCGGTACAGGCTCACCTGTCCCGAGATCAGCGACCCGCGGATGCCCGGGTCCGTGTACGACGTGTTGAAGTCCTGGATGAACTGGCCGAACTGGTACTGCAGCGAGCCCCGCTTGCACTTGCCGAACAGGTTGGGCTGCTCGAGGCCGATGAAGCCGCCGAGCCCGGTTCCCTGCCCGACCGAGGCACCGAAGTTCACGTTGCCGGTGCGCTTCTCCTTTACCCGGAAGATGATGTCCACGTCACCCGCGTCGTTCGCAGGGCGGACATCGGGGAACGGCAGCGGATTCTCGAAGAAGCCGAGGTTGGAGATCGAGCGCCAACTGCGGATCATCCGCTCCTGGTTGAACACGTCAC
>CADEDA010000014.1:4257-7729 GCA_902825965.1 uncultured Gemmatimonadota bacterium | reverse complement strand
CCCGGGATGATGACCAGCTGGTCGCGGATGCAGTTCTCGATGGTGAAGTCGTTGCCGAGGATGTCGACCCGGTTGATGATCGCCGGCGAGCCTTCCTGGATGTCCCAGCGCAGGCGCACCGCGCCGGCCGAGTCGGTCGGGTCGCGCTCGACCACCGGCCGCACCTGCGCGTAGATGTAGCCCTCGTTGCTGTAGAGGGTCTGCACCTGCTGCGTCGCCTCCTCCCAGCGCGAGCGGTCGAACACGTCCGTCGCCGGGGGCCGGCGCTTCACGAGGCTCTGCACGCGCTCCGTCAGCGACGGCGCCCGCTTGGTGAACGGATAGTAGCCCGCGATCTGCTCGGCCGTGAATCGCCGGTTGCCGACCACATCGAATCCCTTCACGCGATACTGCTCGCCCTCGCGCACGGTGAGCTCGATCATGGCCTTGCCCGTCCCGCGATCGACGATCAGGGTGTCGCGGTCGAGCTGGAAATCCGCGAAGCCGCGGTCGGCGAACAGCTTGGGGACGCGTTCGCCCAGGTCGCCGGCGTACTTGTCCTCGTCGAACTCGCCCTTGCGCAGCCAGAGGAATCCTTCCGGCTTGGTCTTCATGGCCCCGACGACCTGCTTGTCGTCGATCGCCCGGTTGCCATTGACCATGATCCCGGAGATCGCGAGCCGCCGGCCCTCGTCCACGCGGAACTTGATCGCGATGCGGTCCCCCACTTCGGTGGTCTCGGGCTGCACCTTCGCGAGGTAGTAGCCGTTCACCTGATACAGCGAATCGATCCGCCGCATCGAGTTCGCCACCGCCGATGGATCGACCGGGCGTCCGATCAGCAGGTCCACACGGTCCTGCACGGAGCGGGCGGACACCTTCTTCGGCCCCTCCACCGACACCACCGCGAGGAGCGGACGCTCCTTCACCGTGAACACGAGCATGGCCCGCGTCGCCCCTTCGAGGTCGCAGGTCACCTTCACATCGTCGAAATCGCCGGTGTCATACAGGTCGCGGATCATCCGCTGCACCTGCGGGAAGTTCAGCGCAGTGCCCGTCGTCACCCCGGCACTGGCGATCACCGACTCCCGCGACACGCGTGAGACGCCCCGCACGTCGATCGTGTCGGGAACGAGGCAGCGGCCGGCGACGGCATCCTGGGTCTGGGCGGACAGCGGGCCGGCCACCACGAGGGCGGCCAGCCCGGCGAACAAAAGGCGATTCATGGACAGAATATACACGGGAAGGGGCCGGACGTTCTATAGAGGTCCGGCCCCAGGGTCCGGGTCACCGACCCCGGCTATGAGTCACGGCGCGGCGTGCCAGCGTTGCCGTCAGGCCTTCGGCGAGCCCGCCGTCGCCCGGAACTCCAGCTTCGCCCCGTCCGCCGACACGTCCACCTCGATCTCGTCCCCGCGGCTGAACTCGGCCAGCAGGATCTTCTCCGAGAGCGGATCCTCGATCCAACGCTGGATGGAGCGCTTGAGCGGACGGGCGCCGTAGGACGGGTCGTACCCGTGCTTCGTCAGGAAGTCCACGGCGCCGTCGGTGAGCCGGAGCGACAGTTCCTCGTCCCCCAGCCGCTTCTGCACGTCGCGCAGCAGGATCGCCACGATCTGGCTGATGTGCTCCTTGGAGAGCGGGTGGAAGACGATCACGTCGTCCAGCCGGTTCAGGAACTCGGGGTTGAAGGCGTGCTGCAACTCCTCCTTCACCTTGTCCGCGATCCGGTCGAAGTTGCCCGTCGGGTCGGTCGATCCGAAGCCCAGGGTCCGGTTCTTCGTGATGTCCTTCGCCCCGACGTTCGAGGTCATGATCACGACGGTGTTCTTGAAGTCGATCACGCGCCCGTAGTTGTCGGTGAGGTGTCCCTCATCGAGCACCTGCAGGAGGATGTTGAACACATCCGGGTGCGCCTTCTCGATCTCGTCGAGCAGGATCACGCTGTACGGCTTGCGCCGCACCGCCTTGGTCAGCGTGCCCGAGTCCTCGTAGCCCACGTAGCCCGGGGGCGCGCCGATGAGCCGCGACACGGAGAACTTCTCCATGTACTCGCTCATGTCCACGCGGATGAGCGCCGAGGCGTCGGCGAACATGAACTTCGCCAGGGCACGGGCGAGCTCGGTCTTGCCCACGCCGGTCGGGCCGGAGAAGATGAACGAGCCGATCGGCCGCCGCGGGTCCTTCAGGCCGGCCCGGCTGCGCCGGATGGCCCGCGCGATCGCCTTGATCGCGTCCTCCTGCGCCACGACCTGCGAATGCAGCTCCTCCTCCATGCGCAGCAACCGGGCCGTCTCGGCCTCCTGCAGCCGCGTCACGGGGATCCCCGTCCAGCGCCCGACGATGAACGCGATCTCCTCCTCGCCCAGCACCGGCCGCAGCGACTGGCGCTTCTGCTCCCACTCCTCCTGCCGGGCACGGATCTGGCCCTGCAGCTCGCGCTCGGTGTCCCGCAGCGCCGCCGCACGCTCGAAGTTCTGGTCGCGGACCGCCGCGTCCTTCTCGGCGTTGACCTTCTCCAGCTGCGTCTTGAGGTCGGCCACTTCCGGCGGCGGCACCTGCGCCGAGAGGCGCGCGCGTGCGCCCGCTTCGTCGATCACGTCGATGGCCTTGTCCGGCAGGAAGCGATCCGTGATGTAGCGCTCCGAGAGCTTCGCCGCGATCACGAGTGTCTCATCGGGGATCGTCACCCGATGGTGATCCTCGTACTTCGCCCGCAGCCCCTTGAGGATCTCCACCGTCTCGTCGATCGACGGCGGGTCCACCACGACCGTCTGGAAGCGGCGTTCCAGCGCGCCATCCTTCTCGATGTACTTGCGGTACTCGTTCAGCGTGGACGCCCCGACGCACTGCAGCTCGCCGCGCGCGAGCGCCGGCTTGAGCATGTTGCTCGCGTCGATCGCCCCCTCGGCCGCCCCCGCCCCGACGAGCGTGTGCAACTCGTCGATGAACAGGATGATCTGCTTGTTCTGCGCGATCTCGTTCATCACGGCCTTGAGCCGCTCCTCGAACTGGCCGCGATACTTGGTCCCGGCGATCACCGCCGCCATATCGAGCGACAGCACGCGATGGTCCCGCAGGGAGTCCGGGCAGGTGTTGTTGGCGATCATCTGGGCGAGGCCCTCGACGATCGCCGTCTTGCCCACCCCGGGCTCGCCGATCAGCACCGGGTTGTTCTTCTTGCGGCGCGAGAGGACCTCCATCACGCGCTCGATCTCCTTGAAGCGCCCGATCGTCGGATCGAGCGTCCCCTCGGCGGCGAGCGTGGTGAGGTCGCGGCAGAAGTGATCCAGCGCCGGGGTCTTGGACTTCTTCTCCCCCTTCGCACTCGCCGAGGCGGGCGTGGTGCCGGCGGGCGGCGTGGCCGTGCCTCCCTGCGGCATCTCGGTGCCCAGCAGCCGGAGCGTCTCGGCGCGGGCCGCCTCGAGGTTCACTCCCGCCTCGGTCAGCACCTGCGCGGCGATGCCCTTCTCCTCGCGCAGCAGGCCGAGCA
>CADEDA010000014.1:0-4157 GCA_902825965.1 uncultured Gemmatimonadota bacterium | reverse complement strand
GCCTCGGTCAGCACCTGCGCGGCGATGCCCTTCTCCTCGCGCAGCAGGCCGAGCAGCAGGTGCTCGGTGCCGACGTAGGAGTGGTTCAGCTCGCGCGCCTCCCCCATCGCGAGCTCCAGCACCTTCTTCGCGCGCGACGTGTACGGCAGGTCCACGCCGGAGGCCTGGGCGGCTTTGCCCTTCTTCACCGTGTCCTCGATCTTCTGCTGGATCTCCTCGAGATCCACGCTGAGATTGTTGAGGACCGCCGCCGCGACACCCTCACCCTCGCGGATGAGCCCGAGCAGGATGTGCTCCGTGCCGACGTACTCGTGATGGAGACGCGACGCTTCCTCGCGCGCCATCGCCAGGACCTTCCGCACCCGTTCCGTGAAGTTGTAGCCGTTCATCTGTCACCTCGGATGCTCGGCCGGCGGGTCAGCCGGCGAGCCGCGCCTCGTTGGCGAGCACTTGGCGCACGTACTTCGCCCGCGCCAGGTTCGCCTCGCCGTCGGTGAGCGCCCGCCCCTCCATCTGGGCCAAGTGCGCCGACTGGCTGAAAATCAGGAGCTTGTTGAGCGTGTAAACACTGAGCCCGGAGATCAGGTTCAGACCCGCCGCCAACCGCACCCCGCTCAGCAGATTCATCGCTTCGTCCGCCGGCAGGTTGCGCGCATGGCTGAGGGTGCCGTACGCCCGCCACAGCTTGTCTTCGATAATATAACCCGCGTCCCGCAACAGAACACGCCGCGCCTCCTCCTCCCGCTCGATCACCCGACGCACGACTCGGACCAGCTGGTCCGCCAACTCCTCCTCCGAGCGACCCAGCGTCGTCTGGTTCGACACCTGGAAGAAGTTGCCCAGCACGTCGCTGCCCTCGCCGTACAATCCGCGATAGGTCAGCCCCATGTGCTGCAAGCCCTGCAAGACCTTGGCGATCTCCTGCGTGAGCACCAGACCCGGCAAATGGATGAGTACGGACGCCCGCAATCCGGTTCCCGTGTTCGTCGGGCAGGCGGTCAGGAATCCGAACTCCTGGTGCCAGGCGTACGGCAGCTCCGACCCCAGCTCCCGGTCCATAGTCTCGGCCGCCCGCAGCGCCCCCAACACGTCGAACCCCGACCGGAACACCTGCAGCCGGACGTGGTCCTCCTCGTTCACCATCACCCCCGCCTCGCCGGTGACGAACACCGCCCCCGCGGTGGGCGCCTCGTCCTTGCGGTCCAGTCCGGCCAGCTCCCGGCTCACGAGGTGGCGTTCGTGCAGCAGCAACCGCTGCTGGGGCGTGCACTCGTCCACGCGCACCACGGCCGCGTCGCGCAGCGAGGGCAAGCGCGCCGCGACGTCGCGCAGCTGGTGCAGCACGCGCAGCCGCTCCCCCTCCCGGGCACGCGCGGGGAACGCGAAACCGGCCACGTTCCGCGCCAGCCGGATGCGCGAGGAGAGCACGATGCCGGCGTGCTCGCCGGAGGCCCCCAGCCAGTGCAGGCCGCCGTCCGGCAGCAGCGAGAGATCGACGCTCATTCGAGCCCCCGGATCTGGTCGCGCAGCGAGGCCGCCATCTCGAACGCCTCGTCCTGCACGGCGCGGTGCAGCTTCTCACGGAGCTGCTGCAGCGTGATCTCGCGTGTCACGATCTCCGGGTCGGCCGGGAGGTAGGACCACCCCTGGTGCCGCGTGGACCCGTGCACACGCCGCAGCAGCTCGCGGAGGCTCTGTTCGAACGCGCCGTAGCACTGCGAACAGCCCACGCGACCGCTCGCGCGGAAGTCGCGCAGCGAGGTGCCGCAGTAGGCGCAGCGCGCCGCATCACCCGGGTACTGGGCCGTCTGCTGCTGCACCGCCTGCAGGAAGTCCCCGAGCGGGTTCTTCTCCCCCCCCGAGCCGGCCGTCTCGATCCCGCGCTCCGCGGCGCAACGCTCGCAGAGATGCAGCTGGGTCACCGCCTGCTCGACGATCTGCGTGAGGTGGACGGTGGCATCGTTCTCCCGACACTGGTCGCAGATCATCCCGGCCCTCCTGACGCCGACGCGGCGCGCAGCTGTCCGTCCTCGAGATGTAACACCCGGTGCGCCCGCGCGGCGAGCGCGTGGTTGTGAGTGACGACGATCACGCCCACGCCGAGATCACGCGTGAGCTGGACCAGCAAGTCGTGCAGCCGTTCCGCGTTGTGATGGTCGAGGTTGCCCGACGGCTCGTCCGCCAGCAGCAGCGGCGGCCGCCCGGCCAGCGCACGTGCCACCGCCGCCCGCTGCTGCTCACCGCCCGAGAGCTCGGCCGGCCGGTGATGCCGGCGCGCCGCCAGCCCCACCCGCTCCAGCAGCTCCTCGGCGCGCGCGCGGGCCACCGCCGTCTCTGCCCCGGCGATACGCAGTGGCATCATCACGTTCTCAAGGGCCGAGAACTCCTTGAGCAGATGATGGAACTGGAAGACGAACCCCACGGTGCGGTTGCGCAGCGCCGCGAGGCTCTCCTCGGACGCCCCGCGCGTGCTCTCGCCCATGAGGCGCACCTCGCCGGCGTCCGGCCGCTCCAGTGCCCCCAGCACGTGCAGGAACGTGCTCTTGCCGGCACCGCTGGCTCCCACCACGGCGACCATCTCGCCCGCGGGCAACACCAGGTCGACCCCGGTGAGCACGTGCAGGAACTCCCCATCGCCGCCGCGATAGCGCTTGGTCACCCCGACGGCCTCCAGCACCGGCGCAGGCGCCGCCACGGGGGGCGTCAGGCTCGGGGCCGCGACGGCGTCACTCACTGCGGATCGCCTCGATGGGATACAGCTTCGCGGCCGTGGCCGCCGGGTGCAGCGTCGCCACGACCGCGACCGCGATGCTGAGCAGCACGATCGATGTGATGTCACCCACCTGCAGTTGCACCGGCAGGTGGTCGATGAAGTACACCGAGGGGTCCAGCGCGATCAGTTCGAAGCGCTCGAGCGCGATCCCCGTCCCCACGCCGACCACCAACCCCAGCCCGGTCCCCGCCACGCCGATGAAGAGTCCCTGGAGCAGGAAGATCGTGCGGATCGACTCGGCGCGCAGTCCCATCGCCTTGAGGATCCCGATCTCGCGCGTCTTGTCGCGCACGACCATGGTGAGCGTGCTGACGATGTTGAAGGCGGCGACCATGATGATCAACGCCAGGATCACGGTCATCCCCAGCTTCTCGAGCTTGAGGGCGCGGAACAGCGAGAGGTTCTGCTCCTGCCAGTCCACCGTGTAGAACGGGTCGCGAAGGGTCGCCTCGATGCTGTCCCCGACCGCCGGCGCGGACCAGCGGTCGGCCGTCTTGACCTCGAGGCCGGTGACCGCGGTGCCGAGTCCCGCGAAGTCCTGCGCCACCGCGATCGAGGTGTACCCGTACGCGTTGTCGTACTCGTACATGCCGGTCGAGAAGATACCCGTGACCTCGAACTCCTGCAGCCGCGGGATCAGGCCGCCGAAGATGGCGTTCATCTGACCCGACGAGGCGGTGATCACCGAGAGCCGCGATCCGACGGTGAGGCTCAAGCGGTTCGCGAGCAGGTACCCGATCACGATCGGCGGAACGTTGCCGGGGTCGCTCGCCTCGAAGCGGAAGTCACCGAACGTCGCGTGGTCGCGGATGCGCGTCACCTGCGCCGACCCGGAATCGCCGGCCGGGATGCCCGCCACCGTGATCTGCTCGTTGTACGTGTTGCCCCGCGTGGCCACTCCCTGGTGCACCACGAACGGCGCCACGTCCACCACCCCGGGGATCGCCCGCACGCGTTCGAGCGTGGCCTGCCACTCGGGCATCCGCAGCTCCGAGCCGTACGTGAGCACCCGCAGGTCCGGGCTGCCGACGAGGATCTTCTCGCGCAGATCGGTCTGCAGGCCGTTCATCACGCCGATGATCACGATGAGCGCGCTCACGCCCACCACCACACCGGCCACCGCGATGACGCTGATGAACGACAGCAACCGCGAACCCCGCCGGCTGCGCAGGTAGCGCCAGGCGATCGAGAACTCGAGACGGCGGAGGTTCGCGCTCATTCCGGACGCATCAGCGGGAACAGGATGACATCGCGGATGTGCGGCGTGTCGGTGAGGTACATGAACAGGCGGTCGAGCCCGATGCCGACGCCGCCCGTCGGCGGCATGCCGTACTCCATCGCCCGCAGGTAGTCCTCGTCGACGCCCGTGGCCTCCTCGTCCCCG
>CADEDA010000013.1 GCA_902825965.1 uncultured Gemmatimonadota bacterium | reverse complement strand
ATCGCGCAGCCACTGCCACTTGAAGTACAGCCACCACATGCCGACCTGCGCCGAGAAGGGCGCCTGGCGATCGGCGAGGGGCGGCTTGGCGTACTGGCCGCGGTCGAAGTTGTACTTGAACGCGTCGTAGGTGCCCTTGGAGAACGTGCAGGACACGGTGAGGCCGTCGCGGCAGGCGGTGGGCTCACCCTCGTTGATGGCCGGGAAGTGCGCGGCGCGGATGGGCTGCGTGGCGAACGAGCTCCCGCCGAGGAACACGGCGGCGGCGCAGGCGAGCAGCAGCTTCCAGCGGAGGATGGTGGCCGGCTTGCGGATGAGCACCGCGATGCCGACGGCCGGCACGGCGAGCATGCCCGCCATGTGGTTGGCGTAGCCGAGCCCGCAGAGGTAGGCGACGAGCACGAGCAGGCGGTCGGCCTTGGGCGCATCCGGCTCGTCGCACCAGCGGACGGTGAGCCAGGCGCAGATCGCAAGCCCGACCAGCGACACGGTGTAGACCTTCTCGTTCACCACCGACTGGCTCCACACGGTGAACGCGGTGGCGCCGATGAGCACGGCCAACGCCCCGCCGACCACGCGCTGCCAGCGGTGTTCGAGCCAGCCGACGAGCACCCGCTCGGTGATGAGGAACCACATGCCCGCGCTGACCGCGCTCGACAGCGCCGCCAGTAGGTTGATCCGCATCGCCACGGAGGGCGCGATGGGGAGGATGGAGAACACGCGCCCGATGAGCACGAAGAACGGGTTGCCCGGCGGGTGCGGCAGGCCGAGCGTGTACGCGGCCGCGATGTACTCGCTCGTGTCCCACATCGCCGTCTCGGGGGAGAGGGTGATGAGGTAGAGGAGGAACGTCAGTCCACCCGCGATTCCGGCGGCGAGGTAGGACGGGCGGTAGTCGAGGTCTGCGGACATGCGAGAGTCTGGCTAGGGAAACCTGAAAAGTACGGGTGGGAGGTTCCACTTGGGAGGTGTGAGGTGGGAGGAGGGAGGTGTGAGGTAACCCTGCCTCACCTCACCATCCACCATCCACCATCCCTCAGTGCCTGAACGTCCTCTGCCCCGTGAACACCATTGCGATCCCGTGCTCGTCCGCCGCGGCGATGACCTCCTCGTCCCGCACGGATCCGCCGGGCTGGACGATCGTGCGTACCCCTGCCTGTGCGGCTTGGTCCACGCCGTCGCGGAACGGGAAGAAGGCGTCGGATCCCAGTGCCGCGGCTTCAGTCGCGTGGCCCGCGGCGCGCGCCTTGTGCACGGCGAGGAAGGCGGCATCCACGCGCGACATCTGCCCCGCACCGATGCCGATGGTCGCTCCGTCGCGGGCGAGCACGATCGCGTTGGATTTCACGCTGGCCACCGCCCGCCAGGCGAAGAGCAGGTCCTTGAGTTCGGCCGAGCTCGGCTGCCGCTTGGTCACGACCTTCCAGCCGGCATCGCTGAGCGCCGCAGGGGCGCGTTCCTGCACCAGGATGCCGCCGCGCACGCCCTTCACGTCGAGCGCCCCCGCACCCTCGCGGGCCGAACCCTCGAGCACCCGCAGGTTCTTCTTGGCGCCGAGGGCCGCGAGGGCCTCGGGCGAGAACTGCGGCGCCACGACACACTCGACGAAGAGCGAGGCCACGGCCTGCGCGCAGGCCTCGTCCACCGGGACGCTGAACGCGATCACGGAACCGAACGCCGACACGGGATCGCAGGCGAGTGCCTTCTGGTAGGCTTCGAGCGGCGTCGCACCGGTGGCGAGGCCGCACGGCGTCGTGTGCTTGACGATCGCGCAGGCGGTCTCGCCCGCGTATGGCTCGATGGCGAGCATGGCGCCCTCCAGGTCGAGCAGGTTGTTGAACGAGAGCTCCTTGCCGCCATGCTGACGTAGTCCGCTCAAGCCGAGACCCGGCTGCGCCGTGTAGAACGCCGCCGCCTGCCCTGGGTTCTCGCCGTAGCGCAGCGACTGCACGCGCTCGAAGGCCAACGAGAGGCGTTCGGGGAAGCGCTCACCGCGCTGCGCCGCGAACCAGGCCGCGATGGCCGCGTCGTACGCGGCGGTGTGCGCATACACCTTCTCGGCGAGGTCACGCCGCAGCTCGGCCGCATCGCCGCCCTCCTGCAGCGCGGCCAGCACGCGCGGGTAGTCCTGCGGGTCCACCACCACGGTGACGGCCGCGAAGTTCTTGGCCGCACTGCGCAGCATCGACGGGCCGCCGATGTCGATCTGCTCGATCACGTGCTCGGGGCTGAGGCCCGGCTTGGCGGCGGTCTCGCGGAACGGATACAGATTCACGCAGACGAGGTCGATCGGCGCGATGCCGTGTTCGGCGATCGCGGCCATGTGCTCGGGGAGGTCGCGGCGCGCGAGCAGGCCGCCGTGGACCGCGGGGTGCAGCGTCTTCACGCGGCCGTCGAGCATCTCGGGGAACTTGGTCACGTCGGCGACATCGGTGACCGCGAGGCCGGCAGCCCGGAGCGCCTTGGCGGTGCCGCCGGTGGAGAGCAGGGTGAAGCCCAAGTCGCGGAGGCCCGTGGCGAACTCGGCGAGGCCGGACTTGTCGGAGACGGAGATCAGGGCGGCTGGCATTTCAGGCGGGAAGAGGAACGGGGAGCGAGGGCGAAGAGCGAAGAGCGAAGAGCGAAGAGCGAGGAGCGAGGAGCGAGGAGCGAGGAGCCTACTCTCCCCGATCGAAGGCGAGAGGCTCGGCGCCGCGGACCCGTCCATCCGCGTCCAAGGTGATTCTGCCGGCGCAGAGCTCGGCGATGGCGCGGGGGAAGAGGCGGTGCTCGGCGGCGAGGACCCGGGCGGCGAGGGTGTCGGCGGTGTCGTCCTCGCGCACGGGGACGGGCCACTGCGCGACGATGGGGCCTTCGTCGTAATGGGCATCCACGAAATGCACCGTGGGCCCACTGACGCGGGCGCCGCGGGCGAGGACGGCGGTGTGGACGTGATGCCCGTACATGCCAGGACCACCGAAGGCCGGCAGCAGCGCGGGATGCACGTTCACGATCCGCCCGCGGTACGCGGCCGTGATCGCCGGCGGCACCAGGCGGAGATACCCGGCCAGCGCGATGTGCGTGATGGCGTGCCGCTCGAGGATACCGACGAGTTCGTGCCCGCGGTCCTTGGACACCCACACGGCGGGCACTTCGACGTCGCGGGCCCGCGCGAGCGCGCCGGCGGTGAGTCGGTCACTCACCACGAGGGCGAGCACGGCGGGCGCGGAGGGCCCGAGGCTCGCGAGATGGTCGATGATCGCTTGGAGGTTGCTGCCGCCGCCGGAGGCGAACACGGCGAGGCGCGCAGGGGACCGGGTCACAGCCGGAATCTAGCCGACGCGGTCCACACGCGTCACGGCGCGCCGAGTACCAGTCGGGTGACGTCGCGGAGCTCCGCCACCACCTCGGCGTCGCGCCGCGCCTGCTCGACCTCGTCGCTCGGGGTGTCGGGGCCGGGGACGAGGATGCCGCGGCCGCCGAGTGCACGTGCGGGGGCCACGTCGCGCCAGCGGTCGCCGACGAAGACCGAGCGGGTTACGTCGAGCTCCAGCTGCGACGCAGCCTGCCGATGCAGCAGGGTGCCGGGCTTGCGGCACTCGCAGGGTCCGCTGATCCCGGGTTCGTGCGGGCAGTGCATGGAGGCGTCGAGCCGCAGGCCCTGGGCCGCCAGCAGGGCGTCGAGCCGTGCGCGCACGGCCTGGTAGTCCGACTCGCTCAGGAACCCGCGGGCGATGCCGCTCTGGTTGGTCACCACGATCAGCGCATAGCCGGCGCCGGCGAACGCGCGCAGCAGGTCGGTCGCGCCGGGGAGCAGCTCGACCAGTGCCGGATCGCGCAGATAGTGCGCATCGCGGATGAGCGTGCCGTCGCGGTCGCAGAAGAGCGCAGGGCGGGGCACCGCCGGCGTCGCGGGGCTCACGGCGTTCAAGGGCGCGTGGGCCGCGGCGGCGTGGTGGGGCGCGCGACGGAGCTGTCCGTCCTGGTGCTGTCGGTCTTGGTGCTGTCAGTCTTGGTGCTGTCGCGCGGGGCGGGCGGACGGATCCGCAGCTCGCGTTCGGAATCGCGACGCGCACCACCGAGTCCCCGCACGGCGAGCGCACGCACGCGGTAGGCGCCGGGCGCGAGGGCGGTGTCGATGGGGAGCGCCCAGACCTGCACGGGGCGCTTGCGTGTCATCTCGGGTGGTGGTGCGGCAGGTGTGGTGTCGGCGTCCGCGGCCGCCACGGGCTCGCTCGGGTCGATGATCGTGAGCGGACGACGGGCGGGCGCCACCACGGTGTCGCGGGGCGGAGCCGCGGTATCCGCAGCCGCGTCCACGCGGTCCGCCACGCTGTCCGCCACACTGTCGGCGCGTGCCTGGCGTGCGATCGCCGTCTCGCGCACGAGGGAGTCGTACTGCGCGAGCGGGATCATCACGCCGCTGCGGCGGCGCGTGGAGTCGGGCGTGAACAGCTGGATCGCGTTGGAGTCCGGAATCCAATCGACGGCGACCGGTCGATCGAACCGCAGCCGCAACGTGAGCGAGTCGAGGACCTCCACACTCTCCAATCGCGGCCCGATGGTGTCGTGGACGAACGCGTACAACTCGGCCTGCGCGTTGCTGTCCACACGCACCGAGAGCGAATCGAACAGCTCGCGATCATCCAGCAGGCGGTTGCCGTTGCCGTCGAGCCAGCCCCGCAGCCGGTACTCACCGGGCGCGAGGTCGCGCACCGCGAAGCGGCCGTTCTCGTCGGCACGGGCGCGCCAACGCGTGATGCTGTCGCCGGGCAGGAACGCCTCGATCCGTGCGGATCCCGCCGGCCGGCCCTCGGCCCAGTCGAAGATCACACCCTGCACCTCGCCGCTCGGCATGGAGGCGCCGGTGGAGAACACGAACTCCTGCGGCTCGCGGATCACGTTGCCACGGAGGTCGCCGAGCCCGGGGAGCAGCGTGATGCGGTAGGTGGTGTTGGGGCGGAACCCGCCGCGCGGCTCGATCTCCAAGGCGCTGCGGCGCCAGCTCACGCGCTCGCGCCCGTCGCTGGGCGAGAGGAGGATCAACCCGCCGATGCCCGCCGCGCCGCCACCGCCGGTGCCGCCCCCGATGCTGCCTCCGAACCCCCCACCGAAGTTGCCGCCCACGCTCCCGCCACCAGAACCGCCACCAGGAGCGCCACCGGGAGCGCCGGTGGGACCACCGGTGGGGCCACGGCTCCCGCCGGCGATCGGTGTGGAGCGTTCGTTGAGGACCTCGTCGAACCGCAGCAGCACGGACTTGGCGCGCACGTTGAGCGCGCCCGATTCGGGCGAGACCGACATGAGGCGCGGCGGTTCGCGGTCGGGCGGTCCGCCCGGTGGCATCCCGGGCGACGCACAGGCGACGGCGACCGCCGCCGTGGCGACGATGCCGAGCGTCAGGCCCCGTGTTGCCGCAGCGTTCACGCCAGTTCCGCGACCTTCGCGCGCAACTGGTCAGCGCGGGCGGTCCACTCGCGCTCCTTCGCACGCTCGGCGTCCACCACTGCCGCGGGTGCCTTGGCCGTGAACTTCTCGTTGCCCAGGCGGCCACGCAGTGCGTCGAGCTGCTTCACGAGTCCGTCGAGTTCGGCCTGGAGTCGGCTGCGCTCCTTGGCCACGTCCACCATGCCGGCGAGCGGGAGCACCAACTCGAGGCCGCTCGGCAACACCGCATGCGCCGCCGCACCCGGGGTGGCGGTGTCGAGCGAGAGCTCGCAGCGCGCGAGGCGCTGCACGAGCGCCGCGTTCTCCTGCAGCGTCGTGGCCAGCGGCGTCAGGGTCGCCCCCCCGCTGCCCGTGCCGACGAAGGCCTTGATGGGCGTGCCAGGCTGCACGCCGTATTCGGCGCGCAGGCCGCGGATGGCGTCGATCGCCTCACGCACCACCTCGAACGCCGCGCCGCGGTCCGCGCTGCGGTCCGCGCCCGCGCTGCGCGCCTCGGGCCAGGCGGCGGTGGCCAGGAACCGGCCGGCCGTCGCGCCGGGCAAGCGGCCCCAGAGCGACTCCGTCACGAACGGCATGATGGGGTGCAGCAGTCGCAGCCCGCGGTCGAACACGTGCACGAGCACCGCACGCGCCACCTCGCGGTCCGCGCCGGGCTGCGCCAGCCGGGTCTTGACCGCCTCCACGTACCAATCGGCGAGTTCGTTCCACACGAACCGGCGCGCCGACTCGGCGTAGGCGTCGAGCCGCAGCCCGAGCTGGCGCTCCTGCTCCGGCCAGCGACCGGCGCGCGGCCGCGCGGGCCCGAGTGTCGCGTCGCACTCGGCGATCGCGGCGTCCAGGCGTCCGAGGATCCAGCGGTCGGCGAGCGTGAGCTCGGCCGGTGTGATCCGCTCCAGCGGGGTGACGGGGTCATCCCCCACCTGTAGCAGGATGAAGCGCCCGATGTTCCACAACTTGGTCGCGAAGTTGCGGCCGGGGGCGAACGACTTCTCGAGGTCGTTGGGGTCCAGCATGACGTCCACGCCGAGCCCCATGCCCTGGATCAGCGTCCAGCGCAGCGCGTCCGCGCCGTAGCGTTGCACGACGTCGAGCGGGTCGATGCCGTTGCCCAGCGACTTGGACATCTTGCGGTGCTGCATGTCGCGCACGGTGCCGTGCAGGTACACCGTGTGGAAGGGCGCAGCGCCGAGGAAGGCGTAGCTGTTCATGATCATGCGCGCGACCCAGAAGAACAGGATCTCGGGTGCGGTCACGAGCACGTCGCTGGGGAAGAACGCCTTGAGGTCCTCGCTCCGCTCGTCCGGCCAGCCGAGCGTGCTGAACGGCCAGAGGCCGGACGAGAACCAGGTGTCGAACACGTCCTCGTCCTGCGACACGATACGCGCCTGGCACTGCCGGCACTGCGTGGGATCGTCGCGGTAGGCGAGCTCGTGCCCGTTCTCGCAGGTGAAGACGGGGATGCGGTGGCCCCACCAGAGCTGTCGCGAGATATTCCAGTCGCGGATGCCCTCGAGCCAGTTGATGTAGACCTTCTCCCACTTCTCGGGGAGCAGGCGCACCGTGCCGTCCTTCACCGCGGCGAGCGCCGGCGCCGCGAGCGGGGCCATACGCACGAACCACTGCATGGAGAGCCGCGGTTCGACGACCGTGTCGCAGCGGTAGCAGCGGCGCACGCTGTTGGCGTGGGCCGCGACCTTCACCAGCACGCCGGCGGCCTCGAGCAGCTCGGCCACGCGCTTGCGCGCGGCGAAGCGGTCGAGTCCGTCGAGTTCGGCGGGGATGCGCGCCTTGTCGTCACCGATCGCGCCGATCGTGCCGGTCGCGGTGATCACCACCGGCATGGCGAGGTCGTGGCGCTTGCCCACCTCGAAGTCGTTGGCGTCGTGCGCGGGCGTGATCTTGAGCGCGCCGGTGCCGAAGTCCTTCTCGACGTAGGCGTCGGCGATCACGGGGATCTCGACCCCCACGAGCGGCAGCCGCAGGCGCTTGCCCACGAGGGCGGCGTAGCGCGGGTCGTCGGGGTGCACGGCCACCGCCACGTCCGCCAGCATGGTCTCGGGCCGCGTGGTGGCGATGGTGATGCCCTGCGAGGGGTCGTCGGCGAGCGGGTAGCGGATGTGGTAGAGCTTGCCCTCGGAGTCGTGGAACTCCGCCTCCTCGTCGGAGAGCGACGTGAGGCAACGCGGGCACCAGTGGATCACGCGGTGTCCGCGATACACGAGGTCCTTCTCCCACAGCCGCACGAACGCCTCGCGCACGGCGCGCGACAGCGCCGGCGAGAAGGTGTACGCGGTGCGCGACCAGTCGGCCGAGGCGCCGATGGCCTTGAGCTGGTTGAGGATCTGCCCGCCGGTCTCCTCGACGAACGTCTCGGTGCGCTGCACGAAGGCCTCGCGCCCGAGGTCGAAGCGCGTCTTGCCTTCCTTGGCGAGCAGCTTTTCCACGACGTTCTGCGTTGCGATGCCCGCGTGGTCGGTGCCCGGCAGCCAGAGCGCCTCGTCGCCGGCCATGCGGCGCCAGCGGACCAGGACGTCCTGCACGGTGTTGTTGAGGCCGTGCCCCACGTGCAGCACCGCCGTCACGTTGGGCGGCGGGATCAGGATGGTGAACGGGTCGCGGTCACCGCCGCCGCGAGTCGTGCGCGCGGCATCGGCGCGGAAGACCTTCGCGGCCTCCCAAGCGGCGCTCAGCGCCGGCTCGGCCGTGGCGAAATCGAAGTGGGTTGGGAACTCAGGGGACGTCGTGGCGTCGGCAGTCGTGCTCATGCAGGGAAGCTAGCGACTGCCAACCACCCTCCACCATCCACCATCGATCTAGACGCCGATCCCCAGCCGCTGCCCCACGCGCCGCACCCCCGGCACCCCGCGCGCGAGTGTCACAGCGTACTTCACTTCGCGCGCGCTCCGCACCGTTCCGTGCAGCAGGATGCGGCCGTCGTCGGCCTCCTCGATCTCCAGAGCCCGTCGCGAGAGGATGGGGTCGTTCATGAAGGCCTCGAGGACCCGGGCGTCGATCGCGAGGGTGTCGTCGGCGAGGCCGTCGTCGGCGAGGGTGTCGGCCGCGAGGTCGTCCTCCGCACCCTCGTCTCCCTCCTCCTCATCCTCCTCACCCTCCCACGAATCGTCCTCCTCCTCCTCCCCCTCGTCGTCCTCGCTCCACGCGAACTCCGCGGCTTCAGGCCGTCCCACACCCTCCCAGAGCTCGCGCAACGACCCCACCGACTCCATCAGTGGCCCCCACTGCCGGATCGCCCGCTTCGCGATCCGCTGCCCGCCGCTCACCAGCGCCTCGAGCGTCAGGCGCTTGCCGCTCAGCCGTTCGGCCGCGAGCACGCCGACCACGAGGCCTACCGCCGCGCCGGCGCCGAGCCAGAGCAGGGTGTTGTCGTGCCGGTCGTCGTCGAGTCGGATGGTGCGCATGTGTCCGCGGGTGCGAGGTTGGCGGGGCTATCGGACCCCGGCTACCTTGAAGGCTGTTCCCTCGCACGCATCGCGGCAAGCCGTTGGTCCGCCAGGTACACCTGAGACCCCGCGACGCCTCGGACATTCGCCCACGCCCTCGACCTCGCATGCCTCCGCGTTCCGCCTTTCCGCCCACCCCTGACGCTCCGGTCCGCCGTCGGCTGCTTGTCGGCTGGGGGTTGTTCATGGTGCTCGCGCTGGTGGGAGTGGGGCTCGCGTGGTGGCGGTTCAGCGAGGTCCCGGTGGTGTTGACGGAGCTGGGCCGATGAGCGCGGCCGCGCCGGCCATGCTCCTGCTCACCCTGCCGGACGGTGCGACGCGCGAGGTCCCGGTGGGTACGCTGCCCCGCGAGGTCGTGGGGTCCATCGGTCCCCGGCTGCTGCTGGCCGCGATCGCGGTGGCCGTGGACGGCGAGATCCAGGATCTCATGACGCCGCTGCGGAAGGGCGGGGCCTTCCAGGTGCTCACCGACAAGGATCCGCGCGCCTTGGCGGTGCTGCGGCACTCGGGGGCGCACATCCTCGCGACCGCGGTGCGCCGGCTGCGCCCGGAGGCGGCGATCGGGTTCGGCCCCGCCATCGACGACGGCTTCTACTATGACTTCCAGGTCGCCAAGCCCTTCACGCCCGAGGACCTCGAGGCGATCGAAGCGGAGATGCGGAAGGTCGTGGCCGAGAAGTATCCGTTCGTCCGTGCCGAGGTGAGCCAGGCGGAGGCCAAGCAGGTGTTCGCCGATGACCCGCTCAAGCTGGAGCGCCTCGCGGACTTCGAGGGCTCTGACGAGATCATCTCGACCTACACGGACGGGCCCTTCACCGACCTCTGCCGCGGCCCGCACGTCCCCGACACCTCGTACCTCAAGCACTTCAAGCTGCTCTCCGCGGCCGGGGCCTATTGGCGCGGCGACGAGAAGCGGCAGATGCTGCAGCGCATCTACGCGACGGCCTTCTTCAAGAAGGAGGAGCTCGACGCGCGCCTCCACCAGATGGAGGAGGCCAAGAAGCGCGACCACCGCGTGCTCGGCAAACAGCTCGACCTCTTCCAGTTCTTCCCGCATGCGCCGGGCGCGGCGTTCTGGACCCCCAAGGGCACGGCGCTCTGGAACACGCTCGAGGCCTTCATCCGCGAGCGGCAGCGTGAGGACTTCCTCGAGATCAAGACGCCGCTGCTGTACACCAAGAAGCTCTGGGAGCAGTCGGGGCACTGGGGCAAGTACAAGGAGAACATGTTCCTGGTGTGGGACAAGGAAGAGGCCGAGTCGGGCTCCTCGCCCGAGGACTCGCTGAGCATGTCGCTCAAGCCGATGAACTGTCCCTCGCACCACCTGTTCTTCCACGCCGACAAGCACTCGTACCGCGAGCTGCCCAAGCGGTTCGTCACGTTCGACGTGCTGCACCGCAACGAGATCTCGGGCGCGCTCTCGGGCCTCACGCGCGTGCGGCAGTTCTCGCAGGACGACTGCCACGTGTACCTGCGCGAGGACCAGATCGCCAGCGAGGTGAAGTTCCTCATGGACTTCATCCTCTCGTACTACGACACGTTCGGGCTGACGGCGCGGCTCAAGTTCGCCACGCGCCCCGAGCAGCGGATCGGCTCGGACGCGCTCTGGGACCGTGCCGAGGCGGCCCTGCGCGCGGCGCTCGAGAGCACGGGACGTCCGTACGAGATGAAGGAGGGCGACGGCGCGTTCTACGGCCCCAAGATCGACTTCGACGTGCTGGATTCGATCGGCCGCGCCTGGCAGCTGGGCACCATCCAGCTCGACTACAACGCGCCCGAGCGCTTCGATCTCGAGTACACGGGCGAGGACAACGCCGCGCACCGTCCGGTGGTCATCCACCGTGCCGTGAGCGGCTCGTTCGAGCGGTTCCTGGCGATCCTCATCGAGCACTTCGCCGGGGCGTTCCCGGTGTGGCTCGCGCCGGAGCAGGTCCGCATCCTGCCGATCTCCGACGATGTCGCGGGGTACGCGAAGGAAGTCACGGCGAAGTTCCGGGCGGCCGGACTGCGTGCGGTCTGCGATGATCGCAGCGACACGCTCAACTACCGGATCCGCGACGGGGAGATCATGAAAGTGCCGTACATGGCCGTGCTGGGGAAACGCGAGGCCGAGTCGGGCCAGGTGGCCGTGCGGGTCCGCGGGGCGGGCAAGAAGCAGGAGATCGTCTCGGTGGACGCCTTCCTCGCGCGGGTGCTGGACGAGACGCGCACGCGGGCACTCACGCCCTCCTCGGCCGGAGCGGAGTCGTGACCGCGCGACATGCGGCGCGGCGCGGCGCGGGGCTGACGCTCGGGGTGGTGGGGCTGCTGACGGTCATGCTCGCTCCTGCGGCCGGGCAGGCGCAGGAGCTCAAGCCCCGCCTGGAGCCCGCCCGCGTGGCGGGGGAGACCCTCGCGGGAGCGTATGCGGGCATCGGCGGATTCGTCATCGGGCGCTACGCGGCCAAGGGGATCGGCAACGTGGTCGGCGTGGAGAGCGAGGACACGCAGCGGCGGATCGGCTTCGCCGGGGGTGTGCTCGGGGGCGGACTCGCGACGGCCGGGGTGGTGCACGCGATCGGCTCCATGGGTGACCAGACGGGCGATTTCGCGACCACCTACCTGGGCAGCGGCATCGGATTCGTCGCGGGGCTCGGGGTCGCGCGACTGGTCCTGGGTCCGGAAGGGCGCCCCAAGCAGGGCATGAGCACCAAGATGCGCTGGGCCACCGCCAACGTGATCGCGTTCCTCCCGGCGATCGGCGCCACCATCGCATTCAACTCCACCCGTCGTTCGCAGTAGCACGCAGTAATACGCAGCAGCACGCAGTAGCGCCTGCACCGGGCGTTCCCAACCACTGAGATCACGCATCCATATGTCGGACCGCACGCCAGTCATCGTCTCCGCCGCCCGCACGCCGATCGGCCGCTTCCTCGGCGGCCTCGCCTCGCTCTCCGCGCCGGAGCTCGGCGCCGCCGCCATCCGCGCCGCCCTCGCGCGCGGCAAGGTGGATCCCGCGCAGGTGGGTGAGGTGATCATGGGCAACGTGCTGCAGGGCGGGGTGGGGCAGGCCCCGGCGCGCCAGGCGGCCATGAAGGCCGGTGTGCCGGGCGCCGTCCCCGCGTACACCGTCAACAAGGTCTGCGGCTCGGGCCTGCAGGCGGTGATGCTCGCGGCGCAGGCCATCCGCGCCGGCGATGAACAGCTGCTCGTGGCCGGTGGCCAGGAGTCGATGTCCAACAGCCCGCACTACGTGCGCGGCATGCGCAACGGCGTGAAGTTCGGCGCACAGACGATGGAAGACGGGCTCATCAAGGACGGGCTCTGGTGCGCCTTCTACGACCGCCACATGGGTGGCCACGCCGAGTACACGGCGAAGAAGGCGGGGATCTCGCGGCTGCGGCAGGACGAGTTCGCGCTCGCCTCGCACCAGAAGGCGGTGGCGGCGATCGCGGCCGGACGGTTCAAGCAGGAGATCGTCCCCATCGAGATCCCCGGCAAGAAGGGCCCGACGGTCGTCGACACGGACGAGTCGCCGCGCGCCGACACCTCGCTCGACGCGCTCGGCAAGCTCAAGCCAGCCTTCCCGAAGGACGCACCCAAGGACATGCGGCCCGAGGAGCTCACCGTGACGGCCGGCAACGCGCCGGGCCTCAACGACGGTGGCGCGGCGCTGGTGGTGGCCTCCGAGGCCTATGCCAAGGCGCACGGTCTGCCCATCCTCGCGCGCATCACCGGCTATGCGTCGGGTGGCGGCGATCCGCAGGACCTCTTCTTCGCGCCCATCGTGGCGGTGCAGAACCTCATGAAGAAGACCGGCGCGCGGATCGGCGACTACGACCTGATCGAGGCCAACGAGGCCTTCGCCTCGCAGGCCCTCGCCGACGGCGACGGGCTGGGCTGGGACTTCGCGCGCGTGAACGTGAACGGCGGCGCGATCGCCCTCGGGCATCCGATCGGCGCGAGCGGCGCCCGCGTGCTCGTCACGCTGCTGCACGCGCTCGAGCAGCATGGCAAGCGCACGGGCCTCGCGACGCTCTGCCTCGGCGGTGGCAACGCCGTCGCGCTGAGCGTCGAGCGCGTGTAACGACGCGCGCGGCTCGACCCGTGGACTTCACCGAGCGGGTCGAGGCCACGCTCAGCGTCGTCGGGCGGCTGGCAGTGCTCGTGGTCGCGGCCGCCGCGACGATGTTCGTGCTCGGCGTGCTCCTCAAGCCCGTACTGCCGCTCGGCCTGCCGGCCGGTGCCCCCGGGCGGATCCTCATGCTGGTGCTCATCGCGATGAGCCTCGGGGTGGGGCATCTCGCCGTGGTGGTGGCGATGGAGCGGTCGAGTTGGCGCGCCGTGGGACTGGGCGCGTCGGGCTGGCACCCGGTGCGGCTGCTCATGGCCGCGGCCGTCGGCGCGGCGGCCATCGCGCTCACCGGGGGGCTCCTGCTGCTGTCGGGAGACGCGCACCTCGCGGCCGCCCCGGGTGTGGGCGGTCCGGCGCACGGCGAGGTCGCGATGCTCCTGCTCGCACAGACGCTGGTCGAGGCGCTGGCGTTCCGCGGATACCTGCTCGGCCTGCTGGAGCAGCGCTGGGGCGCGGCCTGGGCCATCGGCCTCTCGTCGCTCGTGGCCGGCGTGTACCACGCGTTCGACCCGCGCGCCCTGCCCGCGACGCTCCTCGGCGCGATCGCCGTGGGCGCGCTGCTCGCGACACTGCGGCTCCGGCTGCGCAGCCTGGCCGGCAGCTGGCTCGCCCACGTGGCGATGGTCTGTCTGTCGGTCTTCGTGTTCCGCAGCGCGGCGCGGGGGCAGACGCTGCTCTCGGGCGGGGCCCGCTGGGTGAGCGATGGCGCGCCGTGGTGGACCGGCGGGACGTGGGGACTGGACGGTGGAGTGGCTGCGGCGACCGTGCTGGCGGTGGTTACCTTTCTCTGTCTCCGCTGGATGCCCGGTCCCCGGGTCTCCGAGTCCTGAACCATCTCGCCCGCGCGCCTCGGCGCGCCTCGAACCTCCGACCATGACCGAACGTTTCGCTGTCGTCGGCGCCGGACAGATGGGCAACGGCATCGCCCATGTCTGCGCCACGAGCGGCTTTGCCGTCACGCTCATCGACGTGTCCGCGGACGCACTCCGCAAGGCCCTGGCGACCATCGAGAAGAACCTCGACCGCCAGGTGAAGAAGGGTACGCTCAGCCCGGAAGCGAAGGCCGAGGCGCTGGGTCGCATCGCCACCGCCACGTCGCTCGAGGCGGTGAAGGACGCCACGGTGGTGGTCGAGGCCGCCACCGAGCGCAGGGACCTCAAGCTGCAGATCTTCCGCGACCTCGACCGCCTCGCGGCCCCGGGCGCGATCCTCGCCACCAACACCAGCTCCATCTCCATCACCGAGATCGCGGCGGTGACCGCGCGGCCGGCCGACGTGATCGGCATGCACTTCATGAACCCGGTGCCGGTGATGGAACTGGTGGAGGTGATCCGCGGCCTCGCTACCAGCGACGCGACCAACAGCCGCACCGTCGCGCTCTCCAAGGCGCTGGGCAAGACGCCGGTGGAAGCCAACGATTTCCCCGGCTTCATCGCCAACCGCATCCTGATGCCGATGATCAACGAGGCCTGCTACGCCGTGATGGAAGGCGTGGGCACACCCGAGGCGGTGGACCAGGTGATGAAGCTGGGCATGAACCACCCCATGGGTCCGCTCACGCTCGCCGACTTCATCGGCCTCGACACCTGCGTGGCGATCCTCGAGGTGCTGCACGAGGGGCTGGGCGATCCCAAGTACCGCCCCTGCCCGCTGCTCAAGAAGTACGTCGCGGCCGGCTGGTACGGCCGCAAGTCGGGACGCGGCTTCTACACCTACGCCAACTGATGACGCAGCTCCTCCCGCTCACCGAAGACCAGGTCGCGATCCGCGACACGGCGCGTGCGTTCGCCGATGAACACGTCCGGCCGTTCGCGGCGCAGTGGGACCGCGACAGCCACTTCGAACCCACGCTGATCAAGAAGCTCGGGGACCTGGGCTTCCTCGGGATGTTGTTGCCCACCGAGTACGACGGCCTCGGCCTCGATGCGCAGAGCTACCTGTTCGCGCTCGAGGAGATCGCCAAGGCCGACGCCTCGGTGGCCGTGATGATGTCCGTGCACAACTCGCTGCCGACGCAGATGCTCAAGACCTTCGGCAGCGAGGCGCAGAAGCAGCGCTTCCTCAAGCCGATGGCCCGCGGCGAGCTGCTCGGCGCCTTCGCGCTCTCCGAGCCCGACGCCGGCTCCGATGCCTCCGCGATCCGCGCCCAGGCGACGCGCGACGGGGACGATTGGATCCTCGAGGGCACCAAGGCCTGGGTCACCAGCGGCACCCACGCCGGTGTGATCATCGCGATGGTGCGCACCGATACGCCCGAGGCGCGCCGCAAGTCCAAGGGCATCTCGGCCTTCATCCTCACGCCGGACCTGCCGGGTTTCCGGGTCTCCAAGAAGGAAGACAAGATGGGCCTCCGGGCCTCGCCCACCGTGCAACTGGTGTTCGACCGGATGCGGGTCCCCGGCGACCGGTTGCTCGGCGAGGAGGGGCAGGGGTTCATCTACGCGATGAACTCGCTGGAGCACGGCCGCCTGGGCATCGCGGCGCAGGCGATCGGCATCGCCCAGGCCGCGCTGGATGCGGCGGTGGACTACGCGAACGAGCGCCAGCAGTTCGGCACCCCCATCGCGGAGTTCCAGGGCATCCAGTTCAAGCTCGCGGACATGGCCACGCGCATCGCCGCGGCACGTGCCTTGCTGCATGGCGTGGCGGCCACCAAGGACCGCGGCGCCGCGCTCGGTGCCGCCTGCTCGATGGCCAAGCTCTTCGCCAGCGAGACCGCGATGTGGGTGACCACGCAGGCGGTGCAGGTGTTCGGCGGATACGGCTACGTGAAGGAGTATCCGGTGGAGAAGTACTTCCGCGACGCCAAGGTCACGGAGATCTACGAAGGGACGTCTGAAGTGCAACGCATCGTGATCGGGCGCGCGGTGTCGGCGGGGATGTGAGTATCCAGGTGGGAGGTGTGAGGGGTGAGGGGCGCGCCCGTTCGGGCGCGCCTTCCCGCATCCCCCCGCATCCCCCGCATCCCCCCGCGCATCGCCGTTACCTCACACCTTACACCTCACACCTCACACCCTAAAATGAAGTTATTCGACACGATCGCCAAACTCGGCCACGAACAGATCGTCCTCTGCTCCGATGAGGGCGCGGGGTACCGTGGCATCATCGCGATCCACGATACCACCCTCGGGCCGGCGCTCGGCGGCACGCGCTTCTGGAGCTATGGGTCCGACGAGGAGGCCATCACCGACGCGCTGCGGCTCGCGCGCGGCATGACCTACAAGAACGCCGTCGCCGGCCTGAACCTCGGCGGGGGCAAGTCGGTCATCATCGGCGACAACCGCACCACCAACCGCGAGATGATCTTCCGGGCGCACGGGCGCTTCGTCGAGTCGCTCGGCGGCCGCTACGTGACGGCCGAGGACGTCGGCACCAGCACGGCCGACATGGACTTCGTGCACATGGAGACCGACTACGTCGCCGGGCTCGCGAACAAGTCCGGGGACCCGTCGCCGGTCACGGCGCACGGCGTGTTCCGCGCCATCGAGGCCTCGGCCAAGCATCGCTGGGGCTCGCCCTCGCTGTCGGGCAAGACCGTCACGGTGCAGGGGCTGGGCAACGTGGGCACCTACCTGTGCAAGGAACTGCATGCGGCCGGTGCGAAGCTCATCGTCACCGACATCCGCCCCGAGCGCGTGCAGCACGCGGTGAACGAGTTCGGCGCCACGGCCGTGACCGGCGACGAGATCTACTCCGCCAAGGCCGACATCTTCGCGCCCTGCGCCCTCGGCGCGATCATCAACGACGACACCATCCCCAAGCTCAAGGTGGAGATCGTCTGCGGCGGCGCCAACAACCAGCTGCTGGAGCCGCAGAAGCACGGCGAGGCGCTCGAGAAGCGCGGCATCAGCTACGCGCCGGATTTCGTGGCCAACGCCGGCGGCGTGATCAACGTGTACGGCGAGCTCGCCGGCTGGACGCGCGAGCGTTCGTTCCGCAAGGCCGACGAGATCTTCGACACGATCCTCGGCGTGTACGCGATCGCCAAGGAGGAGGGCGTGTTCACCTACGACGCGGCGGACAAGCTGGCCGAGCGTCGGATCGCGGCCGTGCACGGGCTCGTGCGCACCTGGCCGCAGTGGCCCAACAAGAGCTGAGCATGACGGAGCGCATCCCGATCGCCTCCGACCACGCGGGGTTCGAGCTCAAGGAGCATCTGAGCAAGGCCCTGCGGGAGATGGGGTACGACGTGGACGACATCGGCACGCACTCGCCGGCGTCCACCGACTACCCCGACTACGCCCACCCGCTCGCCGAGAAGGTGGAGCGCGGTGAGGTGGCGCGCGGGGTGCTGCTCTGCGGCACCGGACTCGGCATGTCGTACGCGGCCAACCGCCACCCAGGCGTGCGCGCCGCGGTGGCCTGGTCGCCCGAGATCGCCGAGCTCGCCCGCAAGCACAACGACGCGAACGTGCTCGTGCTGCCCGCTCGGTTCGTGAGCGAGGAGGACGGCGTGCGCATCCTCAAGACCTGGCTGGAGACGCCGTTCGAGGGCGGACGGCACCAGAAGCGCGTGGACAAGATCGAACCGAGCGGCACCTGAGCGCTCGGCTCTCCCTGACCTGTTAGGAGGTGCAGTGAAGCCCGGTTACCAGACGTGGGACCGCCGACTCCCCGGCGCCGCCTTGCTCGGCACCGACCCGGAGATCGCGGCCCTCATCGCCGAGGAGACGCGCCGGCAATCGGAGGGCCTCGAGCTGATCGCGAGCGAGAACTTCGTCTCGCCGGCCGTGCTGGAGGCCATGGGCTCCTCGCTCACCAACAAGTACGCCGAGGGGCTCCCGGGCAAGCGGTACTACGGCGGCTGCGAGGTCGTGGACCAGGTGGAGCAGATCGCGATCGATCGCGCGAAGAAACTCTTCGGCGCCGATCACGCGAACGTGCAGCCGCACTCCGGGGCGACGGCGAACGCGGCGGTGTTCCTCGCGTTCCTCAAGCCCGGCGATACGGTGATGGGGCTCGACCTCTCGCAGGGCGGCCACCTCACGCACGGCTCGCCCGTGAACTTCTCGGGGCTCAACTACCGCGCCGTGCACTACGGCGTGAACGACCAAGGCCTGATCGACTACGCCGCCATGCGCGAGCTGGCGCGCCGCGAGCGGCCCAAGCTCATCATCGCGGGCTACAGCGCCTACTCCCGCGTGCTCGACTACGCGCAGTTCGCCGAGGCAGCCCGGGAGGTCGGGGCGGTGTTCATGGTGGACATGGCGCACTTCGCGGGGCTCGCGGCAGCGGGTGTGTACCCCAATCCGGTGCCACACGCCGACGTCGTGACGACCACCACGCACAAGACCCTGCGCGGACCGCGCGGCGGCCTGATCCTCTGCAAGGCCGAACACGCCAAGGTGATCGACAAGGCGATGTTCCCCGGCACGCAGGGCGGTCCGCTGGAGCACGTGATCGCCGCCAAGGCCGTGGCGTTCAAGGAGGCGCTGGATCCCAAGTTCGCCGACTACTGCCGACAAGTGGTCGCCAACGCCCGCGTGCTGGCGTCCGAACTCATGGGCCATGGGGTCCACATCGTCTCGGGCGGCACCGACAACCACCTGATGCTCGCCGACCTGCGTCCCAAGAGTGCGTCGCTCACGGGCAAGGTCGCGGAACAGTCCCTCGACCGCGCGGGGATCACGGTGAACAAGAACACGGTGCCGCGCGAGACGCAGTCACCGTTCGTGACCAGCGGCATCCGCATCGGCACACCCGCGGTCACCACCCGCGGCATGCGCGAGCCGGAGATGAAGCGCATCGCGAGCCTCATCGACCGCGTGCTCAGCGCGCCCGAGGACGCCGGCGTGACGCAGCAGGTGCGGAAGGATGTGCATGGGTTGGCGGCGGAGTTTCCGTTGTATCTGTGATGGTGGATGTTGGATGCTGGATGTTGGATGCTGGATGTTGGATATTGGACCTTGGATGAAGTTTCCGGTGCAGCCCGCCTCAGCGCGGCGTCCCACACCTCAGACCTCCCACCTCACACCTCCCACCCCAAGGAATTGCCTCCCGAACTCGCGTTTCGCGACGGCGTCATGGACCGCATCAGGTTGCGCGAGCCTCGTTACGACGAGCGCGCGTACCTGTGGGTCCTGGCGGCCCTCGAGTTCTGCCAGCAGCGCCTGCCCGAGCGGCGTCACCTGACGGGGCGCGAGCTGGCGGAGGGCTGCCGTGACCTGGCGCTGGCGCGGTACGGGGTGCTCGCGCGCGAGGTCCTCGAGCACTGGGGTGTGAAGGAGACACTCGACATCGGCGAGATCGTCTTCACGCTGGTCGACGTGGGGCTGCTCATGAAGCAGCCCGAGGACAACAAGGAAGACTTCATCGACGTCTTCGACTTCCGCGACGCGTTCGACCGCGACTATCCGTGGAACGCGGCGCCGAGCGCGTGAGTACACCGGTCCGCGTCGCGACGGCCGCGCAGGCGGCGGCCCGCGAGGCGGCTGCCGTCGCTGCCGGGATCGAGTCCTACGCGCTCATGCGCGCGGCCGGCGACGCCACGGCGCGGGAGATCCTCCGCCGTTTCCCGGAGGTCGTCAGCGCGGGCGCACTCGTGCTCGCCGGAACGGGCAACAACGGCGGTGATGCCTGGGTCGTCGCCGGGGCGCTCGCGGCCGCCGGCTGCCCGGTGCTCGTGGAGTCGCTCGGTGTCCCCAAGTCCGACGACGCGCAACGCGCCCAGCGCACCGCACAACCCGCGCTCGAGGTCGTGCAGGCGCACGCACAGTCGCTCGCGGCGGCGTCGGATGGCCGGTTCCCGGCGGTCATCGTGGACGGCATCCTCGGCACCGGAAGCAGCGGCGAGGCCAGCGGCGATCCCGCCGCCGCGATCGCGCGGGTCAACGCCTTCGGGGTGCGCGGTGCACGCGTGGTCGCGCTCGACCTGCCGAGCGGCATGGACCCGACCACGGGGGCCGGCGGGGCGGTGGTGAAGGCCACGCTCACCTGCACCTACGGCACGCTCAAGCGCGGTCTGCTGCTCCGTCGCGACGAGGCGGGTGCCATCGCCACGCTCGACATCGGGCTCACGGCGGCCCCCTCCTCGGACCCCTCACCGCAACTCGTCGATGCGGCCTGGGTGCGGAAGGCCATCCCACCGATTCCCAGCGACGCGCACAAGGGCGTCCGACGTCGCCTCGCCATCGTCGGTGGCGGTGATGGCATGGCCGGCGCCCCCATGCTCGCGGCCCGTGGTGCGATGCGCAGCGGCATCGGCATGGTGCAGTTGCTCGTGAACCCGCAGAACGTCCCCGTGGTGCAGGCGGCACTCCCCGACACCATGGCCGCACGCTGGCCTGTCACCGGTGAGGACCAGGAGCGCGTGCTCAACTGGGCGCACGTGCTGCTGCTCGGCCCCGGGCTCGGCCGCACCGCGATGACGCGCGCCCTCGTCGAACGCCTGCTCGTGGCCTTCCATGGCCCGGTGCTGCTCGACGCCGACGCCCTCAACGTCTTCGAAGGGGAACCGCGCTCGCTCGGCACGCTGCTGGGTTCGCGGCCGGCGATCGTCACGCCGCATCCCATCGAGGCCGCGCGATTGCTGCGGCTCGATCCGCAGGTGGTGCTCGAACGGCGGTTCGAGATCGGCGCCGAGCTCGCCAAGACGCTCGGGGCGACCGTGGTGCTCAAGGGTCCGCCGACGATCATCTCCGCGCCGGACGGCCGCGTCGCGGTGTCCGCGGCCGGCGCCCCCACACTCGGCACCGCCGGCAGCGGCGACGTGCTCGCGGGCATCGTCGCCACGTTGCTCGGGCAGACACTCGACCCCTTCGCCGCCGGCACCAGCGGCGCCTGGATCCACGGGCGCGCCGGCGAGCGGGCGGCCGAGCTGGGTTCGGTGCGCGGTGCCTCGCTGCAGGACGTGGTCGAGGCACTGCGCGACGTGTGGACCCTCGCGGATCCCGCACCCGTGGCGCCCGTGCTCAATGAGCTGCGCGCCACCGGTCGCCAGCGATGAGCCGCCACCTCACGCTGGGGCCTGGCGCCGAGTTCGACGCCGTGCGGGCGCTGCTCGACAAGTGGGGTGCACGGGCCATCGGCATCGGCGATGACGCGGCCTTGCTGGACGTGCCGGCGGGCGATCGGCTGGTGGTCAGCACCGACTCCAGCGTCGAGACGGTGCACTTCCGGCGGGAGTGGCTGAGCAGCGAGGAGATCGGCTGGCGCGCGACGATGGCCGCACTCTCCGACCTCGCGGCGATGGGTGCCGCGCCGCTGGGCGTGCTGCTCGCGCTCACGGTCCCCAGGTCCTGGCGGGCCGAGCTGCCGGCGCTGGCCCACGGCATCGGCGACGCGGTGGAGCGGCATGCGGCACCCATCGTCGGTGGCGACGTCACCGACGGCGATCGGCTCGCGCTCACCATCACCGTGCTCGGGCACACACGGACCGCCCTCACCCGTGCCGCCGCCGTGCCCGGCGACACGTTGTTCGTCACCGGCGCCCTCGGTGGTCCGGGCGCGGCATTGTCCGCCTGGCTGGGCGGGACGCCACCGCGGGCCGCGGACCGCGCGCGGTTCGCCCGGCCGGACGCGCGCATCGCGGCCGGGCGTTGGCTCGCCGCGCACGGCGCGCATGCGGCGATCGACCTCTCCGATGGCCTGCGTGGCGACATCGCGCATCTCGCTGCCGCGAGCAGCGTGCGCTGCGTGCTGCGGCTCGATGCCATCCCGCGCGTGGCCGACGTGACGGTCGCACAGGCGCTGGCCAGCGGCGAGGAGTACGAGCTGCTGGTCGCCGCCCCCGTGTCGGACGCCGACGCGTTCGCCCGCGAGTTCCGTGCAGCCAACGCCGACCTCGCCCTCACCGCCGTCGGACGCGTCGAGGCCGTGACGCCACGCGGCCAGCCTGAGGCCGCTGCCATCGGCGCCGCCGTCGGCGAGGTCGTCGCCGAGCAGGCAGGGCAGCGCGTCAGCATGCCGGCCACCGGACGCGCCTTCGATCACTTCGCCCCGCCGGACCGCTGACCATGTACGCCACCATCCGCGCGTGTTTCGTCGCGCTGAACCTCATCACCGTCACACCCGTCCTGGGCAGCATCGTGCTGATCGCGGCGCTGTTCCGCGTGCGGGACCGGCCCGGGTCGGTGTACGACTGGTGTCCGCGCTGGTGGGGCAAGACCCACCTCTGGATGGCCGGTGTGAGGGTCATCGAGCACGGCGCGGAGCACAAACGCGGCGCCCAGCACATCTTCGTCGCCAACCATCTGGGCAACTTCGACGTGTTCGCGCTCGCGTCCAAGCTGCCCTGGCCCAAGTTCGTCGCCAAGGCCGAGCTCTTCCGCGTGCCCATCATGGGCCCGGCGATGCTGCAGGTGGGCATGATCCCCGTGGAGCGGGCGAACCGCAAGGCGGCGTTCGCGTCCTACGCCAAGGCCACGGACCGCATCACCGCAGGCGCCTCGGTGGCGGTGTATCCCGAGGGCACGCGCGGGTCCGCCTATCCGCTGCGTCCGTTCAAGAAGGGCCCCTTCGTGCTCGCCATCCAGGCCCAGGCGCCGATCGTGCCGATGATCGTCTACGGCGCGCTCGACGTGCAGCGCAAGGGCGAGTTCAAGGTGTATCCCGGCGAGATCCACCTGCACTACCTCCCCGCCATCGAGACCGCGGGCATGACCTACGAGCACCGCGACGAGCTCGCGCGCCGCACGTACGAGCGCATGGCCGAGTGCCTCGAGCGCGAGTACGGCATCGCGTCGCCGCCCTACGGCACAGGGCGGGCTGAGTAGATTTCACCGCGTCACGTTCCGACCTCCTCCACACGCCTCCGCACATGTCCGCCATCATCGGCATCCAGGCCCGCGAGATCCTCGATTCGCGCGGCAATCCCACGGTTGAAGTCGACGTCGTCCTCGAGGACGGCACCTACGGCCGCGCCGCGGTCCCCAGCGGCGCCTCCACCGGCGAGCACGAGGCCAACGAGCTCCGCGACGGCGATGCCAAGCGCTACCTCGGCAAGGGCGTGCGCAAGGCGGTGCAGAACGTCGGCAAGCTGATCGAACCCGAGCTCATCGGCCTCGACGTCACCGAGCAGCTGACCATCGACCGCGCGATGATCGCGCTCGACGGCACCAAGACCAAGGCCAAGCTCGGCGCCAACGCCATGCTCGCCGTGTCCATGGCCGCCGCCCGCGCCGCCTCCGCCAGCGTGGACCTGCCGCTGCACAAGTACCTGGGCGGCCCCATGGCCCGCACGCTGCCCGTGCCGCTCATGAACATCCTGAACGGTGGCGCACACGCGACCAACACCGTGGACTTCCAGGAGTACATGATCGTGCCCGTGGGGGCCGAGAGCTTCAGCGAGGCGCTGCGTATGGGCACCGAGGTGTTCCACGCGCTCAAGAAGGTGCTGGTGAAGCGCAAGCTCTCCACCGGCGTCGGCGACGAGGGTGGCTTTGCGCCGGACCTCAAGAGTGACGAGGAGGCGCTCACGGTCGTGATGGAGGCGATCGAGTCCGCGGGCTACGAGCCGGGGACGCAGATCGCGCTCGCGCTGGACTGCGCCGCCAGCGAGCTCTTCACCAAGGGCAAGTACACCTTCAAGAAGAGCGGGGCGGGCACCAAGTCCGCGGCGGAGATGGTGGAGATGTACGCCAAGTGGCTCAACAAGTATCCGATCGTCTCCATCGAGGATGGATTGGCGGAGAGCGACTGGGAGGGATGGGGCCTGATGACCGAGAAGATCGGCGACCGCGTGCAGCTCGTGGGTGACGACCTGTTCGTCACCAACACGGAGTTCCTCGCGCGCGGCATCGAGGAGGATGTCGCGAACGCGATCCTCGTGAAGGTCAACCAGATCGGCACCCTCACCGAGACGCTCGAGACCATCGAGATGGCGGGCCGCAACGGCTACCGCTCCATCATCTCGCACCGCTCGGGCGAGACCGAGGACACCTTCATCGCCGACCTCGCCGTGGCGACCAACGCCGGGCAGATCAAGACCGGCTCGGCCAGTCGCACGGATCGCGTGGCCAAGTACAACCAGCTGCTGCGCATCGAAGCCGAGCTCGGCGTCCACGCCGAGTTCCCGGGCGGCTCCATCTACGGCATCGCCGACTGAGCCGCCGCGTGGCGACCAAGCGCGGCGGCACGTCGGCGGGCGCAGGGCGCGGCAAGTCCGCCGCTGCCCCCCGCCGCCGCGCGCCGGGCGAGCCGCTCACCAACAAGCAGATCATCGGGCGGGTGGTGATCGCCTGCTTCGGCCTGGCGGTGGTGACCTTCGCCGTGCAGGGTGGCGAATACGGCAGCACCGACCTGATCCGCCAGCGCGCGCAGCTGCAGCGCGAACGCCGTGCGGTGGATTCGCTCGCCGCCGAGGTGGAGCGACTCAAGGTGTACAAGAAGTCGGTGGAGACCGACCCGGTGATGCAGGAGAAGTTGGCCCGGGAGGAGTTCGGGATGGTGAAGGGGGACCGGGAGATGCTGTATCGGTTCCTTGAGAAGTAGGTGGGAGGTGTGAGGTGGGAGGTGTGAGGGGCCGCGATGCGGGCGCGGTGTCCGTCGCTTCGCTGAGCCTACACCTCACACCTCAGGCTTGATTTCCCCGCGCGAGCGACTAGGTTATGAGGACTACCGCGGGGTGGAGCAGCCTGGTAGCTCGTCGGGCTCATAACCCGAAGGTCGCGGGTTCAAATCCCGCCCCCGCTATGGATCCAAGACGACAGGGCGCTCCTTCGGGAGCGCCCTGTCGTTTTGGATGCGTTTTGGATGCGGGATGTCGGCCGACGGACCGCACGACGATTCGGCGGGGTTGGTGGGCCGGGTAGGAGGCTTTATGTTTTGTGGCTGGTATTGTCGCTGGCCGAGGGTTCGGCCGGATGCGGCTGGGTAGCTCAGCTGGTTAGAGCACGGCACTCATAATGCCGGGGTCGCGGGTTCGAGTCCCGCCCCAGCTATCGTCGTTCAAGTCAGGCACACCCAACGGCTTGCCCGGGCATCGCCCCGCGCAGGCCGTCGGCGTTTGTGGCGACGGCTGCCCCATGATTGGCAGCACGGGGTTCTGTCGTGGGGGATTCCTCTGCGGTGGCGTCGCGCGGAACTTTCCCCGTCATGGAACCGCTAGACCTTGGCTTGACCGTCCAGGACCTCAGCGCCGGCAGATATGTACCCGCCGCCCACGCGATGCACGAGCGCCGTCTTGGTGTGTCCGAGCTGGCGTAGGACCGCGGCAGGACTGGCACCGGCTTTCAGCATGCCGACTGCGAAGCCGTGCCGAGCATCGCGCAGGGAGTGGTTCACTACCCCGACGGCCGCGCAAGCTTGGCGGAACCTGTCGCTGGGTGTCCAGCGATTGACCGAGGGGAAGAGCAGGGCATCGGGATCCGAATTCGCCGAGCGGGCTCGCTCCAGGCTGTCCAATAACTATCGCCATGCCCGCATCTGCACGAAGACCGCTCGGTTCCGACATTTCGTCTCGCCGTGCCAGAACTGCAACTGCGTTGACACTTCTTTCACGTCGCTGACCTTGACTGCCAGGGCTGCGAGAGGGCTGCCCCGGAGTCGCGGAGAGTCGCTACGACGGCCTGTATGGCCGGGTCGAGGCGCGAGGGTCCTGAGGACGCTCGCCCTATTGATTCGTCGGTCGCGCACGACGAATGCCCCGCCAACTCTCGCGCGCGCAACCGGGGTTTCGGTCAGTACGTCGCACCGTTCCAAATTGGAAAGAACGCGACTAGGGCGGCGCGCTACTTGCGCTTGGTGCCCGGCAACTTGTCGAGCCCGTCGAGCCCCGACCGCACGAACGGCGTCGTGAAGGCCGTTAGCCAGAACGGCGTGCCAGCAGGGATGAAGTGCCGAATATGCACGCGGTAGTGTGCCGACGTGTCGGGTGCCAGGCCGGCTTCTCGTGAGCTGAGCCAGCGATCTCCCCAAGGATCAAGATCCTCGTCGTTCAGCCGCGCGCGAATTGCAGAGGGCGCGCCGGCACGGAACGCGCTGAGGAGGTCTTCGACTCTTAGGCGAGGCGGCTTCGCGCAGACGGCGAGAATGAGGTCCGAATCTTGGGAATCCCGCTGCTCCATGCGCTCGATCATCCGCGCATACTCGGTGGCGATGCGCCGGTCGCGCGTGCCCGTCGCGAGCTGACTCCACGCACCGTCAGGCGTTCGCCACTTGTCGTAGCCGAGCTTGCCCCGCAGAAATGGTATCAAGTCTCCTCCCTTGGCATGGTTCGTCCCTACTCGCTGACGCGGCGACTGATGTACGTACGGATCTCGGCGCTGCGGTAGAGCCGACTACGGCCGAGCCGGACGCATGGACATCGCTCTGCCGAAGCCGGGCCAACGGCATTCCGAGCAGCTTCGCGGCCTTCGTTGGCGCTCAACAGCCGTTCGTCCTGCGTTCCTGTCAAGAGTTCTCCCATTGAGAGTGCGCTTCAATTGGGGAGTGTGAAGTCGTCTGGAGGGCATGAGCCTCTCGTCGACGGCGCGCTCCGGGCTGTGGTCGCGCCGCTCCAGGCGCGTGAGCGCAAGATAGGCAAGACCGGCGGTCGACCACGCGTGAGCAACTGCCGGGTCTTCGCCGTCATCCTGTTCGTGCTGCGAACCCGACTCCCGTGGCAACTGCTTCCGTTGGAGATGGCTGCGGCAGCGGGTGGAGGTGTTGGCGGCGCTTCCGCTGGTGGACGCGGCAAGGCCGATGGGGGGTTCTGCACGTGGTGCTGCCGCAGTACTTGGCCTGGGCCGACGAAATCGAGGGGAGCCGCGCCGCGCTCGAAAGCTCAATGGTCACGGGCAAGAGAGGGGGCAGCGGCACTGGTCCGAAACCAACGAACAACGGCCGTTCGGGCTGCAAACGCCACCCTGTGGTCGACGGCCAAGGCACCCCGTTGGCGGTCCGGCTGACGAAGGCAAGTGTCCACGACAGTCAACTCTTCACGGAACCGCTCGATGCGATCCCCGCGCCGCGCTGCCGTAGCTGCGGCCGCCCGCAGCGTCGGCCCGGCAAAGCGCACGCAGACAAGGAAAGAAGTGTCGCGCGGCGTGCTGGGCACGCGGCCTCCGGCCGCGGATCGCGCGACGCCGTATCGGATCGAAGGATCGTCTTGGTCGCAATCGATGGGTCGTCGAGCGGCCCTTCGCGTAGCTCAATCGCGCGGGCCCGCTGCTGCTACGCTTCAATCGCCTCGCGTCGCAGGATCTCGGCTTCCTGCACGTCGACTCCGAGCTCGTTTGCCACTGCTGCCTAACAGAGTCACGAAACGTGCCGCCAGTCAAGGCGAGCTCAACTTGCGCCATTGTAGACCCATGCGTACGATTTTGGCATCCACATTCTCGCGGAGGCACATTGTACAACCATTGCGAAGAACGTCGCGGCACCGCGCCACTATCTCGCAGGGCGCTTCTCTGTGTCTCAGTCTCCGCGTTCGTACTCTTGAGCCTCGGCTGCGCTTCGGAGTCAGTGGTCGCTGCACCGAGGGAGGCTCGTCCGGTGCTCGAGGTCGCCGGCGCGACGTCGGATCTGCTCCAGCAGTTCGGTGGGTGCGGATTGGGTCAAGGCTCTTGGGCGTGTGGAACGAATAGAATCTTCATGGGTGAAGGGGAGTGGGAGATTCTGACTGGTAGTTACTTCGCCGACGAGAATGAGATCGGTGGCGTCGCGATGGTAGGTCACTGGAAGATGTTCGCTGGCCCGTCAGGATACCTGACCTTCCCGAGCTGGATGAGCAACCTCGGCTGTCTGACCGTGGGCGGAAACGAGTGCCGATACGACACCTCGAAGTGGTCTTCGTGCGACATCGAACGGAACCACGTTACCTCCCGCACACTTCACACGCTTGTACGCTCCAATCTTGAACGTGTCTCCGAATCGTTGAGCGACGAGCGTATCTGCGAGTTCGAAGACGACCCGTGCACCAACGATGAGTTTCGGTCCGCGCGAGCCGCGAATAGCGACGCTCCTGCTCTTGGGGATGGGGTCGTCGACCCACCATGCGGCGACCCAGGAACTGGCGGTGGAGGTGGCGGTGGAACCGGGAACGTCGTTTGCTGGGATGAACTCTGGTTTATTGAGATCAGCTATGACGGCGGGTTAACGTGGGAGATCTGGTGGTCGGAAGTCGTCGAAGTGTGCGCGCCAGCGGGGTCAATGAGTTTGACGCGTCCCGAAGGTGTTCAGGCGCCCGAGAACACCTACTCCTCGGTTGCCTCGTCGGACGCGAGAGCAGGGCGCGTCGCGAGCAACTCGGCGATTTCATTGCAGTTTGATGACGTTCGCGTCGCCCCCGGAACCGTGATTTTCGGGCGCGGGCCGGCGTCTCATGCCTTCGATCGTGTTCGATTCCATTCGAGTGCGACTACCACAGATGTCGCGCGCGCTATGCAGTTTCTTCGCGAAATCGATTCGGCCAATCGTGCGTCAAAGAGCGATCTGACAGGAGTGCGACTGACAGCGACGGTCGTTGGAGCAGACCCCACTGCCCGCTTTGCGGACACCGACTTGGAGTTTGCTCGGAACGTGATTGCACAACTGAGGCGACCGCTCTCGGATGCCATTCTTCCGGCGTCGCCAGATCGGGTCGTTAACACCAGAATGCCCACACGCGGCCGCGCAGGTCTCGTTCGACGTCGGCCTTGAACAGAGGAGCATGGCTACTCTTCACGAGGCCGACGCTTCGACCGGTGGCTCGAGCGGGTTGCTTGCTGCTCTTCAGCTTCGCTTTTTGCGTGCACCCTGATCTCTCGGTCCGATCGCTCGAGGAGTGCCGCGAGGTAGACGACGTGCCCGTCTATCTCGCGGCATCGGCGACTTCAACCACTTACGACGTGGGGTTTGCGTCGTTGGGTCAAGCATCAATGGTGGTTGGAGCGAACTGGTTTGGCGTCAGCGCTGGAATGGAGTCGCCGGTGGAGGCGTCTCTGCTCCCCGTTTCTGGCGGCAGCATTCCAGGTCCGAAGCGTTTGTCTCATGTCATCCACCCACGCGCGGTCTTCGACGACGATGATCGCCTACATCTGATTTGGGCAGAAACCGACGTCAGCAATGGCGCGACGACGCCGTTCCCTCTAGTTGCGCCGACGAGTTTGTGGGCATCCCACTATGACTCTCTCAGTGGTTGGTCGCCAGCGCAGAAGCTGATCAGCGATGATCTCTTCTTGGCAAAAGAGAGCGTCGATCGGATAATTCGCGACGGTGTGAATCTCTCATTCGATGTACTTGGCAAGCAAGGGCTCTATCGCGCTACTCTTGGCAGGAATGGGTGGGTTGTTGCACAGCGCGAAGTTCCACTCTCAGCTGTGTCGGTGAGCCTGGCATCTAAGCCCGGGGTGCTGACAGCGGCATTTCTCAGCGCTACGCCCGACAGTTCGGACCGCAATAGCGTCTACTTCTCGATTGACTCCGACTCGGCGCCGAGGCTACTTAGCAGGTCAGGTATGTTGCCTGCGTCCAACCTGCGCCTGCGATTCGATGATCGGGGTCGACTACATCTGGTTTGGATCCAGCAGACGGCTGTCGCCAGGGAGTTGCGACACTTGATTTCGCTGAATGATGGAGTTTCCTGGAGCGCGGTATCTGCGAGGTCGATTCCCTCGGACGCCCGCGGTCTTGAGGCAGTCGTAGATCGCTGTGACAGGCTGGTAGTCGCGTTTCGAGCATCCAGCTCGCCTGGTCGGACGTCGCTCTTTTCAAGTACTTGGCACAAGTCTTGGAGCGACGTTCGCGAACTCCCAATCACCGTATCCGTGATCGATCACGCACTTGACACGGATACGAGTGGTACCGTTGTCGCGGCTCTACTCGTTCGCGTAGAGGGGGAAGCGCAGCGACCACTTCGAACCGCATTAGTCTCACTCACGCGCTAGCTCTGCGTGAAGTCCGCACCATTGAACAGAAGCGATACCTTTTAGGAACTCTTCCGCATGAAGAGGATCAGCGACTTCTGGGCCGAATCACTTCGGCTTCCTGCATGTCGGCCGTAACCTCGTGTGTTAGTCTTGTCGCACGAAGTTATGAGACGCGCTCTGGGCGTTGAAGGCAGGGGAGTGATTTCGACGGGGACGACGGCGCATGAGGGCTCCTATGGAAGTGAGCGATAGTTTGCTGAGGGAGCCCGCCTGTGTCCAGAGCCTGCTGTCCGAGGAACCGGGGCCACTTCTCTTCCGCGCGGTCGCGCGCTGGGCACTGGGTGCGAGTGTCGTGGTCCTCGCCGCCGCTCTCCCCGCCCAAGGCGCGCCGCCCGCCGCGCGGGCCGCCAGTGGATGGAGCTACGAGATCGCCAACCGCGTCCCCGCGCCGCGGGCCGTGCTGGTGCTCATGCCCGGGTTCGGTGGCGCCTTCAGCGAGTTCAGTGAGGCGGGCGGCACGGCTGCGCATCGCTCGGTCCTCGCGGATTCGCTCGCCGCGCGCGGCATCGCACTGGTGCTCGTCGCCCCACCCGCAGGTGTCCTCTTCGGCGACGACACACACCTGCAGCAACTCGAGGCCACGGTCCGCGAGACGGTCGGCAAGCTGAGTGCCGACGCGCTTCCCCTCGCGATCGGCGGCTTCTCGGCCGGTGGCACCGACGCCGTGTTGTTCGCCGAGCGCTGTGCTGCCGGACGCTGCACGATGCCGCATGCGGTGCGCGCGGTGTTCGCGGTCGACGCCCCGCTGGACTGGTTCCGCCTGTGGGAGAACGCGAGCATGGTGGTCGAGCATCGGCCACCCGGCGCCAATGTCGAGGAGGCCCAGCGCATCCTGGCGGCATTGGAGGCGCGGCTCGGCGCGCAACCGAGTCCCGCTGCGAGCCGATACCTGGAATCGTCCCCGCTCGCCGCCAAGGCCCGCGGCGGTGGCAACGCGCGGTCGCTCGCCGGCGTGGCGGTCCGGGCGTACACGGAGCCCGACATCCAGTGGTGGATGGAGCAACGCGGCCTCGACTACTACGGCATGAACGCGAGCGATGCCGCGTCGCTCATCCGGCACCTGAAGCTGCTCGGCAACACCCGCGCCGAGCTCGTCGTGACCACCGGCCGGGGCTACCGTGCGAACGGACTGCGCCATCCGCATTCGTGGTCGATCGTCGAGCAGGGCGAGTTGGCCCGGTGGCTGGGGACGCAGCTGCTGTCGCGGTAGGGTGGCGCGAGCGCATAGGGCGGGACCGCCTGGCGCAAACCCTTGCCCGCTGGCTGTCTGTCTGAGTGGGTGATGCCGAACCGCCGCCGCCCACTCACCCTCGCGCTGCTGCTCGCCGCGGCGCCGCTCACGGCGTTGCCGATCCCCGTCGCAACACTCGCCGCGCAGAACCGCGACCCCGAACGCGCCCGCTTCATCACGGAGGACATCCCTCGGTTCTGGGAGGCGTTCGATCAGCGTGGGACCTTGGGCGCCGCACACGCCCTCGACTCCCTGTACTTCGCTCGTGGCAGCCGCGGCCTCGCGGACTTCGGTCGGCTGCGGCTGAGCGACCGTGCGGGCTTCGCGCGCACGGTGGACCTCGCCGCGCCCTACTATGCCTCGACGCGCGAGAGCATGGCCCGCATCGCATCGATGGAGCCCGCACTCCGCACGGTGCTGCGGCGCCTTCACGCCGAGGTGCCGGACGCGGTGTTCCCCGATGTGTACTTCGTCGTGGGGCGATTGAGCACCGGTGGTACGACCTCGGCGTCGGGCCTGCTCATCGGCGCCGAGATGTACGGCCGCACGGCGGACAGCCTGCTCGGGCCACCACTCAATGCCTGGCACCGCGCGGTGCTGCGTCCGGTGGAGGATGTGACGGCCATCGTCGCACACGAACTGGTGCATTACCAGCAGCGCGGCGCGGGGGCGACACTGCTCGAACGCGCACTCCGAGAGGGGATCGCGGACTTCGTGGGTGAGCGCGTGAGCGGCAAGAACATCAACGCCGGTGCGCAGGCCTGGGCCGAGTCGCGCGAGCGCGCGTTGTGGCAGGAGTTCCGTGCGGTGATGCTCGGCACTGATGTGTCGGGCTGGCTCTACAACGGATCCAACGCCGGCGATCGGCCGGCGGACCTGGGATACGTGATGGGCTACCGGATCGCGCGCGCCTGGTTCGCCCGCCAGGGCGGGACACCCGACGCGATGCGACGGATGCTCGACCTCCGCGGCCGCGAGGAGGCGGAGCGCTTCGTGGCGGAGAGCGGGTACGAGCCCTGAGCGGGGCCCATGCCGCGGCGACCGCGCTATCTCGCGATCACCGGAGCCGACACGCCGATCGCCACCAGGTTGCAGACCGCGCCACGGCTCCGGAGGTGGGCCGCCAGCACGGCTCGCGCCGACTCGTTCCGGACGAAGAGGTGGATGCGGTTCTCTGCCTCCTGGATGTCCGACATCGTGATGCCCGTGCCGTCGATGCCGACGAGCAGGTGGCGATACCAGTCGTGCAGTTGTGCGAAGTCCCAGCGCCCTCGCCGCACGACCGCAGTCGGTGGGACCGAATACCCTTCGGCCGCGAGTGCGGTGCTGGCGGCGGCACGCGCCGTGGTATCGACCAGATAGACCGTGAACACGCCGTCGAGGCGGGCGTTGCCACCCCACCCACCGGGGACGCGGCGCGCGATGTCAGCCATGCGGTCGTCGCTCGTGGCAAAGCCCGGAATCGTGGGCAGCGAGTCGCGAGCGGCATCGCCCAGCGGAACGGCCGGGGCACCGGGGCTGCAGGGCTGCCCGACATCCGCCCACTGCAGATTCACCGGCGGGTGCAACTGTGGCGGCGGTTCGACGACGGCCTCACCGCTGCAGGCGGCGAGCGCCGCACAGAACATTACGACCGGTGCACGCATCGGGACCTCGACCTCGCATGGGTTCAGGCGTCTACCGTGTCGATACCTGCTGGTACCGCGTGGCGTCACGAGGCACGTCCCCGGGCACTTCTCAGGACACGACACTGGGCACGTCAGCGGGCACGTCACGGTTAGATTCCCAGCGATGCCAGACGGTCTCCCCATCCTCGTCGTCGCCGCCACGGCACGGGAGCTCGCCGCCGACCTCCCCTGCGCCACGTTGCTATGTGGCGTGGGACCTGTGGAAGCGGCGGCGCGGACGGCGGCCGCGATCGTCCATCACCGACCGAAGGCCGTGCTCCACGTGGGCATCGCTGGTGCGCGTCGGGCGGCTGGCCTCGCGCCAGGAAGCCTTGTGATCGGATCGGTGGCGCGGTACGGGGACTTGCGTCTCTTGAGTGACCTGGCAGCGACGGAGGTCCACCCCGATGCGGAGCTGCTGGCGGCGGCACGCCGCGCGTTGCCCGCCGCCCCGGTGCTGCCGATCGCGACCTCGGCGCAGGTGGGAGGCGGCGTGGCCGGCGGCGTCGGGGGCGCGCTGGGCTGCGACGTGGAGGCGATGGAGGGGTTCGCCGTGCTGCGCGCAGCGCAGCTCGCCGGCGTGCCGGCGGTCGAGCTGCGGGCGATCTCCAACGACGTGGAAGAGTCCGACCGTGCGCGCTGGCACTTCGACGCGGCATTCGCCGCGATCACCGGTGTGACGCCACGGGTGCTCGTGGAGATCGCCGCGTGCGTACGCTGACCTTCGGCTACTCGCCCTGCCCGAACGACACCTTCGCGTTCCATGCACTGACGCACGGCCTGGTGGCACTGCCGTTCGCGGTGCGGCCGGTGCTGCTGGACATCGAGGAGCTCAACCGCCGCGCGCACGAGGGCGAGTTCGATTTCACCAAGCTGAGCGTGGGCGCGTTCGCCGGCGTGGGTGCGCGCTACACCATGCTGCGCAGCGGAGCGGCGCTGGGGCACGGCGTGGGGCCGCTGGTGGTCACGCGCAGGCCGATGACCCTGGCCGAGGCCGTGCGTGGGCGCGTGGCGATCCCGGGGAAGGAGACGACCGCGTATCGACTGCTGCGCCTGGCCGCGCCGGAGATCGCCGAGCCGGTGGAGATGCGCTACGACCGGATCCTACGCGCGGTGGAGCAGGGCGAGGTGGAGGCGGGGCTGATCATCCACGAGAGTCGGTTCACGTACCGTGAGCACGGCCTGCACAAGGCGCAGGACCTCGGGGAGTGGTGGGAGGGCGAGACCGCACTGCCGGTGCCGCTGGCGGGCATCTGTGCGCGCGCCGACCTGGATGCCACGACGATGCGCGCGATGGAGCGGGGGATCCGCGAGTCAGTGGCGTACGCGTTCACGCACCCGGCGGCGAGTGCGGCCTATGTGCGGGCGAACGCGCAGGAGATGAGCGAGGAGGTGTGCCGGCAGCACATCCAGCTGTACGTGAACGAGTGGTCGCTGGATGTGGGGGATGAGGGGATGCGGGCGATCACGCGCTTGGTGGGAGTGGAGCGCGGGTAGCGCGGTGGTGGATCCTCTGTGGTCAGCGCAGCGTCGGTACGCGCAGCTGGCTCGTGTTCAGGACTCGAAGTCTGACTTTTCCGCGTGCGTCCGCGAGCGTTTCGTAGCTCACGTCCCTCCCGCCCCCGTAGTTCACCTCACTATCCCTGTTCTTGTTCACCCGCACCACCGCGACCACCCGACTCCCCGCGGGCAGCACCCGGCTCGTCACTCGCGACCCATTGATCGGGAGCAGCGTGGTTGCGCCCGGCACCAGCAACTCCCGCCGCGACGGATCGCGCGCGAGACTGGCCCGGAAAAGTGCGTACGACAGCTGCCAGTATTGGCCCGCTGCGTCTCGCTCGTACAGCTCCACGGCGAGATCGACGTCACGCACGGTGGCCTGAATCGCCAGCTGGCCGGCGATCGCGCCGCTGACCGTCACCGGCGCGGCGAGCGGCTCGCCCTCGAACACCAGTGCATGCGTCCGGTCCAGTGTCGAATCCGGCCCTGGCGAGATGAACGTGCTGCTCTCCAGTGTGCGGTCGGCCAAGTCGACCACGAGCTCGCCGGACAGCGCGATCGTGAGCGTGTCGCTGCTCATCGTCGAGAGCGTCGGCACGTGCTTCCAGGTGTCGGTGCCGTGCACCTGGAAGTTGACCCGGTCCGCGAGCAGTACGGGCCGCGGTGCGCCGCGCAGCACATGCGCCATCCACTCGTAGACCACGCCGATCACATCCACGTTCGCCACCGGGTCGATCCGCAGCCCCTGCAGCACGGCACTCGGCCGACGCTGCGCGCCGAAGTGATCCCAGGGGCCGATCAACAGTGTGTGCTCGGCGCCCGGGCGGTTGGCCAGGTGCGCACGGTGGTAGTGCAGCGCTCCGAGCTGCGCCCCGTCGAAGTAACCGGTGATGCTGAGGACGGGGATGTCGATCTGCGCGAACTCCGCGGCCGTGGGGATCATCGCCTGCCAATACGCATCGTACGTGGGATGCGAGAGCCAGCGACGCCAGAGCGGGTTCGGTGTGCCCTCGATGAGATCGAGATCGCGGTAGGCGATCCCGCGCGCGAAGTAGGTGCTGTCGATGCGTGCCCAGCGTGCGGCATCGGCGTAGCCGGCCTCGTCGAGCAGGGTGTTGGTGCCGACGTAGCGCGACCAGGCGTACTGGAACGAGAGGCCGATCCCGTTCTCGCGCGGGAAGTCGATGCCGGGGACCACGGCCGCAGTCGGTACGATGGTGCGCAGTGCCGGATGCCGGGTCTTCGCCGCCGCCCACTGCGTGAAGCCGGAGTAGCTGCCGCCGAACATCCCCACGGCGCCGTCGCTCCACGGCTGCTTGGCGATCCAGTCGAGGAGATCGTAGGCATCGGCCGCATCGGGCTCGAACGGGAGGATGGGCCCCGCGCTCTCCCGTTTGCCGCGCGTGGTCGCCACCACACCCACGAACCCCTGAGACGCGGCCTCGAGCGCCGTCCATCGGTTGACGCTGTTGGCGTAGATGGTGAACTCGAGCACGGTCGGCAGCCGGCCGGTGAGTCGACGCGGCCGGACGACCACCGCACTGAGCACGTTGCCGTCGCGGAGCGGGACGCGTGCTGACTCGGTGATCGCGAAGCGCCGGGATTCCGCCTCGCGCAGGGCCGCCGGCAGGGCCGGGATCAGTGCGCGGTAGACGAGGTCGGTGTGGTACATGCGGGCGAGGCGCACGGCCTCGTCGACGGTCTGTCGCGCGGTGTCGCGCGTCGCAGCGATGGCACGTGCCAGCTGCGCCGACGAGGACTCGAGGTCGAATCCGACCACCGACTGCGCCGCCCGAAGGGCCGGGGCGTCGTCCATCGCGTCTTCAAGCGCGAGGTACACCTCGCGCAGCGCGGCGCCGAATGCCGCCGAATCGGTGGCCGGCTGGCGGAGTGAGGCGCGGGCGAAGGTCTCGTACTGCGTGTACTCGCTGCGTGCGAAGCGCGGGTCGCGCTCGGCGCGCAACGTGCGCAACTCGGCGAGCGTGGCCAACGCGGCCGCGTGTTCGCCGGCGACCATCTGGAGGCGGAACGTCGTGTTGAGCTGCGTGTCGCGGTCGGGACCGCGGTCGGGACCGCGGTAGCGAGCCAAGGCGCTGCGGGCGAGCGCGGGCATCGTGGCGCGTAGCGTCGCCGCGTCGGCGGCCGTGGGGAACCGCAGCTCCTGCGACTGAACCGCCGCGGGGCAGGCGAGGGCGACGATCAGGAGCCGCGCCATGCGATTGGGTGAGAGCTTGAGATGCATGCCCCGGCTACGCGTGCGGACCGGGGTGGGTTTCGGTCGGCCGCCGACGCGGACCTGCTATAACGAATCGTTATAGCCCACTACCGACGCGATGCAGTTCGCGGAGCCATCAGATGGTGTGAACGACGCTGCAAGATCAATCAGAAGAATGAGTTAGCCGGTGTTGTGGCACCACCTCCAACCCCGGAGCGCCCCTTGCACTTAGCGAAGGCAAGCGGGACCCAAGCAAGACCCAAGCAAGGCATTCCACTCACGTCGCCGCAAGGGTTCGGCGACGCACATCAGGAGGTTGTTCATGTTCAACACGCGGACATTCATCGCTGTCTTCGCCATCGCCACGACGGCGGCCTGCGACAGCTCCACCGCGCCCGGCGCGCGCAACGTCAGTCTCTCGTTCGCGGGCACGCGCCCGGCCGGTGTCGCCGCAGGCTTCCGCGCGGCGCCGACGCCCAACGCGGTCGGCGACTCGCTGGTGGTCTCCGACGGCACCAACACGCTGATCATCACGCGCGCCGAGGTGGTGGCGCGCGAGATCGAACTGCGCCGCGCGGGCGTGGTGAACTGCGATTCCTCGGCGTCGAGCGACGACTGCGAATACTTCAGCACCAACGCCCGGCTCGTGACGTTGCCGCTCGCCTCCGGTGTATCGCAGGCCATCTCGGTCGAGGTGCCGGCCGGCACCTACTCGTCGCTGCGCATGAAGGTGCACAAGGTCAGCGACGATCCGGGTGACCTCGCCTTCCTCGCCGCGAATCCCAGCTGGCCCGACGGGGAGAGCATCCGCGTCACGGGCTTCTATAACGGCACGCCGTTCACCTTCGTCTCGGACGTCAACTTCCACGCCGAGGAGGCGCTGCAGCCGGCGCTGGAGGTCGGCGAGACGGGCCAGGCCGACCTCACGGTGCGCATCGATCTCGCGGTGTGGTTCCGCCAGGGGCTCACGGGCGCCCTCATCAATCCGGCGAGCGCAGGCAGCGGCGGCGCGAACAAGAGTGCGGTCGAGAACAACATCCAGAACTCGGTGAAGGTGTTCAAGGACGACGACCGTGACGGGGACGAGCGCGACGGCTGATCCCCATCACGGCGGCGTCGATCACGCGAGGATCGTCTAGGCGGCTGCCTGCGCCATTGCCAGGATTGGAGCGGCGCCGTCCTCCTCGTGGGGTGCCGACCCCGACTCGCGAGGACCGCTGGCCAAGGCGTGCACCCGCTTGACCCGTCGCCAGGTCTCCAGCACGGTGGCGTCCCCGCGGAACGCCACCCGCACCACGGCGTCGAGTCGATTGACCGCCAAGCGCGCGCGCCGCAGCTGGGTCACCAGTCCGGCGCGCGCCGCGACGTGCGACGTGGTGTACGCCATGCGCTGCTCGCAGAGCGCCACCAACGCCTCCCGCGCGCGCACGAACTCCGCGAGGAAATCGTCCGGAAGACCCTGCGCGACGAAGAGCGACTCGAAGCGCCGCGCCATGGCGATCATGCCATCGCAGTGCTGCAGCATCGTCGCGAGGCTCATGCTGCCCCGCGGCAAGCGGAACGCCGCCGAGAGTCCCGCGTCTGCCGTGAACTCGAGGTGGGCACGGGCAATCGTCACGATCGGACGCATGTGCACGTCCCGCAGCTGCGCAACGAGATCCACTTGACGGCGCTGTGAGGCGCGACCGAGCATCCGCCCCGAGAGCTGCGTGCTCGCGCAGCGACGGATCTCCTCGAAGGCATCGTCGAACATCTCCAACGCGCCGCGGTAGGTCAGCCTGCCGCGGGCCGGATGGGCTTCAATGAAGGCGCGGATCCGCACCAGTGAGTCAATCACCTGCTTCTGTGTGGCGAACATTGTTTGTGCTCCGTGTGAGGGACGGTGAGGGTGCGAGGTCGTGCCGACGCGTTCAGGAGTGATCGCAGGACCTTCAACGCACTGCCGCGTCCCCTCGGAGTGGGTCGATGCCGCATCGCGGCAGAACTGCCGCGACTCCGAGCGGCGCGGCGCCGGTTGGTCGGCGGTCTGGCGCGCGTGCTGGCCTGGACGGCACCGAGGCGAGTCTGGCGGCGAGAGTCGGAGCCCGGGATGGGCGAATTACGCGCTCGGTGGAGCATGCTCGTGACCAGTCGATGCGCGCGCGGCGACGGTCTCGCCGCCCCCGGGAACAGTCCGCGCCGGTTGCGGCCCGGTCTCGGAGCGTTGGGCGCGCGTCTCGCGGGAATGCGAGGCGAGCCGGACGGGTTCAGGCACGGAGTCACCGCGTTCGCGTCCGGTATGGGGCGATTGCGAGCGTGTCTGAGGTCGCTCGCATCCGGTCGTGCAAGGCTAAGCGCGGATGCGAGTTGGCTGCGGAGCGGTCCGGGAGCGCTCCGACGCTGGACGGCGCGAGTGAAGGGCCGTCGTGTTAAGTTGCGGACTGAAGTCCTCACATACATACATGTTCCGACAGGGCCGATTCGTATGAATGCCAGATTGGCGCGCCATTCTGGCGGGGCCGGAGTCCGCTAGATTCCTTCGGATGCCTGTCGCCGCCGACTTGCTCGTCGTCGCTGACACCGCGCGTGAGCTCGCACCCGATCTCCCCTGTGCCACGCTGCTCTGCGGCGTGGGCCCCGTCGTGGGCGCCGCGCGCCGGGCTGCCTCGTGATCGGCTCGGTGGCGCGCTACCGAGACCTACACCTCTCCAACGGCCTGGCGCCGTCGGAGGCCCATCCGGACGCGGCGATGTTGGCGGCGGTGCGCCGTGCGCTTCCCGGCGCCATGCTGCGGCCCATCGCCGCGACAGCGCGGGTGGGGGGCGGAGTGGGGGGCGGGGAGGAGGGAAGTGAAGGCTGCGACGTGGAGGCGATGGAGGGCTTCGCCGTGCTGCGCGCGATCTCCAATGACGTGGAAGAGTCCGACCGCGCGCGCTGACACTACGATGCGGCGTTCGCCGCGATTACCGGCGTGACGCCACGGGTGCTCGAGGAGATCGCCGCGTGCGTACGCTGACCTTCGGCTACTCGCCCTGCCCGAACGACACCTTCGCGTTCCATGCACTGACGCACGGCCTGGTGGCACTGCCGTTCGCGGTGCGGCCGGTGCTGCTGGACATCGAGGAGCTCAACCGCCGCGCGCACGAGGGCGAGTTCGATTTCACCAAGCTGAGCGTGGGCGCGTTCGCCGGCGTGGGTGCGCGCTACACCATGCTGCGCAGCGGAGCGGCGCTGGGGCACGGCGTGGGGCCGCTGGTGGTCACGCGCACACCGACGTCCCTGGCCGAGGCGGTGGAGATGCGCTACGATCGGATCCTGCGGGCCGTGGCGAAGGGCGACGTGGACGCAGGGCTCATCATCCGCCTACGCCTTCGCGCATCCGACGGCGAGTGCGGCGTATGTGCGGGCGCACGCGCAGGAAATGAGCGAGGAGGTGTGCCGGCAGCACATCCAGCTGTACGTGAACGAGTGGTCGCTGGATGTGGGGGAGGAGGGGCTGCGGGCGATTGCGCGATTGGTGGGAGTGGGGCGGGGCTGAGGCTGTCTCCTGAACGACACGCACCGGAGTGCCGCATGATCCGACTCGAAACCGACCGGCTGATCCTGCGCGACTACGAGCCCCGCGACCTCGAGACGTATATCGGAATCGAGTCCGACGCGGAGTATCGACGCCCGCAGGTCGTGCCTACACGTGCAGAACTGGAGCGCGGGTTCCGGGATGACCTCCTGGTGCCCAAGGCGCTCGGGCTCTGGGCCACGGAGGAGCGTACGAGTGGGCGACTCATCGGGCGCTGCGGCCTGTACCCGCGGCGCACCGACGCCGGTGACATCGTCGCGGCCGAATATTCGCTCGGCTACTACATCGCAAGGCAGGCGTGGGGGAATGGCTTCGCGACCGAGGCCGGGCGGGCGCTGGTGGCGCACGCGTTCACCGTGCTCGGGGCGACCCGGGTGCACGCCGGCGTACATCGCCACAACACGCGCTCGCGGCGCGTGGCACTGCGGCTCGGGCTGCAGCTCCTCGGTCCCGACCCCAACCCCGGCAGCCCGGCGCTCGAGTATGCCGTCACACGCGAGGAGTACGCGGCCGGCGCGGGACACCGCGAGCGCCCGCCGGCCTTCGAGGCGGCTGCACATCGCTGGTACCCGCGTCCGGTCTTCTTCGTCGCCGACCTCCATCGCGCGCTGCGCCACTACACGGGCGCGCTCGGCTTCGTCGTCAAGTGGCACGAGGCGGATGGCGCCGGGACGGTGTGCCAGGTCGATCGCAGTGACTGCGAGATCATCCTGTGCGAGGATCCGCGGCGTGTCGCGCCGGCACGGGTCTTCATCGAGCTCACGGCGCATGGACGCGATTCGCTGCAGCAGGAGCTGGCGGCGCGCGGCGTGCCGCATGACGTCCTGCGCTGGGGGTATGACAACGTCCGGGTCGTGGATCCGGATGGGAACGAGTTGCTGTTCCCGTTGGACGGCTGAGGTCGCGGACGGCAGGCCCTGGCGCACCGGCGTCAGCGCGGCCGACACGGCCGAGCGGTCCCCTGCCGCTAGTGGGCCTGCCAGCGCAGCACGCGCGGCGCCAACATCGCGGCGGTTACCGTGAACACGCCCAGCGCCGCCACGTGCACCAACAGATGCGCGGCATCCCTGTGCCCGTCGCAGAGGCGCGCGCCGACGTCGGCCAGGAGGGTTGAGGCCAACGCGGCGTAGGCAACCGTATGGACGGGGGCGAGCGCCGCGCCGCGGCGCAGTTGGGCCGCGAGCGTGACCATCGGGATGCTCGCGCAGACGAGGACGGTCGCGAAGCAGCTCCAGCCCGCGATCGCGTCGGGGGTGGCGACACCCGCGCGCGAGGACTCGACGACCATCCACGCCAACCATGCGAGTGTGGCCAACGCGAGGGCGACGCGCCGCGGGGCAGGGAAGCCGGGCACCACCATCGCGAGCGCCGCGCAGGCCGCGAGAAAGGCCGCCCCAACGCCGAGCACGATCTTGCTCACGAACGCCGGGTCGCGGAGGACGAGCGCGAGGTCATCGCGCGGGCCCTGCGCCCATGCGACCAGCGCCACGTACGCGACGGACACGCCCAGCCAAGTGCACGCGCGCCACGCCGGATGCGGAAGCCGCGGTACGGCGGCAGCCGAGGCGGTCAGTTCAGCGATGAGCCGGTCGTGCGTTTGGTCGTGCGGTCGGTCCACGGGGTCAGTCTCCTACCAGCGCCTTTCGCAGGGCGGCAATGGCGCGATGGGTCGCGACCTTCAGGGCGCCAACCGACAGTCCGGTCGCGGCCGCTGCCTCCTGCAGGGACATGTCGTGCAGCTTGAGCAACGTGATGGCTTGTCGCTGGCCCGGCGGCAGGCTCTCGAGGGCGCTCGCCAACGCCTCGGCATCGCCCACGGGTTCCTGAAACGGATTCGTCGCGGGTTCGACAAAGGTAACGCCGGGGTCGTCGGTCGAGTGCTCCCGTGCCGCGATGCGGCGCGCCCGTCGGCTCGCGTCGAGCATGCGGTGCCGGGCGATGGCCATGAGCCACGGCAGGAACGGTCGCGCCGGATCGTACGTGTGCCGCACGGCGTGCACGGAGAGCAGGATCTCCTGTACGACGTCGTCGACATCTGCGGGGCGGACCAGGCTGCCGCGCGCAGCGACCACGCGCCGCAGCAGCGCACTCAGGTCCTGGAGCAACCGCCCGTAGGCGCGCTGGTCCCCGTCCTGCGCTGCGCGCATGAGGTCGCCGAATCGCCGGTCGTCCGAGCGGTCGGGCTCAGTCACGCCCCAATGTAACCTTTCCGCCGGACCCGTCGAACTCAGGGCACCCAACCCGCATCGGTCCGTCCTCGCCACGAGGGCGCGGCGCGCCGATGCCTTGCTCGAGGTGTCCGATGAACACGCGCGAACTCACGAAGGGCCTGACCATCGCCTCCATCATCGCCGCGGCGGCCGCACTGCCGGCGTACGCCACGCCGCAGCAGGGCCCGGCGAAGGCGCCGAGCTTCAAGTCGGAGAAGTGCTACGGGATCGCGAAGGCCGGCAAGAACGACTGCGCCGCGACCGGCAACAACTCCTGCGCCGGCCATTCCAAGGTCGACGCGGACAAGAAGGCCTGGATCTTCGTGCCGGCAGGCTACTGCGAGCGGATCGTCGGCGGCAACAAGAGCGCGATGTGATCGGGCGACGCGTGGTCGGCGCCGGCATCGGGCTGCGACTGCCGCACCTGCTCGAGGTGGCGGCCACGCGTCCACCCGTCGCGTGGTTCGAGATCCATCCGGAGAACTTCCTCGCGAACCCACACGGACGCGAGGTCTTGGAGGACATAGCGCGGGACTACCCGGTCTCGGTGCACACGGTGGGTGTCTCCGTCGGGTCCGCCCATGGGGTCGACCGGGCCCACCTCGCGCGCGTGGCGGAGATGGTCGCGGCCTTGGACCCGGACCTGGTGTCCGGGCACCTCGCGTGGTCGACGCACGAAGGGGACTATCTCAACGACCTCCTGCCGTTGCCCTACACGGAGGAGACGCTGAACGTCGTCGCGCGGCATCTCGATGAGGTCCAGTCGGCGCTCGGGCGGACCTTCGTGCTCGAGAATCCGTCGAGCTACGTCGGATTCGCCGGCTCGACGATGCGCGAGCCGGAGTTCCTCAACCGCCTCGCGGCGAGCAGCGGCTGCCGGCTGCTGCTGGACGTGAGCAACGTCGTGATCAGCGCGCACAACCTGGGCTACGACCCGGTGGCGTACGTTCGCGAGATCGACCCGGGGGCGGTGGCCGAGCTTCACCTCGGGGGATTCGCGGAGGAGGAGGATCCCGCGACGGCGGAGCAGACGATCCTCGTGGATACCCACGGCGCGGTGGTGGACGCGAAGTCGTGGGCGTTGTATGAGACAGTGCTGGAACACCTGGGACCGCGACCGACGCTCATCGAGTGGGACAACGACATCCCGGCACTCCACACGCTGATGGCGGAAGCGGAGACGGCGCGCGGCCACCTCGAGCGCTGTCATGCGACTCGCTGAGGTGCAGGACGCCCTTCGGGAGATCGTGACGGCGGACCCGGCGCGACCGATCGTCAGCCTTCGCGGCGCGACCGCCCTCGCGGGACAGCTGGTCGGCGGCGTGCGTCCGTCGGTGCGTCTGGCCGTCCATCGGCGGCACTACCGCGCCTCGCTGCTCGAGGCCCTGCGCACGAAGTTCCCCGCGACCGCCTGGCTCGTCGGCGAACCGACGCTGGTCGCGATGGCGGAGGAGTTCGTGCAACAGCATCCGCCGCGTCGTCCGTGTATCGCGGAGTACGGAGACTCGTTTCCGCAGCATCTGGCCGCGCGACTCGGCGAGACGCTGCCCTACGTGCCGGACTTCGCGCTGGTGGAGTGGCAGCTCGGCCAGGTGTCGGTCGCGGTGGATGCGCCGCCCCTGACCCTGGACACGCTGTCGGCGCTGGCGGGCGACGACGAGGTGCTCGCGCGCTGCCGCGTGACCGTGCAGCACGGCTGGCGCGTGCTCCCGGTCCGCTGGCCCGTCGAGCGCCTCTTCGAGCGCTTCTTCACCGGAGACGACACGACGCCGACCGAGATGGCGCCGGCGTCGGGACATCTGCTGCTGCGCGGCGCGCGTGGCGAGGTCACGCTCGAGCGCGTCGCCCCGGATCGCGCCCGGCTGCTCGGTGCGCTGCTCGAGGGCCTGACGCTCGCGGAGGCCCTCGCCTCCGTACCCGACGAAACCCGTGCGAGCCTCTTGCTCGCCGAACTCATTGCTGGCGGTGCCATCACCGCCCTGGACGCGCGCCGACCGGCGCAGGACCTCCCGTCATGCTGAACCGTCTTGGCGTCGCCCTGCGAGGCGCCTTCACCCGATTCGACGCAGTACCACTCGATCCACTGCTCCTGCTCATGCGCATCGGCGTGGGCTCCGTGTTCTTCAAGGCTGGACTGCTGAAGGTCCAGTCGTTCGAGTTCACGGTGAAACTGTTTGAAGAGGAGTACATGGTGCCCCTGCTGGATCCGACGCTCGCCGCCCGGATGGCGACGGTGCAGGAGCTCACGCTGCCCGTGCTGCTGTTCCTGGGACTCGCCACGCGACTCGCGACGCTTCCGCTGCTGGGGATGATCGCCGTCATCCAGACCTTCGTGTATCCGAATGCGTGGAGCGATCACCTCCTGTGGGCGACGGTCCTGGTGCTGCTGCTGGTTCGCGGGTCGGGCAAGTACTCGGCGGACGCGTGGCTTCTCCGGCGCAGTCTCGCGCGTCGGAGCGTGGAGACGTAGAATCCGGGGTCTCTCCCCGTGAGTCCTCCTTGCGCCCGACCTCGCTCCGCACCTCCCTCCTCGCCATCCGTACCCGAAATCGCGTCGACGCCGTCGCGCGGCCCGTCGCGCGCACGATCGCGCTGGCCGCCGCGGCGGCCAGCATGACGGCCCTGACCGCGACGCCCGCAGCTGCCCAATCCGCCTCGCTCGTCTATCTCCTCGGCAAGGACACCCTCGCCGTGGAGCAGTGGACCCGCAGCGGCACCGCGCTCAGTGGCGAGACGATCCAGCGCAGCGGCGCGGCGGTGGTCCGCCTGCGGTATCGCGTCGCGCTCGGGCGTGATGGCCGTCCGTCCGGCGGCGCGCTCGCGCGCCTGCAGGCCGATGGCTCACCGTTCCCGAACGCGCCGGTGGAGACGCGCTTCAGCATCGGCGCCGACTCGGTCGTGCGCGAGGTGGTGTTCGCCGACAGCACGCAGCGCCGCGTATTCGCCGCGCGGCAGGCCATGATCAACTTCCCGACCTTCGTGTACGGTCCTACCGAAGTGATCGCGTCCCTGCGGCGGGCCGGCGTCGCCAGCGACTCGTTGCCGGCCCTCGGGCTCGCGGGCGGGCTGGGGTTCACGGGGCTCACCGCGCCGCAGACCGCGGGTTCGACGAGCACGTCCACCCTGCGCGGCGGTCCCTACGCGATGATCCTCGCGTTCGACGCGAGCGACCGCCTGATCTCCGTCGACGGATCGTTCACCACCAACAAGGCGAAGGCGCAGCGGGGCGATGGCGGCCTCGACCTGGCGGCGCTCGCCCAGCGCATGCGTCCCACCGGCGTCCTCTCCGGTCGCGCCGACGCCCGCGCGGGCTTCGGTCCCGGCGGTATGGTGGTCATCGACTACGGGCGCCCGTCGGTGCGCGAGCGCAGCGTCTGGGGCGGCACGCTCATCCCCATGGACTCCATCTGGCGTGCCGGCGCCAACGACGCGACGCATCTGTTCACCACCCGCACACTCACGTTCGGGTCGACCCTCACGCTCGCGCCGGGGATGTACACGCTCTGGGTGCAGCATACCACGGCGGGCACCTATCTGATCGTGAATCGCCAGACCGGGCAGTGGGGCACCCAGTACGACGCGACACAGGACGTGGGACGTGTGCCGCTCACGCTCCGCCCGTCCACGCACGTCGAGGAGTTCACCATCACCGTGAGCGCCGTGTCGCCCGCCGCTGGACGGATCGAGCTCGCCTGGGGGGATCAGACGGCGTCTGTGGATTTTACGTCGTCGGTCGTGCGGCGCTGAGTCGAGGCCGTACACCGGCGCTCCTCACGCCGCCACCTCCGCGGCCAGTGCATAGGCATCGTACGTCCAGTCGATGATCCCGCGCACCTCCGCGGCGGGTACGTCCAGCTTCCGCAGCAGCACGGCCGCCAACTCCGGCGGGCGTCCCTCGATCTCGAGTCCGAGGTCGGCCTGCCAGCACATGGCCTCGGCGGTGGCGATCACCGTCGACAGCCGCGCGACATGCGCCGGTGCACTCATCGGATGGTTGTGGTGAAACACCGCCTCGCCGACGAAGCTCGGCAGCGACCAGCGGCCAAGGAGCAGGCTCGCGACCGCGCCGTGGTCGATCCCGAGATGCCGCTCCTCGAGCGGCCCCAACGGGGTATCGTGATCGCCGCGCGCCTGAAGTAGCTGTCCGAGCTCGTCGGGGAAGTACTGGTCGAGCACCAGCAGCCCGACGTCATGCAGCAGGCCGACCAAGTATGCGTCCGATGTCGACACGGCGCGGCGGTCGCCGACAAGATCCCAGAGGCTCCCCGTGAGCGCGGCCACGGTCGCACTGTGCGCCCAGAACGCTTGGTGATCCAGCCGTGCGTGCCGGCCGCCCAGCCCTTGCACCACCGCCAAGGCCACGCACGTGGACCGGACGCGATTGAGCCCCATGCGCGCGACGGCCGCCGGCACCGACGTGATGGGCGCGCCCGGGCGTGCGAACTTGGCCGAGTTTGCCAGGCGTAGCAGGCGCGCGGTCAGCGCCGGGTCCTGATCGAGCACGTAGGCGATGGCCGCCGCGCCCGCATTCGGATTCTCGAGTGCCCGGTGCAGCTCGAGCACGATGCTCGGCAGGGTGGGCAGGTCGTCACCCCGACTGATGATCTGCTGGAGACGCGGAAAGATGTAGGACACGGGACGGCCGGGCAAAGGGGTCCCCGTCAGTCTCGGCCGTGAGGCGGCCCGGCTGTAGTGGCCGCCGCGTCCGGAGGAGGCGCGCGCGGGCGACCCGTGACATCGTGCGGTACCTTTGGGTCATGACCGCGCGCCCATGGATGCTGACCGAACAGACGTTGCCCGGCGTTCGCGCCGCGAAGTACGACATCGCCGTCTTGCCGTGGGGTGCGACCGAAGCGCACAACCTCCACTTGCCGTACGGGACCGACAACGACGAGTCGACGGCCGTCGCAGCACGTGCGGCGGAACGGGCCTGGACCCGCGGCACCCGAGCGGCAGTGCTGCCCTGCGTACCATTCGGCGTGAACACCACGCAACTCGACATCCCGTTCACGCTCAACATGAATCCGCGTACGCAGCTCGCCCTGCTCGGCGACCTCGTGCGTGCACTGGATGGGCAGGGTGTCTCCAGGCTGGTGATCCTCAACGGGCACGGCGGCAACGACTTCAAGTGGATGATCCGCGAGCTGCAGCCGCAGACGCGGCTGTTCCTCTGTACGCTCAACTGGTGGCAGGTGGTGGACGGTCGCGCCTTCTTCGCCGACCTCGGTGACCATGCCGGTGAACTCGAGACCAGCGTGATGCAGGCGCTCGCACCCGGGCTTGTGCGGCCGCTCGCCGAGGCGGGGGATGGCTACGCCAAGGCCTGGCGCATCGCGGCGTTCCGCGAGGGCTGGGCCTGGGCACCGCGGCAGTGGACCAAGGTGACCGACGACACCGGCATCGGGAATCCGGCAGCGGCCACCCGCGACAAGGGCGAGCGGTTCCTCGAGGCGGTGACGGAACGCATCGCACAGTTCTTCGCCGAGCTCGCGGCGGCGGATCTCGACGACCTCTACCTCCCGAGGCCCTGAATGCGTTCGCTTCCTGCGTCGTCGCGCGCGCATGCGACCCTCACGCTGGTTGCCTGCTGCACCGTCTCGCTCGCTGGCTGCGCACGCGCGGTGGGCAGCGCGGTGGGCAGCGCGGTGGGCAGCGAGGTGGGCAGTGCGACCACGGCGGTGGCACCGATCGCGGCGCGGCAGTTCCCCTTCACGGTGGACAGCCAGCACAGCGAGCGACTCCGGCCGGGCGTGATCCGGCGCTCCCTGTATGCGAGTACCGGCCCCTGGGTGGTGCAGGTGCTCGACGTGCGGCTCGACCAGTGCCATACGGCCGTCGCAGTCAAAGGCGGCGCGAGTGCGGTCGGGCGCCACAAGACTTCCACGCTGCTGGCCGACCTGGCGCGCACGCGCGAGGTGATCGGTGGGGTGAACGCGGACTTCTTCCTGTTCACGCCGCCGGGCGTGCCCACGGGGCTGCACATGACTGACGGCCGCGTGCTCACGCCACCATCCGAGCGTCCCACCTTCGCCATCGACTCCGCCGGCAGGCCGCACATCGGCTTCTTCACCGTCGCGGCGGCGCAGCGGCAGGCCTTCACCGTGGACGATCCCGCGCTGCCCGCACTCTCGCTGCTGCCGTTCCATCCGCGCGAGGCCGTGGGCGGGCGGCCGATCCTGACGCGGGATTCGGTGATCCTGGGGATCGTGGACACCGAAGGGCAGGCCGCGTTCGCGCAGACACGCCACCCGCGCACGGCGCTCGGGATCGCCGACCGGGGACGGCGGTTGCTGCTCGTGGTGATCGACGGCCGGCAGAAGGGATACAGCGACGGGATGACGCTCCGCGAGACGGCCACTCTCATGCTCGCGCTCGGCGCCCCCGACGCGATCAACCTCGACGGCGGCGGGTCGAGTGCGCTCGTGTACGCCGTGCCCGACTCGGCCGGCGTCATGCGCGTCGCCAATCGACCGTCGGATCCCACCGGCGAGCGCGCCGTGGGGAACGCGCTGGCGGTCATCCGCGATTGCCGGAGGAGTGCACCGTGAGCGACGCCCCACGCGAGCGACTGCTCGCCCTCGACGTCTTCCGGGGCGCGACCGTCGCCGGGATGCTGCTCGTGAACAACCCCGGCAACTGGGGGGCGATCTATCCGCCGCTCGCGCACGCGCGCTGGCACGGCTGGACCCCCACCGACCTGATCTTCCCGTTCTTCCTGTTCATCGCCGGCGTCACGACACACATCTCGCTGAGTGCGCGTCGGGCCCGTGGGGACGACGAGGGCGCGATCCTGCGGCAGGTGGTCAAGCGCGGGCTGCTCATCATCCTCATCGGCTGGGCCTTGGCCGCGTTCCCGTTCTGGCCGCTCTCGCGCATCACCGACGTGCGCATCCCTGGCGTCCTGCCGCGGATCGGCTTGGCGTACATGGGGGCGGCCCTGCTCACGAGTCGCGGCACGCTCAAGCAGCAGGTCATGGTCCTGGTCGCCCTGCTGTACGGGTACTGGTTCGCGATGACGCTGCTGCCCGTCCCGGGGCTCGGTGGCATCGGCGCGAACCTGCTCGACGATCCCAGCAGCTCGATCGCGGCGTGGCTCGACCGCACGCTGCTGAGCGGCCATCTCTGGCGGCAGAGTCGCACGTGGGATCCCGAGGGACTGCTCTCGACCGTGCCCGCGATCGGCACGGCCATGCTCGGGGTGTTCACCGGACGTTGGCTCACCGGTCCGCGGCCGCTCGCCGAGCGGATCAACGGCCTGTTCGCGGTGGGGTGCATGGGGATGGTGCTCGGCCTGATGTGGCACTGGAGCTTCCCGATCAACAAGGCGCTGTGGACGTCGAGCTACGTGTTGTTCACCGGTGGCATGGCTGCGGTGGCGATCGCGACGATCCTCTGGATCACCGACGTGCAGCGGGTGACGGGGTGGACCGCGTTCTTCGTGACGTACGGACTCAATCCCATGGCGGCATTCGTGGGCTCGGGGGTGATGGCCCGGACCATCGGCTCGCTCTGGAAGATCGAGTACGAGGGCAAGGCGACGGCGGTGCAGACGATTGTGTATCAGGAGTTGTTCGCGTCCTGGCTGAGTCCCAAGACGGCGTCGCTCGGGTTCGCGCTTGCGTTCGTGGCAACGTGGTACGTGATCCTGGCAAGCATGGAACGCCGCGCGATCGTGCTGAAGGTCTGAGCGCCGACCGAGTCACGCGAGACTCGATGGACGACTGCACGGTGGCTTCTGCGCCGTGCGTTCACGATATCCGCGAGCGTGCGCCGCTATCACCGATGGGCTGAGGGCGTGCCTTGCGGCCGATCGATCTCGAAGTTGGATTCGAAGTCGTACCGCGGCGGGTCGATCCGAACGCGTCGCTCGATCATCGCTCCGTCAACGAACACCGTCACGCGAAGGTCAGTCGCTCGGGGAATGCCGCAAATCTGGAATCGTCCGCGGCTATCCGTGAGCGCCGACAGCGCCGAGGGAGCCCAGCGAACCAATCCCGTTCCGATCCGCCTCGCATCCACACGCGCGAAGTCAACGGTGACGGTCGCACCAAACACCGGAGTGCCTCCGGGCCTGCCCACGGTTCCTCGCAGAATGGCTGAGCCCGCGTTGGCCGAGTCGGTTCCGCAGGGGCGCGCTACTGCATCGCGCGTCGAAGGCAACCGGATCACCTGGTACTCGGTTCCGACGGTCGCCTCGACGGTGACGTCGAACGGCGCCATCTTCAATGAGTCGAGCGTCGGTACAACGATGTTGGCGGTGTATCGTCCCGCCGGCAGGGGACCGAGTCGGAGTCTTCCAGTGGAGTCGCTGGCACCCCGAACGGAAGATCCCCGCAGTGAAGCGACCACGGATGTGGTGCTTGTCGCGCCGTCGGAAGGGACGAAGTGGAGCCGAATGGCGGCGCGTGGTTCGTCGAATACCACACGGTCACTGCGCACCAGTCGTTCCAACTCACCACCCGCGACGCGGATCTCCCGTGCAGTGGTGTGCGTCGTGTTCACGCCGCTGCTCACATCGGTGAGATAGTGGTTCGTGGTACTCGAGGTCAACAGTGGGATCTGCGCGCGCCATGCTGACGCCACCCACCCGGAGCGTTCCAGCTTGGCGAACTCAACGAATCCACCGGCGCTGTTGGGCTCAGGAAGGACTGGAAAGCCCGTGTACGTGAACTCAACGCGCGCCACCTCCCCGCTTCTGCGGTCCAACCAGACTGTCCCCTCGATGTCGTGCCGAGCATCCTTGCGGTCGACACGTTGGAACCGAATGCCGATGCGATTCGATGATCCGTTCACCAGTCGGAAGCAGTATGTGTTCGCGAACTGCTCGGACAGGAGGACGTCAACATCGGGCGCGTAGAATCGAACCCCGTCGGTATCCTGCACGACGAATCCGAGTGCGATCAGTGCGCCAACGGGAACGCTGCGAAAGACACGGCGAGTCGAAGCGCCATAGCGAGAAACGCTCTGCTCTCGGACGTGCTGCGAGTTCGGATCTACGACGCTCTCATAGACGTACCAGCTGCCGCTAATGGCGGTGTCGACACTCATGAGCTGCGAAGCGAGCATGACTTTGCGGGCCTCCTCCCACGCCGTCGCGACCGCCAAGCCGTTCTCAGGCCGGACGCGGCAGCGGTCGCGCCCAGTGACCCGAACGGATGCCAGTTCGACGCGCATGTCATGAGCGATGACGGTGACGTCGATGGCGGAGCGGCCGCGAGTGACGATGGCAGGATGTTCTGTCGGCAGGAACCCGACCCGAAGCACGCGGAGCCATAGTGTGTCGGACGGTTGAGTCCGCAGACGAAAGCGCCCCGTGGCGTCACTGAGCGCTCGAACCGGCTCCGCATGGCGTGTCGTGCGGACCTCTACGATGGCACCTGCGATCGGCCCATCGGAGTCCGACGTGCGCACAGACCCGGTGATCGTCTGCGCTGAGCTGCCTGCCGGGATGAGGAGCAGGACGACCGAGAGTCGCATGAGCGTTCGGTTCATCGAAGCATCCTCGATGGAAGGGAGACTCGTCGAACGCTCAGCACTCCGGTCGACTCACTGCCCTGCGGCATTGCCAACGTTCACAATAGCGGACGGAGTGCCGCTTGCGCCAATCCAGTGGCCTTGCCGCCGTCCGTTCCAGTGTATCTCGGCGTAACTGGAACTCGCGCGGGGGGCGCGAGACGAACTTGCCTTGCGCTCATCCCGCTGGCTCTCAGACCTCGGATGTCGCAACATTCCGGCAGGCCCCTGCGTTCCCGATCGTGGTCCACCCCCACCAGACCCCGTCCATGCTTTCGCTCCGTCCCCTCGCCCTGCTGATTCCGGCCTCGCTGTCGCTGGGCGCGTTCGCCCGCGACCGTCAGCAGGCCGCCCCGAGCCTCGAGCCGGTCACCCTCGACTCGGCTATCCTGTCCCAGTACCGCTGGCGCAACATCGGGCCGGATCGCGGGGGACGCTCCATCGCCTCCAGTGGCGTCGTCGGCCGGCGCAATGAGGCGTACTTCGGGGCGACGGGTGGCGGACTCTGGAAGACCGTCGACGGCGGCGAGACCTGGTTCCCGGTCACCGACGGGCAGGTCAAGTCGGCCTCGGTGGGCGCGGTCGCGGTGAGCGAGACCAACCCCGACCTCGTCTACATCGGCATGGGCGAGACGGCGATCCGCGGCAACATCATGCCCGGCGACGGCGTGTACAAGTCGACGGACGCGGGGAAGACCTGGGCGCACGTCGGATTCCGCGAGTCACACGGGATCGCCAAGATCCGCATCCATCCCACCAACCCCGAGATCGTCTACGTCGCGTCGTTCGGCAAGTACAGTGTGCCGAGTGCGGAACGCGGGGTGTTCAAGAGCACGGACGGCGGTAAGAGCTGGCGCAAGGTGCTCGATCGCGACGACAAGTCCGGTGCGATCGACATCGCGATCGATCGCACGAACCCCAACGTGATCTACGCGGCGCTCTGGGAGGCCTACCGCAAGGAGTACCAGATGTCGTCGGGTGGCCCCGGATCGGGGCTGTTCAAGAGCACGGACGGCGGCGAGACCTGGAGCGAGATCACGCGCAATGCGGGCCTGCCCGGCGGGCTCATCGGCCGGATCGGTGTCGCGCTCACGGCCGCGAACCCCAACCGGGTGTATGCGCTCATCGAGAACGAGAAGGGTGGATTGTTCAAGTCCGATGATGCGGGCGCGACCTGGACGCTCATGAACGAGAACCGCTCGATCCGGCAGCGGGCCTTCTATTACACGCACCTGTTCGCGGACCACCAGAACGCGGACGTGGTCTACGCGCAGAACACCTCGCTCTTCCGGTCCGCCGACCAGGGCAAGACGCTCACCTCCATCGGCAACGGCACCCACGGCGACTTCCACGATCTCTGGGTGGATCCGCAGGACCCCGCGCACCTGGTGGTCGCCAACGACGGCGGCGGCGCCATCACGACCAACACGGGGCGCACCTGGACGGAGCAGGACTATCCCACCGAGCAGTTCTACCACGTCATCACCACCAAGCACATCCCCTTCCACGTCTGCGGCTCGCAGCAGGACAACACCACCATCTGCACGCCGTTCAACTGGAACGTGAACGCGGCCCGCGCGGCGGCCGCAGCGCCGCCCGCGCCGCCCGCGGCGCCCGGCGCAGCCTACCGCGACCTCACCGCGGGCGGCATGGCGGTCTCCTACATCGCCGGCGGCGGTGAGCCGGGCTACATCGCCCCGGACCCGCGGGACCCGGACCTCTTCTACGCCGGCACGAACAACGGCGGCTACCTCGACAAGTTCAACCGCCGCACCGGGCTCTCGCGCGAGGTGAACCCGTATCCCTGGTTCTACTCGGGCGAGCCGAGCAAGGAGATCAAGGAGCGCTGGCAGTGGACGTATCCGATCATCTTCTCGCCGGTCGATCCGCGGAGACTGTACGTGTCGTCGCAGCGGCTCTGGATGACGATGGACGGCGGGCAGACGTGGGCGGCGCTCTCGGGTGATCTCACGCGGCACGCGCCGGAGACGCAGGAGAAGTCCGGTGGGCCGATCACGGGCGACATGAACGGCCCCGAGGTGTACGGCACCATCTTCTCCGTGGCCCCGGGCAAGCGCGACGTGAACGTGATCTGGGTGGGCTCGGACGACGGGCTGGTGCATGTCACGCGCGACGGCGGCAAGACCTGGACGAACATCACGCCCAAGGACATGCCCGATTTCGGGCGCGTGAGCCAGATCGACGCCTCGGCGTTCGCGTCGGGGACCGCCTATCTCTCGGTGCGCAAGCCGCTGCTCAACGACTTCGCGCCATACATCTTCCGGACCAACGACTACGGCCGCACCTGGACGCGGATCACCGCCGGCATGCGCGACGACGACTACGTGCACGCCGTGCGCGAGGATCCCACGCGCCGCGGCCTGCTCTACGCGGCAACCCAGCACGGCGTCTACGTGTCGTACGATGACGGGGCGCGCTGGCAATCGCTCTCGCTCAACCTGCCGGATGTCCCGGTGGCCGACCTCATCGTCGAGGACAACGAACTGGTGATCGGGACGCACGGGCGCGGGTTCTGGGTGCTCGACAACATCGCGCCGCTGCGGCAGATGACGCCGGCGCGCATGGTGGCGGACGCGCAGCTCTTCGCCTCGCCGACGGCCCTGCGGTCGGGGCTGCCGGCGTCCATCAGTTGGCGGTTCAGCAAGGCGCCGCAGCGCGCCTCGCTCGAGATCCTCGACTCGGCCGGCGCGGTGCTCCGCAAGTGGGAGAACGACACGTCGCGCAGCGCGGCGCAGGCCGGTGCGGCGGGCGGCGGGCGTCGGCGGGGCGGGGGCGCGGCCTTCATCCCGGCCACGGCCGGCCTGACGCGCTTCGAATGGGACCTGCGCACGTCGCCCATCGTGGGGTTCCCGGGGATGATCCTCTGGGGCGCGGGGACCGCGGGTCCGGCGGTGCCGCCCGGTCGCTACACCATCCGCCTCGTGGCCGACGGCAAGGCGCACACGGCGCCGCTCACGGTCGCGCGCAATCCGCGCCTGCCGGAGGTGACCGACGCGGACCTGCACGCGCAGTATCGGTTCGGCCGGATGGTGCGGGACAAGGCCACCGAGGCCAACCAGGCGGTGATCGAGATCCGGCGCGTGAAGGAACAGCTCGCCGACCGCACCGCGAAGAACTCCGACCGAAACCTGGCCGCCAAGGGTGACGTCCTGCGGACCAAGGCCTCGGCGGTGGAGGAGAACATCTATCAGGTGCGCAACCAGAGCGGGCAGGACCCACTCAACTTCCCGATCAAGGTGAACAACCGCCTTGCGACGTTGCTGTCGATGGCCGAGCGCGGGGACGGGCGGCCGACGACGAACATGCCGGAGATCTACGGGATCCTGGAGCGGGAACTGCGCGGGTACACCAGCACGCTGCAGCAGATCTGGCGGACGGAGCTGGCGGCCGTGAATGCGGAGCTGGCGCGGCTGCAGCTGCCGCCGCTGGATCCGAAGTGTGCCACGGTGAGCGGATGCGCACCGACGCCGTAGGCGGGCGGGGGCTGTGGCGGGCCGCTGTCGCGCTGGGCGCGGCAGCGGCGCTGGGCGTGGGGTGCAGCGGGGATCCGTCGGGTCCGGACGAGGAGCCGGAACTCACGGTGATTCTCAGTGTCACGTCCGTCACTGGACCGACGTTCAGCACCGACTCCGCGGGGAACCCGCTCGCGACCTGCATCGCGACCATCCGCGCGACGGCGACCGGCAACGGAAACGCCCAGTGGACCGGGTACACGCTGCGCTTGCTCCTCGGGCCGGACCGCAGCACACCACAGGACTCACTCGTCGGCAACGGTGTGGACGCGCGCTCCGCATGGGGATTCTCGAGCATCAGTGCCGATTCCGTACTGGACACGTCGGTCCAGCTGTCAGTCGGCCTTCCTTACACGGCCGAACTGGAGTTTCGCTATCGAATCCCCGAGCGCGCGGATTCGGGACACTCTCGCGCAATCGTTCGCTATGCGTGCGAGCCGGATCCCGCGGAGACAGCGGCGCCGGCGCTCTCCCAGGTGACGTTCACGAATGCTGCTGCCGTGCAGCCGGGAGACTCGCTGCGGGTGCAGTATCGGGCGGAAGCCGGAGCGCTGCTCTGGCAAACCGGATTCCGTGTGAGCAGCACGGGATGCGAGGTCGACACGCTGTACTTCGAGCGCACCGCGCCGACGGTCGTCCGCTCAACATCCTTTGTCCTGCCGTGGCAATGCCGCGCGGGCGACTCCCTGTCGCTCGAGGTCGTGGCGGTTGATTCGCGCGGTCGGGTCTCAACATCACGCTGGCCGATCCGGATTCCGGTCATCGACACCGTGCCGCCGACCATGGCGCCAGCCTTCGAGGACAGCTTCGGGCCCACGTCGCCGACTCCGATCGGGGACCATTTCGTCGGTGAGCCGTTCCGCTACGTGCTCGGAGCGCGCGACAATGGAGGGCTCGACTACGCCGTGCTCGAAGACCTCTCCTCCGGCGAACGAGACTCGGTGCGTATCGCCGGCTCGGCGCGAGAGACTGCGGTGCGGTCGATCCTCCTCACGGACGCGTGGCTGGGGCGTCCGCATCTCCGTGCCCGTGTGGTCGACCTTGCGAAGAACTCGGCGGTGACGCGCACCTATCCGCCTTCCGAGTTCCGCATTCATCCGACCCTGACCCTTGAGTCGCGAAGCGTGCAGTTGCCGCGTGGCACCCCGTTGGACCTCGTGGTGTCGTCACGCCACAACGTCGCGATCGTCCTGACGAACGTCGCGAGCATCCTCGACCTATCGACCGGCGCGGTCGTTCGGACGCTGTCGCCTGCCGGACTTGCCCCGCTCGCGATGGACCTGTCGCTCGACGAGTCGACGCTCTATCTCGTGACCGGTGATGCGCGACTCCATGCGCTACCGCTCGCGACCCCGCTCGCGCCGCTCGTGGCGACGGCGCTGCCCGGTCTCGACTCCAATGGTGAGGACCGACCGATCGCCATGCGGGTCACCGCCTCCGGCAGCTTCTTCATGATCGTCACCGATGTTGCATCGGGCGCACGGCGTTGGTACGAAGCGGATGTGGGCGCGAATTCCGGCGTTGGCCTTCCGGGCCCCGAACCCCAGCCGGTCCGTATGATCAGGAGCCGCGACGGTCGGCGCGTGGCGGTGCATTCCGGAGTCCACTACTGCGTCACGCGCTGGCTCTCCGACTCCCGACAGTTCGGCCCGGGACTCTGTACACTTTTCGCTGGACCACCGGCAGTCGGAGAAGGATCGGATTTCCTGTTCGCGAACAGCGGGACGGTCTCCGGCGAAGGACAGGTGCTTGCGGCGCATCGCGCGCCGAGCGGTGCCTCCATGACGCTGGGGATCGCGGCAGACCCGACCGGGGAGTTCGTGGTGCGTGTCAGACGTGTCGGCTTCCAGACTCCGGCACGCTATTCCCTCGTGCGGACGCGCGTGGCCGACGGCGCGATCGTCGACCGTGCCCTACTGCCCGATTCGCCGGCGTTGCTCGAGTTCGTGGGAAACGGCAGCCGACTTGTCACGGTAACCGCGAACACTGACTCCGTTCTCGTTCGTATTCTCACGTGGCCCTGACCGATTCAGCTCGCCTCCTTCAACGAGTTGCTTGATGCCGCTGCTCCCGCTCCTCCTCGCCCTGACCCTCTCCGACCCGCCCATCCACCAGGGTCGCACCGGCTCCACCGCCGTGCAGCCGCCGCGCTCGGCCGCATCCATCACCGTGGACGGGGTCCTGAGTGAACCGGTCTGGCGCGACGCCGCGCTGCTCACCGGCTTCTCGCAGTTCTCCCCCCAGGACGGCGTGGCCTCCGCGGACTCCACCGAGATCCTCGTCTGGTACTCGGCCACCGCCATCCACTTCGGCGTCCGGGCCTTCGCGCCGCCGGGCACCGTGCGCGCCACGCTCGCCGAACGCGACCGCATCGGCACCGACGACCAGATCCAGTTCCTCATCGGCACCTTCAACGACGGGCGCCAAGCGGCGATGTTCGCCGTCAACCCGCTCGGCGTGCAGGCCGACGGCGCCCTCATCGAATCCGGCAACCGCGGCGGGTCCAGCCTCACCAGCTCCAGCAGCGGGGCCCGCGAATCGGCCGACCTCTCGCAGGACTACGTGTTCCAGTCCAAGGGCCGGCTCACCGACTTCGGCTACGAGATCGAGATCAGCATCCCGTTCAAGAGTCTGCGCTTCCAGTCCACCGCGCAACAGACCTGGGGGCTCAACGTCGTCCGCCGCGTGCAGCGCTCGAACTACGAGGACACCTGGGCACCCGCCGTGCGCGGCAACGCCTCGTTCCTCGCGCAGTCGGGGACGCTCACCGGGCTCACGGACATGCACCGCGGCGTGGTGCTCGACATCACGCCGGAACTCACCAACCGCATCGACGGCGCGCCGGTGGGCGCCAAATGGGGCTACGGCGACGGACGCGAGCAGCTCGGCGGCACGGTGCGCTGGGGCATCACCAACAACCTGACCTTCAACGGCACGGTCAACCCCGACTTCTCGCAGGTCGAGGCGGACGCCGGGCAGTTCGCCTTCGATCCGCGCCGCGCGCTGCAGTTCCCCGAGCGACGCCCGTTCTTCATCGACGGCATCGAACAGTTCCAGACCCCCAACGGCCTCGTCTACACACGGCGCATCGTGCAGCCCGAGGCGGCGGCCAAGGTGTCGGGCAAGATGGGCGCCCTCAACGTCGCGCTGCTCACCGCGCTCGACGACCAGAGCACGTCCCTCACGGGCCGCGATCGACCGCTCTACAACATCCTCCGGCTCTCGCGCGACCTCGGCAAGCAGTCCCGCATGGCCATGACCTACACCGACCGCATCGAGGGGGATGCGAGCAACCGCGTGCTCTCGTTCGACGGCCGGGCCGTGTTCCGGCGCATCTACTCGGCGAGTGCGCAGGTCGCGGGCTCGCACACCGCGCGCAACGGGGCCACCAGCACGGCGCCGCTCTACGAGGTCCGCCTCAACCGCGACGGCCGCGCGTTCGGCGTGCGTTCGATGTTCCGCGGCATCTCGCCGGATTTCAACACGCAGAGCGGCTTCATCTCGCGGCCCGGCGAGGGGCAGGCGAACATCGCACCGCGCTACACCTGGTTCTTCCCCCGCGGCTCGCGCGTGGAGCAGCTGTCCACCAACGTGCTCCTCGACGGCACCTGGAACTACGACAACATGCTCCGCCGCGGCGACATGCGCGACAAGAAGTTCCACGTGGGCGGCGACGCCACGTTCCGTGGCGGCTGGACGCTCGGCGGCTCGCTGCTGCTGGAGACCTTCGGCTACGACCCGACGTTCTACGAGCCGCGCTACCGCATCGAGGCGCCGCGCGCCGGCGGCGGACTCGACACGCTGCCGTTCGTCGGCACACCGCGCCTGCCCAACCGCGACTGGGTGCTGCGCGCCGGCACGCCGCGCTTCAAGTACTTCCAGGCGAGTGCGTTCATCCTGCGGGGCATCGACGAGAACTTCTACGAGTGGGCCTCGGCCGACATCTGGTTCGCGTCGCTCACCCTCAACATGCGGCCCTCCGACCGGCTGCGTGTCGATGGCACCTGGCAGTTGCAGGACTACGCCCGGCGCACCGACGGCTCACTGGTCGGCATCCTGCGCAATCCGCGCCTCAAGGTCGAGTACCAGGTATCGCGCCCGTTCTTCGTGCGCGTGATCGGCGAGTACTTCGCCGAGGCGGTGGACTCGTTGCGCGACGATTCGCGCACGGGGTATCCGCTCCTGGTGCGCAATGCCGCAGGCGTGTTCCAGCGGACGGCACCCACCAAGCGCAACAGCGTGCGCGGCGACGTGCTGCTCGCCTACACGCCGGCGCCCGGCACCGTCTTCTACCTCGGCTACGGGGCGCGCATGACGGAGCCTGATGCCTTCCGGTACCAGCACCTCCACCGGACGTCGGATGTGCTGTTCCTCAAAGCGAGCTACCTGTTCCGCAACTGAGGCTCAGGCCACCGGCGCGGCGCTGATCACACGCTGCGCCCCTGACGGGCGCGGCGCTACCGCCGGCGGCACCGGGATGGGGATGGGCATCGGGGTCAGTCGCCGCCGCGGGCGCGCCGCGGCGGCGGTGGCAGCACCTGACGCACCACCCGACACCGCACCGGCCCCCGGTCCGGACGCGGGCGGGAGTGCCGCCCGGATGCTCTCGACGAGCGCCGCCGCACCACGGTCCTCCGTCACCACCTCGCGACACCCGCATTCGGTGGCCCACATCTGCAGTTCAAGGTCGGTCTGCACCGTGAACACGAGCATCGGAATGCCGAGCTCGGCCCGCACGGTCTGCAGCAGCGCGAACCCGTCCAGCTTGGGCAGCGCGAGCTCGGTGACGAGGAGGGCGGGGCGGAGCTTGCGTGCGTACACGAGCGCGGCGTCGCCGTCCGCCGCCTCGAGCACGGCGAAGCCGGCCTGCTCGAGGGCGTCGCGGAGCGCCCGACGTTCGGCGAACCCCTCGTGTGCGACGAGCACGCGTGGCGCGCCGGGTGGCACTGCGCGCCGGGGCCGCGGCTCGAAGGTCACGCTGCGCGCGACCACGTGGGTGACACCGTGGACGACACCGTGCGCAAAACCGTGCGCGACACCGTGGTGCGCCGGGTGGGCCGCGTGTGCCAGTCCACGCCCCGCACCCGCGACGATGGCGGTGCCGGCGGCCGGCGTGGGGGCACGGGACGGCGCGCCGGTCAACTTGCGCACGATCGCATCGACGTCGTCCTGCTCCCCCTGCTCGAGTTGCAGTGGTGCCGGCACGTTGTCGAGCAACTCGGCCAACGAGATGATGCCCTCGAGCACGCGCTTGAGCCCCGCCTCCCACAGTGGGATCATGCCACCGCGCTTCGCGAGGTCGAGCAGTTCCACCCGGTCCGCATGCCGCGCGATGGCCGAGCGCATCTCGTCCGTGACGACGAGGATCTCGGCCACCACGAGTCGGCCGCGGTAGCCCGTCTGCCGGCAGGCGTCACAGCCCACGGCCTGCCGCAGCTTCTCTGTCTTGCGGCCCATCAGCAGCGACTGCTGCGCGACCGGGAGCTCGGCCAACGTGACCGGCTTGGCGCAGGCGTCGCAGAGCTTGCGTACCAGCCGCTGCGCAACGACGCCCTTGAGGGCGCCCGAGAGCGCCCCCATCTCCACGCCGATGTCGGCGAGGCGACCGATGGCGGACGGCGCGTCGATGGTGTGCAGCGTGGAGAGCACCAGGTGGCCGGTGAGGCCGGCCTTGATCGCGATGCCCGCCGTCTCCGCGTCGCGGATCTCGCCGACGAGGATGACGTCCGGGTCCTGCCGCACGATGGACCGCAGCGCCGCCGCGAACCCGAGCCCGGCCCGTTCGTTCACCTGCACCTGGTTGATGCCGTCGAGGTTGTACTCGATCGGGTCTTCGACCGTGACGATGTTCGTCTGCGTGGACTTGGCCTGCTCGATGGCCGCATAGAGCGTGGTGGTCTTGCCGGACCCCGTGGGGCCGGTGACCAGCACCATGCCCTCGTTCTGACCCATCAAGCCGTTCACGCGATGCAGCTCGCCCTGTGTGAAGCCGAGCGCGTCGAGCCCCTGCGCCGCGTTGCTCGCGTCCAGCAAGCGGATGACGGCCTTCTCCAGGCGGTCGTTGAGCGGCAGCGTGGACACCCGCAGGTCCACCACGCGGCCGTCGAACTTCGTCGTCGCACGCCCGTCCTGCGGGCGGCGCCGGTCGGCGATGTCGAGGCCGGCGAGTACCTTGATGCGACTCATCACCAGCGGTGCCACGTCCGCGCCGATGCGCGTCACGTCGTGCAACACGCCGTCCACGCGGAAGCGCACCAGCAGGTCGTCGTCCTTGGGCTCGAAGTGCACATCGCTGGCCCGCTGGTCGAGCGCATCGGCGATCAGGCGGTCGAGCGAGTCGAGCACCATCGACCGCGTGGTCGAGGCCCGTGGCCCGCCCCCGGGTGAGTCCTTGATGATCCATTCCAGGCGCGGCACCATCGACGACTCGGCCCGCGCCGTCCCGTAGATGCGGTCGTGGGCCGCGCGGACCTCCTGCGGTGCCGCGACCGTGAGCCGCACCTGCCGCGCCGCGGCGAACGAGAGGTCGCGCTCCAAGGACGGCAGCAGCGGATTCGCCGTCGCCACCTCGAGCACGGGCCCGCGCTGACGCACGGGCACCACGCCGTAGCGGCGCGCCATCGCAGCCGCGAGGTACTCCGCCTGCTGCGGACCCACCGAGGCCAGACTCGCCGCCTCCTTGCCCGAGAGATTGCAGACCAGTTGCAGGATCTCGCGCGGGGAGGCACCGGCGGCGACCACCGCCTCCCACGCGGAGTTGGCCGCCTGCAGACGTTCGACGGCCGGGTGCCCCTGCTGCCGCAGGGCATCCAGCAACCAACGATCAGGCCACGGAACGCGCGCTTCTCGTGTCGGTCGCGGCGCGGGGTCGGACATGGAGGGCTCGTGAAGTGGTGTCACGCCAAGTATCGGCCGACCTCCGGGATTCCCTGAGTCGCGAGCCCGCGCCATCAATAGGAGGAAGTGATACCGCACTCAAGGTCGGGGAAAGGAGGACGACACTCAGAGTGTTCACTGGTCCTCAATGTCTCCGGGCACGGTATCAAGTATGACCATCCGTCGACGCTTGTTGCTTGTGGCATTCGTGACGTTCGCCAGCACCGCGCTGGTGGGCGCGGTCTCCGTCTTCGCGCTCAGCCGCGCGTCCGCCGCGACGGCACAACTCACCCAGCTCGAGGATGTGCTGCGCGCGCAGATGCGCGCCGACATGATGCACGACGCCATCCGCGCCGATGCCCTCGAAGCCCTGCGCGCCGCGTCGAGCCGGGACGCCACGCTGGCCGACGCCGCCGCAAGCGACCTGACCGAGCACATCGGCGTGCTCGAGGAGTCGATCGTCAGCGTGCGCGACCGGTCGACCGATGCGTCGCTCCGCGCCAGTGTCGATCGTGTCATGCCGCGGGTGCAGAACTACGCCCGCTCCGCCAAGCTGGTGCTGCAGCAGGCCCGGGACTCGCACGACGAGGCCACCAAGACCTTCTCGCTGCTGCTCGAGGACTTCAAGGCGCTCGAGACCGAACTCGAGGCCCTCGGCGACGACGTCGAGCGCACCAGCGCCGGCGTGCATGCGCTGGTGATCTCGCGGGAACGCGCGGCCTTCGTCTTCATCGGCGTGGCAGCGGTCGTGGCGCTGCTCCTCGGGATCGCGGCCATGCGGCAGGCGCTGCGCGCCGTCACCGAGCCGCTCGATGACCTCACGGCGCTGGCCCGCGCGATGGCGCGCGGCGACGTGAACGCCACGCTCCGCGAACGGACCAACGAGGATGAGGTCACCGAGGTCGCCGACGCCTTTGCCGCGGTGGCCACGCACCTGCGGGAAGTGTTGGCCGAGGTGACGACGCTGACCCGCGCGGCCGAGGAAGGGCGTACCGATGCCCGGATCGACGTCTCCACGATGGAGGGCGCGTTCCGCGACCTCGCCGTGGGCGTGAACGGCACGGTGGCCGCCATGGACCGCGCACAGGACACCGAGGCCGCACACCGGATCGCGGTCGCGTTCCTGCAGCAGGCGGCGGAGACGCTCGAGCGGGTCGCGGCGCGCGACCTCTCGGTGCGGCTCGAAGGGCAGTTCGATGGCGATCACGGGCGTGTGCAGGTCGCGCTCAACGAGGCCGTGCGCCAGCTGGAGCAGGCCCTGCGCGAGGTGGCGACGACGGCGCGCGAGGTGCGCGTGGGCGCCGCCCATATCGCGAACGGCAGCCTGACGCTCGCCCGCTCCGCGTCCACGCAGGCCGAAGGCATCGAAGCCGCGGTGCGCGGCGTGACCGAGACCGCGGAGGCGATCAGCGAGGGTGCGCGCGAGGCCAGCGAGGCCTCCTCGCTCGCCGATGCGGCGCGGACGGAGTCCGAGGCCGGGGCGCGCGACGCCGAGGCCCTGCGGGCGGCCGTGGCGGAGATCGAGGAAGGCACCAAGGCGACCGCCGCGATCGTGCGGACGATCGACGAGATCGCGTTCCAGACCAACCTGCTGGCGCTCAACGCCGCCGTCGAGGCGGCACGGGCGGGCGACGCCGGCCGCGGGTTCGCGGTCGTCGCCGAGGAGGTCCGCGCACTCGCGATCCGCAGTGCGGAGGCGGCGCGCAACACGTCCACGCTCATCGAGCAGGCGGCCGATCGGTCGCGCCGCGGCGCGTCGGTCGCGAGTGCGGTCGTGCAGCGACTCGGCAGCGTGCGCGCGCGCATCGTCGAGACGTCGGATCGCTTCCAGCGGATCGCCGAAGCCTCGCAGCGGCAGCGGGACGATGTGGAGCAGGTGACCCGCTCGATCGACCAGGTGAACGAGGTCACCCGTGCCACCGCCGCGACCAGCGAGGAATGGAGCGGCACGGCGCAGGAGCTCGAGTCGCAGGCCTCCGCGATGGAGACGCTCTGCGGCTCCTTCGTGCTCAGCGCGGAGCGTGTGGGTTCGCCGGCGCCGCCGCGGTCAAAGAACGCATGGTCATCCAGGTCAGGGGCCACAGCGCGACGCTGAACAGCGCCGTGCCGAACAGCACCCCGGCCATGCCCTCGGCGACCAACGCGAGGAACTCGCGCCGGCCGCCGGACAGCAGGAACAGCCCGAGACCGACCATGAGGCCGAACAGCAGCGCCGCCACCAGCAGCGCGGCGAGCGAGTAGCCAGCGCGGCCGAGGCCGCCGGCCCCCGCGAATCGGTCGAGGAAGAGGCGGCCCACGATCACGCCGATCGCCGGCCCGGCGAGCGACCCGAACAGGGTCGCATCGCCGAGCGCGCGGTGCCCGAGCAGCCATGCGCCGATGCCCCAGCCCATGCCCCACGAGGCACAGGCGACGACCCGGCGCGCGCTCACGTTCAGCCCTTGCTGCGCTTGGACGGCGCGGTGTCCGACTCCGCGCCCGCCGCCACCGTCGGGGCAGCAGCCGACGCCCCCGGCGCTGCGGCGCCCAGCGCGTTGCCCTCGTCCGTGATGCGGCCCACGTATCCCGGCAACTCCACCCCGGCGATGTCGCGCAGCACGTTCATCATCGGCGGCAGTGTGTTCGCCATCGACTGCAGGAACCCGCTCGCCCCCGACTTGCCCCCCGCGCCGGAGTCCCACACCACGACCTTGTCGAACTTGATGTTCGAGATCGCCTTCGCCGACGTCTCGGCCAACGTGTCGAGGTGCTCGACCATCATGAGCTGGAACGCCTCCTTGGCCCCGCCGGCCGCGGAGACCAGCTCCTTCATCGCTTCCGCCTTGCGCGACATGATCTCGTACTGCCCGCGGGCCTCGGCTTCGAGCTTCACGAAGATCGCGCGGGCTTCCGCCTCCGCCGCGATGCGGATGCGTTCGGCGTCGGCCTCCGCCTCGACGATGGTCTGCGCCTTGGCGGCCTTGGCCGTGGCCTCGAGCCGCGCCCGCTGTTCGGCCTCCACGCGCTCCGCATCGGCGATGGCGGCACGGGCCATGGCACGGAACCCCGCCTCCTGCACGGCCGCCTCGGCCTCGCGCTTCTTGGTCTCGGACAACTGGTAGGCCTCGGCCTCGCGCACCTGCAGCGTCGCGCGGGTGGTGGCGACCAGCGCCTGGGACGCCGCTTCGCCCTCGATCGCCTTCGCTTCCGCCTCGGCGACCGCCACGCGGCGGGCGCGTTCCGCGTCCTTGATCTGCGCGTCACGTTCGAACGCCGCCCGCTGCTCGCCGATCTTCTGTTCCTTGTCGAGCTCGGCCATGCGCACCGCCTGCAGGCGTTCCGCTTCCTTGATCAAGGCCTCGCGCTGCAACGCCGCCGTCTGCTCGCCCACCGCCTGCTCCTTGTCCACCTCGGCGATGCGCACGAGCTTGTCGCGGTCGGCCTCGCGCATGCCGATCTCGCGGAACTTGACCGCACTCGCCACCTGCACCGAGCGCTCGCGCTCGGCCTCGGCCACGCGCACCTCGCCGAGCTTCTCCTGCTCGGCCACGTCACCGCGCGCCTGCTGCACGGCCATCGCCGCCGCCTTCTTGCCGATCGCCTCGATGTAGCCCGAGTCGTCCTTGAGGTCGGTGATGTTCACGTTGATCAGCACGAGGCCGATCTTCTTGAGTTCGGGCTCCAGGGAGGTCTGGATCCGGTGCAGGAAGCCCTCACGGTCGCGGTTGATCTCCTCGATCTTCATCGAGGCGATCACCTGCCGCAGCTGGCCGAAGATGATGTCCTGCGCCTGCCGCTTGATCTGGTCGTGCGTGAGCCCGAGGAGGCGCACGGCAGCGTTCTGCCGCACCTCGGCCTCCGTGCCGATCGCCACCGTGAACACGGACGGCACCGCGACGCGGATGTTCTCGAGCGAGAGCGCATCCTTGAGCGGGATGTCGATCTGGATCGGCTCGAGCGAGAGGTAGGCGTATTCCTGGATCACCGGCCACACGAAGGCACCGCCGCCGGAGATGCATTTGGCGGTGCCGTCCCCGCCGACCTTGCCGGAGATGACCAGCACGCGGTTGGCCGGGCAGCGACGGTAGCGCGAGACGAACAGGACGACGATGCCCGCGACGACGAGTGCGCCGACGACCGGACCCACGATGCTGATCAACGGGATGTTGTCCAGGATCGAGCTGTCGAGCTGGAACAGGACGCGGCCGTGCATCATTGCGGTTCCTCGAGGAGGGGAGACGTACGACTGACGACGACGGTATCGGACGAGAGCGTGTCGACCACCGTGACCAGTTCGCCCGAGGGGATCGCGCCCTCGGTGGTCACGGCGTTGAGTTCCATGAAGCGCTCATGCGCGGTGAGATGCACCTTGCCCTCGCCGCTGCGCGCGCCGGGGATGCTCAGGTACACCTTGGCCGGAAGGCCGACCGTCATCGCGATGTCGAAGGACTTGTCGGTCTCGAGGCGCTTCATCGCGCGCAGGGTGGCCGCGACGGCGACGGCCGAGACGACACCGGCGACCAGGGCCACGGGCAGCGAGAAGAACGCCGGGAGGCCGGCCCGGCTGCCGACCAAGCCCACGAGGCCGAACGCCGCCGCGGCCGCCGAGAGCGCCCGCACCGTGAAGAGGTCCAGTCCGTCGGAGCCACCGTCGCCGTCTTCGATGAGGTCGTCACCGTCGACGCCGACGAGGCCCAGCACCAGCTGCAGCGTGAGCACGAGCACGCCCAGCACCAGCATCGTGAGGAAGAAGGTCGTCATCGGGACAGGGAAGGGTCGGGGGAAAGCTGCAGGCGGGACCGCGTCACCGGAACGCCGCGGTCACCCGCTGCTGCGCCGCGCGCACTTGCTCCTGCGCGGCGGTGATGGCCGCGCGCGTCGCCGCAGTCGTCCCGCCGACCTCGAGATCCTCGAACGCGGCGAGTGACCGGACATAGTAGTCGCTCCAGGTCTCCAGGATGTCGAGCTCGGTGGCCTTTGCGCCGCCCTTGGCCACCGCGGCCTGGCTGAGCTTCGCCTCCACGTCGAGCCGCGCGACCGCCGCCCGCGCGACCTCGGCGATCAATGCGCGCGTGTCCGCGCCGCTGGCGCTCGTGAGCGTCAGGGCCGTCACCAGCGCCGTGATGCCGACGTTGCGAAGCTCGTCCGCCGAGACCATCTCAAGGCGGTCGCCGTCGGTGTGGTAGAACTCGTCCGTGAAGTGCCACAGCAGCAGGCCGGGCTTCTTGGCGCTCAGGAACGGCGTGTGGTCGCTGCCGCCCTCGAACGGATTGGTGCGCACCACCCAGCCGTTGGTGGCCGCTTGCTCGAGGGCGCGCTGCAGCACCACGTCATTGAAGTAGTGCGGCATGAGCGCGGACTTCTCGATCGGGCTGCCGCCCCACTCGGAGTGTTTCTCGTCGCCGCGCGTCCAGATGGCCGAGGGGTCCGGCATCTTCTCGATGAGGAAGGTGCCGCCGGTCTTCCGGGTGTCCTCGCCGACCATGTCGAGCGAGAGTCCCCACTTGATGTCGCGCGCGCGCACGGAGTCCTGCTTGATGTAGCGGTCGGTGGACCGGATCTCGAGGCCCCAGAGGAACGTGATGGTGCGGGCCGGGCGCGCGCGCTGCTCACGCACGAGCTGCGCCGCAACGCGGGCCATCTCCACCTGCGCGCCCACCCCCGAGGCGTTGTCGTTGGCGCCCGGTTCCTGCACGTGCGCGCTGAACACGAAGCGCTCGGCCGCGTGCGTGGCGCCGCGCACCTCCGCCACCACCGCCTGCTCCACGGCGTTCGGCGTCCAGCGCACGTCGGTCTGCACCCGCGCCATGAGCGGGCGGCCACTGGCCTTGGCGGCGGCGAGCGCCGCCTTCACGCGTTCGCGTGCGGCGTACGACAGCGCGATGCCCCAGCTCCGGGCGGTCGTGTCCCGCGGGATCCCGCCGAACTGGATGGAACGCTGGTGCTTCTCGGGCTTGAGGTAGGCGGGCAGGGCATAGCCGAGCACACCGGCCGCGCCCCGACGCACCACCGCCTCCGTGAAGAGGCGCCCCACCGAGACCTCGGCGAAGACGATCTTGCCCTTCACGTCCACGGCGTCGAGCTCGGCGGGCGTGCCCTTGCCGGCATCGACGATCGCCGCGTGCACGCCGCCCGCTGCGGTCGCGAACGAATTGGTCGCGAGCATGTTGCGGTTGGTCGCGAACCGGAGCACGGGCGCCGCGTCGCCGTCCAACGCGAGCGTCGCATCGAGTGGCTCCCACGCCGGCGTCGCCATGGGATAGCGCTCGACCCGGTACACGAGTGCGTCGCCGGGTGTCGCGCGGGACTCCTCGACGTACCCCGCGGCCACCAGCCGCTCCACGATGTGGGCGATGGAGGCGTCGAAACCGCGGTTGCCCGGCCAGCGGACGAACTGGTCGAGGTACGCGACCGTGCGGAAGGCGCTGTCGCCGGAGAAGCGCGGGGCCACCAACGCATGGTGGCGGAGGCCGGGGCCCGTCGTCTGGGCCTCCGCGAGGGGCGCTGCACCGACGAGCGCAGCGAGTGCGAGCGAAGGAAGGAGGCGCATATCCATCGAAGCTAGGGCCCGCTGGCCCGCTCCGCACCCGCCGGGTGGCTGCGGCACCCTCTGGCGCGGCGCCGGTGCCACCACTATGCATTCTGCACAGCCGCCAGGGGTACTCCGCGAATGCGGGGTTGAGACAGTCTCTTGGAACCTGACCCGGTCAACACCGGCGTAGGGAGTGCGGCGAGTGTCATGCGCGCCTCCCCGGGCCATGGCACCCGCTCGTCGGGTGCCGTGGCCTGTTGTGTTCGAGGCCGCGGTACCCGACGGGGATCCGTCACTCCGGAATCCTTCAGCTTGAGGTATCCGGTCATGTCACACCGCTTGTTGTTCGTCGCCGTCCTGTTCGTGCCGTCCATGCTCGCGGCGCAGGGCCCCCCACCTCCGGCCGCCCGCGACAGCGCCGCTGCGCAAGCCCGTCGCGATACGCTCGAGACCGTCGTCATCCGCGCGACACGCGCCGGCGCCTCATCGCCCACCTCGCGCACCGTGCTCGACCGCGCGACCATCGAGCGCCGCTACGCGGGGCAGGACGCGCCGCTCGCGCTGCTCGGGGCGACCGGCATCACCGCCGCGACCGACGCCGGCGCGTTCAGCGGCTACAGCTCCCTCCGGCTTCGCGGGGTCGACCAGACGCGCCTCGCGATCTCCGTCGATGGCGTGCCGCTCAACGATCCCGAGGACCAGGTCCTCTACTTCTCCAACGTGCCCGACTTCATGAACTCCATGCAGTCGGTGCAGGTGCAGCGTGGCGTGGGCGCCAGCGCCTTCGGCACGGCCGCCTTCGCGGGCTCGCTCAACTTCGAATCCGTCTCGCTGGCGACCACGCCGCGGTTCGCGGAAGCGCAACTCACGTCGGGCTCCTGGGGCACGCGACGGGTGAGCCTCGAGGGTGCGAGCGGACTCGCGCGGGGCTTCGCGGCCTATGGTCGCCTGTCGGGACAGGAGACCGACGGCTACCGCGCGCACTCGGGGAACGATGCGCGGAGCGGCTTCATGAGTGCGGGCTGGTTCGGGGCGAGCGATGCGGTCAAGCTCACGGCCTTCGCCGGCCGCTCGAAGATGCAACTGGCCTACTACGCCCCCAGCGAGGCCGACCTCGCCGTCGATCCGCGCAGCAACCCGATGTCGCCCGAGGAGCGGGATGACTTCCACCAGTCGATGGTGAACGTGCAGTACACGCGCGCCGTGGGCAGGCAGGCGAGCTGGACCACCACGGCGTACCGCAACGCCGCCGGCGGCAACTACGACGTGTTCGTCGGGCCGGACCTCTGGAACTTCAACCTCGACCACGAGTGGCACGGGCTGATCAGCGCGTTCACCTGGCGCGGCCCTGCGCTCGAGATCGCCACCGGCGCCCACGTCAGCGACTATCACCGCGACCACTTCCTCAAGATCCGCCCCGACCTCGCCACCAAGGTCTACGACAACACCGGCTTCAAGCAGGAGCAGAGCGCCTTCGCGAAGGCGACGCTGACGCGTGGCGCGCTCGACTGGTCCGCCGACCTGCAACTGCGCCGCGCCGCGTTCCGGTATCGGCCCACGCCCGGACAGGACATCGGCACGCCGCGGGTCGACTGGATGTTCGTGAATCCCCGCGTCGCGCTCTCATGGCGCGCGCGACCCACGCTCACCACCTACGTCTCGCTCGGCCAGAGCGGCCGCGAGCCTGCGCGTGCCGACCTCTTCGCCGGCGCCGACGATGTCGATTCGCTCGTGGCGCCGGAGGTGCTGCCGCTGGATCAGGTGCGGCCCGAAAGCCTCACGGACCTGGAGGCCGGGCTGCGAATTCGTCGCACACACGCCTCATTCACGGTTAACGCGTTCAGCATGTGGTTCCGCGATGAGATTGCGCCGATCGGGCAACTGAGCATCACCGGCAGCCAATTGCGTCGCAATGTGCCACGCTCGTCCCGCGTGGGAGTGGAGCTCGAGGGCACCTGGAAGGTCCTGCCGTCGCTCGACTTGGATGCGAATGCGATGTGGATGCGCGCGCGGATCGCCGAGTACCGTGATGACGCGAGCGGCATAACCTATCGTGATGTGCCGCCACTGTTGTCGCCTGCTCTCCTCGCGAACCTCTCGGCGCGATGGCGCGTGCTGTCAACCATCGAGGCAGTGTTCAGTTCTCGACACGTGGGGCGCTCGTTCCTCGCGAACGATGGCAACGCGGCGTTGACAACACCGGCGTTCACGATCGTTGACGCCGGTGCGAACGTCGAGATCGCGCGGCACGTATTCCGCATCCAAGTGCAGAATGTCTTCGATGCGACGGCGTATGCGAGCGGATACACCGACGGGAGCACGCGATACTTTTTCCCGTTGGCATCGCGTTCACTACTCGCGACGGCGGTATTCACCTTCTAACTTCTGTCCATGATTCACGACCCCCGCTCAGTGCGCGAGGAGATCCAGCAGACGCGACCGTTCCACAGCACGGCGGAAGAAGCCGTGGTCGCGCTGATGCGAACGGCGTCAGTGATCCGCCGTTCGCTGGGGCAGTTGGTGGACCCCTTCGGCATCTCGCTCGCGCAGTACAACGTGCTGCGCATCCTGCGCGGCGCTGGAGAGGACGGCCTCCCGACGCTCGCAGTCCGTGATCGCCTGGTGGAAGAAGCGCCCGGCATCACGCGACTGATCGACAAGCTCGAGAGAGCCAAGCTCGTGCGGCGTGACCGCACGGGACGCGATCGGCGCACGGTGCGCGTGCAGATCACGCCGCTCGGGACGGCGCTGGTCACCAAGATGGACCATCTCATCCCGGCGTTCGAGCAGCGCATCAGTTCCGGCCTGCCCGACGAGCGCGATCAACTGCAGTTCCTCGAGTTGCTCGCCCGACTGCGCGCCGGCATCGAGTGATGCCGGCGCGGTCCGCGCCCCCGAGTCGCGACGTCCGCCCTCAGGATCGTCAGGGCGTCGCGCCGGGCCGCGTGGGCAGTGCGCGCTGCTGCCAGTCCTGATACGACCCGTCGTAGAGACGCGCGTCATAGCCCAGGTAGTGCGCGACGAACCACGTCGCGCTCCCGCGGTAGCCGATCCAGCAGTAGGTGACCACGCGGTCCCCCGGCCGCACGCGCTCGGCGTACATCCGCTCCAGCTCGGCACGCGGCTTCAGCGTCACCGCGCTGTCGGCGAAGAGCGTCTCCCACTCCAGCTGCTGCGCCCCCGCGAGATGCCCCGCGCTCGGCATGCCGCTGCGGTTGCCGGTGCCGTTGTATTCCCCGGTCGTCCGCGTGTCGATCAACGAGAGTCCGGGCTGGCCGAGGCGTGCCTGCACCCAGTCGGCGTCCGCGACGACCTCGCGCGGCGTCCGCGGCGAGAGCTTGCCCGGCGTGATCACCGGGGCAGCCGTGCTCACGCTCCGCCGCTCCGCGCGCCACTTCACCAGGCCGCCGTCGAGCAGCGAGTAGCGCGGGTGGCCGAGGTACGCGAGCGTGAACAGCAGGCGGGTCGCCATGGGCCCGTGTTCGGCGTAGGCGACCACGTGGCTCGCATCGGAGATGCCGAGTGCCTCGAACAGCGTGCGCAGCGAGTCGACGCCCGGCAGCTCGGTCGTGACCGTGCCGCGCCGCACCGAGAAGCGGTTGTACGGCAGCATGCGTGCGCCGGGGATGTGCCCGGCCGCGTAGTCGTCGGCATCGCCGACGTGGATCACCACGACGGCGGGATCGTTCAGGTGCTCGGCGAGCCACTCGCTGGTCACGACGAGCGGGGCCGTGGGGCCTTGGGTGAGCAGCCGGCCGGGGCCCGTGACCAACACGAGGACGGCGAGGACGCAGCACCGCGCAAGGCGGCGGAGGGACGGCGAGGTGGGGCACACGGCGGTCACGGAGGGCTCCGGAAGGGGTGGCGGATGCTCCTCCACGATACGGCGGCGGCGTGAACGGCGCGAGTGGCCGAAAAGCGGCGTAGCGATAGATTCCGGCCATGCCGGCCGTCCCGCACCGCGTCGCGATCCTCGCCTTGCCGTCCGTGGTCCCGTTCGACCTGGCGGTCCCCGTGCAGGTCTTCGGGTACCCGAGGCCGGACCTCGGTGCCCGGCGCTACCGCGCCGTCGTCTGCAGCGCGCGCCGCGGCAGCGTGGAGACGTCCTCGCGGCTCTTCCGGATCACGGTCGCGCACGGGCTCGAGGCCCTCCGCCGCGCCGACACGGTGGTGGTGCCGGGCATCGACGATCTCGACCGGCCCATCGCGCCGGCGGTGCTGCGGGCGCTGCAGCGCGCGCACGCGCGCGGTGCACGCGTGCTCAGCATCTGTACCGGCAGCTTCGTGCTCGCCGCCGCCGGGCTGCTCGACGGCCGCCGCGCGACCACGCACTGGATCGACGCCCCCGCGATGCGCCAGCGTTTCCCGCGCGTGACCGTCGATCCCGACGTGCTCTACGTCGACGAGGGATCGGTCCTCACCTCGGCGGGCATCGCGTCGGGCATCGACCTGTGCCTCCACGTCGTGCGCCGTGACCATGGCGCGGCGCTCGCCAACGCCGTCGCACGACGGCTCGTCGTGCCCGCGCATCGCAGCGGCGGGCAGGCGCAGTTCATCGTGGAGCCCGTGCGCGCGGCGGACGGGGACTCCCTGGAGGCGACACGGGAGTGGGCCCTGCGGCGCTTGCACGAGCCCCTTTCGGTGGCGCGCCTGGCGGCGCATGCGCGCATGCCGGTGCGCAGCTTCGCGCGGCGCTTCGCGGCGGAGTGCGGGACCACGCCGCTCCAATGGTTGCTGCGGCATCGCCTACTCGCCGCGCAGCAGGCCCTGGAGACCACGGCGCTGCCCGTCGAACGCATCGCCGCACGCGCCGGATTCGGCAGTGCGGTCGCGCTGCGCCAGCATTTCCGGCGGGCGCTCGGCACCTCGCCGATGCTGTACCGCCGCAGCTTCCGCCGTGCGACGCGCGAAGGCTCGCGCGACGGGTCGCGGGATGCCTCGCTGTCCGGGCGCGGCTAGCGGCGCTTGCCGCCGATCAACGAGCCCAGCACCCCGCGTACGAGCGACCGCGCGATCGAACTGCCGACCGTACGAGCCGCCGACTTCGCCACCAGATCCACCATGCCGTCGCGCTTGCCGCCGCGCGGTCCGGTGGTGCCGAACAGCAGTCCGCCGAGTCCGCCGAGCACCGCCCCGGCCGCCCCCGCGGCGGCCGCGCCGCCGCCGCCCAGCGGCGATCCGGCCGGGCGCGCACCCGCACCGGCTGCCGCGCCGCCGGCGGCCGCCGACGTGGCGCCCTCGGCCGCGCGCGCGCGCAGCAGCTCGAACGCGGATTCACGGTCCACTTCCTTCTCATAGGTGCCGGCGACGAGGGAGCCCTGCATCACCGCCTGGCGTTCCTCGGGTGTCAGCGGGCCGATGCGCGTGCCCGGCGGCAGGATCCACGCGCGCTCGGTCATGCCCGGCGCGCCACCGGCTTCCATCATCGACACCAGCGCCTCGCCGACGCCGAGTTCGAGGATGGCCTTTTCCACGTCGAGTCCGGGGTTGGGGCGCATCGTCTCGGCCGTCGCCCGCACGGCCTTCTGGTCCTTCGGCGTGAACGCCCGCAACGCGTGCTGCACACGATGGCCGAGCTGCCCGAGGATCGCGTCGGGGATGTCCATCGGGTTCTGCGTCGCGAAGTAGACGCCGACCCCCTTGGACCGGATGAGCCGCACCACGAGCTCCACCTTCTCGATGAGCGCGGCCGGGGCATCGTTGAAGAGCAGGTGCGCTTCATCGAAGAAGAACACGAGCTTGGGCTGGGCGAGGTCGCCGACCTCGGGCAGGTTCTCGTACAGCTCGGAGAGCAGCCAGAGCAGGAAGCACGCATACAGCCGCGGGTTCGCCATGAGCTGGTCGGCGGCGAGCACGTTCACCACACCCTTGCCATCGACCGTCTGCATGAGGTCGGCGACGTCGAGCATCGGCTCGCCGAAGAACTTGGCACCGCCCTGGTCCTCGAGCTGCAGCAGCCCGCGCTGGATCGCGCCGACGCTGGCGGCGGACACGTTGCCGTACTGCGTCTTCACCTGCGCGGCATTGTCGGCCACGAACTGCAGCATGGCGCGGAGGTCGGCGAGGTTGAGCAGCAGCAGGCCGTTGTCGTCGGCCACGCGGAAGACGATGCTGAGCACGCCCTCCTGCGTCTCGTTGAGGTTCAGCAGTCGCGAGATCAGCAGCGGCCCCATGTCGGAGATCGTCGCGCGCACCGGGTGCCCCTGCTTGCCGAACACGTCCCAGAACGTGACGGGGCACGCGGCGAAGGTCGGCGCGGGCAGCCCGAGCTTGTCGAGTCGCGCCTGCAGCTTCTCGCTCGCGGTGCCGGCTCGCGCGAGCCCCCCGAGGTCGCCCTTCACGTCGGCGAGGAACACCGGGACGCCGATCGACGAGAAGCGCTCGGTGAGCACTTGCACCGTGATCGTCTTGCCGGTGCCCGTGGCGCCGGTGATGCAGCCGTGGCGGTTGGCGAGGGCGGGCAGCACACCGGCGGTGGTGTGCGCGTTCTTGGCGATGGGGAGTGGTTCGGACATGGCGGGGAAGATGCCTCTAGCGGGAACCGTTCGCCAACACCCGCACCGACTGGATCACATCGCCCTCCATCACCCCGTCCACCACCTCGATCCCGGCGACCACCTCACCCCACACGGTGTAGTCCGCATCCAGCCGTGCATTGTCGCGGAGGTTCACGAACCATTGCGCGTCGCCGGTGTCGTGGCCGCGCGTGCTCATGCCCAATGTGCCCCGCGCGTGGCTGACGCCGCCGAGTTCGTCGCGCAGGAACGCGGGGAACCCGACGTACTCGTTGGCGCCGGGGCTCCCGCCCTGGATCACGAAGTCATGCTCCACGCGGTGCCATGTGAGGCCGTCGTAGTAGCCGCGGCGCACCAGCGCGAGCAGCCGGGCCGCCATCATCGGCGCCGCATCCCCGCGCAGCCGCACGTCGAACGTCCCGCCACCGCTGGCCGGCGACATTGTCACCCGCAGCCGGACGTCCGCGCCGAGCGCCAGCGCGACGGCATCGGCCGGCAGCTCCACGCGCAGCGGCGGCGGCTGGTCCTCGCTGGCGGGCCGCCCGGCCGCCGCGAGCAACGCGAGACGGGCGTCGCGCTCCGAGGCGTTCCGCCGCGCGACGAAGCGGGCGAACTCGCGCATGGCCGCCGCCGGGACGGACGCGTCCGGTGAGTCCTTCAGTGCCTCGGCCGCGACCCGTACCACCTGCGCGCCCTCACGCGTGATGCCGCGCAGGTAGATCGCATCGTCCGCGTGCTTGGTGAGCCGCGCGAGTGCCTCGATCGCGGCTTCGGCGACATTGTCGTCGCGGTCGGTCGCCAATCGACGCAACAGGGCGGTGTCTGCCGCCGCGGCAGCGGCCCGGGCCGCGTACTGCCGCACCTGCCACTGCCCGTGCGCGGCGAGCGCCGGCAGCAGCGCACGCGCCTCGGCAGGTCGGAGCCGCGCCAGGGCCACCACGCCATGCGCCGCCGCGTGCCACGAGACGGCGCCGGCGCTGCGACGCGACACGTCCGCGGGGAGCGCACGCACCCAGCCCGCGAACGTCGTCGCGAGCGCGGAGTCCGACGCGCAGGACGCTCGCACCAGTTGGGCAGCCCGCAACCGGACCGGCCACGACTCGTCGCGCGTGGCCGCGCCGAGGGCGGCGCAGTTGTCGCGCTGCGCGGTGAGCGCGCGGAACCGCAGGCGCCATGCCGGCTCCGGCCACGCGGGCGGCGCGGCGAGCGGCGGCAGGGAATCCCGCCCCACGAACTTGGCGTCCGCGATGCGCCCGCGCGAGCGCTGCGCGAACCGGCGCAGGCGTGCGTCCGCGTGCGCGGCGGCCTGTGCGATCGCAGGGTCCGACGCGTCCCGTCGGTCCTCGGCCAGCAACACCCGGCCGATCAGCGCCGAGTCCTGCGGGGTGAGTGTCTGGGCGGCGGCCACCTCGGCCGCGAACAGGAGCCCGGCCGCGAGGGCGCTCGCCGGGAGCAATCGGTGAACCGGAGGACGCGTCATGGGGGTAAGATGACGCCGCCAGCCGCAGCCCGACAGGCAGCGCCAGGCGCGTGCCGCCGGAGGCTGGCGTCGGCCCCTGCGTCCCCGTCACCTTTCGACGATGCTCATCCTCAAGTTCCTGCAGACGCTGATCAAGGCGCTCAACTCCGACGGCACCCCGGGGCAGGTCGCGGCGGGGATGGCGCTCGGGCTCGCGTTCGGGCTCACGCCGCTGCTGAGCCTGCACAACGTCGTCGTGCTCACCGTCGCGATGCTCACCACGGTGTCCTTCCCCGGCGTGATGCTCGGCTGGGCGCTCGCGATCCCGCTCGGCTTCGCGCTCGACCCGGTGTTCGACCGCGTCGGCATGGCGTTGCTCACCAACGACGCGCTCACGCCACTGTTCGTGTGGATCGTCAATACGCCGGTGGTCTCGCTCTCCCGGCTCAACAACACGGTCGTCCTCGGCAGCCTGGTGAGCTGGTTCGTCCTGCTCGTCCCGGCCTACTTCGTCTTCAAGCTCCTCGTCACCCGCTACCGGGCGCACATCTACGCCCGGCTCGAGAAGACGCGGGTCTTCCAGGCCATCAAGGCGTCCAAGCTCTACGGCGTCTACGAGATGTTCCGCACATGAGCTACATCCGCTGGAAGGCCCTGCTCCCGCTCGTCGTCGTGCTGGCGCTCATCGCCGGCGGCGTGATCCTGTTCCTCGACCCCGCCGTGCGGCGCGGCGTCGAGGCGGGCGGCACCGCCGCCGTCGGCGCCAAGGTCGACCTCGCCCGTGCGCACGTCGGCATCACCGATGGCCACATCACGCTGGGCGGCTTGCAGGTCACCAACCCGTCCAAGCCGATGACCAACCTCTTCGAGGCCGAGGAGATCGTCTTCGAAGTGGGGATCCTGCCGGCCCTCGAGAAGAAGGTCGTCATCGACACCATGGCGGTGCGCGGCCTGCGCTTCAACACGCCACGCCGTACGTCCGGTGCGTTGCCCGAGTCGGACGCGCCGCCGCGGCCCGAGGAACCCAGCGCGGTCCGCAAGGCCGTGGACGACTGGCTCGCCCAGGTGAAGATCCCGCCGCTCGAGCTCAGCACGCTCACGCAGACGGTCAACGTGGCCGGCATCTCGGCCGAGAGCCTCGCCACGCTGCGGGCGGCACGCGCCGCCCGCGACTTCGCCGACTCGGCCAGGACGCGGTTCGTGAGCGGACTCACCGCCCTCGACCCGCGCCCCACCGTGGACTCCGCCGAGGCGCTGGCCAACCGCCTCAAGGACGCGAGCCTGCGCACGCTCGGCATCAACGGCGTACGGAAGGCCGTGAGCGACGCCCGTCGCACCATCAAGGACCTCGACGCGCTCAACGACAAGCTCAAGCAGTTCGAGACCACCACCAGGGCGGACGCGCGCAGCATCGGCCAGCGCGTGGAGGCGATCCCGGCGGCGCGGCAGCAGGACTACGCGTACGCCCGCTCGCTGCTGCGCCTGCCCACGTTCGAGATCCCGGCCATCGGTCCGCAGATCTTCTCCGGCGTGATCGCCGAGAAGGTGGGCGAGGTGATGTACTGGGTGCAGATGGCCGAGCGCTACGTGCCTCCGGGACTCCAGCGGCAGATGAAGCCCGGCCCCAAGCGCGTGCGGATGGCCGGCACCGATGTGTTGTTCCCCAAGGAACGCACCTATCCGTCCTTCCTCACGCGGCTGGCGGAGCTCTCGCTGTCGATCGGCGGGGCGGACGCCGCCACCGGGGAGTACAGTGCCCGCATCGTGGGCGCGACGTCGCAGCCCGCGGTGTACGGCGCACCCACACGATTCGCCGTGAGCCGCACCGCGGCGGCGGTGGGGCCGCGGGATGTGCAGATCACGGGCTCGCTCGACCACCGTGGTGCGCCGGTGCGCGACTCGCTGCGGGCGACCCTGCGTGGAGTGCCGCTGCCGACGATGCCCGTCGCCGGACTCGGCGCCACCGTCGCACTCAATGAAGGGCTCTCGGAACTCGTGCTCGCGCGCGAGGGGGAGCAACTCGCCGGCCGCTGGCTGTGGCGGTCCACGGCGGTCTCGTGGAGCCGCGATTCCCTGCAGCCATCGCGCGCCGCCACGCCGGCCATGCGATTGGTCGAGGACGCACTCTGGCGGGCGATGAGCCGCATCAATGATGTGGAGATCGAAGCGCGGTTCGAGGGCACCGTGACCAAGCCGCGCCTCGCCATCCGCACCAACATCGCCGACGCCGTCGCCGGCGCGCTCAAGGCCCAGCTCGGCGAGGAGGTCCGCCGCGCCGAGCAGCAGGTGCGGGCCAAGGTGGACGCGCTGGTGGACGAGAAGGTCGCCGAGGCGCGCGCCAAGGCGGACGAGGTCCGCAGCGAGGCGGAGCGGCGCATCGCGGAGGAGCGCGCGAAGCTCGAGGCGCAGAAGGCGGCGCTCGAGGCCAAGCTCAAGGACCTCGTGCGGATCCCCGGCATCGGGTGATCCGCACGAGGCGGCCGGTCACTTCCGGACGGGCACCATCTTCCAGAAGGCGATGCCGCTGGCCTGCTGCCCCACGCTGAACGTGGCGACCTTCGCGCGGGCACGCAGGTCGAACACGTCCACCTTCCCGAGGGCGGCGCCGACGCCCTCGCTCGAGACGAACGCGTAGCGCGAGTCGCTCGAGACGGCGACGCCGTGGGCGACCGTGTTGGTCGTCTTGAGGCGCGCGACGCTCTTGCCGGTGGCAAGGTCGAAGATCTCGAAGCCGGCGCTCTGCTTGAGCGTCCCCACGAGCAGCGTGCCGTCCGGCGTCACGGCGAGGTTGTAGATGCCACGGCCCGTCGGGAGCCGCCGCGAGATGCTCCAGGTCTTGTGGTCCACCTCGAGGATCTCGTCCGCCTTGTTGCAGGCGACGAACACCTTGGCACCGTTGGCCGAGGGCTGCGCCCAGGTCGGCGAGCAGCTGTTCGGCGTCATCTCATGCTTGTGGCCTCCCATCGCGAGGTACCCCACCTGCGCGGGGTCGGCGGTCTCTCCCTTGGAGACCTCCTTGGCCCCCTCGATCCACATCTTGAGCATCTCGCCGCCGTCGGCGGGCAGCGGCCCTTCCTTCCCCTTGGCGAGCGAGAAGCGCCGCGAGACTGCCATCGCCTTGGTGTCGATCTCCACGAGCTCGTCATCCATCATGCAGCCGGAGTACTGCCAGCGGCCGTCGGGTGAGATGCGGCTGCCGTGCGGCATGGTGCAGGTCACGATGCGCGCGACCTCCGTCATGTTGGGCACGTACACCACCGAGACCGACGACGGGACCATGTCGCCGTGCAGGTTGAAGTTGCCGGAGTAGGTGTAGCGCCCGTCCGGCGTCACATCAATGGAAGCCGGGAAGGCCCCGAGCAGGATGCCCGGACCGACGAGTGTGTCGGGACCGAGGTGATACTGCCAGTATTTCCCGTCCGGGAATCCGTGGCCGGTGGTCATGTGCAGGTACTTGCCGTCGGCCGAGATCGCGAGGCCGTGCGGGCCTTCCATTTCGGCCGCCATCTCGCCGATGACGATCTCCTTCTCGACCACCGCGCCGCCGGGACCGAAGCGCAGGCGGTAGATCTTGTCCGCGCTCTCGGCGCCGACGTAGGCGTAGTAGTCTGCTGTGGGCTTGGCGGGTGTGGCCGCCTTGGCCGCGGCGCTGCCGCTGGCGGAGGCCGGCGTGGCGGGGCGCGGGGCGGGCTTTGGCGCCGCGGTCTGCGCCGCCGCGGGTGCCGCGACCACGGCCAGGGCGAGGAGTGTCCAGCGGACGCCGCGGTTGCGGCGTAGGTCAAAGTGCTGCATTGTCTCGCTCGTAGGATTGCGGTTGGTCAACACTTCGCGGAGCCCCCACGGATGAAGATTCTAACCATTCCACGCCGGCTCGCTACGCCGGCACTGTTGGCGTCGCTGCTGCTCGGCGGCGCACACGCCCTCGCGGCCCAGGCGGCACCTGCCGACCGTCCCGCGATGCGCGGGCAGCCGGACGGGGCCACGCCCGTCGCCAAGCTGGTGGCGGAACCCGCCTCACTCACTCTACGCGCCGGCCAGACGGTTCCGTTCAAGGTCCGCGCGTACGACGCGGCGGGGAAGGAGATCCCCAGCCCGTTCGTGCGGGTCAACGCCGGCACGCGCGCGGTGCGCTTCTCCGACTCCACCGTGACGGCCACGGTCGCCGGCCGCTATGAGGCCACGGCCATGGCGGCAGGACCCAACGGCACCCCGGTCACGCTCGCCATCCCGGTGACGGTCAGCTGGCCGGCGCTCGCGAAGCTCGAGATCGCCTCCAGCGGCAACGCCCTGTACGCCGGACTCACGCAGGCGCACAAGCTCAAGGGCTGGCACGCCGACAACAGTGAGCGCACCGGACTCACCGGCAACTGGCGCTCCTCCGACACCAAGATCGCCACCGTGAACCGGTTCGGTGACGTGACCGCGCTCGCCGCGGGCACGGTCACCATCACGGCCGAGGCCGAGGGGCAGCGCGCCACCAAGACGATCACCATCGGGGCGAACCCGGTCGCATCGATCGAGATCACCATCGCCGAGTCGCAGATCCGCACCGGCGACGTGATCCACCTGAAGGCCGTGGCCAAGCGCAGCACCGGCTCCGAGGTGCAGGGTGCGCCGGTGACCTGGAGCTACACCTACACGCCCGATGACTCCATCGCCCCGGCGGGCCTGCCGGGCGGCGCGGGCATCGTGCAGTTCGACCGCTTCGCCGCGAACTACCCGGGCCGCTACGTGCTGCTCGCGCAGTCGGGCGGCGCCTACGCGCAGCACACCATCCAGGTGAACCCGCGCGACGTGCGCCAGCGCATCGAGGTCACCAGCCGCGGCACCATCAACTCCACGCACACCTCCGACCTCTGGCCGTGGACCGGCAAGGACGGGCGCGACTACGTGCTCGTGGGCACCTGGGGCGGCGATGGCTACGGGCTCGTGTTCGACATCACGAACCTCGACAACATCATCAAGACCGACTCCGTCAAGATCGACGCCCGCACCATCAACGACGTGACGGTCTCGCCGGACGGACGCTACGGCGTGCTGTCGCGCGAAGGGGCGTCCAACCGCGTCAACGGCGTCGTCATCCTCGACCTCGCCAACCCGGCGCATCCCAAGATCGCGGCGACGTTCGACCAGGAGCTGACCGGCGGCGTGCACAACATGTTCGCCACCAATGACTACCTGTTCGCCATCTCCGGCGGGTCCAAGTACGTCATCATCGACGTCCGGGACATCTACAAGCCGAAGTACGTGAGCGAGTACCGCCATCCGAACGCCCGCATCCACGACCTCTGGGTCCGCGACGGCATCGCGTACTCCGCGCAGGGCGGCGTGGGCGTGGTGGTGGTGGACGTGGGCAACGGCAAGTACGGCGGTTCCATCGAGTCTCCCAAGCTCATCACCACCTACAAGGTGAACTCGGGGCACGAGATCTACCCCTACTTCCAGCAGAAGACCGGCCGCACCTACCTCTTCATCGGTGACGAGGAGATGAGCCGCCGCGGTCGCACCTGGGAGGGCACGCAGTACTCGCTCTCCGGCCCCGACGGCAAGCCGCCCAAGAACGGCATCGCCCAGACCTCGGGCGGCTACACGCACATCGTGGACTTCACTGACCCGATGAACCCCATCCCGGTGGGACGCTACCACCTCGAGGACTACGGCTCGCACGACATCATCGTCGAGGACGACATCCTCTACCAGGCGTACTACGATGGCGGGGTGCGCGTCGTGGATGTCTCGGGCGAACTGCTCGGCAACATCTACGACCAGAACCGCGAGATCGCCGTGTTCAAGCCGTACGACCCGGATGGCTACACGCCCAACGCGCCGTTCGTCATGAATGCGATGCCCTGGAAGGGCCGCGTGCTGTTCACCGACTTCAACTCGGGCCTCTGGGCCGCGAAGCTGATCCCCAAGCCGTTCGTGCCCTGATTCGGCGGACGTCGTGCTGAGGTCGTGAAGCGAAGGGGCGTCCGGCTGAGGCCGGGCGCCCCTTCGGCATCCAGCGCGACACCGGAACTACACCGCACCTACACCGCACCTACAACGCACCTACACCGCACGTCGACCGCTGCAAGTGCGGACCGAAGTCGTATCTTCCCACACACCGCCGTCCGCCCCCAGCCGTCCGCCGTCCATGTCCTCCATCGTCGCGTACTTCGGTTCCATCCCCAGCTCGCATCGCGCCCTCATCCTCGCCGGGGGGATCGCGGTGTTCTGGCTCTGGGAGTCGGCGCTACCGCTGTTCCGCTTCCGCTACACCAAGTGGCGGCACGCGCTGGTGAACCTCTTCTTCACCGGCACCACGATCGTCGTGAACTTCGCACTCGCGTTCGTGCTGTTGATGGCGAGCGAGTGGGCGGTCCGCGAGCGTGTGGGGGTGCTGTTCCTGCTGCCCGCGTTGCCGCTCTGGGCGACCATGCTCGTGGGCCTGCTGCTGCTCGACCTCGTCGGCGCCTGGCTCGCGCACTGGGTGGAGCACCGGACGCCGATCCTCTGGCGGCTGCACCTCATCCATCACTCCGATCCCCACATCGACACCACCTCGGCCAACCGGCATCATCCCGGCGAGAGCGTCGTGCGATTCGTCTTCACCACCCTCGGGGTGCTGGTCGTGGGCGCGCCGATGTGGATGGTGTTCCTGTACCAGTCGCTCAGCGTGGTGCTCAGCCAGTTCAATCACGCGAACATCGGGCTGCCGCCGGCGCTGGACCGGGCGCTCAGCTGGCTGATCGTCACGCCCGACATGCACCACGTGCACCACCACTACGTGCTGCCGTACACGGACTCCAACTACGGCAACCTGTTCTCGGTGTGGGACCGGCTCTTCGGCACCTACCGGTCGCTGGAGCGCGCCGAGCTGATCTACGGCGTGGACACCCATATGGAAGCGAAGGAGCATGCGACGATCGGCGCGCTGCTGACCATGCCCTTCCGTCCGTACGAGAAGCCGCGGCGCTGACGAGCACACCTACACGAAATCCCCGACAGAATCTCGGGTGTATCCCTGAGTGCG